>NZ_JAHCVK010000010.1 GCF_018476905.1 Geomobilimonas luticola
GCAACTTTAAATCGTGATAACTTACTGTTTTCAAACATGCTTCTAGCCTATCAGATGATTTCTGATGGTCTAGAGCCATACGAATTTGCCACTTTTCCCCATCTCCTCAATTCACTGTCTGTACAAATGGGAGTCCTTCACTGTGAAACCAAGGAACATATTCGTTCGGGTTGGTTGATATGGGCGTTATTCGATCTCGCCGGAGCAATTCAAAATCGTTCCTGTACTTTTTGAGTGTTGCATCGAATTTCTTCACCGCTTCCCTGCTCTCCCTGGTTTTACTGAAGGAAGGCATTTCTTTACCTGGTGCAATTTTGCCCCAGGCGTATCTATCTGCTCTGAGCTCGGTACACCATTTAAGATGTTCTCTCCAAGCCAACTGAAATCCTTTCTTCTTAAAATGTTCCCAAGCGTTCATGTCTCCAAATTTCACATGAGCGATTTCGTGCCATACAAGCCACTCATAGACCTTTTCCAGCGGGATTTCCCCGTTGTCAAGCCAAGGATGAGAGGACTTCTTAACAAACTGATCCATGTCTATCCTGTTGGCTATGTCAATCAGATACATCATTTCAGAACAATACCCGTCGGGAGTAGGAACATTCAGGACAAGAACCTTCTGTTGTTCTGCCCTACCCCAACACTGTATCCCCTTTTGCCAGGAAAAGACGTGCAACGGCATACCCGCTTCAGTCCTGGTCAAAATATCCAAACGCCGGAAAGTCCCAGGGTCGAGAATCAATTGATTCATGCCATCCCCCAAATCCTTTTATACAGGTCAGCATAAACGGGGGAGTTGCTTTCGTACCATGTAAGGCGCTCCGCCCGGGTGGCATCACCTTCCTCACAACCCATTCCTCCAAGTGCTTCGGGCAATACCATATAGTCACGAGCGCAGAGGGCAGGATTATCTGACCAACCAAAAATTCCAGACCTAGTGTCATAAATATCGTTTTTCCCTCGAGTAACAACCTGTACAGTGGGGATCCCGGAAGTGAAGAGGCTCTCGTCATATTCCAGCTTGAGATAGATATATGCACAGCCAAGGAGTTTGTGGTTTGCTGTCCAGCGGCCTGCTGATGCATCGATGAGCGATTGGCAAACCAAAGGCTGATTACCGGTGAACAGCTCGTAATATGCTTTGCTGCCAAATTCACCAATCAATTTACCGTCCAGATATACTTCATCGAAACCGGCAACAGGATGGCCGGAAAGTATAACTATCAGATGCAAAAACTGATTTTTATCCCCAGCTGATTCAACATAAGCAACTTGACCGGACACACGACATTTCCCGTAGATTAAGCAACCGTGGTCTCGTCATTGACGGTAAGGCTATCGATTATGACACCTTGATAAATATGCTGTGTTCGTATGAAGGATCTGATATCTCCATTCAGATTATTGACTCTTGCGACAGCAAATAAATGAGGGGCATAAATCGCCCCTCACCAGGTCAAACCCACCTCCTCGGCGGCCGCAAAAAATGAATCAAAATCGCCGCGCCGCCGCCATCAAAATCTTTTTGAAATTGCCCCAATTTTCCCATCATCGACAAGCAAATGTAAAGCACTGTAAATCTCATTATTTCAATTCCTAGCTACTTTTATATCACCCCCCCATACCGGTGTGGTTTGAAGGCAATTTGCTCCTTGATTCGTGGATAGGTTAGGGGTAAGATGCCGGACAGACGCGGTTCAAGCATTGAAACCGTGTGTACGTCGGCTTTGTGCTGAGGTCTTGTCTTGCAAAGGGTAGTGCCGTTCATGACCAGAGTTAAGGAGCGTCTCGATAAACTGTTGCTTGACCGGGGCCTGGCACCGTCGCGGGAGCGTGCCCGCGGCTTCATCATGGCCGGACAGGTGGTGGTGAATGACCATGTGGTGGACAAGGCGGGACAACAGGTGGCGGTGGATGCGGATATTCGACTCAAGGGTGACGTTCTTCCGTACGTCAGCAGGGGGGGCTTGAAACTGCAGAAGGCGCTCGACGAGTTCGGCATTGACGTTGCCGGTCTGGTCGTCATCGACGTCGGCGCTTCCACGGGAGGGTTTACCGACTGCCTGCTCCAGCGGGGTGCTGCAAAGGTTTATGCCGTGGATGTGGGATACGGCCAGCTTGCGTGGAAGTTGCGGCAGGACCACCGGGTGGTTAACATGGAGAAGACCAACATCCGCTACCTTACGATGGACAAACTGGCGGAACTGCCCGACTTCGCCGTGATCGATGCCTCTTTCATCTCCCTCGACAAGGTGCTGCCTGCAACCATTGGCCTGCTCAAGGAGGAGGGGGAGCTTGTTGCACTCATCAAACCGCAATTCGAGGTCGGGCGCGGCGAGGTGGGAAAGGGGGGGGTCGTGCGTGATCCGGCCAAACATCGGCACGTCATTTCCGGTGTCCAGACCCTGGCGGAAAGCCTTTCATTGGAAGTGCGAGGCGTGACGGAATCACCGATCCTGGGCCCGAAGGGGAACCGTGAATTTCTCATGTATCTCCGAAAAGCCGGCACATCCTTACGTGATAATGCCTAATCCTGAACTCTTTGCTTGAACAAGAGGGGGAAATGGCATAAGCTTCAACCATTTGATGAGGCGAGGAACTTTGATGGATAATTGTCTGTTCTGCAAGATATCGCGGGGGGAGATACCTGCCCGGAAGGTGTTCGAGGACGAACAGGTTGTGGTCATCGAGGATATCGCACCGGTGGCACCCCATCATCTCCTTATTATTCCCCACAAGCATGTGGTCAATGCCCTTGATCTCGATACTGGGGACAATGCCCTTATCGGGCATGTCTTCCAGGTTGCAGCGCGGATCGCCCGGGAGCGGGGCATTGCCGAACAAGGGTTCCGTATTGTCAATAACAACAACGCCGGAGCCGGCCAGTCCGTTTTTCATATCCATTTCCACCTGCTTGCCGGTCGCAATCTTGGCTGGCCGCCGGGGTAGCTCTTTAAACGGCGTGTCGCCACCATGCCACGAATATCCGGAGAGGAGATTACATGAAACGACTGTTAGCAATGCTCGTGATTATTTCTGCGGTACCCGCCCATGCCGTCACTTACAAGTGGGTGGACAAGAAGGGAACGGTCAGTTTTACCGAAGACCTTGGGAAAGTACCCCCCGAATACCGGAAAAAGGTAGTCATTCTCGATGCCGATGTCCCCACAGGGCCGGAAATAACCGAAATAGACGAGTCCAAGGGGAAACCGGACGCAACGGGAGCGGAGAGTGCCAAGGACCGGACAACGGCTGGAGACAAAAAGGCGATTCTTTTCGGCGGCAAGGATGAGAATGTCTGGCGCAAGGATTTCGGCCGGCTCAAGTCGGACCTGAGGGCAGCAGAGGACCAGGCAGAGCAATTGCGGGGAAGGCTGGCCGATACGAGCAAGATGTCCCGAACCGAATATCTGTCGATCCAGGCATCCTTAAAGAATGTGGAATTGCGGGTACAGGAACTTAAAACGAAGCTCAGCGCTCTCGAAGAAACTGCCAACAAGGCGGGAGTGCCGGCTGGGGCGAGGGAGTAGGGCCTCAATCAGAGTATTGCCGTTCAGCAAAAATCAAAAGCCCGGAACGAAACACGTTCCGGGCTTTTTTGTAGGTAATTGGTGCCGCCGGGGTTGCTTTGTGCATGTTCCGTGGCTGATACGTATCATATCCTGTCAAAGCCTAACTCATCAGGATAGTATTTGTGATGATTGATACATATCATGTTCGGGGTATACGCTCCCCGAAACCCGGTTGACGCAGTTGCGAGACGTCCGACGACACCAATATAGGGTATTGCTCCAGATCTGCCGTATGGCCGCGAGAGTTACTGACCTTTGTTGCATCATTGTCCGGCATGACGCTTCAGGCTTCCTTCAGGCGAGAAGGCGTGCACACTGCGTCAGAATCCGGCGCTAGTATGTTCGTAAATAGTCAGGTACCCCAACAAACTCTTACCTGCACTCCAGAGCAATTTTCAAAGACCATGTGGTACAGTGAAGTCTAGCACCGCATTAGATAATGTCAATGATGCCGGCAAATTTTTTTTGCCATGCTACGGGTGGGTACGACGGACTTCCGTGGGCCCGTCTTACCCGACTCGCTCACCCCGTTTTGAACCGATTTCTTACGGCACTCCGAGCAGTGTCCCGACGCTTCCCGGGAAGAGGAGATCGACGGTCATCATTACGGTCAGCACGATCATGATGACGACGGTAAGCCAGGAGATGCCGTTGAATACGGGGCCATTGGTATAGGTTCCCATGAGGCTGCGGTCATTGACGAGCTTGAGCATGAAGATCAGGACAAAAGGGAGAACCGCGCCGTTGACCACCTGGGAAATGAACATGATCATGATCAGGGGAGCGTTGGGGATGAGAATGGTAAGGGCGCTGAGGATGATGATAATGGTGAAAAGCCAGAAGAACTGGGGCGCCTGGCGAAAATTCTTGTCGATGCCCGATTCCCAGCCAAGCCCTTCGCATATGTAGTAAGCGGTTGAAAGGGGCAGAATGCAGGCGGCAAACAGCGAGGCGTTAAAAAGCCCGAAGGCGAAGAGTGTGGAAGCATGTCTGCCCACAAGCGGTTTCAAGGCGACTGCTGCATCGGCGGCGGTTTCGATCTTGAGCCCTTGTACGTGGATGGTCGAGGCACAGGCGACCACGATGAAGAATGCCACCACGATTGCCATGACGCAGCCGATTATGACATCCAGCCGGGAGAAGCCGTACTGGTCAATGGTTATGCCCTTCTCTACCACGGCCGACTGCTGGTAAAACTGCATCCAGGGAGCAATGGTCGTACCCACCAGACCGATCATGGTCATCAGGTAGGCGCTGTCGGATTTGAATGTCGGCACGAGCGTCGCAGTGAGGATGGTGTTCCACTTCGGACCGGCCATGAAGGCGGCGATGGGATAGGCGATGTAGACCATGCAGGCGACGAGGAATACCTTTTCAACGAATTTGTAGGAGCCCTTTACTACCAGCAGCCATACAAGGACCGCGCTGACCGGCACCGACAGATATTTGCTGATGCCGAAAATTTCCAGGCTGGCGGCTATGCCGGCGAATTCGGAGACCGAGTTTCCCATGTTGGTGATGAGCAGGGCAATCATTACGTAAAACGTCACCTTGACCCCGAAGGATTCACGTATGAGATCCGACAGTCCTTTGCCGGTCACTGCGCCCATTCGGGCGCACATCTCCTGGATTACCACGAGGGCAATGGTTGTCGGCACCATAACCCAGAGGAGGGTATAGCCGAAATGGGCTCCGGCCAGGGAATAGGTGGTTATCCCGCCGGCGTCGTTATCCACGTTGGCGGTGATGATGCCCGGACCGAGGATGGCCAGAAAGAGCAGAATATTCCTCGGATTGACCTTACGGAGCGGTTTGAACAGGCGAAACAGGCTGATTCCGGTAAACATGGCAGGTATCCAGGATTGAATTTGCGATCAGTGGTGACGATACCGTCGACGGCGCAGGGCGTAGGGGAGAAACAGTTCCAGGATGTCGTCCACGGTGACAATCCCCGCGATCTTTTCGCTCTCGTCCAGGACCGGGATGGCAATCAGGTTGTACTTGGCGATGAGCTCCAGGATTTCCTCCGGCTCCGCATCGACTTTCACCGTTTTCAGGTTGATGGTCATGATCTCGGTCACGGGGGTTTCCGGTGGTGTGATGAGCAATTCCTTGAGGCTCACCACGCCAAGCAGGTTCTCATCGCTGTCAACGACGTAGGCATAATAGACCGTTTCGACATCGGCGGCCAAGAGCTTGGTTTGACTCAGCGCATCGCCGACCACGAGATCGGGTGCGATGGTGAGAAATTCGCTGTTCATGAGGCCCCCGGCGGTGTCGTCCTCATGCTCCATCAGTTCCTGGATGTCTCCAGCTTCCTCTTCATCCATAAGACCGAGAAGTTCCTGCGCCTTTTCTTCGGGGAGGTCGCCGAGCACGTCCGCTGCCTCGTCCGGGTCCATTTCTTCCAGAATGTCCGAAGCCTGTTCGCTGTCCAGTTGGGTGATGACCCGGGATCGCAGTTCGGGGTCAAGTTCGTGAATCGCCTCACCAGCAGTCTCCGTGTCGAGGGACGTCAGCACCGTCTGAATCTGCTTCGGAGATATCTGGGATATAATGCCCGCGATATCGGCGGGGTGCATGTCCGCCATCTGTTCCTGTGCCATGGTAAGTGTCAGGCGGGACAGATTCGGCTCAAGGGGCTGGACATATTCCCAGCTGATTTCCTGATGGGACAGTTCCTTGTTGAGGCCGCGCGCAATTTTCTCACCCAGCTTTTCGTACCCCAGGCGGCGGAGCAAGCCCCTGAAGCCGATATCGACGGCAAAGATGCAGAGGAAATTTTTCTGATTTCCCAGTTTCAGGTCATTGACCCGGACGACCTTGGCACCGTTAATATCGACGATCTGTTTGTCGAGAATGTCGCGCCTTACCAGGATTTCACCTTCCCGTGGCTCATAGGGAAGGGGGCCTGATTCGCCCTGTATGGAGATTACGAAGGGGTTGAAGAGAGATATCTCTTTCCAGGGGATGGCCATGGTTGATGTCTGTGATTTGACGAGAAGATGGGATACCTCGGGGAAAACCTCACCCGCGGTCATGACGAGGTCCCACAGTTTGCCGATCTGCTGACCCTGATCACTGATGACGGTATTGTCGAGAACCGCGCTCAGATAGAGTTCGCTTACGACCTCGTTCATGATAACTCCTGAAAAATAAAAAGGTCCTTCCAGGAGGAAGGACCATACGCGATAGAAGGCCTGCTTCCCCCTGGTTGAGTTTCGGCAGTGCACAACGTAGGTTTTCACCAGCTACCTTAGGTAAAGCCTTAAGCCGACAATACCTGGTCTACCCGTTGGCGTCTTTCGACGTTTCCGTGCAGTAGCCTTTGTTTGTGCAAACGCCTCTTCCTAACGAGGAACATGTGCTTTTGGTATAGTCCCGACGTCAGTATTTGTCAACCCTTTGTTCGGTTAAAAAGTTTCAAAGTTTGGGCACTTGCAGCCGCACGCACCGGTCATTGACACCCTACTGTTTTACTGCTAGGTTACATACACTTTTATGGTACAGGGAGAATCCATGCAGTTTCCAGACATCGATCCGGTATTTTTCCATCTCGGTCCGCTGGCATTTCGCTGGTACGGACTCATGTATATCATCGGTTTTCTGTCGGCCTATTTCATCATACGGGCCGAAGCGAAACACGGAGGTGTGCCTCTCACGAAGGATGATGTTTCTGACCTCGTATTCATGGTGGCCCTGGGGATTATTGTTGGGGGGAGAACCGGATACGTGCTGTTTTACAACTTACCCGACTATCTTGCCCATCCCTTGAAAGTGTTTGCCGTCTGGGAAGGGGGAATGTCATTTCATGGCGGTCTGCTCGGAGCCATTCTGGGTGGAGCATTGTTTGTATGGAAGAAGAAACTCAATTTCCTGCAGATGCTCGATATCGGCTTCATGACGGCCCCGATCGGGCTGGGGCTCGGTCGCATCGGCAACTTTATCAACGGCGAACTGTACGGACGCGTGACAACCGTCCCGTGGGGGGTCATCTTTCCCGATCCCCGCGCCGGGGGAGTGCCGCGGCATCCGTCCCAATTGTACGAGGCCTTCCTCGAAGGGCCGGTGATGTACCTTTGCCTCTGGGGAATCGGTCGTCTCAGGCCCCCCGCAGGGACCGTTTTCTGGTCGTTCATAGGGTTGTACGGGCTGTTTCGTTTTACGGTGGAATTTTTCCGGGAACCGGATTATCAGCTGGGCTTTATCGTCGGGAGCCTTTCCATGGGACAACTGCTCAGCCTTCCCATGCTGCTTGCCGGGGGAGGGATGGTCTGGTGGACGGTCCGTCGGGGGTGAAAGCGGATTGGTCAGGAACGCTTACTGCAGGCGTTTCGACATCTCCAGCACATTCCCTCCGTCAATCTTCCGGTACCGGACAGAATCCATGATCGACTTTATGATGAAGACACCACGTCCCCGGTCTTCCAGTTTTTCGAAATCGGGTGGCGGTATGGAGTTGATGTCGAAGCCCTGGCCATTGTCGTAGACCCGTATGGTCAGCTCGCTGTCAGCAATGGTGATCATGATGTGCACCATTTTGTCCGGGTCTTCGGCATTTGCATACTTGATGGCATTTACCATCGCCTCGGTAAGGACGAGGTTTATGTGGTAGGCAAGGGTTTCCCTGTCTCCGCCAAACTTGTCCAGTTCCTTGGCGATGTCCTCGCCAATCCTGCCGATAAGGCTCAGGTACCGCGTCTGGTTCGGTACCTTGATGTCTACCTCGATCGCCCGCTTCTCCATTGCGACCTCGCTTGTCAGAAATTTTCCAGCGCTTCCGCGGTGGAAGGAAATATTTCGAATACCCGGTGCAGTCTGGTCAGCTCGAACATGGATTTAACCTGGGTCTGCAAGGTGGCGAGCTTGAGATTCCCTTGATGGGAAATGGCGTTCTTGAAGCCGGAAACCAGGGCGCCCAGACCGGAACTGTCGATGAACCGCACATCGTGCAGGTCGACGAGGATGTTTTTCTTCCCCTCTTCAAAGAGCCTTTGCATTTCGCTCTTCAGGTCTCCCGAATTGTGGGCGTCCAGCCGTTCTTCCTTGACGTAGATGACAATGACTTCGTTTCTCGTTTCGATGTTCAGATTCATGATGTGCTCCCTGTTGGCCCATGACTTCAGATGCCCGGATTGAATTTCTCATTGAAATCTGATTCTAACCCATAAAGCTGGTTTTCTCGACTTTTATTTGAAGGTTTGGCCCATTTTGCCGGAATCAAAGCACCTTGACGACGACGATAGATATGTCGTCCTGCAGCGTGGTGCTTTTGGCGTACCGCGCAACATCCCGCAAGACCCCTTCCAGGATCTTTTCCGCGGTTTCCCCCTCCATTTTACCGAGAAGATCGCACAGCCTCCCCATGCCATACAGCTCTCCGGCCTCGTTCTGGGCCTCGGTAATACCATCGGTATACATGAGGAGGATGTCGCCCGGCGAAAGCTGGACTTCCTTTTCCTCGAAGTCAACCACCCTGCGGATGCCGAGGATGAGCCCTTCAGCATCCAGTTCCAGGCAGGAGGGGCTGTTCCGGCGAAACAGAAGCGGTTGGTTATGTCCCGCATTGGCATAGGTAAGGCGACGGGTAGCGGTTTCGAATGTCACATAAAACATGGTGATGAAAAGTTCCGCACGACTCAGATCGTCGTGGAGCAGGTCATTCAGGGCAGTGAGGATTTCGCCGGGGCTGTTCTTGGACCGCACCTCGGCACGGAGGACCGTACGGGTCTCCGCCATGATGAGGGCTGCTCCTACGCTATGGCCGGAAACGTCGGCAATGACGATATCGACTGACGCGTTTTTCGGGAAGAAGTCGTAGTAGTCACCCCCCACATGGGCGGCAGGGATACAGCGGCAGGCAAACTGCATGCCTGCAATTTCGGGAGGATTGTCGGGGAGGAGCGACAACTGGATCTGCTTGGCAATCTCCATGTCGCGAAGCACCCGGGCGTTTTCCAGTTGTGCCAGTTCTTTTTCCAGCCGTTCCTTGTCCTTTGCCCGGATTTCCGCGTCGATCCTGATGGCCTGGGCCAGTTGCCCGGCGAGACTGGTGAGGAGCTTGAGAAAGGGTGGCGTGAACTGTCCCACGATGGAACGGGAGAATACGGAAAGAACCCCGAGAGGCGCTTCTCCCTCCCGGGCTATGGGGATATGGGCAAAGGACTTGATCCCATCGCGAGCCAGCAGTTCCCGGGATTCCGGTTTGGCGTTGTTTTCGGTATCGTTGAGAAAGCTTGGCCGGTTCCCCAGGAGGGCGTCACCGAGATAGGTGTTTATATCGGGCAAGGCACTCCGGTCGATGATAGCTGATATGTGCTCTCCCCGGTAACTCTTGACCACCAGCAGATTATGGTCGCTGATGAGCCGGATGATGACCAGGTCGAACTTGAACTCTTTCCGGACCAGATCCACCAGGTCATCCATGATTATCTGCAGGTCGAGGGTGCGGTTCATGATTTCAGATGCCCTCAGCCGGACGAAGAGGTTTTCGCTGCTCTCGTTGAGGTCTGCCCGGACCTTGCTATAGATGTCGTACACCGATTCCATCCTGGAGCCTATGTCTGAGAGGTAGCTCTCCACGATGGCTCCTGCGGCGGCGGCACCCACGGAACCGGCAAGGGTCTTTTCCACGAACCGTTTGAGGTTGGGGAGCTCGAATTCCGACACTCCCCCTTTTTCATCTATTTCCCGGTCCCCCAGATATTCGCTGATGGCGGTGTGGGCCTGATGCTCACCGATGAATTTGGTCATCAGGTTGACGAACTGGATGATGGTGACCGGTTTGGAAAAGCGCTTGGCTTCCCAGGGGGCGTCCTGACGGTGAAGGGTGAAAACATCGACGAACTTGCGGACCTGCTCCTTCTCCCGATCATTCTGCGGCAGGATGATGGAGCAGGCCAGGTAACCGCCTATGTTCAGCAGCAGGCTCCAGAACAGGGCATTTGTCCAGATGTCGAAACCGCTCAGGCCGAACAGCTCGGTCGGCTTGAGGATGCCGATGCCGAAAGGCCCCTCATCCAGAATGCTGCTCTGCCACCAGCCGGACTTTACCAGCGAAGGGAGCAGCAGCGTGTAAAACCAGACAAGAAAGCCGAGAAAGATGCCGGTTATGGCTCCCGCCTTGTTTCCCCTCCGCCAGTAGAGTCCGCCGATAAGGGCCGGTGCGAACTGTATGACGGCGGCAAAGGAAATCAGTCCTATGTTGACCAGCATGTAGGTCTCGCCGACGATCTGCTGGTAGATATAGCCAAGGAAGACCACAAGGAAGATCCCCAGGCGTTTGAGGTTTATGAGCATCATGGGAAACCAGGTTCTCGGCTTGAACCTGACCACGATCGGCATCAGCAGATGGTTGAGAAACATGGTGGAGATCGCCACCGATTCGACCATGACCATGCCGGCAGCTGCCGAAAAGCCGCCGAGGAATGCCATGAGTGCCAGCCACGAGTGGCCGCTTTTCAATGGCAGGGTGAGAACGAAGTAGTCGGCGCCAAGGATGTCGCCGGTATAGAGAATTCCCCCCAGTGCTATGGGCATCACGAACATGTTGATGAGGAACATATAGGCGGGGAACATCCACATTGCCTTCTTGATATGTTCTTCACTGGAGTTTTCGATAACCATGATGTGAAACTGGCGGGGCAGGAGGATGATGGCTCCCATGGAGAGGCAGATCATGGAAAACCAGTTGGAGTAGGATGTCTCCCCCGTATCCCCGAAAGTTACCAGGTGTCCGAGCATCTCTTCTTTGGCCGCCATCCGGGAAAAGATATCGCCAAAACCGTCAAAAAGTCCGTAGGTGACGTAGATTCCGACGCAGATGAACGCCACCAGTTTCAGTATGGACTCGGCAGCAATGGCGGCTACGAGGCCTTCGTGCCGTTCCGACGACACCAGGCGTCGGGCGCCGAAAATGACGCCGAAGATGCTGAAAAAGAGGGCGGCAAAGAAACTCGTGTGGATGGAGAACGGGTAGTTGCCGTGCATGAAGGGGAGCTGAATGTAGGGATAACCGCAGATTATGTCGAAGGTCGATGACACCGCCTTGAGCTGAAGGGCGATATAGGGCATGATGCCGACGATGGCGATGAAGGTGATCAGGGCGCCCAGCCACTGCGACTTTCCGTAGCGGGAACTGATGAAGTCGGCTATTGAGGTGATGTTGTTTTCTTTGCTGATCCTGACGATTTTGCGCAACAGAAACCACCAGGAAAAAGCGGTGAGCGTCGGTCCCAGATAGATGAGGCTGAAATCGAGGCCGGTGGTGGCAGCCCGTCCGACGCTACCGTAATAGGTCCAGGTGGTAAGATAGACAGCGATGGAGAGGACGTAGATATAGGGGTTGGAGATGATACTCCTCCCCAGCATTTTCCGCCTGTCTGCATAGTAGGCAATCGTGACGAGCAACAGCACATAGAGGAGTGCCGCTCCCACGACGAGTTCAATGCTGAGGATCAATGGCGCTCCCCTCTGTCGTCCTCGTCTTCAGGCAATTCAATAGCTTTGGTGTAGAGGTAGATGACAAATATGGAGACCAGCCAGCCGATCTGCAGATAGATGAAGAGCAGGGGGATATGGTATGCCTGATACGGCTTGTTGAAGATGGAAATAAAGGGATGGTTCATCATGATTATCCCGAGTATGAAGAAAATAACCCATGATTCCCGGAGCCGCAGGCGTTTCAGTATCAATAGTCTCAATTTGTGCCACATTCAGAGTAACCCCATACCTTTGAGAACCCCGTCGACTGCATCGATGACGGGGTGAGTGCAGTCAGCGACGATGAGCATTCCTTCGTCCTTCCCCGGTGATTCGAATTCATCCCGTTGCCGATGAAACAGTTCCCATCTCCCGTCCGAAATTTCCCCTTCGTTTCCAGCCCGTGCGTCGAGCCGCATCCGGATTGTCCTTTCGGGGCATTCGGTCCTGAGCATAACGAAGGGGACCTTGTACTGTTCTGCAAGTGCACGGAACGACGAGCGGTCGCTCTTTCTGCTGAAGGTGGCGTCGATGATGACGCTCCGGCCGTTCCGAAGGGACTCTTCGCCTCTGGTCAGCAATGCTGCATAGGTCGCTTCGTTGAACGACTGATTGTATATCCCCGCGCCGTAATCGTCTTTCTGGTGTTCCTGGGGTGGGATGGCGGCAATTTCCTTGCGGACCGCATCCGAACTGGCCGTTTCCACCCCCAGTTCAAAGGCGAACTCCCTGGCCAGGGTGCTTTTCCCGCTTCCCATCAGGCCACAGGTGATGAACAGGGTTGGAGACAGCTTCTGGCGGAGAATGTATCCCCTGGCCAGCCGGAAATAGCGGATCGCCTTTTTCCGTGCCTCCTGTTTTGCTGCGGTCGTGATCTGCTGGTCCAGAAGCCTGAAGCTCTCCACCTTCCCTCTGACGAAGGCGCGGTATACCTTGTAGAAGTCCAGTACCCGCATGGCGCCCTGGTCTCCGGTTGCGCCGGTGTACGCCTCCAGAAAGATGTCGGCGAGGGAGCGCCTCCCGTGGAAGTCCAGTTCCATCAGGAGGAAGGCGATATCCGCCGCGGTGTCGCCGTAACGAAAGCGGCTGTTGAATTCGATGCAGTCGAAGATGCAGACCTTGTCGGTCAGGCAGATGTTTTCCGGATGGATATCGCCGTCACCGTCCCTGATGAATCCTCCTGCGATCCTGTCGGCAAAAAGCTCTCCCTTCTCGATGAGAAACCTGTTAACCCATTCTCTTATCACCAGCAGGTCCTGTTTAGCCAGTGAAATAGTGATGAATTCCTCTGCCTGATGGAAATTTTCCTCCCAGTTGCGCCTTATCGCCTCGATGCTGCCGAAAGCGTCAATCTCTTCACCTCTTTCGGCGTTTTGATGAAATGCGGCAATGGTGAGAGCGATCCTGCGCATATCATCGGCACCGACCTTGTCTTCTCTCAGGAGCCGGTCCAGCATCCGTTCCGCAGGGAGTCGCTTCATTTTAACCGCGTAGTCTATGATTTTCCCTTCACCGTCGAATGTCGCTCCCTCCGCCGACTCGCGAACCTCCACCACTCCCAGGTAGATGTCCGGGCAGAGGCGGCGGTTGAGACGAACCTCCTCGTCACAGTAAAAGCGGCGGCGGTCCAGGGTGGTAAAGTCCAGAAAGCCGAAATCGACCGGTTTCTTTACCTTGTAGACATGGGTGTCGGTTATGAAGAGAAATGAAACATGGGTCTGGAGTAGCTGAACGGTATGTGTCGGTTCAGGATACGCCGAGGTCTTCAGTAGTGCACTGATAACCCATGGTTCCATGTGGACTTCCTTAACTTCATGATTTTACGTTAAAATGTATCACAAGAGACTGCGTGCGCAAGAAGCAACTAAATTGCACCTGATTTGTTTGACGGGTGTAGCGAAGTATGCTAGTTTTTTAAGGTATTGCGAGCAAGCCTGTTTCACTGGTGAAAGTGCCCTTCAACCTGTCTATTGCATCCCGCCTGATTGTTCTTGCCCCCCGTATCCGGGTTGGCATGACTGATAAGGATACTGCCTTGCAGTCTACTGCCGGGGGGAAATTGCGACATAGAAAAACGTAATAATTTCATTGCTTCAAAAGGAATTTATTATGTTTAAAAGTTTCGCCGCAAGAACCATCGGGACGATGGCATTGACCATTGCCGGAATTATTGTTGTCGGCACGGTTCTTTTCTACTCGGTCATCAAGACCGATGTGATAAACGAGACGATACACTATGCCACCAGGTTGGCTGACACTATCATAAAGTCCACCCGATATGCCATGCTCACGTCGGACAGGGTCACCCTGGGCAAGATAATCGACAATATCGGCGAGCAGGAAGGGGTGGAGCATGTGCAGATATTCAATAAAAAGGGGTTGGTCATGTTTTCTTCCCACCACGAAGAGATCAACCGCTTTGTGGACAAGAAGGCGGCTGGCTGCATAGGATGTCATGCCGGACCGATTGCCGCCACCATGATGGGGCGCATGGAGCAGGCCAGACGGTATGTGAATGCGCAGGGGAAAAATGTTCTTGCCATAACGGCGCCGATCTACAATGAGCCGGACTGCTCCAGCGCTCTCTGCCATGTCCATCCCGCCGAACAGAAAGTTCTCGGTACACTGGATATCGGTCTCTTCGAGGAGCCGTTGCAAAAGGGACTGGTGGTCATGCGGGGAAGGTTAATGGCCTTTAGCGCCATTCTCCTGGTTGTGGCTTGTGCTGCAGTTGTTTTAGTACTCAAACCCCTCCTGTCGGATCAGACGAGGGATTCCCGGCCCTTGTGAAGGAGACCGGGCCTGGCGTTTCAACCACGGTTCTTGCGACCCGTTACATACGAAGCTGCTGTTATCTTGTCAGGACGTCACATGAAAAATGCATTACTGGCGACACTCGTTCTTTCCTCGCTGCTGTCTGCCTGCACGGCAGGCCAGATCAGAAATGATGATGTTTCGGCTGTTTCTCCCCACACGACTCTGAATATCAGCGACTCGCGAGCGATGTACATCTTTTCGCTCGCCCGGATCCATGCCCTGGATGGCGATCTGGATGGTGCTCTGGCGCTTATGCTTGCCGCTGCGGAAGCCGACCCGAAGGGGGCTTATCTCCAGACAGCGATCGCAACCGTTTACGCCAAGATGAACCGGTACCAGGAAGCCCTGGATGCCTGCGAAAGAGCCATCACACTCGACCCGAAGAGCGCTGAGCCCCACATTCTGGCCGGCGGCATCCTTGTCGGGATGAAGCGGGACCGGGAGGCGAGTCTCCACTACAAGCAGGCGATCGAAATCGATCCGACCAAGGAGGATGTCTACCTTCAACTGGCTGTCGTGTATGTGAAACTGTTCGAATACGAGGAAGCGGTCAAGACCCTCAAGGACCTTCTCAAGGTGGTTCCCGATTCGCATCTCGGCAATTATTACCTCGGCAAGACCTACGACCAGATGAAGCTCTCGAAAGAGGCGATCGGGTATTACCGGAAGGCAGTCGAACTGAAACCGGATTTCGAGCAGGCCCTCCTCGACCTGGCAATCAGCCAGGAAACCCACGGCCTCTATGGCGACGCCATTGCAGCCTATAAACAGCTGCTTGAGGTAAATCCCCTCAACTACAATGTCATTCACCACCTGATCCAGCTCTATATCCAGCAGCAGCGCCTGGAAGATGCGCTTTCACTTCTCTCTGAAATCAAGCACTCGGGGGTGAGCACCCTCGATGTGCAGCGGAAGATCGGCCTGATCTATCTGGAGCTGGAGCGGTATGACGACGCCATAGCCGAATTCAACGACATTCTCGCTAAGGAGCCGGAGGCGCACCAGGCACGCTTCTACCTCGCTTCCGCCTACGAGGAGATCGAGGAGAATGAAAAGGCGATTGCCGAGTTCGGCAAAATTCCGCGGGATAGCGCCAGCTACGTCGATGCCCAGGTACACATCGCCTATCTCTATAAGGATAATGGTGAACCGGCACGTGGTCTGGAAATTCTTGAAGCACTCATCGCGGCCTATCCGGACAAGGTCGAAGTATACCTCAATCTGGCCGGCTACCATGATTCTCTCGGCAAACCGGAGAAAGGGCTCAAGACGCTTACCGATGTGGAGAGCCGCTTTCCGAGCGATCCCCGCCTGCAGTTTCGCCTCGGTGTTCTCTTCGACAAGGTGGGGAAGAAGGATGAGTCAATCGCCCGGATGAAAAAGGTGCTGACACTGGTGCCCGACGATGCCCAGGCCCTCAACTACCTGGGGTACACCTATGCCGAACTCGGGACCAACCTGGATCAGGCGCTCCAGTACCTGACACGAGCGGTGGCGCTGCGTCCCGATGACGGCTTCATCCTTGACAGCCTGGGATGGGTATACTTCAAGCTCAAGCGTTACGACGATGCCATCGAACAGCTGGAGAAGGCACTGACGCTTGTGGACGACGATGCCACCATCACCGCGCATCTCGCCGACGTCTATTATGCAAGGCATGACATCCGCAAGGCGCTTGCCCTCTACCGCAAGGCTCTCAGGCTGGACCCGGAGCGCCGGGACGTGGCGGACAGGATCAGGAAAATCAAGGCGGAGATCGGCGAAAAATGAACCGCTGCCGGCTCGTCTGCCTGGTACTGCTCGTTTTTTCTCTCGCTGCCTGTAATGAAGGGAAACAGGCAGTTCCCGCCGGTCCGCGGCTTCCAGGCATCCCTGCCTACGGAGATGCCCTGGTGGCGGGCTCCATCGGTGAACCCTCGACCCTTCTCCCTCTGCTGGCCTCCGACAGCGCGTCCCGGGATGTTGCGGGGCAAATCTACAACGGGCTGGTAAGGTACGACAAGAATCTGAAGCTTGAGGGTGATCTGGCCGAGAAATGGGAGATTTCCCGCGATGGTCTTACCATAACCTTTCACCTGCGCAAGGGTGTAACGTGGCATGATGGCCAACCGTTCACTTCCCGTGATGTTCTCTATACCTACCGGGTCACCATAGACCCCAAAACCCCCACAGCCTATGCCGAGAATTTCAAACAGGTGAAACGGGCTGAAGCGCCCGACCCTTATACTTTCAGGGTCACCTATGCAAAGCCTTTCGCTCCTGCCCTGGAGTCGTGGGGGGTCGAGATTCTCCCTGCCCATCTTCTGGAAGGCAAGGATGTCACCAGGAGCGAACTGGCTCGCCAGCCGGTAGGAACCGGCCCGTACCGCTTCAAGGAGTGGATTGCCGGCCAGAAGCTCGTGCTGGAATCCAACCATGACTATTACGAGGGAAGACCGTACATCGATCGCTACGTCTACCGGATCATCCCCGATACTGCCACCATGTACATGGAGCTCAAGGCGGGCGGGCTCGACATGATGGGGCTCACGCCGGTGCAGTACCAGCGGCAGACCACCACGAAGGAATTCCTTTCCCGTTTCAACAAATACCGCTATCCCGCTTCCGCCTATACCTACCTGGGGTACAATCTCCGCCATCCGCTGTTCAGCGACCGACGGGTCAGGCAGGCCATCACGTCGGCCATCAGCAAGGATGAGATCATCCAGGGGGTGCAGTTTGGCATGGGGCAGGTGGCCCACGGTCCCTATAAACCCGGCACGTGGGCCTATAATCCCAACGTGCGTGACTTCACCTACAATCCCGACCGGGCCCGAGCGCTTCTGGCAGAAGCGGGCTGGCGAGACAAGAACGACGACGGCATCCTGGTCAAGGACGGCAAGCCGTTTTCCTTCACCATCCTGACCAACCAGGGGAACGACCAACGTCTGAAAACCGCGCTCATTATCCAGCAGCGCCTGAAGGCGGTTGGCATCGAGGTCAAGATACGGACCATAGAATGGGCCTCCTTCCTCAAGAATTTCATCGACAAGGGTGATTTCCAGGCGATCATTCTCGGCTGGACCATCGGCCAGGACCCGGACCTGTTCGACGTCTGGCATTCCAGCAAGACGGGGCCCCGGGAGCTGAACTTCGTCGGTTACAAAAATGCGGAAGTTGACCGGCTCATCGAACAGGGACGGGGGACCTTCGATCAGGAGGAGCGCAGGCGCTGTTACTACCGTATCCAGGAGATACTGGCGGAGGACCAGCCCTATACGTTCCTCTATGTTCCCGATGCCCTGCCGGTGGTGAGCGCGCGGTTCCGGGGAATCGAACCGGCTCCGGCGGGGATCATGCACAATTTCATCAGGTGGTATGTGCCGAAAGGGGAGCAGGTGTACTGATGCTCTATTATCTCGCCAAACGTCTGCTGCTGATGATCCCGCTTCTCGTCGGCATAACCGTCATCACCTTTACGGTTATCCACCTCGCTCCCGGGGAGCCGGTGGAGATGCAGGTAGCCATGAACCCCAAGGTGTCGGCGGAGGCCCGGGAACGGCTGCGCAAGTTCTATGAACTGGACAAGCCGCTTCACGTGCAGTACGCCAAGTGGGTCTCCCGGTTGGTGCGGCTCGATTTCGGCCGGTCTTTCGCCCCCGACGGCCGTCCCGTCATCACCAAGATCCGGGAGCGGCTGCCGGTAACCATCTCTCTCAATCTTATCGTTCTCATCCTTGAATTCGCCCTCGCCATCCCCATCGGCATCATGGCCGCAACCCATCGCGACGGTCCCCTCGACCGCTGGACCACGGTATTCGTCTTTCTCGGCTTCGCAACGCCGCTCTTCTGGCTCAGTCTCATCCTCATGTATCTGTTCGGCGTCAAGCTCGACTGGCTCCCCATTTCCGGGCTTCACTCTCTCGGATACGAGGCCCACGGCTTCTGGTGGCGGGTTGGAGATATGGCAAAGCATCTCGTCATTCCCCTTGGGGTCGCGACCTTCGGCAGCCTGGCCGGTCTGTCCCGCTATATGCGGACCGGCATGATCGAGGTGCTTGGACAGGATTACATCATGACCGCCCGGGCCAAAGGCCTGCCGGAACGGGTCGTCATCTACCGTCATGCCCTGCGCAACGCGCTCCTGCCTGCCATCACCATTCTTGGCCTGTCGATACCGGCGCTCATCGGTGGCAGTGTCATTTTCGAAAGCATCTTCGCCATTCCCGGCATGGGGAAACTCTTCATGGACGGGGTCATGGCCCGCGATTATCCGCTGGTAATGGGGGTTCTTGTCATCGGTGCCGTGCTGACTCTGCTCGGCAACCTGCTGGCAGACCTGGCCTATGCCATAGCCGATCCCCGCATACGACACGGGCGGGAGCGTGCGTTATGACCCGGCGTGACAGTTACCTGCGGGACGTGGTCTGGCGGCGGTTCCGGGAAAACCGGTTTGCCCTGGCCGGAGGTATGGTGGTGCTTGCCCTGTTCGTACTGTCGATCCTGGCCCCGTTCATAACCCCCTACGAACCGAACTCACTCGATGCCTATCATGTCCTGCTTCCGCCATCATCAGCCCACTGGTTCGGTACCGACGAGGTGGGGCGTGACGTCTTCACCCGCATGCTCTACGGCGCCCAGATATCCCTCAAGGTCGGTTTTGTCGCCGTCGGCATCGCCACCCTCATTGGCACCGTCGTCGGCCTCGTGTCCGGTTATTATGGCGGCTGGCTGGACAGCCTGCTGATGCGGTTCGTCGACATCATGTTCTGCTTCCCGACCTTTTTCCTGATTCTGGCAGTGATAGCCCTTCTGGAGCCCTCCATCTGGTACATCATGCTGATCATCGGCCTTACGGGATGGATGGGGGTAGCCCGGCTGGTGCGGGCCGAGGTCCTTTCCATCAGGGAACGGGACTATGTCCTGGCGGCCCGGGTGATCGGCTGTTCCGATATGCGCATCATCTTTCGCCACATTCTCCCCAACGCCGTGGGGCCGGTTCTGGTGTACGCCACCCTCGGCATCGCCGGCGCCATCCTGACCGAGTCGTCCCTCTCCTTCCTCGGCATCGGCGTTCCGCCTCCTACGCCGAGCTGGGGGAACATTCTGGCATCCGGCAAGGAATTCCTCGAATTCGCCTGGTGGCTTTTCCTCTTTCCCGGTCTCGCCATCATGGTCACCGTTCTCTCCTACTACCTGGTGGGGGAGGGGATTCGGGACGCCATCGATCCCCGGTTCAGCTCTCGTCGGTGAATAATGTGGGTACCATTCGTCACGCACGGATATTTCACGCAAGCAGAGGTAACGCACCATGTCAGCCAGTTATGCGGAACTGAAGATCAATAAAAAGGATTTCGACCAGGAAACCCTGGATGATGCTCTTCGCGTCGATCGTCTCTGCCAGGATCTCCTGCGGGGGTTCTACGATGCACTCCTGGAAGGGGGGGAGTCTCCCGAAGCGGCGACCCGCCTAGCGAACGGAGCCGATTACTATGTCCGTGATTTCGTCGTGGACAACCGGTCGCGCAACGTATTCGACGAGCGTCCAGGCCTTGTTCGCCAGTTTGCCGGTAACTGGTACATCGTGAGCACCATCGAGCCTGATATTGCCCAGCTTGGCCGGTACCTGGAGGGAATTCTCTCCTTTTACCGCTATCTCCATGGCCGCAAGCTCGTTTCCGACCGTTTTCTCCGGCAGGTCGAGCAGGAATGTGGCGATCTGGCCTTCTACGAGCGCCGGATCGAGGAGTTCTGGGCTATCAAGGGGGACGGGTATGTCGCCTGGGAAAAGGGCTGCAGTCTGAAGGAGGATTGACGATGCCGGACCGGTGGGAAACAGTGATAGGGAGGCTTGAGAGTTTTCTGGCAAAGGCGGAAGTTCTCATGGACCGCTATGGGGTGTCCGAACCGCTGGACGAGACTGTTTTCACCCAGTGCCAGGCGTTCCGCTGGGAAGGGAAGGGGGGCGCCGGCCGCCTTGTACCGGTTCGGCACCCCCACCTGCCCGATCTGGACGACCTGGTCGGAGTCGATATTGCCAAAGCGGAACTGGTGCGCAACACCGCCCAGTTCGTCGCTGGCCGGCCTGCCAACAACGTTCTCCTCTGGGGGGAGCGAGGGACCGGCAAATCATCCTGCGTCAAAGGGCTCCTGCGGCTATTTGCCGACCATGGCCTGCGCCTGATCGAGGTGGAGCGGGGAGAACTCCTGAGCCTGCCACGGATATCGGCACTTGTCCGCTGTGTACCCTACCGGTTCATTGTTTTCTGTGACGACCTCTCCTTTGCCGCGGGGGACGCCACGTACCAGGAGTTGAAAACCCTTCTTGATGGCGGAATCGAAGCACGTCCCGGCAATATGCTCATCTATGCCACCTCCAATCGGCGCCACCTGATGCCCGAAACGATGGGGGACAACCTCCGGGAGGAGATCCATCCGGAGGAGGCGGTTTCCGACAAGCTTTCCCTGGCCGACCGGTTCGGCCTCACCCTCAGTTTCCATCCCTTCAGCCAGGATACCTATCTTGCCATCGTTGACCATTACGCCGACAGCCTGGGACTTGACACAAACCGGGATGACCTGCGACGGGAGGCACTCAGGTGGGCGCTCTACAAGGGGCAACGGTCGGGCAGGGCGGCACGCCAGTTCATCGACGACCTGGCGGGAAGGATTGACGCGTGACACAGAAACCGCTTTCAGCAGGGGGTATTCGTTCCGTGAAACCGGTGGAGCCGTGCTCGAGCGTTTCGCCTGAAGGGCCGGAGATTGACAAGCCTCCCTGTTGAGGCCCCAAGACACCCGCGGTCAGCGGGTCCATCGACGAGAATGTTCCCGGGTTCATCCGCTGGCTGGAGACCCTGGTTGGCAGGGTGCCGGTCATCTCCTCCACCCTCCGTTTCCGCGACCGTGCCGGTGCCTGGAAGGCGCGCTGGGGGATCGGCAGGATGTCCTACCTGGTGCCGCCGGGGCTCTACGCCATCGGAACCCCCGGCCCCGCCGATCCGGTGGCGGTTACCGCCAACTACAAGATGAGCTACGACCTGGTGCGGCAAGCCATGGCGGGACGTGATATCTGGCTTCTGGTGCTGGAGACGTATGGCATCAATGTCTGGTGTGCGGCGGGGAAGGGAACCTTCGGTACCGGCGAGCTGGTACGCCGGCTGGAGGCGAGCGGCCTGGCCCGGGTGGTGACGCATCGCACCATTCTCCTGCCGCTCCTTGGGGCGCCAGGTGTCAAGGCACAGGAAGTCAGGCAGCGGACCGGCTTCACCGCCAGGTTCACCACCATCCGGATCGAAGACCTCCCCCTCTACCTCGACAACGGTCAGAAGGCCACCCCGGCCATGGGGGAACTCACCTTTACCGCGGGGGAGCGGCTGGTGCTCGTTCCTGTCGAATTGGTTTCCGCACTCAAGGTTTCACTCCCTATCCTTGCGGTCCTTTACCTTCTGGCGGGTATGGCGTACGGTTTTACAGCTCCGGCTGCTTTTTTCCCTCTCGTGGTCTGGCTTGGGGGTGTGATCGCCGGGGCCGTGGTAACCCCCGTGCTGCTCCCGTGGCTGCCGACGCCAAGCTTTGCGGTTAAAGGGGCACTGGCCGGATTGCTCTTGGCACTGCTCTTTGCCGGCCTTTCCGCTACGGGGAGACGGCTGGAATCGGCGGCGCTTTTTCTTGTCCTGCCGGCGGTGAGCGCCTTTTTCTCCCTTAATTTCACCGGCAGCACCCCCTTTACTTCCCGCTCGGGCGTGAAGAAAGAGATGCGCATTTCCCTGCCGCTCATGGCCGTAGCCGTCCTCGCCGGTGTTGCGGCATGGGTTGCGGGAATGTTAGCTCCCCTCTACCACTAACAGGAGAGGCCCTTTGAAAGGTTTCAGCTATCTGAAAAACGTGGCAACCCTGGAACTTGACCAAGACACCTGTATCGGTTGCGGGATGTGCGCGGTAGTCTGTCCCCACCAGGTGTTTTCTCTCGAAGGAAGAAAGGCAGCTATTCGCGCCTTCGATGCCTGCATGGAGTGCGGTGCCTGTGCCCTCAACTGTCCGGTAAAGGCAATAAACGTGGATGCGGGGGTCGGCTGTGCGGCGGGAATGATCAACGAATGGTTCGACAGTCTTAACCTGCGGCGTCGCAGGGGGGATGGCTGCTGCTGAAACCGCCTCCACTCCAGCCCTTTATGCCGCTCCGGCTGGCAAGCGGCATCTGTCCCACTTTTAATATCCTGAATGAAATTGACTCGGAAGGGAAAAAGTGTTAACAGTGTCTAACTTTAACACCATGGAGGAATGGAAATGAAGAGAATGGGAAGAAACGTAATCAAGTATGGTGCCGTAGTGGTTCTGACAGCCTGGAGCGCTGCGGCAGCGGCATCCGGCGGGGGAGCGGGCATCTCTGCCGATGAAGCGTGGCAGAAGCTGATGGACGGGAATACGCGATATCTTGAAAGCAAAATGACCGGTGTGAAAAACTGTGACCTTGCGGCTCGCGATACGCTCGCCAAGGGGCAAAAACCCTATGCGATCATCGTCTCCTGTTCCGATTCCCGGGTGCCGCCTGAACTGATATTCGACGAGGGGCTCGGCGAAATCTTTGTGGTACGGGTGGCTGGTAACGTTGTGGATCCCATCGTTCTCGGCAGCATCGAATACGCCGCGGAACACCTCGGTTCGCCCCTGGTCGTGGTGCTCGGCCATGAGCGCTGCGGTGCCGTAACCGCGGCCGTCGATGCAAAAGGGAAACCGGAGGGGAATATCGGCGCCATTGTCAAGGAGATTGCGCCTGCGGTGAAAAAGGCGCGGAAGGAAGCCGCAGGCAAGGAGAAAGCGGAACTGGTGGAAACTGCCATCAACGACAACATACGGCTCGTGGCCGCCAATATCCAGAAAAAATCGCCGGTCATCAGGCATATGCTCAAGGAAGGAAAGGTCAAGGTCGTAACCGCCAAGTACGACCTGGATGACGGCAAGGTGACGAAGCTGGAAGCAAAATAGGTTGGTGCCATGTTCGCCACGTTCGACAGGACCTGCTCTTTCCGGAGCGGGTCCTGCTTTTTTCGTTGTATGACGCGGTGTTTCCGGTCAGTGACAGTTTGACTAATGGGGAAACGATGGTAAACAGTTAAGGCAGGTTGTTGCTATTCCATGTATGAGGTGATACCCATGAAAAATGTGACGATGGTGCTCGCTGGTATACTGGTGCTGGCAATGTCTTCAGTCTGTTTTGGTGCCGGCGGGTATGTTGGTGGTGCTGCCGGTGTTTTCATGCCCCAGGACAGCACGGTTACGAACTTCGATGGCACGCGGGGAAACCAGTCGTACGATACGGGGTATGTCCTTACCGCCTTCGGCGGTTATGCGTTCGACAGCGGTCTTCGCCTGGAAGGAGAGCTGGCCTACCGGGAGGCTGAGCTGGACAGGGCTGCCGGTACTTACAGTTATGGTTATTACGGGTATAACGATTCCCTCTGGGCATTCAGCGGCATGGCGAATCTGTTCTTCGACTTGCGTAACAATACGAATGTGACTCCGTACCTGGGAGGGGGGATCGGTTTCGCCACGGTCAGTTTTGATAATGGGTACTACAATCAGTACTACTATGATTCAGAAGAGGAAACCGTTTTCGCCTATCAGGCCGGGGGCGGGGTGTGCATCGATCTCAGCAGGAACGTGGCATTGGATATAGGGTACCGCTATTTCGGTACGGAAAACATCCATTTTGACTTCAGAGAGATTGAACTGGATAGCCACAACGTGACCGTTGGCGTAAAATTCAAATTCTGATATCAGCAGCATTCTTGCAGGCACGAAAAAGCCGGTGCGGTCGCACCGGCTTTTTTTTTGTGCGGGTCAGACCAGCCTCTTCAGTTCTTCGATCAGCTCCCGCAGCACATCATATCCGCTCTGCCAGAAATCCGGGGCCGTCAGGTCAACGCCGGCCGGTCGTACCGTGTCGGCCGGCGACAGGGAACCTCCGCTGGCGAGTATGGTGCGGTAGCAGGGGATGAATGACTCGCCCTGTACCAGGTAGTTGCGGTAGAGGGAGAGCACAAGCAGTTCGGCAAAGGTGTAGGAGTAGCAGTAGAAGCGGGCGTGGATGAAGTGGGAGATGTAGCTCCACCCCCAGCGGTACGGTTCGATCATGGTGACGGCGTCGCCATACAGTTTTCCGTTCTCTTCCCACCAGATATCACCGATGCGGCCGGCGGTCAGAAGGCCCGTGGCGCGCTCCCGGTGAAGCCGCTCCTCGAAGCGGGTCAGGACGTTCTGGCGGAAGGTGGTGGCGATGATGTCCTCGATCTTGGCGCAGAGAAGGGCGATCTTGACCGACGGGTCATTCTCCCGGGCCAGCAGGTAACGGGTCAGGAGCATCTCGCCGAACACCGACGCCGTTTCGGCAAGGGGGAGCGGTGCGTGGTAGTTGACCATGGTCTGCTGCTGGGCGAGGACGAAGTGAATGCCATGTCCCAGTTCGTGGGCCAGGGTCGCCACGTCCCGGAGGTTGCCGGTGAAGTTGAGGAGAACGTAGGGAGACAGGTGGGGGGTCATCCCCATGCAGAAGGCGCCACCCCCCTTGCCGGGGCGGGGGAGGACGTCGATGTGCCGCTCCCGGAAGAACGTGGCGGCGATGTCGCGGAACTCGGTGGAGAAATCGCCGTAGGCAGCCAGCACCAGCTCCTTCGCCTCATCGAAGGAGTAAGTCCTGCCGGTCTCTCCCACCGGCGCATAGATGTCGGTGTTTTTCAGCTGCGGCAGCCCGAGCAGGCGCGCTTTCAGCCGAAAGTATTCCTGGGCCAGCGGGTAGTTGGCCTCGCTGACCGACATGAGACGCTCCACCACCTCCGCCGACAGCTCGTTCCCCAGGTTGGTCGGCTCCATGGGGTAGCGGTAGCTGCGTAACTCCATGTCCTGACCGTGGTCGAGGGCGACATTGTTGAAGACCGCCGCATACACTATCCCGTGCTCGGCGTGACGCTCCAGAAATACGCCGAAGGCACGTTCCCGAACGTCGGGGGACGGATGGTGGAGGAGCCCCAGAAGCTCTTCGCCGGTGTAGTCCCGTTCCTCCCCATCCACCTGGAACCGGAAGGTGAACGATGCGGAAAGCTCGTCGAAGAGGCGGTTGAAGGCCTCGACTCCCGTGAGGTTCTTCTGTTTGAGGAGGCTTTCTTCCCTCTCCGCCAGGGTGTGGGGGCGGAACTTTCGCAGGCTGGCCAGGTAATGGCGGTAGCCGGCAAAGCGGGTGTCTGAGGTCAGGGCAGCGTACCGGTCATCGGGCAGATGGATGAGTTCCAGGTCAAAGAAGAGGAGTTCCCGGCTCATCCGGTTGCCGAATTCGGCCGCCCGTTGGGAGAGGCGCTTGACGGTATCGTCACCCGAGTCGGCGGCGAAAAGGAGATAGGCATAGAGCTGGGGCTTGACGAGGAACTCTTCCAGAGTCTCGTAGGCGGACAGCGCTTCCAGCAGCGCATCGTCGTCGAGGCCGGCTATTTTCCCCTGGTACTGGGTGCGGAAAGCCTCGGCCCGGGTTCTGCCCGTGGCAAAATCGGCGTCAAGTTCGGCTGCTGCGGGACCCGGGTAGAGGCGGGTGGTATCCCAGGTCATGCTGGTGATGTCGGTTGTCATGGGGTCCTTTCAAAAAAATGGGAGCGTCAGTGCGCTCCCGTCAGGTGCCAAGTAATGTATAAAAATCAGTAAAGTTTTTGAATGAAGTTGGCGATGTTTTCGCCGAGGCTTTTGGCCTGGTGGGGGAAGAGCCCGTCGAAGCTCTCAAGCGAAGCGACCCCTTTGTAACCGGTTTCCCGGTCCTCGAATGTCGCAAGCTGTTTGCCGGTCTCGGCGTCGATCAACTGTCCCTTTACCTTCAGATACGTTTTCCCTGCGCCGAAGCCAACCCAGAACCTTGCTGCACGGTTCCCACCGTTGAATTCGGTAAATGACCCCTCGAGTATAATGGCCTTTCCCTGCGGGGTACCATTTTTGAGTATGGTCTTGAAAAGCTTGCGCAGTTTGAGTTCCATTTCGAGACTGTCGGTCACGGTTCTGGCGAGCATCGGTTTCATTGCCTCGAATTTGGGCATCTCTTCGTCGTCGATGTTTGTGAGCTCTGCCCCCTCGAGTTTCAGGTCGCGGATGACGATGGTATCATAGCTGGAAAGTTTCTGCGAGGTGAACACCTCTTCTTCGGTCAGGACATCAGGCTTTGCAAGCGGTTTTTCCTCTGCCAAAACCGGCGCAGCCGCAACAAGAAATGCCATTCCCACCAACAGCCCCATTATCTGCCGTTTCATACGCTCCTCCTCAATAAAAATAGATGCTGGCAAGGATAATCCCATTGCCGGTGCGTGTCAAGGAGCGATGAGGGTGGAAGGCCCCTCAGCCCGATGTCCGAGAATACGGCTGCACAGGGTGTCATGCGGCGTGGAGTACGCCGACCACCGCCTCCCGGATAGTGGCGAGCTTGGCCGGCTTTTTCAGCTGTGATGCCCCGGTGCTTTTGATGAAGGAGAGGTCTTTTGACCGCGTGGTGCCGGTCAGGAAGAGGAAATGTCGGCGGATGGCAGGATCGATGGAGATGGCCTGCCGATAAAACTCGACGTCGTCCATTTCCGGCATCTCCACATCCGAATGATTGCGTCGAAATGCTTCTGGCGCAGACGTGCAAGGGCCTCACTGCCGCTATGGGTGACAACCAGCTTGCCATAGGGCGACATGATGATGGTGAGGAGCCGGGTCATGTCCGGGTCGTCCTCCAGTATCAGTATGCGTTTTTGCCAGAGGGGGGCGAGATTGCGGATGATCTGGAGGTAGTCGTCGTGTTCCGGCTGCTCCAGAAGATAGTCTTCGATTGTCCGGCGATGGTGTTCAATTTCGGCAACCATTCGCTGAAATTCACGGTCCTCACCCGCAGCCCACCCCATCACATAGAGGAACAGCGAATTCCACTCGGAAAATTCGAGGGCGGCGATGAGTTCTATCATCCCTTTCTTGGTAAGGTGCGGGTCGGCGATGCGATGTCGTGCCGTTCTCAGCATGCCCTCCATGTTTTCGCCGGTGACAGTGCCGAACTGCTGCTTGAGTTCTTCCAGGGGAGGACAGGTATCGCTCTCCGCAATGGTATGGAAAAAGTCGCCATGGTCGTTTTCCTGGGCGGCAAGGGTCTTCAGGAAACGGGCAAAATCGTGATCATCGGCGAAAAGCAGGGAGGCGGTGTGGTAGATTGCCGCGATGTCCAGTTCCCGCTCTTCCAGCCAGGTCATGAGTTGGTTCATGTTCCGCTCCTCGTATTCAGGCATAAAAATTAATAATTAAACCATACCAACAAATACGTTATTTGACAAGCATGTATTGCGGAGAAATTTCTGGCGCTGGCTGCAACCCAAACGGGCAGTGGACGGGATAAATGAAATATGATGCTTTCAAAAGAGGGGTTATACGAGGCAAGTGTCGCTTAAAGACCTACAGGTAGAGCATTAACGGTTGCAAATGGCGTAAAAGCTCACCGGTTACGACTTTTGACGAGAATGGGATAGGGATTTACAGGGAGGAGACTGCCGTTTTTGTACTTCAGCCAGGTGAGATGCAGATGGGTGGGAGAACGTTTTTTGGCGGCATTGTAGCCGCTTCTGCCGACGGTGGCGATTACGTCGCCCGGTTTGACAATCGTGCCGATGGTGGCGGCAAGTTGCCGGTTGTGGGCGTAGTAGAGGAGGGAGTCGGTTGACGGATCGTATATCCAGAGGTACTTGCCCCCCCGCAGCCTGCTGCCGGCCTGCCATTCGGCTGCCGTGGCCACGACGATGCCGCCGGTCATGGAGAGCACCGGGACATGGTCGCCGGTCCGGTCGTCCCGTTCATCCTGGTTCCGGTCGCGGATAAAGATATCGAGAGAAGGGTGGGCGGCATGGCGGTTACCGGCAAACCAGTCATAGCCGCGAGGTTCGTAGCCGTGCCGTTTGCCACCCGCGATTGCACGCGGTGTGTAGCCGGCAAGGGGGAAGACCCAGTCGTCAGGGGTGTACTCCTTGCCGCCATGGGCATAATAGTAGTCACGAATGAGGGGGAGGAGTCGCTGCAATTCAGCGGCTGCCGCCGCTTTTCCGGTAAGTCCGTCCCGGACCCGGGTGTTGAGACGGTCGAATTCCGTGCAGGCTACGCAGGATGAGTCGTTGTCGACAATCGCTGACGGGGTGTCGGCGCTGGAACAGAGATTGCCGTGGAGCACGATGAACAGCGCAAGAAGGCAGGCGGAAAACCGGCTGAACAAGGGGGTGTTGGCATGTGGCATGTTTGTATCACTCCGGCCGGTCGGTGGTGTGCACCTGGTAGGGGGAGGTGGTGTAGGCGTGGAATTTCACCGTTCCCCCAAAGTCGAGCAGTGCCAGGAGACGGTCACGGGTCACCGGGTGGGTGACACGAGCGAGCGCTTCGTCGGTGGGGAACCAGCCTGCTTCGGGTGTTTCCTCGCTCGGGCGCGGGACTCCTGCTCCATGACGGGCGATAAAGGTGCAGATGAGGGCGGCGGGTGGGGACAGTTTCGACCAGACGCAGGCAAGGATGGCGGATTCAATCGTGACGCCGGTCTCTTCATGCACCTCCCGGTGAAGGGCGGTAATCAGGTCCTCACCTTCCTCCATCCGTCCCTGGGGGAGCTCCCACCCCCGCTTGCGATGGCGTACGAGGAGCACCTCGCCACTGTCATTGCGCACCAGGCAGCCGACGACTACGATATGTCTCGGATTGTCCATGAATATCCCCGTTAGAGTGATGCATCAATGGTAGCATGGCCGCGACAGGTGTCCACGCGGTCATCGTCGTGATGATTTAGGCAGTCGCCATCCGCGGGCGATTGTGGTAAGGTTACCGGACGGGGAGCGATACAGGATAGAGTGCTCCCTGTCCACCGGGAGGAGATGGCATGAAACAATTGATTGTGAGATGGATCATCAACAGCACGGCGCTCCTTGTCGTAGCCCATCTTGTTTCGGGGGTATCCCTCGACAACTGGATGACCGTCTTTGCCGCCGCCGTCGTTCTCGGGCTTCTGAACGCGTTTCTCCGGCCGATCCTCATCTTTCTCACCCTGCCGGTAACGGTGGTTACCCTCGGTCTCTTCACCCTGGTCATCAACGCTTTTCTCTTCTACCTGGCGTCCCTGCTGGTCAGCGGATTCCATGTCGCCGGCTTCGGACAGGCCTTCATTGCCGCTTTTGTCTTCAGCATCGTCAGCTTCCTGTTAAGCCTCTTCATCGGTTCGAACGACAACAGGTAACGAGGTGTCGGTTCTGGCCAACCCATGGTCGGCTGGAGAGTATCGTGAATGGAAAAGCCTGCGTAAGCAGGCTTTTCCATTGTGAGGCAGGGAGAGATTTGTCTGGCTGTGGGGGACTTCATTTCCGGCAACAGTCGTCGAGGAACTGCTGCAATGCCCCCTCCGGCACGTTCGCCAGAGAGGCTATCCTCCCGAGTCGCGGGAATGCCCAGGTACTCTCACCTTCCGCCAGTAACGTACCGTCGGTTGAATGGATGGTGGAGCGGACGACGGCGCTCCGGTCGTCGCTGCTCATGATTGTCCCTTCCACCCGGATTTCCGTGTTGGTAGGCACCGGCTTCAGGTAGCGGGTCGTCATTTCCCTGGTTACGCCGAGCCGGCCGATGCGGGCAAACAGCGACCATCCCGCCGCCTCGTCCAGCAGCGTGGCGATTATGCCGCCGTGAACCAGTCCTTCGAAACCGCAGTAGGTGTCGGGAATCGTGCAGCTGGTTACACATCCTTCATCCGTGTGGGAAAAGCGGAGCTGAAGTCCCTTTGGATTTCCGCTTGAACAGCCGAAACAGGAGCCGGGCCAGTGTCCCTGGACTTCGTTATTTCCCATGGGAATTCCTCTCTAGAATCATTGGTACTGGATATAGACCGGCTTCGGGTGGAGTTTGAGCACGTCCTGGGGAGTAAGCAGCGGATCCCCCTTCTTCGTATCGTTGTGGTAGAAGAGCTTGAAGCCGGTGTACTGCACCGGTTCGGCAACCACGTAATCCTTGTATGAATCCCGCTTCAGCCAGGGGGCGCCCCAGCCGTCCATGTTCATGACGATCTGCACCTCGGGGCGCAGCACGATGTTACGGGAATTCGTCACGCCGTTGCGGGTAAAACGGTGCACGACGAACACCTTGGGGGGGAGATTGTATTTCTTTACCAAGTCTTTCAGGTAACCGGAGGCATAGTTTATGTCTGCCGCATCATACGTGCCGATCTTGGTCCCCGGTTTCTTCTTGCTCGCAATAAGGTTGAATTCCGGGTCGATCCCAAGGTGCACGTCCGGATTTTTCAGCAGCCATTCGAAGCGGGGGAGTATGGTCCGGATGTCGTCGTGCCCGGTCTGGATGTCGATGAACAGGATGGCGTTCGCCTCTTTGGCCCAACCGTACACCTGGTTTACGATGGCGTCGGGAATGATCATCCGATACTTGCCCGCCTTGCCCGGCTCACCCTGTGCCACGACTGCGATCAGGTGTAGCGCCGGCTGTACCGGGGTAGAGGGGTCCGCTTTCTCCCACCGGGCCGCTTCTTCCTTCAGGCGGCGCAGCATGTCGTCCTTGGGAAATTCTCCCAACGCTCCCATCTTCTTGGAAAGGGGATTGCCGTAGTAGGCAACGATTCGCTTCTGGGGCAGGATCGAGCCGGGGAGAGGCGTCGGGCACTTAACCGGCCAACCGCATTTGCTGGCAAAATCGGGGTCTTCTCCAGCATTGTACTTTATCTTGGGGGCCTTGTGCGCGGCAGAGGTTTGCGCGGCAAATGCTGTCGCTTTGCGGGATGCGGCGGTGTTTTGGGCCTGAACTGCCGAAGGTGTCGGGGTGCTTGCGGTACTTGTTGCCGGAGGCTGCGTGGTGTTTTGGGTTTCGCAGCCGGTCAGGGCAAGCGTAGCAAGTAACAGGGTGATACAGGTCCTGACGAAAGGGGGGGAAAGCTGGTGCTTCACGAAAGACTCCTTGGAGGGAAGGCGTAGCGTCGATAACGGCTCACGTTCCGGACAAAATAAAAACCACAGGAGGCGTCCCCTGTGGTTCACAGGCTTGATATATATACCATTTTCCGGTGGGGCGAGGCAAGGGGGAAAATGCGGCGGAAATCCCTTGCGGGTGGCGGACAACTGGGGCAGAATGTCAGCGCGCCGCCATGAATGGTGGCAATTTAATCCGGGAAGGGGAGTACCGATGAAAATTCTTGCTCTTATTGGCAGCCCGCGCGGCATGCAGGGGAACACGGGGCGACTGCTGGAAGAGGTGTTGGCTGGCGTTCACGCTGAGGGTGGCGAGGTGGAGGTTGTCTCTCTGGCCCAGGCCGGGATGCAACCCTGCGTTGCATGCGATGCCTGCCACAGGACTGGCATCTGTCCCCTGCCGGACGACTATGAATCGATAAAGGAGCAGCTCCTGGGGTGCGATGCCTTCATTCTCGCCAGCCCCAACTACATCTTCAGTGTCACCGCTCAGATGAAAGCGTTCTTCGACCGCTGCAACGGTCTCATTCACTGTATGGCTCTTGACGGCAAGTACACGGCGCTCGTGGAGACCTCGGGGAGTGGCGGTGACGATGAGGTGCTCGCCTACATGGCGCATGTTGCAGGGACCTTGGGAGCGCTGACGGTCGGCAGCGTTGGTTCTCCTCAGGCCGGAGTGCGCACCTTTCCCAACGAGGACGAACTGTATGGAAGGGCGCGGGAACTGGGCAGGGCACTTTGCGCTGCGGTCCGTGAAAAGCGGGAATTCCCCGAACAGGATGCGTTCCGGCAGGCGTTCAGAGCCAGGATGCAGGGGGTGGTAGGGTACATGCAGGAGTACTGGCCCTTTGAGCGGGAGTACTGGCGGAACAAAGGGTAGAATGGGAGTCAGATAGCGGAGTTGAAATCGTTGAGTTCATGGGGGTCGAGTTCCAGCCCACCCTCGGCAACGCCGACACTCTTTATCTCCTGCGTCAGGCGTCTGATCGCTTCCATAGCCGTCATGATCAGCGAACTGGTATGGGGGTCGGGACTCTCCGCATAGGCCTGCTCAAGCGCGTGCAGGGCTGCATCGGCATAGGACCGGGGGTCGGGATAGGAGCCGGGCATTTTTTCTCTCCATTTTTCGTGGCGTTAAAAATGGTTATAGTCAGGGTTAAGATTAATGTCAACCTGTTATTGGGGGGCGGCTGTGCATGGGGTTGCAGCTGCCGACGCTAAGGTGTGAATTATGTTCGAATCGCAGTACAATGACGAGATGGAGGCGGAGGTGCGGCGTCTGGAGGGTAAGCAGCGGGCCATTGCCGCCGGGCATCCCGAATGGGACAACGCCTGTGCGGAGTGCGGATGCGAGCTGCCGGTGAATGCCGTCGTGTGCGGGGAGTGCGGTGCAAAGTGGTAGCCTCTGCGCAGGTGCCCAGAGTTAACGGATAAAAAAAACCCCGCATCGCTTGCGGGGCTTTGTCGTTTATCCAAGTTACGTCCTAGGCGCACTCGCTGTAGCCGCAGACCCGGCAGACCGCGCAGCCCCCTTCGTGCTCCACCACCCCGCCGCATTCCGGGCAGGCGCCCCGCTCCGGTGCCGCCTGTTCCAGGTTGGTGTCGTACCCGCTGGCGACCATGTGGGCCTGGATCGCCTTGGCGACGGCGTCGGCACAGGAGAGGACCCGGTTGTCGCCGAACCCCGACGGGCAGTGGCAGGAGATGCCGAGGAGCTGCTTGACCACCTGACGCGCCTGGACGCCGCTCCGCCAGGCCAGGGAGACCATCCTGCCGATGGCCTCGCTCTGGGAAGCGGCGCACCCTCCTGCCTTCCCCATGGTGGTGAAGAGTTCGAAGAGACCGGTCTTGTCCTCGTTGATGGTGACGTAGAGCGGGCCGCAGCCGGTCTGCATCTGGTAGGTCCACCCCTTGAGGGCCTTGGGGCGGTCCCGCTTGACGGCCGACTTGTCCTCGTGCACGGGGGCTGCCTTCTCTTCCTTCTTGCCGGTGGAGAGAACCTGTTCGTCCCGGGAACCGTCACGGTAGATGGTTACCCCCTTGCAGTCCTTCTGGTAGGCGAGCCGGTAGACTTTTTCCACATCCTCGATGGTGGCGGTATTGGGGAAGTTGACGGTTTTGGAGACGGCGTTGTCGGTGTATTTCTGGAAGGCCGCCTGCATCTCGATGTGCTCTTCCGGGGTGATTTCGTGGGCGGTGACGAATACCCTGCGCACGTCCTCGGGGATTTCCATGATGTCGTGGACGGTGCCGTGTTCGGCGATCCGCTGCATGAGCGCTTCAGAATAGAAGCCCCGCTCTTTGGCCACCTGTTCGAACATCGGGTTGACCTCGACGAGGATGTTCTTGTCCAGCACCTGGCGTACGTAGGAGACCGCGAAGAGCGGTTCGACGCCGGAGGACGTGTTGCCGATGATGGAGATGGTCCCCGTGGGGGCTATGGTGGTGACGGTGGCGTTCCGGATAGGCGCTTCACCCGGCCGGTCATAGCTGGATCCCTTGAAGTTGGGGAAGGCGCCCCGTTTCCTGGCGAGCTCGCGGGAGGCGGCGTGCCCTTCGTCGTTGATGAACTTCATCACCTTCTCCCCGAGGGCGATGGACTGTGGGGAGCCGTAGGGGATGCCAAGGAGGATGAGCATGTCCGCCCACCCCATGACGCCGAGACCGATCTTCCGGTTGGCCCGGGTCATCTCGGAAATCTGGGGGAGGGGGTAATTGTTGACTTCGATGACGTTGTCGAGGAAGTTCACGGCGAGCCGGACGATCTCCCCCAGTCTGTCGTAGTCAACCGCGCCGTTTTTGACCATTTTCCCCAGGTTGATGGAGCCCAGGTTGCACGACTCGTAGGGGAGAAGCGGCTGTTCGCCGCAGGGGTTGGTGGATTCGATGACGCCGATGTGGGGCGTGGGGTTGTCCTTGTTGAGCCGGTCGAGGAAGATGATCCCCGGTTCGCCGTTCTCCCAGGCCTGCTTGACGATGCGGCTGAAGACCTTCCGGGCGTTGAGGCTGCCGGCAGGCTCGTTGCTGCGGGGGTTGAAGATGGTGTAATCGGCATCGTGTTCCACCGCTTCCATGAACGCTTCCGTTATGCCGACGGAGATGTTGAAGTTGTTGAGGTGACGCTGGTCCGCCTTGCACATGATGAAGTCCATGATGTCCGGGTGGTCCACCCGCAGGATTCCCATGTTGGCGCCGCGCCGGGTGCCACCCTGCTTGATGGTCTCGGTGGCGGCATCGAAGACGCGCATGAACGAGATAGGACCGCTGGAGATGCCCGAGGTGGAGCGGACCTGGTCGTTGGCGGGCCGCAGTCGCGAGAAAGAGAAGCCGGTACCGCCACCGGATTTGTGGATCAGGGCGGTATACTTGACCGCGTCGAATATCTCCTCCATGGAGTCCCCCACCGGAAGGACGAAGCAGGCGGAGAGCTGGCCCAGTTCCCGCCCTGCGTTCATGAGGGTGGGGGAGTTGGGAAGAAACTCGAAATTGGTCATCATGGCGTAGAACTTGTCGGCAAGCCCTGCTACGTCGGCTTTCTTGTCAAAGCTGCTGTCAGCCGAGGCAATGGTTTCAGCGACCCGGCGAAACATGTCCACCGGTGTCTCCAGGATTCGTCCTTCCTTGTCCCGTTTCAGATAGCGCTTCTCCAGAACGGTCAGTGCGTTTTTCGTCAATCCTGGAATCGCTCCCTTTGCCTTTGTTTTACCCATGGTTTACGTGTCTCCTTATGCGGGAAATTGGTGCATAGCAGTTGAATATTAAGAGGAACTTAACCCAACATTTTGTGGCACGGTGTGAAATTAACCACAACATATATGGCCTGTCAAGGGATTTAAGATTAATTTCGTAACCTCTTGATAAGATTTCGCAATATTTTGCAACACCGCTCCAGAGCGTGAGATTGCATTTACAATGTGGTTCAATTGTGTTAGAAACGTTGTGTCATTCAGCATGTGATGAGGACTTTCATGACCGATTGCACCAACTGCAAGGATTCGCTGGAGGCCCAGGTTAAGGCGCTCAAAGACCTGATTGAAGTGGCACGGGCTGTCGTTTCGACCCTTGATCTCGATACGGTGCTGCAGGCCATCCTGACGAGCGCCATGCGTTTTTCCGAGACACCCGCCGGTAGTGTGGCCCTTTATGATGATCGGAAGATGGAACTCTCCCTCCATGCCCATGCCGGCCTGTCGGCAAATTTCATCAAGACGGAGCGCTGGGACGTCAACCCGGGGGGGCTTACGCAAAAAGTGCTCTCGGCAGGCGAGATACTCTTCATCGAAGACACCCTCGAGACGCCGTTCTTCAATAATCCCATCGCCCTCAACGAGGGTATCCGATCCCTCATCTGTGTTCCGCTGGTGATCCAGAAACGAACCGTCGGGGTTCTCTATCTCGACGATTTTGTCCCCCGTCAGTTCGACCGGGAGAAGCTCAATCTCCTCTCGGTTCTCTCCTCCTTCGCGGCCATGGCCATCTACAACGCCAAGCTCCACAACCGTACCAAGCTGATGGCCATCACCGATGCGCTGACCGGCCTCCACAACCATCGTTATTTCCAGCAGCAGTTCCCCCAGGAACTGGGGCGGGCCAAGCGCTATCAGAAACCGCTATCCATGATCATGCTCGACGTGGACGATTTCAAGAAATTCAACGACACCTATGGCCATGCCTGCGGTGACCTGGTTCTGGCCGCCATCGGCGAGATCGTAACCATGACCCTGCGCAGGGTCGACTTCGCGTTTCGTTACGGTGGCGAGGAGTTCATCGTGCTGTTGCCGGAAACCAGGCTGGAGAGCGCCATCCAGGTGGCTGAGAGACTGCGTGAGCGTGTCGAACGGGAGACCGTTACGGCGCTCAAGGGGATTGCCAGCCATGGCGTCACCGTCAGTGTCGGCGTGGTCGCCTATCCCGAAAACGGCAGCGGCCGGGACAAGTTGTTCAACAAGGTCGATGCCTTGCTCTACCGGGCAAAGGGAGAAGGAAAGAACCGGGTATACTGTGAGCAGGTGAATGGGGAGGGTGCGAAGGACTGATTCCCCTTTGCGCTTATTGTTAATTTATGGTCTAGTCTAACGTGAGAAGCTATCCATGGAACAGAGTATGAAAGTAATCATCTGCCGGCTGCTGCCGGTTGTTTTCATTCTGGGGTTATTGAATGTAGTGGCAGTTGCCGCCACTCCACCGCGCACCGTCGCCACCCGGACCCCCACGGTCAGTTACCGGAATCAGGTGCTGACCGAAGACGTTACCTGGCGTGGCGAGGTGCTTGTCGAGGGGGGGGTAACCATCGCCCCCCAGTCGACCCTGACCATCGATCCGGGAACCGTCGTCCGGTTCCGCCCTGCTGAAGGCAGCGAGGGGGGAGGAGCTTCACTTCTCGTGCGCGGACGCATTCTGGCCAACGGCAGCATGGAGAGGCCGATACTTTTCACCTCGACGTTCGAGGGGGCATCTGCCGGTGACTGGGACGGTATCGTGCTTCTGGCCACCGAAAAGAAGAACCTGCTGGAGCACTGCCGGGTGGAAGGTGCGGTGACCGGCTGTCAGGTGCTGTTCTCCAGCCTGACCCTGAAGCATGTCCGGTTTACCGCCTGTCGCATCGGGGCCGAGGTCAAGGACAGTTCAGTAGTCATTATAGGCGGCGGAGCGAGCGAATGCACTACGGGGATGGTGCTGAAGGGAAGCGAGATCGACCTTCGGGAGGCCGCTTTTAACGGTAATCGCCGGGGAGTTGTCACGGCAGGAACTTCACTGTTTCTGTCCGGTTCCACGTTTGCCGGCAACGGGGAGGCGGGGCTTGTGGCCGATGATTGCCGTCTCAGGATAAGTGGCTGCAGCTTCGCCGGTAACGGCGTCGGTCTGCGGCTGACCTCCTGTGAAGGCGGGATTGCCGCCAGCAGGATAGAAAAGAACACCGGTGACGGTCTCAGCCTCGACAGGTCCAGGCTGAAAGTCAGCGGCAACGACATTTCCCGTAACGGCCGGGCCGGTCTTCGGGTGGCCGACGGCGGCAGCGTTGCCTGGGGAAACAGTTTCAGCGCCAACGGCGAGTACGATCTCTCCAATGACGGCAGCGACGATTTCACGGCTCTGGGGAACTGGTGGGGCGGAGTTCCGGCTACCGGCGTCGGCAAGCGTATTTTCGGTGGACACCAGGATGGGAGCCGCGGGAAGGTCAGGTACAGCCCCTACCTGTCTGAGAGTGCCACCACCGGTCTTTGACCACTGCGGCAACGGCGGGCACATCCCGAAAGCGGTTGCCAATTGACCCCTGACATGATAGTTTTGCCCTATGTCGGTCTACCTTGACAACGCTGCCACCTCCTTTCCCAAGCCGGATACGGTCTACCAGGCTGTCGATCATGCCCTCCGCGAAATAGGGGTCGGCCCCGGCAGGGGTGGATACCGCCGCGGCCTGGAGGCCGGCCGGCTGATCTTCCGTGCCCGGGAAGCGGTTGCCGCGCTGATCGGAGCCGGCGATTCGGAACGCATCGTCTTTACCCACAGCGCCACCGAATCCCTCAACCTGGCGGTGAGCGGCCTGCTCCGGCCGGGCGAGCACGTCATCACTACCACCATGGAGCACAACTCCCTGGCCAGGCCGCTGCACGTGGCGGAACAGCGGGGGGTAGACGTTACCTGGCTGGAGGCCGACGGGCGTGGCTGCATCGACAGCCGGCAAGTCGCCGATGCCTTGCGTCCCGCCACACGTCTGGTTGCGCTTTCCCACTGCTCCAACGTTACGGGGACCATCCAGCCGCTGGCCGAAATCGGCGCCGTTACAAGGGGGGCCGGCGTATTCCTTCTGGTGGATGCCGCCCAGAGTGCCGGTTCGCTTCCGATTGACGTGGGGGAGATGTCTGTCGATCTTCTGGCGGCACCGGGGCACAAGGGGTTGCTCGGCCCCCAGGGGACCGGATTTCTGTATGTTGCTGCGGGGATCGAGCTGACACCGCTCATGGTGGGGGGGACCGGCGGTCATTCCAGCGGGCTTGATCAGCCGACGGTTATGCCTGAACGACTGGAAAGCGGCACCCTCAACACCCCCGGGATTGCCGGACTGCTGGCAGGCATCGAATTCATCGAATCCATCGGGCGGGCTACCATCCGTTCGGCCGAGACGGCCCTGGTCGACCAGCTCGTCACAGGGCTTGGCACGACTCCCGGTGTCACCCTGTACGGCCCCGCCGAGCCGGAACGCCGGGGGAGTGTCGTCTCTTTTACGGTCGCCGGTCACGATCCATCCCAGATCGGATTCCACCTCGACCGGGATTTCGGCATCAGCGTCAGGGTCGGGCTTCACTGTGCTCCCCTGGCCCACCAGACCATCGGTACCTATCCGGCGGGGACGGTGCGGGTAAGTCCCGGCTGGTTCACCACCGCCCGGGATATCGACCTGTTCCTGCAGGCGCTTCATACCATCGTGAAACGATAAACAAGGGGGAAGTGATGAGAAAGGGAGTGTTGACACTGCTCTGTTTCCTTATGCTGTTAGCCGGGTGTTCGCTGCCGCCGGAACGGCCGGTCACGAAGGACGAACTTTACAAGACCGGCATCTACAATTATTACACCATCAAGGAGTCGCCGGAAAGCGTGCTTGCAGCCCTCAACCGGGAAGGGGAGGTTGTCCTCGAAGCCCAGTACCGGGACCGCCTGATCTATATCAAGATCCTGGCCACCAGCCAGGGGCTGCAGCTTCATTTTGCCGACCGCTGATTTCCTCTGAAGAAAGGTACCGATGAAAAATTTCGTGCTCGACACAAACGTTCTGCTCTACGATCCCCAGGCGCTCTTCAAATTCGAAGAAAACAACATCATCATCCCCATCACCGTCATCGAGGAGATCGACCGGTTCAAGAAAGACATGAACGAGACCGGCCGCAATGCCCGGCAGGTCTCCCGTTATCTCGACGATCTCCGGAAGAAGGGATCCCTCGCCGAAGGGCTTACCCTGGAGAGCGGCGGCACTCTGCGGGTTGAAATCTACGAAGAGCGGGTCATGAAGCGCCTCCCCCCGGAACTGCGGGAAGAGCGGGGGGACAACCGCATACTTGCAGTGGCGGTGGACGTCAAGGAACGCAACGCCGATCTGCCGGTCATCTTCGTCACCAAGGATACCAACCTGCGCATCAAGGCCGATGCGATCGGCCTGGTGGCGGAAGATTACGAATCGGACAAGGTGGCCATCGAGGAGCTCTACCCCGGTTTTGTGGAACTGGATGCGGAGCCCGACCTGATCGACCGTTTTCATGGGCAGGGGTGGGCGGAACTCAACGGCGAGTACCTCCCCAACCAGTTCGTTACCCTGCGGGATGCCTTGAATGCCTCCCATACCGCCATCGGCCGCTACGATGCCGGCCAGCGCCGGCTCGTGCCGCTGCGCAAGGTAGGGCGGGAAGGCATCTGGAGCATCCATCCCCGCAACCGGGAGCAGGCATTTGCCTTGGATGCGCTCCTAGACGACAATGTCAAGCTGGTAACCCTGGTGGGGAAGGCGGGAACCGGCAAGACCCTCCTGGCGATCGCCGCCGGTCTCCAGAAGACCGCGGAGGAAAATGTCTTCAACCGGCTGCTCGTTTCCCGCCCGGTATTCCCCATGGGAAGGGACCTTGGGTTTCTTCCGGGCGACATCGAGGAGAAACTGACCCCCTGGATGCAGCCGATCTTCGATAACGTGGAACTGCTTCTTACGGGACACGAGGGAGAAAAACGCCACAGCAAGGGTTACAAGGAGCTGATGGCCATGGGGCTCATGGAGATCGAGCCTTTGACCTATATCCGGGGGCGCTCCATTCCGAACCAGTTCATGATTGTCGACGAGGCACAGAACCTGACCCCCCACGAGATCAAGACCATCGTCACGCGGGCCGGCGAAGGGACCAAGATCGTCCTGACCGGCGATCCGTACCAGATAGACAACCCGTACGTCGATTCCTCCAGCAACGGCCTTACCTACGTGGTGGAGCGCTTCAAGGAGCAGGCCATTGCGGGGCATGTGACGATGATGAAAGGGGAGAGGTCGGATCTGGCCGAACTCGCCGCCAACCTTCTTTGAGAAACGCGCCTTTTGCCCAATCTCTGCGTTGGGCTGCGTATTTGGTTGTGCGGCGTACCTCCAGTACGCCTCCGCCCAAATTCTCGCCCGCCTTGACCTTGGCCAAAAATCGCGTTTCTTGGAGAGAACGTGTGTCAAATACTTCAAGAGCTGAATTCACAGGGGCGTGTTGAACGCCCCGCATTTTTTTTAACCTTGAACGTTGAACCTTGAACGGAATTTATGCTTCTGCTTGCCTTGGAATCTTCCTGCGATGAGACTGCTGCCGCGGTGGTGCGGGATGGACGGACGGTGCTCTCGTCCGTTGTCGCCTCCCAGATTGCCGTCCATGCCGAATACGGCGGGGTGGTGCCGGAGATCGCATCCCGCCGGCACCTGGAGGCGGTGGTCCCGGTGGTGGAGCAGGCGCTCCGCCAGGCGGGTGTCTGGTTTCCCGACCTGCAGGGGGTAGCAGCGACCCAAGGGCCAGGACTTGCAGGTGCTCTACTGGTAGGACTTTCCACCGCCAAGGCGCTGGCATTCGCCAACCGGCTCCCCCTGGTCGGTGTCAACCACATCGAAGGGCACCTGTTCGCCTCTTTTCTGGAACGGCCGGTTGAGTTTCCCTTTCTCGCGCTCGTGGTTTCCGGCGGTCATTCCCACCTCTATCGGGTGGACGGCTTCGGCCGCTACCTGACCCTCGGGCAGACCATCGACGATGCGGCCGGCGAGGCGTTCGACAAGGTGGCCAAGCTCCTCGGCTTCCCCTATCCTGGTGGCGCGCTCATCGACCGTCTGGCGGTTGATGGTAACCCGGCGGCCGTCAGGTTTCCCCGCCCCCTCCTCCATGACGGTAGCTGCAACTTCAGTTTCAGCGGACTCAAGACGGCGGTTCTGACCCATCTGCAGAAATATCCCCTGAGCGGACCTGAAGACCAGCGGCTTCCCGATATCTGTGCGTCCTTTCAGGCAGCCGTCTGTGATGTACTCGTTGCTAAAACTTCCGCGGCGCTGACGGACTCCGGTTGCAGCAGACTGGTGGTTGCCGGCGGGGTGGCGTGCAACAGCGCCCTGCGGCGGGAGATGGCGCGTCTGGCCGACGCGCGTGGCATAGAGCTGCATATCCCTTCGCCGCCACTCTGTGCGGATAATGCCGCGATGCTGGCCGTACCGGCTGATTACTACCTTGAGCAGGGCATGGAAAGTGAACTGGGGCTCGATGCCCTGGCGGTCTGGCCCCTCGACAGCATAACGGCCCGGCGGACGGCGGAATGACAATGGAGCGGATACGGCCGAAAAAAGCCCTTGGGCAGAATTTCCTTACGGACCGGAACGTTCTGGCCCGCATCGTAGATGCGGTAGAGCTTGCACCGGATGACCATGTGCTCGAAGTCGGTCCGGGGCAGGGAGCGCTGACACGACTCCTGGCCGCCCAAGCCGCCAGCGTGGTGGCCGTGGAGCTGGATCGCCAACTGGTGCCGCTCCTGCGCCGGGAATTTGCCGCCAACGGGACGGTTGAAATCGTGGAAGCGGATATCCTCCGGGCGGACCTTGCCGATCTGCTCCGTACCCGCTGGTCGGGGCACTGGAAGGTTGCCGCCAACCTTCCCTACAACATTTCCACCCCCGTTCTGTTCCAGTTCATGGAGCACCGCCACCTCTTCTCCCGTCTCGTGCTCATGCTCCAGAAAGAGGTGGGAGAGCGTCTTGCCGCTCCCCCTGACTGCAAGGAGTACGGGGTCTTGTCGGTCCTCTGCCAGCTCCATTTTGACATCCGCCGGGAATTTCTCGTCAAACCGGGCTCGTTTTTCCCGGCGCCCAAGGTCGATTCAGTCGTTCTGCGGCTCGTACCGCTTCCCGAACCCCGGGTTGCGGTCAGGGATGAAGCGCTGTTCCGGCGTGTCGTGAAGGCTGCCTTCAGCCAACGGCGCAAGACCCTCTGGAATTGCCTGAAGTCCGCACAGTTCATGGCGGAGGAGAAACAGTTGCGGGACGTTCTCGCCGGTTGCGGTATCGAACCGGGAAGGCGCGGTGAAACCCTTTCCCTGGAAGAGTTCGCCCGTCTTGCGAATGCCGTGGAAGCGGCTGTAGCGCCATGAAAAGGGTGGCATGCGGGCCCCTCTTTGTGATATAAAACTCGCTTGATTACATTCGGGAGGATTCCATGAAAATCTGTGTTTTCGGTGCCGGCTACGTTGGGCTGGTGGCTGCCGCCTGTTTTGCCGAGAGCGGCAATACCGTTGTCGCCGTCGATGTCGACCAGGCCAAGATCGAAGGGCTCAAGCAGGGAATCATCCCTATCTATGAGCCGGGGCTCAAGGAACTGGTGCTCCGCAACCAGGCAGAGGGACGGCTTTCCTTTACCACTGACGTCCCCCTGGCGGTGAAAAGCTCGCTCATCAACTTCATTGCCGTCGGCACTCCGCCGGGGGAGGACGGCTCGGCCGATCTCCAGTACGTCCTGGCCGTGGCCCGCGAGATCGGCCGCAATATGGAAAGCTTCAAGATTGTCGTCGACAAGTCGACGGTGCCGGTGGGGACCGCCGACAAGGTTCGCGCCGCCCTGCAGGAGGAGTTGGACAAGCGGGGGACCTCCCTGGAGTTCGACGTTGTCTCCAATCCCGAATTCCTCAAAGAAGGGGCGGCCATTGAGGACTTCATGAAGCCGGACCGGGTGGTGATCGGCACGGATAACGTCCGGACCGCAGAACTGATGAAGGAGCTCTACGAGCCTTTCATGCGCAAGCATAACCGGCTGATCGTCATGGACATCCGGAGCGCCGAGATGACCAAGTATGCTGCCAACGCCATGCTCGCCACCCGGATTTCCTTCATGAACCAGGTGGCGCTCCTCTGCGAGCGGATGGGTGCCGACGTTGCGGCCGTCCGCGAAGGGATCGGCTCCGATTCTCGTATCGGCTACGACTTTCTCTTTCCCGGTCCCGGCTATGGGGGTTCCTGCTTCCCCAAGGATGTGAAGGCGCTGATCCGGACCGCTGAAGAAAATGACTACGATTTTCTCCTGCTCAAGGCGGTGGAGGAGGTGAACGAGCGGCAGAAGCAGGTCCTTTCCCACAAGGTGCAGCAGACCCTCGGCGATACCTCGAAGGACCGGCCGCTGGCGGGTTGCACCGTGGCCTGCTGGGGGCTTTCGTTCAAGCCGCGGACCGACGACATGCGGGAAGCGCCGGCGATCACCATCATCGAAAACCTGCTTGCACAGGGGGCAACGGTGCGTGCCCACGATCCGGAAGCGCTTGCGGAGGCGAAGAAGCAGTTCGGCGACCGGATCACCTACAGCACCAATCAGTACGATATCCTTGCCGATGCCGATGTCCTGGTGATCATCACCGACTGGAACGAGTACCGCAACCCCGATTTCGACCGAATAAAGGCGGAACTCAAAGAGCCGTTCATTATCGACGGCCGTAATCTCTACAAGCTGAGCCGGATGCGTGATTACGGCTTCCGCTACCTCCCCCTGGGTCGCAACGGCATCGCCGCGGAGGGAAAATAAGCCATGCGTGTTCTCGTCACCGGCGGCGCCGGTTTTATCGGCTCCCATCTCTGCGAGCGGCTTGTGCGGGACGGTCATGACGTTCTCTGTCTCGACAATTTCTTCACCGGGACCAAGCGCAATGTCGCCCATCTCCTGGGGGAGCCGCGATTCGAGCTGATCCGCCATGATATTACCCAGCCGATACTGCTGGAGGTGGACCGGATCTACAACCTGGCCTGTCCGGCTTCGCCGATCCACTACCAGTACAATCCGGTGAAAACCATCAAGACGAGCGTCCTCGGCGCCATCCACATGCTCGGACTGGCAAAGCGGGTGCGGGCCAGGATACTCCAGGCATCCACGTCCGAAGTATACGGCGACCCCCAGGTCCATCCCCAGACCGAGGAGTACTGGGGGAACGTGAACCCCATCGGGCTCCGAAGCTGCTACGACGAGGGGAAGCGGGTGGCCGAGACCCTGATGATGGACTATCACCGCCAGAATGGCGTGGATGTCCGCATCATCCGCATCTTCAATACCTACGGACCGCGGATGGCCGTAAACGACGGACGGGTCGTCTCCAATTTCATCGTCCAGGCCCTCAAGGGTGAGGATTTGACGGTTTACGGCAGGGGGGGGCAGACCCGTTCCTTCTGTTTCGTTGACGACCTGGTGGAGGGGATGGTGCGGATGATGGAGTGCGAAGACTTCGTCGGTCCGGTCAACCTGGGGAACCCGGCCGAAACCACCATCCTGGAGTTCGCCGAACGAATCATCAGTCTAACCGGTTCCCGGTCGAAGATCGTCTTCAAACCCCTCCCTGCAGACGATCCCCAGCAGCGCCAGCCCGACATCAGTCTGGCCGGCAGCCGGCTCGGCTGGAGACCGGCGGTCGATGTGGAGGCGGGGCTTAAGCAGACCATCGACTATTTTGCCGCACTTCTGAAGGGAGCGAAGTCCTGAGCGGGGTCCCCATGCGCAAGCGGATGTATTTCATCCCGGCCGGTGTCATCCTGTTCATCCTTTTCTTCACCGTGTTCGGCGAGCGCGGCCTGCTGCGGATCTACCATCTCTCCAAGGACAAGCAGGAGATGGAAAAGCGGGTGACGGAGCTGAAGGCTGAGAATGACCGCCTCCGGCGGGAGATCGAAGCCTTGCAGTCGGACCGCCGCTATCTGGAAAGCATTGCCCGGCGTGACTTCGGGCTGGTCCGGCCGAACGAGGTCATCTACCAGTTCCCGAGCCAGGAAAAAGCCGATCCGAGCAAAGCGACACCTCCGCCGACTAACAGCGCCCCGGTGGCGATGCCACCATCGGCAACAACGAAGCGTTAACCACAGAGGACGCGGAGGAGACGGCTTTCGGTTTCCTCTGTGCCCCTTTGTGGCGAAAGCTTTGTGGTCATAACGTCTTCAATCACGTACGACAAAATGGTGAGCCTATGAATGACAAACGACAGTTCTGTGCCATATGTGCCTGGCGGGAGAACTGTGCCAAGAAATTCTGCGTTCCCGACGGCGGGGCACGTTGTCCCGACTTCACCCGTGACATATCCCTGCGGGGGGAAAGCGATACGGCAGAACAGACGAAGCAGGAGGAATGATGCGAAATGTAGTGCGTGAGCTGGTTGGAAAGGTGCTGGGGGAGTGCATGGCAGATGGTACGCTCCAGTCCGGACAGCTGCCGGCGATAGTCATAGAAACCCCTGCACACGCCGAGCATGGCGACTTTGCCACCAACGTGGCTATGCAGCTGGCAAAGGGGGAGAGGAAAGCTCCGCGTGCTGTGGCGGAAATTCTGGTGCCTCGTCTGGCTACGGCCGACATCTTCGGCCGGGTTGAGATTGCCGGGCCCGGTTTCATCAATTTTCATCTCAAGGACGATGCCTGGCGCCAGACTCTTTTGCCGCTTGCCGCGGCCGGTAGCGAGTACGGCAAGAGCAGAAGCGGCGTGGGCAAAAAGGTTCAGGTTGAGTTCGTCAGTGCCAATCCGACCGGTCCCCTTCATATTGGCCACGGTCGGGGTGCGGCCATCGGCGATACCCTCTGCCGGCTGCTTGCCGCCACCGGCTGGGATGTGACCCGCGAGTTCTATTACAACGACGCGGGACAGCAGATCAGCAACCTCGCGCTCTCGGTGCAGGCCCGCTGTCTCGGGATCGAGCCCGATGACCCGCGCTGGCCCGCCGACGGGTACCAGGGTGATTACATACGGGATGTGGCTCGCTCCTATCTCGCTCGGGAAACGGTGGATGCAGACGACCAGCACGTTACCGCGGTCGGCGACCCGCAAGACCTGGATGCCATCCGTCGCTTTGCCGTTGCCTGCCTGCGGCGTGAGCAGGATCAGGACTTGACGGCCTTCGACGTCCATTTCGACGTCTATTCGCTGGAGTCTGAACTCTATTCGACGGGGAAGGTCGAGGGGGTGGTCAAGCGGCTTGTCGCCAAAGGGCACACCTACGAACAGGACGGCGCACTCTGGCTCCGCACCACCGACTTCGGCGACGACAAGGACCGGGTGATGCGCAAGGCCGATGGCGGCTATACCTACTTCGTGCCCGACGTCGCCTACCACCTGGGGAAATGGGAACGGGGGTTTGGCCGGGTCATCAACGAGCAGGGGGCCGACCATCACAGCACCATCACCCGGGTCCGGGCCGGCCTTCAGGCGCTGGACGCGGGGATCCCCCAAGGGTGGCCGGAGTACGTGCTCCACCAGATGGTTACAGTCATGCGGGGTGGCGAGGAGGTCAAGATATCCAAGCGTGCGGGGAGTTATGTCACCCTGCGCGACCTCATCGACGAGGTGGGGCGTGACGCAACCCGTTATTTCTTCGTTATGCGCAAACCCGACTCCCAGCTGGTTTTCGATATCGACCTGGCTAAGCAGCAAACTCTCGACAACCCTGTATACTATGTACAGTACGCCCATGCCCGGATATGCAGCATTTTCGAGAATGCAGCCGAGAAGGGTTATCCTTCGCCCGAAGCGGAGAAGGTTGACCTGTCCCGTCTCTCCACTGCCGAAGAGATGGCGATTATCAAGCTTCTCGACCAATTTCCGGAAACGGTGGAGGGAAGTGCCCAGAATTTCGAACCCCACCGCATAACCTACTATCTCCAGGAACTGGCCGGCCAGTTCCATACGTTCTATAACAAGAACCGGGTGATTACCGAAGACCGTGAGTTGACCATCGCCCGTCTGTTCCTCCTCCACTGCATCCGGCAGACGCTTCGTAACGCACTTACCATCCTCGGCATATCTGCCCCGGAAAAAATGTAGACAGGCGGCTGTCGTATGGTTCTGGATTACAGGGAACGGAAGCCGGTCAGCAAAAACCGGCCGCGCAAGCAACCATTGAACGTTTTCGCCGTTCTTATCACCCTGGCGATCACGGTTTCCTTCGGTGCGGGACTGGCGACCGGATGGCTGGTGTTCCGTCCAAAACGGTCCCAGCTTGCAGTAGCTCAGCAACAAGCGGTTCCCGGCCAACCGGGGCAACCGGCGACCGATGCTCAGACCCAGCCTCCAGTTCCGGTTGCACAAAAGACGGGGGAGCCGCCCCTTACCTTTTACGAAACCCTTCCCAAGGGGAGCAGGGCCGTCATTGGAAGCGGACTCAATCCCCACACTCCGGGACCTTCATTGACCGCCAATCCGGTCATTCCGCCTCCGCCGGTGCCTGCCGCCCAATCACGGCCGGCAGCCGTGCTCCCGTCTGCGTCGCCTCCGGCCAAGGCGCCGTCTGCCGTCAAGCCCCAGGACACCAGGGATAAAGAAGAGCCTCCCAAGCCGGCCGCCGTGACAAAAACACCCTCTGCCCCTCCACCTGGCGGGAACAAGCCCGCCCAGTCCAGGGAGACCTTCTCGGTCCAGGTGGCGTCCCACAAGGATCGCAAGGAAGCTGAGGCGGTCCGGGACCGCCTGGTTGCGCGGGGGATGCCGGCATACATAGTCGAGTCGCACCTGCAGGACAAGGGGGTCTGGTACCGGGTCCGTGTCGGACGCGGTCTGGAGCAGTCCGCGGCCAATGAACTTGCAACAAAAGCCGGCAAAGGGGCCATGACCATCCCGGAATAACTCTGGCCGCTTCGCTCCGGGACAAGTCACACAAAAAAATGTCAACGGTGGAACTTTTCGGTTGACAGTGCGTGAATGGGTATGGTACAAATCTAACTTCAATTGACGCGGGGTGGAGCAGTCTGGTAGCTCGTCGGGCTCATAACCCGAAGGTCACAGGTTCAAATCCTGTCCCCGCAACCAATATTGCCAAGGGGTTACGCTGATTGCGTGACCCCTTTTTCATTATCCTGTCGTGACAAGTGTCGGGACTTGGTATCAATAAGCCATGTAACCATACGATTACACATAGCTATTGGTAATGTGTGATTTCATGTATTTTACTGCCACTGATTACACTCTTAGACATCCTGCCAATATCCAATCCTAATCCTATATAAAAGATACTTCTGAAGGTTCTTCCTAGCCTTGGGAGGTCCATATCTTCCAAGGCCCGCTAATCCGATCCCACCTGCTGAAACTTTCTTAGAACGTGACCATGATGGTTTGATATGGTATGTTTTTTTATGCGGCTACGTACTGATCGTAGAGTCATCAAGGCTTTGCCTTGTTCGGTCTCTCACGATCATTTTGAAAAGACTAAAATGATCATTCGAGATCCGAGTCATAGAAACCCGAAGGTAACACTGTCCCCCAACCAAATTTAGAGGGGTTAGCTGGCAAGCTAACCCCTTTTTACGTCCTTTTTTGTATTGTGAAGTCTTATATTGATGCAATTTAGGGTATGTTTTTTATGAGGTATGGTATTCTGTTTGTCAGAACAAGTCGATGTCCAACTTTATCGTGAAATGAATAGCCATGACTAAATTTTTGAACTTTCCGATACAAAAACAGATGATTATATTGGCCGTTCTGCTGACGCTCCCCGCGTTGGGTATAATCGTCTATTCGGGGTTCAAGCAACGAGCTGATGCTTACGATGATGCAACAGTTGAGTCGCAAAAGCTTGCCGACAGTTTGGCAACTCGGCAGGAAAGCCTTACAAATGAAGCTAAACTGTTGTGCATGTTATTAGCAGATCTTCCCGAAGTAAAAAACCGTAACATTGATAAAACACAATCTATTCTTGCTAATATCCACAAAGAAAATCCAAAATATATCAACATACTGCTTGCAGACGCTACGGGTTATGTCTGGGCATCTGCAGTTCCAGTAAATAAATCGGATGCAATAAATGATAGGCGCTATTTTATAAATGCTCAGAGAACACTACGGTTTTCGTCAGGTGAGTATGCTATTGGCAAGGCAACTAAAAAACCTACCATACATATGGCTTATCCTCTTGTGGAGAATAATGAATTCAAAGGGGTTGTTGTTGTCGGTTTTGATCTTGATGCTATGCGCTCCATCTTGGAACGTGCTCGATTGTCTCAAGATGCGAACTATGTTCTTGTTGACCATAAGGGGATTATCGTAAACAGAGGAAAAGACTCCGCCTTACTCATAGGAAAGCCCCTGCCTCTCGAAGCCTTGAAGAAAATGGAGGAAGGTCCTGATACGGAGAGCTTTGTGTTTGTGCGCCGTGACGGAGATAAACGGATCTCTACATATCGGAAATTGTGGTTGCCGGGAGAAGAGCGTCCGTATATGTATGTGAGAGCGGGAATATCACAGAAGGATGCTTTAGCTAAGGCAAACAGAACGTTAATCATCAATCTGTCAACATTGTTGTCTTTCGTCTTACTTGCATTCGGTTTGGCGTTCGTCATTGGCAAGCACTCGATCATTGATCGAATCACGTTATTGCAACGTGCCTCCCAACGGCTGGCTAGTGGTGATCTCGACTTCAAGGTCTCCGACCATATATCAGGAGGAGAACTGGGGAGCCTAGGTCAGGCATTTGATACAATGGCACACCAGGTTGCTTTGCGAGAAAAGGCACTGCAAGGAAGCCAAAAATTCTTGAGCACCATTATCGAAAATGAACCGGAATGCGTAAAGCTGATTGCGCCAGACGATACCATTCTCATGATGAACAGGGCAGGACTTGACATGTTTCAATTGGAGTCTATAGATCAGATTAAAGGCAAAACGCTCTATTCGTTTATCGACCCTGACTATCTGGAAGTTTATAAAACTGCGCACAAAGATGTTTTCAATGACAACAACAGACGTTTTGAATTTAAAATTACAGGAGCAAAAGGCCGTCAAATTTGGCTTGAAGCTCATGCTGTTCCACTTAAAAACGATAGCGGAGACGTCGTTTCTCTACTCGGTATTACACTTAACATCACCGAGCGCAAAGAGTTGGATCGCTGTAAAGATGAAATGATATCAGCTGTGAGTCATGATATGCGTACACCGTTGGCAGCAATGCTCGGTTATCTACAGTTTGTAATGGAAAACCCAGTAGATGAAGAGCAGATGAGAGATTATCTCGGTATTATGTATAAGGAAGGGAATCGTCTCAATGACTTGATCAGTGGTTTTCTCGACATGCAACGTTTTAAAGCCAAACGGAATACCTATAACTTTAAATCCATTGATATCAGACCAATAGTGGTTGAAACAGCCGCACTTTTTGCAAGCCCGTCTGCTAAACATCACATTGTTGCGGATTTGCCCTCTCACTTACCGCTGGTATTAGGCGACGAGCTATTGCTACACCAAGCATTCAACAACCTACTTTCAAATGCCATAAAATATTCACCTGACGGTGGTGAGGTCAACCTTGGTGCAAAATTGGAAGAGGATAGCGTTACTCTATGGGTAAAGGACGAAGGGATAGGAATTCAACCGGAATTACGGGATAAGATCTTCGACATATTTTATCGGGTAGACAATAAAGCCAGCCGTCGGGCAAACGGAACAGGCCTTGGGTTAGCGCTCGTCAAGGAAATTGTTACTGCACTTAGTGGACGAGTTTGGGTCGAGAGTGAACTTGGGAAGGGGAGTACTTTTTATATCACGTTACCAGTTGCGAAGAAAACTAATCATAGCGAATATGGTGGCGTTGATAATAGCACAGACGATGTAATGCGCGTAACATGAGGCAATGCTTATCTGGCAAGGTTTAGCAGATGGTAAAACAGACCCGAAAATGGTCTGCATTAAGATTATAATACGACGGGTTAGTTTAATAGGCTAACCTGTTTTTTTGCGTGGCAGCAAGTTGCGTTTCGGGCAAGCAATGACAGATGGGATGAGAGTGCTCTCATGGGGGAGGTACATTCCGGTCGAGTTTGCATGGTCCATCCTTGCACGCCTCGCGATTTTTGGGCAGAAATCTCCTGATTCGGGCGAAACACCAGTAGGCAGACCGGGCCAGGAGACGCACGCCGGGGAGAGCGACCAGAGCACCAACCAGCCCGTACCAGCTGGAGGCTGGAAAGGCTTGCCAGATCGCCCGGAATGCGTCCACTCCACGGTAGACACGTCCCGCCATGTCGATGGCGTGCATTTCGTGCATGAACGCATCCAGCGTGATACCGTAAGGTGTCGGATCGAACGTCGGCGCACTGATGTCCACGAACTGGAGGCGACCGGCGTGTCCCCTGTTCTGATAGACCTTCATCTCTGCTGCACAGACAGAACAGGAGCCATCGAAAAAAATCTGCAGAGGAAAAGAGGGTGGGGACGCCCACATTTTATCCATGGCCTCCTCCTTAGGAGCGATATAACAGGAACAAACGACAGATACATGAAGTTTGCCCGGAAATTTCCCCTTGTCGAGCGCATTCCCCCTTCAGCAGGCCGGTTCTTGAATGCGACTTCCTGGCATTATGCATAGTGCACCTTGACTGACTATGCTATGCCTGCATAATGGGTAAATTATATTATGCCCCGCATGACAGTTGTATGAAGCGCTATGCATGGTTTATACTGGTTGGGCTTGAGGAACGTGCATGTGTCCGGAACCACGTCGTAAGGGTTCTGCATCCGTGTGTTACCATGGAATGGTCAGGATGAAGGTCGCCTATGGAATCCGGCAGAAGAACCTGTGAAGAATTGTGTGCCGAAATTGAATCTCTTCGAGTTCGCCTGGAAGAAGCGGAACATGCTTTGCGCGGTGCACGGGAAAAGAATGAAGGTGCCATCGCGGGCGAAGCGGTCTACCGTGCCATCGGCGAATCGATCGACTACGGTGTCTGGGTCTGCGCCCCCGACGGCCGTAATACTTACGCCAGCGAAAGTTTTCTCGCGCTGGTGGGGATGACGCAGGAACAGTGCTCCAGTTTCGGGTGGGGTGACGTGCTGCACCCCGATGACGCCGAAAAGACTGTGGCGGCATGGAAGGAATGCGTGCGCACCGGCGGTACGTGGGATATGGAACATCGCTACCGCGGTGTGGACGGAGAGTACCATGACATTCTTGCACGGGGTGTGGCTGTAAAGGATGAACGGGGAAAAGTCCTCTGCTGGGCAGGCATCAACTTGGACATCAGCAGTTTCAAGCACGTTCAGAAGGAGCTGCTCAAGAGCAACCTGCGGCTCGACCTGCTCTCCAGGACGGCGCGGCGGCTGCTGGAAAGCGAGGCGCCGCAGGCGATCGTCGAGTCTCTCTGTCAAGAGGTCATGACGTTTCTGGAGTGTGACGCGTTTTTCAATTTCCTGGCCGATGATGCCCGGCAGTGTCTGCACCTCAATGCCTGCGCCGGCATCCCGGAAGAGTCGCGGGCCGGGATCGAATGGCTCGACTACGGGGTAGCCGTCTGTGGCTGCGCTGCCCGCGACGCTTGCAGGATAGTGGCAGAAGATATCCAGCAGACGGCCGACCCCCGAACGGAGTTGGTGAAATCCTTCGGTATTCGTGCTTATGCCTGTCATCCTTTGATGGCCCAGGGGCGAGTACTCGGGACACTCTCCTTTGGCACGCGCTGCAGGGACAGTTTCTCGGACGACGACCTTGCGCTTATGCGGGCCGTGGCCGATCTGGTCGCCATCGCCATGGAGCGGAAGCGGACGACTGCCGAAATCGAACGTCTCGCGACGTTCCCCCAACTGAATCCGAACCCGGTTATCGAACTGGACATGGCGGGCCGGGTGACCTTCTGTAACCGTGCCGCCCAGGAAATCGTCGACAGCATCGGTGGCGGTGACGTGGACGTGCTTCTCCCGCGGGATATGAAGGAGATCCTGGCGTCGATCGACACGGGTGGTGAGGTCCACCAGTGGATTCGGGAACAGGAGATCGACAATCTGGCCTATCAGGTGAACGTGTACCATGCCTCCCAGTTCCAGGCGGTTCGCTTGTACATCAACGATATCACCGCCCTGAAGCTGACCCAGGAAAGGTTGGTGCGTACCAACGAGGAGCTGGAGAAGCGAGTTGCGTCACGGACTGCTGACCTGATACAAACCATCGAACGCATCCAGCAGGAAAGTGCCGAACGGTTGAAAGCAGAAAACGAGCTCCGCCAGAGCAAGCAACGTTATATCCTGGCTGTTCAGGGGGCTAACGACGGCATCTGGGACTGGGATATCGAACATGACAGCGCTTTTATTTCGCCCCGTTGGAAGAGTATGCTCGGCTATGGCGACAATGAACTCACGGATATTGTCAGGGAGTGGAAGGAACTGATACATCCCGACGATTTCCAGCGTTCCATCGATACGGTCAATGCCTATCTGGCCGGTAACACAAAGGACTACCAGCAGGAATACCGGCTTCGCCACAAGGACGGCAGTTACCGCTGGATACTGACCCGCGGCACCTGTGTCCGTGGTGCCGAAGGGAAGCCGACCCGGATGGCCGGCTCCCACACCGACATAACCGAGCGCAAGGCCGATGAAGAACGTCTTAACCGGCTCAACCGTATCCATGCGGTTCTCAGCGGAACCGGCCTCGCCATAGTGCGCGCCACGGATCAGGATACCCTGTTCCGCGACACCTGCCGGATTGCAGTCGAGAACGGCAAATTTCTTCTCGCCTGGGTCAGTTTGCTGGATGTCGCAACGGGAGATGTTGCTGTCGTTGCATTTCATGGGCCTGCCGGTTATCTGGATGGCATCCGGATCACTGCCAGGGACGAACCGGAGGGACAGGGGCCGACCGGAACCGTCATACGGGAAGGGAAGAGCTGCATCTGCAACGACTTCGCGCATGATCCCCGCACCGCTCCCTGGCACGACTGGGCACGTACCCACGGTGTCAAGGCCAGTGCCGCGACCCCCATCAGGCTTGAGGGTGCAGTCATCGGCGCCCTGACCCTCTATTCCGTCGAGAGGGATTTCTTCGATATCGACATGATCAAACTGCTTGAGCAGATGTCGGCGAACGTCTCTTTTGCGCTCGATAACCTCAACATGACGGCCCGCCGGCGGGAGGCGGAAACGTCTCTGCAAAACGAGACCCTGGAGCGCCTCCGGGCCATCGAAGAGCTGCGCGCCAAGGAACGTATCATGATACAGCAGGGACGACAGGCGGCCATGGGAGAGATGATCGGCAATATCGCCCACCAGTGGCGGCAGCCGCTCAATACCCTTGCCCTTATCATCCAGCAGATGAAATATTATTACGAACTTGGTGAATTCAATAAGCAATTTCTGGAGGACAGCACCCAGAAGTCAATGACGCTGATCAAGCACATGTCGCATACGATAGAGGATTTCAGGGATTTCTTCAAACCGGACAAGGAAAAGAGTCCCTTCCGCATCAATAATGCGATCAATCAATCCGTTGCGCTTATCGATGCCAATTTCAAGTCCCAGTTCATCGGCCTGGAGGTGGACACTTCCGGCGATCCGGTCGTCAACGGCTATTCAAACGAGTTTTCCCAGGCCATCCTGAATATCCTGGTCAACGCCAGAGACGTCCTTCTGGAGCGGTCGGTCGCCAATGGCCAGGTCCGGATAACGTCGCGGATGGAAGACGGCAATATTGTCGTCGCCATCTCCGACAATGGCGGCGGCATCCCTGAAGATATCATGGAGAAGATCTTCGATCCCTACTTCACCACCAAGGGGCCGGACAAGGGGACCGGGATCGGGCTGTACATGGCGAAAACCATTATCGAACGGAACATGGGGGGGAGACTGACCGCTTTCAATGCCCAGGGAGGTGCAATGTTCAGGATTGAGGTCCACCATGGGGACAACTGATTCGCCCGGGCACGACATATCCCTGCTCTATGTGGAAGATGAACATGATGCACGGGAAATGCTCAGCAGGATCATCGGCCACCACTATCCGGATGTGCGGATATTTGTCGCCGAGAACGGTGAAGAGGGGCTCGAATCGTTCAGGCGGAATCGGCCGGAAATCGTCATTACCGATATCAATATGCCAATTACCGACGGTATCCGGATGGCCACGGAAATCAAATCGCTGGTTCCCTCCACCGAGATCATCGCCCTGACGGCATATACCAACCCTCAACACCTGTTGCAAGCCATCGAGATCGGCATCAGCCATTACATCCTGAAGCCCATCGACATTGATCAGATTTTCAGGGTCATAGACAAGGCCCTCGCCCTGATCCGCTCGGAGCGGGCGATTACCCGGCAAAACGAGGTTATCAGGAATCTCAACGAAGAGCTTGTAAAAAAGGCGGCGGAGCTTGAAAGGGTGAACCGGGAGCTTGAGTCGTTCAATTACACCGTCGCCCATGACCTGCGCTCCCCCATGGCCGCCATAAGCGGCTACTCCCAGGTGCTGCTCGACCTGTATGCCTCAAACCTGGATAGCGCCGGCAAAGACTATCTGCAGGTGATTAACCGGGAAATCCTCCGCATGAGCAACCTCACCGGTGCCCTGCTCAAATTCTCCGTTCACTCGCGTAAGCGGGTGGTAAAGAAATGGACCGATCTCAGCGCCATGGTCACCGAAATTACGGACAACCTGCGTGCACGGGAACCTGGGCGACGGGTTGATTTTCGCATCGCCACGGGGATCAAGGGGTACGGTGATCCGGACCTCTTGCGGATAGTGCTGGAAAATCTGCTCGGAAACGCCTGGAAGTATTCCGTTAAAAAGGATGATGTCCGTATCGAGTTCGGTACGATCAATAAAGAAGAGGACTTGGTCTATTTTGTCCGCGACAACGGGCATGGGTTCGCACCGCAGGATGCGGAAAAACTTTTTGTCCCCTTTCAGCGTCTGCAGCATGACAACGAAATCGAAGGGCTGGGCATCGGCCTGTCCACGGTGTACCGGATTATCCAGCGCCATGGCGGCAGGGCCTGGGCCGAAGGTGAAACAGGCAAGGGAGCGGTGTTCTTCTTCACTCTCTGAACCCGGAGATTAGGTGATTCTTTCTTGATTTTACCGGTCGGGGCCGGTAGAATCTCCAGCAGCATACCATATAGATAGACGACAATACTAAACTGCCCGCAAGGGCAGGACGGAAAGCCTACAGGGTCTCACCGAGACAGCCGGGTCGCCGAAATATCGAATTTCGATACGAGGCCCCGGCATTTTTTTGTTCTTATCCCGGGGCGGAAAGGACACGTTATGGTGACCGAGTCGGGAGATGTAAGTTGTTCGCCACAGGTACTGGCACCGGTGAGCGGTGTGCCGGTCGTTCGCACTGTTATTGCCCTTGCGGCGGTCGTTTCATCACTGATGTTCGTCATTCCCGCATTTGGCGCGGAGCAGCCCGGTGACTGCCAGTCGTTTATTGACGGCGTCGAGGCATACAAGCAGAAGGATTTCGTTACGTCACAGGGAAAGTTGAAAGCTGTCATGGAGAACTATCCCGACAGCCCCCTCAGGGACGTGGTTCTTTTCTGGCTGGCCCGTTCCTACTACAACAACGGTAATCAGAGGGAAGCGGCGCGCAACATGTCCACCTTTGCCAGGGAATATCCTGACAGCCCGCTGCTTGCACTGGTGGAAGACGACCTGAAAGAGCTCGTGACCCGCTACGAGAAAGGGGAACTTCTGCCAGCTCTGGCCGGGAAAACCATCCCCGCCGGCGGCTGACAACGGAGAGCGGACCTCTCGGCGGGGTGCTGCTTTCGAAAGATGCTCTTTACGCTTTAAGGCGAGGTTCAAGTGTGGTAATACTTATTCCCATCAAACGAGAAACCGCTGTCAGGGAATAACCATGTATTGGGAGCACTTCGGATTTACCGAGCCACCGTTTGCCCTTACGCCGAACCCCGATTTCCTCTTTCTGAGTACCCATCATCAGGAGGCATTCGCCCATCTCCTGTTTGCCATCGACACCCGCGCCGGTTTCATCGAACTTTCGGGGGAGGTGGGGACCGGCAAGACGACCATAATCCGGACGATCCTGAACCAGCTCGACCCGGAAACCCACCGGACCGCACTCATCTTCAACCCGACCATATCCCCCCTCGGTCTCCACCAGGAGATCAACCGCGAATACGGCCTTCCCTGCACGAGCAGTGATGTCCGCGAACTGCATATATCGCTCAATGAATTCCTCCTCGAACAGAACCGCGCCGGCCGCACCGTCGTCCTTGTCATCGACGAGGCCCAGAATCTTTCCACCGACGTGCTCGAACAGGTACGGCTCATTTCCAACCTGGAAACCGAGCGCGACAAGCTGATCCAGATCGTGCTCGTTGGGCAGCCCGAGCTGCAAACCATTCTTGCCCGCCAGGACCTCCGGCAGCTCAACCAGCGGATCACGGTCCGTTATCACCTGAAACCGATGGAGTTCGACGACGTCCATGACTATATCCGCCACCGGGTAAAGATTGCCGCGGGGGGTGGGGAGCCGGTCTCCTTTGCGCCCGGTGCGGTCAGAAGGATAGCGCGGTTTTCAGGAGGACTTCCCCGGTTGGTTAACGCAGTCTGTGACCGGGCGCTGCTCCTGGCGTACACGATGGAGACCAGAGACATTTCCCCTGCTATGGCTGCCCGGTCGATCCGCGACGTTGGCAGGGAGGAAAGGCGCCCTGCGTTCCGGGTCAGCCGCGTCATGTATGCCGTATTCGTCGTGCTTCTGCTGACAGCGGCCGGGATGGCGCTTCTTGTCCAAAGCACCGTCGCGACGCGGGAGCGGACGGTGAAACTTGCCATCACACCGGCTGAACGCCCCGTTGCCGTTCAGGAGGAGGTGGTCGACGGGGTAAAGGTACTCCAGCAGCTCCTCAAGGGGACTGGTCATTACAACGGTGCCCTGACCGGCACTTTCGACAGTGCGACGGAGAGTGCAGTCCGCGACTTTCAGAAGGCGGAACGGTTGAAGGTCGACGGCAAACCGGGGGGTAAAACCCTGGCACGTCTCTACCAACTCGCCGGGGGAACCTTTACGTCCGTTTCTTCAGCTGTCCGGGAACGGGGAATAGAGGGCGCGGGAGTGGGGGGGGCACCGGGGTCGACGGATGCGAGGCGGTCGCCATGAGCATGATACTCGATGCATTGCGCAAGATGGAGCAGGATCGCCGGATGCGGCGCCAGGCTGGGTCGGCCCTTCGACCGGAGGTGCTCAGTTACCGGGGCCGTTCGTCCAAATCCCCCCGGCTGCCTGTTGTTCCCCTGTTCATCGGCATCCTCCTCGTTGCAGCCGGGGCCGGCGTTGGGCTGTGGGTCAGCAGCCGCGAAAAACCAGCTCCCTTGCATCCAGCCGTTCAGGACACCCAGGCTGTCAAGGTCCCGGAGGTCCTGCCCCCCGTCAGACCCGCACAACCGCCAGCCCCACAGCCCCTTCCGCCACTGCCGACCCCTGCCACTGCGACTCCGCCTCCGGTGCCGGTCAGGAAGGGCCCTGTCGCAGCACCCCTTCCCCGCACCGTGGAACCGGCAGGTACTGCCGGCATCACTATCTCGGGAATAGCATGGCAGGATGAAAGGGAATTGAGGCGGGCGGTTGTCAACGGGGCGCTGGTCGGGGAAGGTGCCGACGTGGGGGGAGCCCGTGTCGTTGAGATCAAGGAGAATCGTGTCAGGTTTTCGCGAGGCGGCCAGGTATTTGACGTCCTGTACTCTTCGGCCTTCCCGCGTCAGTGACGGTATGGACGCCATTCTAACGCCGGTTCATTTTCCTGAAAGGAGCGAAATATGAAATATCCAGGGAGAACGTCGGGGCATCTCACGGCCATGGTCCTGGCATGCCTGCTTGCAGGGTGTGCCGGTGATGGCAGTCTGCTGGCCGAAAAGATTAAAGTCGGTGAGAGTGCGGTCGTTGCCGCGCGGGAGAGTTCCGCGTCGGTCAGCGCCGCAGCCGAATTGAAGAGTGCGGAGGAAAAACTCACTGCGGCACGGGCGGCAGAGGTCGAGAAGGAGTATGACGCGGGAGTCAGGCTGGCCGAAGAAGCACAGGTTGACGCCGACTATGCCCGGGCGAGGGCGACTGCGTCCAAAGCCAGAAAAACGGCAGAGGAGTTGCGCGCAAACGTAAAGGCCCTGAAAAAGGAAGTCGAGTCGATGCCACTGCAGTAGGGTGTAGCGGCACGTTGCAGGAATGTGGCGACATTGATCGCAAGAATGTTTGGACACGTCATTCATTATTCAAGGGGGTAACCCATGACCAGATTTGCGTCGGCACTGGGAAGAGGAGCGGGTAGCATCATGCTAATGAGTCTGCTGGCGGCGTGTGGTCCGTCTCCGTCGGACATGATGGCCAGGGACCGGCTGGAACAGGCGCGTACCGCATATAACGCGGCAAAGGGAAATCAGGATGTTCAGGTGTATGCTCCCGTCCCCCTGATCGAGGCGGAAAAGGCCATGGCGCTGGCGGAACGGGCCAAGGACCCGGCCGATATTTCCCATCTGTCGTACCTTGCCGAAAAGCGTTCACTCATAGCCGTTGCCATTGCCGAGGGGAAAGTGGCCGAGAACGATGCCCAGCTTCTCAATCGGGAGAGTTCGGAGATTCTTCTGATGAAGCGGGAGCGGGAGACGAAGATTGCCAGGAGCCGTGCCGATGCGACGGCGGCGGAACTGGAGAAGATACGGCTGGAATCCGAAATGAAAACGCGTGAACTCGACATGATGAAACGGGAGGCGGAGAAGGCCAGGCTGCTGGCAGATGCTAAGATCCGTGAATCCCAGCAGCTGCTGAAGGAGATGACCGAACTCAAGGCCCGGCAGACCGAACGGGGGATCGTTCTGACTATTGGAGATGTGCTCTTTGCTACCGGCAAGGCCGACATCACGAGCGGCGCCAAGCGCAGCATGGACAAGCTGGCAGAATTCCTCAAGGCTCAACCGACCCGCAATGTTGTGATTGAGGGGTATACCGACAGTGTGGGGAGCGACAGCTATAACCTTGACCTTTCAAAAATGCGTGCCGAATCTGCCAGAAACGAGCTCGTTGAGAGGGGGATAGCGGCTGAGCGGATTACGACCCGGGGGTTTGGCAAAAGGGACCCGGTGGCCAGCAACGATACTCCGGAAGGACGTAAATTGAACAGACGGGTGGAAGTGATCATTCTGAACGAAGTGGCAAAACCGGAAGGGCAAGCCCCCTGAAGGCCTTTTTCAACCCCCTGTCTTAATGAAACTGCTTGACACCTTTCCGCTCAGGATGTCAGAATTCGTAGCATATATCACATTTGACCAGATGATTGATGAGACTTTATTGTTTATGAAAGAACAGCACCTTTCAGAGATTAACCCGCTACACATGGTTGGCGGAAGCGCTTCGAAGAGTTGTCCCGGTCAACGCTCCCGCTTTGTAAAACGAATGAAATGGCAGGCGGGGGTAGCGGCATTCATTATGTTCTCCCTCCCCGTTGTCCTGCTTCCCCGGAGGGTTGCCGTAAAATTCGGCGAACTGACCGGCATTCTTTTTTTTCACCTGTTCCGTCGCGAAAGAATCAGGTCAATCGAGAACATCAAGGATTCTCTCTCCTATTTCGAACGCAAGGGGGGATTGAATTCCGCCCATGGTTCGCCCTACGCGATTGCCCGACAGACGTTCGCCCATTACGGAAAATCCATGGTCGAAGTCCTCAAGCTTTATTACGGCTTTGGGGGAGAGCTCATCGACAATGTCGAAATCCGGGGGCTTGAGCATTACCGTAAAGCCTGTGATCGGAACAAGGGGATCATCTTCATTACCGGTCATTGTGGAAACTGGGAGTTGATGGCTCTGGCATTCGGGGCTCGCCACGCACCCGTTTCGGTCGTCGCGAAGCGTCAGAGCAACCAGTTTTTCAATTCGGCGGTAGAGAAGCTGCGCAGTAACTTCCGCAACGGTGTAATCTATGCCGATGGCGCAGCACGCAAGGTTTTCTACGAGTTGAGAGAAAAGCGCATTGTGGGGATTCTGCTGGACAAGGTGGTAAAGCCCCAGGAAGGCGCTATGGTCGATTTTCTGGGGAGACCGGCCTGGACACCGACCATGCCGGCCATCATAGCTGAAAAGACCGGCGTTCCCCTTGTTCCCATATTCATCCATCGGGAAGGTGGCAGGCATGTCATCACCATATCCCCCGAGGTACAGCTTGCAAAGGACGACACCGGAAAGACGGATCCCGTGGCGGTTACGCAAGAGCTGACACACTACATTGAACATTACATACAGATGCATCCCAGCGAATGGATGTGGATGTACAAGCGCTGGAAAAATGTGTGAAGGTGCGAATCACCAGAATAGAGGTATGCTTGAAAGTGTCCATCCGCACATGCCGGATGTGGCACTTTCTGCTTTCAGGCCGGATAAGATGAAAGTGCACGACGCTTTCGAGGAGGTTGCAATGACTCGCTATCCCATGATGTTCCGTTTCTTGCTGCTTGCCCTGCTGCTCTGCGCTGTTTCTTCCCTGGCCGGCAATGCCGTGGCTGCCGCCACCGATACGGAATGGCCGCGAACGTACAGCGACCAGGGGATGAGCGTCACCGTTTATCAACCCCAGCCTGAATCCTTGGAAGGAACCCTGCTGAAAAGCCGTGCGGCCATTTCGGTCATACCCAAAGGGAAAACGGACCCGGTTTTCGGTGCAGTCTGGCTTGAGTCCAAAATTGCCATCGACCGGGACGAGCGGGTCGTCCAGGTTCTCAGTACCGACGTGCCGCGGGTACGCTTCGCGGACGTCACCTCGGAACAGCAGGAATATTTCAGCAGATTCCTCGAACATGAACTCAATACGGCACATCTTTCCATGAACTATGACCAGCTTCTCGCCAGCCTCAGTATCGCCCAGAAGGAGCGCAGGGAGGCGGAGGGGCTGAACACGGCTCCGCCAAAAATCATATTCGAGACGACCCCGTCAATACTCGTGTCCATCGACGGCGAACCCCGTTTCCGCGAAGTCGGGGGTACGAAGCTGAAGCGGGTTGTCAATACCCCCTTCTTCATCGTCCTCGATACATCGACAGGGACCTGCTGGCTGAACGGCGGCATCAGATGGTTTGCCGCACGTGACATACGGGGACCCTGGCAGCAGAACCCGTCACCTCCCAAAGAGGTAACCGGCGCGCTCTCGGCCGAACTGGACACCGTAAAGGCAAACATCCCCAAACGGGAAAACCCGGCCGACCAACGGATACCCAAGATCATCGTTGCCACCGAGCCGACGGAACTGATTGTCTTCGACGGCGAACCGAAGTTTTCCCCCCTTACCGGCAGTGAGCTTCTTTATGTAGTCAACACGGAAGACGACGTCTTCATGGAGATGACACGTCAGCAGTACTATGTGGTCCTTGCCGGCCGGTGGTACCGGAGCGGCTCGCTTAAAGGACCGTGGGAATTTGTCCGTCCCGACCGTCTTCCGGAGGCATTCGCCAGAATACCCGAGTCGTCGGAGAAGGGTAAAGTGCTCCCCTTTGTGGCTGGCACGCGCCAGGCGCAGGAGGCCTCCATGGATGCCCTTATCCCGCAGACTGCTGCCATCAAGCGTAACGAGGCCAGGTTGAACGTCGTGTACGATGGCGAACCCAGGTTCGAGCCGGTTCCCAAAACGACCATGGAACAGGCGGTCAATACGCCGGAAACAGTACTCAGGATTGGCGACAGATATTACTGTTGTCACCAGGCGGTCTGGTACGTGGCTGGTTCACCTGAAGGTCCGTGGGTGGTTGCCGACTATGTCCCCGCCGAGGTACAGACCATTCCCCCCGAAAGTCCTGCGTATAACGTGAAGTACGTCCGGATCTACGACGCCACTCCCGATGTGGTGTACCTCGGTTATACCCCTTCCTACCTGGGGTGTTATCCCTATTACGGTTCGGTCGTCTACGGCACTGGCTATTCATACCCGTCCTATTTTGGCCCCGCATACTACTACCCGCGCCCCTTCACCTGGGGGTTCCACGTGAACTTCAACCCCTGGACCGGCTGGAGCTACGGCATGAGCTGGAGCGTCGGCTGGCTGGATTTCAGTCTCGGCTTCGGTTACTACGGCGGCTGGTGGGGACCGGGGGGGTATGTCTGGCGCCCCAACCATCACTACATCTCCCGGCCGGTCAATATCTACCGGCCGGTAGGCATGACTACCGGAACCAGGGGCGCTGGCACGCGGTTTGTCGACGGCAACCGGCCGCTCCGGAACACCACGAACATTTACCGTCGTGGCGATAACGCCAGGTTGCTGGCTGATGGCGGTGCCTGGAGCAGGGTGGGGCGGCAGACTTCCGTTGCCCCGAGAACCTCCCCGAGGGGGCAGGTGAACAATGTCTTCACCGACAGGGACGGAAATGTCATGCGCCGCAGCAGGGACGGCAGCTGGCAGCGGCGGGAGCAGGGGGCGTGGAGGCCTGCGGAGAGAAAAACGGGTGCAACGGGTGACGTGCGGCCGGCAATGAACCGTGGCAATGGGACCACGCTCGATAGCGATTACGAAGGACGCAGGAGAGGGGTCGAGCGGGCGCAGAGTTATCGTCCTCCCCAGAGTTACCAGCGCTCCCAGGATTATCGATCCCCGTCTCCCCGGGGGTACCAGCGGCCGGCCGACGGCTATTCCCGCCCTTCTGGGGGAACTGTTGCTCCCCCTCGTGGTGGCGGTGGTTACTCCCGTCCTTCAGGGGGGGGCGCTTCCCGTGGAGGGGGCCATGTTCTGCCGTCCGGTGGAGGGCGGAGCCGGTAAAGCGTCAAGAGAAGTAGTCGGGTGGGCGCGAGCTCTCCGGTCGTAATCGTGAATCATGCTATCCGCCGAACCACGGAAAGGGCTGGGACAGATGCGAGTGCTTGCGGGAGACATCGGCGGAACATCAGCGCGGCTTGCCTGTTTCGCTGTGCATGACGGGAAGATGGAACCACTCGCAGAGCGCTGGTACAAAAGCCGTGAGCAAGGCAGTCCCGTTGAGGTTGTCCGGAGCTTCATGCAAGAGTCCGGAATGGTGGTTGATCGGGCCTGTTTCGGTGTTGCCGGACCCGTAAGGCAGGGAACGGTGCTGACGCCGAACCTGCCGTGGGTCGTCAAGGGGGATGAGCTGGCAAGGTGTCTGGGGCTTCCCGCGGTGACGGTCATCAACGACCTGGAGGCGAATGCCCACGGCATAAACCTCCTGGGTGACGAGGATTTTGCGATTCTCAATCCGGGTGTCTCCAGTCCGGGAGGCACCATTGCCGTCATTTCGGCAGGTACCGGGTTGGGGGTCGCCTTTGCGTACTGGGACGGAGCCGGTCATCGTCCCCTTCCCAGCGAAGGCGGGCACGCCGATTTTGCTCCCCGGAACGAACTGGAGGCGGAACTTCTCCTTCATCTCCGTACCGAACATGGCCGGGTCAGCTGCGAACGGGTGGTTTCCGGGCCCGGGCTCCGGAATATCTACCGCTTTCTCCGTGATGGCAAGCATGTTCCGGAGAGTCCGGAGGTCGCTGCCGAAATGCTCGCCGATGACCCTTCCCGTGCCATATCCCGGGCCGCCCTTGAGGGGCGCTGTGAACTCTGTGCCCGGTCCCTTGACCTCTTCGTCTCCCTTTACGGGGCCGAAGCGGGGAATGTGGCGCTCCGTTACCTTGCTACCGGCGGAGTTTACGTGGGGGGGGGGATCGCCCCCAAGATCATCGACAAGCTCAGGGAGCCCCACTTCATGATGGCCTTCACCGCCAAGGGGAGGCTCAGCCCTCTGCTGGAAACAATTCCGGTGCGAGTCATTCTCAACGAACGGACCGCTCTCCTTGGTGCAGCGCGCTGTGCCATCCTGGAGAAGGAAGTGTGCGGCCAGGAATACCGAATCTGACGGCCCCCGGGAGGCAATGCAAAGGTGTGCTCCCTTTTTTCTTGACACCAGGGGGGAACTGTTTTATAAACTTTGGTTCCTGAGGTAGAACATACTGACCTCTTTGGCCATTCCAGGGAGGTTTTTCATACTCAAAGCTTGGCGGTGTAGCTCAGCTGGTTAGAGCATACGGCTCATATCCGTAGTGTCCGGGGTTCAAGTCCCTGCACCGCCACCATTCCAACCCCTCTTTACGAAAGAGGGGTTTTTTTATGTCCGTAATTTGCTAGTATAGCGTGGATATCGGGAACTCCCTTCGGAGGGAAGTGTGCAGCGTCAGGCTTTGGAGACAATAACGGAATACGGGATGTTCGCAGCCGGGGACCGGGTCGTGGTGGCCGTATCGGGCGGGGCCGATTCCGTGGCGCTCCTTGATTTTCTCGTCAATCTCCGGGAAATGGGGCTCTCTCTCGTGATTGCCCATCTCAACCATCAGCTCAGGGGGGAGGAGTCCGATGGGGATGAGGCGTTCGTCGTCCGCCTGGCGGCCGACTACGGCCTTTCCGTCGAGACCCTCCGGGTGGACGTGCGTGAGTTTGCTACGCGGCAGAGACTTTCCCTGGAAGAGGCGGGGAGGGTGGCACGCTATGACTTCTTCGACGAAGTTGCCGCACGGCACGATGCGCGATGCATTGCGCTGGCCCACCATGCCGACGACCAGGCTGAAACGGTGATGTTGCGTCTGCTGCGGGGGGCGGGAGGAAGCGGCCTTGCCGCCATGCTTCCCCGTTCGGCAGACGGCAGATATGTGCGGCCTTTCCTGCGAGTGACACGCCGGGAAATAGAGGCATACCTGGCCGCACGCAATCTCTCCTTCCGTACCGACAGCAGCAACACCGATACGAGCTTTCTGCGCAATCGGATTCGTCATGAACTGCTGCCGTTTCTCGCTGGCTATAATGGGAACATTGCGGCGCGCCTGGTGGCGACTGCAGAGTCATTGGCCGCCGACGAGGAGTTGCTTGAGCAGGTTGTTGCCGCTGCGTTCGATCGACTCGGCAGTTTCGAGCGAACTGGAACCAGACTGCTCGTGAAGGTTCTGACAACCGAATCGCGAGGGCTGAGGTATCGTCTTTACCGTCATGCCCTTCGTCTGGTTAAGGGCGACTTGGCCCGGATCGGTTCACTCCACCTGCAGTCCATCGACCGCCTCGTACATGACGCCGGTTCCGGCGCAAGCCTCAGCCTGCCAGGGGGATGCCGGGTGACGAAGAGTTACGGCCATCTCGTGTTCACCGCGGGAGGCAGTGGTGAGCACCCCATGGACTGGGAAGTGCCGGTGGAGGGACCGGGCCGCTATCCCCTTCCCGGCGGCAGCGTTCTGGTAGTGGAGCCGGCTGACTCTCCCGCCGGCCTGCGGATGACATCGCCGACCGTTACCTTTCTGGACGGGGAACAGGCCCCTTTCCCCTGGCTGGTACGTAACTTTCGTGCGGGCGACCGGTTCGTCCCCCTTGGCATGACGGGGCATAAAAAGGTCAAGAACCTCCTGATCGACTGCAAGGTTCCCCGCGATCGAAGGTGGCGTATTCCCCTGGTATTCAGCTCGTCCCATCTTGTCTGGGTGGCCGGCGTGCGAGCTGCTGCAGAAGCGCGTCTGACGGCGCCTACAGCGGATGTGCTGAAAGTTGAAATTCTCGGTCTGGATCCCTTAAAGGGCTTGTAAAGCAGGGGCTCTTATGGTACTTTTCTTCGTTAAAACGCGTTTGTAAAAGCCGTTACGGACTACCCACGCTGCCGGTCACGACTCCGCAGCTTAACCGACTCAAGAGGAGGCACCTTGAACCAGTTTTATAAAAACCTCGCACTCTGGCTCGTCATCAGTCTCATGATGATACTTCTCTTCAACCTCTTCAACAAACCGAAGCCGACCCAGGAAAAGCTCGCCTTCAGCGATTTCATTGCGGCGGTGGACACGGGCAAGATCAACGCGGTTACCATCCAGGGTAACGAGGTCTACGGCAAGTATACGGACGGCAAGGATTTTCGCACCTACAAACCTTCTGATGCCATGCTCTCCGAGGCGCTCCTGGAGAAGAAGGTCGCCATAAACGCCAAGCCGGAAGAAGAAAAGTTTTCCTGGTTCTCCATCTTCATCTCCTGGTTCCCGCTCCTCTTCCTGGTGGGAATATGGATTTTCTTCATGCGCCAGATGCAGGTGGGTGGCGGCAAGGCCATGTCCTTCGGTAAAAGCCGGGCCAAGCTCCTTACCGAAGCCCAAGGGAAGATCACCTTCGAGGATGTGGCCGGGATCGAGGAAGCGAAGGAGGAACTGGAAGAGATCATCTCCTTCCTCAAGGACCCGAAGAAGTTCACAAAACTTGGTGGGCGCATCCCCAAAGGTGTGCTCCTCATGGGACCTCCGGGTACGGGGAAGACCCTTCTGGCGCGCGCCATCGCCGGCGAGGCGGGGGTGCCGTTCTTCTCCATCTCCGGTTCCGACTTCGTGGAGATGTTCGTCGGTGTCGGTGCGAGCCGGGTCCGTGACCTCTTTGTCCAGGGGAAAAAGAGCGCTCCCTGCATCATCTTCATCGACGAGATCGATGCCGTCGGCCGTCATCGCGGCGCCGGTCTCGGCGGAGGTCACGACGAGCGGGAGCAGACCCTGAACCAGCTTCTGGTCGAGATGGACGGTTTTGAGTCCAACGAGGGGGTCATCCTGATCGCAGCCACCAACCGTCCCGACGTCCTTGACCCGGCGCTGCTCCGTCCCGGCCGTTTCGACCGCCAGGTAGTGGTTCCCCGTCCCGACGTGAAAGGGCGCGAAATGATTCTCAAGGTTCATGCCAAGAAGGTTCCGCTTTCACCCAACGTCGATCTGGGGGTCGTTGCCCGGGGCACTCCCGGCTTTTCCGGCGCCGATCTCTCCAACGTGGTGAACGAGGCGGCGCTTCTCGCCGCCCGGAAGAACAAAAACGTGGTGGAGATGATCGACTTCGACGATGCCAAGGACAAGGTCCTTATGGGTGTTGAGCGGCGGAGCATGGTAATATCCGACGAGGAGAAGAAGAACACCGCTTATCACGAAGCGGGGCACACCCTAGTGGCGAAGCTGATTCCCGGCACCGACCCGGTGCACAAGGTTTCCATCATCCCTCGCGGTCGGGCGCTCGGCGTCACCATGCAGCTTCCCATCGAGGACAAGCACAGCTATACCAAGGAGTCGCTTCTTGACCGGATAGCCGTCCTCATGGGGGGACGGGCTGCCGAGGAGATAATCTTCAACAGCATGACCACCGGCGCCGGCAACGACATCGAGCGGGCTACCGAAATTGCCCGGAAGATGGTCTGCGAGTGGGGGATGAGCGAGAAGCTCGGCCCCGTGACCTTCGGCAAGAAGGACGAGCAGATATTCCTCGGCCGGGAGATGGCGACCCAGAAGAATTTCAGCGAGGCGACGGCGGTGGAGATCGACGGCGAGATCCGGCGGATCGTGGAGCAGAATTACAGTCGTGTCATCCAGTTGCTTAGCGCCAATGTCGATGTACTCCACCAGCTGTCCAAAGAACTCATCGAGAAGGAAAACCTTACGGGGGATGAAGTGGATGCCATCATCAAGGGGGCTGCCACCGGTCAGCAAGGGGAGGTCGCACCATCCTGACCGGTTGTCGTTGCAATTCCCCGCAGTCGTTGAGCTGGACGATCGGCCGCCGTACCGTAGATCTGGCAGTGCGCCCCTGTATCATGGGAATACTCAATGTCACCCCCGATTCCTTCTCCGACGGAAACAGATTCTTTTCCCCGGATAAGGCAGTTGAACGCGCATTGGCCATGGAAGCGGACGGTGCGGACATCATCGACATCGGAGGCGAAAGTACCCGTCCCGATGCGCCGCCGGTTTCCACGGAGGAGGAGTTGCGGCGGGTCGTTCCGGTCGTGGAGCGTCTCGCCGGTCGTCTGCGGGTGCCCCTGTCCATCGACACCACCAAGGCCGTGGTGGCTGAAGCTGCCCTGTCTGCCGGCGCCGAGATCGTCAACGACATAAGCGCCATGACCTTCGATTCCCGGATGCCAGAGGTCGTCGCTGCAACCGGTGCGGGGATTGTGCTCCAGCACACCCGGGGGACTCCCGTCGAGATGCAGAAGGACACCCGTTATGGTGATCTTGTCGGCGACATAAAGATGTTTCTGGAGGAGGCAATGTTGAAGGCCGACCGGGCCGGCATTCCCCCTGAAAGGATTGTCGTCGATCCCGGCATCGGTTTTGGCAAGGATTGGGGGGGGAACCTGGAGATCCTCCGCCGTCTGGATGAATTTTCCTCCCTTGGTCGGCCGATTCTGGTCGGGACTTCACGCAAGGCATTCATAGGCAAGGTGCTGGAGCGGAGCGTGGATGAGCGTGTTTTCGGCACGGCCGCAACGGTGGCCCTGGCGCTGGCCGCGGGCGCTTCCATCTTCCGGGTTCACGATGTCAGGGAGATGCGTGATGTTGCGGATATGAGCCGGGCCATTCTACAGGGAACCAGGTGACGCGTTGGGTACCTGGCAACCAATCCTCATCCGCCTGCGATGGTAGGCCCTTTTATCCGGTCAGGTGACAGCGATGGTCGCTTCTCTTCACAACTGGCAATGGCTTGTCGACCTGCTGGACATCCTGCTGCTGGCCTACGTCATCTACCGCCTGATGCTCCTGGTGAAGGGTTCGATGGCGGCACGTGTCATGTTCGGCCTGATCGTGCTGCTTGCCTGCCACAGCCTGTTTCAACTGACCGGTTTTCAGACCGTCAACTGGCTCCTCGACAATCTCCTCGGTTCCATCGTTCTTGTCCTCGTCATCATTTTTCAGCATGACATCCGTCGAGCCCTTGTTGCCCTGAGTCGTAGCCGGTATGGCAAGGAACGGGACAGCGAAGCGACCTCCGCACTGATAGAGGAACTGGTCATGGCGGCAGAAGGTCTGGCCGGCAAGAAGATAGGCGCCCTCATGGTCATTGAGCGGGGAATGTCCCTCGACACCTACATGGCGGTCGGAACGGAGATCGATGCCAAGGTGACGAGCGAAATCATCTCTTCCATTTTCCTCCCCTATTCGCCGATTCATGACGGAGCCGTCATCATCCAGCGGGGAAAGCTGACCAGGGCCGGTTGCTTCCTTCCCCTCACTCAGAATCCCGATGTGAACAAGGCCCTGGGAACCAGGCACCGTGCTGCCATCGGACTTACCGAAATTGCCGATGCGGTGGTGATCGTGGTTTCCGAGGAAACCGGCAGGATTTCAGTGGCGGTTGGCGGAAAAATTACCCGTGACCTTGAAAGCGAAACCCTTCGCAGGGTACTGAGCCGGCTTCTGGAAGCACGGTGGCTCACATGAAGATTCCCGCCTGGCTGCAAGAAAATATGGGAATCAGGATCATGTCACTGATCCTGGCGGTTTTTCTCTGGTCCTACGTGACCGGCGGAGGGGAAACGGAGCGTAGTTTCGTTGCCCGGGTAGAGACGACGCATCTCCCTGACGGCCTGCTCGTGTCGGGTACACCGGTGGAGCGGGTGGAGCTTCGGCTGGCCGGCCCCCGCCTGCTCCTGACAAAAATTTCGGCTGCGGGTCAGCTGACGATTCCCCTCAACCTGACGGGAGTGCAGGAGGGGGTTGTCACCTTTGCCGCGCTTGATACGAAGTTGCCGTTACCTGCGGGTGTTCGGGTTACCCGTATCTACCCTTCAACCGTTGAACTGCATCTGGTTAGGAACGATGGGATGATGACACCTTCAGCCCGTGGCGAGAGGTAGGCGCAGGAAGGTTCCATACCAAGCAGAGCCCCAGATATCAAACCGGCTTGTCCGGGACAGGAGTGCAGCATGAAGAAACTTTTCGGAACCGACGGCGTGCGCGGCGTGGCGAACGTCTACCCCATGACCAGCGAGATGGCCATGCAGATCGGCCGGGCTGCGGCCTATATTTTCAAGAACGGACGTCAGCGGCACCGCATTGTCATCGGCAAGGATACCCGCCTTTCAGGATACATGCTCGAAAACGCCCTGGTGGCGGGCATCTGTTCCATGGGGGTCGATGTGCTCATCGTCGGGCCTCTCCCCACGCCCGGCATCGCCAATATCACCTCCTCTATGCGTGCCGATGCGGGGGTGGTCATTTCCGCCTCCCACAATGCATTCCAGGACAATGGCATCAAGTTTTTTTCCCGCGACGGCTTCAAGCTCCCCGATGAAATGGAACTGAAGATTGAGGAACTCATTTTTTCCAAGAAAATCGATTCCCTTCGTCCCACCGCCACCGAGGTCGGCAAGGCCTACCGCATCGATGACGCAGCGGGCCGTTATGTGGTTTTTCTCAAGAACACCTTTCCCAAGGAGCTGGACCTGACCGGGTTAAAGATTGTTCTCGATTGCGCCAACGGCGCTGCGTACAAGGTGGCACCGGCGGTCTTCGAGGAGCTGGGGGCAGAAGTGGTCACCATCGGCGTGAAGCCGAACGGCACCAACATCAATGCCGGCTGCGGCTCCCTCCATCCGGAGGTGATCAGCGAGGCGGTCAAGGAACACCGTGCCGACCTGGGAATCGCCCTGGACGGTGACGCTGACCGGGTTATTTTCGTGGACGAATTCGGTAACGAGGTGGACGGGGACCACATCATGGCCATCTGCGCCACCGATATGATCAAGCAGAAAAAACTGCGGAAGAACACCCTGGTCGCCACGGTGATGAGCAACATGGGTCTCGATATCGCCGTCAAGAAGGCGGGGGGGAAGATCGTCAAGACCGCCGTCGGCGACCGCTACGTGGTTGAGGAGATGCGGAAGGGGGGGTACAACCTGGGGGGCGAGCAGTCGGGGCACATGATATTCCTCGACCACAATACCACGGGCGACGGCGTACTCTCCGCCCTGCAGGTGCTGGCGATCATGCGCAGGACCGGCAAGACCCTGGCGGAACTGGCGGAGGTCATGATCCCTCTGCCCCAGGTGCTGGTGAACGTCAGGGTTCGGGAACGAACCGATATCATGACCATCCCCGAGGTAGCCGCCCTGATCCGGGGGATAGAGGAGAAGGTGCAGGGGGAGGGGCGGGTACTTATCCGCTACTCAGGGACGGAACCGCTGCTCAGGATTATGCTGGAGGGGCAGGACAAGTACCAGATTACCACCTGGGCCAAGGAGATCGCGGACCTTGTGGAGAGCAAGATCGGAGGTAAGTGAGCATGGCCAAGCTGGGGGTCAATATCGACCATGTGGCGACTATCCGCCAGGCAAGGGGTGGCATGGAGCCCGATCCGGTGGCTGCAGCAGCCATTGCAGAACTGGCCGGTGCCGATGGTATCACGATCCATCTGCGTGAGGACCGCCGCCATATCCAGGACCGGGATCTGAAAATTCTGCGGCAGACTGTCAGGACCAGGCTTAACCTGGAGATGGCAGCCACTGCGGAAATGGTGGCCATAGCCTGTACCCAGAAGCCCGAGATGTGTACTCTCGTGCCGGAGAAGCGCCAGGAGTTGACCACGGAAGGGGGGCTGGACGTCCGCATCCACCAGGAAAGCCTGGCCGATGTGGTCGAAAAGCTTCAAGAGGGGGGAATGCTCGTCAGTCTCTTCATCGATCCCGACCCTGACCAGGTCAAGGCCGCCAGCAAGATAGGAGCCGATTACATCGAGATTCATACCGGGGCCTTTGCCGATGCACGGGGCTTCCGCAAGCAGGATGCGGAGTTGCGCAAGATCGAGAACGCAATCAAGCTTGCCGCCAAGCTCGGGCTCGGCGTCAATGCGGGGCATGGCCTCAACTACAGCAACATCAAGATGGTGGCATCCCTCGGCGGTATCGAGGAGTTCAACATCGGGCACTCCATCATTTCCCGGGCGGTGCTGGTCGGGCTCGACCGGGCGGTGCGGGAAATGGTGGATCTGGTAAAATATGCCTGACGGGGCGACATGATCTTCGGGAATGGTATCGACATTGTGGCCATCAGCCGCTTCGAGCGTTTTGTGGAGGAGAACAATCTTCCGCTCCTGGAGCGGCTGTTTACCCTTCACGAACGCGATTACTGTGCCGCCCGCAAGCGGAGCGCCCAGCACTACGCCCTGCGTTTTGCCGCCAAGGAGGCCTTTTTAAAGGCTCTCGGCACGGGGCTCCGGGACGGCATCTGCTGGCATGACGTGGAGGTGGTCAACGATCCCCTCGGAAAACCCGACTTGCGGCTTTCCGGCCGTGCCCGTGAGCTGTTCGAGAAGCGCGGTCTGCGGCACATTTTCCTGTCCCTGTCCCATGACGGAGACGTGGCTGCCGCATCCGTGATCCTGGAGGGTGAATGAAGGTCGTAACCGGGACAACCATGCAGGAAATCGACCGGCGTACCATTGAGGAGTTCGGGGTGCCGGGACTTGCCCTGATGGAGAATGCGGGGACCGGTTGCGTGGCGGCCATTACGGAGCTATGTGACAGCACGGGGCGGGCCGTTGTGGTGGCGGGCAAGGGGAATAACGGTGGCGACGGCTTTGTCGTTGCCCGTCTCCTGCGCGAGAATGGGTGGCAGGTTGCGACCTTTGTCATTGCCCGCAAGGAGGAGATCGGGGGGGACGCACGCGTCAATCTGGAACGTCTGGGAGATGGTGCGGTAACCTTCTGTTCCGAGCCCGGCATGCTCGGTCATTATGTGGCGGCACTGCGGGAGGCGGACGTCATTGTCGATGCCCTCCTCGGCACCGGGCTCAGGAGCGAGGTGACGGGAGTGTATGCAGAGGCCATCTCTCTGGTCAATGCCGCCGGTCCGCCGGTGCTGGCGGTGGACATTCCGTCGGGGATCGATGCGGCCACCGGCAAGGTGCTGGGAACTGCGGTGCGGGCCGATCTGACGGTGACCTTCGCTTTGGCCAAGTGCGGACATGTTATGTATCCTGGGGTTACGTTTACCGGCAGTCTGAAGGTTGTGGACATCGGCATTCCTGGTGAGGTAACCGATGCCGCGCCCGGCCTTGAATTCCTCGAAGCCGATGCGATCCGGCCGCTGCTGCGCAAGCGTGAGCGTACCTCCCACAAGGGGAGTTTCGGCCATTGCCTTATCATCGCAGGCTCTACCGGCAAGACAGGCGCGGCGGCCATGGCGGCCAACAGTGCGGTGCGAAGCGGTGCCGGACTGGTGACCCTGGCGGTTCCGGCCAGTCTCAGTCCCATTCTGGAGGCCAAAACAACCGAAGCCATGACGCTTCCCCTCCCCGATGGCGACCTCGGGTACCTCGTTAATGCTGACCAGGCTTTCATCGATAATGCCCTGGAAGGAAAAAATGCAGTTGCGGTAGGGCCGGGGCTTTCGCTCCACCCTGAAACCGTCCAGCTGGTGCGTCGGCTGGTTTCAACCGTTTCCCTGCCTCTGGTGCTTGATGCCGATGGGTTGAACGCTGTCGCGGGTGAGCCGGAGGTCCTCCTCCACAAAAAATCACCAGCCCTCATTCTTACCCCCCATCCGGGAGAGATGGCGCGACTGGCCGGCTGTTCGGTGACCGACGTGGAGCGTGGCCGGACAACCGCAGCCCGTGAGTTTGCTGAATACCACGGGGTTTATGTTATTCTCAAAGGAGCGCGTACCATCATCGCTGCTCCGGACGGGCGGCTGGCCATCAATGGGAGCGGCAACCCCGGCATGGCATCAGGGGGGATGGGCGATGTCCTTGCCGGCATTCTGGTGGCCCTTCTCGCTCAGGGTTATGAACCGTTTACCGCCTGCCGTATCGGGGTATTCCTCCATGGCCATGCGGCCGACATGGTGGCGGCTGAGATGGGTGAGATCGGCATGGCTGCCGTGGATGTCCAGGAGCGGCTTCCCTATGCCTGTAACCAATTGATACAATGAATGGAGAGGATACTATGCTGACTGTTGCCGATGTAATGACCAAAGAGGTGATAACTGTAACGAAGGAAACATCCATACGGGAACTGGCGGAACTGTTTGCCCGGAACCGGATCAGTACCGCACCGGTGGTCGACGCAGCCGGCGATCTTATCGGAGTGGTCACTGAAAGTGATCTGATCGAGCAGGACAAGAACCTTCATATCCCGACGGTCATTTCTCTCTTCGATTGGGTGCTCTATGTTGAAAGCGAGAAAAAATTCGAGCGGCAACTGCAGAAAATGACCGGTCAGACCGTGGGGGACATATACCTGGAGGACGTTGTGACGGTGACACCTGCCACCCCCTTGAGCACCGTCGCCGACCTTATGAGCAGCCGAAAGCTCCATGCCCTGCCCGTGGTGCAGGGGAAAAAGGTGGTCGGTATGGTGGCCCGCATCGACCTGATCCGCACCATGACTGGCCAGGAGTGACGGTGCTCGAGGTAGTCACTCGCAGTGCGCTGGAAACCTCGGCCCTGGGGCGGCGGCTCGGTGAACTTCTCGAGCCAGGTGATTTCATTGCCTTGACAGGTGATCTTGGGACGGGTAAAACCGAGTTTGCCAAGGGGGTTGCCGTAGGCGCAGGGGTGGATGGGGCGATTCCCATTACCAGCCCGACGTTTACCCTTCTCAATATGTATCCTGGACGTTTGCCGTTCTACCATTTCGATCTTTACCGGCTTGTCGGCGGGGATGATATTCTGGAACTCGGTTTTGACGAGTATTTTTATGGCGGCGGCGCCTGCCTGGTGGAATGGGCAGAACGATTGCAGGGGGAGATGCCCGGCGACCGCCTGTCCATCACCTTCAGTCACGGGGGAGATGAGTGCCGGCATCTGCTTTTCGAGCCCCATGGCCAGCGCTATGAGGAACTCGTGGAAGGGCTTTTTCCCGGGAACCGGAAAAAATGTTTTGACCCGTTGCAGGATTCCTGCTAATAAAAGCATTCCAACCGTTTACCCTCTTGCCTTAATGGGTGAGACAAGGTTTTAATCAAAGGAGGATAGCTCAGATGGCTCTGGTGGTTCAAAAATACGGCGGCACGTCGATGGGGTCGATTGATCGGATCCGTAATGTGGCCAAGAGGGTCGCCAAAACCTATGATGCAGGCAATGACATGGTAGTTGTCGTGTCGGCCATGTCCGGCGAAACCAACAAACTGGTGGCCCTTGCCAACGATATCTGCGAGTTTCCCGACAATCGCGAATACGATGTCCTTGTGGCATCGGGCGAACAGGTTTCCATTGCACTTCTCTCCATCTGCTTGAAATCTATGGGGTACAAGGCTAAATCCTATCACGGCTGGCAGGTTCCGGTCATAACCGACAGCGCTTTCAGCAAGGCGCGTATTGAAGAGATCCCCGACACCAACATGCGCGCTGACCTCAAGGATGGCACCATCGTCGTTGTTGCCGGATTCCAGGGAATAGATCGGGCGGGAAACGTCACCACCCTCGGCAGAGGGGGGTCCGATACATCGGCGGTTGCCCTGGCGGCTGCCCTGAAGGCAGATGTCTGCGAGATATTTACCGACGTGGACGGAGTCTATACCACCGATCCCAACATATGCACCGATGCCCGCAAGGTCGACAAGGTTTCCTATGATGAGATGCTGGAACTGGCCAGCCTGGGGGCGAAGGTCCTCCAGATCCGCTCGGTGGAATTCGCCAAGAAATACAATGTGGACGTGCATGTCCGCTCCAGCTTCAATGATAATCAGGGTACCATGGTTACCAAGGAGGATAAGGAAATGGAAGCAGTACTCGTGTCAGGCATCGCCTACGATAAGAACGAAACCAAGATTGCCGTGATGAACGTTCCCGACAAGCCGGGGATCGCCGCCAAGATTCTCTCCCCCCTGTCTGATGCCAACATCTCCGTTGACATGATCGTGCAGAACGTGAGTGAATCCGGTCATACCGATTTCACCTTCACCGTGACCAAGGCGGATTTCAAGAAGGCACTCGCCATTACCAAGGAGACCGCCAAGGAAATAGCGGCCAAGGATGTGGTGACCGATGAGAATATCTCCAAGATTTCCATCGTCGGGGTCGGTATGCGGAGCCACGCCGGCGTGGCGACCAAGATGTTTCAGACGCTGGCCAAGGAGGGAATCAACATCCAGATGATCTCCACTTCAGAAATCAAGGTCTCGGTGGTGATCGACGCCAAGTACACCGAGCTTGCGGTACGGGTGCTGCACGATGCCTTCGGCATGTCGGGGAAGGATGTGAAGGGGGAATAGGCCTTTCACGCTCGTTCTGTTCAATAGTCTCAAACGGGAGGCACAGAGATACTCGAGTCAAATCCTGACCGACGTTGTGCTCTGTGCCTCTTGTTGTAGGAGTAAAAATCCATCGGGTATAGGGTGAATGCATGAGCCTGGTAAAATTGTACGATACGACACTGCGGGACGGAACGCAGGGGGAAGATATCTCGTTTCTGGTGGAAGACAAGATCCGCATTGCCCACAAGCTGGACGAGGTTGGCATCAACTACATCGAGGGGGGATGGCCGGGGAGCAATCCCAAGGACATTGCCTTTTTCAAGGAGATAAAAAAGGAGAAGCTCTCCCAGGCGAAAATTGCAGCTTTTGGTTCAACTCGGCGGGCCAAGATAACGCCTGATAAGGACCAGAACATCCGGACCCTGATCCAGGCGGAACCCGATGCCATAACCATCTTCGGCAAGACCTGGGATTTCCACGTGAGGGAGGCGTTGCGCATTCCGCTGGAAGAGAACCTGGAGCTCATCTTCGACTCCCTGGAATACCTGAAGTCCCGGGCACCGGAAGTCTTTTACGATGCCGAGCATTTCTTCGACGGCTACAAGGCCAATCCGGAGTACGCCATCAAAACCCTCAAGGCGGCCGAGCAGGCCAAGGCCGACTGTATCATTCTCTGCGATACCAACGGCGGCACCATGCCCTTCGAGCTTGCCCAGATCATCAAGGACGTGAAGAAGCATATCAAGACCCCCCTCGGCATCCATACCCACAATGATTCTGAGTGCGCTGTCGCCAATTCCCTCCATGCCGTTGAACAGGGGATCGTGCACGTGCAGGGGACCATCAACGGTTTCGGCGAGCGGTGCGGCAACGCCAATCTCTGCTCCATCATTCCTGCCCTCAGGCTGAAGATGGGTAAAGAGTGTATCAGCGCCGAGCAACTCCGCAAGCTGCGTGACCTGTCGCGTTTCGTCTATGAACTGGCCAATCTTTCTCCCGACAAGCATCAGCCCTACGTGGGTAATTCCGCCTTCGCCCACAAGGGAGGTGTTCATGTCAGTGCCATCCAGCGCCACGCCGAGACCTATGAGCACCTGCGTCCTGAGCTGGTGGGGAATACCACGAGAGTTCTCATCTCCGATCTCTCGGGGCGTGCGAACATACTTGCCAAGGCCGAGGAGTTCAATATCAACCTCGACAGCAAGGATCCCGTCACCCTCGACATACTCGACAATATCAAGGATATGGAGAACCGGGGGTACCAGTTCGAGGGGGCCGAGGCTTCCTTCGAACTGCTCATGAAACGCGCCCTCGGAACCCACCGCAAGTTTTTCTCGGTCATCGGCTTCCGGGTCATTGACGAGAAGCGCCATGAGGATCAGAAGCCCCTGTCGGAAGCCACGATCATGGTAAAGGTTGGGGGGAAGGTGGAGCATACCGCGGCTGAAGGGAACGGGCCGGTGAATGCCCTGGACAACGCTATCCGAAAGGCCCTGGAGAAGTTCTATCCGCGGCTCAAGGAGGTCAAGCTTCTTGACTATAAGGTTCGTGTGCTTCCTGCCGGTCAGGGCACCGCGTCAGCCATCCGGGTGCTTATCGAGTCGGGCGACAAGGAAAGCCGCTGGGGCACTGTCGGCGTTTCTGACAACATAATCGATGCATCCTACCAGGCACTCATCGACAGCATCGAGTACAAACTGCACAAGGGCGAGGAGGGGGAGGCCGGCAAAAAGTGACACGGCGGAGCGAATGCTTCGTCCTTTGGTTGCTTGCAGCCTCACTCTGCATAATGTACCTGCACAAGGGCCACGGTGTTCCCCGGAATGGGGATTCCGTGGCCTTTGTGCATCGTACCAGCGCCCAGTTCACCATCCGTCTGGCTGGCCTTGTACCGAAGCCGGGGGTATATCGGTTTTCAGAAGGGACCACGATCGCGGATGTCATAAATATGACGATGCCCGGTTCGCTCTCTGACCAGGAAGTCGAATGTCTTTGTGCCCGCGAAGTTGTTGGTGGGGATATGGTGACGGTTTCTTCAGGCAAGAACCAACATGCTGAAATATCACTAAATATGATGAACGCACGGGAGCGGATGCTGCTCGGGATTCCGTTAAACCCCGATCTGATGGATGGTGCGGACTGGGAGGCACTACCGGGGATAGGGCCGGAGCTGGCGGAAGATATAATTGCGGAGCGTCATAATAATGGCGAATTTGGCACGATTGACGGTCTGTTAAGGGTACCCGGAATCGGAGAAAAACGTGTCGAGACACTCAGGCGTTATTTTTAAGTATGCATAACGACTTGAAATAAAACAAAAAAATGGGGATGTGCAAAACAGTTGCACACAATATTTTATTCAGTAGCCACGTTGGCACATATGATGAAATACCCTCCGGTACTTGTGATTGAAGAAATTTTCCATGTGGGGGTGACCATCATGAATTGTCCTAAGTGTAAAGGTCGTATGTTTGCAGAGAAGTTTTATGATTTCGTCCGGTCGTTCGATGCATGGAAATGCACCTGTTGCGGCGAAGTGCTGGATCCCACCATTCTTGCCAACAGGGCCAGGAATCATAACCTTTACCTGGGATAATCATCTGAACATACTCGATGCAGAAAAGAGAGGGAAGCGGGCTTCCCTCTCTTTTTTTGTGTCTGTGCTGATGAGGGCGGTGGTCTCTGCTTGTCGTGCCATGTGGATGAGGTACACTTAGAAAATTCGGGAACGGAGAGATTATCTATGGCAACCGATGTTGAACTGCGTGACATCAGGCAGTTCACCGACAATCTACTGGCGTGGGTCCGGGGTAAAGGCAAAATAGTTATTGTCGTCCACGACAATCCTGATCCAGATTGCCTGGCATCAGCCATGGCGTTGCGCCATCTGTTCGTCATGAAGCTGAATAAAGAGACGGTGATTACCTTTTCGGGGATGATAGGCCGAAGTGAAAACCTTGCCATGGCAAAGGAACTCCAGATTCCCCTCACTCCTCTCGGCATAACCGATCTGTCTGATTTTCAGGTAGTATGCATGCTCGACACCCAACCCGGGACGGGGAACAACTCCCTTCCGCCGGGCACCCGCGTGGATGTCGTCATCGACCATCACCCCCTGAGGGAAGCGACGAGGCAGTGTCGCTGGGTCGATGTGCGTGAGGAGTACGGGGTAACCGCCACCATCCTGTATGAATATCTGCAGGTACAAGACGTGCCCATCGGGACGAAGCTGGCGACGGCGCTCTTCTATGCCATTAAATCCGAAACCCAGGACCTGGGGCGAGACACGAATCTTCCGGACCGGGAGGCGTACCATCGGCTCTTCCCCCTGACCAACAAACGGCTTCTCAATTCGATAACCCATCCAAAACAGCCGTTCGAATATTTCGTGACGGTCAGTAGGGCGCTGGCCAATACGTCAATTTACGGTAACGTGCTCGTTTCACGGCTCGGAGCGGTGGCCTTCCCCGAACTTGTTGCCGAAATGGCCGATTTCCTGCTTCGTCTCGAGGATATCGAGATGGTTCTAACCATGGGGATGTACAACAATGACATGATTATCTCCATGCGGAGCAATCGGCACGACATGAATGCCGGCGACGTGCTCAGGCAACTGGTTACCGGAGTTGGTGCTGCTGGCGGACATGGTATGATGGCCGGCGGCAAGGTGGAAATTGCTTCCCCGACTCCAGCTGACGTAGAAGAAATGGAAAACCTCATGACCGAGCGGTTTCTTGCCGAACTGGGCGCGGCCTCCCTGCCGGTTCGTCATCTGATTGCGTGAAGCGGTTGACAAGGAATGGACAATCCGGCTATAACTGCCTGACACTACGACACAGGGAGATCTATGCGACACGATGGAAGAGGGGCTGAGAACCTCAGGGAGATACGCATTACGCGGCAGTTTCTCAAGCATGCAGAAGGAGCGGTTCTCGTTGAATTCGGCGATACAAGGGTCATCTGTACCGCTTCAGTCGAGGAAAGTGTTCCTCCTTTTCTGCGGGGGAAAGGGAGTGGGTGGGTGACGGCAGAATATGCCATGCTGCCGCGGGCTACCCACACCCGCTCGTCGCGGGAGGCGGCTAAGGGGAAAATAGGTGGGCGCACCCATGAGATTCAGCGCTTGATAGGTCGGTCCTTGAGGGCCGTCACCGATTTGACGCTACTCGGAGAGCGGAGCATTCTTATCGATTGTGATGTCATTCAGGCCGACGGTGGCACCCGCACCGCTTCCATCACCGGTGCCTATGTGGCACTCGTTGATGCAGTTACCTGGTTGATGGATAAAGGTGCGTTGTCCCGGTTACCCCTCAAGGAAGCGGTGGCGGCGGTGAGCGTCGGGATCGTTTCGGGGGTTCCCGTCCTTGACCTGGACTACCATGAAGATTCCTCCGCCGAGGTGGACATGAATATTGTCATGACCTCATCGGACCGTTTCGTTGAAGTGCAGGGGACGGCGGAAGGCACGCCGTTCACTGTTGCCGAAATGGATGCCATGCGCAATCTGGCTCAGAAAGGGATCAGGCAGTTGTTTGCAATCCAGAACGAGGTTCTCGGTCGATGAATGAGCTTCTCGTCGCGACGGGCAACCGTGGCAAGTTGCGTGAGCTTGAGGCGCTGCTCCACGATATAGTTGCGCGGCTCTACTCTCTTGCGGATTTTCCCGAAATTCCTTCAGTGGTGGAAGATGGTGTGAGTTTTGCGGAAAATGCCGTGAAGAAGGCACAAAACGCGGCTCTGTTAACCGGCAAGCCGGCTCTGGCAGACGATTCAGGGCTGGTGGTGGAAGCTCTCGACGGGCGGCCGGGAGTGTATTCTGCACGCTTTGCCGGTCATGATGCGGACGACGTCGCGAATAATGCCAGGCTGCTGCGGGAACTTGAAGGTGTGCCGAGGGAGGCGCGCAGAGCAGCCTTTCACTGTGTTATTGCACTCTGCCAGCCAGAAGGAGAGTGTCGCACGTTTACCGGAGAATTATCGGGGGTTATTCTGGATGCGCCCCGGGGGGAGGGTGGGTTCGGATACGATCCGTTGTTTCTCGTTCCTGAGTATGGCCGCACCCTTGCCGAGCTGCCATTGGAGCTGAAAAACCGTATCAGCCATCGAGGGCGGGCGCTCAGGGAACTGAAAACCTATCTGCAGGGATGCGGGCCGTGAGTCGTTCCTCTGTCGCGCTCTGCGGAGATATATTGGCGATAAAAATACCTTGCATGATTTTGGTCGGCATGATATAAAATCATTTTTCTCGGGGTGTAGCGCAGCCGGGCTAGCGCACCTGCCTTGGGAGCAGGGGGTCGGAGGTTCGAATCCTCTCACCCCGACCAAAACTCTGCGCCTGTAGCTCAGCCGGATAGAGCAACGGCCTTCTAAGCCGTAGGTCAGAGGTTCGAATCCTCTCAGGCGTGCCAAAACCCAGTATGGTGGCTATGGTGAAGCGGTTAACACAAACGACTGTGACTCGTTCATACGTGGGTTCGAATCCCACTAGCCACCCCATTTAAACACCAGGCCCCGCGCAAGCGGGGCTTATTCGTATATGTTGCAGTTTCTGGCGAGAGTGGCGGAACTGGCAGACGCACTGGACTTAGGATCCAGCACCGAAAGGTGTAGGGGTTCAAATCCCCTCTCTCGCACCATATCGTCAGTTCCCCCCGGCAGTACTTCATACGGGCAGAAGCCCTGTTCTTTGCAATCGGCCAAATCCAACCCGAATATAGAGTGAGGTTTTTGACATGCAGATCAACGTGGAAGCTCTCAGCAAGGTAAAGAAGAAAATCAGTTTTGAAATTCCTGCCGACCGTGTGACAGCGGAAATCGAGAAAGCCTATGATCAGATCCGTAAACAGGTGGCCATCAAGGGTTTTCGTAAGGGTAAAGTGCCCCAGGCAATGCTGGAAAAGCATTACAGCGACAGGATGGCAGACGATGTGCTGAAGAACCTGGTCAACGATACCTATTTCAGCACTCTCAAGGAGCACAAGATTTACCCTGTCTCCCACCCTGTCATTGACAGCGACGAGCTTAAAAAAGGGCAAGCGTTCACGTATTCCGCGACCGTCGAGGTCTTTCCCGAAATCGAAGTGAAGGATTACGCCGGTCTTGCCGTAAAGAAAGAAAAATACGTGAGGGATGAGGCGGTCATTGAAAAGCGTCTTGGCGAAATGCGTGAAGGGATGGCGCAACTGGAACCGGTAGAGGGACGACCGGCGGCTCAGGGGGATTTCGTCACCATCGATTTCAAGGGGTTTCTCAACGGCGTACCTTTTGCCGGCGGTGAGGCCACTGACCACGTCCTGGAACTCGGTTCGGGTCGTTTCATTCCCGGCTTCGAGGAACAGCTGATGGGCATGGAGGTGGCTGCGGAAAAGGACATCGTGGTGACCTTTCCTGCGGAGTACGGCAGCGAAGAACTGGCCGGCAAGGAAGTGACCTTTACCGTCAAACTAAAGGAAATAAAAGTTAAGGAACTCCCCCCCCTCGACGATGAATTCGCCAAGCAGTTTGGTGAATTCGAGACGTTGGCGGATTTGAAAGCGAAACTGACGGAAATGCACGATCTGCGTGAGAAGGACAGGATCGACGCTGACCTGCGGGATCGGGTGGTAAAGGCGCTCATCGAGAAGAACGACATTGAAGTGCCTGAGACAATGGTGGAACGGCAACTTGACATGATGCTGGAAAGCACCAAGCGGCGCCTTGCGAACCAGAAACTCTCACTGGCTATAATGGGCCTTGATGACGAGAGTTACAAGGTCCAGTTCAAGAGTGTCGCCGAACAGCAGGTAAAAGGCTCCCTGCTGCTGGATGCGCTGTCCGGGCAGGAGAAGATCACTGTCGGCGAGGCCGACGTGGAAGCACGACTGAAAAAGATCGCCGAGGAGAATGGGCAACCTTTCGAGCGAATCAACGCGTATTACAAGCAGAACCAACAGGCACTGGATGGACTCGTGTCGCAGGTTAAGGAAGATCGGGTGGTTGAATTCCTGCTGGACAAGGCGACCGTCACCGAAGTTGATAAGGGCGAAATCTAACGAGCAGGAGGGAAAATGCTGGTACCCATTGTAGTTGAACAGACCGGACGGGGCGAGCGTTCTTACGATATCTATTCGCGATTGTTGAAGGACCGGATTGTATTTCTTGGCGGTCAGATCGACGACAATCTGTCAAATCTCATCATTGCCCAGCTCCTTTTCCTCGAGGCGGAAGATCCTGACAAAGACATCCATCTCTACATCAATTCTCCCGGAGGGATAGTTACGTCGGGAATGGCAATATACGACACCATGCAGTACATCAAAGCCCCTGTTTCCACGATTTGTGTCGGCCAGGCCGCGTCCATGGCGGCTCTTCTCCTTGCTGGCGGGGAAAAGGGAAAGCGTTTCAGCCTTAACCACTCCCGTATCATGATCCATCAGCCTCTCGGGGGCTTTCAGGGGCAGGCTACCGACATACACATCCATGCCCAGGAAATTCTCCGCATGAAAAAGACGCTGAACCAGATACTGGCCTCCCACAGTGGACAGTCGCTGGAGAAGGTGGAAGCGGACACGGAGCGTGATTATTTTATGTCTGGAGAAGATGCCCGTAACTATGGTATTATTGACTCGATAATTGCACGAAATACCTTTACGGGAGGCTCCCGGTGAGCAGAAGAGACGATAGATCCGATAACCTGATCTGTTCTTTTTGCGGTAAAAGCCAGGACGAGGTCAAGAAGCTGATTGCCGGGCCGACGGTCTACATCTGCGATGAATGTATAGAACTCTGTAACGATATCATTGCCGAGGAGACCAAGCTCGAAGAGGCGATGGGGCCGGACGTCAGGAAGCTTCCCAAGCCTCAGGAGATAAAGGAAGTCCTCGACGAGTACGTTATCGGACAGGAACGGGCCAAGAAAATCCTCGCCGTCGCTGTCTACAACCATTACAAACGCATTGAAGCGATGGGCAAGCCGGGTGACGTGGAGATGCACAAGAGCAATATCCTCCTCCTTGGACCCACAGGCTCCGGTAAAACCCTTCTGGCACAGACCCTGGCGCGTATACTCAAGGTCCCGTTCGCCATGGCGGATGCCACCAACCTCACCGAAGCCGGTTACGTCGGGGAGGATGTCGAAAACATCATTCTCAACCTTCTTCAGGCTGCTGATTACGATGTGGAGCGCGCCCAGAAGGGAATTATCTATATCGACGAGATCGACAAGATTGCCCGCAAGTCCGATTCCCCTTCCATAACCCGCGATGTCTCCGGTGAGGGGGTCCAGCAGGCGCTTCTGAAAATCATCGAGGGAACTGTCGCGAGCGTTCCTCCCAAAGGTGGACGCAAGCACCCCCAGCAGGAATTTCTCAAGGTGGATACGACCAATATCCTTTTTATCTGCGGCGGGGCATTTGCCGGTCTTGACAACATAATCCAGCAGCGGATCGGGGTAAAAACCCTCGGTTTTGGCGCCGATGTTAAGAAGAAGGTCGAGAAGCGGGCCGGCGAATTGTTGACCGAATCGACGCCGGAAGATCTGCTCAGGTTTGGTTTCATTCCCGAATTTATCGGGCGGTTGCCGGTCCTTGCCACGTTAAGTGAACTGGGCGAGGACGCCATGGTGCAGATTCTGAAAGAGCCGAAAAATGCATTGGTGAAGCAGTACCAGAAACTCTTCGAGATGGAGCACGTAAAGCTGAAATTCACTGACGGATCGCTGATCGCCATCGCCCGGGAGGCTCTGAAGCGGAAGACAGGGGCGCGCGGCCTCCGCTCCATACTGGAAAATGCCATGCTCGACATCATGTACGAGATACCTTCCCAGTCCATGGTGAAAGAGGTTGTCATCAACGATGACGTGATCTATAACAGGGAAAAACCGATAATTGTCTATGAAAACGTGGCGGAGTCCGCTTGATGACAGGATTGAACATGGAATCGACGAGCAGTAACAAGAGAGGGAATCCGGCAAGATTCCCTCTCTTGCCGTTAAGAGATATAGTTGTCTTTCCCGCCATGGTGGTGCCACTCTTTGTCGGCAGGGAAAAGTCTATCCAGGCACTGCAGGCGGCCATGGATAACGGGAAGCTGATTTTTCTCGCAACCCAGAAAAACGCTCAGACCGAAGAGCCGACCGCCGATGATATCTATGCCGCCGGCACGGTGTGCCAGATACTCCAATTGCTGAGATTGCCCGATGGAACGGTGAAAGTCCTGATAGAAGGGAAGCGGCGGGGGAACATTGTTGGCTTTGAGTCTGCAGCAGACTACTTTGTTGTGAAAGTGGTCGAGATTGCGGAAAAAATCGACCCGAAATCCGAGACCCAGGCACTCGTCAGGGGCGTCACTGCAGCTTTCGAGAACTACGCCAAGCTTGCCAAGTCAATTCCGGCCGAGATCGTGACAACTCTGACAGGTAATAGTGAGCCGGGGCAACTGGCGGACGGCCTTGTCCCCCATCTCAATCTCAAGCTTGCCGACAGGCAGGAGCTTCTTGCCACGCGAAATGTGGCACGGCGGCTTGAAAAACTGTTTGCATTCATGGAATCGGAAATAGAGATACTCCAGATCGAGAAAAAAATCCGGACCCGGGTCAAGAAGCAGATGGAGAAATCCCAGCGTGAGTACTATCTGAATGAGCAGATGCGTGCCATCCAGAAAGAACTGGGAGCCAAAGACGAGTTCAAACAGGAAATCAACGAACTCGAACAGAAGATTGAAAAGCTGAAGCTGTCCGACGAGGCAAGGAAGAAGGCGAAGGCCGAGCTCAAAAAACTCAGACTCATGTCCCCCATGTCTGCAGAGGCAGCTGTCGTCAGAAATTACGTTGACTGGCTGGTCACCCTCCCCTGGGGAAATTACGTCGATGAGAAAGATGACATACGGCTCGCGGAGAAAATTCTCGATGCGGACCACTGTGGTCTGGAGAAGGTAAAGGAGCGCATTCTCGAATATCTTTCAGTCAACTCCCTGGTCAAGAAGATTCGGGGGCCGATCCTTTGCCTGGTGGGCCCTCCGGGGGTCGGGAAAACATCACTGGCCCGCTCGATCGCCACGGCGACTGGCCGCGACTTCGTCAAAATGTCACTCGGCGGGGTTCGCGACGAGGCGGAAATCAGGGGACACAGACGCACGTACGTGGGGGCGATGCCGGGAAGGATCATCCAGAACCTGAAAAAAGTGGGGAGCAATAATCCCGTTTTTCTTCTGGACGAAATTGACAAGATGAGCTCCGACTTCCGTGGTGACCCTGCGTCTGCGATGCTGGAGGTGCTCGATCCCGAACAGAATGCCACGTTCAGCGACCATTTTCTTGAAGTCGAGTATGATCTTTCCCGTGTCATGTTCGTCACTACGGCAAATTCTCTCCATACCGTTCCCCGGCCGCTTCTGGACAGGCTAGAAGTCATCAGGATCGAAGGCTATACGGAGAATGAAAAACTGCAGATCGTACGCCAGCATCTGTTGCAGAAGCAGCTCGCCGTGCACGGACTGCAGTCTGGAGCTGTTGCCGTAACAGACAGGGCAATCGTGGAGGTGATCCGTCACTACACCCGTGAGGCGGGAGTGCGCAACCTTGAACGGGAAATTGCCTCCATATGCCGTAAAATTGCCCACAGCATGGTCAAGGGTTCTCGACGGAAATTCACCATACAACCGAAGCAGGTTCGCGATTATTTGGGTGTGCCGCGTTTCAGGCATGGCATTGCGGAGGAGCGTGATGCCGTTGGGCTTGTCACCGGGCTGGCCTGGACCGAAGTTGGCGGGGAATTGCTTGTTATCGAGGTGGCGGTGTTGCCGGGCAAGGGAAAACTGACCATAACGGGCAAGCTGGGTGGCGTCATGCAGGAGTCAGCTCAGGCTGCCATGACGTATGTCCGTTCGCGGGCACAGGCCCTTGGGTTGGAGCGGGAGTTCTATCAGAACGTGGATATTCATATCCACGTCCCCGAGGGGGCCATCCCCAAAGATGGCCCTTCGGCAGGCATCGCCATGGCCACAGCCCTTACATCGGCTTTGACCGGCAGGCCGGTACGTCGGGATATTGCCATGACTGGGGAGATAACCCTGCGGGGGAGGGTACTTCCCATAGGTGGTTTGAAGGAAAAAATTCTGGCAGCAAAACGGGGACTGATCAAAACGGTCCTGATCCCCATGGACAATGCAAAGGATTTGGCGGAAATACCCCAGGACATTACATCCGGCATTACCATTCATCCTGTCTTTCACATGGATGAGGTCCTGACGCTGTCGCTTACGGGCGAGCCGCTTGTTTCACTGCCGCCGGTTGTCCTGGCTGACCACCCCGCGGTAGACGATCCGGTGACGGCACACTGAATGCTGACAACAAGGAAAAAAATCTTGACACTGCCGGCTCGGCTCTGCTATAAATCACTTTCTCTGTAGCGCGGGATCATAAAAGCGGTCACATCAGCTTATGTACCAGCTACGCTTATTGGGGTCGTAGTTAAGATGGTTATAACGCCGGCCTGTCACGCCGGAGGCCGCGGGTTCGAGCCCCGTCGACCCCGCCATCTATCCGGGCGAATAGCTCAGCTGGGAGAGCGCCAGCCTTACAAGCTGGATGTCACAGGTTCGATCCCTGTTTCGCCCACCATTGATATACGCGGTTTCGGTTCTACCGCGACAATTTATACCACTGGGGTCGTAGTTAAGTTGGTTATAACGCCGGCCTGTCACGCCGGAGGCCGCGGGTTCGAGCCCCGTCGACCCCGCCAGTCCCTAAGGGCCATGATCAATCATGGCCCTTTTTTTATTTCGTTTACCCGCAATGTCCCGCCAGTCTTCCCTTTCCCTTGACTAAGCGGACGTAAATCGTTTATCCTTGCAAAAAATATGTAGTTAGGGGACGTTATGGCTTTTTGCCGTCTGATTATGCTGTCAATTTGTCTGGCTTGTTCCTGTCTCAACGTAGCCTCTGCCAATGAACTGGAAAATGTAGCCGTAACCGTCAACGGAGAGAAGCTGTCGGTGGCTGAGTTATCCCAGGAGGTACAGAAGATCGTCCCCATGGAAACCAGTTTTCATGGCGGAATGTCAGCAGAAAAAATCAAGAGTATTCAAGCAAGGGCCCTTGCCATCCTCGTGGAGAAAGAGCTTCAGTATCAGGACGCCCTGGCAAAAGGTTTAAAGCCGGATGATAAAGCCTTGGATGCCGAGTTCAATCGTGTTGTTGCGCGTTTCAACAACCGGAGCGAATTCGACAAGGCGATTAAGAAAGCGGGTTTTTCCGAGAAATTGCTCAGGCGGTTCATCGCCAGGGACCTGCTTTCGGAAAAAATACGGAAACAGGAGGTCGACGACAGGGTCGGCATATCCGAAGCAGCAATACGAGAGTATTACGAAACAAACAAGAGCAGATACATGAAGCCTGAGGAGTACCGGGCAAGCACCATTCTGGTCAAAGTAGACCCGGCGTCCACTGCAGAGGAACGTGCAAAGCTCAGGGAGCGCGCAGAGACTTTGTTGAAAAAGGTTCAGGATGGTGCCGATTTCGGACAGCTTGCCTATGACAATTCGGATGACATGTCCCGGATCAAGGGTGGGGATATGGGGTTTTTTCACACGGGAAGGACGGTGCCGGAGTTTGAAGAAGCGGTGAAAAAACTCAAGATCGGTGAAGTAAGCGGCGTAATAGAGTCGATGTATGGATATCACCTCATCAAGCTCACTGAAAAAAAAGAACCGCGTCAACTCCCCTACGAAGAAGTGAAAGATAAAATCCGTACGCAGCAGATCGAGAAGCAGAAAAAGCAGTTGTTCGACGCGTGGATGGCTGGCTTGAGAGCAAAGGCGAAAATCGTCTATCCCGGAAAAGGATAGACCGGTGAATGCCTTTGTCGTCATCCCGACCTATAACGAGCGGGAAAACATCGAACAACTGATCGGCGAAGTGCTGGCTCAAGATGCCGGCATTCACGTTCTTGTCGTCGATGACAATTCACCCGATGGGACGGGAGAGGTTGTGGACAGGCTTGCCGCAACCTCAGACAGGGTTCATGTCCTCCATAGGGCGGGCAAACTTGGCCTTGGCTCGGCATATCGGGAAGGGTTCCGGTTGGCACTCGAAAAAGGAGCGGACTACGTTGTTGAGATGGATGCGGATTTTTCCCATGACCCGGCAACCCTGCCGCTTTTTTTTGCCCGGATGGAAACGCATGATCTTGTCATTGGTTCCCGCTACCTCAACGGCGTGAGCGTTGTCAACTGGCCACTCAGACGGCTCATGCTCAGCTATTTTGCGAGCGTCTACACCCGTGCGATAACAGGTCTCACGATTTCCGACTGTACGAGTGGCTTCAAATGCTTCAAACGCAACGTACTGGAGGCGATCGACCTGTCACAGATAAAGTCTGACGGCTATTCATTCCAGATAGAGATGAATTATCGCTGTGTCGAGATGGGGTTTCGTGTCGGTGAAATTCCCATCATATTTATCGACAGGCATGCAGGTTCATCCAAGATGTCAAAGAAGATAGTGCGGGAAGCGGTTCTCATGGTCTGGAAGCTTAAACTGGGCTCTCTGTTCAACAGGTTTCTGCCGACGGGGAGGGCATCGTGAGTGGTGACATCTGGTCTGTTTTCTGTGTAATTGGCTTCTGGGGATGGATTCTTGCCACCATTGGTTTCATAATCAAGGCATTTCCCGCAGTCGGCGTTTTCCGTCGCGAGATGGCTCTCCTTTGGGGGGTAAGCGTAGTATTATTCTACTCCCTGTGGATAGTAAGCATGGTGCACGCATGAGGAGAGTATATCTGTTGGTGAAACTGTCGATCTGCTCGCTGGCCCTTTTACTTGCTGCCTGCGCTACCGCTGAACCCCTCGCCTGGCGTGATGCTGCCATTAATCTTGCCTGGCCTCCTCCCCCCAATCCCCCCAGAATCAGTTTTTTGCGTGACGTAAAGGGGCCGGACGATGTCATCCCGGAAAAGGGCAACATTGCCCGCTTCATGGAGTTCGTAACCGGTGACGATACGACGAAAACTGCGCTTAATACGCCCTACGGAGTGGCCAGTAACGGGAACTCGGTCATTTATGTGACCGATATCGCAGCGGGTATTGTCCATCGCTACGACCTGGCGAAGCGGACCGTCGACTACATATTACAGGCCGGCGAGGAACCACTCATTCGACCAGGTGGGGTGGCTGTCGACCGGGACGGTAATGTGTATATTTCCGACGCCGGAAACGCCAAGGTATTCAAGTTCGATAAGAATGGCACGTTCATCCATGAATTGGCCGGTCAGTTCCAGCGTCCGGCGGGAATTGCAATCAACAGTCGCGGCGAGAAATTTGTCGTTGATGTGTTGGCACATAAATTGAAAGTTTTTGATGTTCACGATACTTTTGTCCGGGATTTTCCACAGGACGACACGCGAGAACAGCTCAATCTTCCTTCTAATGTTGCAATTGACCGAAAAGACGATGTTTATGTGACCGATTCCATGAATTTCATGGTCAAGGTTTTCAGCCATTCAGGCAGCTATAAATACAGTATCGGTGAAATAGGGGATGCGCCCGGTTCTTTCGCGAGGCCAAAAGGAGTTGCCGTTGACCGTGACAACCATGTTTACATCGTTGACGCGAGTCACGGCAATTTCCAGATTTTCAATCAGGACGGAAAACTTCTGCTCTTCGTGGGGAGGAACGGCACAGGCCCCGGCGAATTTTCCCTGCCCAGTGGTATCTTCATCGATGCGAGCGGACGTATCTTTGTAGCCGATACGTATAATCACCGCATTCAGATTTTTCAGTACATATCAGAAGGTGGCCCACAATGAGACGTACTACGTTCATGTTTATACTTCTTTGCCTCGTTTCCGGTGCGGGTGTCGGTCCGGTTGCAGCCGCAGGTCCCAAATTCCGCGACGGAGGCAACAAACATAATCTTTCCTCGCTGGACAGCAATACCGGCGTGACGTACAAGGCTAAACCCGGAGATCCATTGCAGCGGGACACACAGGTTTGCATCTTTTGCCACACCCCCCACAATGCGTCTCCCCAGGGAGCTCTCTGGAACCGCAAGGACACAACATCCGTATTCGGGATATACACCTCCAGCACCCTCGTTATCAGGCGTGCCGGTGTACCGGCCAGTTATGGCGAGCCCAATGGTTCCTCCCGCCTCTGCCTCAGCTGTCATGATGGCATCACCGCGGACTTGAACGTTCTTGGGAATGTGTATGCCGGAGGACCGATCGATTTTCCGACAGGAAAAGGGAAAATATCCGGAGTCGCAGCGTTCGATGCGAAGAAAATCAGCCTTGGGCACCATCCGGTGTCGTTTGTGTATGACACGGCCGTGGTTGTAGCGATACAGAGCGGTGGTAAAAGTACCCAGGGATACAAACTGCCGCCGCCGAATGATCCCGTCAAGTTGCAGAAATTGCAGAACAAGGAGTGGATGCAGTGCACGACCTGCCACGATCCCCATCAAAACCAGACCGCCGAAACCGCATACCCTGCGGGTTCACCAGCTGCGGGGAGAAAGATTGCGCCGTTCTGGGTTCTGGGCACATCGGGTAATGCCAGTACAGACCACGACACCGTCTGCCTGAAGTGTCACAACATAACAAAATACGGCAATTTGTCGACGGCTTGGCCATGGCCCTAACTAACTTCCTCAAGGAACGCGTGATCATGCTCAAACTAGCCACTATTATCTGCCTGTTTCTCCTGGGGTCGACAGTCCCGCTTCTGGCAGCCGGGCAGAATGCCAGACCCCATATTGACCGAAACAGCCTTCCCTATGGATGCGGGACATGCCATGTCGGATTCGATTTCAATTCGGGGGGTGGCTCGGAAGGGTGTGTCAGCTGTCATGGCAAGTCACGTCCGCCTCGGGAGTTCGTGGATTCAAATGCGGTCTTGCGCGATCTGGAGAGTGAATTCAAAAAGAGATATCGTCATCCGACATTTGATGTCCGTGGAGTACACAAGGCTAATGAAGTCCTGCCCGAGCAGAATCCCCGTGCCTCTCGCCATGCCGACTGCGTAGATTGCCACAATCCGCACCTTACGACACAGACAAATGTGTTCGCCGGCATCAAGGGAAAGAGAGTGGGTAACAGTGTCACGGAGATCGTTAATGAATACGACCTCTGCTATCTCTGCCACGGGGACAGTCTCAATCTGCCGGGACGGGCAACCAACAAGCGAGCCGAGTTCTCCGTGAATAACCCCTCATTCCATCCCGTGGAAGGTGAGGGGAAGAACCTTGCCGTGATAAGCCTGCTCAAGCCGTATCGTGAGAAAAAAACCGATCCCGGCGATGTGTCGGTAATCAGTTGCCGTGATTGCCACGGGAGTGAATCGTCGACCTCTCCGCGAGGACCGCACGGATCAGCCAATCAGTACATACTGGTGGAAAACTTCTCCACGAGGGACAGGGAACCGGAGAGCGCGACGGCGTATGCACTCTGTTATCGTTGCCACAACCGTACCAGCATACTGGGGGATGAAAGTTTCCGTTTCCATTCACAGCACATCAAAGGGAAGGTGACGGTCGGGATGAACAACGGGACCTCCTGCTATACCTGCCATAACTCCCATGGCAGTGTTGATGCCAAATATCTGATACGGTTCAATCGCGACATCGTTTCGGCCAGTTCATCAGGCCTGTTGAAGTTTACGGAAAAGGGGACCAGTGCCTTTCGGGGTGAGTGTTATCTTACCTGTCATGGTGTTGACCACAACCCGAAGAGCTACTGAGAAATGTCTGTCTGGAGGAGCACTATGCAACCTATGCAACTGATCGTCACTGCCGGTTTCATGGTGTTTGCATTGTCTGCTGCCGTGTCCGGGAGTGAAGAGATTGGGTCTCCAAAGGGAAAAGTTTCTCCCCATGGGGAGGATGCCGATTGTTCCGTCTGTCACGTTGCTTCGGAGGCGGACCTCAGGAGCTGGTTTACCTTTCCTTCTACCAAGAAAAAGTTCAAGGCAGACTACAACACCCTTTGCCGTCAGTGTCATGGTGTTGATTTTGGGCATGGCGTCGGTAAAAAACCGGCACTGAATCGCGGGGGATTGCCGCTTGACGCGCAGGGAGCCATCGCCTGCGCCATTACCTGTCATAACATGCATATCAAGAGCGAAGACGCGACGCAAAACAGATACCACTTACGCACATCGCGGGAAAATCTCTGTTTTTCCTGTCACGATAAATAACTATTCACAATTTTCCATTATTTTTAAGTGGGTTGACAGAAAAACCACGGGTACCAGCTCGTGGTTTTTATATTTAACTTTTGTCATGGTTGTGGTAAAATTGCACACTTATGGCTATCTATACCTGTAAACTGGGGTCAGTTGACGGAAAGATCATCGTCAAGGAACTTGAGGCCACAAACCGGGAATATTTGCGGCAAAGCCTCGAAGATCAGGGTTTTTTTGTCTTTGAGCTGAAAAAAAAATCGTTTCAGTTTTTGTGGGACAAGGGCATTGCGCGTAAAAAGGTTGATAACCGCGAACTTCTCTCATTCAATCAGGAACTGCTCGTCCTCATAAAATCGGGAATGCCGATCATACAGGCGCTCGATGTCGTTCTCGAGCGTGGCGGCAAGGGAAAGCTTCAGGAGATTCTCCATGAAGTCAGGGAAGACATCAAGGGGGGGGCTTCGCTGTCCGATGCCTTCGAAAAGCATCCCCGGGCGTTTTCACACCTGTATATCGCTTCAATTCGTGCCGGTGAACGAACCGGCGACCTTCCCCTGACAATTCGGCGCTATGTGGCGTTTCTGAAAAGGATGGAAGGGTTCCGGAAGAAGGTTGTTTCCGCACTCATATATCCTTCAATCCTGCTGACTCTCGCCACGGTGGTCGTTACTGTGTTGCTGGTCTACGTAGTCCCCATTTTCAGCCAGATTTTTGCGGATGTCGGCTCGCAGCTTCCCTTGCCGACCCGATTGCTCATCGCTTTCACCGTTGTGTTGAAGACCTATTTGCCGCTGATAGTCGCTGCAGCGGTCATTGCCGGTTATTTTGCACGCCGCTGGATGCGGACGACAGCCGGAAGATATACGGTCGATCGGGTGCTGTTGCGCATCCCCTTTCTCGGCCCGCTGATGGCCCAGTATGCTGTTGCTGGTTTTACCCGTACATTGGGGACGATCCTGGGGAGCGGTATACCGATAGTCGAGTCACTCAAGATGGCGGTGGGGACCCTGAACAACAAGGTCCTTGAACGCAAGCTCCTGCAGGCTGTTGTCCGGGTGGAAGAAGGAACGACACTGGTAACGGCGCTGGAGGGCGTAAAACTGATGCCCCCCCTTGCTCTCCGGATGCTCGGCGTCGGCGAGACGACGGGAGCGCTGGAGGAGATGCTCGCCGACATATCCGAGTACTTCGAGGAAGAGATCGACCGGCAGCTCCATGTCCTTACCACTGCAATAGAACCTGCTATACTCATTGTAACTGGCCTTATCATCGGGGTTATCATTATCACCCTCTACCTGCCGGTCTTCAAAATCGGCGCAGCCGTCGGATAACGGATCGGTTCATGGGCGAATTTTTCAAACAGAAAAGAATCGGCGACATCCTGGTGGAGAAGGGGGATTTGACCTCTGATCAGCAGATGTACGCTGCTGATCGCCAGAAAAACAGCAGTTCGCGATTTGGTGAAATCTGTGTCCAGGACGGGCTCGTTACCGAAGAGGCGGTCACGCGGGCACTTGCGGATCAGTTCGGCATGGAATATGTCGACCTGTCGGGGTTCAAGATGGACGAGACTATCCTGAACGCCCTCATCCCCGACAGCATCTATCGTTACCATTTCGTCCCTCTGGAGTTGAGAGACGACGCGCTCGTGGTGGCCATTGCCGACCCGACCGACGTCGTGAAGCTCGACGAACTGGAAATGTTTCTGAACCAGCCTCTCGTCATGAAACTGGCGACGGAGTCGTTGATCGAGCAGGTGCTCAAGCGGGGTGAAGGGACGAGCCGGGTCCTCAAAGAGGTTTCCGAGGACTTCATGCTGCAGCTTGTCACGGAAACCGACAAAGGGGAAGAGGTCCTGTCGGTTGAGAAGATTTCCACCGACACCAGCCCCATCATCAAGCTGGTCAATTCCACCGTTCTTGATGCCCTTAACAAGCGTGCGAGCGATATCCACATCGAGACCGCCCAGGAAGGTGTCATCATCAAATACCGGGTCGACGGTGTCCTCTACAAGGCTACCGACCCCATAGACAACCACTTTCAGGGGCCTATCATCTCCCGACTGAAGGTCATGAGCGAGCTGGACATATCAGAACGGCGTATTCCGCAAGACGGGCGGTTCAAGGTGAGGATCAATGGCAAGTCCATCGATTTCCGGGTTTCCATCATGCCGAGCGCCTTTGGAGAGGATGCGGTCATCCGTATCCTGGACAAGGAGAGCATCGCCTCCGACCTTAAGGGGCTCACCCTCGACACCCTCGGGATGGCCCAGCGTGAAATCAAGCGGTTCCGCAAGATGATCCGGGAGCCTTACGGGATGGTGCTGGTAACCGGACCGACCGGATCGGGGAAGACGACCACTCTTTATGCAGCTTTGACAGAAATCCATACGGGAGAGGAAAAAATCGTCACGATTGAAGACCCTGTGGAATATCTCCTGCGTGGCATCGTCCAGATTCCGGTCAACGAGAAAAAAGGGCTCACCTTCGCCCGGGGACTCCGTTCCATCCTGCGGCACGATCCCGACAAGATCATGGTCGGTGAGATCCGGGACCCGGAGACGGCGCAGATTGCGGTCCAATCGGCCCTCACCGGTCACCTGGTGTTCACCACGGTGCATGCCAACAACGCCTTCGACGTGCTGGGACGCTTCATCCACATGGGGATCGATCCCTACAATTTCGTCTCCTGTCTCAACTGTGTCATGGCCCAGCGTCTGGTGCGGAAAATCTGTACGAAGTGCAAGTACCCCGTTTCCGTTTCAGACGAGGCCCTGCGGGAATCGGGGATAGATCCTGACCAGTGCCGCAATGTGACCTTTTACGATGCCAAGGGGTGCGACGACTGTAATCATACCGGCTATCGTGGCCGGGCGGCAATCGTCGAACTGCTGGATCTCAATGACGACATCCGTGAACTGATCATCAGCAAGGCGCCGACCGCACAACTGAAAAGGGCTGCCAGTGAAGCGGGGACGATTTTCTTGCGGGAATCTGCGGTCGAGAAGGTCCTTGCCGGTGAGACGACTCTGCGGGAGATCAACCGTGTCACCTTTGTGGAGTAACCATGTTTTTTGCCCGTAGAGCCATCGGATTGGACCTCTGCCAGGAAGGCGCCAGGCTTGTGCTGGTCAGTGGCAAGCAAAGCCAGCCTCAGCTCGATGAGTTTCGCATCGCAGCCTTCCCCGCTGAAACGGTGAAGATCTCCATCCGTGAACCGAACATTATTAATCAGGGGGCCTTCGTCGCGACGATCCGGGAAAATTACCTGCAACTTCTTACCGGCATCAAAAAAGTTGCCGTGTCACTCCCCGACGCGGCCGGCCGGATTGTTCTGGTCGACCTGGAGACAAGGTTCAAGAACAAGAAGGAGGGGGCGGATATCATCCGCTGGAAGCTGAAAAAGAGTTTCCCCTTCAACGTGAATGACATGCACCTTGACTATCAGGTGATCCAGGAAAAGGAGACCGGCGAGGTGGAGGTGCTGGTTTTCCTGATTGCCCGGCAGGTGATAGCCCAGTATGAAGAGCTGTTGGGAGAGGCGGGGCTGGAACCGAACCGGATCGACTTCACGACGTTCAACCTTTACCGCCTCTTCGCTCCCCGGCTGGAACTTGTTGAAAACGTCGCGTTTGTTGCTTCTTATGGCGGGACGTTCAGTATTCTCGTGTTTTCCGGCGGGACTCTGACGTTTTACCGTTCCAAGGAGCTGCCCGGAGGGGGGGGGGATTCCGCCCGCCTTTTCAGGGAAATCAACAGTTCGTTCCTGGTTTTCCAAGACAAGCACCCCGGCCACGAGATCGAAGAAGTATACTGTCTCTGCGCCCGCGAGGATGCGGATGCGCTGACCGCGGTGGTGGGCGAGGCGACAGGCCGCGATCCTCTGCTGCTCGATGCTGACCGCTCCATTACCCGGCGATCCGGCCTGGCCGGCGATCATGCCGTTACGCACCTGCTGAATGCGGCCATCGGTGCCGCGACAAGGAACCTCTGATGCGTTTCGACATCAATCTTGCCACAAAGCAGTACATCAATACGCGCCATCTCAACCTGGTCGTGGCTGTGGCTGTCGTGCTGCTGGGGGGGATGCTCGTGTCGAACCTGGCAGCCTTTACCAGTGCCTCCTCCGAGATCGGGCGACTGACTGCCGACCTTTCGGGGCATGCCCCGAAAGATGCGAAAAATGTGTCTCCCCAGGAATATCAGGCGCTCTTGGGCAAGATCGGCTTCGCAAATACCATAATCGCCCGTAAGTCCTATGACTGGCTCGCACTCCTTGACCAGCTCGAGGGAGTTGTTCCCGATGGGGTGTCCCTTTCCTCGCTGGATCCCGACCCCAAGGGAGGCGACCTGAAAATTACGGGCGTTGCCCTCAATTTCAAGGCATTGCGCACCTTTGTCGAGCAGCTGGAATCTTCCAGCTACTTCAAAGAAGTGTATCTGGTGAGTCAGGCGGAGAACAAGGTTTCCGTGTCGCAGAAAGGAACCACCTTCTCCATTACATGCAAGGTTCCGGTCAAATGAACGGCAAATTCCTCTGGGACATCGTCAGGTCGCGGCCAAAATCCCTGGCAGTGGTGCTTCTGCTTGTTCTGCTCAATGGCGGACTGTTTTTCTTCAGTTCATACCACCAGCAGCCTCGGCTGCTGGAACTCCGTCAGCAGTGGGCCGAAAAGCGGCGGGCCGGCGGAGTGCGCGATGCAGCGGCCATTTTCCGGCAGGGGACCAGCGACCTTGCTACCTGGCACGCCAGGATTGCCCCCAAGAAGGATTTCGCCCGGTTGATCGGAACCCTTTTCGACACGGCTGCCAGTAATTCCCTCAAGGTCGGCGGCGTCAGCTACAAACCGGTGCCGGTAAAGGAAGACAACCTTCTTGCCTTTACCATCAGTTTTGGTGTCTCCGGCAAGTATGCCGCGGTGAAAAGCTTCATCGCCGACCTGATGCATACCAGGGAGATCGTGACCCTGGACAACGTCTCCCTTGCCAGCACCAAACTGACCGAAGAATCAGTTGACATGAAGGTCCAGCTCACGGCCTATTTCAAGGCGGAGGGACCATGAACCGTCAGAAACTGGCCCTTGCCATCCTTCTCGGCGTCTTCGCCTGCTCGCTGATTTTCAGTTATTTTCGGATGCCACGGCAACGGACCGTGGAAAAGCTGACCTATACACAGGGTTTACGGGCGGAAGCAAAACGGCCGGCGGGGGCCGCGAAGCAGGATGACACGAAGCTCCATCTCGAGATGCTTGACCGTGAACAGACGCGCTTTTCCGGTTTCCGCCGGAACATTTTCAAACCCCTGTTCCGCGAGGAAGTGAACGTGCCGGCGGGCTTGCCCTCGCGTCCGCCGGTCATCCCCCTTCCGCCGCCACCGCCACCGCAGCCTGCTCCGCCCCCCCAGGCAGAGGAGCCTTCGCCCCTTCAGCAGGATATGGCGCGGTTTACGTTCCTCGGTTTCATGAAAAAGGACGCCCTCAAGATCATTTTCCTCGCCAAGGACAAGGATATTTTTCTTGTCAAGAAGGGTGATAAACTTGCAGGCAGGTACGAGGTTACCAATATTACCGACGAGGCGCTGACCATCCAGGTGGAGGGTGATGGCGGTGAAATAATCATACCGCTCACGGAGAACCGGGCGCTCGCTGCTCCCCGCAAGTAAGTTTGCCGGCCCGTTGGAGTGAGTCCCCAGGCTGGAAGTTCAAGGAGATCCTTCGCATGCAATCGTTACGGAATATATTCCTGTTGTGCTGCCTTTTGTTACTGGTGGGTGGATGCGCCGCCGGTCGTTCCGCCTTCAACAAGGGGGAAGACCTGGAGCAGCAGGGTAAACTTGATGAGGCGGTCCTCAAATACGCCGAAGCCGCCACGGCGAATCCGTCCGTTGCGGAATACCGGGTGCGTTTTCTGAAGGCTGGTGTGGAGGCTGCGAAGAAGCATCAGAAGAGCGGTGACGCATTTCTGGAAGCGAAGAATTACGATGAAGCCCTTCGCGAGTACCAGACTGCTTTTACCCTTGACCCATCACTGGAAATTGCCCGTCAGCAGGCCGAGCATGTCATGAAACTGCGCAGTTCCCTGGTCTATTTCAGGGAAGGGGAGGAACTGGAAAAGGGGCACAAGCTACGTGAGGCGCTCCGTTCCTACCAGAAGGCGGCTGACCTCGATTCCGGCAACAAGGAGGCGCGGGATGCCGTGGAGCGGCTGGTCAAGGCCCGGCGCCCCAAGATGGACGGTTTCGAACTCAATCTCAAGTCCAACAAACCGATCACCCTCAAGTTCAAGGATGCCAAGATCAAAGAGGTCTTCACCATCCTGTCCCAGCTTTCCGGGATCAATTTCATTTTCGATGAAGGGGTCAAGGACCAGAACGTCAGTGTCTTCCTGGAAAACGCCTCGTTTCCCCAGACCCTTGATATCCTCCTGAGCATCAACAAGCTGAGCAAGAAGGTCCTCAACGAAACGACCATCATCGTCTACCCCCGGTCGCCGGAAAAGGTAAAGCAGTACGAAGAGCTGATGGTGCAGACCTTCTACCTCAACAAGCTGGAGGCGAAAAAGGCGGTCAACCTGATCCGCACCATGCTCCAGGTCAAGAAAATCTACGTGAACGAGGAACTGAACGCCCTGGTCCTCCGGGATACCGCCGATGTGATCGAGGTGGCGCGCAAGATCATCGAGGCCAACGACGTCCCCGATGGGGAGGTGGTGCTCGAAGTGGAAGTGGTGGAGATCGCCAAGAACAAGGCGGACACTTTCGGCTTGGCGTTGAGCAAGTACAATGTCAGTCTCAACACCCTTGCTCCGGATAAGACAAACTGGCTTTCCGATACGTTCACACCGGCAACCACCACCACTATCATTCCAACAGGATCTACGACAGCGCCAACGGCACAGTCGACTGCAAATAACTTGCTCAATGTCTTTAACTGGCGCGGTTTCGGCGGTTTCATTACCGTGCCGAACGCCACCTTCAACTTTGGCAAGTCCCTGGCCAACGGCGAGTCCTTGGCCAATCCCAAGCTTCGGGTCAAGAACCGGGAAAAGGCCAAGTTCAACGTCGGCACCCGGGTGCCGATTACCACGACGTCATCCCCCACGGGGGGCGGGGTCTCCGTCAACGTCCAGTACGTGGATGTGGGGGTGAAGCTGAACGCCGAGCCGACCATCCAGCTGAACAACGACGTCAGCATCAAGCTGAGCCTGGAGGTAAGCTCCATCCTCTCCCGCGATAAAGTGGGAGATAGTACATCACTTACCACCGTGGTCACCATCGGTACCCGCAACCTGGACACGGTCCTGAACCTCAAGGATGGGGAGACCAGCATCATCGGCGGCCTCATCCAGGACAACAAAAGTACCAGCAAGAAGAAGATCTGGCTCCTGGGTGATATCCCCATTCTCGGCTCGCTGTTGAGCAGCACCGACGATACCAACGACAAGACGGAACTGGTGCTCGCCATAACCCCCCGACTCGTGCGGGGCGTAACCATTCCTGATGCGGATGTCTCCTCGTTCTGGTCGGGCAGGGAAGACGATCCGGTGGCGGCCAAGCTCTACTCGTCATTCCAGGATACCGAAACGGAGGCTTCCCCTGGAGCGGCGCAACCCGCCGGAGCGCAAATGCCAAAAGGCGGGGCAGCCCCAGCGCCGGGCAAGCCCATGTTACCTGTACCGGCACCCCCTGCTGCGCAGACAATGCCGGCGACTCCTCCGAACGTGCCGGCTGCCGCTCCCGAACCGCCGCAACGGGTCATGCTGAATCTCCTCGCCCCGCCGACGGTCAAAGTTAACGACCAGTTCCGGGTCGAGATCAAGGTGTCCGATGCGAAGAATCTTTACAACTCGCCGTTTACCCTGGTATACGACCCGCTCTTCCTCGATTTCGTCGGCATTGAAGAGGGCCCCTTCCTGAAAAGCGATGGCAAGCCGACCCTGTTCAAGACCAGTCTGGACGCTAACGGCGGAAAGGTGGCCGTGACGCTGGGGCGGGTAGGTGACGTGCCGGGTGTCACCGGTGCGGGGACCATCGCCACCGCCATCTTCAAGGCAAAGAACCAGGGTCCGGCAAGCCTAGGTTTCATCGATGCCAATTTCGTGGCAGCCGGCGGGAAACCCCTTGAAACCCTCCCCTACAATACGGCGGTGGAGGTACAATAGCTGGCGCTACCATGAAGATACCGCGACTGGACAGCCGGGGCCTGAGCCTCATCGAACTGGTGGTGACCGTTTCGATTCTCGCCATACTTGCCGCAATCGTTCTGCCGTCGGCACAGATGACCAGCAAGAGATTGAAGGAACTGGAACTGCGGCGCGAGCTGCGTACCGTCAGGACCGCCCTGGACGAGTTCAAAAAAGCCTACGACAAGGCGGTCGACGAGAAGAAAATTGTTGCGTCCCTGAACAAGTCCGGTTATCCGGAGACGCTGGAGCAGATGGTTGAGGGGTACGATTTCGGCGGGGCGATCAATTACAAGAAGAAATTTCTCCGCAGGATTCCGGTCGACCCGTTCAATCCGCCGAAACCCGGCGAGAAGCCCGAATGGGGACTCCGTTCCTATGCGGATCAGCCGGACTCCACAAGCTGGGGCGGGGAGGACGTGTACGATATCTATTCCCTCAGCGAAGAGACGGCAATCGACGGGACTCACTACAAGGACTGGTAACACCATGGCAAAACGGTTACTGACACGACAGCACGGTTTCACGCTCATCGAACTGATGATCGTCATGACCATAATCGGCATCCTTGCCGCCATTGCCGTACCCAATTACCAGGTGGGACTGCTCAAGGCGAGGGAGGCGGTTCTCAGTGAAAACCTCTACAACTTCCGCAATACCATCGAGCAGTTCAATGCCGACCAGGGCAAGTTCCCCGATTCACTCCAGGAGATGGTGGACAAGAAGTATTTCCGCTCCCTGCCGATAGACCCTTTCACCAAGAAAAGCGATACCTGGGTGACGGTCGCACCACCGGCTCCCACCGACGGCAGCGAAGCGAAAGGCTCCATTTACGATGTGCACAGCGGCTCCAATCTGGTAGGGACAAATGGTGTTCCGTACAATGAATGGTAATCGCATCGAAGCGGTCTGTTTGTCCGTTCCGATGCCATGCGATGCTGACATGTTTTACGAGGATTAGTAATGATTCAACTGCATAACGTGTTCCTGTCCTATCAGAAGGAAGTTACCGCCCTGCATGGCATCAACCTTCATGTCCCGCGCGGAGAGTTCGTTTTCCTCACCGGCCCGTCCGGCGCCGGGAAGTCGACGCTCCTGAGGCTCCTCTATGCGGCGCTTTCTCCCACACGCGGCCAGGTCGTGATCGACGGCCAGAACGTGACCCGCATGACGCGATCCCAGATCCCCTATCTGCGCCGCTCCATCGGGGTGGTGTTCCAGGATTTCAAGCTCCTTCCCAACCGCACGGTGCTGGAGAATGTCGCCATTACCCTTGAGGTGCTCGGCTGGAGCAAGCAGGACATCAACAAGAAGGTGTTCCACATTCTCAAACAGATGGGGCTGGAGCATAAAATCAACGCGACTCCTCTCAGGCTGTCCGGTGGTGAACAGCAGCGGGTGGCCCTGGCACGGGCGCTGGTGAACGACCCGAAAATCCTGCTGGCCGACGAGCCGACCGGCAATCTGGACGAGGAGAACAAAGACCTCATCCTGAACATCTTCAGGGACGCGAATATACGGGGGACCACGGTGGTCGTAGCAACCCATGATCGGCGGCTAATTGAACACTCCCACAAGCGGGTTGTCACCCTTGAAAAGGGGAAGATCGTGGAGGGTCCCGATGTCACGCAATAAACAGGCAAAGCGGCCCAAGCTCGCCAACGAGGGATTCACCGGCAGACTCAGATTCTTCGTCGGCAGGGCGCTTCTCAATATCCGCCAGAATGCCTTCGTCAATATCGTCACCATCGGAACGATAACCCTGGCCATCCTCATCATCTCTCTCTTCATGCTCGTGTTCGTTAACCTGGAAGGGGTGGCGAACGACTGGAGCAAACGGGTACAGGTTACTGCCTACTTCGAACAGGAACTTGCCCCAGAGGAGCTTGCCACACTGAAATCCCGGGTCCTGGCCATTCCGGGAACGGACCGGGTTACCTATGTCAGCAAGGAGGAAGCGTTCAAACGGTTTCGCGAGCGGCTGAAAGGACAGGAGCTCCTTCTGGAAGGCATCACCACCGATGTCCTCCCCTCGTCGGTCGAAATCAGCCTGAAAAGCGCCAGTAGGAACAGTGATGCCGTTGCGGTGTACGTTGACCGGCTCAAGAAGGTGCCCGGCGTAACCGAAGTGCAGCACGGAGAGGAGTGGGTGCGGCGCTATACGACCTTCATGAATTTCCTGCGGCTGGCCGGGCTGCTGCTCGGCAGTTTTCTGGTTCTCGCCGTGATATTCATCGTGTCCAACACGATCAAGCTGACTATCTATTCCCGCAAGGAGGAACTGGAGATCCTCAGTCTCGTCGGCGCGACGCGCTTCTTCATAAAGGCGCCGTTCCTTATCGAAGGAATCCTGCAGGGAGCGTCCGGTGCCGGACTGGCCCTTATCATCCTGACAGGATGTTATTACGCCTTTCTTCACAATGCCGGCAATTTCCTGTCGTTCAATCCGGCTGCCGCAGGGTTGGCCTTCCTGCCGCCGGTTTACAGTGTGGGGCTGTTCGTCAGCGGGGTACTGCTCGGTTTCATCGGCAGCGCCACTTCCCTTAAGCGGTTTGTCAGCGTTTGATCATGATCCGGATCTTCTTCCTGACAGCATGTGCCTGCTTCATCTGTGCAGCGCCGCTCCATGCCGATGTCCGTGATGATTTGCAGGGGGTGGCAAAGCAGATCAAGGAAAAAAAACTTCTCCTGAAAAAGACCAGGAAGGTTGAAACCCAGGTCAGTTCCGAGTTGACCCAGATTGAGAAAAACCTGCACGAAAAGGAGAATAACCTTGTCTCCCTCGGGCGGGAACTCAGGGGTGTCGAAACGGTGCTTGGCCGTACCCAGCGCGAGATAGAGGAGGTCAAGGGGGAGGCGGAACGAAAGCGGGACCAGATCCGTCGCCGCCTGGTTGCCCTCTACAAGACCGGCGAGATGGGGAGCGCCCGGATGTTTTTCGGTGCGGAATCCCTGCCCCAGATGGTCGAGGGACAGCGCTACATGCAGGCCGTTTTGGGGCGGGACAGGCAGCTGTTTGCCGAGTATAACCAGAAAATAGACCAGTTGAGACTTCTCAAGGTACGTCTCGAAGGGGACGTTGCCCGAAAGGAGAAGATCAAGGCGTCCATCGAGGTGAAGAAGCACGAGATCGAGGAGGAGAAGCAGAAGAAAGCGGCCTTTCTGACACAGGTCCGGGAGGAAAAAAAGTCTTACCAGACGTCGATCAAGCAACTGGAAGCCAATGCGCGGCGCCTCCAGTCCATGGTGGAAAGGCTTGAAGCACGCAGTAGAAAAAGCTATACTGCCAAAAAAGATAAATCGGGAGTCGGCAGCGGCCCCCCCCTTCCGCTTATACCGGACAAGGGGTTCGGCGCCCAGAAGGGGCGGCTCAGCATGCCGGTCCGGGGTGAGGTTGTCGGAAGGTACGGCAGGCACAAGCATCCCGAATTCAATTCCTTTACGGTCAGCAACGGCGTATCCATCGCGGCGCCGGCGGGAACCGACATCCACGCGGTGTTCGACGGCCAGGTTATCTTTGCCGACTATTTCAAGGGATATGGCAACATGGTGATCGTCGATCACGGGGGCGGTTTTTTCAGCCTCTATGCCCACACTTCCCGCATCATGAAAAGGGTGGGAACGACCGTTACGCGTAACGAGGTCCTGGCCAGCGTCGGGGATGTGGATTCCTCGCGGGGCTCGATGCTCTACTTCGAAATTCGTTATCAGGGTAAGCCGATCGATCCGACCCCCTGGATACGCTAAGCACCATAAGAATATGGGGAGGCATGATGTCAGTTCGTAACAAGGGGAAAAAAGTGGCCCTGTTGGTTGCCGCGGTAACGGTGCTGGCGGTTTTTATCGGTACGGGTGCCCAGCGCCGGTGCTCGGCCCAGGGCGCTAACGATTACGAGTCTATCGAACTCTTTACCGACGTGCTCGCCATCGTCAAGAAGAGCTACGTGGAAGAGGTGGACACGAAAAAGATCATCTACGGCGCGATCAACGGCATGCTCACGTCTCTCGATCCCCACAGTTCCTTCATGCCTCCCGAGATGTACAAGGAGATGAAGATCGAGACCAAGGGCTCCTTCGGCGGGCTGGGGATCGAGATAACCATCAAGGACGGTCTCCTGACGGTAATTTCCCCCATCGAGGACACTCCCGCCTTCAAGGCCGGTATCAAGGCGGGCGACCAGATTCTCAAGATCGACGACAAGTTCACCAAGGACATGACCATCATGGATGCGGTCAAGCGGATGCGTGGTCCCAAGGGGACCAAGGTTGTCCTGACCATCTTCCGCGAGGGGCTGGACAAGCCGAAAGAGTTTCCGCTGGTCCGTGATGTCATCCAGGTGAAGAGCGTCAAGTACAAGACCCTGGACGACGGTTTCGGGTATGTCCGGGTGGCCCAGTTCCAGGAAAAGACCGACGAGGACCTGGCAAAGGCGCTCAATACCCTGCGGCAGGACAACGGCGGCAGCCTCCGCGGGCTGGTTCTCGATCTGCGCAACGATCCCGGCGGACTGCTCGATCAGGCGGTACGGGTCGCGGAGCATTTCATCGACGAGGGGCAGTTGATCGTCTATACCGAGGGCCGGGAGAAGGAATCCAAGATGCGGTTCAACTCCCGGAAAGGGACCAAGGAGCCGTCCTACCCGATAGTGGTCCTCATCAACAGCGGCAGCGCCAGCGCCTCCGAAATCGTGGCGGGTGCTCTCCAGGATCACAAGCGTGCGGTTATCATGGGCACCCAGAGTTTCGGCAAGGGGTCGGTGCAGACCATCATCCCGCTTTCTGATAATTCCGGCCTGCGCCTTACCACTGCCCGTTATTACACCCCCAGCGGGCGTTCGATCCAGGCCAAGGGGATCACTCCCGATATCACGGTGGAGCGGCTGGACCTTCCCGCAACTGAGAAGAAGGAAGGGGCGCACCTTCGGGAGAAGGATCTGGAAAACCACTTTGAGACGGCTGACGGGAAGGATGTTCCCGCCGAGAAGAAAGAGGAGAAACTCCCTGCATATAAATCTGATGAACAGGTAAAGGGCGATTACCAGATTCTCCGTGCCCTCGACCTCCTGAAGGGATGGGAGATTTTCAAGAAGGTCAGCAAAGCGCCGTAAGTTGCGAATACCACCACGGGAACGGGAGAGGATACCCGCTCGTTCCCGTGGTGGAAATGAGGCTTTGGCTGAAATTTTGCCGCAGATACAGATTTTTAGCTTTAACTTGGCGTTTTGTTGTAGTATACAAGGACGTTGCAGGTGAAAGTAGCTTCTAACGTGGATTGGATGAGACCCGCATGGCAAGAACAAAAAGCGACAGTAAGGCAACTGAACCCGTAAAGCTCGATGTTCGCGCATTCGGCGGGTTGTCCATCTACTACAAGGGTGCTCCGATCACCATCCTCTGGGAAAGCCAGAAGGCCCGCCTCCTGTTTTGCTATCTGCTGGTGACCTATGACCAGTGGGTTCATCGTGACAAGCTTATCGAAGTGCTCTGGCCCGGTTGCGACGTCAAGGCTGGCGCGAACAACTTCAAGACCACCGTCAGTCGTCTCAGGAAATCCTTCAGCGGCCCCCAAACCATCAACCCCGTCATTACCCAGGGTGAGGCGGTGCGGCTTGACGTCAACGTGATCTCTCTCGATGCGAGCCTGTTCCGTTACAATGCCACCAATGGCATCAAGTTCCAGGCCCGGGGTGACAACAAGGCCGCCCGCGAATTCCTGGAGGCTGCCCAGGACCTGTACACGGGCGATTTTCTCCCCGAAGAGCCGTTCAATCCTTTCATCAGCGCTGCCAGGAGCGAATTGCACCAGTTCTACGTGTCGGTAATTACCTCCCTGGAAAAGGTATATCACCAGGAGCAGAATTCCGATGCCATGGAAGCGCTCCTCATGCTCAAGAATTCGTTGACACTCCACCACGTCTGACCTGTCACCCGCAAAGAGAAGGAGTCACGATCCGCCATGACCCGGTTCGGCTGCAATGCCGGGCCGGGTCTTCGTGTATCCGCCGCACAAAATTTTCCTTTACCTTCGTTGTGAAATAATTCTAAACTGGGCGGGCTGAACAAAAGAAAGGGAGGATACGTACATGAGTCTGCGGAATATGTTCCGGTTGCTGGCAATAGGTGCGGTCATCAGTCTGGCAGGGTGTGGCGGGGGAGGGGGGAGCAGCAGCGGAGGGACGACTCCGCCTCCGGTGACCACGTTCACCATTACAGCGTCAGCAGGTGCCGGTGGCAGTATAGATCCGGTTGGCACGACAACCGTGACGAGCGGTGCCAGTCAGTCCTACATCATTAAAGTCAATGCTGGATACACCATCCAAAGTGTCTTAGTCGATGGTGTTTCGGTTGGAGCGGTATCCAATTACACGTTTAGCAATATCACCGCCAACCATACCATTTCCGCCAGTTTCAGTACGTCAGTACCTCCGCCAGCATCTACGTTCACCATTGTGGCCTCAGCAGGCACGGGTGGCAGTATATCCCCGGCCGGGACGACAACTCTGACAAGCGGTGCCAGTCAGACTTACACCATCACGGCCGCTACGGGATATGTCATTCAGAGCGTTTTGGTTGATGGAGTTTCGGTTGGTGCGGTGCCTACGTACACTTTCAGCAATGTTACCGCTTTCCACACCATTGCCGCGAGTTTTACTCCCAATCCTTATACCGTAACGCTGACTGCGTCGAAGAATATTGCACTGAACAATAACAGTGACAGTGTCAATTTGACAGCAACCGTCTCCCCGGCGGTTCCCAACGGTACTGTCGTTACATTTACGGCGCCCAGCGGGACGACTATCAGTACTGTTACCCCCACGTCAGGAAATGTCGCAACGGCCGTGGCCAGGTCAACGACGCATGCTTCTGTCACCTTTACCGCTTCCGTTGCGGGTGCAAACGGGAGCACGATTGTAAAGTTCATTCCCCAGCCGGCGAGTGCCGACGTATTCATCGCCCTCGACAGTGCACGAACACTGGACTCTTTGGAATTGAAATTTGTGAATGACGCAGGAGCTACCTACACGAGCGCCACCAGTTTGAATCAACTGCTGGCAGATACCGGTTCCCTCCTTACGGCGGGTCCTGGACTCGCAGACCCGGCCAATACGATCACGATTGGTGTCGTAAGCGCTGCAGGATTTACTACGGTCGCAAACACCCCGATAATCCAACTGACGTACAGTGGCATAACGTCGGGCATTCCCGGCTTCCGGGTCGGTTCAGTTGTCGGTGCATCGACATTCCCGAGTGTCCCGCTTGTGCTGTCCGCATCCAATTTTGTGGTAACCGTTACCTATAAGGACAGCGGCGGCAACCCTCTCTAGTGAGCTGATGCGTTACTTGAAAGGCCGGGTCGTTGCCCGGCCTTTTTCAGTGGAGGCTTTTGTCTGGATAGTGTCATTACTGAGGGGTGGTTTATTAGCTTCAAAGAGGGGGAAGGCGACAGGAAACCCTTCTCCTGAGCGGCAAAGTTTTTGTGATATCCGGCAAAAAAAGTATTGACTCCCGAGAGCTGTTTTGTTATAAAAAAAAGCTCGTTGAGCGGGAATAACTCAGTGGTAGAGTGCGACCTTGCCAAGGTCGAAGTCGCGGGTTCGAATCCCGTTTCCCGCTCCAAAATAGCTAAGTAGTTTCAGTAGGATGCAGCTGAAACTTTAAAACTGTCCCCGG
>NZ_JAHCVK010000011.1 GCF_018476905.1 Geomobilimonas luticola
GGGTATCGTCCGCAGTTCTACTTCCGGACCACCGACGTGACCGGAGTAGTCGACCTTGCGGCGGGGACCGAGATGGTCATGCCCGGTGACAACGTAGCGGTGACGGTGAACCTGATCACCCCGATCGCCATGGACGAAGGACTGCGGTTCGCGATCCGCGAAGGTGGCCGTACGGTCGGTGCCGGCGTGGTCAGCTCCATCATTGAATAATTGCAAATTTATAAGAGGTCGTGATGCCAAGCCAAAAAATTAGAATACGTCTCAAAGCATATGATCACAAGCTGCTCGATCTTTCTGTCGGGGAGATTGTTGATACAGCAAAGAGAACCGGTGCGCGGGTGGCGGGTCCGATACCCTTGCCGACGGTTATCAATAAATACTGTGTTCTCCGTGGTCCCCACGTGGACAAGAAGTCTCGTGAGCAGTTCGAGATCAGGACCCACAAACGCCTGATAGACATTCTCGAACCGACCCAGCAGACTGTTGATGCGCTTATGAAACTCGACCTCTCTGCCGGTGTCGATGTCGAGATCAAGCTGTAATTGAGAATACAAAGATAGGATCGTCAACCATGATTAAGGGATTGATAGGCAAAAAACTTGGGATGACCCAAATATTCACCGATGATGGACGCCGTGTTCCGGTGACTGTCGTAGAAGCTGGCCCGTGTGTTGTTATCCAGAAGAAAACCGTCGACAAGGATGGCTACAATGCCATACAAGTCGGCTTCGGCGAGCGTGAAGCAGTAAAGTCGAATCGCGCTGTGGTCGGTCATTGCAAGGCCGCAGACAAAGGGGTCTTCACCCATCTGCGCGAGCTCCGCCTCGATAACGTGGACCAGTTCAATGTCGGGGATGAAATCAAGGCAGAGCTGTTCGCCGTCGGGGACCTGATTGACGTGACGGGTACCAGCATCGGCAAAGGTTATCAAGGGGTCATGAAGCGCTGGGGTTTCAAGGGTGGTCGTTCGACCCACGGCTCCCGCTTTCACCGTGCTCCTGGTTCCATAGGTTGCTCCGCCACTCCGTCACGGGTTTTCAAGAATAAGAAAATGCCCGGCCAGATGGGGAATGAGAGGGTGACGGTACAGAGACTGCAGATTGCGCGGGTGGATTCTGCTGATAATCTGCTTCTGATCAAAGGGGCAATCCCCGGTGCTGCAAATGGCATAGTTGTCATAAGGGACAGTGTCAAAGCCAAGAAATAACAAGCAGGTTTTGGAGATAGATCATGGCTACAATTGATGTTTTTGATATCAAAAAAAACAAGGTGGGAGAGATGGATCTGAACGACGCTGTTTTCAATGGCGACGTCAAAGAATATCTCATCCACGAAGCGGTCAAGATTCAATTGGCGAACCGCCGCGCGGGAACCGTTGCCGTTAAGAATCGCTCTGCCGTTTCTGGTGGCGGAAAGAAGCCGTTCCGTCAGAAAGGGACCGGTCAGGCCCGCCAAGGCTGCATTAGGGCGCCTCATTATCCTGGTGGCGGAGTTGCCTTCGGACCGCAACCCAAAACCTACAACCTCTCCATGAATAAAAAAGCACGGAAGGGTGCACTCCGCTCGGCTCTGTCTCTTATGTATAAAGAGAACAAGCTGACCGTTCTTGATGCCTTGAACATCGAGCAGGTATCGACGAAAAGTTTTGTCGGGGTACTGAATGGTTTTGCACTTCACAAGACGCTTATCGTCATCGACGGGGTCAATCATAACCTTGAACTGTCGGCACGCAACATAAAGGATGTCAAGGTTCTCAAGACGGAAGGCCTCAATATTTTTGATATCATGAAATACCAAAGCATCATCTTTACACAGGATGCGGTGCGGAAGGTTGAAGGAGCGCTACTGTCATGAACATGTATGACGTTATCAAGAGACCGCTGGTCACTGAAAAAAGCACGATCGAAAAGGACGAGCGCAATGTCATTGCGTTGGAAGTCGATCGGAATGCCAATAAGATAGAAATCAAGCAGGCTGTAGAGAAGCTTTTTAAGGTCGAAGTGGACGACGTCAACACCGTCAACGTGGCCGGTAAGGTGAAGCGGGTCGGTAAACATATCGGCAAACGTTCCAATTGGAAAAAAGCATACGTTACCCTCAAAGAGGGAAGCAACGTTGACTTTTTCGAAGTCTAGATCAACTCTGTGGGGTTTAAATAATGGCTATCAAGAGTTACAAACCGACATCCGCTGGCCGCAGGCATCAGACCTGTTCCACCTTTGAAGAAATTACATGCACAAAACCGGAAAGGTCCCTGCTTGAAAACAAGAAGAAGACTGGTGGCCGGAACTCTTTTGGACGGATTACTTCCCGCCATATTGGTGGAGGTCATAAACAGAAGTACCGGATTATCGATTTCCGTCGCGACAAGCACAATATAACCGCACGGGTTGCTTCAGTCGAATATGACCCGAACCGGAGCGCACGTATAGCACTGCTCGTTTACGCGGATGGCGAGAAACGCTACATCCTTGCGCCACTTGATCTGAAAGTAGGCGATTCCGTCATTGCAAGCCCTGAAGCCGATATCAAGCCGGGCAACGCTCTGCCACTCAAAGCAATCCCACTCGGCACGATTATTCACAATATTGAGCTAAAGATCGGGAAAGGTGCACAACTTGCCCGCAGTGCAGGTACCTTTGCACAGCTCATGGCCAAAGAGGGCAAATATGCACAGGTCAAGCTCCCTTCCGGTGAGGTCAGAATGGTTCTCCAGGAGTGCATGGCGACAATCGGCCAGGTTGGGAATCTGGATCATGAAAATGTATCCATCGGCAAAGCTGGCCGTTCCCGTTGGCTTGGCAAGCGTCCCAAGGTACGTGGTGTCGCAATGAACCCGGTCGACCATCCCCATGGCGGTGGCGAAGGGCGGACATCTGGTGGTCGTCACCCCGTGACACCTTGGGGCATCCCGACCAAGGGTTATAAAACCAGAACCAACAAAACTTCATCCCGCTTCATCGTCAAGAAGCGCACTAAATAACTCTCCCTACAGAGGAATGATACGATGGCAAGATCCATTAAAAAAGGCCCGTTTGTAGATGGGCATCTGGCAAAGAAGGTTGAAGCAGAAAGCCCCTCGTCAAAGAAAGTAATCAAGACGTGGTCGCGCCGCTCAACGATAACTCCCGACTTTATCGGCCTTACGTTTGCCGTTCATAACGGTAAGAAATTCATACCTGTCTTCGTGACAGAAAACATGGTAGGCCATAAAATGGGTGAGTTTGCCCCTACAAGGACCTTTTTTGGCCATGCGGCCGACAAAAAAAGCAAACTGAAGAAGAAGTAATTTGCAAAGGAGTCGATAATGGAAGCAAGCGCCAGACTGTCATTAGCCCGTCTCTCCCCCCGTAAAACCCGTCTTGTTGTAGACATGGTACGTGGTAAGGGGATTCAGGACGCACTTAATATTCTCCGATTTTCCCCACAGCCTTCGGCCAAGCTCGTTGCAAAGCTGCTCAGCTCTGCTGTTGCAAATGCCGAGCAAAAAGGTGCTGCTGACGTTGACCGTTTATTTGTCAAGACTATTTATGTAGACGGCGGTGCGGTACTGAAGCGTTTCGTGCCACGCGCCATGGGCAGGGCGAGCAAGATCAGAAAACCGACCAGCCACATTTCCGTGGTACTGGCCGATAAGAAATAAATTTGTATAGCACACAGGTGGAGGTGAAGTTTTGGGTCAGAAAGTAAATCCCGTAGGGTTCAGGCTTGGTGTCATCAAGACATGGGACTCCAAGTGGTATGCCGAGGCGGATTACGCCAAACTGCTGCATGAGGATATTAAGCTGCGGGCGTTCCTCAAGAAGCGGCTCTATCATTCTGGTGTATCCAAAATCGAGATTGAGCGTGCTGCTAACAAGGCGAAGATAAACATCTTTACCGCACGTCCGGGACTGATAATTGGCAAAAAAGGTTCTGAAGTCGAGACTCTGAAAAAGGAACTGGCCAAACTCACCGACAAGGAAGTGTTCCTGAATATTCAAGAGGTGCGTAAGCCCGAACTGGATGCGCAACTGGTCGCGGAGAACGTGGCCCTGCAGTTGGAGCGCCGCATCGCTTTCCGCCGAGCCATGAAAAAGAGCGTTACCTCAGCGCTCAAGTTCGGTGCAAAGGGTATCAGAATTACGTGCTCAGGGCGTTTGGGCGGTGCCGAGATGTCCCGAACCGAATGGTATCGTGAGGGGCGCGTTCCTCTTCATACGTTGAGGGCAGATATTGATTACGGCTTTGCAGAGGCAAAGACAACTTACGGTATCATTGGCGTGAAAGTACTTATATTCAAGGGCGAAGTACTTCCCGGTCAAAAATAAACAGGAGCTTGTTAGCAATGTTAATGCCTAAACGTGTTAAACATAGAAAGCAAATGAAGGGGAGAATGACCGGAACGCCGCAGCGTGGTATAGAACTGGCGTTTGGAGAGTATGGACTGCAAGCTACTACCTGTGGCTGGCTTGACTCCCGTCAGATCGAAGCTGCTCGTATTGCAATGACCCGTTACATTAAAAGGGGCGGCAAGATATGGATACGCATCTTCCCCGACAAACCGCTGACCTCCAAGCCTGCTGAAACGCGTATGGGTAAGGGTAAGGGTTCCCCCGATTCGTGGGTTTGCGTTATAAAGCCTGGCCATGTACTCTACGAAATGGAAGGGGTAACCGAAGAGATTGCACGCGAGGCATTCCGTTTGGCAGCCCACAAGCTTCCCATCACGACAAAATTTATTTCGAGGAAGGACGGCCATGAAGGTTAGTGACCTGAAAACTATGAATGAGGAAGAACTCCAGTCGAAGGAAAAGGAACTGAAAAAGGAACTGTTCAATCTCAAGTTCCAGCTTCATACTGGACGTCTTGAAAACAGCGCGAAACTGTCTGCTATCAGGAAAGACGTTGCGCGTGTGAAAACTTTACTTCAGGAAAAAAAAGGCTAGTGAGGCTGATATGAGTGAGCGCGGTAGCAGAAAAACCCAGACAGGCGTAGTGGTGAGCGACAAGATGGATAAGACCGTTGTCGTTAAGGTTGACCGTCTTGTGAAACATCCGGTCTACAATAAATATATAAAGCGGTCGGCCAAGTATAAGGCGCATGACACGGATAACAGTTGTAAAACGGGTGATCGTGTCCTGATCGTTGAGACTCGTCCGTTAAGCAAGGATAAACGCTGGCAAGTTCGGCAGATAATCGATAAAAGCGCGTAAGGCAGGAGCTACCTATGATTCAGATGCAGACAATACTCGATGTAGCGGATAATTCAGGGGCCAAAAAGCTCTTTTGCATTAAGGTTCTGGGCGGATCCAAGCGCAAGTATGCCAGTATTGGCGATATAATTGTTGCGTCGGTGAAAGAGGCACTTCCCAACTCCAAGGTGAAAAAAGGGGACGTGGTCAAGGTAGTCGTGGTGAGAACTGCGAAGGAAATTGGCCGGCCCGACGGTTCTTATATCCGTTTCGACGGCAACTCCGGGGTTGTCATTAACAACCAGCGCGAGCCGGTTGGTACCCGAATCTTCGGGCCGGTAGCGCGGGAACTGAGGGCGAAGAAGTTTATGAAAATTATCTCCCTTGCCCCCGAAGTACTATAATTTAAGGCGGAGACAGACGATGCTAGGTAAGAATCTGCATGTAAAAAAAGGTGACACCGTCGTGGTCGTTACTGGCAAGGATAAGAACAAGACAGGTAAAATCATCCAGATCCTTTCCAAAAAGGATGGGGTTATTGTCGAAGGTCTTAACATTGTCAAAAGGCATACACGCGCACGTGGTAATGAGGCCGGCGGGATTGTTGAAAAAGAGGCTCCGCTCCATGTATCGAATGTGATGGTTTATTGTGGTAAATGTAAGAAGCCGGTAAGAACCAGGACCAGTGTTCTTGAAGACGGCAAGAAGGCCCGTGTTTGCGTAAAATGCGGCGAGTCTTTTGACAAATAGTGCGGAGGGGTAAATGTCACGGCTGAAAGAGCTTTACAATAAAGAGATGGTTCCCCAGTTGATGAAAGATTTCAACTACAAGAACGTCATGGAAGTACCTAAAATCGAGAAAATTGTCATCAATATGGGGCTTGGTGAAGCCATCCAGAACGTGAAAATTCTTGACTCAGCAGCCGATGAACTGTCGGTGATCAGTGGCCAGAAGCCGGTCATCACCAAGGCCAAGAAATCAATTGCCAGTTTCAAGTTGCGCCAGGGTATGCCTATTGGCTGTATGGTTACCTTGCGTAAGGACCGCATGTACGAGTTCCTTGACCGACTGGTGAATGTTGCGCTCCCCCGTGTACGCGATTTCAAGGGAGTATCTGCAAAAGGCTTTGATGGTAAAGGTAACTACTCACTCGGGATAAAGGAGCAACTGATCTTTCCCGAGATCAATTACGATAAAGTTGACAAAATCAAGGGGATGAATATCTCCATTGTGACCACGGCTAATAGCGACGACGAAGGCAGAGCATTGCTGAAGCTGTTGGGTATGCCGTTCAGATATTAAATCACGTTCGGAGGATAGAAGTGGCTAAAACATCGATGATAATCAAAGCACAAAGAGGGAACAAGTTCAAGGTACGGGAGTATAACCGGTGCCCTTTGTGCGGTCGTCCGCGTGCGTACTATCGTAAGTTTGACATGTGTAGAATCTGTCTGAGGAAGCACGCTTCCAACGGTCAGATTCCCGGTGTTATAAAATCCAGCTGGTAACAGCGAAGAAACTGTATAGAGGAGTAGAACCGATGTCGATGACTGATCCAATTGCCGATATGCTTACGAGAATAAGAAACGCCGGTATGGCGAAACTCCAGAAGGTGGACATCCCATCTTCGAACCTCAAGGTAAGCCTGGCAAACGTCCTGCGTTCAGAAGGGTTTATCAAAAACTACAAGGTGATTGCCGACCAGAAGCAGGGCGTGTTGCGTGTTTATTTGAAGTATATCGATGAAAAAGATTCGGTCATTAACGAGATCAAGAGAGTCAGTAAGCCGGGTGGACGTCGCTATGTAAAGGGCGATGAAATTCCCAGCATAAAAAACGGTATGGGGATTGCTATTTTATCGACCTCGAAAGGCATTCTTACCGATAAGGCCGCCCGGGAAGCCGGAGTGGGTGGCGAGTTAATCTGCACGGTCTGGTAATTTAACCCGGAACAAGGAGCATTCAGCATGTCCAGAATTGGTAAACTTCCCATTGAAATCACTCAGGGAGTTAAAATATCTTTCGATAACTCTGTCCTGACGGTGGATGGTCCCAAGGGATCACTGTCACGTAAAATTATGGATGGTGTTGCGCTGACGATTACGGATAAGACGATTGTGGTCAATCGCGCTGATGACGGGATCAAGGCGCGGTCTGCACACGGTTTGACGAGAACACTCGTAAGCAATATGGTCGAAGGTGTGACTAAAGGTTTTGAGACTGCTCTCGAGATCAGCGGCGTAGGCTATCGTGCTGAAGCCAAAGGTGATGTGCTCAATCTCAGTCTGGGATATTCACATCCGGTGAATTTCCAACTCCCTAAAGGAATAACCGTAGAAGTGGATAAAATGACCAAGCTTGTTGTCAAAGGGATTGACAAGGAGCTTGTTGGTCAGACTGCGGCCAAGATTCGTTCGTTCCGTGGCCCGGAGCCGTATAAAGGTAAAGGGATCAGGTATGCCAACGAAACGATTCTGAGAAAAGCCGGCAAAACCGGCAAAAAATAGTTAAAGCAAGGAGAAGCACCGTGAGTTCTCTCGCACAGAAAAAAGCTGCCCGTCTTAAGCGGCAAACAAGGATAAGAAAGAAGATTCGTGGCACGACAGAACGGCCTCGTCTTAACGTGTTCAAGAGTGCTACGCACATCTATGCCCAGATAATTGACGACACAACGGGCAAGACTCTGGTAGCGGCATCCACTGTCATGAAAGAAGTAGGTGCTGAACTGAAAGGGACGGGTAATATCGAGGCAGCCAAGAAGGTTGGTGCCGAGGTTGCGAAGCGTGCTTTGGCCAGCGACATTAAGGCGGTTGTGTTTGATCGTAATGGGTTTCTTTACCATGGAAGAGTCAAGGCACTTGCCGAAGCTGCACGTGAAACCGGTCTGTCCTTTTAAAGATATTACACAGGAGGCGTTAATTGCTTAAGATCAATCCCAGCGAAATTAATTTAACTGACAGGGTCGTGCACATCAGTCGCGTAGCCAAGGTTGTGAAAGGTGGCCGTCGGTTCAGTTTCTCCGCATTGGTTGTGGTTGGAGACGGGAACGGGTATGTCGGTTATGGCCTCGGCAAGGCCAACGAAGTCCCTGAGGCTATCCGCAAAGGCGTGGAGCAGGCAAAAAAGAACCTTATCAAGGTTCCTATTGTCAAAGGGCAAACCATACCTTACGAGATAGAGGGACACTTTGGCGCCGGACGCGTACTCATGATGCCAGCTTCCGCTGGTACAGGTGTTATTGCTGGTGGTGCAGCCCGTGCAGTATTCGAATCTGCTGGCGTGCACAATATTCTCGCAAAGTGCCTTGGGTCCAACAATCCGCACAATGTAGTCAAGGCGGCTTTTGCAGGACTTAAATCGCTTCGCAGTCCGGAAGAGATTATGGCACGTCGGGGCATGACCGACTAGCAGCGCTTTAAATCCAGCAAGGAGAAGTGATATGTCGCAGGATCTCAAAATTACTCTGGTAAAGAGCCATATCGGCACACCGGCAAGCCAGCGAGCCGTTTTGAATGGCATGGGCCTGAACAAGTTGAATAAGTCAGTAGTTCTTAAAGATACTCCGGAAATAAGAGGGATGATCCGCAAGGTCTCCCACATGGTAAATGTAACCGAGTAATTTCCCCTGAGGTGCACACATGGAATTGAACAGCATAAAGCCCGCAATTGGTGCAAGTAAAAATAGAAAGAGAATCGGTCGGGGACCTGGGTCAGGCCATGGCAAGACTGCGACCAAGGGACATAAAGGTCAGAAAGCAAGAAGCGGTGGGAGTATAAAGGCTGGATTCGAAGGTGGCCAGATGCCGATGCATCGTCGCCTGCCGAAGCGCGGCTTCACCCCCCTTACCCGTAAAGACTACGCAATCGTGAATCTGGGCCAGTTGGACATTTTCGAGGCAGCGAGCAGTGTTGATGCTGCTGCGCTCCTGAAGAGCGGTCTCATTAGCGGTGTGCGTGATGGTATAAAAGTTCTTGCAACGGGGGAGCTTACCAAGGCTCTGACGATAAAAGCACACAAATTCAGCGCTGCTGCTAAGGAAAAGATTCTGGCTGCGGGCGGTACTGTCGAGGAGATATAATCTTGCTCGAAGCCTTCCAGAACATATTCAAGATACCTGAGCTGAAGAAGCGTGTGTTGTTTTCTCTGGGGATGCTTGCGGTCTACCGCGTGGGGTGTCATATCCCGACACCCGGTATAGACGGTCAAGCGCTTTCGCATTTTTTCAAACAGGCCCAGGGAACACTTCTCGGCCTGTTTGATATGTTTTCCGGTGGCGCACTGGAAAAACTGACCGTCTTTGCGCTTGGCATCATGCCATACATCTCCTCTTCGATTATTTTCCAGTTACTTACGGTTGTAGTCCCAGCCATTGAAAAACTCTCCAAAGAAGGCGAATCTGGCCGTAAGAAAATTATTCAGTATACCCGTTACGGCACGATAGTACTGAGTGTTGTCCAGGCTTCCGGTATTGCAGTCGGTTTGGAAAGTATGCGTGGTCCTGCCGGGGAACTTGTAGTACCGAATCCAGGTTGGGGATTCCGCGTAATGACCGTAATTACCCTGACAGCTGGGACCGCGTTCATTATGTGGCTCGGTGAGCAAATGTCTGAGAAGGGCATAGGTAACGGTATATCACTCATCATCTTTGCCGGTATTGTTGCCCGTATCCCCGTAGCAATAATTAACAGTGTACGATTGTTGAAATCAGGACAGATTTCACTCTTTGTCCTGGTGTTTGTCGCTGCACTCATGTTTCTTGTTATTGCAGCTGTTGTCTTTGTGGAGAGGGGACAACGACGTGTGCCGATCCATTATGCCAAGCGAGTGGTCGGTCTCAAGACCTTTGGTGCCCAGACATCTCATTTGCCACTCAAGGTAAACATGGCAGGAGTAATACCACCGATTTTTGCTTCATCAATCATCATGTTTCCCGCAACAATTGGAAATTTTATAAATATTCCGTGGGTGCAAAACGCAGCCAAAAGTCTGACCCCGGGAAACTGGGCGTATAATTTATTTTATGTTGCATTCATAGTTTTTTTCTGTTATTTCTATACGGCTGTGACTTTTAACCCTGTTGATGTTGCTGAAAATGTGAAAAAGCACGGCGGATATATACCAGGAATCCGGCCGGGCAAGGAGACGTCTGAGTTTCTGGATCGCGTCCTAACCAAGCTGACATTTGCCGGGTCCATCTATATTTCACTAGTATGCGTTCTCCCGTCGATTTTAATTGGTAAATTCAATCTTCCATTTTATTTTGGCGGAACTGCCCTCCTTATAGCGGTCGGGGTCGGGATGGATACAGTTTCCCAGATTGAATCCCACCTGATCACGAGAAGTTACGAAGGTTTCATGAAGGGCGTTAAGATCAAGGGAAGACGGTAGTTGGGGAAAGAGTTGTTATGAATATTATCCTGTTGGGCCCTCCGGGCGCCGGTAAGGGGACCCAGGCAAAGATTCTTGCAAAAAAGTTCAACATCCCTCAAATCTCTACGGGCGACATACTCAGGGGTGCGGTCAAAGAACAGACACCAATGGGGATAAAGGCCAAAGGCTTTATGGATGCAGGTGCTCTTGTTCCTGATGGTGTTGTTGTCGGGATAGTGGAAGAGCGCTTGGCCAAGGATGATTGTTCGGGCGGTTTTATTCTTGACGGGTTTCCCCGTACAGTAGCTCAGGCAGATGCTTTGAAAGAAATGCTCGTTTCCCATGGTAAAGCAATAGATCACGTAGTTTCTGTAGAGGTCGACAGCGAAGAGTTGTTGCAGCGCATAACAGGTCGTCGCACGTGTAGAGGATGTGGGAAGGGTTTTCATATTGCCTTCAATCCTCCGAAGATAGCTGAAAAATGTGATGATTGTGGTGATGAGCTCTATCAGCGCGATGACGACAGTGAAGAAACGATGCGCAAGAGGTTGGATGTTTATAATGCGCAGACGTCGCCACTTATCGCGTACTACACGAAAGAATCACTCCTCAGGGGCATTCAGGGGACTGGTTCCATAGAAAGCATACAGCAGGCTCTCCTCAAGATACTTGAAGGTGCCCGGGAGTGATAATCCTTAAATCTCCGCAAGAGATCGACAGGATGCGAATCCCTTGCAGGATCGTTGCGGAGATTCTTGAACTACTCAGGCAGGAAATACGGCCTGGTGTGGCAAGCATGGCGTTAAACGATCTTGCTGAGAGAGAAGCAAGAAGACGTGGTGCACAGCCTGCTTTCAAAGGCTATAGTGGTTATCCGTATTCACTCTGTTGTTCCCTAAACGAGCAGGTCGTCCACGGCATGCCCAATAATCGCGAGTTAATAGAAGGCGATATATTGAGCATCGATTTCGGTGTTGTGTACGACGGCTATTATGGTGATGCAGCGATAACATTGCCGCTTGGGAACGTGTCAGATAGTGCAAAGCGCCTCATGGAAGTAACCGAAGAATCTTTGTACAAGGCCATCTCTGTCGCAATACCTGATAACCGGTTGTTTGACATATCTCACGCTGTCCAGAGTTATGTGGAAGCGAGAGGATTTTCGGTTGTCAGGGAATTTGTCGGCCATGGTATTGGTAAGAACCTGCACGAGAGCCCGCAGGTTCCTAATTTCGGGTCTCCGGGTAGAGGCGTTAAGCTCAAGGCCGGAATGGTGCTGGCCATTGAACCAATGATTAATGAACGCGGTCCTGACGTAAAAGTTCTGAAAGATGGTTGGACAGCGATTACCTGTGATGGTGGGTTGTCGGCCCATTTTGAACATACGGTGGCGATAACTGAGCACGGTCCAGATATTCTGACGAAACTTTAGTTTTTAGATACGATGAAGCGAAAGGATAAACCATGAAGGTACGGGCGTCGGTTAAAAAAATCTGTGACAAATGCAAAATCATCAAGCGCAAGGGAATTGTCAGGGTGATATGTGACATTCCGAAGCATTCCCAGAGACAGGGCTAAGAAGTAATAACACTCAGGAGGAACGGGCATTGGCACGTATCGCGGGCATAGACCTACCTAGAAACAAACGGATCGAGATCGCCTTAACCTACATTTACGGCATAGGAAGATCTACATCACAAAAGATTCTTGCGGATTCCGGTGTCGACATGAACACCAGAACAGACCATCTCACCGAGGCGGAAGTTGCTCGGATCAGAGAGAATATTGACAAAAATGTCAAGGTCGAGGGTGACTTGCGCCGCGATATATCCATGAACATCAAGCGGCTCATGGACCTTGGTTGCTACCGTGGTCTGCGTCATCGCAAGGGTTTGCCGGTGCGTGGGCAAAGGACCAAGACCAATGCCAGAACGAGAAAAGGGCCGGCCAGAACGGTCGCTGGCAAAAAGAAATAGAACAACTGATCTGGAGGAATAATGGCTAGCCCTGCAAAAAAAGTGGTCAAGAAGAAAAAGGAACGCAAGAATATCCCCACGGGTGTGGCGCACATCCAGGCCACCTTCAACAATACTATCATTACCATAACCGATTCGGTGGGCAATGTGGTCGCATGGTCTACTGCAGGGAGCAAAGGCTTCAAGGGGTCCCGCAAAAGTACGCCCTTTGCAGCTCAGATGGCTGCCGAAGATTGTGCCAAGAAGGCCCAGGAGCATGGGATGAGAAGCGTAGAAGTCTATGTGAAAGGTCCTGGATCCGGTAGGGAGTCTGCACTCAGAGCCCTGCAGGCAGCAGGTTTCAGTATAAGCTTCATTCGTGACGTTACACCGATTCCTCACAATGGCTGTCGTCCGCCAAAGAGAAGAAGAGTTTAATCGTAAGCTACCAATAGTTAAGGAGGTCTTCATTGGCTAGATATACAGGACCCTCCTGCCGTCTGTGCAGAAGGGAAAACATGGAGCTGTTTCTTAAAGGTGAGCGCTGCTACACCGACAAGTGCGCCATCAAGAGGAGAAATTATCCGCCGGGCCAGCATGGCCAAGGTCGGTCTAAGGTTTCCGATTATGGTGTTCAGCTGCGTGAAAAGCAGAAGGTTCGTCGTATTTACGGCATACTGGAAAAGCAATTCCGTGCCTATTTTGAAAAGGCAGACCGCATGAAGGGGGTAACGGGTGAAAATCTCCTGTCCCTTCTTGAGCGGAGACTCGATAATATTGTGTACAGGGCCGGCTTCGCCACATCGAGAACTGAAGCGCGTCAGCTGGTGCGCCATGGTCACTTTTCGCTCAATGGCAGGAAAGTGAATATCCCCTCCATTCAGGTAAAGGTGGGAGATGTCCTAGAGTTGCGCGAGAAGAGCCGTAAGGTTGCCTCCATTAACGAATCCCTGGAAGGAGTAGTGCGGCGGGGTGTCCCGCAGTGGCTGGAACTGGATAAGGATGCTTATAAAGGTATGGTTAAATCCCTGCCGGTGCGGGAAGACATAACGATGCCGATCCAGGAGCAATTGATTGTCGAGCTCTATTCCAAGTAAAGGCTAACTACACCCGACAGGGAGGCACTACATGTATAAAAACTGGCGCGACCTGATCAGACCCAAAAAGCTGCAGGTTGAAGCGGATTCGCTTACCAATACGTATGGAAAATTTTATGCCGAGCCATTCGAACGTGGGTTCGGTACGACACTTGGCAACTCACTGCGCAGGGTGCTGCTTTCCTCGCTGCAGGGCGCTGCCATTACCTCCGTCAAGGTAAAGGGGGTGCTCCACGAATTTTCCGCCATTCCCGGGGTTACTGAAGACGTTACAGATATCATTCTCAATCTCAAAAGCGTACGCTTCAAGATGCATGGTCAGGAACCCCGTACCATCAGGGTAATTCACAAGGGTGAAGGAATTATTACCGCTGGTGATATCATTACCGATTCCAACGTGGAAGTTCTCAACGCTGACCATCACATAGCGACCTGTTCAAAGGACGCGAACCTGGAAATGGAAATGGTCGTAAAAATGGGACGCGGGTATGTCCCTGCAGACCGTAACCGTGATGAAAAGGCGTCGGTCGGCACGATACCAATCGATTCCATTTTTTCACCGATTCAGAAGGTTAATTTCACGGTGACCAACGCTCGCGTGGGACAGATCACCGATTATGACAAGCTAACCCTTGAGATATGGACCGATGGAAGTGTCAAGCCTGAGGATGCAGTAGCGTACTCTGCCAAGATTCTTAAGGAACAGCTGACTATTTTCATCAACTTTGACGAAGAGTCTGAGCCTTCTGAAGAAGGTGAACCTCTAGAGGAGCGTGAGAAGTTTAACGAGAATCTGTATCGCTCCGTCGATGAGCTGGAGCTCTCGGTACGTTCCGCAAACTGCCTCAAGAACGCCGGTATCAAGCTTATTGGCGAACTGGTTTCACGGAGCGAGGCGGAAATGCTCAAAACCCAAAATTTCGGTCGTAAATCCCTCAATGAGATCAAAGATATTCTCGCGGATATGGGACTGACTCTGGGAATGAAGCTCGAAGGATTTCCCGATCCGGAAATCATGCGCCGGCTCCGCGGTGATCGTAAAGAGGAAGAGTAATCCGCAAGGCTAATAGAGAAAGGAACCCGTAGTCATGCGTCACAATAATGCAGGCAGAAGGTTGGGGAGAACGACAAGTCACAGAATAGCCATGTTTCGCAACATGGTGACGTCATTCCTCAATCACGAAAAAATTACCACCACCGATGCCAAGGCAAAGGAACTGCGTACTATTGCAGAGAAGATGATTACCCTCGGCAAGAAGGGGGATCTCCACGCAATGCGGCAGGCAGCCGCCTATATCCGGGACAAGAAGGTGGTAACCAAACTGTTTACGACCATTGCTCCGCGCTATAAAGAGCGTCCTGGTGGATACACCCGTATCATTAAACTGGGAATCCGCCCTGGTGACAATGCTCCGCTTTCCATCATTGAACTGGTCGAGGAAGAGCTCAAGGTTAAGAGCGAGACAAAGCCGGCGAAAAAGGCCCCTGCAAAGAAGGCTGCACCTAAAGCTGCCGTTGCAGTCGCTCCGGCAGAGGTGCAGAGCACTGAGCCTGCTGCCGAGACACCTGTAACGCATGTCACCGAAGGTGATGAAACCTGTGAGGCGAAAGCAGATTAAGCAATGCGTTGCATATGAAAAGAGCAAAGGCGAGGGAAACCTCGCCTTTTTTCGTGTATGCCTTCGGTCTGAACATTCGGGTTGTTCCGCCTAATTCAGAGCATGACAGGCAGAGGACGAACAATCTGGATGGCCTCAGGAGTGACGAAAGCCTGATATGCAAGCGCTTCAACTCCATTCTTCACAGCCAGGCGCAACAGGCGTCCGTATTCGGGGTCAATGGCGTCGGCCGGGCTGACTGAGTGGCAGTCTTCCCGCTGCACCACGAAGAAGATTACCCCCCGTGCCCCATTCCGGACTACCTCAATAAGTTCCCGCAAATGCTTCTGTCCCCGTGTCGTTACCGCATCGGGGAACAAAGCCATTTCACCTTCTCTCAGCGTCACGTTCTTTACTTCCACGTAGCAACATCCGGGTGAACCCGTCAGCAGCAGATCAATTCTGCTGTTAGTGCCATAGGGGACCTCCGGTCTTATACTGGTGTACCCTTGTAATTCCTGGATAACTCCGGCCTCGATTGCTTCATGTACGAGCCTGTTGGGGAGGCCGGTGTTGATGCCAATCCAGTAACCCTGGACAGACACCAATTCCCACGTGTATTTGAGTTTCCGCGATGGATTGTGGCTCTGTGAGAGAAGTACCGGGCTGCCCGGAGTCATGCACCCCAGCATGCTGCCGGAATTGGGGCAGTGGGCGGTGACTACCGTGCCACAGTCCAGTTGTATGTCGGCAAGAAAGCGCTGGTAACGTTTGATAATACGTCCAGGGAAGAGCGGGGAGGGAAGTCGCATGGACGAGTTGTAGCATGTGAGCGGGGTGCACGCAACTGCAAAAAACAGTTAACGCGGGCTAGATTCTCACAACGTGAACGGCGCAGGAGATACATGGATCGTAGGCACGCACGAGCATTTCCAGCTGCCATTTCAGTTCCGACTCATCAACGCCGGTCAGTATGGAAGCGAGAGCGTAGAGGTCCCGTTCCATGGCAGCCTGGTTGATGGCGGTAGGTGTGACAATGTCGGCGGCAGTGCAGATGCCTTGGCTGTCAAGCTCGTACCTGTGGATCAGTACGCCGCGTGGAGCTTCCCGCGCCGCCGTACCGTTCCCTTCGTGAATAGGGAATGGTACCCGTGGTTCAGACGTTGCTGGCATTTCGAGGAGTTTGTCGATGAGAGCTATCCCCTGTTCTACGGAATGGACCAGTTCGACTCCCTGCGCCAGAACATTTGCCGGCATCGGCGCGCCGAGAAGTTGGGACCGGGCATCAAAGAACGCCTGAGCGCTCCTGGAGGAGAGTTCGACACCAAGGTTGAGACGGGATAATGCGCCAACCGTCACAATCTCTCCTCCGGCATAACTATGCTTTGCGTTGGAGTGAGGCATCACCTGTTCCGTAAGAAGTTCCCTGTACCTGGTGCTGTCTATGCTCTGGCCGTTACTGGTGACAAGCAGGTTTGCCGGCAATGACTCCGAGTCGTCATTCTGGACTGCAAGGTAATTGGGAGGCGTGAAGTTTGCCGGATGCAGGGGAGGTGTGAGGGTGGCGAACATTTCGCAGGCCTTAACCGCATCGGGGAGTATCTCCTGCAGTTCACTCCTGAGTTTCTTCAATTCGTCCCGGGCAGGATACTTTCCCATACCCCCCGGGACAAGATTGGCGGGGTGGATGAGTCTCCCTCCGACGAGTTCCTGGATGCGGTTGCCTGCCGCCTTGATACGAAGCCCGGCTCTGAATTCTGCGGGGGCCTTTGCTGCCAGTTCGGTAAAGCCGGCGATGCCAAAGTAATCGGGAAGGACGAGGCAGAACAGATGCAGGCCGTGGCTCTCTATCTGCCCTCCCGCAAGTATCAGTTCGCGGTAAAGGGCGGTCGGTTCTGATATCCCGATGCCAAGTGCGGCCTCAATGGCTTGGAGTGAGGTTACCCGGTGCACTGAGGAGCAGATGGAGCAGATTCGGCAGATGATCTCCGGCAGTTCATCGTACGGTTTCCCCACCAGGAGAGCCTCGAAAAGCCGCGGTGACTCGATGAGGTTAAGTTGGACCGATTCGACCTGGCGTCCGGCAAGGGAAACCCTCACCGTCCCATGCCCTTCGACCCTGCTGAGCGGCTTTATCTCAAGAACGCTGCCCATAGTCCCACTCCGGGTAAAAGCGTCGCATGCGACGTATTACTTCCTCCCGGGATATCCCCTTCTCCAGGAGTACCTCAAGTTCCGACGCCACGTTTGCTTCCGTTACCGGCCCCCGGCACCCCTCGCATTTGATGGAGACTGCCGGACAGCGGGCGTTGCACCCTGCCTGGGTAATGGGACCGAGGCAGGGCTCTCCCCGTTCGATAAGGAGGCAGAGGCATTCCCGGTTGCGGCATTCGGTGCAGACCGGGTACTGGGGAAATACCGGCAAGGCCCCGTGGAGAAGGGCTGCAAGGGTTGCCAGCAGTTCGTTTTTTTCCGGTGGGCAGCCGGTAATGGAGAAGTCTACGGTGACAAACCGGTGAAGGGGACCGGGGTTGAAACTTCTCGTTGGCCCCGCTCCTTTGCCGTAGACGGATTCGATCATTGCCACGCGGGAAAGGTGGTTGTTCATGGCGGCAACCCCTCCCCAGCGGGCACAGGTGCCGAAGGCGACAAGGACACGGCTCCGGCTCCTGAGCCTGACCAGGGTTTCCAGGTCGTCCGGTGTGGATACCGCCCCCTCGACGAGGGCTGCGGTAAATTCCCCCCCGATCTCGCGTCTGCTGCTCCCCATGGGGAAGTAGGTGAAATCGAAAAGCCCGGCGAGGGTTGGAAGTTCCGCCTCGCAGTTGAGGAAGGTCAGTTGGCAGCCGAAACAGGCGGTGAGTCCCGCTATGGCGAGGGAAGGCCTGGTCATAGGGCACCGGGAATGTTTTTGATGTCCCGGTAACTAAAGACCGGTCCTTCGCAACAGCATAAAAGCTGGCCAACGGCACAATGGCAACAGAGCCCTACGCCACACTTCATCCGCCGTTCCAGTGACAGATAGATGTCATCTTCAGCTACACCGGCCAGGAGAAGTTCGTCGATGGTGCAACGGTAGAGTGCAGGTGGGCCGCATACTGCTGCACAGGAACGACCCGGTTCCAGCTGCACCCCCTTGAGCAGGGCCGGGAGCAGGCCGACATTGCATGCCGGTTCTGCCTGGCCGGTATCTGACAGGAAATCGACGGTCAACAGCAGGCGTAGTGAGCCGGTGGTGGCCAGTTCCAGAAGCTCGTCCTTGAAAAGCATGACGGCAGGTTCCCGTGCTCCGTACATGAGGGTGAGGGAGCGAATGTCGGAACGATGACGCAGAAGATGGAAGAGGAGGGACCGGAGCGGCGCTATACCCAGCCCCCCTGCGAGGAGCAGGACGTCTTTGCCGGCCATTGCGTCGACGGGAAAACCGTTGCCGAACGGTCCGCGAATACCGACCCTGTCTCCCGTCCTGCTCCGGTGGAGAAGCGACGTCACGTGGCCGAAGCGGCGCACGCACAGCTCGATTGTCCCATCCACTGCCGGAAGGTCTGCTGGGGAGATGGGAACTTCGCCCCCCCCCGGTACCGACAGCTGGACAAACTGGCCTGGGATGAAGGGGAAAGTCCTGTCGCCATCCAATTGCAGGCGGAACAAGGCGGTGTCGGCGGTCAACCGGCGGATAGTCTGAATTCGGGCGGAAATCGGGATAGAGTTGAGTTCAGGCGCAGACATCATCCCCCTCCGCGAACAACTCAGTGAGGTCGATTGCCACCGGGCAGACTACCCGGCAGCGGCCACAGCCGACACAGGCGGGTACCCCCGCCAATGCGCCGAACCCCAGGTATTTGTGCAGGTAGCGGTAGAGGAAGCGTTCCCGACGGGTAGGGCGAAAGTTATGGCCGCCAGCCACCTCGCCGTGGGCCCGGAACAGGCAATTGTCCCACTCCCGGAGTCGCTCGGCGGTCATGCCATCGAGTGCACCATGTTCCAGGACGTCGAAACAGTAGCAGGTCGGACAGCAGACCGAACAGGCGCCGCAGGAAAGGCACCGAGCGGCAAAATTTTCCCAGAGGGGGCTGTCGGGAAAGGTGCTGCCGCGTTCGGCCGCATTCCTGAGCCGAATCATCATCCGGCTCTCGACAGGTGGTGGGGGGATGGCTTCAATTTCGGTCAGCAGCGGTTCGAGACCGGCGAGCATCCCTTTCCCCCTGGTTGTTTCAGCGCTGACGATAAAACCGTGCTCCAATCGCTGGAGGAATAGATCGGCATTCCGTGGAGCTTTTTCAGAAGAAGCGCAGAAGCAGAATGGGTCCGGTTCGCACGAAAGACCGACGAGCGTGAGAGCATTCCGATAACGACGATAGAGTTGGTCGGGTCGGTCTCCCAGGAATACACGATCCAGATAGGCAATCCCTTGCAGGTCGCAGGAATGCACACCGAACAGAACCTGCTGCGGAGCAGGTCTATCGGGCAAGGTGTAGCCGGCTGCGGTGGTGTAGTTCAGGATGGTCTGGCGGGGGGGAAGAAGGTATTTCTTGGGGGGGATGAGGGTGCGCCGGTAATCGAGACACAGATCGGATTCGGTCTGGACCGGGCCAAAAGCATCTACCCCCTCGGCGGTGCGGGTCGGCCCGTGAAGTACCCCATAGTGGGTGAGCCAATCAAGGAATTGTCCTAGGGCATTGTCTGCGAGGAAGCGCTGCTTCACCTCTATCTCCTCATCCGTACTGGTAAAAGTTTAGCACGGCAAGGGGGGGTGGCAAGGCACAAAAAAAGGGAGCTCAATGCTCCCTTTTTGTTGATAATGGCGGGCGGCATGGGATTCGAACCCACGACCCCAGGCTTCGGAGGCCTGTACTCTATCCAACTGAGCTAACCGCCCATGAACTATCCTTTCTACACTATTTCAGCCTGTAACTCAAGACTAATCTTCCTTGTTTGCCGGAATGGCTTAATCTCCATAGCTCTGTCAATTGGGAAAAAGTTCTGTTACAATCGAAAAAAATGACGGAGTTTCCATGCATCGACTCTTTTCTGTTGTAATTCTCTGCACTGTTTTGCTCTCCTTGTCCCGTCCTGCTGCAGCAGCAAATTATCAGGTCGAGAAGGTTGCCGACGGGGTATATGCCGCCATTGCCGTTCCAGGGGGAAAGGCAGCCAGTAATGCCATGATCATCATAACCAAGTACCAGGTGCTTCTGGCCGGTGCCCATTTTGTTCCCGAGGGGATCAAGGAACTCCTGTCAGAGATCGCCCGGTTGACTCCCCTTCCTCTCCGTTATGTTCTTCTTACCCATCATCACAAGGGGTTCAACTTCATTGATTTCGATCTGCCGAAAAACGCGGAAATCGTCACGTCATGGCAGACCTGGCAGTCGCTGAAAAATGAGTATCGTGAACTCCCCAACCCGGTTACGTTCTTCGACACGGGGCTGACCCTGCAGAGGACCGGCGTTACCATCGTTCTCAGTAACACCGGCTTGGGCCATAGCGAGGGGGATGTGTTCGTCTATATGCCTGGCCCAGGGGTGCTGTTTACGTCGGACTTAGTCTACAACGGTGTAATCGGCTACATGGGGGACGGTCATCTGCGGGAGTGGTCGTCTATCCTGGAGATGCTGGGTTCCTTGGGAGCAAGAACCGTTATCCCGGGGCTCGGCAAGGTTACCGATGGTGCGGGGATCGAACGTTTTACCCGCTTTTACCGGGAGTTTACGACAGAGGTTCTCCGCTACGTGGAGAAGGGAGCAACCCTGGCCAAGGTCAAGAAAGACTTCCGGCTTGCCGCCTATGAACACCTTCCCGGGTACAAGGCGTTCATTGATGTCAACCTGGAGCGGGCCTATCTGGAGTTGAGCGAGAAATAATCCAATCAGCGCGTCAGCGAGCCGTAAAGAGGTATCATGATTTCCTTGCGGGACGGATGGTCGGTAGTGATGGTCAGGTAGCCGCTCAGGAACCGGTCCTCAGAACGTGGCGTGACGGTTACGGTCAGGGTGGTCGTTTCCCCCGGCTTCAGCCTGGTTTTGCCCGTCTTGATTGTCACCTGGGAAAGGGGAGATTTCACTGCCGTTAGCTTTACGGGCTTACTCCCCTGATTTGACACGGTCACAACCATCTCCTTGCTCACGGTCGGCTTTACGGAGCCGAAATTGAGCTGACGAGGAGTCACGACAACTTCCTCTGCCACGTTTCCCTTGAGAGTGAGATTCGCAACCGGTTTCTGCGGATCATTGGTTTCAAGATAAATGAGTTTGCTTATAGCACCACCGAAGGTACTGGAGTCGAACGTTACCTTCAGTTCGCTGCTCCCCCCCGGTGGGAGGGTTTTGGTCGTAACGTTGGCAGCGGTACAACCGCAGGAAGTCCTGACGCGAACCACATTCAGGGGGGCATCTCCCGTGTTGCGGAATTTGAACACATGATCGACTTTCTTCCCCTGCACCACGGTGCCAAAATCGTGGACAGGCTGATCGACGGCCAGTTCCGGCGCGGCAAGGGCGACGCCTGCACAGCAGGTTACGAGAATGAGGGCGATGGCGATGATTTTCATGGCAGATTCCTTTCGGTCAGTATGGGACGAACCAAATTATATAGCATAAGATGGAAGCGGGGCCAGAATAAATTGACACGGATACCCCTTTCTGTTATAGAAAAAACTGGTAATTTCAAGGTTGAAGCGGGTTTGTGAGGTTGTCATGGGTGCGGAACTGCGTCTGGTATATTCCCCTGGCCAGATAGCAGCGTCAGTGGGAACGCTGGCGCGGCGCATCGGACAGGATTACGCTGGGGAAGAAGTGGTGCTGGTGGTCGTGCTCAAGGGAGCACTGTTCTTCGCCGCTGACCTTGCCCGCCAGATAGGGCTTCCGCTCAGCATGGAGTTCGTGAAGCTGAAAAGTTACAGCGGAACTTCGTCAACCGGAACGGTTGTCATAACAAAAGACCTTGATGGACCCATTGCCGGAAAACACGTGCTGGTGGTGGAAGATATTGTCGATACCGGCCTGACCCTCCAGTTCCTCCTCGCCCACCTGAATGATCAGGGGGCGCGCAGCGTCAAGGTCTGCACCCTTCTCGACAAGAGCGGGCGGCGCCAGGTGGAGGTAGCTCCCGACTATGTCGGCATCTCCTGCGAGAACAGATTCCTTGTCGGCTACGGTCTGGATTTTGACGAACGATACCGGGAATTGCCGGCCATTTATGAACTCATTCCCTAAATCTCCCCTGTGGAGGACGCAATGATTGTCCAATGTGACCACTGTAATACCAGGTTCAAGCTGGATGACGCCAAGGTCAAGCCGGGTGGGGTCAAGGTACGATGTTCCAAGTGCAAGGAAATCTTCCTGGTAAAGAGGGATGAACCCATTGAAGAGCCTGCTGCTGCTGGTGGCGTTGCCCCCCCGGTAAGCGAGGAGACGTTCAGCGCCGGACAGAACCCTGCCGCAGATGACGTCTCCTTTGGGAGGGGTGCGTTTCCGGCTGACGAACCGTCTGACGTCGACCAATCCTTCACCGGCCAGGCACCTCTTCCTGCGGAGACGGCGGCCGCATCAACCGGCATGGACTTTGATGATTTCTCCTTTCCCGAGGAACCGGCAGTGCCAGCAGCAGGGTTTCCCCCCCCTGCCGATGAGTCCTCCGCATTCGGTGAGGTTGCGTTTGATCAGCAGGTGCCGGAAGATGTGCCGGTATCAACACAGCACATGGCGGCCGGAGATTTCGAATTCGGTGAAACCCCCTTTTCCGATGAACCGGCTGTTTCGCCCGGGGCACCTGCCGCCGAATCTGCATCCGCGGACGAAGAGGCCGGTATTGATTTCAGTGAGTTTGATTTCGGTTCCGAAGAGCCGTCATATTCTTCCGCGTCGACCGAGCCGGAACCGTCTGCATCCTCCGACTTTGATTTTGCTTTTGCTGCCAACGAGCCGTCATCTGAACCTGGCGAGATGGCTCCTTCTCTCCAGGAAAAAGATTTTGGCGGTGATAGTGCTGAGGGAACCTTCAGTTTCGGAACGGGAGAAGAATCGTCTGTTCCTGGGCCCTCCCCGGAAGGATTTGCTGGCGGGTTCGAAGAAGATTCCGCGCCTCCGGCTGCTGAGGACTACGGTCTTCAGTCGGTCGCGCACGAGGAGTTCTCCGATGCCTTTGGCGGTTCTGAAGGGGGAGACCTTACCCCGCCGGCGCAGGACCAGATGTTCAGTTTTGACGCGGACGTTACGGATGCGGATGTATCGGGAGAGACGTCGAAAGCGGCAGAAATGGAGCCGCTTGATTTTGGTGATATCGACTTTGGAGGGCTCGCCGAGAAATCACCCCCCGCTCCTCCGAAAAGTGAGGGCGTAAGCTGGGAAATGCCCGTGGCGGCGGCAGGTGCTGCGGCCGTGGCGGCAGGAGCTCTCCATGCACAAGGTCGGGAAATTCCTGCAGCAGAGGACGAACTCCCCCCTCTTTCCATCGCCTCCCGTCGCAAAGGGTCCTCGATCGTCTCGATCGTGCTAATCGCCATTGGCGTACTGATAGTGGTTGCCTTGAGTGGCGTCGGCTTCTATGTGTACCAGGAGGGGCCCGACGCACTCAAGAAAGTCGGGCTGGGGTTCATGGCCGACTGGTTCGGTATGGAAAACAAGGAAGAGGGTGCAATCGCCATCCGTAACTCGTCGGCGAGTTTCGTCATGAACAAGGGAACGGGCGAACTGTTCGTCATCACCGGCGAAGCGTTCAATACCTTCAAGAAGCCGCGTGCTTCCATCCAGGTGAAGGTCGTCGTGTTCGGGAACAAGGGGGAGGTGTTGATGCAGCGGACCGCGTACTGCGGTAACACTCTCACCAAGGAGCAGTTGGAAACTCTTCCCATGGACAAGATAGAGGCTGCCATGAACAACCAGTTTGGCGACTCCCTTACAAATCTGGGTGTCGAGCCAGGCAAGTCGATTCCCTTTGTGGCAGTGTTCAAGGACCTCCCCAAGAATGCCGGCGAGTTCGGCGTGGAAGTGATTAACTCGACGGTCGCTGGCAAGTAGCATCGGCACACTATATTCTCAGAATGGAATTCTTCAGGGCCGGCATGTATTGCCGGCCTTTTCCGTTTCCGGCCGGCAAACCGCAAGGTCAGACCGTCATGAACTCAAAGGGGTTTTCAGGGTGGGGTGCAAAGGGAGTTGTCGAGAGAATGTGCGGATGAGAGGAACGGGTCTGCCAGGGGAAAAATCAGCCGGCGTAGGTCGGTAACCGGACGCCGGCTGAACAAGAGACAGCTGAATACTGATTAGGCATGAATGGCATTTACGGGGCAGGTATCCACACAGGCGCCGCAGTCGATGCAGGTATCCGCATCGATCTTGCGCTTGTCACCAGCTTCGCTGATGGCGTTCACCGGGCAGGATTCGTCGCATGCACCACAGTTAATGCACTCTTCGGTAATGGTATGTGCCAAAGTATTCACCTCCTTTTCCTTGATTTGTGAGTAATTAGTTGAAACTCATACCTAGCACACACCACAGCAAATGTCCAGCAGAAAGGTATACGCAAAAAGTGGCGAAAAAATCTTGAATTGACACTAATACTACGGTATTATAAAAAACAGTTTTATTTGTGATAAATATTCTGTCGATAATTTTTACCGCTACCTAAAAACCTGATAGCGGTAATTGATTTTCTGAGAACCACAGGTCAGGAGGAATACATGGATATTCTAGCTCTCAACTGCGGGAGTTCTTCGGTCAAGTACCAGTTGTTTGACTGGGAGAAGAAGGTAGTCATTGCCAAGGGGATGGTGGAGCGGGTTATTATCGGGGACTCCTTTATCATGCATGAAGTCCCGGGGCGCGAGACCTACCGTGAAGAGTCCGAGTGCCCTGATCACCAGGTGGCCATTGACTTGATCATCCGGACCCTGACCGACCCGGCTCACGGCGTGCTTAAGGATATCAACCAGATATCCGCCATCGGCCACCGTGTCGTGCACGGCGGGGAGAAGTTCACCTGCTCCGTCATGATTGACGAAAATGTCCTGGATGCGGTCAAGGAAGTGCAGCATCTGGCTCCGCTCCATAACCCCCCCAATATCGCAGGGATAGAGGCAGCCCAGGCGCTTCTTCCCAACGTGCCGCACGTGGCGATTTTCGACACCGCTTTCCACCAGACCATGCCGGAGCATGCTTACCTCTATCCGCTCCCCTACGACTGGTACGAAAAGTTCGGGGTACGCCGTTACGGTTTCCACGGCACCTCCCACCTCTACGTCTCCAAGCGGGCGTCGGTGCTCCTCGGTAAATCCCCCAAGGAGTGCAACATTATCACCATGCACATCGGCAACGGTGTCTCCCACTGCGCCATCAAGAACGGCATTTCGGTGGATACCAGCATGGGGCTCACCCCCTTGGAAGGGGCGGTCATGGGGACCCGCTGCGGCGATATCGACCCCGCCATACCTGCCTTCATGATGCAGAGGGAAAACCTCTCCGCCAAAGAGATCGACAGCATCCTCAACAAGAAGAGCGGGGTGCTCGGCATTACCGGCCGGTTCACCGACCGCCGCGACGTCATCGAGCACGCCAGCAACGGCGACAAACTCTGCCAACTGGCCCTCGATATCGAGGCCTACCGGCTCCGCAAGTACATTGGTTCCTACATGGCCGCCATCGGCCGGCTTGACGCGGTGGTCTTCACCGCCGGCGTTGGCGAGATGGGGTGGCCGATCCGGGAACGGACCATAGAAGGGCTGGAGCACCTGGGGATCAAGCTGGACAAGGAGCGGAACAAGTCGGCCATGACTCGTAAGCGGGAGACTCTCATCACCACCGACGACTCCCCGGTCAAGGTCTATGTCATCCCCACCGACGAGGAACTGGTCTTCACCGAGGACGTGGCCGCCATTCTGGCCGGGACCTACACCGACCACATGCAGTTCGAGTACTCCTTCTCCCGGGCGGATTTCGTCAGGAAGTAACCGTCACGAATCAAAATGTACAAAGGCCGCCGGTAGTAGTGTTACCGGCGGCCTTTTTGTTTAGCTGGTCGGAGGATCCTGCTAGCGTTCTGCCAGGGCCAACCTCAACCCAAGGGAGGCAAAGACCCCGGCGGTCAGCCAGTCGAAGTACTTGGCGATCCGGGGCCGGGCCAGGATGAAGCTGCCGATGCTCCCCGCAAAATAACCGATGAGGGAAAAAATGATCACCGCCTGCCCCATGAAGATCAGTCCCAGGATCATCATCTGGAGAGGGACGTGGTCGGAGCCGGTTGTCACGAACTGGGGGAGGAACGCCAGGAAGAACATGGCCACCTTCGGGTTGAGGACGTTCATGATGAAGCCCCGCTTGAACAGGGCGGCGGCGGGGCGGTCGTCCGCAACGGAGAGTCTGACGGAAGAACGCTCCTTCAGGCTCTTCCAGGCCAGGTAGAGGAGGTAGGCAGCGCCGGCGTACTTGACGACATGGAAAGCGACTGCCGACGAGTAGAAGACCGCCGAGATACCGAAGGCAGCGGCGGTCGTATGGACGCTGATACCGCTGCACATGCCGAGGGCGGTGACGATGGCCGGTTTTCTCCCCCGGGCGATCCCCTGGGTCATGACGAAGATGTTGTCCGGGCCGGGAGCCAGGGTCAGGGCAATGGATGCGCCCAGGAAGTAGAGGAGCGTGGATAGGGTCATGTTGTAGTCTTTCCTGGTGGGTGAGGACCCGTTTATTATCAGCTCGTGCAGAGAAGGCAGTTTCAGGCGTTTAACTGGCATCGACCTCATAACCGCCAGGCTCCCCTCCTTTCTACCAGAGAAATCCCCCCTTCGTCTTTTCCGTGCACCTGTCCCGGGATGCCAGGGTCTGGTCCACAGTTTTCTTCTGTTCCGGAGTGAGGCTGTTGTAGCCGAGCACCTCCTTGGACGTGATTACGGTATGCACGTACTGTTCGAGGCCTACCTCGCGGGGGAGGTTTTCGCCGATACACTTACAGAACTTTTCCTGACCGAAGACCCGCATGCAGTTAGATTCTTTTTCGTTGCTTGCCTGCTGTTGCTCCTTCAGTTGTTTCAACTGCTGCTCAAGGGCATCAATCTTCTTGAGGAGGTCATCTTTGTCGTCAGCGGCCATGGCCATGTTGAGTGACCCCGATATGAAGACACAGGCGACGGTTGCAATCAACCATTTGGGCATATGGCACTCCTTTCCTTTATTTTTACCTGTGTTGCCTGGGAAATGGCATAGTGTGAATCGTTTGTAATCCTTTCGCCTTGTACTGTCAAGACCCGTGTGGCAAAAGGTTCTGCGAACGCAAAGGGCCGACAGCTTCCGCTGCCGGCCCTTCTAGTCTCGAATAAGGAGAACCCTAACCCTGCGCCTGGACCGCCGTTATGGCGACGACGTTGACGATGTCCTCGACGGAGCAGCCGCGGGAGAGGTCGTTTACCGGCTTGGCGAGTCCCTGGATGATGGGGCCCACCGCTTCGGCGCCGGCTACCCGCTCCACCAGCTTGTAGGCGATGTTGCCGGCATCAAGGTCAGGGAAGATGAGGACGTTGGCCTTGCCCGCAACCGGGCTCCCCGGTGCCTTCTTCTCGCCCACTTTCGGGAGGAGGGCGGCGTCAGCCTGGAGCTCACCGTCGATCTGGAGGGCGGGGTCGATCCCCTTGGCGATCTCCACCGCCTTCAGTACCTTGTCCACGTCATCGTGGCTGGCGCTCCCCTTGGTGGAGAAGGAGAGCATCCCCACCCGCGCCGGGACGTCGAGGAAGGATTTGCAATTGCGGGCGGTGGCCACGGCGATCTCCGCCAGGGCCTGGGCGTCCGGGTTGGGATTGACGGCGCAGTCGGCGAACAGGAGGATGCCGTTCTCGCCGAAGCTCGGGGTCTTGGTGATCATGAGGAAGAAGGAGGAGACGGTCTTGATGCCGGGGGCGGTCCCCACGGTCTGGAAGGCTGCCTTGAGGACGTTGCCGGTGGTGCCGGTGGCGCCGGCCACTTCCCCCCCCGCGTCTCCCTGCCGTACCATCATCCCGGCGTAGTAGAGGTTGTCCGGAGCGGTGAGGGTCTTTTCCGCCTCTTCCCGGGTCATCCCCTTGCTCTTGCGCAGCTCCACGAAGGCGTCCACATAGGCTGCCAGTTTCGGGGACGTGGCCGGCTCAAGGATCTCCACGCCGGCGAGGTTGACCCCCTTGGCGCTTGCTGCGCTTTTGACCGTCTCAGGGTTGCCGAGGATGACGATCTTCGCCAGCCCCTGTTCCGTCACCTGCTGGGCGGCAAACAGCATCCGCTCGTCGTAACTTTCCGGCAGGACCACCGTCTGCAGACTCTTTTTCGCCTTTGTCTTGATCTGTTCAACCAGATGCATGCCATCCTCCTTGGAGTAGTTTTCACAACGTCGTCATCGAGTGTCCACCGCGCCTGTTCGTGATATATCCAACGATGATGCAGCGGTTGTCTCACATATGTAAAACAAGATTATATTTTAGTGTATGTATGGCCACGGGTCAATAAAAAAAGCCCGGAAAAGCGCGCCGGGCCTTATTTTACTGGTGGTAAAAATTTTATAATATTGCGAAACGGGCGGGCTTCCCGGTGGATTCTGCTACGGTTTGTCCATCTCGAACTGCCGGTCCAGCAGGATCACTTCCAGCGGGGTACCGGCGGGGAAACGATCTCCTTCGGGCGGCAGCAGGGCAAGCCCGTTGGCATGGACGAGGGTCTTGAGGATGCCGGTGTTCTGGTCGCCGGACGACCGGATGAGGTAGCCGTCGCTCCCCTTTTCCACCTGCACCCGGATGAAGTGGAGTCGTCCCGGCTTCTTCTTCACTTCGTCCTGAAGAAGCGCCGAAACGGTCGGTTTGATGACCCGCCGGTGCCCCATCATCCGGAGCAGGGCGGGGCGGACGAACAGTTCGAAGGTGACGAGGCTTGCCACCGGGTTGCCGGGGAGGGAGAAGACCGGCTTGCCGTCCCTGACGCCGAAAGCGGTGGGGCGCCCCGGCTTGATGTCCACTTTCCAGAAGAGCTGTTTCACGCCGAGCTCCTCCAGCACGTCCCTTACCAGGTCCCGGTCGCCGGCCGAAACTCCTGCCGACGTTATGAGCACATCGGCCTGGAGCCCCTCCAGCAGTTTCTCCCGGTGGCTTGCCAGGTCATCGCGGGCGATGCCGACGATGACCGGGTCGGCTTCCGCTTCCAGCACCGCTGCAGCCAGGGCGAGGGTGTTGCTGTTGATGATCTGCCCCGGTGCCAGGGGCTCTCCCGGTTCCACCAGCTCGTCTCCCGTGGAGACGATCGCCACCCTCGGCCGGCGATGGACCGGCACGAGGAGGCGGCTGCAGGAGGCGAGCATACTGATCTCGGCCGGCCGGATCAGGGTGCCGGCCGGGATGACCGGCTCGCCACCCGTCACGTCCTCTCCCCGGTAACGAATATGCTGCCCTTTCCTGACCGGTCCGATGAGGGTGACCCGGTCATCCGCCGGGTCGGTCTCCTCGATGGGGATGACGGCGTCGACGCCGGGGGGGATGGGCGCGCCGGTCATGATCCTGATGGCGCTACCGGCTGCCAGCGGTATTGTGCCCGACCCGCCGGCCGGCAGAAAGCTGGTCACGGGAAGGGTTGTCCCCGGCCGGCAGTCGGCGGCCCTGACGGCAAAGCCGTCCATGGCCGAATTATCCCAGAGCGGTATGTCCCACGGCGCGATGATGTCTTCGGCAAGCAGGCGTCCAACGGCCTGCCCCAGCATGACCCGCTCGCTGCCGAGGGGTACGGTGTTGTCGAGAATGATGGACCGCGCTTCCGCAAAGGTAGTCATGGCTTTTCCCCGTGAAGTGATGGTGGTGCACTGATCGTTACCTTGTACCCGAAGAATCTCCGTCGGTCAACTCCCGATGAGTCTTCGCAGGGTTATCCTGGCTTACCGGGAGGAGGACCCGGAAGGTGGTGCCGCTGTCGACCCGGCTCGTCACCTCGATGGTCCCGTGATGTTCCTTGACGATGCCGTAGGAGACCGACAGCCCCAGGCCGGTCCCCTCGGGACGGGTGGTGAAGAAGGGGTTGAATATCTTTTCCAGGTCGGCGGCGGGTATCCCCCTGCCGGTATCCCGCACCTCAACCCGCAGTCCCGCGTTCTCGGTCTTTTCCGTTGCAACGGTCAGGTCCCCCCCCGCCGGCATGGACTGGACGGCGTTGATGATGAGGTTGGTGAATACCTGGCGCAACTGCTCCTCGTCTCCCTGCACCTCAGGCAGGGATGGGGCCAGCTCCTGCCGGACCGTGATCCCTTCCAGAGGGACCTGGTGTCCGACCTGGCGCAGGATCTCCGCCAGGACCCGGTTGATATCCACACGTCCGAGGCGCTTGCGCTCCTGGCGGGCGAACTGGAGGAGCCCGCCGACGATCCGCTCCATCCGCACCACCTGCTGGGCGATGGTGTCAACCTCTTCCCGGGAAGGGTCATCGGGGGGGATGGCCATCTGCAGCAGCTCCGCGTTGCCGCGGACGATGGCGAGAGGATTGTTGATCTCGTGGGCCACCCCCGAGGCGAGGATGCCGATGTCGGCCAGTTTGGCGGCCTGTACCAGCTCTTCCTGGGTCCTGACGAGCAGGAGGTTCTTCTCTTCCAGCTGGGCGGTCCGCTCCCGCACCTTTTGTTCCAGGTTCCGGTTGAGGGTACCGATCTCCTCCTCCCGCTGGGCCAGGGCGCGGGTCATCTCGTTGAATTCAGCCGCCAGATCTCCCACCTCGTCCCGGGACGTCACGGTCAGCCGCAGGTCCCTTTCGCCGGCGGTGACGCGCCGCGCCATCGTCTCCAGTTCGCGGATGGGGCGCGCCAGCCGTGATCCGATGAACCATGATACCGCCAGGCCAAGGAGGGTCCCCATGAGAAGGACGCCGCTGAAGAGGAGACTCATGCTCAACTTGGTGGCGGTGGCGGGTTTTTCCAGCATGCCGGTGTAAAGGGCGCCGATGGGGACCCCTTCCGGAGAGAGGATCGGCTCGTAGGCGGAAAAGAACCAGTCGTTGACCACGAAGGCCCTGCTGAACCATTTCTCCCCCCCCAGAATGACACGGTTGTAGACCTCTTCAGACATGCGGGTGCCGATGGCACGTTCGCCGCCGGTGGTCTGCACGTTCGTGGCGATGCGCAGGTCACGCAGGAAGATGGTGGCGCTTCCCACGTCCTGTCCCTTGAATTTGTTCCCTTCGTAGACGGTTTTCTTGATCCTGTCCACCAGGGTATTGTCGTTATTGAGGAGGACGCCGCCGTAGAGTGCCCCGAGTATGTTGCCGGCTTCATCCCTGACCGGTGCGGCAGCAACCATCAACATACCCGCCCGCTCCATGTCCGTGGCGTTGGGCCTTGCGTGGGGTGTGGGCACTACCTTGATGGCGGCCTGCCGGGCAAGCTCTTCCCCTTCCTTCGCGATCTCGGCGGGGGGGATCACCGCGGTGCCGGTCAGCACCTCTCCCTTGAGGGCCCGTGACACGAGGGGGTCGTGGGAGCGGTCGTCTCCCCGTATCCGGGGATTGCTTGACCGGAAAACGACTACGCCATTGGCGTCCACTACGGTGAGGATATGGAGTTTTTCATTGTTCCTGAGCGGACCGATGAGAGATGCCAGGCCTGCCAGGTCGTTCCTGGCAAGGGCTGCGGAGGTGTAGGGGGCGTTGGCGGTGAATTTGACCACGTCGCGGATGTGATCGAGTTCGTGGTTGTAGATCTCCCGCGCCGAATTGAGATCGTTGCGCACCTTCTGGCGGGCCTGGTCGGTAATCCTGTTGTTCATGATGATGATGCCGGTCAGCCAGCAGCTGATGATGGCAACGGACAGGGGGAGGAGGGTGGCGACGGTCAGCTTGAGCTTGATGGGAAAACGGAGGCCCGGCATCAGGCGTCATCTCCGTCCGGTTGCCAGCCGGCAGGCCGGGCGAAGGAGAGTCCGTACTCGACGATCTTTCGGTCCAGGGTTTTGCGCGAGATGCCGAGCAGTTCGGCGCTCCGGCTCTTATGGAAACCGGTGCTCGTCAGGATACGCTCGATATGCTCCCGTTCCAGGGTTTCCAGGGAGATCAGGCGGGGAGGAGGTGTGGTGGCGGCAGGCATGATATCGGCGGACCTGACCGGCAGGACATCGGCGGTGATCAGGTTCCCCCGCGCCAGTATCACGGCGCGTTCCATGACGTTTTCCAGTTCCCGGACGTTACCGGGCCATTGGTACTCCGTAAGGAGTTGCATGGCGTGTTCGCCGATGCCAGCAACCTCTTTCTGCATGCGCCGGGCGTATTTCCGGAGGAAATGGAGGGCGAGGGGCTCGATATCCTCCTTCCGCTCCCTGAGTGGCGGAAGATTGATGGTGATGACATTGAGCCGGTAGTAGAGGTCCTCCCGGAAACGCCCCTCCCGCACCTCCTTTTCCAGGTCCTTGTTGGTGGCGGCCACGAAACGGATATCCACCTGTTTCGGCCTGGTGGCGCCGACCGGGATGAAGTCCCGCTCCTGGATGACCCGCAGGAGCTTGGCCTGCACCGCCGGGCTGATGTCGCCGATCTCGTCCAGGAACAGGGTTCCGCCGCCGGCCTCCTCCAGAAGCCCCTTCTGTGCCGTGACGGCGCCGGTGAAGGCCCCTCGCACATGGCCGAAGAGCTGGCTTTCCAGGAGAGTATCGGTGAGGGCAGCGCAGTTCAGGGAGAGGAAGCGGTGCCCTTTGCGGGTGCTGTTGTCGTGGACGGTGCCGGCGATCAGTTCCTTGCCCGTCCCCGATTCCCCCAGGATCATGATGTTGGCGGAACTCGCCGCCACCCGCAGGGTGAGATCGTATACCTCCCGGAACTTCTGGCTCGTGAAGACGATATGCTCCGGAATGCCGGGGCGGTTCAACTCTTCCTTGAGCACCTGGTTTTCCCGCCGGAGCATCTCCCGCTCCAGGGCGTTGTCGATGACGCCGAGAATCTTCTCCTTGGGGAACGGCTTGGTCACGTAATCGTAGGCGCCGAGCTTGATCGCTTCTACCGCCGCATCGATGGTGCCGTAGGCGGTCATGATCACCACCGGCAGGGCAGGCCGGAGTTCCTTCACCCGTTTGAGCACCTGGATGCCGTCCATGTCAGGCATCCGCACATCCTGGAGAAGGAGGTCGGCGTCATCCGGTGTCCCTCCCGCCAGACGACCCAGGAGGCTCGCTCCGTTGCCGAAGGTCTCTACCCGGAGACCGCGGGCGGCGAAGGTCTTCTGCAGGTACCGGCAGATACCCGCTTCATCGTCGCAGATCAGAATGTTTGCAGATGCCATGGGTAGACCTCGTTCCGTGAGACATTAAGCCAAAATGATACATTGTGTGGCAAAAGGAATCAAGGGGAGTTTGCTGCGGAAAGAGTGCATCTTCCTGAAACCCTGTTTTCCATCCTTGCAACTACTTCCGTCGCGGATCATACCCGTTTATTTTGTGACATTTTGTCCTGGTGTTGTTGCAAAATACCCCATTTTTCGCTTCATCATTCCTTCTTATCCCTTGCCTCGTATCGTTTCCCGAAGTCATCAATCGCGACATTACAGCTTGTTACATCGATTCTTCCGCAAGCCGGGGATTTGGCACGGCTGTTGCCGTATACGCCACGGATATGAATTTGCGAGGAGGTGCTATGAAGAAGAAAGAAACCGATCTGTTGTGCGCGGGGGTGACGCGCCGGGATTTCATCAAGACCTGCGTGACGGCGACCGCCATGATGGGGCTGCCGTTCGCCATGCACACGCGCATTGCCGAGGCTGTGGAAACCAACAGGAATCCGGCAGTTATCTGGCTTCACTTCCAGGAGTGCACCGGTTGCACCGAGTCGCTGCTCCGCTCCTCCCACCCCACCGTTGCATCCCTTATCCTCGATATGATATCGCTGGACTACCACGAGACCCTCATGGTCGGTTCCGGTCACCAGGCCGAGAAGTCGCTCCACGACTCCATGCAGGCCAACAGGGGTAAATACCTGCTGGTGGTGGAGGGGGCGATACCTACCAAGGAGAACGGCATCTATTGCAAGGTGGCGGGGAAAACCGCCATCGAGTCCCTGCGCCATGCAGCCGAAGGGGCGGCGGCCATCATCACGGTCGGCACCTGCGCCGGTTACGGCGGCATCCAGTCGGTGGCCCCCAACCCCACTGGCGCTGTTGGGGTGCGGGACATCATCAAGGACAAGCCGATCATCAACATCCCCGGCTGCCCCCCCAACCCCTACAATTTCCTCTCCACCGTCATGTACTATCTCACCTTCAACCGCATTCCGGACCTGGATTCCCTGGGGCGACCCAAGTTCGCCTATGGCCGGAAGATCCACGAGCACTGCGAACGGCGCCCCCACTTTGACGCCGGCCGCTTTGCCAAGGCCTACGGCGACGCAACCCATGCGGAGGGGTACTGCCTCTACAAACTGGGGTGCAAGGGGCCAGAGACTTTCGCCAACTGTTCGGTGCAACGCTTCAACGATGTGGGTGCCTGGCCCGTTTCCGTGGGACATCCCTGCATCGGCTGTACCGAGCCCCATATCCTCTTCAAGATGCCGATTGCCGAGAAGGTGCAGATCCACGAGCCGACGCCGCCGGACACCTACGCGCCGGTCAACCTGCGCGACAAAGGGAAGGGGGCCGATCCGCTGACCACCGGTATCCTCGGACTGGCCGCCGGCGCGGCACTTGGAGCCGGGGCCATGATGGCCAAGAAACTTCCGAAGGACGGTCCCGCCGAGGAGGAGAAGCATGAAAAGTCAGAGTAGACGCGAGTTTTTCAAACTCCTCGGCCTTGGTGGCGCGACACTCCTGGCGAGCAGCGTGCCGGCCATGGGGTCCGAAAAAGGTGGTGTCAATAACGAAGCCCTCGGCATGCTCTACGATGCAACCATGTGTGTCGGCTGCAAGGCGTGCATGGCAAGCTGCAAAAGGGTCAACGGCGATTACGGCAGCCTCTCCTACGAGCGGGCTCCCTTCGACCCGGACGGCCTGTGGGATGCCCCCCAGGACCTCTCCGGCAGCACCCGCACCCTCATAAAACTCCACAAGGAGACGGACAGCCGCTGGTCATACGTGAAATATTCCTGCATGCACTGCCAGAAGCCGTCCTGCGTCTCCGTCTGCCCGGTGAGCGCCATGACGAAAGACAAGGTGACCGGGGTGGTGGACTACAACAAGGATACCTGCATCGGCTGCCGCTACTGCCAGGTCGGATGCTCCTTCAACATCCCCAAGTTCCAGTGGGAGAAGACCCTGCCCCAGATCGTCAAGTGTGACCTCTGCAGGAACACCAACCTGCGGGAGAAGGGGATCACCGCCTGCGCCGAGGTCTGCCCCGTGGGGGCCATCTCCTTCGGCAAAAGGAAGGAGTTGCTGGCCATCGCCCATGCCCGCCTCCAGGACAACCCCGGCCGCTACATCCACCACGTCTATGGCGAGCACGAGCTGGGGGGGACCAATCATCTCTACCTGTCGGCCCTCTCCTTCGAGAAGCTCGGCCTGCCCAACCTGCCGGACAACGCCCCGGCGGAGTTCTCGGAAAAGATCCAGCACACCATCTACAAGGGGTTCGTGGCGCCGGTGGCGCTCTATTCAACACTCTGCTTCATCGCCCTGAAGAACCAGAAGGGGCAGGAGAAGAACGGGCACAAGGAGGAGGGTGAATAATGGCCGGTCATCACGATGAATTCATCAGGCTGGAGGGGAAGATCTTCACCAAATCCTTCTTCGTCCTGCTCACCCTGGTCATTGTCGGTTTCTACTACATCGGCGTCCGCTACGTGAAGGGAATCGGTGCCGTCTCCAACATGTCCGACGGCTACCCCTGGGGGATCTGGATCGCCTACGACGTGGCGACCGGCACCGCCATCGCCTGCGGCGGCTACGCCATGGCGATCCTGATCTACATCCGCAACCACTGGAAGTTCCACCCCCTCATCCGCTCGGCGCTCCTGACGAGCCTGTTCGGCTACTGCCTGGCCGGCTTCTCAGTCATGGTGGACCTGGGGCGCTACTGGAACTCCTACGGCTTCTTCATGCCAGCACGCTGGCAGATCAACTCGGCCATGTTCGAGGTGGCCCTCTGCGTCATGGCCTACTCAACGGTGCTGGTCATCGAGTTCCTGCCGGCAGTGCTCTGGTCCCTGGAGAACAGCCGCGGCGAGACGCTCCGCAAGGTGTCCGCCTGGCTCCACCCCCGGCTGGTCCCCGACGAGGCGAAGCTTGCCTCGGGGCTGGAATGGGTCCGGGAGTCCGCCGCCTGGCTCCGGCCAAGGCTGGACAAGGTGCTGGTGTTCTTCATCGTCCTCGGCATAACCCTGCCGACCATGCACCAGTCGTCCCTCGGCTCACTCCTCCTCATCGCCGCCACCAAGCTCAATCCCCTCTGGCACACCGGCTTCCTGCCGCTCCTGTTCCTCATCAACTGCATCTACATCGGTTACGCCATCGTCATCATGGAATCCATCATCTCCTCCACCGCCTTCAAACGGGAGATTGAGTTCCAGGAACTGGCCGGCCTCTCCCGGATCATCCCCTGGCTTACGGTCATCTGGCTCTCCGTCCGGGTCGGCGACCTGGTCTACCGGGGGCAGGTGGCCAACGCGCTCCGGTTCGACTTCTACTCCTGTTTTTTCCTCCTTGAGTTCTGCCTGGTGGCCGGCGGCTCCATGATCCTCTTCAGCCGCCGCATGCGCCGCTCACCCCGCTGGCTCTTCATCACCGCCACCATGATCATCCTGGGTGGCGGCCTCTACCGCTTCAACGTCTACCTTATCGGGTTCAACCCGGGGCAGGGGTGGCATTACTTTCCCTCCTTCGCCGAGCTGATGATCACCGCCGGCGTCATTGCCCTGGAGATACTGGGGTACCAGGTGCTCGTGAAGGTCTTCCCGGTCCTCCCCAACCCCCACAAGCATGCTGCCAACGGCCATGCTCAGGATGAGCCGGTCGGCCTTCCGCCGGTAGCGGTGCCCCAGGGGAAGTAGGCCGGAACCTGTAATCAGGGACCGGTAACATATAGTCCGGGACCTGGGACTCGGGACCGGTAACACCTTTTTCATAATCAAAAATTCTGTTTCTAAGGAGCATATATGTCCAAACGCATTACGTTAGACCCCATCACCCGTATCGAGGGGCATCTCCGGATCGACGTGGAGGTGAACGGCGGGCAGGTTTCCAAGGCCTGGTCGTCGGCCCAGATGTGGCGCGGCATCGAGACGATCCTCAAGGGGAAGGACCCCCAGGACGCCTGGAGCTATGCCCAGCGCTTCTGCGGCGTCTGCACCACGGTCCATGCCATCTCCTCCATCCGCTCGGTGGAGCATGCCCTCAACGTGGAGGTCCCCCTCAACGCCCAGTACATCCGGAACATCATGATCGCCCAGCACTCGGTGCAGGACCACATCGTCCACTTCTACCACCTGTCGGCCCTGGACTGGGTGGACATCGTCGCTGCCCTGAAGGCGGACCCGAAAAAGACCGCCCAACTGGCCCAGAGCATCTCCGACTGGCCGGGGAACAGCGAGAAAGAGTTTCGGGCGGTGCAGGAGAAGCTGAAGGCGTTCGTGGCAGGCGGGAGACTCGGCATCTTCGCCTCCGGCTACTGGGGGCATCCGGCCATGAAGCTCCCGCCAGAGGCGAACCTGATGGCGGTGGCCCACTACCTCAAGGCTCTGGACTACCAACGGAAGGCATCCCAGGCGGTGGCGATCCTCGGCGGTAAAAATCCCCACATCCAGAACCTGGTTGTGGGGGGGGTGGCGACCGCTGTCAACCTGGAGAACATGGCGACCCTCAACATGGAGCGGATCGCCTACCTGCAGACCCTCATGACAGAGACCCGTGACTTCGTGCAGAAGGTCTACTACCCGGACATGGTGGCCATCGCCTCTGCCTACAAGGAATGGTTCACCTACGGCGCTGGCGTCACCAACTACCTGGCGGTCCCCGAATTCCCCGAGGACACGAAGAACACGAAATTCACCCTTAACGGCGGCACCATCATGGGGGGTAACCTGTCGAGCTTCAAGAACATCACCACCCACCAGGACCCCTACCTGATCAACAACATCAGCGAGGGGGTGGCCCACGCCTGGTACGAAGGGGCGGGCACCCACCACCCCTGGGAGGGGGAGACCAAGCCGGAATACACCGATTTCCAGGAAAACGGCAAGTACAGCTGGTGCAAGTCTCCCCGTTTCGAGGGAAAACCGGTTCAGGTCGGGCCGCCGGCCCAGCTGCTGGCGGCCTACGCCGGCGGCAACGCCCGGGTGAAGAAACTGGTGGACGCCACCTGCGCCAAGATCGGCGTGCCGGTAAGCGCAATTCACTCCACCATGGGGCGGCTCGGCGCCCGGGCCATCCGTGCCCATCTCCTGGCGGACATATCCCTTGAACAGCTGGACAAACTGGTGGCCAACCTGGGTAAAGGGGACAAGAGCTACGCCAACCACACCGAGATACCCAAGGGTGAGTACAAAGGGGTCGGCTTCCACGAGGCACCCCGCGGCGCCCTTTCCCACTGGATGGTGATCGAGGATAAGAAGATCAAGAACTACCAGGCGGTGGTACCTTCCACTTGGAACGCCTCGCCCCGGGACGAGAAGGGAGTCATGGGCCCCTACGAGGCGTCGCTGGTGGGGAACCCGGTGGCCCAGGAAGACAAGCCCCTGGAGGTGCTCCGCACCATCCACTCCTTCGACCCCTGCATCGCCTGCGCGGTGCATACCATCGATCCGGCGGGGAAAGAGATTACGAAGATAAAAGTGCTTTAGGCCGTTTATAGGACCTATGGGATCTATACTTCCCATAGGTCCCATAACTGACTATCCAAGAGGTAACAACATGAAAACATTGATTTTCGGTGCCGGCAATCTCCTCCTTACCGACGAGGGGTTCGGCGTCCACTGTCTCCGCTACTTGGAGGATCATTTCGTCTTTCCCGATTCGGTGGAGCTCTACGATGGAGGCACCCTCGGCATCATGGTGACCCACAAGTTCGAGGAGGCGGAGCAGGTCTATATCCTGGATACGGTGGACGCGGAGGGGGTGCCGGGCGACATTTTCCGCTTCGACCGGGACGACATCATGCTGAGCCGCCTGCCGGTCAAGCTCTCGCCCCACCAGATCGGCATCCAGGAGATGCTCCTTATCAGCGAGATGCGGGGTTGCTGTCCCGACCGGCTCACCTTGTTCGGAGTCATGCCCGCATCCCTGGATGCGGGACATGAACTGTCCCCGACCCTGAAAAGGAGCGTGGAACAGGTTGCCGGACAGGTGGTGGAAGAGCTTCGGGCGAGCGGGGTGGATGTGCGGGAGCGGGCGCTGGCGGCATGAAGGATGAAGGATAAAGATGAAGGATGAAGGATGAAGGATGAAGGCGGAGTTTATATCAGAACGTAAGGAGAACGACGATGTTTGGTTTCGGCATGCCTGAACTTATTATTATCATGATCATCCTGCTGGTGGTGGTAGGCCCGGGGAAGCTTCCCCAACTGGGGCAGGCCCTGGGGAGCGGCATAAGGAACTTCAAGAAGGCGAGCAGCGGCGAGGACGCGGTGCAGCTCAACGAAAAAAAACCGTAGCGATCATCTTTCCTCCCGCTGCAAGCTGATAGTGACGATGCTGGACGCAGCATGTCGCTGCGTCTTTCGTCCCTTCAGCCCATGCGTCTCACTCTCATCAACCTCCCTGCGATAATGGCGATAAGTGCGCAACCGCCACTCAATAACGCCCCCATTTTAGCCGCACCTTGAATTACGGGATCGGTGAATGCCTCTCCGGCCACGAACAAGGCTACCGTCAGACCAACCCCGGCGATCAGGCCGACCAGCGCCAGCTCCTTCGTACCGATCTTTGACGGAAGAGGATAGCCCAGCCTTTGGCCGATCAGGCCCATCAGGAAGATGCCGCCGGTTTTTCCGATGACGAGTGATGCCAGTACCAGCCAAGTGGCATGCCCGATGGATGTGAGTTGCACCCCGGAGTTGGCCAGGCCGAACATGAACAGGCCAAAGTCTACGGTCACTTTCCAGTCATGTTCGAAACCCGCCAGAGGCGAGCGGTCATGGATGTCTTCCTCGAAAACATGCTTGGTTTCGCGGGGAGGATGGGGGAGGAACGGAACGATGAATACCAGTGCCAGGGCAGGGTGCAGGTGGGCCATGAACAGGCCCGCCCAGGAGAGGCTGCCTCCCAGGATGATATAGGGCCAGTAGTTTTGGACATTTTGCCGACGCAACAGTGCCGCAGCCCCCATGCCGATCAGAACGAGTACCAGCCATTGCGGGGCTGCCGGTACGGTCGGGTCAGGATAGAACAGGGCGATGATGGCCAGCCCGATGGCATCATCGGCAATGGCCAGAAGCAGCAGGAATGAAATGGCAGGATGCCGCCTGCCGAATACCAGGCTGGCCGCCAGCCAGGCGAGCGCAATGTCCGTTGCCGTCGGGATTCCCCATCCCCGGCGGAGTGATGGCTCACCGATTACCTCATTGAGAACGAGATAGACCAACACCGGTCCGACAACCCCGCCAACGGTAGCCAAGAGCGGATTGATCGCCTTGCGCACAGGATGCAGGTCCCCGCCAGGCAGGCAACTCTGGGTGATCTCCGCCGCTGCTATGCCGAAAAACAACACCATGAACAGGTCGTTGACGATGAAGTGGACGCTGAACAGGCCGAAAATCCGGTCATGATTGAAATGGTGGTAGCCCTCCGGAGCCAGATTCGCCCACACAAGGGTAACGACCACTCCGGCAAGGAGGGGGATGGAAAATTCACGAAGCATGCTGAGGTGTTGTCTCACACTAAATCCTTGGTCTTTAGTGTTAATTGTATGATTTCGTCGAGAACGTCGAGTATCTCCCGCTGATTGAACAGACAGCAGTCTGCAAGGCTTGATCCTTCACACCCCACCCGGACGCCAAGGATACGGTCATTCGCCAGGCTGAATACATCCTCATCCGTTGCATCGTCCCCAACAAAAAGTGCCTTGGAACAACCTGTCTGCAGCATGAGCTGCGACAGTGCTTCACCTTTATGGGGCGCCCCGTAGGGCACGATATTTTCGACATATTTGCCGGGAATTCGTCGCGGAGGAGGCTTCAGCCGGCTGATTGCCTGCACGAGTTTCCTGCTCACCGCATTCGGGTCAGATGCGTTGCGATAATGCAGCGACAGGGTAGCTCCCTTGTTTTCGATGAAGATACCACATCCGGAAGCGTGAGGCATCAGTATCTTCAATTGTTCCAGCCACTCACTGCACTGTCTGCAGAATTCCTCTTCCTGCTGCTCTCTGCCGGGCAGACCTTCCGCCCCGTGGTTTCCCACCAGGTAACAGGGGGTGAATCCGAGATGTTTCCGGGCATCGGCGAGGGCACGCCCGGTAATGATGACGACCGGGGCCAACAGGTTGAGGCGTATCAACCGTTCTTGTACGCCCTGCGGGACCTGTATCCGGTCGGGATCGGCAACGATCGGTGCCAGCGTGCCGTCAAGGTCGAAGGCAAACAGTGTCGCGCGATCGACAAACCGGCGGAGTATCGTTCGGCCGGCATAGCTGAACAGGTAGGTCATCGGCGTTTCCCTGGTCATGAATTGTCACCGATGCGCACAGCCAGTCGTTCCCTCTGTCTGATGCGGGCGGCATCGAGCAGCATCCGGCCGGCCCAACGATAGACGTTGAAATCGCGCACCATGGCACGCATGCTGCGCATCCGCTCCTGCTGTTCATACTCCGGCATGGTGAGTGCCTGATGGAGCGCCTCGGCAGTCTGTTCCACATGGTAGGGGTTGACGATGAGCGATTCGTGCAACTCGTGGGCAGCGCCGGTGAACTGGCTCAGCACCAGCACCCCCTGCTCATCATCCCGTGCAGCCACAAATTCCTTGGCAACAAGATTCATCCCGTCGTGGAGGCTGGTGACCATGCAGACCTGTGCTGACCGGTAATAGCGATTTACCTCTTCCGGTTCATGGTGCTCAGCCTTGAGGATGATGGCCTGGCATCCTTCGCGGGAGAAGCGTCTGTTGATCCGCTCTGCCAGGGCATGCACCCTCGCTTCGAAAGACTGGTACTCCTCCAGCGCCGAACGGCTTGGAGCCGCGATCTGGATCAAGGTGAAGTGCCCCACCAGTTCAGGGTGAAGCTCCAGCATCCGCTCGACTGCGGTAAAGCGTTCAAGAATCCCCTTGGTGTAATCCATGCGGTCAACCCCGATTCCCAGCAGGTGACCGGCGGGGAGGCCGAGAGCAGCCAGCATCTCATATCTGGTCTGTTCAACCGGCGGCAGTGTCCCTTGCCAGGGAGGGGGCCACTGGATGGAGATCGGGTAGCTTTCCACCATGGTCAGCTGGCCCCGACGGGAGATCGTGGACGATTCGTGTTCGATACGGGTTTCCAGGTAGCGGTCCACCGTCTCTAGGAAATTCTTGCAGTGATAGGGGGTATGAAAACCGAGAATGGTGCTTCCCAGCATTCCCTTCAACAGTTCTTCCCGCCAGGGGCAAATGCCGAAGGATTCGGGGTTGGGCCAAGGGATGTGCCAGAAGGTTATAATGGTTGCCTTGGGAAGCGCCCTGCGGATCATCTCCGGCAGGAGCGCAAAATGGTAATCCTGCACGAGTACAACCGGATTTTCGCTGTCTGACTCCTTGACCACCGCATCGGCAAAGCGCTGGTTTATCCTGACGTACTCTCGCCAGTCGCTGGTGCGGAAGATGGGCCGCACATGGGCGATATGACACAGGGGCCAGAGCCCTTCGTTGGCGAAGCCGTAATAGTATCCCTCTTCCTCCTCCTTGGTGAGCCAGATCCGCCGAAGGTTGTACTCCTGGCTGTTGGGAGGCACTCTGACCCGGTCGTGGCTGTCCACTGTCTCGCGGTCGGCAGAACCGCCGCCGTGGGCGACCCATGTGCCGGAACAGGCCCGCATTACCGGTTCTACGGCAGTTACCAGGCCGCTGGCGGGGCGATGCACCTGGATTTCACCATCCTTTTTACTGTGAATGTACGGTTCGCGGTTTGAAACAACGATGATCCGTTCACCTGCCAGTTGTTGGTGCAGCAGCTTGCGGAGAGAATCGGGGCTCCAGGTGATGGTGGCGTCATCGGCGAACCGGCGTTCCGCATCGAGTGTCCGCAGGAGAGACCGTAAATCTCCCACGAGCGGCTGTAATTCCGAAGCGACCGCCGGCTGGGAGAATGGTCTGAGAATTCCCTCACCCCGCAGCATGGCCCGTACGCCATCCATCCAGCCGCGCCAGCTGAGGTGGGCAACGAAAACCGTGATGACGGAAATGACAATCCCGAGCAGTGCAAAGAACACGATGACGTATTTGCGGGTATCTGCGCTGCGGCGTTCGACGAAGCTCATGTCGTGGATGAGGATCAGGGAGCCGTTATTGCCCATGGGATGAACGGCAACGTGAACTGCACCTTGGGGAAGCCGACGTAGTGAGCTGGACGCTTTATCCTGCGATACAACCGAGGAACAGCCGAGAGATTCGGGGAAGGTCGATGTGCGGTAGATCAGTTTGCCATTGCTGTCGCAAAAGCCGAGAGCCAGCAGACGCTCGTCCTGAATGGTCCGGAAGAGGAGGGAATTGATCTTGACTTTGTTCTCGTGCTGGAGAAGCTCCGCCAGAGGATCATGAAGGGTATTGGCAATGAGACTGGAGCGGATGTCCATATCACGCACTGCCCAGCGCAGGGTGAGCTTGTCCACCAGCGGCACTACCGCAAATGCCAGGAGCACCAAGGCTATGGCCAACGGGACGACGAAACGGAGGGAGAAATGCAGTGACCGGAGTGAAAAACCGGATTTGTAGTGCTTCATTGAGCCTCCCCTGAACGGTTTCAGCGCCGAACGATACGGAGCGTCACTCCTGGAGATTCTGTTGCAGAGTGTGCTGACCGAATCACAATCGAACGTTCGGGCACTTCCTGTCCCTCAATCAGGTGATGTTTAACGGTTTCAAGCCGTCTGTCATTTTTCCTGGTTGATGACTCCAATACGAACCGGAATGCCCTACTCCCTCCAGGTAACTCTTTGATCAGTGCCAGCGTGGCTGTACTGACCGGAGTCAATGCTCCGGTGCTGTCAAATAACAGGGGCGGCAGCAGTGGAACAGTTTTCACTGTCAGGGCGACAGGCAGATCCAATGACCGTTCCAGCTGCCTGGTCAGGAGCAGCTTTTCATCATCCTCTACCGGATAATCACGTTTTAGTGTTGTTGATACCAGTATCGATTCGTTACCACTGGCGAAGGTAAGTTGGGTATCCGATACCGGAAACGGTGTGAGTGCCTCCGTCAACTCGCGTTGTACGTTCATGATCATCTGTTCGACTTTGCCCTTGATCTGTGCAGAAGAGTCGGTCCGAGGTATTGTGGAAGTACTTCCTGCCAGGAGACTCAATGCGCTTGGCTGCTTGTCCACCTCTCCCGATGCAACAATTATCTGTTCCAACCTGACATCCACCGGACGTTTGAAGGCATCGGTCAGTTCCTTCTCCATCTTCAGCTCTGACGGTTTGTCAATGAACTTCACCGTATTGACTGAGGCCCTTATCAGTATCTTTTCGTCATGTTGCTGGTAGTCATAGCTAGTCATGCGTGAAGTCAACTCTTTATTCAGGTTCAGTTTCAGGACCCTTTCGATTCGTTTTTTCTCTTTGACCTTGGTAAGATCCGCCACCAAGGTATATGCAAGCGGTATGGAAATCAGCGTCAGCAGGCCGGCAATAATCATAAGTCGTTTACGGGGAGAATACTGGACCGTTTCCAGATGACTAGTCCGAAAGCCGAGGGTAAAAAAGACAAGATCCGAGGTCAGAACAATAGCCACAAAGTTGGTGAAAAAGAGCAGGAATCCGCCCATGGCTAACGTCAACTGTCCGGTGCCGAGACCGTAACCAGTCACGCTGAGTGGTGGAATTACCGCCGTGGCGATTGCTACGCCGGTAGACGTAATCAGATAATTTCTCTTGGTGCAGAGGGCAATGGCACCTACTGTGCCTGAGAGCACTGCCACAAGCAGGTCGAAAATATTGGGGCGCACCCGTGTCAGTATCTCAGCAGTCGGTTCCTTCAAAGGCGAAATAAAGCTGACTATAGTGCAGGCCACTATCGTCACCGCTACGCTGATGGCAATGGTTTTAAATGCGCGCCGAGCAAGGGAAATATCCCCGATTGTGAAAGCCAATCCTGATGATATGATCGGTCCCATCAGTGGGGAGATCAGCATTGCGCCAATGACTACCGCGATGCTGTTGGTCAACAGACCTAGCAGGGCAATCAGGCTCGCAAACATCAGCATGCTGTAGTATATCCAGGAACGATCGACGCCTGTGGCAACCTCTTTGATAACCGCACGGTGATTGACCATATCAGTTTTTATGGCCAGATAAGCGCTCAGTTTTTTTAGGTAATAGCTGACAAGGGTCTTGTTCACGATGTGCGCTCCATAGCCGTTTTCAGAATGCAGAGTCCCAACGCTTGCTGAGACGGATGGCGGCATTGATCAGGCCGACCATGCTGTAGGTCTGGACAAAGTTGCCCCACTGCTCGCCGGTCCGGACATCAATGTGCTCGGCAATGAGGCCGTGGCGGTTATGGCGTGCCAACAGGTTCTCGAACAGTAGTCGGGCTTCTTCGCTGCGGCCCAGTGCCACAAGGGCGTAGATATACCAGTAGGTACAGACGATAAATGCGTTCTCGGGGGTGCCGAAGTCATCCTGCTCGACATAACGGAAAATATAGTCACCCTGGCGCAGTTCCCGTTCGATCGCTGCGACAGTCGAGGCGAAGCGGCAATCGTCTGCAGCAAGAAAACCCACGTCATGCATCAGCAGCAGGCTGGCGTCCAGGCTATCCCCCTCGAATGCGGCGGTGAAGGCTTTTTTCTGCTCATTCCAGGCCCGTCTGCAGATGGTGGCGTGGATCAGTTCCGCCTGTGCCTTCCAGTAGATCGTGCGCTCCGTGAGGTGGAGACGGTCAGCGATCCTCGACAGGCGATCGCAGGCTGCCCAGCACATGATGCTGGAAAAAGTGTGAATCCGTTTGGTTCCACGTAACTCCCACAACCCCGCATCCGGCTGGTCATGAACCTGAATGGCTGTTTCTCCGAGCGGTTCAAGTCGATGGAAGAGTGCTGCGTCCCCCCGCTGCACGAGCCGCTGGTCGAAGAAAACATGGGTTACCGCAAGAATCGCCGAACCGTAGACATCGTGCTGGATCTGTTCATATGCCTGGTTCCCCACCCGGACCGGCCCCATACCACGGTAGCCGTCGAGTGTCTCGACCTCTCTTTCCGCCAGGTGCCCCTGTCCATCGATGCCATAAACCGGTTGAATCCGTCCACCAGGGGCGCCAGCGACAATGTTGACCAGATACCTGAGATAGCGTTCCATCGTGTGGGTCGTACCGAGACGATTCAGGGCGTTGACCACGAAATAGGCATCACGAAGCCAGCAGTGCCGGTAATCCCAGTTCCGCCCGGAGTTCGGTGCTTCGGGGACTGATGTGGTCATGGCCGCAATTATGGCCCCGGTATCATCGAAGGTGTTGAGTTTCAAGGTAATGGCAGCGCGGATGACTTCGTCCTGCCACTCAAAGGGGACGCCCAGGTCTCGCACCCATTCATGCCAGTACGCAAGCGTCTCGTCGAGAAACCGGCGTGACAGTTCATGAATAGCTTCCGGAATCGTTTCATCCGGCCCGAAGATAAGAGTCAGTCGGTCTTCCAGGAAAAACGGAAGTTCCTGAACGATGGTGGTAATGGAGGCATCGGTCGTGAGACGCATGACCCAGTCGGGGGATACGTAACGGATATGGTGACTGCCGTAGGTGCGATCACATGCTTCCCGGCCATAATCGTAGACAGGACGGATTCGGATCCTGATGCGGGGGGTTCCCTGTCGGCGGTGAATCTGTCTGATCAGCATCATGGGGGTGAACATCCGCCGGTGTTGTCGAAAACGGGGGGCGAAATCGGTGAGTTCGACCACACCCCCCTGGGCGTCGGTAAGGCGTGTGACCAGCACGGCGGAGTTGGGCAGATAGCGTTGTTCGGTCTTGATCTGATCAACAAGCTCGATGGCGCAATAACCTTTCTCCGATCCCGTTTGGTGTCCCTGCAGCAGGGAGCAGAATGCCGGGTCGCCATCAAAGCGGGGCAGGCAGTACCAGACGATCTTACCAGTGGAATCGATCAAGGCGCCGACCTGACAGTTGCCGATAAGGGCCAGATCAAGGGAATTGGTCATTGTCTAACTCCTGTTTGGGTAGTGGGACGTTCTGGTCATTGTGGCGGTTACCCAGAATGTGAATATCCCGCCGGGGATAGGGTATCTCCACGCCGTGTTCGGCAAACGTACGGTAGATGGCGAAATTGAGGACGCTCGTAAGGAGCCCCCGGCGGTGGATGAGGGTGGTGCTCCAGACCCGGAGTTCGAAGCAGAGCCCACTGTCGCCGAACTCCATCAGCCGCACGCCCGGTGCCGGCTTCTCCAGCACATCGGGATTCCCGGCTGCAACCTCCAGGAGCAACCGCTCGACGAGCCCGACGTCGCTGCCGTAGGCGACGCTCACGGGAATCCGGAACCTGACCCTCCGTTCATTGTGACTCCAGTTTACCACGTTCTCGGTGATGAACTTCGAGTTGGGCACGATGATGGTGATGTTGTCATTGGTCACGACTGTCGTGCTCCTGCCGCCGATGCGTACCACGTCTCCCTCCACGTTTCCCACCACGATCCGGTCCCCTGCCTTGATGGGTCGCTCGAAGAGAATGATGATGCCACTGATGAAGTTGTTGACGATGTTCTGGAGACCGAAGCCGAGGCCGATGCCAACGGCGCCGGCCAGGACATTGAGGGCGGTGAGGTCGATGCCGGCCGTCTGCAGGATGACAACGAAGCCGATGGCGATGACGGTGTAGCGGATGATGGAGCCGGTGGCTTGGCGGGCGCCAAGCTCCATCCGCGTGCGGTTGAGGAACTGCTCCACGGTCCAGGTCCGGAGTTTGCCCGACAGGTAGAAGAGGAGCGCCACCAGCACCACGAGTTGGATGATGGCCCAGAGTGTCACCGGCGACCCCCCGAGCTTCAGGATGGGGATTTCGAGAAACCCTCGGGTTTTTTCGAGCATATCGCGAAGTGTTTCCATTGCACCTCCTGTTCAGAACGGCCAGAAACGGGGTATGAAGATCGTGGCCAGCACCCAGAAGAGGATGTTGAGCGGTGTGCCTACCCGAAGAAAATCCGCATAACGGAACTGTCCCGGACCATAAATGAGGGTGTTGGTCTGGTAGCCCACCGGGGTCATGAAACTGGCCGAAGCGGCGAAGGCGATAGCCATGAGCAAGGGACGGGAATCGACCCCGTATGACTCGGCGGTGGCGATGGCGATGGGGGCCAGCATGGCCGCCGTGGCATTGTTAGACATCATCTCGGTGAACAACGAGGTGGCCAGATAGAAGGCAGACACCAGGGCCACAGGGCCTAAATTCCCCACCGTTTCGACCAGATAGCCGGCCAGAAGCATCGCAGCGCCGCTCTTCTCAAGGGCCGTTCCCAGGGTAATGACCCCACCCAGGAGGAAGATGACCTGCCAGTTGATGGCTCCGTATGCCTCCTCACGGGTCAGGCAGCGGGTCAGCACCATGAGGATGCAGCCGACGATGGCGCCCGCCACGATCGGGACGATGCCCGTCGCGGCGGCGGCCACCACTGCGGCCACGATAGTAACGGCCGTCGCCATACGGCTCTTGCGGAATACGGGAAGTCCCACCTGGGAAACAAGAACGAACGTCTTGTCCTCCCAGAGCTGGTCCAGGTGGTTCTCCTCAACCTCGAACAGGAGCACGTCGCCGGCCCGAAGCGGCATGGTATCCAGATCGTCACGCATCACCTGCCCCCGGTGCCGGACCGCCAGGGCGGAGAGACCGTAGCGGGAACGGAACCGGGCCTGCCTGAGGCTCCTGCCATCGAGGGTTGACCCCCGGGCCACCACCGCTTCCACCAGAACGGCATCCTCTCCGGCTTTGCGACCTGTCTCGTGGCGCAGGGAAATGCCGCGCCGGTCCTTGAGCTTGTGGAAATTCTCCAGGTCGCAGCGTACTTTCAGATGATCTCCCGCCTGGAGAACGATCCGGTCGCCAGGTTCCTCAATCAGTCTCCCGTTCCGGAATACCTCGACGCTGCGGATCGAGAGGTCGCGCAAAAGCGGCGACTCGGCCAGCACCTTCCCCACAGAACGGGCCTCCGGCTCCAGAATGATCTCGGTAAGATAGTCGCCTATGCCGAAGAGCTTCCGCAGATCTTCCTCCCCCTTGCGCGCGGGGATGAGCCGCACGCCGATCAGAAACATGTAGGCGCTTCCGGCTCCGAAGAAGATGAGGCCGAGGCCCGTCATCTCGAACATGCCGAAGGGTTCGAGACCGTGCCGCCCGGCAATGGAGGAAACGAGAATGTTTGTGGAAGTGCCGATGAGGGTGCAGACCCCGCCGAACATGGAGGCGAAGGAAAGGGGCATGAGGAGCCGCCCCGCAGCTGTCCCGGTATCGCGTGCCACCCCCAGGGCGATGGGGAGAAAGATGGCTACTGCCGCCGTGTTGTTGATGAAGGCGGAGAGGACCCCCACCGTCAGCATCATCACCGCCAGCACCAGCCAGAAGCTTACAGCCCCGAGCCGGGTCATAATCGTTCCAAGGAGGTTCACCGCTCCGGTTTTGAAGAGTCCCGCCGAGAGGACGAACATTGCCCCCACGGTGATGGTGGCCGGGTTGCTGAAGCCGCTGACGGCCTCCTGAGGCGTGATTATGCCTGAGAGCAGCATGGTGGCCATCAGTACCAGGGCCGTCAGGTCCACCGGCAGACGCTCGGTTGCAAACAGGATCACGGCAGATGCCACGAGCCCGAGAACAATAATTATTTCAACAGTCACCCGCTTCCCTCCGTCTGGATTGCTTCAAGCATATCGCCCTGCAACGCCAGCATCCCATTACCTTCCAACGGATACTCAATTCCATTCCAGAATTGTACACGAATTCCTGTTTTCTGCCTGCTCCGGGTTAGTTAACCGGTTGCGGTTCTGCTGGCAATGACTACCCCTTTCTGGTATAGTTTTGCCCATACTTGTACTGATCACGGAGGGTGCGATGGCTACGACGTTTGACGAATACCTGGCGCAGGGGATAACCTGCCTGGAGGCGGGTGATCATGAAGGAGCTGCTGCGGCGTTTGGCAGTTGCATCCAGCTGGAGCCGTCCAACCCGGAGGGGCACTTCAATCTGGGGGATGCCCTGTCTGCCGCCGAGAAGCCGGAAGAGTCCATAGCAGCATACGAAAGGGGGCTCAAACTTGCACCGGAGGATACTGAGGCCCTGACGGCCCTCGGCGACCTTTATTTCGAGCTGGGGCGGCACAAGGAGGCCCTCAAGGTCTACAAGCGCATTACCGACATTGCGCCGAAGGACGCCGACGGCTATGTGAATATCGGCCTGGTCTATAATAGCATGGAACGGGGTGAAGATGCGATCAAGGCCTATAACAAGGCGCTGGAGATGGATCCCGCCAACGTCTTTGCCTACAACGCCCTCGGCGACGCCTGGTACGGTCTGGGGGATCGGGAGAAGGCCGTTGCCGCCTACCGGAAGGGGATCGAGATCGATCCGGAGGACGCGGCGGCCCGTTTCAACCTGGGTGAACTGTACTATGACCTGGGTGATTTCGATGAGGCGGAGAAGGAGTGTCTGGAGGCGATCCGTCTCGACCCCCACTTCACCCTGGCCTATCTCACTCTGGGAAGCCTTTACATGGACCAGGAGCACGTTAAGGACGCCATCAAGTACCTGGAGCTCTACCTGAAAATGGAGACCTCACCCCAGGCAGCCGACATGGTGGCGGAGGTGAAGGCGGTGGTGGAGGGGCTGAAGGAAGAGTTGAAAGGGTAGGAAGATGGAGACGACACGAAGGGGGGCCGGAATCCGGCCCCCCCTTTTTTTAGGCATGCGGTCAAGGCTCGCGGCAGGTGCCGCTAATCGACCACGTTCCCCTTGGTTTCGATATCGAAGATTTCAATGATGGATTTCGGCGTGTAGGGGCAGGTCCTGGCCCCTTTCTCACCATTCCACTCGATGAGATGTTCCCCGGCTTTCTGGGTCTTCATGACCCGTTTGCCGCAGACTTTTTCAAGCCGCTCCCACATCTGTTCCGTGGAGAGCAGCTCGTACCCCCCCACCTCCCTGTTCTGTCCCGCGTTTTCCAAGAACCGGTCGATGAGGTCATAGTCGAGGAAGTCTTCCTCCTTGCGCCACCAGCTGATGAACTGCATGTCGGCCGTGCGCTCGTTCTTGATGGTTTTGGCGATCTCGGTGGTTGTCATGGCATCCCTCCCCCTTTCCTGCTGACCATTGGGTGTCCTACCTGCCATTATTATATCCCTGTTTTAGTAGTGCCGCAACTTGTGCAGGGTCGTGTCAACCCGCTCCAGATACGGGACAATCGGGATGCATGCTGTGTTGCGGGAAGAGGGGATTCCCCTTCCTCCAGAGGAAAAAAATTGCCCGGAGCCTTTGCATGTGAGATATTCGGGGATATTATTATGGCACGACAACAAAAGGAGGAACGTCAATGGCGGATAACGAGAACAAGGTAGCGGCGGGCGCGCTTATGCTGGTGGCGGGGGGGATTATCGGGGCGGGACTCGCCCTGCTGTTCGCACCCCAGTCGGGGAAAAAGACCCGGAAGGACATCTCCCGTTACGCCAAGAAGGTAAAGCATAAGGCGGATGACGTGGTGGACGATTTTGCCGATACCGTTTCCGACCTGGTGGACACGGTTGGGGAAAAGGCGGCCGACATCCTCGACAAGGGGAAGGATATGGCCTACGACGCGAAGAAGGACCTTCTCAAGGCGATCGAAGAGGGGCAGTCCAGGCTGGAAAAGCAGCGGGCAAAACTGTCAAAGATTATCGGCTGATAGTCGGCAATTCCGATCAAAACCCCGCCCGGTTTGCACCTGGCGGGTTTTTTTGTCACTGCAGGGCATGTTCTGCAGGCAGTCATGTGTCGACCGGGGGCGGATGAGTGATGAACGACACTGAATTTCGTGGCGATTGCAGCGCCGGTGCGCACCTGCACCCGAACGTGGACCGCCGGAGTCTTCCTCCCGATGGGGGCGAGCGTTTCAACCGGCTGATTTTTGCCACCAGTCCCTATCTTCTGCAGCATGCCGAGAATCCGGTGGACTGGTATCCCTGGGGTGAGGAGGCGTTTGCCAGAGCTGCGACCGAAGACAAGCCGGTCTTGCTTTCCATTGGCTACGCCACCTGCCACTGGTGTCATGTCATGGCCCACGAGTCCTTCGCGGATTCCGATGTGGCAGAGGTCATCAACCGGCATTTCGTGGCGATCAAGGTGGACCGTGAGGAACGGCCGGACATCGACGACCGGTACATGACCGTCTCCCAGATGATGACTGGCAGTGGCGGCTGGCCACTGAACATTGTCATGACCCCCGACCGGCGGCCGTTCTTTGCCGCCACCTACATTCCGAAAACACGCCGGCAGGGGATGCCGGGGGTTGTCGAACTCCTGGAGAAGCTGGCGGCACTCTGGCGCACGGAGCGGGACCGGATCGAAGAGAGCTGCGCATCGGTCATGCAGGCACTAACCCAGCTCGGCGGTCCCGCCCCTGCCGAACTACCGGGGGACGGCGTACTGGCGGACGCTTATGGACAGTTGCGCCAGATGTACGACGAGACCTGGGGCGGCTTCGGAACCGCTCCCAAGTTCCCCATGCCCCATTACCTCCAGTTCCTACTCCGCATCGGGAAGCGCACCGGCGATGCATCCCTCATCGCCATGGTTACGACAACCCTTGCCCGTATCCGTCAGCGGGGCATCTTCGACCAGGTCGGTTTCGGCCTCCACCGTTACAGCGTCGATCGGCAGTGGGTGGTCCCCCATTTCGAGAAGATGCTCTATGACCAGGCCATGGTAACTCTTGCCTGCATCGAGGCATTCCAGGCCACCGGAAGCCGGAATTTCCTGAAGATGGCGGAAGAGGTCGCAGCCTATGTCCTGGTGGAGATGACCGGTCCGGAGGGGGGATTTTACGCGGCTCAGGATGCAGATACGGAAGGGGAGGAAGGGAGATACTATGTCTGGACACCTGCCGAGATCGAGGCGGTTCTGGGGCATGACGCCGCCATCTGCTGCAGGCTGTGGGGCGTCACGGCGTCGGGAAATTTCGGGGGACGAACCATTCTCAATCTCCCGCTTTCTATCGAGGAATTTGCCCGACGGGAAGGGGTGACCCCTGACCTGCTGGATGCCGACCTGGCAAGGTGGCGGGAACGGCTCCTGGTGGCCCGGAGCGAGCGGGTCCGACCGTTCAGGGACGAGAAGGTGCTGACCGCCTGGAACGGTCTCATGATTGCCGCACTGGCACGGCTTTACGGGGCGACCGGCGAGGCCCGCTGGCTTGGGGCCGCGGAACGGGCAATGGATTTCATCCGGATGCGGCTTGTGGACGGCAGTGGACGCCTGTTCCGGAGCTACCATGGAGGGCGGGGGGACGTTCCCGGTTTTCTTGAGGATTATGCGGCGTTTGTTTCAGGGCTGATCGCCCTTTACGAAGGAACCCTCGTTTCGGACCATCTTGAGGAAGCGGTCAGATTAAGCCGGCAGATGCTGTCGCTTTTCCAGGATCCGGAATCGGGTGGGCTGTTCGACACGGGGAACGACGCGGAGGCGGTGCTCGGGAGGAGCGTGAACCCCTACGACGGTGTCACTCCCTCCGGCACCTCCCTGGCTGCCCTGAACCTCCTCAAGCTGGGAGGGGTTTCCGGCGCTGCCGACCTGGCAGCGGCGGGGGAGGCGGTCCTTCGCTCCGCCATGGGGAAGGCGGTCCGCCAGCCGGCGGGCTACCTTTGTCTCCTCATGGCGTACGATTACCTGCTCGGCCCGGCGGTTGAAATAAGCCTGGCCGGGGACCGTAACGACCCGGAGATGCTGGCCATGCTCAGAGTCATCGGTTGCCGCTTTATCCCACGGCTGGTGCTGCGTCATGCAGGGGGAGACCCTTCGTTTTTGGAGCGGGAAGGTAAAGCAACGGCTTACGTCTGCGCAAACGAAGCCTGCCGGCCGCCGGCAGTGGGCGCAGCGGCTTTGGGCCGGCTGCTGGACGAGGTTGCCTGACAGCGGCCACGGCATGAACCATCCTCGCTGGCTCCAGACAGCCCTCATTTCCGGCCATGCGGGCTTTCTTTTCCACCTCACAGCTTGTTGCGCCAGTTTCGCAGCGACGGGGCGGAGCGGTTGAACGCGAACAGTGCCTCGATCTTTTTCGATCCCAGAATGCGCGCCAGGGTTGCCTTCAAGGTGGCCTCGTCATCGTCGAAGTCGCCGTGCTGGCGGGCCGTAGAGTAGTGGGTGGGAGTGCCCGATTCGTTGTTGGGGGTGAGCACCCATTCTGCGTTCCTTCCCTTGAAAAGCGCCGTCAGCTCCTTGTCTCCCCTCACGAAATTCTCCATGCCGAGGATCGGTTCACCTTTGCGGAAGAAGGGAATCCGTGCCTTTTCCTCGAAGGCGTTGGATACCAGGTAAAGAAGCGACTTGTTGTAGATCTTGCCGCAGTTGTCGTCCTGCTCGGCCTTGTCGCTCAGGGTGAACAGAGTGAAGCGTCCGATCCGGCCGGCGGTGATGGCGGGGAGATAGCTCTGCTTGAAAAGTTCCACAGTGCAGGCAGGAGCCCAGAGGGTGCAGCTTGCGATGGTCTGGCCGTGGCGGCCGGTCAACTCCTGGATGAGGGGAGCGTGGAAGATGCTTCCGGCGCTGTGGCCTACGACATGGACCTCCGTTGCCGGGTCTGCGGAAATGAGTTTCGCCAGGCTGGCAAGCGCGAGCCGGGCGCCTCCCTTGTCGCTGCTGGTGGCCAGAAGTGCGTTTTCTTTCATCTCGTCCCACATCATCTTGCCCGGAATGCGGGCTATGGGTTCCAATGCGTCATCCAGTCGGTCGAGCATGAAGTCCTTGGTCGCGTCCAGGAACCCCTCGGGGCGGCGGCGGCTGACGGCGTCCTTGAGGATGTTGGTGAGGGTCGTCCAGAAGTCGCTGTGCCAGATGAAAGAGACAGGGTAGACCTCGGCCCGGAGGAGCGCGGGAAGATAATCGGCCAGCCGCTGGACGGATGATGTCTCATCAACCAGTCCACCATGGGCGTAGAGGAGGATGCGCCTGTTCTTCCAGCCTGTCGTGACGTGGGGGATGTGGTGCTCGAATATCTGATGAACTTCATCCTCGCCGGTGCCATAGGTGCCGCCAGCTCTCAGGGATCCGTCGTTGCCGATGCTGACGATGTGGCGGCGCAGGTCGTTGAGGCTGAGTGCGTCGGTGTAAGTGGTGGCCGACGAGTGCCGCGTGGCGACGGCCGCAGCAGTCTTGACGGCGACGGGGGCGCCGAGCCGTGCCACCCAGACGTCGGTGCCGTTGGCCAGCCAGTCGTCGTAGCTTATATGGGCAAACCCCTCCTTGCCCCAGTCCTGTCCCCAGGAGTTCTGGAGCCAGAAACCGTCCTTGTCGTAGGCGACGATGGCGAAGGCGTGACCGCCGAGAATATCGTCGCTCATGGTGATGATGCCGTTTTTCCTCACCTTCTCCCATCCGGCATGAACGGTGGCCGTGGCGTAAAGGATGCCGACCTCGGCGATGGCACTGTGCATTGCCACCAGGTCTTTGTGGTTGACCCGGTAGTAGGCACCGAGGGGGCGGGCTGCCCCATCGTCGGCAGCACGGGGGGTGAGGCTTCCCCCCTTCTTCCAGAGGTTCTCCGTGCAGACCCCGTGCTTATGCCACCCCTTCATGGCTCCCCGGGCGCTCGATCCGTCGTAGTTTTCTCCCGACCATTCATCGTAGCGCCTGGCCAGCTGGTAGAGCATCCAGGGACTCACCCCCGCCTTGTCGGGAACCACTTTCCTCATTCGGAGCAGATAGTTGACCACCGTGGCGAGACCGAAACCGGTGCAGGCCCCCTCTGTCCCCTGATCGAGGATCGGCACGCCGGTTTTCCGGTAATCCTTGAGGTCGACAACCGACGGCACCTCTACCAGCGTGGGGGCAAACATCCTGTCGCGGAAATCCAGGGTGTCTGGCCTGACGTTCAGTGTCCTGCCGCTCCTGGTGACGTTCATCGTTTTCGCCATGGCTTTCTCCCTGGAACGCCCGGCAGCTCATTCCTGACCGCTTTCGCCAGTGAATGGTGCCGGGCGTTCCTCCCTTCAGATTATGGTTCAGAGGTCCGACCTGCTTGCCCTGCGATGCAAAGCTTACAAGCCGTACTTCTGCAGAACGTTCGTCATTTCAGCGATGAGTCTCGTCGCATCCACCCGGTCAAGGAGTTCCTCGATACGGCGGAAGTGTGCCGGCTCCCGCACGCCGGGGCCGAGTTTCCTCCCCACCTGTACGTTGATGAGCTCTTCTATTATGGCGCGGAAATGGGCCGGTTCCCGTACGCCTGGAATCTGGCGGATGGTGTCGCGACGGGCAACGGCGACACGTTCCGCCAGTTTAAGGTCCGTATAGACCTCGTCGATGGCGGCGATCAGTATCTCCTCCTCTTTTGCAAGGGCGAAGCCGGCGTCGAACCAGTGGGCGGGCTCCCGTATTCCGGGATTGAGCTGCGCCGAGATTTCCTGGGCAACCGCGGGCTGGATGGCACCTACCTGGAAATCCCGGTAGTGGGCCGGTTCGATCCAGTCGGCTTTAAGCTTGAGCTTCAGCGCCTCATGCCAGAGCAGATAGAGGTTGTAGCTCCCGGCGGCTATCTTGCCGATCTGTTTGCCGCTCAATTTTTTAAAGAGGGGAGCGAACTCACGTTCGAAGAGGGTTCCCTGGAAGTTCTTGCCGACAAACTCGATCCGTTCCAGCTTTCCTTCGCCGGCAATCTGGAACGCCACCGGCAGGGTGGTGCTGACCACGAAGCCGATCTGCTGGGAGACCTTGTCGAAGGTGGCGTCCACCTCCAACTGGAGCGCCTCCCTGATGAAACGGTAGATGTGGATGAAGTCGTCGAAACGCTGCACGAGCACCGGGTGGGCCGGTTCGACCCAGTCACGCTTGATTATTGCCATGTGTCGCTCCTCCTGTTCGTGGATAAATTATGTTCATCAGATTTTTCCGGGATTTCACACATGTTGCCTGTCTCTGCCCTTATCACCTCCCCACCTGTGTTTCCGACGATGCCGATTGCCAAAAGGGTTAACCAGGACGGTATTTATCGTGCAATCTTCCAGTAACGCCCTGTCGGGGTGACTACCTCCTGCAGGCCGCGCCGGGGTGGACGCTCGTCCTTGTGGATGAGGGAGAACAGGTCGGCAATGACGGAGGTCGCTTCGCCGAAATAGGAGTGCCCGAGAAAATCCGTATCGACGGCGGTGGCATCGATGGTTTCGATGCCGGGCAGGAGTATCAGCCCGGCGCCCGCATCCCCCGCCCGGGGGTAGCCGTGAATTTTTTTCGAAGCGATGAGGGCCTTGTCCGCCGCAGACGCGTAGAGGGTAACGGGGTGATCCTCCCCGGCGATATGGGGGGCTATGTCACGCCTGAACACGTCGGCATCGATGTCGGGGGCGGTGAGGATAATTTCCTTGAATTTTTGCCGCAGCTCCGGCCGGTCCTCGGCGAGTCTCGCGAAAGAGCGGGTCAGCGCGCGGTTCCCCATGCTATGGGCAATCAGGTAGATATTCTGTGCATCGGATCGGGTGGCGATGTCTGCAAGAAAAGCCACGAGATCCTCCTGGGTCCATTCCACATTGGTCTCGTCCACCAGGTAGTCCTTCACATCCCCCTGGGAAGGCCAGCTGTAGAAGACCGGAGCGCCGTCGAAGGCCAGGTCGTAACTCATCTGGGCGGTGCGGCGTGCCGCATCGGCGAACGTCACGTTGTAGCCGTGGACGAAGAGCAGGAGTTTCTTCCCCGTTGACGTCCGCACGCGGCTTGCCACATCAGCGAAGTAGCCGTCTTTATCCTGGGGGACCACCTGCAGGAGCACCACGTGCTTTTCGGGATTCTCCCGGAATTCGAGACGCCAGATGGAGGGGGCTTCCAGTTCGCCGATCCTGTGGTCCCGGGGGATGCTCACCTGGCATGTGCCATAGGTTACGGGGCCCCGCTCCTTGCCAAATACCTCCGCAGGTGTGCTGCTCTCCGTCTTTTTCCGGTCAGTGGCATAGAAGACCTCGACCACGGCGTAGTTTTTGGCAGTTCCTCCGTTGCGAGGCACTCCGTCAGGCTTGGGCGCAGGAGCCGGCATAGGGGCTGGCGCAGGCATGTACACGTTTTCTTCTGCTGCAGGGGGTGGTCGGTGCCCGGTTTTCGGGGGGGCTGCACACGCCGCGGTTATGAGTGTCAGAGCGGCGATCCAGATTGTATATCGATTCATGGAACCCTCCGTACGCATCCTTTCCGGCAAGAGGCTGGGGCAGGCCGTGGCGAGGGCACAGTCTCCGCCTTCATGTCCGTCTTATTTCTGCTCTGCCAGCCGCCGCCTGAACTCGGCATAGGGAATAGGCGTTCCGCCGCCGAAAAAGCCGGGTCCCACCGGGTCGGCACCGGCGTTGGCAAGGCTCTCTCTGCCGAAGTACGGATAACCGCCGCCAAGAAGTGATATTTCCCGGTTCACGGGAGTTGTGTCCGCGCGCTCCGGTCGCTGTTCGACCCAAGCCCGTCGCAACCGCTCCAGAATCCGCTCGCCCCGTGCCCGCAATGCGATCCCTCCGTCGTCCACCCTCAGTCGCACGCCACCCATGGCGTTTCGGAGGGTTTCCTGGTCGGCCGGGTCGATGGCCTGGACCATGTCCCAGATCCGGGAGAGGCAGCGGTAGGTGTCGATGTTGGTCTCCTTGATGAAGGAACGGACTTCGCTCCGGAGCTCCTGGGAGAGAAGGTCGGGATGGAAGCGGCGCAGGAGCTGGAAGGAGAAGTCCACTTCCATGTTGAAGTAGTGGAGGCCGAAGTCGTTGAAGTTGCGATCGAAGAAGGCATAGTTGGCGATCTTGTGGAAAGCCTCCACGTGCGGGTCCTTGATGCGGTAGTCGAAGCCGAAGTAGTCACCGACGAGAATGCCGTCCCGCCGCAGTTTCTTTTCCAGCCCCGTGGCGGCATAGGCTTCGGCACGGCAGAAGTTGAAGGGGTTGTCCATGTGCCGTTCCATGAAGCGGAGATTGATGAGGATGTCCTCCAGAGTGGTGTCCGGTTCGAACATGAGGAGGTTGTAGGCCACGTGGACGTCCACGTCGTTGAGGATATGCAGGGCGTTCTCGATGGCGTCCCTGCTGCATTTTCGGTTCAGGTTCTCCAGTTCCCGCTCCGACGCGTTCTCTACCCCCAGGAAGACCCGGAAGACACCGAGGTCATCGAGGACCGACATCGCTTCCCGGTTGATGCTGTCGGGTCTGGCCTTGACGGCGATGGCGATATCCTTTACGCCTTCCCTCCAGAGTGAATCCCGCAGTTCCGTGAAGCGGGCCAGTGCCTTCGCCCGATCGGGGAGGAAGAAGTTATCGTCCTGGAAGTTGAAAATTCTCACCCCGTTCCCATGGTAAAGCTCACTCATCTCGGCGACGATGTTCGGGACGCTCCGGATGCGGAACTTGCTCCCTCCTCCCGAACGGTACCAGGCGTCGATGCTGCAGAATGCGCAACTCCGCCAGCAGCCTCGCGAGGAGAGGATGCTCGCGATCGGCTTGCCGTAATACTCGTGGAAGGTGTCGCGCCGGGGAAAGGGGAGGAGGTCCAGTTCCTCCGGGTTGCCGGCGGAGGGGTTCACCCTGATGGTCCTGTCCCTGTCCCGGTAGCAGAAACCGGGAACGTCTGAAAGGTTCGAGAGGTTTGCTGCCAGTTCGCAGATGAGCTTTTCTCCTTCGCCAAGGGCTATGGAGTCGAATTCGGGGAAGTCCTGCATGAGCTGCCGGCAGTTCAGGGCGGCAAAATGGCCGCCGGCGGTGAGGTGGCCGGCGAAGCCCGATTCCCGCAGGGACCTGGCCAGGCGGCAGAATTCGCGGGCCCGGCCGGTGAATACCATGGAAAGGCCGGCTATGTGGGGAGCGAAGGCCGCTATCTGGCGAACGACAGTTGCTAGCTCCGTTTCATCATTGAAGGGGAAGATTCTCGCCCGGTGTCCCGCCTGCTCAAGGGCCGATACCATGTAGCGAAGCCCCAGGTTTTCTTCGAGTTCCGCGCCGATCAAAGCGACTTTCATGGTGAATACTCCTCTGGCATTCTATGGTCTGTCTGCAGCATGCTGGAACTATTATGGTAATGGATGTTTGCGGCAACCGCTCGGAAACTGCTCGTCAGGCACCCGTACTCCATCTGTTCCTGCATAACCGGTGAGCCTGTGGAGCCGCACGTAACGTTAATCCGTAGCTGAAAGTGACAACGGGGGACAGTAATGTCGTGCTTCGACGAACGCTAAATTAAAAGGTGTGAATAGTGTAGTGTGGCGTGGAAGTGAGACAATAATCCGGATGGCTATTAATTTTCCTGCTGAAGTGATTAACCCGTCGGGTTAATACGTCTGGCCGAACTCACGGCGACCATGGGGTAGCTGACACTCGGGATAGGTACATGGGGGGGACTTACAATTTGTATTTCAGGGCGAGGGGGACCAGTTGGGAGCGGTTGGAAACATTGGCCTTCTTGAAAATGCGGCTGAGATGGGCCTTTACGGTCTGTTCGCTTATGCACAGCCTGCCGGCAATCTCCCGGTTCCTCTGCCCTTCGGCCACGAGGAGTACGATCTCCCGTTCTTTTTTGCTCAGGCTTTCGGACGCGGGTGGTTTCAGCGCTGCTGAACGGTTGTGGATCAGTGCCTTGAGCTTGCCGTTGTCAACCCAGACCTGGCCGGCATTGATTGCCCGCAATGCCTTCTTGAAGAGGGTGGTGCCGGCGCTGGTGGCGATGACCCCGTCCAGTTTATGGGAAAAAAGGAGCCGGATCACCTCGTCTTCTGCCAAGCCGGTATCGATGAGAATGACATTTGCCCTGTCCCATTCAGGCGGAAAGGGGTACCCGAGGGTGGAGGCATCGACGAGGATCTTGTCGGGGATGCATTCCTTGCTAGACCAGGAACTGTAGATCTCTACCGACTGGTAGGCATCCTCGTCCTGCATCAGGAGGTTTTTCAATGCTTCGCCGAGAAGCCTGCTGCTGAGATTGATCAGGATGTTCATCCGTGGGTAATTCGTCAGTCTGTCCATCTGTCCTCTTCGGTATGGATAGCTGGAAAAGCCTGCTTTGTGGCACGCTGTTCCGCTCTTAAATGTATTCGCAAACGTGTGGGCAAATATAACCCACTGAAATCATTAATGCAAGCAAAAGATTTGCGTGCACTAATATTGTCGATTGCGTTGCGATGTCGATACGACGCAGGAAAAGAGAAAAACATACCAATGGACTGAGGTTTATGGTAAACCTCCCTTGACGCATACCTCCAAGGGATACCCATGTCGGAAAAGAAAAATATCGCCCGGGCTGCCGGGGTGCTCGGTTTTGCAACGGTTCTGTCGCGCATCATGGGGATGGTGCGCGACATGGTGGTCTCGCGCCTGTTCGGCGCCGGACTTGCCACCGACGCCTTTTTCGCCGCTTTCCAGATACCCAACATGCTCCGCCGCTTCTTCGCCGAGGGGGCCCTCACTTCCGCCTTCGTCCCCACCTTCTCCGAATGGTACACGCAGAAGGGTGAGGAGGAAGCGCGGGAGCTGGCCAACATCTGCTTTACCCTCCTGACCATCGTGATGGCGGTCATCACCCTGCTGGGAATCATCTTCTCGCCCCAGATCGTCGCCTTCATGTTTCCCGGGTTCAAGGCCCTCCCGAACAAAATGGAATTGACGGTGTTTCTCAACCGGCTCATGTTCCCCTATATCTTCTTTGTCAGCCTTGTCGCTCTCTGCATGGGGATACTCAATACGGTGCGGCACTTCTTCACCCCGGCCATCTCCACCGTCTTTCTCAATCTTGCCATGATCGTCTGTGCCGTACTTCTCCACCAGCGTTTCCAGGTGCCGATCGTTGCCCTGGCGGTGGGAGTGCTCGTCGGGGGGGTGCTCCAATTGCTCCTCCAGCTTCCCACGCTCTACCGCAAGGGATTCGCCATCCGCCCCCGTTTCGACCTGCACCACCCGGGAATGCGCAAGATCGCCCTCCTCATGGGACCGTCGGTGTTCGGCGTGGGGGTCTACTACCTGAACCTTACGGTCGGCAATATCCTTGCCTCTCTCCTCCCCCAGGGGAGCGTGTCCTATCTCTATTATGCCCAGCGCCTCTTCGAGTTTCCCCAGGGGATATTCACCGTCTCGGTGGCCCAGGCGGTCCTCCCCTCCATGAGCCGGCAGGCCGCTGCCGGCGAGATGGATGAGTTGAAGGAGTCGCTCGGCTTCGGCATGCGCCTTACCCTGTTCATCACCATCCCCGCCATGGCGGGGTTGGCGGTCTGCTCCACCCCCATCTTCAGCCTGCTCTTCATGGGGGGGGAGTTCGACTACGGGAAGGCGGTCAACTGCGGGACGGCGCTCGTCTACTATTCCCTGGGGCTCTCCTTTGTGGCGATGGTGCGAGTCCTGGTCCCCGCCTTCTACGCCCAACAGGATACCCGCACGCCGGTGGTGACGGCATTCGTCGCCTTTCTCCTCAATTTTCTCTTCAGTCTGCTCCTCATGGGGCCCCTCCTCCATGGAGGGCTGGCACTGGCGTCGTCCCTCTCCGCCCTCTGCAATATGGCCATGCTCCTCCATTATCTGCGCCGGAAGATTGGCCCCTTCGGCGGCCGGCGGATCTTCCTGGCAGGGGGAAAGACCCTGCTGGCATCGATTCCCATGGCGCTGGCGGTCAGCTTTGGGGTGAGGATGGCGGACTGGTCCCTGGCCGGCCACAAGCTCATGAAGGGGGGGGTCCTCGGGGGGACGATACTTGCGGGGGTCGGCATCTTTCTGGCTGCGGCCCATCTGCTGCACATCGACGAGGCGCGGGACGTGATCGGTCTCGTGCGAAGGAGGTTGAAACGATGAACAAGCGCAGAATTTCCACGGCGGGGAAATACCGCGCCCTGTTTGAGACATCCTTTGGCTCCGGGGCCGTGGTGGCGAGCGAGGCGGGGGTGCTGGAGGTGTTTCTCCCCTTTGGTGGGGAAGAGAAGGGGGAACTGCTGACCCAATTGACCGACCTGTATCCCCTGGCCCTCGGGGAGAACCGGGTGACGCGGGAGGCCGCCGATCTCCTGCAGCGGTATTTCGCCGGGGAGCGGGTCGAGTTTTCCCCTGTTCCCCTCGACCTGGCGGGGTGTACGCCGTTCCAGAACGCCGTCTATGGGGTGGTGGCCGCCATTCCCTACGGGGCTGTAAGGACCTATGGCGAGGTGGCCGCTCTTATGGGGAGTCCCACGGCTGCCCGGGGGGTAGGTTCGGCCATGGCGGCCAACCGGCTGCCGATCATCATTCCGTGTCACCGGGTGGTCGGTGCGGCCGGTGCACTCACCGGTTATTCGGCGCCGGGGGGGGTGGCGTCAAAAAAATGGCTTCTGACGATGGAACAGGGGTAAAAAGATCCGTTTTTTGGGAAAAATGGAGAAAATCCGGCGCCGTTATACACAGTGGCCCCGAACTTCATGTGAAAATATTAACCAATGATAGGTGATCGGAAAGTCATTCACCGTAGAAGGTTGTTGGGTTATTGTAACATGTTGATATTAAAGGACATAAACCTGTGCTTATAAATTAGGCAGAAAGCAAAAACCGCTTATTCCCTTATTTCTTTATCTTCTTTTCCACATCGTTGTTCACAGTTTGTCCACAACTTGTGTGGATAATGGGTTACCTGTTTGAAAATCTGTAACATTTCCGTTTGTTAGGGTCTGCTTATTCCACGGCGTCATTCTTCTGACGCTCGCTCTCTCATCTTGGCCTCTTGCCAGAGTTCCTCCATCTGCTCCAGGGTCGCTTCCGGCAGCTGCATCCCCCTGGCGTGGAGCGTCGTCTCTATATGTTCGAACCGGCGGGAGAAGCGGGCAATGGTTTTGCGGAGCGCTTCCTCAGGGTTGAGGGCAAGAAACCGACCGAGATTGACGATGGCGAACAGAAGATCCCCCAGTTCCGCTTCCATCCGTTCCTGGTCGCCGTCCAGCATGGTCTCCTCGAATTCGTGCAACTCTTCCAGTACCTTGGCGAATACCTCGTCGGTGCGGCTCCAGTCGAAGCCGACCCGGGCAGCCTTCTCCGTAATTTTATGTGCCTTCATGAGAGCGGGGAGGTGGGGTGGGACTCCGGCCAGGGCGGAGCGGCGTTCTTCCCCCTTTTCCGCCTTCTTGATCTTCTCCCAGTTTTCCACCTGGGCTGCACTGTCACAGATCTCCAGGTCGCCGAAGACGTGGGGGTGGCGGCGGACCAACTTGTCGCAGATGGCGGCGATGACATCGTCCATGGTGAATTCGCCCCGCTCTTCGGCGATGGCGGCGTGGAAGATCGGCTGGAGGAGCAGGTCTCCCAGTTCTTCCTTGAGCATCTCCGGCGAACCGGCGTCGATGGCCTCGATCACTTCGTAGCACTCCTCCAGCAGATAGCGCTTGAGGCTGTCATGGGTCTGCTCCGCATCCCAGGGGCACCCTCCGGGCGCACGCAGGCGGCGCATTATTCCCGTAAGGCGGTCGAATCCGGCTGTTTCATTCTGCATGGGGGAATCTCCTCAAAGGGGACCGTACTGCCCCGCTATTTTTTCTTTTCGCCCTTCAGGTACCCTTCAAGAAACGTCCGCTTGAATTCGCCGAACCTTCCCTCTTCGATGGACTTGCGGATATCCGCCATCATGGCGAGATAGAAATGGACGTTGTGGATGCTGGCGAGGATGGCGGAGAGGACCTCGTTGGCATTGAAGAGGTGGTGGAGGTAGGCGCGGGTGAAGTTCCGGCAGCAATAGCAACTGCAGGTGGGGTCAACCGGGTAGAAATCGCGGCGGTAGTTCTTGTTGGTGAGACGGATGCGACCGCGATTGGTGAACAGGGTGGCGCTCCGCGCATAGCGGGTCGGGATGACGCAGTCGAACATGTCCATCCCCCGTTCCACGCTCTCCAGGATGTCCTCGGGGAGCCCTACTCCCATGAGGTAACGGGGCTTGTCCTCGGGGAGGAAGGGGGCGGTCATGGCGACCACCTTTTTCAGAAGCTCCAGCCCCTCGCCGACGGAGACGCCGCCGATAGCGTAACCGGGGAAGTCCATGGCGACAAGTTCCCGGGCGCAGAGGGCGCGCAGGTCCTCGAAAACGCTCCCCTGAACGATGCCGAACAGGGCCTGGTCCTTGCGGGAGTGGGCCTTTTTGCACTGTTCCGCCCACCGGAGAGTCTTGCGGGTAGATTGTTCCGCGTACCGCTTGTCGCAGGGGTAGGGTATGCATTCGTCAAAGGCCATGATGATGTCGGCCCCCAACGCTTCCTGAATCGCCATGGCCCGGGCCGGGTCGAGAAACACCTCCTCCCCGGTGATTTCGTGTTTGAAGTAGGCCCCGTCTTCCGTAATCCGCTTGTTGGGGAGGGAGAATACCTGGAACCCGCCGGAATCGGTGAGAATCGGGCCGTCCCAGGCCATGAACCGGTGCAGTCCCCCGGCTTTCTCAACCAGCCCTTCACCAGGACGGAGGTGGAGGTGGTAGGTGTTGCTGAGGATGATCTGGGCGCCGCACTCTTGTACCTGAACGGGTGTCATGGCCTTCATGGCGGCGTGGGTCCCGACCGGCATGAATATGGGGGTTTCAATGGTGCCATGGTGGGTGGTCAGGGTTCCCCGCCGGGCACCAGTGACATCCTTCTTTTTGAGCGTAAATTTCATAGGACCTTTTCCCGGGAAATTACAATATGAATCTCCCTTGGATTAATAAGCGTTTATCCCGTTATTGCTGCTAAGTATCTAAGTCGAAAACAGTTTTTGTAACAGAAAAGCAGCCTGATTGCAACGCTCCTTTGCCTGAAACTGCCGGTGGAGCCCCCGGCCGGCGATTGACCGGCGGGCAAGCCGATGGGGAGAGGATAAAGAATACCTGTGCTCCCGTTAATTTCTTATTGCATTTTGGTATAACGACGTTTAGTATACAGTATACATTTTATTCGATTAGGATGCGTTAATTTATAGGGCTTGTTTGCATGTGAACTACCATGAAATCCATATCAAGGAGGAGTAGGGACGATGCAGGCTCATAACGAATGGCGGGCACCCCCGGGCCAGAACGAACTGCCCGGAAGGCAGATCGGGAATTGATAGCCCCTGGTTCCTGTGACTGCAGACTCGGAATGTTCGGAACCGGTTGGCCGGCGCGGTCCGGTCCCGGTAGAACCCAAAGACGAATAATAAACACAAAAGGGATGAAAACATGCAACTACTCAAAAGCACTGTAGGTAGAAAGATCCTGATGGCGATCACCGGCCAGCTCATGGTCCTTTTCGTCATCGTCCATCTGCTGGGGAACTCGACGATATTCGTCGGTGCCGACTGGCTCAACGCCTATGCCAAGCATCTCCACGATCTTGGGCCGTTTGTCTGGGTTTTCCGTCTTGCCATGCTGACGTTCTTCGGCGTCCATGTCATCTTCGGTACCCTGCTCACGCTGGAGAACAGCACAGCCAACCCCCAGAAGTACGCGGTCAACAACAAGCTTGAGGCTACCTTCTCCAGTGAGAACATGATCTGGACCGGCCTCCTCATGGCTGCCTTCGTCGTGTACCACCTGCTTCACTTCACGGTTCGCGTCACCAACCCGGAGATATCCCAGGGAATCGACGCAGTCGGACGCTTTAACGTCTACGCCATGGTGACCGGCAGCTTCCAGCAGGGGATCATCGCCTTTGTGTACATTGGCGCCATGATCGCCCTCTTCCTCCATCTCTCCCATGGTGTCCAGAGCTTCTTCCAGACCATGGGGTGGAACAACGCATGCACTCGGCCCGTAATCAGCACGATAGGCAAGGTTGTCGCCGTTATCCTGCTGGTCGGCTATGCATCCATTCCGCTGTTCATCTTTACCGGCATTCTGAAAGGTTAGGGGGTATATAGTGATACTCGACGGAAAATGTCCAACCGGACCCATTGAAAAAACATGGGATAAACACCGCTTCGATCTGAAGCTGGTCAATCCCGCCAACAAGAGAAAGTACACCGTCATCATGGTCGGCACCGGCCTTGCCGGCGGCGCCGCTGCTGCTTCCCTCGGTGAACTCGGTTACAACGTCATGGCCTTCTGCTACCAGGATTCGCCCCGTCGTGCCCACTCCATCGCCGCCCAGGGGGGGATCAACGCCGCCAAGAACTATCCGAACGATGGTGACTCCATCTATCGTCTCTTCTACGACACCATCAAGGGTGGCGACTTCCGCGCCCGTGAGGCTGACGTCTGGCGCCTTGCCCAGGTGTCCAACAACATCATCGACCAGTGCGTTGCCCAGGGAGTTCCCTTTGCCCGTGACTATGCCGGTTACCTGGACAACCGCTCTTTCGGCGGCGCACAGGTTTCCCGTACCTTCTACGCCCGGGGCCAGACGGGGCAGCAGCTGCTCCTCGGCGCCTATTCCGCCCTTTCCCGCCAGATCAAGGCCGGTACGGTGAAGATGTACAACCGCCGCGAGATGCTTGACCTGGTCGTCGTGGACGGTGTTGCCAAGGGGATCACCTGCCGCAACCTGATCACCGGCGAGATTGAGTCCTACGCGGCCGATGCCGTCTGTCTCGCCACCGGTGGTTACGTGAACGTCTTCTACCTCTCCACCAACGCCATGGGGTGCTCGGTCACCGCCAACTGGAAGGCGTACAAGAAGGGGGCGTTCTTCGCCAACCCCTGCTACACCCAGATCCATCCGACCTGTATTCCCCAGGCCGGCGATTACCAGTCCAAACTGACCCTCATGTCAGAGTCGCTCCGTAACGACGGCCGCTGCTGGGTGCCGAAGAAGAAGGAAGACCTGGGCAAGCACCCCAGCGAGATCGCCGAAGAGGACCGGGATTACTACCTGGAGCGGAAGTACCCCTCCTTCGGTAACCTGGCACCCCGCGACATTGCCTCCCGCGCTGCGAAAGAGCAGTGTGACGACGGCCGTGGCGTTGGCCCCGGCGGGCGCGGCGTCTATCTCGATTTTGCTGCCGCCATCAAGCGGGTCGGGGAGAACACCATCAAGGAGCGCTACGGCAACCTCTTCGAGATGTACGAGAAGATCACCGACGAGAACGCGTACAAGCGGCCGATGCGCATGTATCCGGCTCCCCACTACTCCATGGGTGGCCTCTGGGTCGACTACAACCTCATGAGCAACATCCCGGGCCTCTTCGTCCTGGGCGAGGCGAACTTCTCAGTCCACGGCGCCAACCGTCTCGGTGCTTCTGCCCTCATGCAGGGTCTGGCCGACGGTTACTTCGTCATCCCCTACACCATCGGTGGCTACCTGGCAAGCATCAAGCCGGGAACGGTCACGACCGCCAACCCCGAGTTCAAGAAGTCGGTGGAAGACGTGAACGGGTATGCCAACAAACTCCTCTCCATCAACGGCAAGAAGACTGTTGCCGAGTTCATGCGCGAACTGGGCGGCCTCATGTGGGAAAACTGCGGCATGGCGCGCAGCAAGGAGTCCCTGGAAACCAACCTCAAGAAGATTCCTGCCCTGCGCGAGGAGTTCTGGAAGAATGTCAAGGTTACCGGTACCGGTGCCGAGTTCAACCAGGACCTGGAGAACGCCGGCCGCACCGCCGACTTCCTCGAGTTCGGCGAACTCCTTTGCCGCGATGCCCATCACCGCGAGGAGTCCTGTGGTGGTCACTTCCGTGTGGAGCACCAGTATGATGACGGCGAGGCAAAGCGTGACGATGCCAACTTCTGCTACGTCGGTGCCTGGGAGTACAAGGGGGACAGCAAGGAGCCCGAGCTGCACAAGGAGCCGCTCCAGTTCGAGAACGTACATCTTGCGGTAAGGAGTTATAAATAATGAGCGATCACAAGACCATGACATTGACTCTTATTGTCTGGCGGCAGAAGGGGCCGAACGCCCCCGGGAAGTTCGAAACCTACACCGCCAAGGGAATCACCGAACACCACTCCTTCCTCGAAATGCTCGACGTGGTCAACGAAGACCTCATCAAGTCCGGGAAAGAGCCGATCGTCTTCGATCACGACTGTCGCGAGGGTATCTGCGGCATGTGCTCCCAGGTGATCAACGGTGTTCCCCACGGCGGCCAGGAGCGGACCACCGTCTGCCAGCTGCACATGCGCAAGTTCAAGGATGGTGACACGATTTACATCGAGCCGTGGCGCGCCAAGGCTTTCCCGATCCACAAGGATCTGGTGGTCGACCGAAGTGCTTATGACACCATCATCCAGGCGGGGGGATACACCTCCTGCCACACCGGCGGGGTGCCCGACGGCAATGCCGTGCTGATTCCCAAGCCGGATGCCGACTACGCCATGGACGCTGCCGAGTGCATCGGCTGCGGGGCCTGCGCCGCAGCCTGCCCCAACAGCTCGGCCATGCTCTTCACCAGCGCCAAGGTGGCACAGCTGGCCGCTCTGCCGCAAGGGAAGGCGGAGGCTGCCGAGCGCGTCAAGAACATGCTCGAAACCATGCAGGAGTGCGGATTCGGCAACTGCTCCAACCACTACGAGTGTCAGGCCGCCTGTCCCAAGGGGGTCAATGTGAAGTTCATCGCCAAGCTGAACAGGGAGTATCTCAAGTCCCTGGCATCATAGGTCTGAAACTGGTATGAATGGAAGGGCAGAGATGCGAATCTCTGCCCTTTTTTTGTGGGAGGTGTCGTGGAGTTCAACCTTGTCAGACTGGTCATAACCGTGCGTCTGGATACGAACATTGCCGATCCTCTGGCTCTGTTCGGACTCAATTCCTGCTTTGCGGAGGCTTTCCGCCGCGTCAGCGGATGCCGGGGTCCGTATGATGCCGAGTGTCCCCACTGCCGCAGCTTTTCCCAGTCCCTCAGTACCGACCCTGCCGCGGTCAGGCGTCACCAGAAGCCCTCGCTGCCATTTGCCTTTTCACTGCCGCTACTTCCCTCCTCCCCGAATCTCGGGGGGCAGACGGAACTTTTCCTGACCATTGTCGGATCGGCCATCCAGGATGTGTCTTGCTATCTGGACGCTCTAAAACTGGCTTTCAGCAGTTTCGGCCCGGCAGGAAGATACGTCGTCATGCCCGTCAGGGCTGAAGCCGTCGACTACTATGGGGCGCGCTCTCTTGTCTGGGAAGCGGGGAAGGAGAAACGTGACGAGAACCTGGTTCTCCTTTCCGCAGACGGGCTTCAACGGACATGCACCCTGGCAGCTGACGAGGTGAAACTTCGTATCGTTACCCCCCTGCGGCTTCTCAGCGGGGGTAAACCGGTAAGCGAACTGACGTTTTCTGCGCTGGCCCGCTGCCTGTTCAGGCGCATTACATCCCTTGCCTACCATTACGGTGGCCACGAGGCCGATCTGGATTTCAGGTGGCTTGCGGAGCGAAGCCGGGAAATCAGCTGTACGGACGGGGATTTTCACTGGCAGGGGGGTACGGGGAAGCAGGGAGGGATCGTGGGAAGCGGTACGTTCCGCGGCGATCTGAACGAATTCCATCCGTTCCTTCTCCTCGGAGAATATCTGCAGTGCGGAAAGGGTGCGACATACGGTTACGGGGCTTTCCGGCTGGAAAAGTCGTCCGGAGACTTGTCTTAGCTGTTGCTGCGGTTAAACTTACATGAAAACCCTCCTTGTGTGGACGGGTGCGTACCGGGAAGGCGGGAGATGCATGAAAAAGCGGCCAGAAACGATTGCGGAATGTGTTACGGCGGTCAGGAAAAAGCTCGACAGCGTGAAGAGCGACAACAAGAAGGCCGGTCGCCGCATCAAGGAGATGCAGAAGCTGAACAGCCTGTTGGGGGACGACAGCCGGCAATTGGCAAAACTTGATAACCTGCCTGAGGAGAAAGGGTCGCACTGATGGGTCCGACTTTCTGGAAACCGTTGTTGATCATGCTGGTGCTGGCGGTTTTTTTCAATCTGTTCTACGGCATGATCCTGCAGCAGACTGCGGAACGTGGTGCCGAAATCAGCTACAGCCGTTTTCGCCAGGAATTGACCGCCGACAATATCGGGAAGGTTACACTCAAAGGGGCGTCCATCAAGGGAGAGTTCCGCACCAAGGTTGCCGTTTCAACCGCAGTACAGGGAAAACAGACGACACGCCAGGTGTCTGCCTTTTCCACCACCATGCCTGCCATTGCCGACCCGCACCTTATGGACGAGTTGACGGCGAAAAAGGTGGAAATTGTTGCGCTCCCCACCGAAACTTCCCCCTATCTCGCTGTCCTGTTCAGTTTCCTCCCCTGGGTCCTCATCCTCGGGATATGGTGGTTTGCGATGCGGGGGATGAAAGGGCAGGGGCCGGGAGCCATGCTGGGCGGTTTCGCCAAGTCAGGCGCTCGGATGTATGCCGCGGGGGACAAGGTCAAGGTCACATTTGACGATGTTGCCGGCATGGAGAATGCGAAGCAGGAATTGCGGGAGGTCGTCGAGTTTCTCCGGGACCCGAAGAAATTCCAACGGATCGGCGGCAAGGTCCCCAAGGGGGTGCTGCTGGTGGGGCCGCCGGGAACGGGGAAGACCCTCCTGGCCCGTGCGGTTGCGGGTGAGGCGGAGGTGGCGTTCTTCTCCATCTCCGCGTCCCAGTTCATCGAGATGTTTGTCGGCGTCGGCGCGAGCCGGGTCCGGGACCTCTTTACCAATGCCAAGAAATCTGCGCCGAGCATCGTCTTCATCGACGAGCTCGACGCGGTGGGGCGGAGCCGGGGGGCCGGCTTTGGCGGCGGTCATGACGAGCGGGAGCAGACCCTCAACCAGCTCCTTTCGGAAATGGACGGCTTCGATTCCCACGATGAGGTGATTGTGCTTGCCGCCACCAACCGTCCGGACGTGCTCGACCCGGCCCTTCTCCGGCCGGGGCGGTTCGACCGGCACGTGGTGATCGATCGCCCCGACTGGCGCGACCGGGAGCAGATACTGAGGGTTCATGTCCGCAAAATCACCATGGACCGGGACGTGGACCTGGCCGTCATCGCCCGGGGAACGCCGGGTATGACCGGTGCCGACCTGGAAAGCCTGGTGAACGAGGCGGCCATCCAGGCGGCAAGGGAAAACGCGCCGGTCGTGACCATGGCCCACCTGGAAAAGGCCAAGGACAAGATTCTCATGGGGGGTGAACGGAAGATGTTCATCTCCGACCAGGAAAAAAGCATCACCGCCTACCATGAGGCGGGGCATGTCCTGGTGGCGAAACTCCTCCCCGGCACCGACCCGATCCACAAGGTGACCATCATACCCCGTGGCATGGCCCTGGGGGTGACCCAGCAGCTTCCCGAGGACGACCGTTACCACTACCCCAAGGCCTACCTGGTAAATCGTATCTGCGTGGCGCTGGGGGGGAGGGTTGCCGAACGGCTGGTCTTCAACGATCTTTCCTCCGGCGCCCAGAGCGATCTGAAGCTGGTTACGGACCTTGCGGAGAAGATGGTCTGCCAGTGGGGAATGAGCGACAAGATTGGCGCCATGACCTTTTCCCGGGGGGAGGAGCATCCCTTCCTCGGGCGGAAGCTGGCGGAGGAGAAGAGTTTCTCCGAACAGATGGCCTGGGTGATCGACCAGGAGATAGCTGCCATCATCAAGGAAGCGGAAGTGAAGGCCGAGGGGCTGGTGGTTGCCAGTCGCTCCAGGCTCGATGCCTTGGCCAAGGCGCTTCTTGAAGAAGAGACCCTTGATGGAAAACGGGTTGACGAGATACTCTCTTCCTCGTGACCCTTCCCCGACCCTATCCCACCTCGACCCGCTGTATCCCTTCCGGCCGCCAAGCCGGAGAGATTACCTTTGACCCCTTTTTCTCGCCGTCAACAAGGCTCCCGAAGGTGACGGCAAACTCCCCGTAACGGTTGTTGACGCTGTCCATGGCGCAGGTGGCCAGGGCTTTCTTTCGCTCCGCCCCGAACAGGGGGAGCTGTTCCCCCTGGTAACAGAGGTTGGTGATGCGCACCCCCAGGAGCCGGACCGGCTGGGCAAGGTCGATACTGTCCAGGAGTTCCGCCGCCGTCCGGTAGATCTCGTCGCTCCGGTTCGTCAAGGTGGAGCGGGTGGTCTGGCGGCTGAACGTGGTGAAATCGGCGTAGCGGACCGTAAGGGTGACCGTCTTCCCCATCACCCCGTGCCGCCTGGCCCGCCGGCCGACCATCTCGGCCAGCTGCAGGAGCCAGCAATGGATGTCTTCCCGCCGCTCCATGTCACGGTCAAATGTGGTGCTGTGGCCGACCGACTTGACCTCTTCCGCTTCCTCCGCCGGTACCACCGGGGAATCGTCCTCCCCGAGCCCCATCCGGTGGAGTCGCTCACCGATGACGCCGAAGTGCCGGGTGAGGATATCCACCGGAAATCGCCCCAGTTCGCTACAGGTGGTAATGCCGTAGCGGGCCAGGGCGCGCTGGGTTGTGGCGCCAATGCCGCACAGCTCCCTGATCGGCACCCGTTCCAGCAGCGAAGCGACCTCCTCCGGGCGGATCAAGGTGAGCCCGTCCGGTTTTTTCATCTCCGAGGCGAGCTTGGCGAGGAGTTTGTTGGGGGCAATGCCGATGGAGCAGGAGAGGCCGAAGTGGTGCCGGATACGGGCTTTCATGAGGTGGGCGACCCGCTCCCCGGAACCGAAGAGCCGGAGTGAGCCGGTCAGGTCGAGGAACGCCTCGTCGATGGAAAACACCTCCACCAGCGGGGTGAAATCGTGGAGCATGGCCATGATGCTGCGGGAGATGTGGGTGTAGAGCCGGTTGTTGGTGGTAACCAGGATGAGGTCGGGGCAGGCGGCCTTTGCCTCATGGATCCGCATGCCGGTTTTGACCCCGAAGGCGCGGGCCTCATAGGAGGCGGTCAGGATGACGGTCCGTCCCGCCGCGCCGACGACGGCAATCGGTTTTCCCCGGAGGCACGGGTTTGCCTGTTGCTCCACCGAAGCGAAGAAGGCGTTCATGTCCAGGTGAAGGATGGTGCGGTCGTGGATTCGTCCCTGTGGAGTGGAGAACGGGTCGTTTCCTGTCATTGCGCATCCACCGTTGCCAGTCGCCAGGCATGGGCCGTGGCGTTGTAGGTCAGTTCGAAGAGGGTTGCCCCGTCGCTGACGGCGAAGTGGAAGAGGGTGGCTGCCCCCTGCCGCTCCTCCCAACGGGAGGTGACCTGCCGGATTTCGTATTTTCGCCGCCGCCAGTCGAACCAGACCGGCCTGATACGGTCTCCCGGACCGAAGATGACGGCCACCCGGATATGTTCCTCGATCAGCTGCATCATAGTAAAAAGGTGAAAGGTTAAAGGTGAAAACAAGCCCCTGTTACCCTGTGTCCTTTGCGCTCCTCATTCCAGCGGCCGGAAGATTCCGATCACCTTGCCGATAATGTTCACCTCTCCTTCCCCTTCCCGGACGATGATCGCCGACAGGTTGGGGTTTTCCGGCTGCAGGCGGATGTGGCCCTTCTCCCGGTAAAACCTTTTCAGGGTAGCTTCGCCATCGACCATGGCAACGACAATGTCCCGGTTTTCCGCCGTTGCCTGGGGGCGGATCAGGGCCAGGTCCCCTTCCAGGATCGCGGCGTTGACCATGGAGTCGCCCCTGACCCGCAGGAAGAAGGCTCCTCCCGACCGGACATGATCGCGATCGATGGCGAAATATCCCTCGATCTCCTCCCTGGCGGGCTGGGGGAGTCCCGCACGCACCACCCCCACGATGGGGAGAGAGACGGCGGCGACCTTCGGTCGGGCCAGGGTGATCCCCCGGGAATCACCCGGTTCCCGGTGGATGAACCCCTTCCGGTCCAAGGCTTCCAGGTGCTTCATCACCCCGAGGGTGCCGTTTATGCCAAGGTGGCCGGCGATCTCCCGCAGAGTGGGGGGGTAGCCGCGGGTTTCCAGACAGACGGTGATGTAGCTGAGGACGCGCTGCTGGCGTGGTGTGAGCGGTTCCATACTCTCTCCTGATAATGCAGCCGGGGGAGAAATTTACTTAGGTTGTCAAATGATAACCAATTGTAGCGGCAGGGGGACCGTCTGTCAAGGAGGAGTTTTTGGCGGCTGACCGCTACAAATGGTTGACAAGTGCGGCTTCTGCGGTGAGAATTGGCAGGAGTATGGAAAATTTGTGGTTAAGGGGGTGTCAGTTTGGTTGCAATCTGGGAGGAACTGGCGGTCATTCTTGTGCTGATCCTGGCCAACGGTTTTTTCGCCGGTGCCGAACTGGCGATCATCTCGGCAAGAAAAAGCAGGATCGCCCAGTTGCTGGCCGAAGGGGACGAGCGGGCCAGGATAGTGGAAAAATTGCAGGACGATCCCCATCGCTTTCTGGCAACGGTCCAGATCGGAGTCACCCTGGTCGGAACCATGGCTTCCGCCGTCGGCGGTGCGACGGCCGTTCAGTTCCTGACCCCCCTTCTCCAGGCGATGCCTTTCGCGTTTGTCAGGAATGCGGCGGCGCCCCTCTCCCTGGCGATAGTGGTCGTTCTCCTCGCTTATTTTTCGCTTATCCTGGGGGAACTGGTACCCAAGGCCCTCGCTCTCCGCTATGCGGACCGGATGGCACTCCAGGTGGCCAAGCCGATTAACGTCCTGTCTAAGGTGGGGGTAGTGGCCGTCGCCTTTCTCACGATGTCGAGCAAAGCCGTTCTTGCCCTGCTGGGTGTAAGGGGCGAGGGAGAAAAGGCGTTCATTACCAAGGAAGAGGTGCAGCACATCGTGGCCGAGGGGCGGGAGAGCGGGGTGTTCAGCGCCACGGAGCACGAGTACATCAAGAACATCTTCGACTTCACCCACACCGCGGTGCGGGAGGTGATGGTTCCCCGCACGCGGATGGCGGCCCTCGACCTGGAGCTTTCCCGGGAGGAGATGCTCCGCTTCATCCTCGACAACCAGTATTCCCGCTATCCGGTGTTCCGCGACAGCATCGAGAACATCGTCGGCTTTATCCATGGCAAGGACTTCCTTGGCCGGATGGTGAGCGATCCTGACTTCGACATTGCCACTATCACCCGTCCGCCGTTCTACGTGCCTGAAGGGAAAAAGGTCAATGAACTCTTGAAGGAGATGCAGCGCAATCGGATACATATGGCGCTCGTGGTGGATGAATACGGGGGGATCAGTGGCCTGGCCACTACCGAGGACCTGCTGGAAGAATTGGTGGGGGAGATCGAGGACGAACACGACGTCGGCGAACCGCGGCGGGTGCAGAAGCTTCCCGATGGCAGCCTGGTGGTGGACGCCCTGATTTCCATCAGCGACCTGGAAGACCTGCTCGACATAAAGATGGAGGAGGACCTCCCCTACGATACCTTGGCGGGGCTCATCCTTGCGGAGCTCGGCCGCTTCCCCGAAAAAGGGGAAGTACTGGCGTGGCGGCAGTACCTCCTTACCTGCGAAGAGGTGAAGAAAACGGCCATTGTCAAGGTGAGGATCAGCGAAGCAGGTGAAAATCAATAATTGGAATGATCAGGATGGGGTGGAGGGCTCGATGGACCGCAAGGTTTTTTTCGCACTGGTGATGTTTTTTCTGTTTGCCCTGGCGTCCACGCTGGTGTTCAAGCTTCTTGCCCCCATGTTCGTTCCCCTCGGATGGGCGCTGATCCTCGGCATTGTCACGTTCTCCCTCTATGAAAAACTGCACCGGCGCCTTCAGGGGCGGGATACGGTGGCCGCAGGGGTTATGACGGCCGGCATCCTGCTGACGCTGGTCATCCCTTTTGTCGGGCTTTCCTTTTTCCTTGTCCGGCAGGGGGTGGTGGCATACCAGTATCTGGAAACGGCAACATCCCAAGGCGGCAGCGGGACCGTGCTGGAGAGTTTCGCCCGCCATCCCGCCGTCGCACCGCTGGTTGATACTGTCTGGCCGTATATAGAGCCACTGGGAATCGACCTGGAAGGGACCATTATTCCCGCCGCCAAGAAGCTGGCGTCCTCGTTTCTCGGCTACGCGACGGGAATGGTTGCCAACCTGTTCGTTTTCGTTTTCATGCTCATCATCATGTTGGTGGTCCTTTTCTTCATCTACCGTGACGGGCGGCGCTTCCAAAAGCGGTTCTGGTCCGTGATCCCCTTGAAGGATGCGCACAGGAAAAAGCTTGAGGAAACGGTGAAGAAGGTGGTTTCCGCGGTGATCTTCGGGATATTCATGACCTGTCTCATCCAGGGAATGCTTGGCGGGTTGGCGTTCTGGTTTACCGGGCTTCCGTCGCCGGCCCTGTTCGGCGCCATGATGGCTGCCTGTGCCCTGATCCCCCTGGTGGGGACCGCCCTTATATGGGGACCGGGAGCTCTCTACCTCTTCGTGCAGGGGGAGACGGTAATGGCGGTCGTTCTTGTGCTCTGGGGATTTCTCGTGGTCGGGGCCATCGACAACTTTATCCGCCCCATCTTCATCGTCGGCAAGGCCAATCTTTCGCTGCTGTTGATCTTCCTGGGAATTTTCGGGGGGGTGATTTCCTTCGGCTTCATCGGCATTGTCGTCGGGCCGGTCATCCTGGCGCTGTTCATGGAACTGTTCGACATCTACCGGGAGGAGCTTTTTCCGGGGAATCCGGCGGATTCGGAAACCCCGGAGGACGTGTGACGATTCAGGGGCGGTGATGTTTATGCCCTGTCTTCGGGGCGAGGGTGATGGAGATGATAATGGCCAGGGTAAGGGTGCCGATGATGACGCCGAGGGAGAAATAGATGGGGATATGGACAACGTCCGTCAGGAGCATTTTGGCCCCCACGTAGGTAAGGATGAAGGAGACCCCCAGTTTCAGGTAGGCGAACATCTCCATGACGTTGGCCAGCAGGTAGTAGAGGGACCTGAGCCCCATGATGGCGAAAACGTTCGAGGTATAGACGATGAACGGGTCGTGGGTGACTGACAGCACCGCGGGAATGGAGTCCACCGCAAAGATCACGTCACTCGATTCCACCACGAGCAGCGCCAGGAAGAGGGGTGTCGCGGCCCGAACCCCCCCTTTCTTGATGAAAAACCGGTCGTCCCTGATCCTCTTGGTGATCGGGACGAATTTCCGCACCAGCCGCACCAGCAGGTTCTTCTCCGGCTCAACCTTCTCTTCCCCGCCGAACGCCATCTTTATCCCCGTGAAGATCAGTATCCCGCCGAATACGTAGATCATCCAGTGGAACCGTTCGATCAGCTCGATCCCGACCAGGATGAAGACCGCCCGCATCAGGAGCGCGCCGATGATTCCCCATTTGAGGATCTTGGGCTGGTGCGCCTTGGTGATATGGAAGTAGCTGAAAATCATGATGAAGACAAACAGGTTGTCCACCGAAAGGGACTCTTCGATGAGGTAGCCGGTGAAGAATTCCAGCGCCTTGGTCGGCCCCATGGAGAAATAGATCCAGACGTTGAAGGCCAGGGCCAGGGAGACCCACACGAGGGTCCAGGCAAGGGCCTCGCGAAAACTGATGGCGTGGCTCTTGCGGTTGAACAATCCCAGATCGAGAACGAACATTACGGTGATAATGGCGCCAAAGCCGAGCCAGAGCATGGTTTCGGAAGACATAACGGTTACTCCCTGCAGATGGGTGAAAAGTGTGGTTGCCTTATCCCTTGACGTCATGACCGGGTTCGGCCACATAGGGTTGATGAAGCTTGACCGGCGTCCCTTTGCCGCGGACCCGCAGGTTCAGCATCTCCACCATGACGGAGAATGCCATGGCAAAGTAGATGTACCCTTTCGGTATGTGCATGTCAAGGCCGTCTCCCACCAGGGCAACGCCGATAAGGATGAGGAAGGAGAGGGCGAGCACCTTGATGGTCGGGTGCCGGTCGACGAAGGCGCTGATCCTGCCGGCAAAGAACATCATGAAACCCACCGCCAGCACGACGGCCGCCACCATGACCGCCAGGCGATTGGCCATCCCCAGCGCGGTGATGATGGAGTCGAGGGAAAAGACGATGTCCAGCAGCATGATCTGGACGAGGACGCTGGTAAACGATGCTGCCGTGCCGGCGGATGAGTGCCCCTCTTCACCTTCCAGCTTCTCGTGGATTTCCAGCGTGCTTTTCCCCAGTAGAAAGAGCCCTCCTGCGATGAGGATGATGTCACGCCCCGATATCTCCCAGTGGAGGAGCGAGAAGAGGGGGGTGGTGAGTCCCATGAGCCAGGAAAGAGAGAAGAGGAGTGCAACCCTGGTGATGAGCGCGAGCCCGAGACCGATGATCCGTGCCTTCTCCTGTTGATGGCGGGGGAGTTTTCCCGCCAGGATGGAGATGAAGATGATGTTGTCGATGCCGAGCACGATTTCCAGTGCGGTGAGTGTGGTAAGAGCCAGCCAGACCTGTGGATCCGTCAACCATTCCATGCGACACCTCTTACGTGATTGAATTCAGAATCAGAGCTTGTTCAGTTCCAGCTGTGGACACGAACGAAAAAGACCTTTATCCATGGTGCGCGAACCGCCCTGGATAAAGGTCTTGCATGCGAAGGATCACGTCCTGTGCCCCGGGCCCGGGTGTTGCCACCGTCTTGACGGGCGTCGGGTCGGCCATTTATCCGGCCGATAGCTACTCCCCTTTATTGCTCGTGGAATGATACCCGCAGCAGCTTCCGCCTGTCAACAGGAAATTGCCACTTCGTCGGTTCGGGGGAATCGGGCCTTGCAATTTGCGGGTTAATCTTTTACCATCCCGGGGAGTGGTTCAAGGGGGAAATTGTGGATATGACCGTGTTTTTCAGCAGCTTTGGTATTATTTTCCTGGCAGAACTGGGGGACAAGACCCAGTTGACCGCCATGGCCCTTGCTACCAGGCACCCGTGGAAAAGGATATTCATCGGCATTGCCCTTGCCTTTGCCCTTCTCAATGTGGGGGCGGTGCTGGTCGGCAAGCTGCTGTTCGCGTTTCTCCCCCTGTTCTGGATCAAGCTCGTGTCCGGCGGGCTGTTTCTCTTCTTCGGGGTAAGCACGCTGCGGTCCGGCGGATTCGACGAAGAAGAGGAGGAGGCAGAAGAGCGGGAACTCACGAGGCGGGGACCGGTGATCACCGCCTTCTTCATGATCCTCCTTGCGGAGTTGGGGGACAAGACCCAACTGGTCACCACCAGCCTGGCAGCACAGCACGAGTCGCTCCTGGCGGTATTTGCCGGTTCGACCCTGGCCCTCTGGGCGGTATCCCTGGTCGGCATCTTTGTCGGCAGGCAGCTGACCCGCTTCATTCCCCTTGCCTATGTCCACCGGGGAGCGGGAACCCTTTTTCTCATCTTCGGTGCGGTCATCCTCTACCAGGCTCTGGCCGGGTAAGGGAATCCGCTGGTACTGGCCTACAATGGGGAAAACTCTTTTGACCCGGCAGAGATAGATGTCCAACAGATATATTGAAAAAGCCTTCCTCTACCTGCTTGCCCTCTCCGTGCTGCTCCACGTGGCGCTCTTTGCCGTCATCCTCCTGGCTCCCGAGAAAAAAACGGTGGCGAAACAGGAACCGGTGATGGTCGAACTTCAGGACTTGCCTCCTGTCAGCCAGCCATCTGCCAGGGATGAAAGGGCAGTCCGGCGCCAGTCAGACCAGTTTCGGCGTGTTCCCCGGGAGACCGCACCCAAGGGTGAGAGGGAGAGGGATCGGGTAGCCGCCCCCCCCTCCAGGTCTGCGCCGGCCCAGCCCTTTCCCCCGCGGCAGGCTCCAGGGAGGGAGCGGGGTGAGAGTCGCCCCGCCGGGAAGGGAGAGGTGCCGGTCAAGGAATCTCCCCGCGGAGTGGACATCTTCAAGCCGAGGGCGCAACCGGGGCCGGACATTGCCCGGCTTATGCCGAGCGCCGACAAGATGGCCCGACTGGAGGAGAGTTATCGGAAGAAATACGGACCAGAGGTGGCGGAGGGGGAAACCAGGTTTCTCAATACCGACGATATCATGTTCGGCTCGTTCCTGCGCCGGTTCGAGACAGCGGTCTACGGGGTCTGGCGCTATCCCCAGGAGGCGGCCCAGCTTGGCATCGAGGGGGTTACGCCGGTGAGGATAACCTTCAACCGGCAGGGAGAAATCGAGAAGGTGGAAATTCTCGAGAGTTCAGGAAGTCGAATTCTGGACAACGAGGTCCTGCGCACCCTGCGGATGGTCGGGCCGATAGGCGGCTTTCCCCGTGGTTACGACAAGGATCAGTTCAACCTGATCGCCTTTTTCCAGTACGGGATCACCCGGGGGGGACGTCGCGGCACGTTGCGCTGACGGAGAGCAGAGGCAGTGCAGCATGGAGGGGAAATTGGGAGGGGGGAGAAATCCCTCCATTTTATTTGGCCAGCTTTTCCTTCAGGAATTTCCGGAACTCGCCGTTGAACTCCTCCCGTTTCAAAGCCAGGTCGACCGTGGCCTTCAGGAATCCCAGCTTGTCGCCGCAGTCGTGGCGAACCCCCTCGAACAGGCAGCCGTAGATCGCTTCGTCCTTGGCCAGATTGACGAGGGCGTCGGTCAACTGAATCTCCCCCCCCTTGCCCGGCTCCTGTTTTTCCAGGATCGGAAAGATGTCCGGCGTCAGGATATAGCGGCCGATGATGGCCATATCCGACGGAGCGTCCTTCGGTTTCGGTTTCTCCACCAGGTCGGTGACTTCGTAAACCCGGTCAGTTATATGGTTGGCCTTGACGCAGCCGTAAGAGGCGATGTTTGCCATCGGCACTTTTTCCAAGGCGAGCACGGTCCCCCGGTATTTCCGGTAGACCTCCAGAAGCTGGCCGAGGCAGGGTTTTTCGGCGTCGATGATGTCGTCACCCAGGAGGACGGCGAACGGTTCGTCACCCACGAAGTCCCGGGCGCAGAGGATGGCATGGCCTAGTCCGAGCGCCTGTTTCTGGCGGACGTAGAAGATGTTGACCATTTCGGCGATATGCCGCATCTGGGAGAGTTCAACGTCCTTCCCCTTTTCGTAGAGGAGCGCTTCCAACTCGAAGGAGATGTCGAAGTGGTCTTCGAGCGCCCGCTTGTTCCGGCCGGTGACAAAGAGTATCTGCTCGATTCCCGCAGCCACCGCCTCCTCCACCACGTACTGCACGAGAGGCTTGTCGATGAGGGGGAGCATCTCCTTGGGGGTTGACTTGGTGGCGGGGAGGAACCGGGTGCCGAGCCCTGCCACGGGGAATACCGCTTTCTTTATCTGCATCAGCGTATCTCCTTGATGATGTCCGGAATAAGCTCTTCCCTTCCCATGGCCATGACATGGATGCCGTCGCAGTGCCGGCGGGCAGCCGCCGCGAGTCGGGCGGCGATTTCCACCCCCTTGGCGGCCGGGTCGGAAGCCTCCTCCAATTCGGTAACGATGTGGTCGGGTACCCTGAGTCCCGGGATGTGCAGGGTCATGTAGCGGGCCATGCCGGCGGACTTGAGGAGGATGACGCCGGCGATGACCTTGACGCCGAGGGGGCTGACGGCCGTGGTGAATGCGGCCAGCCGGTCCGGGTCGAAGATGGCCTGGGTCTGGAAGAAGCGGGCCCCGGCGGCGGCCTTTTTCTGCAGTTTGAAGAGGGTCAGCTCGAACGGTTCTGCCTCCGGTGCCGCGGCGGCGCCGGCGAAGAAGGACGGAGCACCGTTAAGCCGCGTGCCGGCCAGGTCGAAACCGCTTGCCAGAGTGGAGATCGTCTGGAGGAGCTGGACCGAATCCAGGTCGAAGACCGGCTTCCCTTGCCGGTGGTCGCCGAAGGAGATGTGGTCGCCGGTGAGCGCCAGGATGGTGCTGACCCCGAGGGCCGCCGCACCGAGCAGGTCGCTCTGCAGCGCCATCCGGTTCCGGTCGCGGCAGGTGACCTGGTAGACCGGCTCGATCCCCTCCCGGACCAAAAGCGCCGCCACCGCCAGGGGGGCGATGCGCATGTTGGCTCCCTGGTTGTCGGTGACATTGATGGCGTCAACCTGTCCCTTCAGGACCCGGGCCTTGGCGAGGAATTCTCCGCAGTCGACCCCCTTGGGGGGACAGACCTCGGAAGTGACGACGAAGTCACCGGCGGCAAGTTTTTGCTGGAGTTGCGAAGTCATGCGTTATTTGTCCAGCTTCAGTTTCCCCGGCTTGAGCATCCGGGAGAAATCCTTGCCGGGGGCGATTTTTTTCAGGTTCTCCGTCGCCTGCTGTTCCTTGAGGCGCTGGTATATCTGGTGCCAGACGCATTCCGCCTCCGGGTCGGTTTCACAGCGCCCCTGGTCCATGCCGCCACAGGGGCCGTTGAGAAGCCCCTTGGGACAGACGGTCACCGGGCAGATGCCGGCGGTTTCGGTGAGAATGCACTCGCCGCAGAGGGAACAGCGCTGCTCGAACTGGCCGAAACGCCGGATATTGCCGAGGAACAGCGTGTCGGCTCCGGCAATGGCCGGCTTGCCGGCACTGGCGGCTATTGACTGGACACCGGCGCCACAGGCGAGTACGAGAAGGGCGTCGGCCTCGTCAACTATCTCCTTCCTGGCCCGCAGGTCGCGGCCGACCCGCAGCATGTGGCAGGCCTCGTCGATGACGACGGAGCCGGTCACCTCCTTGCCGGCAGAGGTGAGGGATTCCTGCATCTGCCAGATCTCTTCCTCTCCCCCCGATTTGCAGACCGTGGCGCACTTGGCGCAACCGACCAGAAAGACACGTGAATGTCCGTCGAGGCTGGCGAGGATATCTTCGAGCGGTTTCTGTTTGCTGACGATCATAGAACCTCGGGCTAGGGGCTATAGGCACCGGGCTATGGGGAGGGAAGGTCTACACCTGTCTACCCAGGATTTACACCTATTGCCTATTGCCTATTGCCTGCCGTTTGGCCGACTCCACGGTGTTGTAGAGGAGCATGGTGATGGTCATGGGCCCCACTCCGCCGGGGACCGGCGTGATGGCGGCGGCCCGTTCACTGGCGGCGGCGTACTCCACGTCTCCCACGAGCTTCCTGTCGCCGACCCGGTTCACCCCCACGTCGATGACCACCGCTCCCGGCTTGACCCACTCCCCTTTGATCATTTCCGGCACTCCGACGGCGGCGATGACGACGTCGGCCTGTCCCACTTTTGCGGCCAGGTCACGGGTCCGTGAGTGACAGATGGTAACGGTTGCGTGCTGCTGCAGGCACATGAGGGCGACCGGCTTGCCGACGATGTTGGAGCGGCCGACCACCACCACGTCCTTCCCCTTCAGGTCAACCCCCGTCTCCTTCAGCATGATCATGACGCCATAGGGGGTGCAGGGTTGAAAGAGGGGCTTGCCGACCACCAGTCGGCCGACGTTGTAGGGATGGAAGCCGTCCACATCCTTGGTTGGAGAGATGGCCTCCAGCACTTTCTCCGTGTCGATCTGTTTCGGGAGGGGAAGCTGGACCAGGATGCCGTGGATGCGCGGGTCACGGTTCAGCTTGTCAATGAGTGCCAGGAGGTCCGTCTCGCTTGTCTCCGCCGGCAGCTTGTGCTCGTCGGAAAAAATCCCCACGTCCTGGCAGGCCTTTTCCTTCATGCTGACATAGACCTTGCTGGCCGGATCCTCTCCCACCAGCACCACCGCCAGTCCTGGCTGGATCCCCTGGCCGGCAAGGATTTTCACGTCATTGGCTATTTCGCCGCGGATCTTGGCCGCAATGGCTTTTCCGTCGATGATCTGGGCCACAGTCGTACTCCCTCCATGCGTTGTAATGTCCGGGAATAATAGAAAACGGGGGGGGATTTGTAAAGCCTTTTCGGGACAAAAAAATCCTCCGGAGGTGGAGGATTCTTTTTCGTGCCGCAGGGTTAGCGGTATCGGCTCAGGCGGCGGCTGACGGACAGCCGGCGCAACTGCCGCCCGACGGACAGGTCGGGGCATCGGAGCTTTTGCTGCTGCCGTACCCTTCGGTATACCAGCCGCCCCCTTTGAGGCTGAACGCGGTACTGGAGATGAGCTTTCTCACCGTGCCTCCACAGGCGGGGCATTCGGTGGCCGGCTCATCGGAAAATTTCTGGCGCAGTTCGAAGGTGTTGTTGCAGGCAGTGCACTGGTACTCGTAGACGGGCATGGATCGACGTCCTCCTCAAAACTATTGATTCGTCGGGTTATTTCCGGAGCTTTAAATATAATGGAGCGGGGTCCGGTTTGTCAAGGGGCCCGATGCGCTCCACCCTCAGGCGAGGAGGGAGTCGGCAAGAGCGAAGAGGAGGCGGGAGCGGTAGATGACACCCGATACCTTGCCGTCCCGGACCACCGGTATGCGTTGAAAGCGGTTGGCTACGAACAGGTCTGCAACGTCAAGGAGCTGGGCGTCCTCGGTGACCGAGATGGCCTGCCAGTCCATGATGTCGGAGACCTTTTTCCCCTTGATCCCGGCGCAGAGGGTGGCGTAGAACTCCGCCGATTCATTTCCGGGCCGGCCTGTCCCGTTCGCCTCCGTTCCCAGGGCCTTGAGAATGGAGAGGGGGGAAAGTATTCCGGCGAGTTCTCCGTTGTCATTCACCACCACAAGGCCGGGTGCGGCGTTCATGTAGCTCTCGTCGCCGAAGTTCTTGTGCAGGATGCGTACTGCCTCGCCGACGGGGGCGTGGAGCGAAATCATGGGGAAATCGGTGATCATAATGTCGCGGGCTTTCATGGTGCGAACTCCAGTGATTTAATTGAGGAGGGCGAGAACTGCATCGCGCCCGATGCCGGTTATCTGTACCGTCTTGTGGCGCGATCTGGCACCTGCAATGATGGTTACCCGGGATTTCGCCACGCCGAGGAGCTTGGCAAGAAACTCCTGGCAGAGCCTGTTTGCCGCGTCGTCCACCGGCGGTGAAGTCAGGCGCAGCTTGAGCTCTTCTCCCTGCACGCCGCACAGCTCGGTTCGGGAGGCGCGGGGCTGGACATGCACGGAAAAGACGACACCGGCGCCGGTTTCGGTGATTTTCAGAAGAGCATCGCCCGTTTCACGCTTCATCGATGTTCAGCATTTTGTAGTGCGAGTCGAGCAGTGATTTGAACGACGTTTCGAACTGCAGCTTTTCCCTGCGCAGGTCCTGTATCTGGCTGTTCAGTTGGGCGAGCCTTTTTTCCGCATCGATCAGGATGCGCTCTGCCTTCAGTTCAGCCTCGGAGATAAGGAGACTCGCTTCCTTCTGGGAGTTTGCCTTCATCTCTTCGGTGACCCGCTGGGCCGCGAGCATGGTTTCGCGCAGCTTTCCTTCCCGTTCGGTCATCTCTTCCCGTTCGGCGGCCAGCCGGTGTGCCTGTTCCTTCAGGTCGTTGTTTTCCCGGAGCAGGTCTTCCATCTCGTGGGATACGGTTTGCAGAAAGCTGTCCACTTCCTCCGGGTCGAGTCCCCCGAACATCTTTCCCTTGAACTGCTGCTGCTGTATATCCAGAGGCGTAATTTTCACGGCAGTCCCCCTCCGCTCATTTTCAATCGATAGCCAAATTCATAGATGGAACTGATGGCAAATTTCTGGAGAAAGTAGATGCCCAGGAGTATCACGAGCGGCGAGAGATCGAGTCCACCCATGTCGGGGAGGACCCTGCGGACCCGGGAAAGGAGAGGCTCGGTTGCCCGGTAGAGGAACCTGACGATCGGATTGTAGGGGTCGGGATTGACCCAGGAGATGATCGCCCTGCCGATGATGACATACATGTAGATGGTGAGGAGGATGTCGGCAACCTTGGCGACGGCAATGAGGAAATTGGCTACTACAAACATTGGGTGCCCCTTTGTGCATGTCTCGGACAACCCGCAATTTATACAGAAGATTCAATGGCGTGTCAAGTTCAACAACCCCTCGCGCGTGACCCGTCGCAACTTTACAGTCACAGGGGGGAGTGATATAGTTGGATGCAAGATTTGTTTGTTCTCATCAAAATTTTGATCAAGATTGCTGAACGTACAAGGAGCGCGTCATGGAGGCCGTTTTTTCGCTCAAGTCGGTGCGTGAATTTTCTCCGCAAGCGGTGCCTGAGGCTCTTATCAGGGATATCCTCAAGGAAGTCATGCACATGCCGGTTACGGGCCAGCAACGGCCATGGCAATTCGTGGTCATTAACGACCGTGGCATTCTGGGGCGGATTCCCGGATTTCTGTCGTCGGCCCATCTGGTCAGGGAGGCTCCGGTTGCTGTGGTCGTCTGTTACGACACCAGGCTGGGTGAAGACAAGGAGGTCTGGTTCCGCGACTGCACGACTGCCGCGGAGATAATCCTCATCGTGGCCAGGGCCCGCAGCCTGGGGGGGATATGTCTGAGCATCCACCCCTTGCCGGAGCGTGTGGCCGGCATGCAGCAGCTCCTTGGTCTGCCTGACAGCATCATTCCCGTTTCACTGGTCCCCCTCGGTTATCCGCGGGAACGGGACCAGCCATCCGGGCGGTTCGATGGCCGTCGCGTCCATTATAACCGCTGGTAGTTTTATGCCTCCATGCACCGTCACTGAAAAACCCTTCACTCCCGCGGAGCTGCAGGGTTTTTTCATGCCATTCATATCAAGGCGTATGGTGTATGGCACGCCGCAGCGAAATGGGGCAGACCGTCGAGGCTGACTGGAATTTCCAGGAGCGTCTGGTAAACTTCAAGCAATTCGCATCACAACCTACTGAAATTACTTGTATTAACTATTTCTAATTGAACCAACGCCTTGTTTCTGGTATGTTCGCAACTTTTAAAGGGGTGGAGGGGAGCGAAAATGGGGGTTGACGCGGTGAACGAGCTGGAAGAGTATCTGCATAAACAGTCCCGGCTGTTTCTTGCCATGCTGGGATTTGTCCTTGCGGTGCTTCTTTCCCTGGTCGATTATCTGAACCCCGGCATCCATCTGGATTTCGCCTATATGCTCCCCATTGCGCTCGTCAGCTGGTACGGGTCGCGCTGGGGAGGAATGGCCATGGCATGCGGCTGTGCCTGCGTGTGGCTTGTTACGGGGAAACAGCCGCTCGACAGTCTGGCGACGTTCGCCGTCAATGGCCTGAATTTTGCCATGCTGCTGGGGAGTTTTGCGGCGTTCTCCCTGGTAGTATCCACCCTGCGGCGGGAACGGGTGATCAACCGGCATCTGGCCCTTTACGACCGGGGGAGTGGTGCCTGTACCCGCAACTTCTTCTCCGAACTGGCCGGCGCCGAGATCAGTCGTGCGCAACGCTATGGTCGGCCGTTCACCCTTGCCTGCGTCAATTTCCGTTATGGCGAGGGGACGCAACCCAGCCTTGGCTGTCGCAATGAAGGGGCCGTCCTGCGAAAGATCGCCCGGGCCATCCGCGTCAATACGCGCAGTTGCGATGTGGTGGGGCTGCAGCGGGACAACGAGTTCGTCCTGCTATTGCCGGAAACGGACAACGAGTCAGCCGACATCGTGCTCAGGAAACTCTACGACCGGCTTGCCGAACTGCTCCGGAAAAACGAGTGGGGGCTCCTGGTGGGGGTCGGAGCGGTAACGTTTCTGCGTCCCCCCGAAACGGTTGACGAACTGCTGGAAAAGGCCGAACGGCTTACGATCAGGGTGCGTGAAGGCGGGATGGGCAAGACTGTTCATGAGGTGTGCACGAATCCGTCTCTGTACGCATGAATTATTACATCATAGCAGGGGAGGAACGAGAGAATGCCTGATTTTGGAACCCCTTTCGCGGGGCTGGCCCATGGCCGTAAACTGACCCACGAGGAGCTGGTTCGCGCCATCCGGTTTCTTGTCGCGGCTGAGTACGAGGCAATCCAGCTGTATATGCAGCTGGCCGAGTCCACTGACAACAAGCTGGCGATCGAGGTGCTGAAGGATATCGCCGACGAAGAGCGGGTCCATGCCGGCGAATTCCTTGAACTGCTGCGGCACCTGGCTCCGGACGAGGAAAAATTCTACAACGAAGGGGCGGAGGAAGTGCGGGAACTGATGGAGGAGTTGCAGAAGAAGTGCAAGGACAGGAAGGGTAAGAACTGCAAATCCTGACACCGGCAATCATGTGGGGAAACCAGACCTGGCGGTTTTGAAAACTGTCCAGGTCTTATTGCGTGCGGATCCGGCCGGTCAGGTTAACGTCTTCCTGAAACGCTGGACGGCAAAGGAGAGGATGACGGCGCCGAGGACGAAGAGCCCGAGCATCTGAGGCCAGAGGATGGAGAAGCCGACCCCCTTCAGGAAGATACTCCGAATGATGACGAGGTAGTAGCGGAGGGGATTGAGGAAGGTGAGCCACTGTACCGTTGCCGGCATGTTTTCGATGGGGAAGGCGAATCCCGACAGGAGCATGGCGGGGAAAATGAACATGAACGAGCTCATCATCGCCTGCTGCTGGGTCCGGCTGATGGTGGAGAGGAAGAGGCCGAAGCCGAGGCTGCTCATGAGGAACAGGCCGGTGGCGGCGAAGAGGAGAGGGAGACTGCCGCGGATCGGCACCCCGAACCAGAAATAGGCCACGACGGTGATAATGGCCACGTCGATGAAGCCGATCAGGACGAACGGGATGGTTTTGCCGAGGATGAATTCCCCCCGGCTTATGGGGGTGACAATCATCTGCTCCATGGTGCCGATCTCCTTTTCCCGCACCACCGCCATGCTGGAGAGGAGCATGGTGATTATCAGCACGATATTCGCGATGACTGCCGGTACGTAATAGTTGCTGCTCTCCAGGTTGTCGTTGTACCAGGCGCGGCTCTGCAGCACGACACCCTCCGGAGCTGCCGCGGCTCCCCGTTCCCGGGAGATCTGCAGCACCCGGAGGTGTTCGTTGTACCGCGCCGCGATGTTCATTGCATAGTTGAGCACGATTCCGGCAGTATTGGAGTCTGCTCCATCCAGTATGATCTGCAGGGAAGCGGTACGTCCCGCCTGCAGGGTTTCACCCATCCCCCTGTTCATTCTGAATACCGCTTTTACCTCTCCCCGGTCCAGGAGTTCCCGGACCCGTCCCTCCTGCCGGATATGCTCGGTCACCTGGAAATAGCCCGAACGGGACAACCGGGTGGCGATGTCCCGGCTTTCGGTGCTGTTGTCCAGGTCGTAGATTGCGGTCTTTATCTGCCGTACGTCGGTATTGACCGCATACCCGAAGATAACGGTCTGGAACGCAGGAATGATGAACAGGATAAAACGCATCCGCGGGTCGCGCAGCGTCTGGATAAACTCTTTTTTCAGCATGCAGGTCAGGCGTTCGAACATTCGGCGCACCTTGGGGTATCCGTCGTGTCAGACGATCTTTTTTCGGAATTTTCTGATGGCCAGGGTTATTACCACCCCGCCGAATACGGCCAGAAATCCTGCTTCCGGAGCCAGAACGTCGATCCCCACCTCTTTGAGGTAGATGCCGCGCAGGATGGTGACGAAGTAGCGGGCAGTTATGATATGGGTTATGCCCTGGATCGGCAGCGGCATGTTTTCGATGGGAAAGATGAACCCCGAGAGGAGGAAGGCTGGCAGCATGGTCGACACAATGGCGAGCTGGCTGGCCATCCGCTGGTTTTTCGTGACGATGCTGATGAGCATGCCGAGGGAAAGGGCGCCGACCAGGAATACCAACGACATGCCGAATAGAAGCCAGAGGCTCCCCCGGAGGGGGATGTCGAAGAAGAATTCGCCCACCAGCACCGAGAGAATCAAGTCGATGATGCCGATGGTGAAGTAGGGGACGAGCTTCCCCGTAATCAGTTCCGGTCCGGTGAGGGGGGTGGAGATCAACTGCTCCATGGTGCCGGTTTCCCATTCCCGTGCCACCGTGAGCGAGGTGAGAAGGGCGGTGATGACCATCATGATGACGGCGATAAGCCCGGGAAAGATGTAGTTCCGGGATATCATGTCGGAATTGAACCAGATGCGGGGCCTGACGTCCAGCTGCCCGATGGTTGCGTCGGTCCCCGTGCGCCTGGCATGCTCAAGGACGACTTCCTGGGAGTATCCACGGGTGACCGCATCGGCGTAGCCGAGGGCGATGGTGGCGGTGTTGGAATCGCTTCCGTCCAGGATCGCCTGGACTTCGGCGCGATGGCCCGTTTCGATCCGGCGGGCGAAGTCTGCGGGGATGATCAGGGCGATCAGGGTATCGCGCCGGTCGATGGCCCGTTCGATCTCACGGTAGTTGTCGGTGGTCTCCTGCAGCGAGAAATAGCGGGAGCCGGCGAAGCGGCTGACGAAGTCCCGGCTCGCGGGGGTGTTACTCTGGTCCCAGACCATGAGCGGTACCCTGTCCACATCCAGGGTCAGGGCGTAGCCGAACAGGAAGAGGAGGAGCATGGGGATGGCGAGCCCCATCATGAGGCTGCGCGGGTCCCGGATGACGTGGAGGAACTCCTTTTTCGCAACGGCCTTGATGCGCTGGTACTTCATCGGGAGAACTCCCCCTGCGGCGCTTCCTGACGGTCCCGGGCCTCGATGAGCGACACGAACACATCCTCCAGGGAGGGGATGATTCGCTCCGGTTGCACTGCCGTATAGCCCGCATCCGCCAGTTTCCTTTCAATGGCCGGAACCGCCGCCGCCGCCCGTTCTACCACCACGTGCAGGCCCCGTCCGAAGAGGGCGGCGTGACGGACTCCCGGCAGTTCCTCGATGAGCCCCATGGCATCCTGGGGGTGATCGCAGAAAAGCTCCACGATCTCTTCGGTCATCTGATGGGTCTTCAGTTCCTCCGGAGTGCCGAGGGCAATCAGTTCCCCCCGGTAGATGAGGCCGAGGCGGTCACAGTATTCTGCCTCGTCCATGTAGTGGGTGGTGACGAACACCGTTACCCCCTGGCCGGCCAGGTGGTAGATCAGGTCCCAGAAGTTGCGCCGGCTGATGGGGTCAACTCCCGAGGTCGGTTCGTCCAGAAAGATGATGGGGGGTTCGTGGAGAATGGCGCACCCCAGTGCCAGCCGCTGTTTCCAGCCGCCGGAAAGTATGGCGGTGCGCGAGGACCGGTGCTCCCGGAGTCCGGCCATCTCTATAACCCACTCCTTCCGTTCGCGCTTCTTTATGGCGGGAATCCGGTAGATGCCGCTGTAGAAATCGATGTTTTCCTCCACGGTAAGGTCTTCGTAGAGGGAGAACTTCTGGCTCATATAGCCGATGTTCTTCTTGATCTCCTCCGCGTCCTTCCCGATGTCGAATCCTGCCACGGTGCCGCTTCCACCGGAGGGGGGAAGGATGCCGCAGAGCATCCGGATGGTGGTGGACTTGCCGGCGCCGTTCGGGCCGAGGAAGCCGAAAATCTCTCCCCGCCCGACCTGGAGGTTCAGTCGGTCCACGGCCACGAAGTCGCCGAACCGCTTGGAGAGATCCGTGAGGGTGACGGCGTAACCGGTTTCGGTGCCGTTCATTGCGCACCACCCTGGCGGGAGAGAACCGACACGAACACGTCTTCCAGGCTCGGCTCAATCTGCCGGATGCCGAGGAGTTCGATCCCCTCGGCACTCATCAGAGAGACTGCGGCGGTTTCTCCCGTGCCAGGATCACCGGTCACCAGGTGGACCCGGTCGCCGAAGAGCCCGACGGTCGCGTCGGAAAACCGGTTGCGCAGAAGGCGTGCGGTGCGGCGGGGGTCAGATGTGCGGATTTCGAGGATGGCCCCGCGCATGAGCTGTTTCAGGTTGACCGGGGTGTCGCAGGCGAGGAGCTTGCCTTTGTGGATGAGCCCGACCCGGTTGCAGCGGTCCGCCTCGTCCAGGTAGGCGGTGGTGACGAAGATGGTGACCCCTTCCTTCAGGAGCTGGTAGAGGATGCGCCAGAAATCCCGGCGTGACACGGGATCGACGCCGTTGGTCGGCTCGTCGAGGAAGAGAACCTTGGGGGTGTGGACGAGGGCGCAGGCGAGGCCGAGTTTCTGTTTCATCCCGCCGGAAAGGTTTCCCGCCAGCCGGTTTTTGAAGGGGGTGAGGTTGCTGAAGGTGAGGAGGCGGTCGATTTTTTCGGCCCGGCCGCGCCGGGGAAGGCCGTAGATGTCGGCGTAGAAATGCATGTTCTCCATCACCGTCAGGTCGGGGTAAAGGCCGAAGCGTTGGCTCATGTACCCGATGTCGTCCTTGATCGCCTCGCTGTCGCGCACCGAGTGCCGCCCCAGGACCCACGCCTCGCCGTCGGTCGGGTCCATGATGCCGGCAAGCATCCGCATGGTGGTCGTTTTCCCCGCCCCGTCCGAGCCGACCAGACCGAACAGTTCACCCTGCGCAACGGAGATGGTAAGGCGGTCCACGGCGGTGAGCCCGTCGAAGCGCCTGGTCAGGTTGTGGGTTCGGATGGCGTCCATGGTCAGTGCGGAAGGCAGGAATCTCGAAGTAAAAGGCATTTCAAGGCCTTTCCATTCTCCCAGTCTTCCGCGCTATCTCCCTTCCGAGCTTCAGCTCTTCCGTTCTTCTGCGCTCGTCAGTATTTCTCCATCCGCCGGCATTCCTGGTTTCAGTTCCATGTCCGGGTTGGGTATGGTGATCTTGATCCGGTAGACGAGCTTGACCCGTTCCTTCTGGGTCTGGACGTTCTTGGGGGTGAATTCCGCCTCGCTGGCGATGAAGGAGACTGTTCCCGGGTAGGACTTGCCGGGGTAGGTGTCGGTGGTGACGTTAACCTTTTGCCCGAGTTTCACCCTGCCGAGATCGGTTTCGTTGATATAGGCCCTGACCCAGGTGTTTTCCATGTCGCCGATGGTGACCACCGGCGTACCGGTGGCAACCTGTTCACCCGGCTCCACATGCTTGGCCATGACCATGCCGGTCGATGGCGCGGTAAGGGCGGCATAGGAGAGCCGCTCCCGGGCAATGGCCAGGGCCGCCTCCGCTTCCTTTGCTCGTGCCCGTCCCTGGTCGATCCGTTCCTGTCGTGGCCCCTTGCGGGAGAGGCTGAGGCTTTCCCTGGCCAGCCGCACATTGGCGGTTGCGGCATCAACGGCTGCCCGTGCGTTGTCCAGGTCACGCCTGGCGACTACTTCTCTCTCGAACAGGCTTTTGACCCGCTTGAAGTCGGCCTCGGCCCGGGTCGCCTCGGCTTCGGCACGTTCCAGGGTCGCCTCCGCCTGGCCGATCTCCTCTTTGCGGGAGCCCGCTTCCAGTTCGGCCAGTGCTGCCCGGGCCGCCTGCACATCCGCCTGGCGCAGCGCCACTTCCTTGGCGAGGTCGCTGCTGTCGAGACGTGCGACGAGTTGGCCGGCCTCGACCCGCATCCCCTCATCCACCAGCCGTTCCATGACCCGCCCCGGAATCTTGAAGCTCGCCTCGACGCTGGTTATCTCGATATTTCCCGACACCCGGACCGCTCCGTCCGTCGTGCGGGAATTCCTGAGCAAGAAAAACGCCGCGGCAGCTGCCACCAGCACCACGACAATGATCACCACGAGCTTTTTACCCACCGTACATCCCCCCTGTTCGGAATTCCATAATGGTTTATACCACCTAATGCCGCCGATTGGAATGCTTTGTGCTTTTTAACACCTGAGAGGTAGTTGGAGAAGGCAGGTAATCCACTGTAAGGCGGTGATTTCATTGAGAACGGTACTTATCTGCGATGACGAGCCCATCATCAGGATGAGCCTAAAAAAGAGGCTACAGGAACTGGGGTTTGATGAAATTATGGAGTGCGGCGACGGCGAGGCGGCGGTCAAAACGGCCCTTGCCCGGATGCCCGACATGGTCATGCTGGACGTGGCGATGCCGAAACTGGACGGCATCTCTGCTGCCCGTGAGATCAGGAAGAAGCTGAAGATTCCGATCCTCCTCCTTACCGCCTGCTACGATCAGGAAACGGTGCGGAAGGCAAAAGAGGCCGGCGTTGCGGCGCTGCTTACGAAACCGTTCCGTGACCAGGACCTCTGGCCTGCCATCGAACTCGCCTTTGCCCACGCTTCCGAGGTGGAGGAACTCAAGGAGGAGGTGGAAGACCTGAAGGAGTCCATCGAGACCCGGAAGGTGATCGAGAGGGCCAAGGGGGTACTCATGCAGCGGCAGGCACTTACCGAACCCGAAGCATTCCGCAAGATGCAGAAACTGGCCATGGACAAGCGGAAAAGCATGCGTCAGATAGCGGAGGCGATACTCCTCACCGAGTAGAAATGTTGCCATAACGATACACTCATGTCCGGCAAACGGCCTGGCTGCGCGACAGAAATCGTCCCGCTTCCGGGCCGCTTCTTTTCCGTAGTTCACCGTTGTATTTCCTTGAAATCACACGTGCGTAAAAAAACGGCATCCTCTCCCTTTTAGGGATTGAAAATCTTGTTAATCTTTTATATCTTGCCGTGACATTTAAGAAATGCTCCTCTGTTTCCCAGCTTCGAAAGATTTCAGGGAGATTTGCCACTGTGGACATGTTGCTGCGACTGACGGTTCTGGCCCCCATGTTTCTGGCGCTCGTACTCTCCGGTTGTTCCAGTACTCCGAAGAGCAGGCCGGAGGCACTGGCGGCTCTTGCACGTCTGTGGGACGCCGATGTGCCTGCGCGCGCCTATGATGAGTATCTGAGCGTGGAAGAGACCTACGCGCGTGCCGAGTCCTTCACGGAAAAGAACGATGACCGGATGGCCGAGAAATATTACCGGCTCGCCCTGGTGAAGGGGAAACTGCTGGAAGAACAGATCCGGCGGGAAGAGGTGAAGCCTGTTCGTTCCCCCGCGGCCGGCGTACCGAAAAGCCTTCCGGCCGATCAGTTGCCAGGTAACCTGCCGGAGCCAGACCGCCAGATAACTGATGGCCCCTCATTTGGAGTGGAATCCGGGCCTGCCGAACCGGATCGGCCTATTGAAAACCAGCCGCTCCCTGGCGTGGAGGGTGCCGTTGTCGACTCCCGTCCTGTGGGAGATGTTTCGCGCGGTCCGGAGACCGACCCTGGAGAAGCTGATCAGTCCCGTCGGCATACTCCCCCTCCCGTCATTAAGTCCGACCGGATAATCGGCGGTGAAGAACTGTACGTGGTGAAAAAAGGGGATACCCTGGGGCTCATCGGCGCAAAGCTGGGGGTCAGCTGGCGGTATCTCGCAAAGGCCAATAATCTCGACCCGAAGCAGCACCTTTACGTGGGGCAGGAACTGCGGGTGGTGAACCGGAGGATCGTTCCGAAGAAGGTGAGGAACGGTCTGGTCATCAATATTCCCGACCGCATGATGTATTACTTCAAGCAGGGGAGGCTGGCTAAATCAATCCCCGTTGCCCTGGGCAAACCGAACCCCCGTGATGTCCAGGATGATGACGTCGTCTGGCACACCCCCACCGGTGTATTCAGGATACTGGCCAAGGAAAAAGACCCGATCTGGCGCGTTCCCCCCTCCATACAGAAGGAGATGGAAGAGCAGGGGAAGGAGGTTGTGAGCAAGGTTCTGCCGGGGGACAAAAATCCGCTGGGTAAGTATGCATTGCGGACATCCATCCCGGGGATAATGATTCACAGCACCATTCGCCCTGCTTCCATCTACGGGTTCAGCAGTCATGGCTGCATCAGGGTCTCACCCGGCATGATGGAAGACCTGTTCGACGAGATCGAGGTCAATACCAGGGGAGAAATCATCTACAAACCGATCAAGGTGGCGGTAACCGAAGACGGCCGGGTGTTTCTGGAAGTTAACCGTGATGTGTACGACAAGAAGATCGACTTCGAAAAGGAAGTGAAAGAGGTCCTCCGAAAAAACAGGGCAACCGGAAAGGTCGACTGGAAGAAGGTCGACCTTGTCCTCAGGAACAAGCTCGGGATAGCCGAAGACGTGACGATGTAAACTGCCAGCGTGGTCGTTATGGGAAATCTAAAATCTGATAGTACAAGGCCTGGCAAACAGGGGCGCTTCCGGGAAAGAGGGAACGCCCCTGTTCGTTTTATTTTGTCGAATAGGTGGTAAAGACCACTGCTGATGCTTATAGTAGAGAGTATGGCGCGAGAGTTCGAGCATGACGGGGAGTATGGAGAGGAGTGGCTGGCGATCATCCCCTCCGATCTGGGAAAGGATGGAGCCGCTTACCCCCTTTCCGAGCAACGAGCCCATCTCTGGTCGCTGGTTCTGGAGGCGCGCTCTATCCCTTCCCGCATCGAGTCTGGCGTCGGGGGGTGGATACTTAACGTGCCGGCGGCTTACTTTGCCGCTGCCTGCAGCGAGCTGCGCCTCTTCGAAGTGGAAAACCGCAACTGGCCTCCTCCCGTGCGCCCCCACCGCCCTTTGGTGGGAAATACCCTTCCCACCCTGTCGGTACTCATTCTCCTTGCCACCTTTCACAATCTCACCCGGCTCGATATCTCCCTCCCTGGCCATGCTTCCATCGACTGGATAGACATCGGCAACGCCCATGCCGCCAGAATCCTGGACGGCCAGTGGTGGCGGCTCGTAACCGCTCTCACCCTTCATGGCGACTGGCTGCACCTCCTCAGCAACCTGACGATCGGCGGTATCTTCATTCTCCTCCTCTGTCGCGAACTCGGATCGGGACTTGCCTGGAGCCTGCTCCTTGGTGCCGGCGCACTCGGCAACCTGGCCAATGCCATCCTTCAGCTTTCGAGCCACCGGTCGGTCGGTGCCTCTACTGCCGTATTCGGGGCGGTCGGCATTTTTGCCGCCATCAGCATGGTGCGTTATCCACGTCATGCGCAGCGGCGCTGGCTGCTTCCCATCGCTGCCGCCCTGGCTCTCCTGGCGGTTCTGGGTACGGAAGGGAAGAGCACCGACCTGGGTGCACACCTGTTTGGTTTCGTCTTCGGCGCAGTGCTCGGAGGGATAGCGGAAAAGATTGAGGGGAGGTACGGTCGTCCCGGAAGGAGGCTGAACGCCCTGCTGGCTCTTTTATGCGGAGTCGTGGTGGCGACTGCATGGTGGTGTGCACTGCTGTACGGGGGATGATTTGCAAGGGCGTTCCGTCACGTATAAAAGAAATATCTGCTGAATGTAAATGCCACAATGTGCACCTATTATTTGAATAGCTGAATAAATACAGTAGGTTGTATTTCTGCTTCGTCCCCTTTGCACGCCTGGTGCTTCGAAATCAGTACAAAATATATATACAGTGGGCGGCTCGATTGGAGGTGCGAACTGCATTGTGAGAAGTGCTTAAAAAATAAATTATGTACGATATCAATATGTTATATATTATTTGTGAAGTTATTTTTATTTTGGCCCGGTCGCTGCAATAGGTAAGACAAAAGCTGAGAAGCAAAAAAAAGGATTCGAGGAGGATGTCATGAGAACGATAGCTAATGTAACCGCAGCGATGGCCATGATGATCGGGACTGTTTCTTCTGCCTTTGCGGCCTCCGGCGCCCGGGAAGATAATAGCGGCATCTTCGCAGGGATCTTCCTCGCATTCTGCGCGCTGATCGTGGTAGCCCAGATGCTCCCGGCCGTGATGATGATGCTCGGTTTCGCGAAAGGGATCAAGCGTGAAGTGGCCCATGAGCATGCAGCCCACTGAAGGAGGTGCGATGGTACACCACAATCGAATATGTATCGGGAATCAGGGGTGAAAGGGGGGCGATCGAAGGATCAGCCCCCCTTTCCGTTATATCTCCAGTTCAGCCTGTCGCTCCGCCAGGTATGCCCTGATGTCGCGGCTGCTTTCCATGGTCAGGACCGTCATGGCCATTTCCCGGGCGGAGGCGAGGCTTGTCTTGCGGATGGCTTGTTTGACGAGCGGTATGTAGGGGGCGGAGAGACTGAAGTCGGTTATACCGAGGCCGAGGAGGAGGAGGGCATTGATCGGTTCCGCTGCCATCTCGCCGCAGAGCGAGACCGGCTTGCCGGCGGCCCGACCCGCGTCGGCCACCCGCTTGATGGAGTGAAGGATGGCCGGGTGGTAGGCGTCATAGTACTGCTTCACCTTGGGGTTGTTCCGGTCCGCCGCCAGGGTGTACTGGATCAGGTCGTTGGTGCCGATGCTTAAGTAGTCCACCTCCCGGGCGAGGAGGTCGGCGATCTGTACTGCCGCCGGAAGTTCAACCATGATGCCGGTACGGATGGAGCGGTCGAACGGTTTCCCCGTACGCTCCAGATCGGCTTTGACGTCAGCCAGGATTTCCTTGACGGTCCGGATCTCATCCACCCCCGATACCATGGGGAACATGAGGCTGGCCTTTCCATGGGGTGAGGCAAGAAGAATACCCGCCAGTTGATCGCGGAAGATATCCCGCTGGTCAAGGGAGACCCTGATGGAGCGCCATCCCATGAACGGGTTGTCTTCCTTGGGATAGGTAAAGTAGGGGAGCCCCTTGTCGCCGCCGATGTCCAGGGTCCGGATGTTCACCGGCAGGCCGGCGAATCCTTCCAGTATCTTCACGTAGAGGTCCTGTTGCTCGGCGCGGCTGGGGAAGGTCTTACGCGTCATAAAGGGGAATTCGGTACGGTAGAGTCCCACCCCTTCGGCGCCGTTGGCGAGGGCGACCCGGATGTCGGAGAGGAGGCCGATGTTCGCCTTGAGGCTTACCCTGACTCCATCGGTGGTTTCCGCCGGCAGGTCCCGAAGCTCTTCAAGTTCCCGCTGGCGAACGCCGTGGTCCCGTTGCAGCCGCTCGTATTCGCCCCGGATCTTTTCGTCAGGATTGATGTAGATGTGGCCCGAATTGCCATCGATGATCACCTCGTCCCGCAGGCCGATCTGCTTGAGCAGGTCGGGGAGGCCGAGCACGGCCGGAATGCCGAGGGATCTGGCCATGATGGCTGCGTGGGAGGTGACGTCCCCCTTTTCGGTAATGATGCCGAGGATCTTGTCGTGATCGAGGGTTGCCATGTCCGACGGGAAGATGTCCCGGGCCACGATGATTCGCTTCTCCCGCAGCCGTTCTCTGCGTTCCGAGCCGTCGAGGGCGCCGATGATCCGTCGGCCGATGTCTTCCATGTCCGCCGAACGTTCCCGGAGGTAGGGATCGTCCATGCGGGCGAATGCCTGTACGTAGTTTTCCACCACCTTCCGGACAGCCTGGCCGGCACTGGTTCCACCATCGATGAGGTCGTTCACCTTGCCGAGAAAACCACGGTCCTCCATGATCATGAGATGGGTGTGGAAGATGACGGCATCTTCCTTCGACAGCATATCAGCGACCCGCTTTTCCATGTAGAGGGTCTGGATCTTGGTCTTTTCCAGGGCCACCAGGAAGCGTTTGTGTTCTTCCTCCCGGGGGAGGGCGGTTTCCAGTTCCATGCCGGGAAGGTTGGTGCGCTGGTTGAGGAGGTATATTTTCCCCCAGCAGAAGCCGGGTGAAGCGGCAATGCCGATGAGGGAGAAATGCTGGCGCCCTTTTTTCCTGCGGGTCGAGCTTCCCCGGTCTTCCTTCAAGAGGCCGGCGGCCTTCATCCGTTCCAGTTCCTGCTGAAAGAAGGCGCGCTCCTCCTCCTTGCGGCGGATGGAGTCGAGGAGCTTTGCGTTGATGACGATGCTGGCTATCTGGTAGGCGATGGTGGTGATGGTGCTGATTTCGGCGGGGGTAAAGACCCGTGTTTCCTTGGTCTGGACGACGATGACCCCGACCGGGGTCTTCCGTTCAAAGAGGGGGATGCCGAGGAACGAAAGGAATTTTTCCTCCTTTGTCTCCCGGAAATATTTATAGCGGGGGTGGGCCGGGGCGTCCTCGATGGCCACCACCCCTTTCTGCTCCATGACGAGGCCGGTGAGCCCCTCCGAGGTCTTCATGGTGATCTTGCCGACCGAGCTTCGGGAGAGACCCTTGGTGGCGGCAAGGCGGAGGGTTTCCCCGTCGTCTTCCAGAAGGTAGATGGAGCAGACGTCCGACCCCATCCGCCGGGCAACGAGGGTGACGATGTTGTCGAGGGTTTCCTGCAGATCGTGGGAATGGAGGATCAGTCCGCTGATATCCTCCAACGTTCGCAATCCCAGGGTTTCCTGCCGTGCTTCGACCATTCAGGCCCCTTTGCCTGCAAATTTACCACTTTTCAGTATAGTCCATCCATCGGCTCAACGAAAGGGTGTGGGAAATTTTTGTCGGTGTTCAACTATGAGCAAGAACTTTGCCATCGACTGCGGAAAGACGTCGTATATTGTTGTAATGCTCTATTTAAGCTTTTCTAAAAATACGGCATATTGTCTCATCCGTTATTTCAATCGTTGTGCCGTATTTTATGGTCATATCGCGGTAATCTGCGGGCATCGAAACGATCCAGGGAATGACCCTCACAACACCTGCTCTGCCTTCGCCGAGACCGGCCCGGTGGCGAGAAAGAGTGACGTGGCGATGGATGCCAGTATGGTCCGGACTGACGACATGTGATCAGGTACCCCTTTTGTTCTTTGCTTCCCCAGTATGCTCTTAGTCCCCTCCACCGGCCGCCGGCCGGGCAAACCGGTAGTCATAGGAGAGGGGGTCGGGATGGTGCCCCGCGATGATGGCGGCCACGTCCTCCGTGAAGACCAGCTCCTCGTTGGTTGGTATGACGAGCACCCGTACCGCCGAATCATTCCGGGAGATGCACCATTCCCCCTCTTCGCCCACGGCTGCACGGTTCCGGTCACTGTCCAGGGTGATGCCGAAGCATTCCAGCCCCTGCAGGACCTTTTCCCGCAGCTGCCACTCCGTTTCTCCTCCACCGGCGGTGAAGACCACCGCATCCGGCCGGCCGAGGGCGGCAATGTAGGCGCCGATGTACTTGCGCAGGCGGTAGCTCTCCATTTCCAGGGCGAGCCGGCAGCGTTCATCGCCATCGGTCGCCCTTTCCCGCAGCTGGTGCCGGTCAGTGACGTTGCCGGTGATGCCGGCCATGCCGCTTTTCTGGTTGAGGATGTTGTCCATGGCCCGGGCGGTAAGATTCCCTTCTTCCATCATGAAGGGGGGAATCCCCGGATCGATGTCGCCGCAGCGGGTCTCCATGACCGCCCCCTCCAGTGGGGTCAGCCCCATGCTCGTGTCGATGGAGCAGCCGTTTTTGATAGCGCAGAGGGAAACCCCCTTGCCGAGATGGATAGTCACCAGGTTGCATTCGATTGGCCGTTTGCTGAGAAGCAGGGCGGCCCGCCGGGAGAGGTAGAGGTGGGAGGGGCCGTGGAACCCGTAGCGCCGGACGCCGTGCCGCGTGTACCATTCCAGGGGAAGGGGGTAGATGTAGGCATGTTCCGGCATGGTCTGGTGGAAGGCGGTATCGAAGATCGCCACGTGGGGGATATGGGGAAAGAGGTCCCGCGCCGCTTCGATGCCGGCGATGTTGGGGCCGTTATGGAGCGGTGCCAGTTGCTGTGCTTCCCGGATCGCATCAAGGACCTCGTCGTCGACGAGGGTGGAATGGGTGAAGGTATCCCCTCCATGTACCACCCGGTGGCCGATGGCGGTAATGGCGTGCAGGCTTGAAATGGCCGGGGAGCCGGGGTCGGTGAGGGCCGCCATAATGGCGGCGATGCCGGCCCGGTGGTCGGGACATTCCACCCCCCGGCGATAAGAGGTACCGTTTGTCGCAGTGTGGGTGATGGTCGTGTCGCCGACAGTGATCCGCTCCACTTCGCCGTGGGCGAGGACTGCGTGGTTGTCCCAGTCGAACAGCTGATAACGGATGGAATAGCTCCAGCAATTGAGGGTGAGGATAAGCACGGGTGACTCCCGGAAGAAGGGTAGGGGAGGCCGGAAGGGAATCCCGGCTCGCGGAAAGCTTACTGTCTCACATGTGGCAAGGCGCGTCAACCCGTCTTGCGCTGAGAAATGCATGAGAGCTGAGCATTCCGTTTTGCTCAGCGTCCCCTCGTGCGCTGCTGTACGGCTCATTTCGCGCCGGCCGATCGGCCGGCTTTGCTCAATTTCGCCTACAGCTGCTGGCACTCGGGCACATTCGCACCACGGAACGCTCAGCTCTCATGGATTGGTCATAACTGGTCAATCGCCTTTATGCACGCCCAGAACCTCCCGGAAGAAGGCGATAAGCCGCAGGCGATGGGGGGAGTCTGTTTCGGCGAAGGCTTCCGTGTGATCTCCGCCGTCAATGGTCCAGAACTGCTTCGGCTCCCGCGCCATGGCAAAGAGCCGGGTGCCGTGGGCATAGGGGATGACCGGATCGGCGGTTCCGTAAATGAGGAGGATCGGGATGGGGGCGATCTTCCCCACGGCGGCGGCGGGACTCAGGTCATCGTCCGTGAGCAGCCGGGCGAGGGGTGTTTTGAGGAGAGAGAGGAGGGGGATTTCGCCGATCTTGTCGCGGACGATCTCCCGGTAGGAGAAGAAGGCTGATTCGACGGCCACTCCCCTGATGCCGGACCTGTCGCCGCCGCCAACGGCGACGATGGCCTGGGCGCCCCCCAGGCTCTGGCCGAGAACCACCAGTCGGTTCCGGTCCAGGTCCTTTCGCCCACGGACGTAATCGATGGCGGCCAGGGAGTCTTCATACAGGCCGCACCGGTCCGGCCGGCCCGCCGATTTGCCGTACCCGCGGTAGTCGAAGACAAAGAGATTGAAGCCCGCCGCGGGGAGCCAGTCCACGAAACCGAGGTGGGCGGACATGTTCTGGGCGTTGCCGTGGAAATGGATGACCGTGCCGTGGGCCGGTCCCACCGCCGGCACGAACCACCCGGTGAGCCTGGTCCCGTCCCTGCTCGGGAAGGTGACCTCTTCGTACTTCAGGCCCAGGTCGGCGGGGGTGCCGTAGCTTACATGGTCCGGGTAGTAGAAGAGCCGGCTGACGCGCCAGCGGGCGAGAAATGCGAGGAGGACGGTCAGCAGCAGGATGGTCACGATTCTTCTCGGGTTCATGGAATAAGCTTCCGTGGTGGGATGTCCCTGTCGGGTTCCCTTCCATCATACCGGTTGTGCCGGAGAAATAAAGGAGGAAATGGGGGTGGTGACCAATCCCCTTGCCATGGGAATCCCCATCGCGCATAATGGGGCATGTTCCTTATTTTTCCTCCTGTTGCCAAGCCGTGCGAGCCGCCGGCCGGCATTGCACAACTTTCGGCAGTGCTTCGCGCCCACGGCATTCCCTGCCAGCTGCTGGACGCCAATCTCGAAGGACTCCTCTATCTGCTGGAGCGACCGACGGTGGCGGACGACACCTGGAGCCGCCGGGCGCTGAAAAACGTTTCGAACAGCATCGCCGCCCTGCGGGACCTCCGGACCTACCGCTCCCCCGCCCGTTATGCCCGGGCGGTCAGTGACGTGAACCGGGTCCTTGCCGTCTCCTCCCGGGAAAGCGGCGCCGTCGTGGGGCTGGCGGACTACGAGCACTCCTCCCTCTCTCCCCTCAGAAGTGCTGACCTGCTCGCCGCGGCGGAGCATCCCGACCGGAATCCCTTCTACCCCTATTTCAGCACGCGCCTGCCGGAACTGCTGGATAACCTGGATGGTGGAGCGGTCCGGGTGGTCGGCTTCTCCCTCAACTACCTGGGGCAGGCGTTGTGCACCTTTGCCATGATCGGATACCTGCGGCAACGGTTCCCCGGACTCACCATCGTTCTCGGCGGCGGGCTGGTGACATCGTGGATGAAGCGCCCCGGCTGGCGCAACCCCTTTGGCGGTCTCGTGGATCACCTGGTGGCGGGGGCGGGGGAGGTCCCCCTTTTGAAGCTGTGCGGGGTGGATGGGAGGGAGGGGGGGCATGTCACCCCCGATTACGTCTCCCTGCCGCTGGATGCCTATCTTTCCCCCGGCTTCATCCTTCCCTACAGTGCCGCCAGCGGCTGCTGGTGGAACGACTGCTCCTTCTGCCCCGAACGCGCCGAAGGGAACCGGTACCATCCCGTCCCCGCGGGGGAGGTGTTGGCAGACCTGCGGGCACTGTCTTCACGAACGAACCCGGCCCTCATCCATCTCCTGGACAACGCCATCAGCCCCGCCTTGTTGCGCAGGTTGGTCGACACCCCCTTGCCGGCCCCCTGGTACGGGTTCGCCCGATTCGGGGAGGAACTGGCGGATGCCGGTTTCTGCCGGGGACTGAAGCGCTCGGGGTGCGTCATGCTCAAACTCGGGCTGGAGTCGGGGGACCAGGGGGTGCTGGACCGGTTGCGGAAGGGGATCGAGCTGGGGATGGCGTCCCGCGTGCTGACCAACCTGCGGGAGGCGGGGATTGGAGTGTATCTCTATCTCTTGTTCGGCACCCCCGCGGAGACGGAGCCGGACGCACGGCGGACCCTGGAGTTCGTGGCCCGGCACCGGGAGTCCATCGGCTTTCTCAACCTGGCGATCTTCAACATGCCGGTCTGCGGGGATGACGTGGTCGGACACGATACCGAACCGTTCTACGAAGCGGACCTCTCCCTCTATACCGGGTTTCGCCACCCCCAGGGGTGGGACCGGCAGCAGGTGCGGCGGTTCCTGACCGGCGAATTCAGGCGCGACCCCGCCGTCGCTTCCATCCTGAGACGCGATCCTCCACTTTTCACCTCGAACCACGCTCCTTTTTTCGTCTCTTAATCTGATGACTCTTTACCCCCCCCCCTTACCCCTGCCCCTCTCCCTCAGGGCGAGGGAAAAAATCAAAGGCTCTAGACCATCAAGTTTTTGTTTTTCGAAATTAGTGTACGTAGTTCTTTGACCAGTTGTCCAGTTGATTTAT
>NZ_JAHCVK010000012.1 GCF_018476905.1 Geomobilimonas luticola
CAACTTTAAATCGTGATAACTTACTGTTTTCAAACATGCTTCTAGCCTATCAGATGATTTCTGATGGTCTAGAGCCAATCAAAAAACCCTCTCCCTTGGGGAGAGGGTGGACGAAGTCCGGGTGAGGGGAACAAGCAGGCGCGGAATGAGCCATACAGCGGCTGGCCCTCGGGTACATTCGCTCCACGGGGCACTCACCCCCCACTGATTCAGGACTGAAATGAAAAAGCCCGCTGGTGCGGGCTTTTCGTGGTTATCCGAAGCGGTAGACCTGGCTGCCGTCCTGGTACAGTTCGATCGGCCCATCCTGCGACACCTTGATCACCTTGCCGAAAAAGGATGCCGCACTGGCGGCCGTGGTCCGCCCCCCGCCGGTGACTACCTCCCGGGCATGGGAGGTGTCGATGATGAAGCCGGTTTCCAGGAGTCTGCCGTTCCGGCTGAAGACCGTCATTCCATCGGAGGAGAGGATGCGGAGCAGGGTTCCCGAATGCTTCAGATCGCCGATGGATCTCCCCTTCACCCGGCTGGTGAGGAGCCGGCCGATGGGGTCATCTCCGCCGACGGACCCTTTTTTCAGGGTGGCCAGCTGTCGGGAGCCGCGGTCGTAGATGAGGATGACCGTGCCATGCCGGATCTTGGAGAGGGCGTAGACCGTCCAGAGCAGATCGTCCGCCGCCTCGTCGTCGATACTGCCGGCGAGGAAGGAGCGGATGATGTCCGGGTCGAAGATGGCCCAGACTCCCTTGCGCCGCACAAGGAGCTTGTCGGGACTGGCCATTACCTCGATTTCTGAGGAATCGTTGACGATTACCGCAAAGGCTCCCGTGCCGGTGTTCCTGACGAGGGAGAAGATTTCCCGGTTTGTCAGGCGCTCCACATCGTTGTGGGTTTCGGCGTTGCTGGTCCTGATGATGCCGGTCACCTGCATCTGGATGTTGGCGACGAAAAACAGGTTGTCGCCGTCGATGAAGCGGTAGGCGAGGGGGTTGTCGAAGAAGGTGGGGGTGATGGGCTGATACGGCTTGAGAGGGAAGAGCGTATGCTTCCGGTAACGTATCAGCCTGCGGAGTTCGGGAAGGGTGGTGCGATGGACGAGGAAGCCGGTGGTGGCCGGTTTCCCCTCGTACTGCTGGTAGGAGAGATTTTTCAGAAGCTGGATGAGCTGCTGGATCGGCCAGAACCCTTTCCGGTGGTCCCCCCGGAGAAAGCGCGCCACCGTGATGTCCATGATGGAAGCGAGGAGCGCGGTCCGGAAATGGGCCGCGTATCCTTCCTGGCGGAAACCGGTATAGAGCGCTGCGAAGGCGGTGAGAAGCTCCCGGCAGAAGGCCTCTTCCGTGCGGGTGAAGGGGAGGGGTGTCCGCCTGGCGATGAAGGTGTAGGGGCGGTCCTCGATGGAGGAAATGACGCGAATGGCGGTCCCTGCCGCACCGCTGTCCTCTCCGCCGGCGACGAGGTCCACCTCGGCTCCGCCGAGAAAGGAGCTGATGTTACCCCGCAAGGTATCGAATACGGTAATCGGCATGGTCGCTCCCCGGTGTGCTATGTCATTCCGCACGGGGTGAGCGCACCGTTTCGCTCGGGCACATTCGCTTCACGGCGCAATCACCTCTTGCAGGATTTGTTTCCCAGGAATTGTAGCAGCAGCGGAACGGGGGGACAATGCCGAAATTCCGGTTTAAGGCGTCAGTACCCTTTTCAGGTCGGCGATCAGGTCGTCCGCATCCTCGAGACCCACGGACAGCCGAACCAGGGTGTCGCTGATGCCCCGCGCCGCCCGCTCCGCCGCGGGCATGGCCGCGTGGGACATCTTTGCCGGGTAGGATAGGATGCTCTCCACACCGCCGAGGCTCACGGCGAAGGCGGCCAGTTCCACCTGTTCCAGCAGCCTTTTCGTCAGCTCGTAGCTTGCCAGCTCAAAGGAGAGGACCGCGCCGGGACCGTCCGCCTGGCGGCTGTGGATGGCGTATCCCGGATGGGACGGCAGGCCGGGGTAGAGGACGCGGGAGACCTGGGACTGCTCCGCGAGCCACCGGGCGACCTTGCGGGCGGTGGTCTGGCTCTCCTCCATTCGGACCTTCAGGGTCTTGAGGCCGCGCAGCACCAGCCAGCAGTCCTGGGGGCCGAGAATGGCGCCGAAGGCGTTCTGGATGAAGCCGAGTTGTTTGGCCAGATCGGGATCGGCGACCACCGCAAAGCCGCAGATGACATCACTGTGGCCGTTGAGGAACTTGGTGCCGCTGTGGAGCACGATGTCGCACCCCAGTTCCAGCGGGCGCTGCAGGTAGGGGGTCATGAAGGTGTTGTCGACGATGGTGAGGATGTCGTGCTCCCTGGCCAGGGCGGCCGCCTCCTTCAGGTCGGTGATCTTCAGGAGGGGATTGGAGGGGGTCTCCAGGTAGAGCGCCCGCGTCTTCGGCCGGATGGCCGTGGCGATGGCGTTCGTGTCCGTGGCATCCACGAAGGTGACCTCCAGGCCCCACTGACTGAAGAGTCTGGTCAGGACCCGGAAGGTGCCGCCGTAGACATCCTCGCAGACCACCAGGTGGTCGCCGGGGGCGAACAGCATGAAGGTGGAGGAGATGGCCGCCATCCCCGAGGCGAAGGCGAAGCCGCGGGTTCCCCCCTCCAGCCGGGCGACCGCCTCTTCCAGTGCGTCCCGCGTCGGGTTGCCGGAGCGGGCGTAGTCGTACTTGCCGAAATGGTCCACCGACTCCTGGGCGAAGGTCGAGGTCTGGTAGATGGGGAGGCTCAGGGAGCCCGTTGCCGGGTCAATGGTCTGGCCGCCGTGGATCAGCTGGGTTGCGAACTTCATGTCATCCCTCCGATGAAAATGCCTGGTCGAGGTCGTCGATCAGGTCCTGCGCGTCTTCAATCCCCACCGACAGGCGGAGAAGGAGGTCGTTGATGCCTAATTTCAGCCGTTTTTCCGGCTCGATGTCGGCGTGGGTCTGGACGACGGGAAACGTCATGAGCGTCTCCACCCCCCCCAGGCTCTCGGCAAAGGATATCAGCTTCGTCCGGAGAAGCAACCGCTCCACCATGGCCGGCTCCTTCACCTCGAAGGAGATCATGGCGCCGAACCCCTTGCCGTCCCGCTTCAGAATATCGTGGCCGGGGTGTTCCGCAAAGCCCGGATAGTAAACCTTTTGGACCAGGGGGTGATTGCGCAGCCAGTCGGCGATCTTGCCGGCGTTCTCCTGCTGCCGGTCGAGGCGCACCGACAGGGTCTTCATCCCCCGGATGGTGAGCCAGGAGTCCTGGGGACCGAGGATGGCCCCTGCCGAGTTCTGGTGGAAGTAGACCTTTTCCGCCAAGACCGGATCCTTCACGGCAACCAGGCCGCAGACCGTGTCGTTGTGCCCTGCCAGATACTTGCTCCCGCTGTAGATGGTGATGTCAGCCCCCAAGTCGAAGGAGCGGAGCAGGTACGGGGTGAGGAAGGTATTGTCCACGATGCAGAGCAGTCCCCGTTCCCGGCAGATGGCAGACAGGGCGCCGATATCCGCCACTTTCAGGAGCGGATTGGTGAGGGACTCCACGAAGAGGGCGCGGGTTGTGGGGCGGATGGCCTCTTTCACTGCCTCCAGGTCGGTGGTGTCCACGTAAGTGAACTCCAGGCCGTACTGGGGGAATATCTTCTCGAAGAGGCGGTAGGTGCCGCCGTACAGGTCTTCCGTCACCACCAGATGGTCACCCCGCTGGAAGAGGAAGAGGAGGTTGGTGATGGCTGCCATTCCCGAGGCGTAGGCGAACCCCCGTGCGCCACCTTCCAGGCGGGCGATCCCTTCTTCAAGCGCCTGGCGGGTGGGGTTGCCGGAGCGACTGTAGTCGTAGCCGGTGCTCTGGCCAAGCCCCGGGTGGCGAAAGGTGGCGGTCTGGTAGATGGGGACAGTGACCGCGCCGGTCCGCGTGTCCCACTCAAGGCCTATGTGTGCTGTCTCAGTTGCGATCTTCATGGTGCCACCTCCATATAAAAAATCCCCTTCCGGGGGCCGGAAGGGGATTCTTGGCATCAAGCAAGTGATCCGCGCTCCCTTATCTCCCGAAACCTCTCGGTTCCGCAGGAATTGGCACCTTCCCTGACGGGAGGTTGCCGCGACGTCACCGGGCCTGTCCCTCGGTCGCTCTAGATAAGAAATACTGCTATTCAATTGTTGTGTGAACTTTACTAAACGTAGGTGACAATGTCAAATTAATTTTTGACTATTTATGTCGGCAACTGTTTTTCTGTACACCGAAAACGAGGGGATAATTCTGAGGTCGTTCAAGTCAAGATATCCTGCATGACCATCCCCGATTCTGGTCAGCACGGCGCAAAAAAAGGGCTTGGCAATCGCCAAGCCCTTTAAGGCAGTCATTGTTTCACTTACCAGTTCCCGACTACCGGTACGACATTCAGCAGGCCCATACCAAAAGCGCCATAGGTGTCAGTTGGCTCACCTTCCCAGGCCCAGCTGTTGCTCTTGTCCAGATACCAGTTCCCTTCACTGTAGACGCCGATCTTGGTGGTGCCATCGCCGTTCCAGTCGCCGGTTACCGGAACCACGTTCGGCAGTCCAGCGCCGAAGACGCCATAGGTGTCGATGGGAACGCCGTCCCAGGCCCAGTTTCTGTTCTTGTCCAGATACCAGTTGCCTTCACTGTAAATACCGATCTCGGTAAAGCCATCACCGTTCCAGTCGCCCGTAACGGGTTTGGCATTGGGAAGTCCGATACCGAACACGCCCATGACATCAATCCCTTCGCCGTCCCAGGCCCAGCTCTGGTTCACGTCCAGATACCAGATGCCGTCCGCATAAATACCGATCTTGGTCTTGCCGTCACCGTTCCAGTCTCCTATCACCGGTTTGGCATTGGGTACCCCGATACCGAACACGCCCCTCACATCGGTCTCTTCGCCGTCCCACTGGCCGTTGCCGTTCATGTCCAGGTACCAGATGCCGTCAATGAATACCCCGATCTCGGTCTTGCCGTCGTTGTTCCAGTCTCCCGCCACGGGGATCGCTCCGGCAATGCCAAGCCCGAAAATGCCGAGGCTATCCGTGGGGGCACCATCCCATGCCCAGCTCTGGTTTGCATCGAGGTACCAGTAGCCGTCACTGAAAACGCCGATCTTGGCTGGCGGGTACTGTACAACTGCGTTGAATGTGGCCGTACAGGTCTTCGGGCCATTCATGTAGACTGACGCGGCTGTTTCGGTGCCGGTACAATCCCCGCTCCAGCCGGCAAAGGTTGAATTCGCATCGGTTGGCGTAGCCGTGACATTGGCCAATTCTCCATGGGGATAGGTTCCCGCCCCCGTCACCGACCCGCTGCCGGTGCCGGCGGTATTGACCGTCAGCAGGTAGCTGGGGAGCTTGGTCACCAACTCCACCGAGCAGTCCTGCGTGATCGGATTGGTCGTGTACGTGGAGTCGACCAGCGTTCCTCCGCAGGTGCCGCCCACCGAATCAAGGACATGCGGGGAATACACCGTGACAGAGAATGCCTGGCTGTCGCCGCTCAATACCTGGACATTCCCGCCCGGGTTGAGCGAACCGTTTATCCCCGCTGTAGTCGTTATGGTGTAGTAGACTGCCGGAACGAGGACCGCGTCGGAAAGCGATGTCGTCCCCGGAGCGGTCACCGCAACGGACTGGGCTGAATTGAAATCGGCCTTGTTGTTGTACCACCTGCTCGCATAACCCGTCGGGCCCGCATTGAACTGGACTTTATACGTGCCGGTGGCAAGACCCTGAACCATGTAATTGCCGTTCGGATCCGTTTGTGCCCAGGCGACCTGAGAGAGGTAATTGTTACTGACATAAACAGTAACACCGATATTCGCCAGCCCGGTCGTTCCGTTGGTTACCCGACCGGAGATTCCACCTCCCTGGACCAGCACTGCATTGATATTGGTGACTGTCGCGCCCGCAGACACCGTCTGCGGTACTGCCGCGTTCATGTCGGTCGTATCGTTGTACCATTCATTGATATAGCCCATGTCCGAGCCGTAGAACTGGACCTTGTATTGTCCCGCCGGCAGACCGCCGAGGTTGTAGGTGCCATCCGCGCCGGTGTTGACCGAGTTGAAGCCCCATGTGCAATAGCCGGAAACGCTGTCATGCCGGCAGACCTGGACATGGACATTCTGGAGTCCCGTCGTACCGTTCGTAACCGTGCCGGAAATGCTCCCCCCGGCGGTCAGAACCGCGTCGATACCCCCGGTATCCATCCCCTCGTATACCGTTTGCGGAGTGGCCGCGTTCATGTCGGTCGTATTGTCGTACCATACATTCATATAGCCCAGGTATGAACCATTGAACTGGACCTTGTACTCTCCCGCCGGCAGGCCGCCAACGGTATAGGTGCCGTCCGCGTCGGTGTTTACTCCGTTAAAGCCCCAGTTGCAATTGCCGGAAATGCTGTCGAACTGGCAAACCTGGACATTGACACCCTGGATGCCCGTAGTACCGTTTGTCACTTGGCCGGATATGCTACCACCCTGGGTCAGCCACACATCGATGCCCCACGTCTCATTCCCCTTGCTCACCGCTACCGGCAGGGCCGAATTTACGTCGGACGCACCGTCATACCAGCCACTGATGAATCCCGCGTCTGCACCGTTGAACTGGACCTTGTATTCTCCGTCGGGCAGGCCGACGAGGAGATAGTTGCCGTTCTCGTCGGTGTTCGTGCCGTAAGAAAAACCCCAGTCGCAATTGCCGCTGATGCTGTCGTACTTGCAGGCATTGACATGGACATTCTGAATTCCATTGTCATAATCATCCAGCACCGCTCCGGAGATGGCGCCCGCATAGGTGAATGCAGACTCAGTGGAAGCGCTGTTGCCGTATTGATCGAACGCCGCAATGCGCCACTGGTAGGTCTGCCCGTCGGTCAGGGCGGGCTGGGAAGCGCGGCCGTCAAAGTTGTATTCAGCGGACGTCTGGGAGGCAGGCAGGTCATTGTCCGGATACCACCAGAAGTTGTTGCCATTGCTTCCCCACACTGCCAGCGAATAGCCATAGTCACCCGGTGGAGGTGACGCCGGTGCCTCCCAAGTGAATGTGGGAGTCCCCGTGCCGTAAGCTATAGCGCTCAGCGGCTCCAAGGGTGTCGGCAGGCTGTCAAGAACACCCGTCACGTAGCCGGTAACCGTTTCCGGAGTTTCGGTAGGATCGTCCGCATAAATAACCTCAAAGGTGCAGGAGTCCCCCACCTGTGGCGTCCAGGGGATGTTCGTCCAGCTCTGGAACCCGCCCCATTCGTTCAGCCCCAGATCGACAGCCATGTCGGGAATGTTGGTCCCACCGGTAAAGGTGACTTTGACGGGAGTTCTCATGCCGCTGAACAACTCGGAACTCAGGCTGTAGCCGGTCATCCCGTTGCTTTTCCAGTAATTCGTCGTTACCATCAGGTCAACATTCGCAGCACCAAAGGAGATGGTGCCGGCGTCGATATCGGCTCCGAGCACCTGCACAAACCCTCCGCCATTATCGTTGGGGAAGATATCCCCGTCATCCAGAAGGCCGTTGCCATTCATGTCGAATACCGGGAAAATCCAGTAGCCGCCGTCCGGCACGCCGGCGATGGCGAATGACTGGGTGGGGCCGCTGGTGGTCACCATGGCAAAATTCGACGGCCCACCATCGCCCGAGCCTAGGACTACAAATAACTTCTTGCCCTGAGGATTGCCGCTGTTGAGGGCTACGGTGCCGGTGACCGTGCTGCCGGCGCCGACCGGCATCTCTCCGGCAAATGAAAAGCCGGTGCTCTCCGTGCCGTTGACCACGCTTGTCATGACGTAATTATAGGGGGTTCCTGCCAGATTGACGTTAAAAAAGACGCTTTTGTCATCAGTGGCCGGAATGTTGCTCCTGCTGCCGCCGCTTGTCTTATAGGTCCCCATGACATTGGGATCCGTGCTCCAGTAAAGGTTGTAGGAATCTGCCGGAACCGGACCACCCCCCTGGTTGCCAGGAAAGACCTGCCAGAGAACCATATCCGCTCCGTTGCCGTGCAGAACGCCCACGCTTGCGGGTAAAGCGGCATCCGGCGAGGGGGAAGAAGTCGGGTTGGTGATGGTGATAGTTACGCCAGGCTTATCGCCGTTGACCTGGATGTTGCTGACACTCCCCGTCGGATCGGAGGCATGGAGCACCCCCTTGCCCGTGGGGTCCAGAAACGCCTTGACCGTGTAATAGCCGTTCGGAACGCCCCGTATGGTGTAGGGGACCGAGGTAGCCGATCCGTCAAAGACCACACTTGTGCCGAGTGTGCCGTTCTGCGTCTGGGGTATAGAGATGAACACCCGACCGGTTTTCGCTCCGGCATACTCGACGGTCCCTGAGATGTCGTAGGCGAGCGCTGTTCCAGCCAGAACCGACAGCTGCAATAGCGTCGCAACCAACAACTTGTAGAAGCTCCAACGTGTTTTCATAATCTCCCTCCTATGGAAATCCAGCCATTTCCGGGGCTCAAGTTACCCATGCAGCGTCAAGAAATTGCACCATCTCTTCATCCGGGAGATGAATCTTCCAGGCAAAGGTGAATTTCATTAACAGTGTTCTAAGATCAATGCAATTTGCCCGCCAGAATGTGCCGAAAAATATGGCGTTGTAATAATCGGTGGAGTGGGTGCTCCAACGGGGGATAAATTCTGTTGAGGTTAAGATAGAAGTATAAAATAGCAACAATAACAGATAGATGAATTACGTACTTTTTTGTATCTTACGTGCTATGACTACGTTATTTGGCTGAACGGTGAAACACCAGGACGCCATCATTTTGACAGTGAGTTTTCGGTGTCAAAGGTGTAGATGAAGAGTGCGTGGAAAAGAGATTAAGGTCGGGTGGACGATGTCGACCGGTTAATCCGACTCCTCACAAAAAAACGCCGTGAAATCTTTTGTGTCAGATTTCGCGGCGTTTTAGCCGACACTGATGAACTGTATGTCAACTCCCGGAATGACTTCCAGGGACGGAGGTTATCGATCGATGTCCGTCTCTCCCAGCAGTATCCTGATCACCTGGTTGGCCTGGTGGGAGGCGGCAATGCCGACGCGGGGGGCCATGAGGCCGTTTCCCGGCCGGGCTTCGGAGGTGAGATCCCCCACGAGGTAGAGGCGGCGGGAAATCTTCCTGGTGGTGATGGCGTTGTTCGGGCCGTATCCCGCCAGCCCCGAGGCTGCCACCACCATGGTGTCCGCCATGTTCGTGATGACGGAGTCCACCAGCATGCTCTTCATGTCCGCCCGGTCAAATGCTTCCACCACCACGCTGCAGCCGGCGAAGACGGTCGGGACGTTGTCCGGGGCGAGGAGGACGGGGTGGGGGGTGACGGTGACGTAGGGGTTGATGCGGCGCAGCGTTTCGCTGAGGGCTTCCACCTTGTAACGCCCCAGCTGGTCGACGAAGTACTGCTGCCGGTTGAGGTTGGACGGCTCCACCACGTCGAAGTCTGCGATGACCAGCTCACCCACCCCGACCCGGGCCAGCGCCACGGCGACGGTGGAGCCGAGCCCCCCCACGCCGGCGATCCCGACCCGGGAACCTTTCAGGCGCTCGTAGACCCGGGGGGTGTGGCGGGCGACCAGCAGGTGCTCAAGCTCCTCCCGGGGTGGGATTTCCCCCCGCCGGATCAGGTACATCTCGTCCCCGTCGCTGACCGGGGTATCGGGGGGAACGGGAAAGCCGTTCAGGATGATCAGGTCGGCCCCCGGCTTGAACCGGTCACGGACGGTTTCGGCCCGTGTACCTTTTGCCACGTCGGCCTGCTGTTCGTTCACCTTTATCTGCATGGTTCTCTCCGGAAGCTGTCAGCCGAGCTGCCTGACTTCGGCAAGCAGGGCATCCATGTCGAGCCCTTCGGCGGTCTTTTCCCCCAGCCCCTCTTTCCTGGATCGATAGATATCGAATCGGGGGGTGCGCTGGCCGTCATCTCCCGCCACCAGCCGGGAGGAAACGATGCCGATGTCGGCAAGCTGGGGCTGGCTGCAGGAGTTCTGGCAGCCGGAGAGGGCCCAGGAAAGCGACTCCGCTGCGGGCCCCATGGCGTCGACGACCTTGCGTGCCGCGTCCCTTGTGGGAGTGAGCCCCATGATGCATTCGTGGCTGCCGGGGCAGATGCGGAACGTTACCTTCTCTTCCCTTCTGTCGGCGGTAAAACCGGCCCGTGTCAGCTCGTTGCGGAATTCCTCGGGGTTGCTACCGGCCGGAAGGGTGACGGCCATGTTCTGGGCGCCGGTCACCATGAGCATGCCGCCGGCGCGGGTGTCGGCGATGTCGGCCAGGGTCCGGAGGTCATCGCTCTGTATCTCACCGGCGAAGAACGGCACCTCGATGGTTTCTCCATCCCTGCTGCCGGGGACGAGGGATTCGGGAAGCCCGGTGACGGGAGGGAGTTCTTCATGGGCGGAAGGGTCCGCCTCGATACGCCGGAGCAGTTCGTCTCGGCCTATTTCCCGCACCAGGTGCTTGAGCCGCTTCCCTGGGGGGGTGTGAGCCGCATAGACCCGCAGGATAGTCTCGATCAGGGGGATGAGGCGCGTCTCTGCCACCCCTTCCGCCAGCAGGAATCCTTCCCGGGGCTCCCGCCCCAGTCCGCCGGCGATCCAGACGTCGTACCATCCCTGTCCCTGGTCTGTCCGTACCAGCACGAGTCCCACATCCTGGATGAGGTGCCGTTTCCCCCCTCTGTCCGCCTCGATCCCGATCTTGAACTTCTTGGGGAGCCGCTCGAAGCGGGGGTTGCCGGTGAAATGCCGGTGAAGCCGGCGAGCGAGGTTTTCCAGGACCGGGAAACCTGCCGTCCCCTGGCTGTTGCAGGTGACGCCGCGGACCGCACCGCCGCAGGCGCCACGGGAGGTGAGTCCGGCCCGGCCAAGGGCTTTTTTCACGTCGGGAAGGTTCCCTTCTCCTATCCAGTGGATCTCCATGCTGCCACGGACCGTCAGGTGTACAAGGCCCCGGCCGAACTGCTCCGCAATCTCCGCAACGGCGCGCGCCTGCAGGGCGGAAATAGCCCCCGCCGGCAATTTCACCCGCTGCATGAAGTATCCTTCCTGGCGTTGCCGGTAAATGCCGTCAAGCCGGTATTCCGTGCCGTGTGTCGTCATCGTGCATCCCTTCCGTGGTTATGTGAGAATTAGAGTTAGACTGCAATGCCTGCCGTTTGTCAACAGGTTTGTTACGGCGGTTTATGGATGCTGCAGCAATTCCGGAGAAAAGCTGTACGCCATAATTATTCACGAATTCGAGTTTGTCAACAATTTAAGTGGTATTTGTGCAATAGTATTTCACACCAATTAAGTGTTATTTATACGGCGTCATCCACGGGGGGAGCTTTCATGTCTTCCCGTATGGGTTACGGCAAAATGGAAAACGGGGGGCACGGCGTTTGCATATATTAGTTAAATGGTAATCTGTTATACTGATATATAGATGAAGCCGGGTTAAGGGAGCACCATGCGCATTCTGGTTGTTGAAGATGATGTGAAAACCGCCGCCTACCTGCGGCAGGGGCTTTCCGAAAACGGGATGAACGTGAAGGTCGCCCATGAGGGGGACGAGGGGCTCAACCTCGCCCTCACCCGGGAGTTCGACGCCATCATTCTCGACGTCATGCTCCCCAACCTTGACGGGTGGCAGGTCCTGAAGAAGATCCGGGAGCGGGGAAAAGAGACCCCGGTCCTCTTTCTGACCGCCCGGGATGCAGTGCCGGACCGGGTCAAGGGGCTGGAACTGGGGGCCGACGACTACCTGGTGAAGCCCTTTGCCTTTTCCGAGCTCATCGCCCGCCTCAGGAATGTCGTTCGCCACGGCCCTGCCAAGCACGAGGATCTTTACCGGGTAGGGGACCTGGAGCTCGACCCCATCGGCCACACCGCCAAGCGCGGAGCAAAGCGGCTTGACCTCACCCCCAAGGAATTCGCCCTCCTTTCGCTCCTGATGCAGCGGTCGGGGGAGGTGCTGACCAGGGTCCGGATCGCCGAGCGGATCTGGAACATGGAATTCGAGAGCGACACCAATGTGGTTGACGTGCACATGCGGCGGCTTCGCGCAAAGGTTGACGACCCCTTCGAAAAGAAGCTGATCCATACGGTCCGGGGGGTCGGTTATGTCCTGGAAGAGCGTGAACCATGAACAGCAGACCGATCTTTCCCCGCTTTTCCCTCGTCAGCAAGCTGACGGTCCACTACTCCCTGTTCACGTTCCTGATCCTTCTGGCTTCCACGGTCCTGATGTACTGGGGACTGGTCAGCTCTTTCGACAGGCGCAATCACAGCTATCTTGATTCCCAGGTCCGGCTTATCGGGGCACTCCTGCAGAAGGGTGACCAGGAGGCCTTGAAGAAGGAAGTCCTGTACGATCACCCCTCTGTCGAATACATCCGTCATTACGAAAGGGTTCTGGACGAGGGTGAACATGTCCTGCTGGAAACCCCGGCCATACGAAAGGTGCTTCCGCCGGAACTTTTCACGGCGGAGTCTTTCAAGGGGACTATGAAGGCGCAGCGGTTTGCCGACGGCAATCTGTACGTCCTGAAATCGGCGTGGTTCCCTCTGGCGTCGGGGGAGAAGCGGCTTGTGCAGGTGGCGCTGGAAATTTCCCAGGTGGAAAAAATCCGGGCGGATTACCGGCACAAACTCCTGACGGTGCTGATTGTGGGGGTCATTCTCTGCGCAGGCGCCGGCATCTTTATCGCGCGCCGGGACCTGCGGCCTCTCCGGGAGATTACGGAGACCGCCCGGAACATTACCGTATCCAACCTGGATGAACGTATCTACAAAGAAACGTTTCCCAAGGAACTCCAGGTGCTGGCGACGGCTTTCGACGGCATGCTCGATCGGCTCAACAATGCATTCGAAAGCCTTTCCAATTACAGCGCCAACCTTGCCCATGAACTGAGGACCCCCATCAGCATCCTCATGGGGGAGGCGGAAGTGGCGCTATCCCGGCCGCGGAGCGCCGACGAGTACCGGCGGGTGATCGAGTCGGAACTCGAGGAATGCCAGCACCTCACGCGGCTGATCGAAAGTCTCCTCTTCCTCGCCCGGTTCGACAGAAACGAGATCGAACTGAAAGCTGAAGAGGTGGATGTCTGTGAACTCGTGGAAGGCATATGGGAATATTTTGGCCCCCTCGTCGAAGAGCATGGCATCACGTTCGAATGTACAGGGGAAGCTCTCCTGGCGGCAGACCGGGAACTGCTTCGCAGGGCTCTCGGCAATCTTATCCATAATGCCATCGTCTATAACAAGAAGAGGGGGAGGGTGACGGTCGCGATACGCCAGCAGGAAGACCGTTCCGCCGAAATCAGCATAAGCGACACCGGCTGCGGCATATCCCCCGAACAGCTTCCCCGGATATTCGACCGTCTCAACCGGAACGGCCGGTCCAAGCAGTTGTCACCCATGTGGCCGGGGCTGGTGCTTCCCATCGCCAAGACGATCATGGAACTCCATGGCGGCACGATAACCGTCGCGAGCGAGCTGGAGCGGGGAACCACTTTTACCCTGCGGTTCCCTCCCCCTGTTGCACAGCCTTCCCGCAAGATGACGAAATCGTAATCTTGCCGTAATCTTGCCGTGCGGCATGTTCCGCACTTTTCTCCGCCACCCCGGTTTTATCCCGAAAAAACATCATCTTTTCTTTTCCTGTACCACAAGGTCCCGATTCCGGGGCCTTTTTTTATTTCGTAAAAATGCGAATCATTCCAGCGGGTATTCGGTAAGAGGAGGGGGTCAGTGGCACATGCCGGTCGAATCGGGCACGGCAGTTGCCAATATAAGGATGAAAAGAACGTGCATAACGAACAAAAAGATTAACGGTAAATAACGATAAGGTAACCGCCAGACAATGACGTCTCCCGCACGAAAACATATCCTTCTCATCCTGCTTTCCCTTGCTCTTGTTGTTCCGGTTCAGCCTGCCGGAGCGGAAGAGGTCAAGGCGAGCTTTCTCTATGCTCTTTCGGATGCAACCGGCACGATTCCTTACAACTGGGTGAAGCTGAGTGTCGACCCTGTCAAGCATGAAGTCTATGTCGTCAATCCCTCCGATCTCACCATCAGGGTGTTCAATGACCAGGGGATGGAGGTCTACAGCTTCGGCGATGACCTTTCCCTCGGATACGTCAGCGACCTCGCCGTGGACGAGCATGGCGACATGCTGGTTCTCACGTTGAAGGGTGAAAAGTATTCCCTTGCCCGAGCCAATTTCCGAGGCGACCCAAAGGGGACCATCGAGCTCAAGGATTTCCCCCCCGCGTACACCGAGGGGTTTTCCCCGCGGACTCTTGTGTACCGGGCCGGTCACATCTACCTGGTCGACAAGGAACGGATGAAGGTTGCGGTGGCCGATGGGGAGGGGCGGTTCGAGACCGGCTACGACCTTGCCCCCCTGCTGAAGGTGGAGGAAAAGAAACGGCTGGAGACCGATATGGTGGGGTTCAGTGTCGATTCGCAGGGGAACCTGCTCTTCACCGTGCCGACCACGTTTACCGCCGGCGTCCTTTCTCCCGACGGGAAGCTGAGAACCTTCGGGACCAAGGGGAGCACGCCGGGCAGATTCAACATAGTCGGCGGCATTGCCGCCGATGACAAGGGGTACATCTACGTAGCGGATACTCTGCGCTGCGTGGTCATGGTCTTTGACCGGGAGTTCACGTTCAAGACCGAATTCGGCTACCGGGGGATCGAACCGGGCAATTTCATCGCACCCATGGATATCGTAGCGATGGATGGCAGGGTATACGTGACTCAGAGCCGCAGTCGGGGAGTCAGTGTCTACCGCGTATCCGTGACGTGACGCTGAACCGGCACACAAAAAGGGGGTGGTTAAAGGAAAACGGCCAACATCGGGAAGTACGTAACCAGCAGTATGGAAAGATCTGACGAAACGAAGAAACCAAACCATGAGATTACGAAAGGGAAAACAGATGAAAGCATCGAAGATTGTAGTAGCCGCAGCAATGCTTACCCTTGCGGCCTCCGGCAGCGCCCTCGCTTTCCATGACGGCGGCGTCGCCACCTGCGACGGCTGTCACACCATGCACAACTCCCAGGGCGGCGCCCAGATGACGAAAAACGCCCTGGCTGTCGGCACCACCAACGCCTACCTGCTCCAGGGCTCCGATGACAGCTCCACCTGCCTCGTCTGCCACGGAAAGGCACCTGCTGGGAGCGGCTACAAGGTATTGGACCCGGCCGCTGCGGCTGGCGCTGCTCCGGCTAACTTCACCCCCGGCGGCGACTTCGGCTGGCTGAAAAAAGATTACACCTGGACACTTCCCCGCCCCGGCTCCAGTAAAGGTGAGCGCCATGGTCACAACGTCGTGGCGAACGATTTCGGCCTCGTTGCCGATGCTACCCTGACCACCGCCCCAGGCGGCACCTACCCTGCGGCAAACCTCGGCTGCCAGTCCTGCCATGATCCCCACGGCAAGACCCGCATTATCGATGCCGCCGGCACCATGGCTACGTCGGCCCCCGGTACCTCGGTTCTCCCCATCGGCGACTCCGGTTCCTACGGCGCCATGCCCGATGCCAACCAGGCTGTCGGCGTCTACCGCCTGCTGGGCGGGGCCGGCTATGCCCCCAAATCCTACGCCACGTCCCCCTTCACCGCCGCTCCTCCGATCGCCGTCGCTCCCAGCACCTACAACCGTGCTGAAACCACGACCGACACCAGGGTCGCCTACGGCAAGGGGATGTCCGAGTGGTGCGCCAACTGCCACCAGGGTCTGCATAACGATGCCTACCCGACCAACCTCCGTCATCCGGCCGGCAATGCTGCTCTCATGACCAACGTGCTCGCCAACTACGCTGCCTACGTGAAATCCGGCGACCTCACCGGCACCAACGCCAATGCCTACAGCTCCCTCGTACCGTACGAGGAAGGGACTGCCGACCGCGCCGCCCTTGTCCTTCATGCCAAAACCGACGGAACTGCCAAAAGCGGTCCGGACGCCACGAGCAACGTCATGTGTCTCTCCTGCCACAGGGCCCACGCCACCGGTTGGGACAGCATGTCCCGCTGGAACAACAAGACTGAGTTCCTGACCGTAGCCGGCGACTTCCCCGGTATCGACGCCCCGACCCAGGAAGGGAAAGACTACGCTTCCGGCAGAACCCAGGCTGAGCAGAAGGGCTCCTACTACAACCGCGACAAGGCTGCCTTTGCCTATGCCCAGCGTTCGCTGTGCAACAAGTGCCATGCCAAGGATTAATGCGGTTGTGTAACATGTCACTTCATCGTCGTTCATGACGATACGGAGGTGGTCCGGCGCTGCCGGGCCACCTCCGACTTTGTTGTCCGGTTACCTCGGCGCCGCCCAGTGTGGCGAGGGAACCATGCAATGTGCTGGAGGGGAGAATCGGGCAGTGCGCTTCCATGGAGGGGAGTGTACTGTGCCATGACCGTAGGGTAGGTGACGGTCGGTAACCGTTGGAAAGGATTCCCCTTGAAAGTCCTGTTGCTCATCACATCCCTGCTGCTTCTCCCGGGATGCATGCTCCATATCCCCGCAGCAAAGCCGGTCCTCGGCGATCAGGGAGAGGTATATCTCTATACCCGTCCCTTCCCCCAGCAGGCAAGCAGGCTCGGTTTCACCCTGGAAAAACTGGAAGCCATCAGGGATGACGGCGCGCGGTTTTCCGTTCCCTTGAAGCTTGTGGAAATCAAGGGGGCCGAGATGACGCGGCAGCGCTTTCTCGCTTCGGGAACCCTCCCTCCGGGGAATTACACGGGTCTGGCCTTCGGCGTGAAGCGGGCGACCCTGCGGGGCGAGGATGGCGACGCAACCCTTCTTGTTCCCGAGGAGGCGGCGCGGGTGGAATCTTTCTTCACGGTCGCCAGCGGGAAGGCGCAGTTCCTCTCTATCGGTTTCAAGTATGACGAAGCGGTTATCAGAGGTTTTGCGTTCACTCCCGCCTTCACCGTCACGGTGCCGGGGAAGCCGGTTGCCGGGCTGGTGGGATATGTGGCCAACTCCAGCGCCAATACGGTCGCCGTTTTCGATCGGCAGGCCCTGGAGGTGACGGGGGTCATCGCCACCGGCCGTGGGCCGCGCTGCATCGTCATCGACCAGCTGCGCCGCCGGGCGTATGTCGCCCTCTCCGGCGACAACGCCGTAGACGTCATCGATATACCCACGAACGCATCCGTCGGGACGATACGCCTCAACAGCGGTGACGAGCCGGTGGAGCTGGCGCTTTCTTCCGACGGCGGAACGCTTCTGTCCGTGAACGGAGGTTCCAATTCGGTCAGTTTCCTCGATCCCGCCTCCCTGGTGGAACTGGACAGGATCACCGTCGGCAACGGTCCGTCATCCATCGCCCTGGACCCGGCGGGAGCCCGGGCATTCGTGTTCAATGACGCAACCTCCACCATATCGCTCATCGACGTTCGCAAGCGCTCCCTCATTGCCACCATCGGCACCGAGCCGGGGCCATCGCGGGGCCAGTTCAACCGCCGCGGCGACCTGCTCTACGTCATTCACGGGCAGAGCCCCAATCTGGACACCCTCAACCCTTTCACCCTGACGCTCCAGAACCGGCGCCATGTGGGGATGGGGATGCAGGCTCTCAAAGTGGACCGTTCGACGGAGCTGCTCTACGCAGCGCGGCGCCAGTCTCCCGAGATAGAGCTGTTCGAGCCCTCGGCGGTTCTTCCCCTCACGTTCATCCGGACCGGCGGGGAGACCGTCCATATGGCCATCGACGGCGAGCTGAACAACCTGTATGCGGTGAACCCTTCCCGGAAGAGCGTTCAGGTCATCAACCTGGTGAGCAAGAACGTCATCGCCGAGCTCGATCTGGACGAGGACCCCGCGTGGGTTGCCCTTGTGGGGGAGAGGTGATTTGGAGGTGCGCCGTGCAGGAAAAACAGGGAATTCGTTGCCGCTGTTCATCTGTGCCGCGACGCTCGTCACCATCCTTGTCTTCGGCAGCGGGAGGATAGCCGTGGCGGGTACGATCAACGGTTTCATGGAGTGGAATTACAGCGGGCTGAATTCATCGTCCCAGGAAAAGGGGGGGGTGGGCTCGACTACCCGGGTTGACAGCTATACCCAGAGGTATAACCTGTCGCTGCTCACAAATCCTCTCCCTGCGGTGAGACTGACTGCCGGCAGCCTGTTCGAGCAGCAGTTTTCCCGGAGCAGCATCGAGGGGCCGGGGAAAAACTCGACGCTCACCACCTGGCAACCCTCCATCGATCTCGCGCTGCTGAATCCGGTGTACAACGCCGGTATCGGCTACAGCCGCCGGGAAGAGAGTACGCATGCCACGAGTGTCCCCACCACGAAGCAGATAAACGACGATTATCGCATACTGATCGGCTGGCGGCCGGTGGACCTCCCCACCACGGACCTGCAGTTCACGAGGACCGACCGGTACGACCCCCTGCGGATCCAGCAGGACACCAGCACCGACCGGGCGGCACTGTCGCTTCGGTACCTGCCGGTAAAGGACCTGGACCTCAGGTACCAGTTCGTCTACAACGACGTCACCGACAGGCTGCAGCAGCTGGAGGTCAAGGAGACGACCAACACGGGGCGGGCGAGCTATTCGGGGCAGTTTCTCGACAAGCGGGTGTCGCTCTTCACGAATTACAACGTGAGCGCCCAGAGCGTCTCGACGTCAACCAGCGGCAACGGTTTTGTGGATTTCCAGCTCTTCCCCGCCTTCGGCCTCTTTTCCCTCAATGATACCCCCCAGGCCGGGACGCTTCCCCAGAATTCCCCGCTCATCGACGGCAACACCGCCGTGAGCGGCGGGGTCAATATCGGTGTGACTCCTTCTCCGGGAGATACCCGGCGCAACCTGGGGGTCGACTTTTTCTCCGAAACGGAGATCAACCGCATCATGGTCTGGACCGACCGGGAAATCCCCGCGGCCATTGCGTCCACCTATTCATGGGAGATTTACACCAGCAGCGACAACGTCACCTGGACCCTGTGGCGGACCCTGGCGTCCGCCCCCTTCGGTCCCTTCGAAAACCGCTTCGAACTCCTGTTCGATACGGTGAAGACGCGTTACATCAAGGTGGTCACCCGTCCTCTCTCCCAGGTCGCGGCGACGCTGGTCCCCACCTTCAGAAATCCGGACCGGATTTTCGTCACCGAACTACAGACGTTCCTGCGCCGGCCGGCGGCCGAAACCCGCGGGGAGACCTCGACCATGTCCCACATGTACAGCCTGGACGTCAAGGCGCGAATCCTGGACTCGCCCTCCCTCTATTACAACGGCTCGTTTTTCATGACGGTGGGGGGGATCCCCTCCACACTGCGCTATACCCTTTCCAACGGATTGAACGTCAACCACCCGTTGACCGACAAGCTGACCGTTACCGGCAGGGTTGCCCGGGAAGATATCGAGGAGGTCAACGGACACACGGTCGGCTATGCGTATGATGCCTCACTCCGGGCGACCCCGCTGAAAACGGTCAGCAATACCCTGCTCTACAGTGGCCGGACGGACTTCAAACCGGCCGGGACCTCTACGAACAATTCGCTCTATGCGTTCAACACGGCGGAAATCTACCGGGGGGTCAATCTCAATCTCGGGGGAGGGGTGAGTCTCGCAACGAACGAACAGGGAGTGGGGACGAACAGCACCAACATCCTGTTCGGGATGAGCATCGTCCCCACCAGGACCCTGACGGCGAACCTGACCTATACTCTGAACCGTTCCAGCCAGTCGGGGGGTACCGCTCCCCAGAGCTTTTCGACCCAGCGCGGCGAGGTGTCGGTTGCCTGGCGGCCGTTCACCACCCTCTATCTCTACTCGGCACTGGGCTTTCTATCCCAGACCAACCGGCCGACGGACGTGACCCAGAATTACGGCGTGAACTGGTCCCCCTTCCCCGACGGGACGCTCCAGTTCAACTTTGCCTTCAACCAGAATATACAGACGCAGAATTCGGAACGGACCAGGCTCATCACCCCGAGTCTCACCTGGCAGATAACGAGCCGGGTGACGCTGGACGGTTCGTATTCCCTGCTCAAAACCGATTCTACGCTCGGTCAAACGGACGTGCGTATCGTGAGTTCAAATCTGAGGATAAATTTCTAGGAGCGGGACGGGCTGTTGCCCTGTGCCCCGAAAACACGACAGGACCATTCAATGAAACGTTTTCTCTCAACAATCGGTATCGGTCTTTCCCTTCTGTTCTTGGGGGGATGCGCCTCCGGCAACCTGGACATCTACCGCGATCAGAACATGGACTTCGGTGCGGTGCGTACGGTCGCGGTGCTCCCCTTTGCCAATCTGACCAGGGACAACACCTCCTCCGAAAGGGTCAGGGATGTATTCACCACCATGCTCCTGGCCACCGGCGGAGTGTATGCCCTCCCTCCCGGTGAAGTCGCCCGGGGGGTCATCAGGACCGGTGTTGCGAATGCCGCTGCGCCGTCGGTGGAAGAGGCGGTCAAGCTCGGGGGGGTTCTGAAGGTGGATGCGCTCATCACCGGCGTCGTCAGGGAATATGGCGAGGTCCGGTCGTCCACGTCGACCGCCAACGTCATATCCCTCAGCATGCAGATGGTCGAAACCCAGACCGGCCGGGTTGTCTGGACCGCCACTGCCACCGAAGGGGGGATAGGGGTTACCGACCGCCTGTTCGGCGGCGGCGGCCGCCCCATGAACGAGATTACCGAGAAAGCGGTCAATGAGATCATCAACAAGCTTTTCTGATTTCCTTGTCGTGGTCTGCCTGTCCGGGCTTCTCTGCCTGACGGCGGGGACGCCGGCCACCGCTGCGGATGACGGTGGCAAAGTGCCTTCCCGGATTGCGATTCTGCCGATCATCAACCTGAGCGGGTCCGCGGTGCCCCTCAGGGAGGTACGCACGGCATTGCTGGCCGAGGCGGCCAAACGGGGAATAACGGTACTGGGGGAAGAAGAGTTGGAGAAGTTCATGGCGCGACACCGGCTCCGCTACACCGGCGGAGTGGACGAAACGACTGCCCAGGCGTTCCATGAAGAGGCGGGGGTAGGGGGGGTGCTGGTCACCTCGCTCCAGCAGTATGACGCGACCTATCCCCCCAAGATTTCCCTCGAAGCCAGGCTGGTGTCAGCCGGCGAAGTGCCGGACATCATCTGGGCCGATGCCGTATCCATGGCAGGGGATGATGCCCCCGGGCTGTTGGGGAGAGGGTTGGTCGAAAACCTCCCGCAGCTGACAGCAACCGCCATCGGTCGACTGGTCGATTCACTTGCCGCCGGGGTAACGGGAAAAGGAAATGCGGCTGCCACGGAGAAGGTCGCCGGAAGATTTCGCCCCAGGATATCCTTTCGTTCGCCTGACCTGGCACTGGGTGAAAAGAGCCGGATCGCGGTTGTCCCGTTTTTCAACCGGAGCCAGCGCAGTTACGCCGGCGAGATACTCGCCCTCCACTTCGTCAGGGAGCTCGCCCGGCGGGGTGACGTGACGGTCCTCGAACCGGGGGTGGTCCGGCAGAAGTTTCTGGCGTTCCGGCTGATCATGGACGAGGGGTTGTCCCTTGCCAATGCGGAGGTCCTCTTCGAGGTGCTGAACGTGGATTTCATCGTTACCGGCACGGTCATGGAGTACGACGACTATGAGGGGGGTGCGGGTACACCGCGGGTCGCATTCTCCTCCTGGCTGCTCGACCGCAAGAGCCGGCGGGTCGTCCTGGCATCCGAAAGTCACAACAGCGGTGATGACGGCATCCATTTTTTCGAGCTGGGAAAACAGCGAACGGCCCATCTTCTCGGGTCAAACATGGTCAGGGGGGTCGTCGAACGGATGACCTCTCCGGGAGCGTCCGCCTCCACACCCGACCCCTCCGACGAGGGGAAAGACGGGTTTATCTACAACGAGTTCAACTAAAGGAAGGGGAACAATGAAACGGATAATCGGAATTGCGGCAATGGTAGTGGGAACGAGCAGTGTCGGTGCACTTCCGGCGTTCGCGGCGGTGGAGGCGAATCCACCGGCGGCGGTGGCGGGGGAGGCAAAGCCCGGGGTCGCGGCGGTACAGCCGGCCGGGGAAACGGAGGCGGCGGACGAAGTGTCTCTTGACCTCCGGGTGCCTCTCTTTTCGAAACAGTTTTCCCGTACTCCCGTGGCGGTTGTCAACGACGACCCGATCCTGCTCGAAGAACTGACAACCGCTCTGGCCTCGGTCCACGAACGACCGATGCCGGGGAAGTCGACGGGAAAGAAGAATTTCACCGCGGTGCTGAACCGCCTCATCAACGTGCGGCTGATCGTCCAGGAGGCGACCAATATGGGTCTGGATGAAACCCCCGAGGTCAAGAAGCCGGTGGATGATTATGCCGAGACGACACTCAAGGAGCACCTCAAGCTGGCCCACGCCCGGGACGCCAAGCCCGACGAGAAGGTAATCGAACAGCTCTACCGGCAGGAAGTGAAGGAGTGGAAGATAAAATCGGTCAAGTTCGAAAAGGAGGAGGACGCCAAGGCGCTGGCTGAGGAACTTGCCAAGGGGGGGAACTTCGACGAACTGGCTGCCAAGCTCGTGGAGAGCGGCAAGGCGGAGGGGAGCAAGGAAGGGGCTTTCATGAAGCCAGCCGGTCTTCTTCCCCAGATAGTTGCAGCGGTGTCGGCCATGGAAGTGGGGAAGACCAGTCCGGTCATTCAGGTGGGACCATCCTTCACCATCCTCAAGCTTGAGGAGATCGGGTATCCGGACAACGCCGAAGCCAGGGAGAAGGCGCGGCAGCAGGCGACCGAAATCAGGCGGGCTGCCATGGTCAGGGAGTACTTCCAGGCGATGAAGAAACGGTACGCCACTATCGACAAGAAACTCCTGGACAAGCTCAACTTCGAAGCCCCCAAACCCGGTTTCAAGAAGCTGTTGACGGACAAGCGGGTTGTCGCCAGGGTCAAGGGGGAGAAACCGATTACCGTGGGGGACCTTGCCGATGCCGTTGCCGTCAAGTTCTACCACGGCATCGACCAGGCGATTCGTGAAAAGAAGGTCAATGACCGGATACACTCGACCCTGGACGAGATGCTGTACAACCGGGTGTTCAGGACTGAGGCGCTGAAGGAAGGTATCGACAAGACCGACGCCTACAGGAACAGCGTCAAGGAGTACAAGAGTACGATCCTGTTCGGAAGGTTCGTCGAGAAGGTTATCGTTCCGGAGGTGAAGATCACCGAAGGGGAAGTCGCCGACTACTACACGGAGCACAAGGACGAGTTCTCGTCACCGGCGATGATCAAGTTGAAGAGCCTTGCCTTTTCGAAAAAGGAGTATGCCGAAGCGGCACTGGAGAAACTGCGCAAGGGGACCGATTTCGCCTGGCTGAAGGCCAATGCCGAGGGGCAGGCGACCAGGAGCACCAGCACGTTCCTGGAGTTCGACGGGAGCACGCTGGTGACGAAGAATCTGCCGGCTGCCGTGCTGGAGACGGTTACCGGCGCCAAGGCGGGAGATTTCCGGCTCCATGGTGATCCCGAGGGCTTTTTCTACGTGCTGGCGGTTGTGGATCTCCTTCCCGCCAAGCCGTCTCCCCTGGAAGAGGAACGGAAGACGATCGTCAAGAAGGTGTTCGGCGAAAAAATGAACAAGGCGGTCGAAGAGTGGGGAAACAAACTGAAGAAGGCTTACAGCGTGCAGGTTTACGTTGCCGACCATACACATTAGAACTGCCGGGGAGGATGCCTCCCCGCGGCACAGTTACTAAGGAGCATGCTGACAATCGATATTGTTTCTTCCCCCACCCACCGCTCCCCCGCTGGGGGAGGGCAAAGAGTTCTCCCCCCAGCGGGGGGAGGCAGGGGGGGGAATGTTGACTAGTCAGGTTCCATCACCGTAAAAATCAGTGGAGATAGACCATGCCAGTAGTGCACAAACAAAAAGCCATTTTTGCCGTACTGTTCCTGCTGTTCTGCGGGACACTCTTCTTTGCCATGTCAACACCATCCTTCGCTGCGAAGAAATTTACGCAGAAGGGTTGTCTCGACTGCCACAAGAAGTTCAACGACAAATACCTGTCCATGAAGGACGTCCATGGTGTGGTGAAGGAGGGGAAATGCGAGGAGTGTCATCTCCGGCACGGCATCGTTCCCAAGCTGCTGCTGAAGGAGACCGGCAACGCCCTCTGCTTCAAGTGTCACGCCAGGGAAAAGGTCGGCATGAACAGGGCCAATGTGCATACCGCCCTGAAAACGGGGAAATGCACCCTCTGCCACAACCCCCATGCTTCCCAGGGGAGCCACCTCCTGCAGGCGGAAGGGAAGGCCATCTGTTACACCTGCCACAAGAAGGATGCGTACGAGAAGAAGGTGGTCCACAAGGTGCTGGCCGACAAGGGGTGCACGGCGTGCCATCTTTCCCACAGCGCCGATGAAAAGAACCTCCTGTCCCAGGCCGAGCCGAAGCTGTGCCTCGGCTGCCACGACAGCGGCGGTTCTTCGTTCAAGAAGGCCCACGGTGGATATCCGGTGGAGAAAAGCCGCTGCTCCCTCTGCCACAACCCCCATTCCTCCAGCCAGCCCAAGCTGCTTAAATCCAGCGTCCACAATCCTGTCGCCACCGCAGGGTGCGACGGCTGCCACGACGCCTCCACCTCTCCAAAACCTTTCGCGGTGAGCCAGAAGGGGAGCGAGCTCTGCTACCAGTGCCATGATGCCGCCAAACTCAAGGATGGCGGAACGATGGAGCACAAGCCGTTCAAGGGGGGTGACTGCCTTTCCTGTCATAACCCCCATGCCTCCGAGTTCACCAGGCTCCTGAGCGGCGACGGCAACAAGCTCTGCATCGGCTGCCACAAAAAGCAGGGTGGCCCCCTCTCGGTCACCCACGCGGCGGTCAAGAACGGCAAGGGGTGTCTTTCCTGCCACAAGCCCCATGCCGCCAAGGAAAAGAGTCTGCTCATCGCACCGGGAGCCGAACTCTGCTACTCGTGCCATGCCAAGACCAAGGCGGAGCAGGCGAACAAGGGCACCCACGCCCCCTTCATGGGGGGGGAATGCAGCAGTTGTCACAACCCCCACGGCTCCAATTTCCCCGGCATGCTGACGGACCGGATGGATAACCTCTGCTACGGCTGCCATACGGATGCGGAAACCCGGTTCAAGAAGAGCTACACCCACAAACCGGTGAACGATGCCAAGTGTACCATGTGTCACAAGGCCCATGGCTCGGAACAGAAGAAACTTCTCAAGAGTGCGCCGGAGAAACTGTGTGCCCAGTGTCACGGCGACCTGATGAAACCCGAAGCCGCCGGCTCCAACCACCCCCCCTTCGCCGAGGGTGACTGTCTCACCTGTCACGATTCCCACGGCAGCAATTTCAGGGGGATGCTGGTGAAGAAGCAGGAAACGCTCTGTTACGAATGCCACGACGGAGTGGAAAAAGGGATGAAGGCTGCCAGGAGCAGCCATGCCCCTGTCGTCAACGGCGATTGCAGCAAATGCCACAGTCCCCACAAGGCGAAGCTGAACAAGCTGATGCTGGCCCAGGGGCAGGATTTGTGTTTCTCCTGCCACAAACCCATGAAGGAGAAGCTGGCGAAGAACACCGTCCACCCCGCTGCCCAGAAGGACTGCCAGTCCTGTCACAAACCGCACTCCTCCGGCCAGGGCAAACTGGTCGCCGAGCCGCTGGTGACCCTGTGCGGCCAGTGCCACGACCTTCAGGATGCACGGTTCAGCAAGTCTCACCTGGGAATCAAGCCCGCCGACATGAATTGCATGAGCTGCCACGACCCCCATGCTTCCAAGGACCCGAAGTTTTTCAAGGAAGCGGTGCATCCCCCCTTTGCCGGGAACTCATGCGATGAGTGCCACATAGTCGACAAGCACTAAGGAGTTTTGCCATGAAAGTATATCTATCGCTGGTCATGTCCCTTCTGGTCGCTGTTTTTCTTACGGTGACCACTGTCCATGCCCAGGACAACGCATTGAAGTTCAAGCTGAAGCCGGGGGCGAGCGGCAAGCTCTGCCTGAAATGTCATGTCGCTACCCAGGAGACGGTCAAGAAGCCGTTTGTCCACACCCCGCTGAAAACGGGGGACTGTGCGGGGTGCCATAATCCCCACACCTCCTCCCACGGCAAGCTGCTGGCCGAGGAGACGGCGAACATCTGTTCCCTCTGCCACTCGTCCGTTATCCCCAAGGATGCGCGGAGTGCGCACAAGGTCGTGGCGGAGGGGGGGTGCATGAAGTGTCATGACCCCCACGCGGCGACCACCAAGTTCAACCTCGTCAAGGGGGGGAATGACCTCTGTTTCGCCTGCCATAAAGCCATGGGGGAAACGGTGGCCAAGGTGAAGTTCAAGCACAGCCCGGTGGGGAAAGGATGCCTCACCTGTCATGACCCCCACGCATCGGCCAAAAATGGCTTCCTGCTGAAGAATGACGTGCCGGCCCTCTGCGTCGGGTGCCACAAGACCGACAAGCCGATCTTCGTCAAGGCGCACATGAACTACCCGGTGGCCAACTCCCGCTGTACCTCCTGTCATGACCCCCACGGCTCCGACGTGGCGGGGATTCTCTACAACACGGTGCACAAGCCGATCGCCAGCAAGATGTGCAACCAGTGCCATGAGGAGTCCACCAGCCCGTCACCGTTGAAGGTGAAGCGGAGCGGGACCGACCTTTGCAAGGGATGCCACAGCACCATGGTGAACCAGGCATTCGGCAAGAACAGGGTCCACTGGCCGCTCCTCTCCAAGGAAGGGTGTCTCTCCTGCCACGGTCCCCACGCATCGAAGCAGAAGGGGCTTCTCAAGCAGGATGCCCTGACGCTGTGCGGCAGTTGTCACAAGGACACCATCACGCGCCAGGAGAAGTCCATGACCAAGCACGAACCGATCTCTTCGGGGAACTGTGCCGCATGTCACGACCCCCACGGTTCTGACGGCGTGTATCTCTTCAAAAAGGCATCTGTCGTCGATATGTGCGGAACCTGCCACGACTGGCAGAAGCATTCGACCCATCCCCTGGGTGAAAAGGTCAGGGACCCGCGGAGCCGGAGCCTGTCCGTGCAGTGCCTGAGCTGCCACAGGTCGCATGGTACGGAGTATAAGCACTTCATCCCCTTTGCGACCACGACCGAACTGTGCACCCAGTGCCACGAGACTTTCAAGAGGTGAAAGATATGAGACGGTTCATAGCGAGATGTATCGGTACGGCGGCGGTGCTTACCATTCCCCTGGGGGCGCTGGCCGCTGAAGGGTTCAAGGTGAAACCGCTGCAGGCGGTGATTGCGGACGAGAAGGGTGGGGAACTCAAATTTCCCGAGGGGGTGGCCTGCGACGGCAAGTCCCTGCTGGTCGTTGCGGATACGGGGAACGGACGCCTGGTGCGTTACACCTACCAGGATGAGAGCCTCAAGGGGGGGAGCGAGATCAAGCTTCCCCAGCTTACCTACCCCTTGCGGGTGCAGGTTGCCCCGACGGGGGCGATATTCGCCCTGGACGGAAAGCAGCGGCGTATCGTCCGGCTCAATGCGGACGGCACGTTCGCCGGTTACGTTGATCCCAAGGGTGTTACCGGTGAGCAGGGAGTGGTGCCGCGGAGCTTCAGGGTCGACGGGGCGGGCAGCATCTGGATTCTCGATATCCTCGGCGCGCGGGTGCTCCAGCTGAACGGGGAGGGGAATGTCCAGCGCCAGCTGGAATTTCCCAAAAACTACGGGTTCATCTCCGACCTGGAGGTTACCTCTGCAGGGGATGTTCTCCTGCTCGACAGCAACAGCGCGCTCGTCTTCGTCGCCCGCAAGGGTGAAGGGACGTTCATCCCCCTCTCCCAGAGCCTGCGGGACTACCTGGTGTATCCGACCTACCTCATGACGGACAGCCGCGGCATGATCTACATCGTCGACCAGAACGGCGGTGCGCTCATTGCCCTCGGCGCCGACGGCTCCTTCGTCGGACGCCAGCTGGCGATGGGGACGAAGAGCGGCCTGCTGAACTACCCGGGCCAGGTATGTCTGACGCCTGCCGGCACGCTGTTCGTCGCGGACCGGAACAACAGCCGGTTGCAGCTGTTCACCCTCGGGCGCTGACGAGGATGTCGCATCACATGACCATGGCAAAGAAAGGAAATCCAATGATACGCAGAGCGAAAATTGTCCCCTACGTGCTGGTCGGGCTGATGCTTGCCGTTCCGTCTGTCTGGGCCGGATACGATGCGGGGGCCAAGGCCTATCTGGCCAAGGATTACAAGCGGGCACTGCGGGAGTTCAAGGCCGACGGCAGTCCTCCCTCCCAGTATGTACTCGGCATCATGCATTTCAAGGGGGAAGGGGTCGAAGTCGATAAGGCGGGTGCGGTCAAGCTGCTGCGCGCATCCGCCGAGCGCGGCTATCTGAAGGCCCAGTATAGCCTGGCCGTAATCTACGACAAGGGGGACGGGGTTGACCAGGACCAGCCGGAGGCGGCGAAATGGTACCGCAAGGCTGCCGAGCAGGGGCATGCCCAGTCCCAGTTCAACCTGGGACTCATGTACACCAACGGCGAAGGGGTGGAGAAAGACCGGGCAGAGGCGGTGAAGTGGCTGCGCAAATCAGCCGGGCAGGGACATGTCAGGGCGCAGAAGCTGTTGCGGGTCATGGGTGAAAAATAGCGGTACCTTCAGGGAACGAGCGTAAAAGATCTTTTCCGGTTCACGAGCGGCCGGACATGTACGAGGTGAAAGATATGAAGTTATTGAGAATGGCACTGTTGCTGGTATGCGTGGTCGCACTCTCCTGCTTGGTCGGATGCAGCAAGGCCGATACCCGCCTGGTCGGCAAATGGAAGAACCAGTCGTTGCCGGAAATCGTGGAATTCAAGAGCGACAAGACCGGTATTTTTCTCGTGAAGGACAACCCTCCCCTATCCTTTACCTGGAGGATCGATTCGGGGGATAGCGTTAAAATCGATGTCCCCTACCAGGGGCACGTCCGGTCATTGTCGGGAAATGTGGAGAAGAATGTATTCATCCTGAACGGACAAGGGGAGCAGGCGCTGTACGTGCGGATGGAGTAGCGCCCACCGCATATGTCTTTGAGCCGCACCCCCATTCTTTCAGGGGTGCGGCTTTTTTCTTGGGCATGCAGCGGGTATCTGCCCGGATTTGTTGAATTTCGCGCTTTAGATTATCCCTGGCATGTGCAATAATGCTGCGCAGACGGGTACTCTTTCGCCCGGATGGCATGCAGCAGACCCCGCTATGTCATTCCCGCTGTGGTTCTGTGCGGTGACCCAAGGAGCACGTCCCATGTTTTCGCCAAAGCCCTTCAGGCAGGGGTTGTATATCCTGGCAAGATTCTGCGTCTGCCTGTATCTGTCGGTCGTGGTCGCCCAGTATCTGAATAACCGGAATTATTCGGATTACATGGGCAGGGCGCTGGTGAAGATACATGCGGAGGCGCGGTTCGGTCTCGATGCCAACCAGCTGGCAAAACTGCTTCTGGAGGGAAACCATGCAAAGCTCCAGGAGATGCTCGACCGGAACGCCGGCATCTACGCCCTGGCCATAACCGACTGCACGGAAATGAAGGAGGCGTGCGACGGGCAGAAAATTCTGTTTGCGACCAACCCCGCCCTGATCCGGAGCGGAGAGATCCGCGTGGAAGACCTGATACGCTATCCTTACGTGGTCCTGCGCCGGCAGTCTTCCTCAATCCTCGATATCCTGGAGCATCAGGCAAAGGGGGGGAGCGGCAAGGGGATGATTGTCGGCCGCGTCTATTCCATCAGCACCATCCCGACCTTCGCGGAAGACTACCGCCTCTGGATGAAGGATCCCTTCAGGAACGACGATCTCTGGCGAAGGTATCTGATAACCATGACGACCTGCCTCTCGGGTGGATGGGGATTCTGGATACTCATGGAGCTGTTCCTGAAAATCCGCAGGATCGAGCGGAAAAACGCCCGGCAGCGAGAGCACGACCTGCTCCGGGATGCGGACCTCTTCCTGCGGCAGTTCGAGGCAAAGGAACGGCAGCTCGAAGATGAGGAGCAACGCTCCCGCAGCCAGTACGAAATCTACATCGGCAGGATACGGGAACTGGAGCGGAAGCTGCAGAATGTGGACGACTACCGCCGGAGCGCGGAAACCCTCATCCGGGAGCTGGAGGAGGAAAAGGCCCAGCAGTCGGTGACGTTCAGGGAGGAACTGGAGCGGACCAACCTGCAGAAACAGGCACTCCAGGCGGAGTTCGAGAAATACCGGAAGGACCCGCGGAAGGACCGGCCAGGGGCCTCAACGGCGCTGGAAATGGCCATAAATCCCCAGTTTGCCAACAGTTTCGAGAAGAAGGTGTTCACCGCAATCGCGAAGAGTCCCCGGTGTCAGAACGGTGACTGGAATGTGGTCACCAGTTTCGACGTTGCCACCGGCAGGGGGGGGAGCCAGTTCGTGGACTGCATGGTCATCACCAGGGACTGCCTGATCGTGGTGGAGGCGAAAAACTATTCGGGGCGGATCGAGGCGGAGGGGGACCTGGAGAATACCACCTGGCTCTGCCGCAGCGATGACACGACGGTCGAGGTGAAGAGCGCCTGGGGAACGAACCCCTACCACCAGGTGCGTGAATACACCATGAGCCTGATGAACCTGGTGAAACGGGGACGGTGGAAACTGTCCGCCTACGGGGTGATCGTCTTTCCGGAGGGGACGGACATCTCGGGGCTGGAAGAAAAAATCGGGAAATTCTACCGTGTTACCAGCTTCGACCGGCTGGTAAGCCTGCTGGGGAATCTGGACGCCGAGGCCCGGCGCATGAATGCCTTTACCAAACGGCCGACCCCCGAGCAGATCGAGAATCTGATCCGGGGGAAGTGAATCCCGACGGAGGGCGGAAGTCCTTCCGGGAAGAAGGCGTTACGTCATCCCTTGTCTCCGCCGGTTATGGGGGCAAGGCAGTCGTCTATGGCCTCGAAGAGTTCCTTGTGGATGATCGGTTTCGTCACGTGCCGGTTGATTCCCGTCTTCACCATCTCCTGCACGTAGTCCGGATCGCTGCAGGCGGTGATCATGATTATGCGTGCTGACGGGTTTTCCTCCAGCATTGCACGCGCCATCTGAAAACCATCCATGACCGGCATGCGTGCATCGGTCAGGATGAGATCCGGTTTGTGCTCCCGGAACAGTTCCAGGCCGGTCCTCCCGTCGCCGGCAACATGGATTTCCATTTCCGGGTATTTCCTGGTCAGGACAAACTTCACCATCTCCCTGACGACGGGTTCATCCTCCACGTACAGTATCGACAGCCGGGATCCCCCGCTCTTCAACGTTTCCATATCAGACCTCTATCCTGAATTCCGCCCCGTCACCGGTATTGCGCGCCGTAAGCGTGCCGTTCATGTTTTTTTCGATGATGTTTTTCGACATGAACAGCCCGATACCCGTCCCTTTGTCGGGGCCCCTGGTGGTGAAATACGGGTCGAATATCTTGTCCATGATCGACTCGTGAATACCGCCGGCGTTATCGGCGATGGTTACGACGACCTTGCCGTTTTCCGTAGCAGTGGTGATCTCCACCCGCGGATTGACGGTTTTGCGCTCTTCCACCACATCCTTGGCATTCAGCAGAATGTTGATCAGCACCTGGGAGAATTCGTTGGGGTAGCCGTCGATGTACGGATCGCTTTCGGCCCGTGTGTCGATGACGATACCGAATCTGGCGAAACTATCTTGGACGAGGGAGACGACCCCGGCGACGGAATCGCAGGCCTTGAACGGGACCTTCTCCTTGTCCGGTCTGAAAAAATTCATGAAGTCGTCGATGGTCTGGGACATGTGGTTGATCACCTGCATGGCCTTTCCCACCTGGGATTCGAGGTGCTCTCCATTCAGCTTGCCCGTTTCATGGTGCATGGGCAACTCCTGGATGAGAAGTCCCAGCAGGTTGAGGGGCTGGCGCCACTGGTGGGCGATGTTGCCGATCATCTCTCCCATTGCGGCCTGGCGCCCCTGGAGAATGAGGAGGCGCTCTTTCTCCCGGAGTTCTTCCCCTGTCTTCAACCGCTCGGACATCTCATGCTGCAACTCCTCGATGGCTCTTGCCAGTTCGTCGTTCAGACGACGAGCCCCCTCCTCGGCGCGTTTGCGCACCACGACCTCCCCACGCAGGGCATTGAGGGTGGTCTGAAGTTCGGCACTGCTTGCCTTGAGCCGCACGGTCATCCCGTTGAAGGCGTCAGCCAGCCTTCCCAGTTCATCATCGGCAAGCTGTTCAACCCGGTGGTCCAGGTTGCCGGCGGCGACCACTTCCGTGCCGCGACGGAGCCGGTCGATGGCGGTGATAATGCGTCGGGAACTCAGGGCGGAGATGGTGCTGATCACCACCGCCAGGAAGAAGAACAGGAAGATAATTGTGCGATTGAAGCTGTCCCTGATGACCCCAAGGGATTCCGAGTGGTCGTCGGCAAGTCGTCTGGCGGTAGCGAACATGTCGCGCCCCTTGATGAGCAGGACGCCGACAAGGCGTTCCCTTCTCTCCTCAAGCTGCTCGACATTGCCGGTAGCATCGGGATGTTCAATGTCCCTTGTCAGCCGGACAAAGATATTCCCTGTTTCCCGATGGGTTGTACGGAGCTTTTCCAGCAGTATGCGTTCGCTTTTGTCCGCCGGAGTCAAGCCTGCAAGGCGTTTCCCGATCGCGCCGTATTTCGCTTCCCACTGTGTCTTGATCTGACGCTCACGGTAGATGATGTACCGGTCGGTGAGAAAGTTCAGGTCGAACACATCTTGGGCGAGAGAGTTGGCAAATTCCCTCGCATGCCGGTGTGCCTCTATCTGTTTCCCCTTGTTGCTGACGTAGATGCCAGCTACCATGGCGATGGCGAGGGGAAAGAGAGAGATGAGAGCGAGTCGTTTCCTGATCGTCATGGGACTACCTGATTACCGTCACTGCGGCGGGGGCGACATCCTGGAGCGCATCCCGGTAAATGAAGTTGACGATGTTCGGTACTTCCCGTGCCGTGGCCCTGTTGCGCCGAATAGCCCATCGTGCCTGGTTTTCCAGGGTCATGAGGAACGATTGTTCAAGTGATGTTTCGAAAATATACTCGGGCCAGACTTCCCGGAGCAGCACCGGATCGAACGGGAGGCTTTTCGCCACGATTTCCTGTGCCGCGACAGTATTATCCCGCAGGTAGACGTTTGCGTGGTCGAGCGCCTCGACAACCTTGCGGATCGCGTCCTTGTGCCCGGCAACAAAATCCTTGCGGGTGACGATATTCCAGTGCATCTGGTAAGTTTCGTCGCAATAAAATCTGACGCCGTCGTTTCCCAGCTTCTTCAGCAGGGTGTCGGTCTGTGGATGCCAGGAGGAAACGGCATCGACCCGGCCGGAGAGGAGAGCGTCCATGCTTTCATCCGGCTTCAGACCGACAACGGTAATCGCGCTGCGAGGGATGCCGTGCATCACGAGTATTTCGTCGAGAAGAAATTCACTGGTGGTCCCGGAAATGACACCGACGGCTTTCCCGCGAAGGTGGGACGGCGATGTAATCCCCCGGTCCTTTCGTGCCACGATGCTGTTTTCCCTGCCGCTTCTGCTGATGGTGGCAATAAGCCGAATATCCGTTCCCTCCATGATGGCCATAATGAGGGGGAGGTCCGCTACCGTCGCCAGGTCTGCCTCACCGCGCAGCATGGCGGATGCGGCATCTTTCCCGCTCTGATATCGTTTGATGTCGACTTTCACACCTTCGTGTTCGAAGAAACCTTGCTGCTGAGCGATCAAGACCGGTGCGGAATCGACCACCGTGGCAACGGCAAATGTCAGGTGTTCGGGAGGTCGGGAAACCTCGGCCCCCTTCATTACGTTCATGGCGACTGCAAGGAAAAGCCCGACACCGATGATGGCGACTATGCCGAGTATGGCAGTTTTTTTACTGGTCATGACGTTTGTGGTCTCCTGTCGGACATGGGGAGCAGGCGCCAGCTTTGCTCCCCGACAGAGCGGGACGTTACCTGTCCTCAGGTGTCGATCCCGGAGCGGAGGCGGGCTCTCACGATCTTGACCGGAGCGGTGTAGCCGACCAGCTTTTTGTGGACCCGGGACAGGAACCGCACGGTAACGACCTTGTGCAGGTAAGCCTGGGTGAACCGATAGAGCCACTTCCGCCATAACGACGGTTTTTGGCCGCCAAGGAGGAGCGGGCAGAAGTCGCTGAGTTGCAGGGTAAGCTTCACCCCCTCGGCCACCCGTTCGACGATGAAGTCGAGCTCCCCCCGGTCGCACTGGCCCGGCTGGACCAGGAAGCCGCCGGATATGTGGAGCGTGGCCTTAGTCCCATGGGGGATAGCGACATACTGCGGGAGATCGAACTTGAGCAGGCTGAGTGAACTGCGCAGCAGGTGGAATTCCACGCCGGTGTCGGTGACTTCGGGGGTGACGAGGGTGCAGGTAAAGGACCGGATGTACGCAAGGTAGAGGTGAAGCAGTTCTTCCGGGGTCACATCCCGGGTATGGTCTTCGGGGAGAACCACCCACTGGATCGAAAAGACCGAGTGGTCCTTTTCGAGAACCTGCTGGCAGGCAATCTCGTAGTACTCGATTCTGGACGTGGCCATCCGTGCTCCCTGGAGATTCGGATTTTCACGACAAAGATCGGCCGGCTTCATGCCTGTTCACCCCTCTTTGACGGCTGTTCGGCATTCACCATCCGCAGTTCTTCATTCAGGGGTTACCTTGTAAAGTGCCAGCCTCTGCCGGAGGGTGTTCCTGCTTATCCCCAGGAACTTTGCCGCCTGCACCTGGTTGTCCTTGAATTTTTCCATGGTCATGCGAACAAGCGCTTCCTCCGATGCAGAGATGAAATGTTCGTACACTGCGCCGTTATGGGCGAGGGAAACCTTGTCGAACAGCGTCCTGAGCTGGAAAGAGTAATCCGCTGACGAGCTGGCGGAGCTCCCTGTTTCGAAAGATTTGCCGCCACTCAGCGGAGCCTCGAAATCCTCGGGGACCAGCGTGTCTCCCCTGCTGAACAGGACGGCAGAATTGAGGACATTCTTGAGTTCCCGGATATTGCCGCGCCAGGGGTTGGTGGTAAGCATCTTCATGGCAGCGGGAGAGATCTGCATGAGCGGCTTGTGGTATTCACGTGCAAACTTCTTCATGAAATAGTTAACGAGGAGCGGGATATCCCCCTGGCGTTCTCGCAGGGAAGGGAGGATCAAGTTTACTACCTTGAGCCGGTAGTACAGGTCGAGACGGAAACGTTTTTCCTTCACCGCCGTAATCAGGCTGCGGTTCGTCGCCGCAATGATTCTGACGTCCACCTTTATGGTTTCATTCCCGCCGACCCGCTCGAATTCCTGGCTTTCCAGCACACGGAGGAGTTTGGCCTGGTTTTTCAGGCTCATTTCGGCGACTTCATCGAGGAACAGCGTGCCGCTGTTGCACTGTTCGAACCGGCCGATGTGCCGTCTCACCGCATCGGTAAAAGCCCCCTTCTCATGGCCGAAAAGCTCGCTTTCGAGAAGTGCTTCCGGGAGTGCCGCGCAGTTGACCGCAAGGAAAGGCCTGTTCTTGCGGCGCGAGTTGGTGTAGATCAAGCGGGCCATGAGCTCCTTGCCCGTCCCGCTTTCACCCTGGATAAGGACGCTGGCATTGGAATCTGCGATCTTGCCGACCATTTTCCAGATTTCGGTCATCTCAGGAGATGAGCCGATCATGACATCCGCATCGCTTTCATCCTGGGGGGCCACCCCGCCTTCGCCCACAAAGCGAATCCCGCGATTGAGCAGATTGTTTTCAACAGCCTTGTCGACGACGGTTTCAAGTTTATTGAAGTCAAGGGGCTTGGTCAGGTAATCGAACGCCCCATGCTTCATGGCCTCGATGGCGTTCTGGGTCGTAGCATGTCCGGTCATGATGATCACGCTTACGCGGGGATCGATTTTTTTTATCTCCTGCAGCACCTCCAGTCCTGACATTTTCGGCAGCGAAATGTCGATCAAAGCCACATGGGGATGGTTTTCGGCAATGCGCTTCAGGGCCGAGTCGCTGTCCGTCTCCAGCAGCAGCTCGATGTCGTGATCTTCAAAGAAATGCTGCAACAGGCCGAGAATGGCAGGATCGTCGTCGAGAATAAGCAGCTTCTTTCCCATATACCTCCCGTCTCCATGTAATTGTCATTCAAGTTCGCCATATCCATTCTATCATGGAGGCAATCAAGCACATCCATGGCAGGGGCTAAGCGTACCCCACCCAATCGGGCGCGGCACGCCGTGGTCCAACATCAGGGTTGCCATGGTTGATTGCCGGAGTAATCACGGCTCGTTCCGCACTGTAACAGAAACCGCCTTTCCTGCAAAGAGCAACTATCCGTACAAAGATCGTTCGCAGTAAGCATAACAAAAAAATCGGGTGCGTCCTGAGTTTTGTATAATGGATTGCCCGGTTGTTGTAATTTCATGTATCCAGTATTTCCCGTAATTTTCTCAGCAGAATGGTCGGCTGTACCGGTTTCATGAGCAGTTCGATGCCTTCTTCTGATACTCCCCGGCGCTGTATGAAGTCGGCGGTATAACCGCTGGTGAAGAGCACCTTGACACCCGGTTTGATACGCTGGATTTCCTCGACCGTTTCCCTGCCGTTTTTCTTCGGCATGATCATGTCAATGAGAAGCAGGTTGATCTTGTCGTGATGCTGTTTGAATTTCTCTATGGCCTCATCACCATCTTCCGCGAGGATTACCTCGTATCCGCTGCTTGACAGTATCGTTGACACTAGTGTCCGTACAGCAGGGTCATCTTCAGCGAGAAGAATGGTTTCTTTGCCTCCCATGGGGAGGATATTCTCTTTAACGTTGACAGTTGCCGGTTTGTCGTTCGATTCCATGATAGGCAGGTAAATACGGAATGTTGTCCCTTGCCCGACTTCGCTGTAGACATTGATAAATCCGTTGTGCTGCTTGACGATGCCGTAGATAATCGCCATGCCCAGGCCGGTGCCTTTCCCCACTTCTTTCGTGGTGAAGAATGGCTCGAAGATATGGGCAAGATCCTCTTTCTTAATGCCGATCCCGGTGTCGGACACGGTCAGTAATGCATATTTTCCCGGCGGTACGTTGTACTTATGCACACCCACAAAAGATGAGTCCAGTTCAGCAAGTCCGCTCGTTACAGTAAAGCTGCCCCCGTTCGGCATGGCATCACGGGCGTTGGTGGCAAGGTTGATCAGCACTTGCTCTATCTGCCCCCGGTCGGCAACAATTGACAATTCAGGATTACTGCAGGCTGTACTGAAGGTAATGTCTTCACCGATTATCCGGGCAAGGAACTTGTGGATATGATGCACTATATCATTGAGGTTCTCTTGTCTCATGATAAGAGGCTGCTTGCGGCTGAAAGCGAGCAGGCCATGGGTTAGTTGGGCGGCTTTCTCGGCCGCACCGGCGATCGCCTCAACACGCTGTTTCTGCTGATCGTTTAAACCGTAATCCATTTTCAGAAGACTGCAATATCCTGATATAACCGTGAGGATATTGTTGAAGTCGTGGGCAACACCGCCGGCCAGTTGCCCAACAACTTCCATCTTCTGGGCCTGCTGCAGCTGGTGTTCCAGATTGATTCGTTCGGAAAGCATCCTGGAAACCTTAATGGAACTGAAACTTAACGATGATATTATTTGCGTAAGTTTCGCATAAAATTGCATGCCCCAATGTGCCATTTCCCTGCTTATTCGTGGTACCCGGCTGAGGGCTGCCAGGTATTCAGTCTCGTCAAAACCAAAACGTTGCGCCTGCTTGCGGAACAGCTCTACATCCACCTCTTCATCGTCAAAGAAGAATTGGCCAATAAATACATTGCCGATATGTTTGCCTCCAACCTCAAGAGGGGTAACCATATCCCACATGTTATTTTTGCAGCGATATTGCCGGAATTCCCCTACCGGAACGTTGTCGGTGAGAACAGTGTCGCTTTCAATACAATTCTTCAGTGTTTCCGGGTGGCATCGATGGAACTTTGTACAAATGTCCTGCCAGCCTACGGCAACCAGGACATTGCCGGATGTATCGATTACGGCGCCCAGAATTCCCGTAAGCTTGTAAAAATCTTCCAGCATCGAACGCAGCATGTCACAATCAATGATATCGGACAGTTCCAAACTGCTGATATCGCCTTCCGGCTCAAGGATGGCTCTGAGTTTATTCCGGATTGTACTCTCACTCCGCTGAAGGGCTTCCTCGGCCCGCTTGCGTTCCGTGATATCTGCATTGACTCCGGTCATGCGCACCGCAGTGCCATCGGGCTGTCGAATCACCAGGCCATTGGCCTTGATGTACTTGACCGTACCATCGGGGTGTTGGACCCGGAAGGTGGTATCGAATTCCTTTTCTCCCCGCAGCGCCGCCTGGCATTCCGCAACAGCCAGTTCCTTGTCGTCGGGGTGCAGGCCGTTCAGCCAGGCATCGATGTTGCTGGGAAAGGTGTCACTGGTGATACCGTACAGTTCGAACATACGATCGTCCCATTCCATGGTGTTCGTTCGCACATCCCAATCCCACACGCCGAGTCGTGCTGACGATGTGGCCAGTTGGAGGCGATCGTTCAGGCTTCTGACACGCTCCTCATACTCTACGCGCGCGGTTATGTCACGGCCGACGCCCAGAATGCCGACAAGCTTCCCTTCTGTATCGTGCATCGGCACTTTGGTGGTGTACAACAAGGCGCGATGGCTATCGTCGGCAAACGTGATCCATTCCTCGTTGTGACAAGGTTTTCCCGCTGCCATGACTTTGCGGTCATTTGTGCGGAAGAAATCAGCCAGTTCTTTATCAACAAAATCGTAGTCGGTTTTGCCTAGTATGGCCGCCTCGCTGGCGCCGAAGAAGCGTTCAAAGGTCGCGTTGCACGAGAGATAAACACCATCGGGGTTTTTCAGCCAGATCAGGTCCGGGATGGTGTCCAGCAGGTCGTGGTACAATTTTTCCCGCTCGAGCAGCTCCTTCTCAGCCTGTCGTTGCGCCATGGCCAGAGCCACTTTGTCGGCCAGTCCTTCAAGAATATCGATGAGGGCCGGAGTGAAGCGGTCCTTGCGATGGTCGTTGAACTGCATCAGCCCGATAATCCGCTCACCGGCGTGCATCGGCACGAGCGCGACCGACTCGTAGCCTTCGCCGTTGCAGCGGTTGCGGGTGCGGGCCTGCCGATCGGCTTCCGAACTGCTTGCCAGCAGGGCGGTGGTGCTGTTGGACCAGAAACTGCCGCTGCGGGTAAAAAATGGCGCGGCGGGATCGAAACGCCCTTGGATGACATTGCCGCACATGCACTCTAAAACCGGGTGTCCGGTGCCGTCGCGCAGTATCTTGCCGTCCGGGCCGCAGGTGCAAAGCTGATGTTCCGCTGCCACGAATTCCGCCGGAAACCCCCGGGTTTCAAAATAGGGGAAATCATCGCCAACCTGCAAACGTATCCCCACCGCCTCGCAGCCGGTCAAGTCCTGCAGGGAGGCGGTCAGGGCGGCCATGCATTCGTGGAGATCGTTGTAGGTGCTGGCGAGCAGCAGCAGATGGCCGGCCTGTCGATGGGCGCTCTCCTTGAATTTGCGTTCGGTGATGTCAGTGAATGTGATCACGGCGCCGATGGTCCGCCCTTCCTTGAACTGGGGATAGGAGTGGTATTCCACCGGGAAACTGCTGCCATCAGCCCGCCACAGTACCTCGTCATCGATATGCAACCCCTGCCCTGATGTGAAGGTCTGATAGGTGCAGCATTCTTCGACCTGGTAAGGGGTTCCATCGGGGTGGGTATGGTGGATGAGGCGGTGCATGTTTTTGCCGATAAGCTCATCCGGGTGGTTGTACCCAAGCAGTGACACACAGGCGCTGTTGCAGAACGTGCAGTTCCCATCGAGGTCTATCCCGTAAATACCTTCACCGGCGGAGTTGAGTATCAGCCTGAGATTCTGCTCGCTAGCCAGCAAGGCTGCCCTGGCCTGTTTCCGCTCGATGCGCCGCTTCCTGAAATTGTAGCCGGCAATGCCCAGGGAGATAGCGATGAACGGCACAAGGTAGGGGAGGATATCCCGCAGCGTGGGCTGGCGTGTCTCATAAACGCCGAACCATTTCTGATAGATCTTGTCATAGGCGCCGCTTGCCTTTGTCAGGGCCAGCCCCTCGTTAAGCTGTGCCAGGAGTTCGTGATCGTGTTTATGCACCCCGAAAGAAAACTTCTGCGCATACCCGACGTTTACTTCCAAGGGCTTGACATTGTCAATTTTCAACTCCCTGATCGTCTGCAACCCGGAGAGCTTGCTGAGCAGCATGGCGTCATGCTGGCCGGAAGCCAGCAGCTTGAGCCCCTCCTGGGCGGTATTGACCACCACAAGCTGTTGTTGCCACCCCTTGGCAAGGGCGTACTCGTGGGCCAGGTCTGATTTGAAAACAATGAGGGACTTGCCGGCGAGATCCTTTTCAGACCGAATGCCGGAGGTATCTTTGCGGACAAAGATGGCGCCGTGGACCGTCACATGGGGCACGCTGAAATCGATATAGCGGTGCCGCTCCTCCGACTGGGCGACGTTAATGAGCACATCAATCTTGCCGTCTTGGAACTCCTGGAGAATTTGGGCCCAGGGGCGCACCCTGATGGTGTACCTGAGACCGACTTCCCCGGCAACCTGCTCCCATAATTCGACCGTGTAGCCGCTGGCGGTCTCGTCAGTCCTGCCAATGGCGAATGGCGGGAAATCCTCCTCGCTTCCGACTACCAGAACTTTGTTAAAGGACTCCTGGGCATATGCCAGCGAGCTGTTAATGATCAAAACAAAGGCTATTAGCAAGCGAATAATCAAAGTGTGTTTCCTTCCGTGATTCAGGATTACAGCTTCCTCATCCGATGCGGTCAGGGCCGACGGACGTTCGATCTTCGAACATGATGCTGAATGGGTTCAGCGCCGATATTCAATCCCTGATCGGAAGGTCCCTTATACACAATTTATTTCACACCCTCAACAATCTCTTGAACAATCAGCTGTTCAATACCTGCACAGGACCGCGCTGCATATCCCCGGCAGTTCATGGGTAATGATTGTTTTCTGTAACGAATTCGGCGTGTTGCAATGGAGTCAGCAGGGAGTCCCCTTTGGCATTGGAATTGTAAAGATATCTGTAAGGTGCGGCGACGAATGCCTGATAGTTCGTTGCGGACCCGGACCCCCTGCCGGAAGGAACCGCCATGATTTTCTCCATGACAAGCCGAACAGCATCAGGACACCTTCTTTCATCCAGAGTACTCTTGTCGAAGGGGTTAGTTCTCGTCTTCGTGCTGGCTATCGCAGGCTGTGGCGGTGGCGGTAGCGACCAGCCCGCCGTTGGCATCAACTCCTCGCCGGCCGTTCAGGAAACGACCTCCGGCCAGAGCAATTATTTTACGGTTACCCGCGATGACTACGGGCTCATCACTCCCAATTTTCTCTATTCAACCGACAACCCCGTATTCTGGTCGTTGCAGGCCAACGTGGCGGCACATGTCGTTGACCCGGATACCCGCTGCGTCATCAGGATCGACGTACTGAAAGACCAGGATGGTACAATGCCGTCACTCTCCGGCAGAACGTTCTCCTTTGAAAACACCCCACTCTTCCCGCAATTCCCCGGAACGTTTTACGTATTCAATGGCCAGAAGTCCGTGTACAAGAAAGTGGAGGAGGGGACCATCACCTTTTCGTCCGGCCTGGCGGGGCATAACGTCATAACGGGTGAATTCGACGTCGTGCTCACCGATTACGACGTGAAGGAGGGGCCGGCACCCCGTTACCGCCTCCAGGGGACATTCGGCTTTGCCATGGGGACCTATGGCCCCGCATCTCCCCTCCCTTCCCACGTATACCCCCCCAACGGGGAAAACACCTATCTGCACTGCTGTTCCTCCTGTCATTCCCTGAGCGATTACGATGAAGTGCCGGGAAAGGGGTCGGATCTCTCCCAGCGAGGGGGAGAGCTCCCCGTTGTCTATCCCGGCACCATCGCGGACCATGCCGGCATATACCTGGACCAGAAGACCATGCAGGAGTTGAGAATCTTTCTGAACGCCTGGTGAAACCATTGAAATGCGAACGAAAGGGGCGTCCACTATGAAAACACCACGAGAGAAGGCATTTGCCAGGGAATTCGACAGTGAGGTCAGGAAACTCAATGCCATCATTACCTTTGCCATTTACTGCCTGTCTTTGCTCCTGATCAAGCTGCTGTATGACTCCCTGGTTCAACTGCCCACCGTTTCACTCGAGGTGATAATATCCGTTGCCGTTCTGATGCTTGCCGGTGCAGCCGTGATGTTCAAGCGTTTTGCACACAAATCGGTGCAGAGAATATCGGTCCTGGCCACGAAGCTCGACTCACTCCTTGCCACGACGAGCGAAATACGCGCGGAGATACACACGGATATCCTCCTGGAAAAAATCCTCCATAATGCGCTGGCGATGTCGGGCGCGGAGGGGGCGATTCTCTACACTGTGGAAAACGACCGACTGGTCTGCCGGAATGCGGAGGGGAACGGACTCGAAAAGCTCAAGGGAAGTTCTCTTCCGCTTATGGAAGGGGTTCCCGGCTGGGTCGTCAAATCGTCCCTGGTTGTCCGGCTCGGTTCCGGGGCGACCACCATAGAAGGGCTCCCCGAGAAAACCGGGTTTGAAGAGTTCATGTGTAATTCCCTTCTTTTCGCTCCCATGATCACCCATTCCAAGGTTGTCGGTGTCATCGGATTATGCAACCTGCGGAAGGGGGAGAGCAGCGGCGAAGACGAAGCCATCATCTCCTATTTTGCGGACCAGGCAGCCATTTCTCTCGAAAATGCACGGCTTTACGAAGACCAGCTCAATTTCGAAACCCACATCTCCGAAATCCTTCTTCAAGCCATGGATGCCCATCGGCCGATCAAGCGCGCCCATTCCGAAAATGTCGCTCGCTACAGCCATCTTATCGGCAAAGCCATCAACCTCCCCTTTGCCCGGGAAAAGAACCTTCATATTGCCAGCATGCTCCATGACATCGGATTCATCAAATACCGTCCGGAAACGGAAATGACAGACAAGGTTTTCCGGCATCACTGTCTCGCAGGGTACACGATGCTCAAATCAATCTCGGTCTACAAGGATGTGGCACCCATAGTTCTGCATCACCATGAACGATTCGATGGTACCGGCTACCCTAACAAGCTCAAGGGTGAGGATATCCCCCTTGAGGCGAGAATCATCGCCATTGCCGAGGCCTTCGATGCCATGACCTCTGCTTCCACCTACAAGCAGTCGATGGGGATGGGGGAGGCGGTGCACGAACTGCTCACCCATGCGGGAACCCAGTTTGACCCCGCTCTGGTCAAGATCTTCATCGATGCGATCTATCAGTCGAAAGTGCGGATACCTCCGTTGGACAAGACCGCGCAAAGCGGTCGAGCCCAGGTGATACGGCTGCATGAAGGTGAAGGGGAAAAGGGGCCGTTCGCTGGGGTTCTGCCGTCGCCGGCCTCAAGCGGCAGGTGACCTCCGGATAGCAGGGGTCTGGTTTTGTCATCATCGGTGCATGTGCTCCGTAGGGAATGACCGGAGGCACTCAATAAGGGAAACATCATGAATCGGGAACCGCATGGTCTAAGGGATAAATGGGACGACAACGGGGAGCAGTTCCGGGCCGTTTTTGAACATGCAGCCTGCGGTATCTGTCTGATCGGAACCGATGGCCGCTTTCTCCAGGCCAACCTCTCCCTCTGCAGCATGCTCGGCTACACGGTTGACGAGTTGAGCTCTCTGCATATCGGGGAGATTACACATCCGGAAGACGCAGAACTAAGCCGGGACTGGGCCCAGGCCATGCTGGCAGGAGAGTCGTGTCCCCACCAGCTGGAGAAGCGTTGTCTCCACCGGAGCGGCCGAATCGTCTGGGTAACGGCAAGCAGATCGCTTCACCGGGACCAGACCGGCGTCCCTCTCTTCTTCATCGAAATCATGCAGGACATTACGGAGCAGAAGAGCCTGGAGAACATGCTCCGTTATGGGCAGAAAATGGAAGCGATCGGTACCTTGACCGGTGGCATTGCCCATGATTACAACAATATTCTTTCCGCCATCGTGGGGTACGGCACCCTGCTGGAAATGAAGCTTCCCCGGGATAATCCTCTTTTCCGCTATGTGGAGCAGATACTTTCCGCCGCCAACAGGGCAGCACGCCTCAATCAGACTCTGCTCGCGTTCGGCAGGACATCGGATATGCATTTGAGCGTGGTTGATCTGGATGAAGTAGTTCTCGGAACGGTAAGCCAACTGATAAAGGTTCTTGGGAAGGATATCGGGATACGCACCAGCCTGTCGGCCGGCGATGCGACGGTCCTGGCCGACCCGGACCAGATTGAGCAGGTTTTGCTGAATCTCGCCGTCAATGCCCGGGATTCAATGCCCGAGGGGGGGATGCTGACGCTGGGCACCATGATGACGGCCCTCGACGCCGCGTTCGTTCGGGCCAACGGCTATGGTGAGCCGGGCGCCTATCTCCTGCTCACGGTCAGCGATACCGGGACCGGCATGGACGAAAAGACGAGGCAGCGGATTTTCGAACCATTCTTTTCCACCAAGGGGGCCGGCAAGGGGACGGGGCTCGGGCTCTCCATGGTCTATGGCATTATCAAGTCACACAAAGGATTCATTACCTGCCATTCCGATCCGGGCAACGGGACCACCTTTTCCATCCACCTGCCGGCACAGTCGCAGAGGTGCAAATAACCGCCGCATTGGGCCATGGTGGATGTCAGTTCTTCCACGAAGGGCTGCCCGGTGCGAACTGTTGAGGAGATAGAATGATGAACCATGCTAACCGCATAATGGTAGTAGACGACAATCCCGTCAGCCTTGAATTTGCCGCGACACTTTTGAAAGAGTACGGCTATCCTCCCCTTTCCTGCGATAATGCGGCCGATGCCCTCGCCATCATGGCAAAAAACAGGATCGACGCCGTTATTACGGATATCAGGATGCCTGAAATATCGGGAATCGAACTTCTGGAAAAAATCAGGCAGCAGTATCCGGAGATACCAGTAATTCTCATGACAGCCCACGCGGAGCTGGATACGGCGGTCCAGGCTATACAAAAAGGGACTTTCGATTTTATCCTCAAGCCGTACAAGCCCCTGCAACTCATACATGCCATTGAAAAAGCGGTAAGTCACCGTCACATGCGGGAATATGAGCGCAATTACCGGCGTGCCCTGAAAGATGTCGCCAGGAAACGGAGAAATGAATTGAGGGAGGCGGGGAAGGAGATGATACAACGGCTGGTAACCGCTTCCGAATACCGGGACGACAATACGGGCGATCATATCAAGCGGATCGGCAATTTTGTGAGGCTGCTGGGACAGGAGATGGGTCTGCCCACCGGCTTTGTCGAGACGATGTCCTTTTCGTCGATGATGCATGATGTGGGAAAAATCGGGATACCAGACCAGATTCTGCAGAAGGCTGGTCCCCTCACGGCCGACGAGTTCGAGGTAATGAAAACCCATACCACGATCGGCGAAATAATTCTCGGCAATGCTTCACAGCCGAGCATCCGCATGGCGGCATCGATCGCACGTAACCACCACGAACGCTGGGACGGCAGCGGCTATCCTTCCGGCCTGAAGGGAGAGGAGATTCCCCTTGAAGGACGGATCGTGATGCTCGTTGACCAGTACGATGCGCTACGGAGCAAGCGCCCCTATAAGCCGGACCTGGATCACAGGACGGTGGTAGAAATCCTAACCTGCGGTGACGGGAGGACTAAGCCGGAACATTTCGACCCCGGGATACTAAACGCATTTGTCAGGAAGGAGGCAGAGTTCGAGGAGATATATAACCACGTCACCGCCTCCTGACCGGCACCGCAGGGATATTCTCTCCGTCTGGGACTGCTGGTTGATGTATTGCGAAAACGTTCCATCCAGCATGTATCGTAGGCCTCCTTGCCATTCATTTTCGGCATGACCCGCAGCTCCTTCTCTTTCCGTCGACCACCACGATGACGTTGTAGCGCTCTTTCGTCAGCACGCTCGTCACCATGCTTGCAACGTCAGTCAAGTTGCTACACAGAAGCGGGACAGTGCTGCCTACCGTTGAGCCCCTCCCGGCAGGAGAAGCTCGGTGACCTTTTCCATGAACGTTGCGGGGAGAAACGGTTTCGTGAGAAATACCGTCTGCTCCGAGAGATGCAGCTCCCGTGCGAGATCGACATCGGTGTACCCCGACATGAAGAGAACGCGGAGGTCCGGCTGCCGCTCCCGCAGTATATGGGCAAGCTGGGAGCCGTTCATTCCCGGCATGACCATATCCGTTATGAGAAGATCGAGGGGGGGGTGCAGGGTGGTTTCCATAACCCGGAGGGCCTCTTCCGGTGATGCTGCCAGGAGAACATTACAGCCGCTTTCATCGAGAATTTCGCGGATGAAACTGCGAATGCTCTCCTCGTCTTCCACAACGAGGACCGTTGCATTGGTCTGTGACGGCGGCTGGGGCTGCTCTTCTTGCCGCTCTTCGTCGGGGTGGAGGTCCTCTTCGACAAGGGGAAGGTAGAGGGAGAAGGTCGTTCCTGCGCCAACCGTGCTCTCGACGGTGATATAGCCGCCACTCTGCTTGATGATGCCGTATACCATGGAAAGCCCGAGTCCTGTGCCCTTGCCTGCCGCTTTGGTCGTGAAGAATGGCTCGAAAACCCGCTCCATGACTTCGGGAGGCATGCCTTCTCCCGTGTCATCGATAGTTATCATTGCATAGTTCCCCGGCTGAGCTCCCGGATGGCTGTGAGCAAACCGGGAATCGATCCGGACGGTTTGCGTGGCGAGGGTGATCTCTCCCCCGGTGGGCATTGCGTCCCGAGCATTGATGACGAGGTTGATGAGAACCTGTTCCAGTTGTCCCGGATCGACTTTCACCTTCCCCCCCCTGTCCCTGCACGCAAGGGTGATCCGGATGCTCTCCGGAAGCAGCCGGCGGAGAAGTTTCTCCGCACGCAGGATTGCCTCTTCCGGCTTGATGACCTTCGGTTCCAGTACCTGCCGGCGGCTGAAGGCGAGCAGTTGTTGCGTCATGTCGGCAGCACGGTTCCCCGCCTCGGCAATGTGGTCGAGTATCTCCCTGGTCTTCATGTCGGGAACCTTCCTGAGAAGGAGTGCCGCGTATCCGTTGATGACGGTGAGGATGTTGTTGAAGTCATGGGCAAGCCCGCCGGTCAGGGTGCCAATGGCTTCGATTTTCTGCGCCTGGCGCAACTGCGCCGTAAGCTCGTCCCGCTCCCGTTCCGCTTCCCTGCGTTCGGAAATGTCCCTCCCTGTACCGCTTATCCCTATGGTCACCCCGTTGAGGTCCTTGAACAGCCCAGCGGTGAACTCGTAGGGGATTTCTCTGCCGTCCTTGGTCAACAGCGTCGTTTCAAGAAAGACGCTTCCTTCCCTGACCGCAGTCTCGATGGCGTTTTGTACTATATGACGCAGTTCTTGCGGAAAAAAGTCCGTCGGTTTCATTGCGCGGATTTCGTCGTCGCCGTATCCCGACACGGTGGAGAGGGCTTTGTTCCAGCGGAGAAATTTACCCTCCAGGTCGAAGACAAAGAAAAAATCGTTGAGATTGTTCAGGGCGCTTTCCGTAAACGACTTTTCTTTTTGCAGAGCCGCTTCCGACTCTTTGCGCGCGGTGATGTTGTCGAAGACAGCGACAAAACAGCCCTGTTCCGGACTGTAGACGGAGACGGAGAACCAGCGTGCCAGCGCCATGATGTAGATTTCGAATTTCTCCGGTTGACCGGTCAATGCAATCCGGCCGTAAATTCCCAACAGCTCGGGGTCCAGCTCTTTTATCCCCGGAAGTACCTCCGTCACCTTTCTGCCGACGACATGCTCCAGCCCGGTCAATCGCGTGAAGGCCTCGTTTACTTCGAGATAGACAAAGTCTGACGGAGTGTTGTCTCCATCGAACAGCATCCGGCAGTACGCGACTCCTTCCTGCATGTTTGCGAAGAGCGAGCGGTAGCGTTGTTCGCTTGCGGTCAAAGCCAGATCCGCCTGCTTCCGGTCGTCAATATCGAGATGGGTGCCGAGCATTCGCACCGGCCGCCCCCCAGAGTCCCATCCCACGACACTGCCAACGGAGAGGATCCACTTCCAGCCGTTACCGGCCGTACGGAGCCGGTACTCCATTTTGTAACGGGCGGTTTCACCCTCCGTGCAAGCGCGGAAGACTTCCAGTGCCTTCTCCCGATCATCGGGATGGAGTCGTGCGGTCCAATCCGCGACATCCGCTTTCCGGTTCATTGCCGAGTCGTAACCGAGCATCTGGTAGTACGCGTCGTTTACCGTCGCCCTGCCGCTCTGCAGGTCCAGGTCGTACATTCCCTGGTTGGAGGCGGTAAGTGCCAGCCGCAGCCGCTCCTCGTTTTCGGCTAAGAGTCGGTTGCTTTCCTCCTGTTGAGTCAGTGCCCGGCGGATAAGCCAGTACAAAAGAGATGACGTTACCGTAACAAAGAAGCACCCCTTCAGTATCCCCGCGAGGAGAAGGGATTGATTCATGAACGGGACGGTGAGTACCAGAAAGTCGGTGAAGAATATCCATCCGCAGCTCAGCAAAAAGTACATGGCGGCAATTCTGAGCGCGTATGGGTCCAGGTGGAAACGGCTGGGGATGGGCATGGGTACTCCGTTGTTGTCGATGCAGGTGTGATGTAAAACCGATGTACTTGCAAGAGTTGGGGCCGGGTACAAACGGCAGATTCTGATTGTTCCTCGAAGGTGCATCAAGATTTATGCCATCTGGCCGTGTCGAAGTGCAAAAAAGTCTGCACCCAGGAGATGGTCACTCATTGGTGGCCGTACCGTCATTTCGGTCTGGCGGTTCGCACAGGAGCGAATGAACGGGAATTGTCAGGATATATCTGACCCTGCAGTATAGTGTGCCGTCATCTGCGGAGCGAGTCGGGACGTGGTGACGGAGTCTGTTTTCGGGAGCCGCTGTGCAGTTTTTGAACAGGGCTTTGCCCGCGCATGTGGTTGTAATTACTGGCAGTTGTCGGAAATGTTGTTCTGCCTGATCAACCCCTACACACTGGAAGCAGGAGGGGTAAATATTTATTGTCAATGAAAACGGCATGTTATGTGTGGGCATGGGTGGCATGTTCTTGGCAGCTTCCTTATTGACACGGGGGAAGCCCATGAAAGCTGTTCGATACATTGCGCATGTGTTCGCCATTATGGTCATACTGCTGACATCCCCTGTCAGCTACGCTGCCACGGCAACGGCGTCGCTCAGGGTAAGCGTGGTGATCCGTCCATGGGTGAGGCTGACATCGGAGCAGCATATCCATTCCTACAGAGTAACCCGGGCCGATATTGAAAAGGGATATATTGACCTTTCCAAGATTGCAACCGTGAACATCAGGACGAATGAGCGCAAGGAGCAGATGATTCTGGTTTCCCATGAAGGGGAAGGTGTCTTGGCAATTGGCGAAGGAGGCATCGCTTCAGCCGCCGGAAACGGTGTCGTCAACATGGGAATGACGCAACCGGGAGTACTTATCAGTAAAACCATCGACGGCCGTATCCTCCTCCCCAAAGACGTTGCCGAAGGGGTGTATCCCCTCAGGCTCTCACTGTACACCCAGTAAATTCATCCCATTCGTACAAGGACCGCGTGCCGGCCCCGTTGTTTTTCAAGAACGTCTCCGCTCGGTATGCTGGCAACACCAATGCCTTGATCATATTGATGCTGAAACGAAGAAGAGTCCCCCTTGACCCAATAGATGGTCAGTGCGAGGACTCTTGTTAACGGGCTAGAATTACGCTGTTTTTCTGGCGGAGGCACATGGGAATCGAACCCACCAAAGAGGTTTCTCACCCCTTTCACCGGTTTTGAAGACCGGGCCGCCCACCAGCGACGGACGTACCTCCGTGGACCCATTTAGTATCGTATTTGCCCGCACCCGTCAATTCATAAATTGTCATACTGAGATAGAGCCTGTCGGGATGACCATCAGGACCCCAAGGGGACCGTGAAGAACACTTTTGTCCCGACGCCGGGGGTGCTTTCCACCCAGATATTTCCCCCATGGGCTTCCAGGATGTTCTTGACGATGCACATGCCGAGGCCGGTTCCTTCTATGGCCGTGTTCGAGGCGTCAGCACGGTAGAATCTGTCGAATATCCTTTCCACCTGTTCGGGTGCCATGCCGATCCCTTGGTCATCCACGCAGACCTGCCAGGCGTCTTCGAGTCTGGTACTGCTGATGCGGACCGGTCCTCCGTCGGGATAATATTTCACCGCATTGCTGAGGAGGTTCTCCATAACCTGTTCCAGCTTGCCACTGTCGGCGAGAAGCGTGGCGGGCTGGTCGGACAGGTCCAGCTCGAAGGTGTGCCTGACGGATATCTTCTGTCCGTACAGCACAGCCTGACGGATGATCTCGTTGATGTCGCACGGTTTCTTGTCCACGGGAATGGAGCGTCCTGCTTCAATCCTGCTCAGATCCAGCAGGTCGTCGACGATTCTGGACAATGCCCATGCTTTCCTGTTGATGTAGGAGAGTGCATCCCTCTGCACCTCGGGGGAGCCGGTTTCTTCCGACAGCAGCAGCTCCGAATAGCCGATGATGGAGGCGAGGGGGGTGCTGAGCTCATGGGCGGCGGTGGAGATGAACTCGCTCTTCATCCGGTCTATTTCCCGTTCGCTGGTAATGTCATGGATGATAGTAATCATGCCGAGGGTGCGGCCACTTTTAGCCTGGATGACCGAAGTCCTCCCCTGCATGATGTGCCGTTGGTCCGAACCGACCGGCGCGAGTTCGAATTCGAACCGCATGCCGCTTTTCTGTTGTGCCAGGACCGACGTAATCTCCTCCGGAAGTCTGTTGTCGCCAATGAGTGTATCGATGGGGCGATGGGCGACTTTTTTCAAGGGGCAACCGAATATTTTCTCGGCCGACTGGCTGAGAAGAATGATCCGTTGATGGGAATCGGTGACGATGAGGATATCGGTAACGGATTTGAGGATGCTGTCCACCCGGGTTCTGATCCCCCGGGCGACCAGATAGCCGGCCGGTACGGAGAGGAGCACCATGACCAGGGCGGTTGCCATGACCCAGGTACCCATCCTGTCCAAGGCAGTTGCCATCCGTTTCAGTGGTGCCGCCAGATCGCTTTCGTAGTAGCCGGCGCCGATGACCCAGTCCCATGGCTCGAAATAGGTGATGGCGACCGATTTGTAACGGGGGGCCGGTTCATCGGGATTTTTCCAGGAATAGCGCATGAAATCCACCGGAATCGGGTCCGCTGCTCCCCTCTTGAGAGCCAGGGCTTTCCCGATGATGGTCTGGACAAAGGGATTGCCGTTGGCATCGAGGGAGTTCCAGAGGTTCTCGCCGTCACGTTTGCCGTCCTTGGAGATGAGATACTGACCCTGCTGCGCCCCCGATCCGCCAAGGACATAGACGTAGCCGGTCTTTCCCACCACGATATCCATGATCCCCTTGCGGAGGCTTTCCAGGTTTTCTTCCTTGACGCCTACATAGAGAGCTCCCACGACTTTTTGATGACCGAAATCCCATATCGGTTCGTAGGCGGTGACGTACCAGGCATTGACCACATAGGCACGTCCCTGGAATCTCTTCCCCTCCAGCAGAGCCGCAATGACCGGGCTTGGTTTACCATCGGGGGTGGCAGCGGGGATATACGTGCCGATGGCGCGGCTGCCGTCTGCATTTTCCACGTTGGTGCAGACCCGCAGCATGTCTCCCTTGTCGTTCATCCGCTGGAAGATGGTGGCGCTTCCCCCCACCAACCGTTTCACCTCATCGACCACGGGTGAAACCGTCTGCCGGTCCCGGTTTTGGCCCAGCCACTTCCCTCCCACTATCATTTTCGGCAGCGAAACGGTTGCTTCTGCGTGGCTCAGTTGATTGACCGCGGTCCAGGCGACCTTGTCCCTGCCGAAGGAAATCGGACCCGAGCGCTTGAGCACGTCCTCGGCGACCAAAAGGTTGTGATTCACCGTCTTCTGGACCGCTTCCTGGGCCGAACGACACATGAGATACACGTCGCGGGCGATTTTCTGGGCTTCGCTTTTTGCCTGCTCCTCGATTTCCCGGCCGAAGAACTCCTTGAGCACCTCTTTCTGGTAGAGGGCAACGCCAAGTGCCACAACCGTTGTCAGCGCAATCGGCAGTATGGCCATCCCCGTTATCTTCGCCCCGATCTTCAATGAATCCCCCGGTGATACCACATATGGAGATTTTGATTAGCGATTGCTAACTCTATCATTAAGAACCACATTGTGCAATCCATTAGAAGCGCACCTTGTCGGGTGGGCACGTGCATTAGCTGTTTACACCTGCGCTTGAAAGTGGTAGAGAGTGCAGCAGCGGCTGAGGCAAGCATACAGCTGATGAGGCGGTGAACGCATCTGGCGGGCACCGTGAGGATAGATTGCAGCACAACTGCTATGCCGTGTCCCATGCGGCAGCCAGGAGGGGACGGTGATCCCTCTCAAGGACTACAATCCGACCAGCCGCTTTCCCCTGCTGACGGTCGTCCTGATCATTGCCAATATCGCGGCATTCGTACAGGACCGTCTTACCGGTCACCTTGAGGAGGTGCTGATACCAACCCGCCACGGCGCAGTCACCGCCACCCATTTTGTCGGCGGGCTCTCCCACCGCTTCGCCCTGGTTCCGGCAGATCTCCTGCTGAACCCACTCCATGAGTGGATAACGGTATTCACTTCCATGTTTCTTCACGGAAACTGGCTCCACATCGGCTCCAACATGCTCTACCTCTGGATCTTCGGCAACAATATCGAGGACCGTCTCGGCCCGGCGCGCTTTCTCCTTTTCTATTTCATCAGCGGTGGTGTCGCCGCAGCGGCCCAGATAGCCAGCGCACCCCTGTCGACGATTCCCATGGTCGGGGCAAGCGGGGCGGTGGCGGGGGTGATGGGCGCCTACCTGGTGCTTTACCCCCGGGCGCGGATTCTGACTCTGATCCCGATCTTCATCGTTTTCACCACCGTGGAACTCCCCGCTTTTGTCATCATCGGTTACTGGGCGTTGTTGCAGTTTCTCAATGCGAACTGGCTCGGGAGCGGGGAGATGCAGGGGGGAGGAGTGGCCTATTTCGCCCATCTGGGGGGATTTGTTGCCGGTGTCATCATGATTTTCATTGCGGGTGGGACAGGGAGGCGCCGGCGGATTTACTGATACTGCAGCTGCTGCGAAAGGAAGGGTTGCCAGGATGTGGTACAATTGACGGGAAAAGGAGGGTTGCACATGAAAAGATGGCAGTTTACTGCAGGTGCAACGTTGGTGCTCGTGACCTCCTGTGCCGCACCGCGTCTGCGGCAGGTCATGGTGGACACCCCTAATTCCTGTTACCGGCTCGAGCGGGTGGAGGGGGACCGGGTCTATCTCACCTCGGGGGGACAGCGGATCTGTCTGCAGGTGATCGGCCATGTGCCGGTGGAGCTGGATCCTTCCGTCCGCAGGGTGCAGCTGTTCACCGACGGCAGGTTCTGGATGGAACAGGATATCCCTGGGGTGCCACCCGTGGCAAAATGAGGTATATGTCATGGCTTGCCCCGGTGGCGCCGGAGCAAACCGGTGAACGCTAGTAGATTATGATATACCCGTGATCCTGGGCTATCTTGGAAATTTCCAGCGTGTCCTGGATATGGTAGGTCTTCCCTTCCAGGGTGAAGGTATAGCCTCCCTCCGGCAACGGCACGGCACTTTCCAGCAGAGTTTCAAACAGGGCTGTCTTGATCATTTTTACCTCTCACCGCGGTGTTTTCCCCTGCTTATACCATTCCGTTTTCCCTGAGTAAAGCCTGCCGTTCAGCGTAGCTTGAGTTCCCCTGCAAGTGTGTCATAGTTTTCAGGCTGTACTATCTCATCCCGAGGTTTGCTATGCACCGGACAAGAAAGAGCGGCATCCTGCTCCATCCCACATCCCTTCCCGGTAAGGAGGGAATCGGCACCCTCGGTAGGTCAGCCCGCCAGTTCGTGGATTTTCTCCATCTCGCCGGGCAGTCGGTCTGGCAGGTGCTTCCTTTGGGGCCTACCGCCTACGGCAACTCTCCCTATTCCTGTTACTCCGCATTCGCCGGCAACCCGCTCGTTATCGATCTGGCTGCACTGGTTGGCGATGGGGACCTGGCGTCCTGCGATGTGAAGGGGAGCTTCCACGTGGATTGGGTGGATTTTCCCCAGGTGGAGGCGCATAAGCTGCCGCTTTTGGAACGGGCTGCCGGGACGTTTTTTTCGGCGGCCGATCCGCAGCGGATGGAGGAATTCTGGCATTTCTGCGACGCCAATAACTGGTGGCTCCAGGACTTTGCCCTCTTTATGGCATTGAAGAGTCGCTTCAAGGGGAAGAGCTGGAGCGCCTGGCCCCGGGACATTTCCCGCCGCGAGCCTGCCGCCTTGCAGCAGTATGGTGAAGATCTCGGCCCCCAGATCGGCGCACACAAGTATGTCCAGTGGCAGTTTTACCGCCAGTGGAACGATCTGAAGAGCTATGCCGGCGCGAAGGGGGTGGAGCTTTTCGGCGATATCCCGATATTTGTCGCCCATGACTCGGCCGACGTCTGGGCCAATCCCGGTCTGTTCCATCTGGACGGGGCAGGGCAGCCGACGGTGGTAGCCGGGGTTCCCCCCGATTACTTCAGTAAGACCGGTCAGCTTTGGGGAAACCCCCTTTACCGCTGGGAGGAGATGGCGGCCGGCGGCTACAGCTGGTGGACGGCCCGGTTGCGCAGTTCCTTCGCTCTGTACGACCTGGTGCGCATCGACCATTTCCGCGGTTTCGAGGCCTACTGGGAAGTGCCCGCCAAGGAGAAGACCGCCGTCAACGGGCGCTGGGTCAAGGGACCGGGCGAGGCGTTGTTCACTGCACTGGAGACAGCGCTGGGGAAGCTCCCCATCGTGGCGGAAGATCTTGGGGTCATTACCCCGGAAGTCGAGGCGCTCCGGGACCGGTTCGGGTTTGCGGGGATGAAGATCCTCCAGTTCGCCTTCGGTTCGGGACCTGACAACGACTATCTGCCCCATAACCACGTCCGGAATTGTGTTGTCTATACCGGGACCCACGACAACGACACGACCCTCGGCTGGTTCGATTCCCTCAAGGACAGGGAGCGACAGAAGGTGCTCCGCTATCTGGACTGTGCCGCGAACAACATGCCATGGGGGCTTGTCCGTGCTGCGATGGCTTCGGTGGCAGCCCTGGCGGTGGTTCCCCTGCAGGATTTCCTTGAATTGCCTGCTTCGGCACGCATGAACGTTCCCGGTACCCCCCGCGGCAACTGGAGCTGGCGGTTTACCGGCGAAGTGCTGACGGAGCCCCTTGCGGAGAGGGTTCTCGGGCTAACGGAAACGTTCGGACGTCTTGCCAGATAAGACCTTTTGAAAATTGTTGACAGATAATATGGGACATGTCTAGAATTTGCCAAAACTATTCTTTATCAATATAGTAAAAAATCAGAGCATAAAACTTGATTGCAGCGAGAGGAGAGCGAACCATGTCCGATGAAAACTTCAACTTCGATACCCTTGCCCTTCACGGTGGGCAGCGTCCCGATGCCGCCACGTTGTCCCGGGCCGTCCCCATTTACCAGACCTCCTCCTATGTATTCAAAAGTTCGGAGCATGCGGCAAACCTGTTCGGACTCAAGGAGTTCGGAAACATCTATACGCGACTGATGAACCCAACAACCGATGTGCTTGAGCAGCGCCTTGCCCGGCTGGATGGTGGCGTAGGGGCGCTGGCGTTCGCTTCGGGGCAGGCAGCCATTACCTCCGCAGTCCTCAATATTACCCAGGCAGGACAGAATATAATATCCACCAGCAGTCTCTACGGCGGCACCTATAACCTGTTCCACTACACCCTTCCCAAGCTCGGAATAACGGTGAAGTTTGTCGATTCATCCGATCCCGAAAATATACGGCGTGCCATTGATGGAGAGACCCGACTGGTGTACACCGAGTCGGTGGGGAACCCGAAGAACAACGTGGACGATTTCGAGGCCATCGCCGCCATCGCCCATAGCGCGGGGATTCCGTTCGTCGTCGACAACACGGTGACGACCCCGTACCTCTTCAAGCCACTCGACCATGGTGCGGACATCGTAGTCTATTCCCTTACCAAGTTCATCGGCGGTCACGGGACGAGTATCGGCGGCGCCGTCGTGGACGGGGGAACCTTCCCCTGGAACAACGGCAGGTTCCCCGAGTTCACCGACCCGGACCCCTCCTATCACGGGCTTAAGTACTGGGAGGCGCTCGGCAATCTTTCCTATATTCTGAAGATGCGGCTAACCCTGTTGCGGGACATGGGAGCCTGTCTCTCTCCCTTCAACGCATTCCAGTTTATCCAGGGGCTGGAAACCCTCCATGTCCGGATGCCGCGGCATGTGGAAAATGCCCGCAGGGTGGCCGAGTGGCTTGAACGGCACCCTCTTGTCAGTTGGGTCAATTATCCGGGTCTTGCCAGCCACCCTGACCATAGCCGGGCGCTGAAGTACTTGCCGAAAGGGGCTGGAGCCATCATTGGCTTCGGGATCAAGGGTGGCCTTGAGGCGGGGGCGAAATTCATCGACAGTGTGAAACTCCTGTCTCACCTTGCCAACATAGGCGATGCCAAGTCGCTGGTCATTCATCCCGCATCCACAACCCACCAGCAACTGACCGCCGAAGAACAGGTTTCTGCTGGCGTGACGTCCGACTTTATCAGGCTCTCCATCGGCATCGAGAGTGCTGACGATATCATTGCCGATATCGAACAGGCATTGCAGGCATCCCAAGGTTAAGGGGAACCCGTACGTGACCAATTTCAGGCGTCTGGCGACGGCCGCCTGAAATATTTTGCGTTTTAGTTGATTTTAACCAAAAACATCTTGACGTGGCGAGGGTGGTTTGATATAAACACGTCTTTCGCCGGGCGGGGAAGCGAGACGCC
>NZ_JAHCVK010000013.1 GCF_018476905.1 Geomobilimonas luticola
GCAACTTTAAATCGTGATAACTTACTGTTTTCAAACATGCTTCTAGCCTATCAGATGATTTCTGATGGTCTAGAGCCTTTTCAAAAACAGAAAGTTGCGCCCAAGAGGGCAATTCTTTTGATTATTGCAGCATCCTCATAGCGATATTCAAGTGAGAGCTTCACATTCTGAATGGGGGTATAGACAATGGCCGGCACATAACTACGCGTTATTCCCTGGCCGTCATCCAGGTATTCATAGCGAAATAGCGCTGCCGCGTTGATCGGCGACCCCATATAATATTCCGCTTCAGAACCGATAACAACAGAATTCCTTTCAGACGCGGTAGAAGTGTAATCGGGGTTTTCATCCCAGCCGTGAACGCCGCTCACCTTGAGTCTCAGGCGTTTGTACTGGAGGTCCATGTCACCGCCGGCGCGATAAAAGCGATTCTTGATGGGCGAGGCAGTGTCATCCGGAGTATTGCGCCCCACATACCCGAAACCGCCGAATGTCACCGCCAGGTAATCAAAGATGCTCTCATTATCCAAGTCCATTTCCGGTTCGTTCCCCAAGAGGTCGGAACCACCGATCTTCAATGAGATGTGACCGTACCCCTCTTTTCTGTCCTGCCCGTCCCGGTCAACAATGCCGCCGGCCACAAACAATCTCTTCCAGAGGATGGCATTGGCTTCGATGGCATCCTGGCTGGATGTCTGGGTAAAGCGGAATGGGTAGAAGCCTGCAACACCATAGCTCAGCGGAGCCAGCGTTGAGGCGGTAGTTATCTTGTTGTTAGATTTCCAGAGATTGAGCTTCGGCTCAAAACGGCCGAATTTTATATTGAACGGGGTATCGAGGACGTTTCTCCATTGGAGAAAAAGTTCGTGCAGCTTGTCGACGTCGGCCTCCCGTTCTGCATGGGAAGTCAGAAAATATGAGGCATAAAAGCCGAACATGTCCCTGAAGGCCCCCCCTGCGTTGAGGGCTAAGGTACGTGTGTCAAAGTCGAACTTGTGATCGTCCCCAGCATCATTATTGAAGACAATATTCTGGGTAGCCCTGAAGGAAACGGGAATAAGTTCGGGAATACCGGCAAGCCAGAGCGCTTCATTCCCCTTGTCCTTCGGCTCCTCTCCTTTTGACTTTTCTCCGCCAGTCGCAGCCTGAGCCTTCAGCTTTGCCAGCAGTTCAGGGTCGCCTACCCCGGCAATGTCATTACCTGCAACCGGCTCCTTAGCTATAGGCTCGGACTTCTTGACATAACTGTTTTTCTGGAATGCCTCACCGTATTCATTGAGTTCAGGATATATGGTATGACATGTGGAACACTCGGTTTTATGCTGGCGGGTGAATGCTGGTATTGCATTGGCATTTTTGACGTTAACCGGTATGAATGCCGCTGCGATGAATAGAAACAAAACGACTTTGATTTGGTTGCGCATATCCCCCCCTGCAACATTAGCAAAAAAACAATTAACCAACAAAGGCATTTAAAGACGCATGTTTCACCCAGAAACGGTCATCCACTTTTACAATATTGCATAGGTTAAGTCAACAACCAGCATACAACTGAAAGAAAAATATTTACTAAAACAGTAAGATACCCTATATTCCACGGGGAATAATCCTGATTAGATGCAATTGTACCGTGAAGTCATTGATTAAAGGAGGCGAATGAATGAGACTTGGTTACCTGTTGCCGCTGTTTTTAGTATTGCTGACGACTTCTCTTTCAGGCTGCGGCAATGACACATCCGTAAGCCAGACAAAATCAAACTTCGCCGCCTCCGAAACCTGCATCACGTGTCATTCCGCCCAAAAGACAGTTTCACCGGTAACCCTCGCCAGCGTCACCGACGAATGGTATTCTTCCCTTCACAACATAAAAAAGGGCGCAAGCTGCATAGACTGTCACGGCAGCGGCAACGGCCACCCAAGCACCTGCGGTAGCTGTCACGGCGGGGCAACGACTGTCGGACTTGAGTTTCACAATCCTGTCGCCGCGGGTCGCTGCTACAACTGTCATGGCGTCGACGCCACTGTCTTCCCTCTCGGAAAGGGGAAAAGACACTTCGACATCTATACCACGAGCAATGCCGTTGGCACCAAAGTTCCCACAGCCACGTACGTGGGAACGCAAAATACCTGCAGCAATTGCCACGCCCCTCACAAGAACGACCTTTTGCCGCAGCACCGTGAGTGGGCAGAGTCCGGCCACGGCAAAGTCGATGCCGACCCATGGATTCACTATACCTTCAACACGCGGAATACGTGTAACAGATGCCACACGACAACGGGCTTCCTCAAATACATAAAAACGGGCAACGACTCCGCCTGGGCAACCAAAGGCGAACAGGAGATGCTGCGTTGCAACGGTTGCCATAGCGATTACCGTTGGGCCCGCATCCCGTCCATTGACTTCAGAACTCCCTACACCCCGTCTCTCCAGGCATCAAGCGGTTTCCCGACCGATATCGGCGACACCAAACTCTGTATCCCTTGCCATGCCGGGTTGAACAGCGGCTACGCCATTGAAACGACTACCGCGGATCTGACCAAAACCAGTTTCGGCACCTTTAATTCACACTATATGGCTGCCGCCGGACTGATGTTTGTCAAAAACGGGTTTACCGGCTTTGCCGACCCGACAGCCATGAGCGGAACGCTTGCCACAAAAAATGGTGTCAGTAACACGCCGGTCACCTATGGAGAGTCCCTGACCTCGAGTGATGACGGCGGCGTACTCACGAGCACGCATCGCAAATTCGGCACTGCAGCCATGAAAACGGACTCACACCCAGGAGGACGCGATCTCGTAACGGGCGGCCCGTGTGTCACCTGCCACCTGTCCGGCAAGCACCATACTCTCAAAATAGATGCCTTCGCATTCAACAATATCTGCGTGAAATGCCACTCTAAGGAAGGCACGACTCTTCTGACTGCCGACAATTTCGGAACGGTATTCATCGAAGAGCAGGCGGCAATTTTCCAAAACGCAATCATGCTTGCACGAACACTACTCCACAATACCTATGGCATCGATTACGACAGCGCCAACTATCCTTACTTTTTCCCTGTCGGGGAAGCTCATGACAGAGATCATGGGTTCACCGACTGGACTCTTACGGGCACCCTGACCGGTTCAGACGCAAAAAAACTTCTGGGAGTCTGCTTCAACATCAATCTGCTCTCCAGAGATCCGGCCGCCTACGCCCATGCCCGCACCTACGCCCGCAGGCTCCTTTATGACTCGATTGACTTCCTCGACGACAGGACGATGAACCATTCGGTCAGTGCAACCATCGCCACAACAGACCCTGCCCACTTCACCAATGGGGGGACATCCGCACTCTCCTCTCCTTCTTTCAACTATCTGGTAAAGTTTAACGGGCCCAAAACTGACGGGACCAATGCTACCTTGGACACAAGCACAGAGCGGCCCTAAACTCCACGAGCTGAACTATGGACCACAAAAAATCCCGCCTCTTTCGAGGCGGGATTTTTTGTAGAGATGAGACATTACACACTCCGTTGTCACTTTTTTTCACCAAGGGAGTTCCTTCTTCATTTCCAGTTCTTCCCACCGTACATACTTTTCTCCCAGTTCCAGCTCGAGCTTCGTATATTCTGCCGAAAGCGCGGCAATGCCCCCTGGTGTCTCGGCGTATGCAATGGGATCAGCCAATTTTGACTCAAGGACACTCTTCTGCTGCTCAAGCTCATCAATCAGCGGTTCCAGTCTTTCCAGTTCGAGGCGCTCCCCATAGGTCAATCCCTTTTTCCCTTTAGAAGACACCAAAGGATTCGTCCTGACCGGTTTACGTTCATCCTTCTGGCTTGTACTTTTTTCCCCCTGACACTGCTCTTTAAGTTCACGATAGTGGGAGTAATTCCCCTCGTAAAACACCACCCGCCCCTCCCCTTCGAAGGCGAGGATGCCGGTGGCCACCTTGTCGAGGAAGAACCGGTCGTGGGTAACCATGAGCACGCAGCCGGGGAAATTGACCAGGGCATCGTCCAGGAGTTGCATGGTCGGTATGTCAAGGTCGTTGGTCGGCTCGTCCAGGATGAGCAGGTTGGCATCCGCCAGCATCAGCCGGGCCAGGATGAGCCGGCTCTTCTCTCCCCCCGACAGGGTCTTTATCTGCCGGCGGCGGTCCGAGGGGGCAAACAGGAAATCCTCCAGATAGCCGATCTTGTGGCGCTTCTCTCCCGCCACCTGGACATAGTCCCCCTCGCCAAGGAAATCGTAGATAGTCTGCTCCGGGTCCAGAACCTCCCGCTGCTGGTCGAAATAGGCGCTGCGGGTCTTTCGGCCGATGACCACTTCCCCCGCGCCAGGGGGCTCTTCACCGAGAATCATCCGGAGCAGGGTGGTCTTCCCGCAGCCATTGGGACCGATGATCCCGACCCGGTCCCCCCGCTTGAGACGGAAGGTGAGATCCTTCACGAGCGTCCGCGCTCCATAGGACTTGCCGACGTCGAGCAGTTCCAGAATGGTACCCCCCAGCCCTTCGTCGCTGGTAAACGCCAGACGCGTCTCCCGGACCGGTGCCACGGCAGCCTGTGACTCGATATCGTGAAACCGGTTGATGCGCGCCTTCTGCTTGGTGGTCCTTGCCTTTGCCCCCCGCTGCATCCAGGCGGTCTCGACCCGCAGGAGATTCAACAACCGTGACTGGCGCTGGGCCGCCTGCTGCAACAGCTCTCCCTTTTTCACCAGGTAGGCGCTGTACCCCCCCTCGTACGGGGTGATACGTCCGTCCTCCAGTTCCAGCATCCGGGCCGCCAGTTTGTCGAGAAAATAGCGGTCGTGGGTAATGAGCAGAACCGCTCCCGGGTAGGATTGAAGGTATTCCTGCAGCCACTGGGTGGTGTCCGCATCCAGGTGGTTGGTCGGCTCATCGAGCAGGAGCAGTTCGGGAGCCTCCAGGAGCAGGCGCGCCAAGGCAACCCTTCGCTTCGTTCCGCCGGAAAGGGTGCCAACGCGGGCTCCGCCATCCTTCAGGCCGAGATGCCCCATAATCTCAGCCACCCGGTGTTCCGTGTTCCAGCCACCGTGGTGCTCCATCCACGATGTCAACTCACCCTGTCGCGCCATCAAACGCTCCAGGTCGGGGGGGTGAGAGGCCAGCCGTCCGGTGAGCTGTTCGTATTCCGCCATGACACGCCGTATGTCAACGAGCCCCGCCTCGACCGCCTCGGCCACCGTCAGTTCCCCATCCAGTTCCGGTTCCTGGGGAAGATACCCGATACTTGCGCCGCGCCGGGTGGCGACAGTTCCTCGTTCCGCCGTATCATGGCCGGCAAGTATCTGCAGGAGGGTCGATTTCCCGCAGCCGTTCGCCCCGATCAGGCCGACCCGCTCATTTTCATCGATGGCAAAGGTGACATCGGCCAGTACCTGGCGCGCTCCGAAACTCTTGGCCACCCCCGTCACGTCGATCACGTTCATCAGCGCACCCCCCCGAGGAAATCGCTGAACTGCCTGATCAGTGCCGAAGGGCGATAGTTGCGGGGGATGGCAAACGTTCCGCTCCGGTCTAGGGGTAATGCAAGCGTCCCGACCGGCATGTTCAGGTCGAGATCGGCCTGGAGCCGGTAGGGAACATGGTCCATGTCGGGGCGACGGTTGAGTATCTCCAGCAGGTCGCCATAGGCAATCTTCACCGGAATACGCACCTCCGTTGTTTTTTCGGGTGCGAAAACCACGGCCTGCCGGGCATCACCCGCAGCCAGGGGAAGGGATGCTATCTGCAGGGTGTAACGGTATCCCCGGAGATCAATCCGGTAGGGATTGGGGTTGGATACGCCAAGGGCCACCTCCAGCATGGCGCCGGCGCCGTCGAGGCCGACCAGGGAAACATCCTTCACCGTCACCTCCGGGTTCTTCACGAACAGTGAACAACCGGTAAGCAACATAAAGGATACGAACAACAGACGTTTCAACACCTGCTCCTTTCGTGTACCACAGAAAAATAGGCGAACCCCCGGGGGCTCGCCTACCATATCACGTTCTGCTCTCACGTTTAACAGATTTCGCCGGTCAGGACGGGGTGTCGACCTTTTGATTCGGCATCTCGGCCCGTTTTTCCCCCTGGCCGGCCAACTCGTCCAGTATCTCCCGGCGGAACTGGCGCCGTTTCACCTCGTAGGCATCGGCGTCAGGGCCGACACCGCAGTAGAGCTTCTTTGCCCGCACCAGGTTCCCCTTGGCCATCGCCATCTTGCTGGCAAGCTCGCGGACCGCCGCCTCGGCGCACTTCTCGTCATTCTCCATGTCGTCGGGGGAATAGCCGTGGCTCTTGGCCCGGTAGGGCATGAGCTGCCAGACGCCAAGAGCCCCTTTCCGGGAAACCGATTTTCCCGAAAGACCGTGTCCGCCGGTCTCCGCGAGGGCGATCTCGGCAATGTCCATCGGCATGAACGGCGTGCCAAGGGTCTTCAGGTAACAGAGTGCGGCGAGCCAGCGGGCCCGCTGCGGATCGGTACGACGGGCAAAGGCGGCGGCGATGGCCGGCACCTGCCGTTGCCGTTCCTCCAGATTGATTCCTTTTTCCATCACTCGGCGAATCTCCCGGTCCAGCTCCGAATCCCCCGCGCTGCTCTGCAACTGGGTCTGGCGCATGTGTGACTGATCACAGGAAACCCCGAGTAGCAGCGTCGCTGCCATGATTATCATTGTTTTTTTCATAAGAGTTTTTGTCGGTTGTCTCAGCTTTGCCGGATGGTTCTGGTAACCCTCAGTGTTTTCGGTAACGTCTCCGGCCTAACCTCCTTTCTTTTGATGTAGAAGCCTCAAACAACTCCGTCCAGCATCGAGACGTGGCTTCTCCATAACATAGCGGTATTACTGCAAAACACACTCCTTCGAAAACCAGCCACATTCATATAAATAAATTCTAACCAAAAAACGCCAAAAGGACCCGTTGGGGCCCTTTTCTTTTCCCTGTTAATCTCGCAGGTTGGTGAACTTTACACTACAACGACGTGCCTGTCAAACATTAAATTATGTTTTGCATTAAAATTCAACAAGTTAGGCCGCTTTTGCATGGCCGTATCGCCGCATTTGCGACCAGGAAGCGGGTTATAATTTGACTCCCATGGCATCGGCCACGGTATGGATATCCTTGTCTCCCCGGCCGGAGAGACAGACCACGATGGTCTGGTCTTTTGACAGAGTGGGGGCCAGCTTGACCACGTGAGCAATGGCGTGGGAGGACTCCAGTGCCGGCAGAATCCCCTCCTCCCGGGTCAGGAGTTGAAACGCCTCCATGGCCTCGTCATCGGTGACCGCTACGTATTCCGCCCGGCCGCTCTCCTTGAGCCAGGCGTGCTCCGGACCGACTCCCGGATAATCGAGACCGGCCGAGATGGAGTGGGCGTGGGCGATCTGGCCGTCACCATCCTGGAGCAGGTAGGTCTTGTTGCCGTGCAGTACACCAACGCTCCCGGCACAGAGGGGTGCGGCGTGCCGGCCGGAAGGGATGCCATAGCCTGCGGCCTCTACGCCGATCATCCGCACCTGGCTATCGTTGAGAAACGGATAGAAAAGTCCGAGAGCATTGCTCCCCCCCCCCACGGCCGCCACCAGGCAATCGGGAAGCCGTCCTTCGGCCTTGGCGTGCTGGCTCTTGGCCTCCCGACCGATGACCGCCTGGAAATCGCGCACCATCATGGGATAGGGATGGGGGCCGGCGACGGTACCGATAACGTAAAACGTCCGCTCAACGTGGGTGACCCAGTTCCTGAGCGCTTCGTTCATGGCGTCCTTGAGGGTGGCGGTGCCGGCGGTGACCGGGGTTACCGTGGCACCAAGCAGTTTCATCCGGAAAACGTTGAGGGACTGGCGGTGTATATCCTCCTCCCCCATGAAGACCTCGCACTCCATGCCGAACAGGGCCGCAATGGTGGCGGTCGCCACGCCATGCTGACCGGCGCCGGTCTCGGCGATAACCCGCCGCTTTCCCATCCTCTTGGCAAGGAGCCCCTGGCCGATGGTGTTGTTCACCTTGTGGGCACCGGTGTGGTTCAGATCCTCCCGCTTGAGGTATATCCGCGCTCCCCCCAGCTTTTCCGTCAGCTTTGCGGCGAAATAGAGGGGATTGGGCCGTCCCACATACTGACGCAGGTAGTAGGCGAACTCCTCCTTGAACTCCTTGTCGTTCTTATAGTGAGCATAGGCCTGCTCCAGTTCGTAGAGGGCCGGCATAAGCGTCTCGGATACGTAGCGGCCGCCGAACTGGCCGAAATGGCCCTGCTTGTCGGGATACTTCAACGTGATGCCTCCTTCGCCCTGCGGATAAATTCCCTCACCCTTGCCGGATCCTTTTTCCCCGGTGAAGTTTCCACCCCGCTCGACACATCCACGGCGAAGGGCTCCACCGCCGCCACCGCTTCGGCGACATTATCGGGAGTGAGCCCGCCGGCGAGGATGACCGGGCCGAAAGACTTCGCCATTTTCGCCACATCCCAATTGAAGGTGAGACCGGTCCCGCCATAGGCTGACGGGGAGTAGGCGTCGAGGAGATGGGCCGAGACACGGTAGTTCCTGATCGGGTCGAGGCTGGCGATCTCCTTGATGCGGAACGCCTTGATGACGCGACGCTCGACCAGACCACAGAATTCGGGGGGTTCGTCGCCGTGGAGCTGGACGATGTCGAGCCCGCACTCCCTGGCCATCGCGTTGATGCGGGCAGCCGCCTCGTTCACGAACAACCCCACCGTCTGCACGAAGGGGTGGAGCGAACGGATGATCTCCGCAGCCTTCTCCGGCGTCACGTAGCGGGGGGACTCGGGATAGAAGACGAACCCGAGGGCATCGGCCCCCGCCTCCACCGCCACGAGCGCATCATCCAGATTCGTTATGCCGCAGATCTTGACCCTGACCATTGTGCTCACAGAGAAACTTTGGGCAGCCGCTCCAGCGCCTCCCTGATCTTCTCCTCCGGATACTCGTAATCCTCCAGGTTTCCCGACAGGTAGGCATCGTAGGCCCCCATGTCCAGCTGGCCATGGCCGGAGAGGCCGAAGAGGATGGTCCGCTCCTTCCCCTCTTCCTTCGCGAGCATCGCCTCGTCAATGGCCGCCCTGACAGCGTGGGAGGACTCGGGCGCGGGGACGATTCCCTCGCTCCGGGCAAAGAGCACTGCCCCTTCGAAGCAGGCATTCTGCTTGTAGCTCTTCGCCTCGATGGCGCCGGCGGCGTAAAGCTGGGAGACCAGCGGCGATTCGCCGTGGTAACGGAGCCCCCCCGCATGGATCCCCGGCGGCATGAAATCGTGCCCCAGGGTGTACATCATGGCAATGGGAGCCATCTTGGCCGTGTCGCCGTAGTCAAAAGCGTAGATTCCCTTGGTGAGGGTCGGGCAGGAAGCGGGCTCCACCGCAAGGCAGCGAACCTGCTTTCCCGTGGCCCGGTCGGCGATGAAGGGGAAGGCAAGACCGGCAAAGTTGGAACCGCCGCCGCAGCAGGCAATGACCACGTCCGGATAGTCGCCGGCGATCTTCAGCTGCTCCTTCGCCTCTAGGCCGATGACGGTCTGGTGGAGGCAGACGTGGTTCAGCACGCTCCCCAGGGCGTAGTTGGTATCGTCGTGGGTCGCGGCATCCTCCACCGCCTCGGAAATGGCAATCCCCAGGCTCCCCAGGTTGTCCGGGTCATGGGCCAGGATGGAGCGCCCCGCGTTGGTGAACTCGGAGGGGGACGGAATGACGTTCGCTCCCCAGAGCTGCATCATGCTCTTGCGGTACGGCTTCTGGGTGCAGGAGACCTTCACCATGTAGACCGTACACTCCAGGCCGAACATGGAGCAGGCCAGGGCGAGGGAACTCCCCCACTGCCCGGCGCCGGTCTCGGTGGCAAGCCGGCGGATACCGGCTTTTTTGTTGAAGTACGCCTGGGGTATGGCGGAGTTGGGCTTGTGGGAGCCGGCCGGCGAGACCCCTTCGAACTTGTAGTAGATCTTCGCCGGCGTACCGAGGGCTTGCTCCAGGCGGCGCGCCCGGAACAGGGGGGCCGGCCGCCAGAGCCGGTAGATGTCCCGCACCTCGTCGGGGATATCGATCCAGCGCTGGTTCGAAACCTCCTGCTCGACAATGGCCATGGGAAAGATGGGAAGGAGGTCATCGGGGGTCACCGGCTGCAGGGTGCGGGGGTTGATGACGGGATGAAGCGGCCCCGGCATGTCGGGAATGATGTTGTACCACTGCCGCGGAATCTGCTCTTCGGTAAGCGTGATCTTGGTGTCCATCATTTCTCCTTTTCAAGTGGGTGCGGAAGTCTGAAGCGCGGAAGAGCGCCATCCATGCTTCCGCTCTCTAATCTAAAAGTTCTCGCAACTTCGCCCCCACATCCCCTTCCCGCATGAGAGCCTCGCCGATCAGGAAGGCCCCCGCACCGGCCCGCTCCATACGCTCGATATCGGCCCGACTGTTGATGCCGCTCTCGGAAACGACGAGCCGTTCTGCCGGAATGGAGCGGAGAAGCCGTTCCGTGGTTCCCAGGTCGATAACGAAGGTCCGGAGATTGCGGTTGTTGATGCCGATCAGTTCGCAGTCGGTCTGGAGTGCCCGTTCCAGCTCCGTTTCGTCGTGGACCTCCAGGAGGACATCGAGGGAGAGCTCACGTGCCAGGGCGCTGAAGTCCCGCAGCTGATGGAGGTCAAGCATGGCAGCAATGAGGAGAATGGCGTCGGCGCCGGCAGCCCGGGCCTCATAGACCTGGTACGGGTCGAAGATGAAATCCTTGCGCAGAAGCGGCAAACCGACCTGTTCCCGGATGAGCGAAAGGAACCGGAGGTGACCGAGGAAAAAGTGCTCCTCGGTCAGGACCGACAGGCAGGCTGCACCGTTATCCCTGTAAGTCTCGGCGATCTCCAGCGGATCGAAATCGGGCCGGATCAACCCCTTGGAGGGGGACCCCTTTTTCACCTCGGCAATGATTGCAGTAGACCCCGAGTCGCGACAGGCGCGGAGCGCACGAATGAACCCCCGAGGGGTGTCCTCCAGTGCGTCAACTGCGGCTCTGACTTCCGACAGCGGCCGGGCCGCCATGGCGGCAGCCAGTTTACCACGGTTGTGGTCGACGATCTTCTTCAGAATATCGGGAGTTTCAGACATGTAAACCCAATCCGTAGGGGCGGGGTTACCCCGCCCAGGGCACGGCAAACGTGCCCCTACATATTATTCGTTCGTCAGCGCCACCAGCTTTTCCAGTTGCCCCATGGCCCTGCCCGAATCGAGCGCTTCGGCAGCCATATCGAGACCTTCGGGAATGGAGGCTGCCTTTCCTGCTGCCACCAGGCCATAGGCCGCGTTGAGGAGGACGATATCCCGCTTCGCCCCCTTCATCCCTGCCAGAAGCTCACGGACGATGACAGCATTGCCGACCGCGTTCCCCCCTTTGAGTTCCGCCATGGAGCAGCGCTTGAGGCCGAAATCCTCCGGCTTCACCAGGGTCACGGTCACCTTGTCGGGAGTCACCTCGGCAACCCGCGTCTCAGTGGTGAGAGTGATCTCGTCCATGCCGTCCTGGCCGTACACCACGAAGCCGTGCCGGCACCCCAGCCCCTGGAGGACATAGGCGAGTTTTTCCACCAGGTCGTCCCGGTAAACGCCGAGCACCTGGCAGGGGGCGCCAGCGGGGTTGGTAAGGGGGCCGAGGATATTGAAGATGGTCCGGATGCCGATCTCCTTGCGCGGACCGATGGCATGTTTCATGGCGCCGTGGAGGGCCGGGGCGAACAGGAAACCGATGCCGATCTGGCTGATGCAGTGTTCCACTGTTTGCGGGGTGACATCCAGGTTCACCCCGAGGGCTTCAAGCACATCGGCGCTACCGCAGGATGAGGACACGGCACGGTTGCCGTGCTTTGCCACCCGCACCCCGCATGCGGAAACCACGAAAGAGACCGTGGTAGAAACGTTGAAGGTGTTGGTCCCGTCTCCCCCCGTACCGACAACGTCCAGGATGGTTTCCTGATCGATGTTGATGTCGTCCCGGTCGATATCCAGGACATTTCTCCCGACCCGGATGGGGGTCGCCCGGTCGCGCATGACCCGGGCCGCGCCGGTTATCTCCGGCACCGTCTCCCCCTTCATCCGGAGGGCGGTTATGAACGAGGCAATCTGGGCAGGCGTCGCCTCACCCGACATGATCTGGTCCATCACCTCGATCATCTCCGCCTCGGTCAGGTCAATCTGTTCCACCACTTTGGCTATGGCTTTTTTTATCATGGATTTCTCCTGTAGGGGCGCGGTTTCCGCGCCCTGGGCGGGGTTCCCCCGCCCCTACAACCGTGTCATTTCCAGAAAATTCCGGAGGATATCCATCCCCCCTTCCGTCAGGATCGACTCGGGATGGAACTGCACCCCCCAGAGGGGAAGCTCGCGGTGCCGGAGCCCCATGATCTCCCCTTCCTCCACCCAGGCGGTGATCTCCAGGGAGTCGGGCAACGTGGCGCGCTCTACGATAAGGGAGTGATAGCGGGTCGCCTGAAACGGGTTGGGGAGCCCCCGGAACAGCTCTTTGCCGTCGTGGTGGATGGCCGAGGTCTTGCCGTGCATCAGCGTGGCGCTCCGGACGACCCTGCCGCCGAAGGCGGCGCCGATGGACTGGTGTCCGAGGCAGACGCCGAGGATCGGCACCTTTCCCGCGAAGTACCGGATCGCCTCCACCGAGATACCCGCCTCCTCGGGAGAACAGGGGCCGGGAGAGATGACGAGCCGCGCGGGGTCGAGCGCCTCGATCTCCTCCAGGGTGATCCGGTCGTTGCGGTACACCCGCACGTCCTCCCCCAGCTGGCCGAAGTACTGGACGATGTTGTAGGTGAAGGAGTCGTAATTGTCGATCATCAAGAGCATTATGGTCTAACCTCGCAAACCTTTGACGCAACGACGCCAAGACGCAAAGATAAAAAAACAACCGAGCCTGTTCACTCCTGATTGACGCCATCAATGCATCGCATTGCGCAGACAAAAACTGAACCGGCCAGGGTTTGCCTTTCTTTGCGCCTCAGCGTCTCTGCGTCAAAAAGAATTTATTCCAGTCCTTTTTCGGCGATTTCTATCGCCTTAACCACCGCCATCGCCTTGTTCACCGTTTCCTGGTACTCGGCGGCCGGCACCGAGTCGGCGACGATCCCCGCCCCCGCCTGGAGGTGCACCTTGCAGCCGCGGATCACCAGGGTCCGGATGGCGATGGCGAGGTCCATGTTGCCCGAGAAGGAGAAATAGCCGGCCGCGCCGCCATACACCTCGCGCCGGACCGGCTCCAGTTCGTCGATGATCTCCATGGCCCTGACTTTTGGGGCACCGGAGAGTGTGCCGGCAGGAAAGGTGGCCCGCACCACGTCGAAGGCGTTCTTTCCCGCCGCCAGTTCCCCCTGCACGTTGGAAACGATGTGCATGACGTGGGAGTAGCGCTCGATCACCATCAGTTCCGAGACCCGGACGCTCCCGGTGGTGCAGACCCGCCCCAGGTCATTGCGGCCAAGATCCACGAGCATGACATGCTCGGCCCGTTCCTTGGGATCGGCCAGGAGATCTTCCCCCAGCTGTTCGTCCTCCTCCGGGGTTGCGCCCCGGGGACGGGTTCCGGCGATGGGGCGCAGTTCCACCCGGTTACCCTCCTTGCGCACCATGACCTCCGGCGATGCCCCCACCACCAGGGTATCGTCGAAACGGAGAAAGAACATGTAGGGGGAGGGATTGAGGGTCCGGAGCACCCGGTAGATATCGAGGGGATCCACCGTCAGTTCGCCGGAGAAACGCTGGGAGAGAACCACCTGGATGACGTCGCCGGCCCGGACATACTCCTTGGCCTTTTCCACCGCCGCCTCGAAATCGGCCTTCGCCACATTGGAGGCGAACGCGACCTTCCGGGTCGCGGGGACCGTCACCGACGGCGGGAGGGGCGCCTTCAGCTTGGCGATGAGGGCATCGATCTTGGCAACCGCCTCCCCGTAGGCAGCCTCCGGTTCTTTTCCCCCCTCCAGGTGGGCGTTGGATACCACCTTGATCTTCTGGCTCACGTTGTCGAAGATCAGGATGGTGTCGGTGATGACGAAATAGGAGTCCCAGGCGCCGATGACCGCGGGTCGTTCCGTGGTAAGCCGTTCGAAGTGGCGCACCATGTCGTACCCCAGGTACCCCACCGCCCCGCCGAAGAAACGGGGTATGCCGGGGATCTCAACCGGCGAGAAACGGGCCAGGTAGTCACGCACGAATCCCAGGGGATCTGCCACCTCTTCCCGGTGGAGCGGTTTGCCGGTCTCCAGCACCTCCACCGTCGTCCCGCGGCTCCGGATCACCACCTCCGGTGCGGCGCCGAGGAACGTGTAGCGCGCCCACTTCTCCCCCCCCTCGATACTCTCCAGCAGGAAAGCGTAGCGGCCGTCATCGATCTTGCGAAAGGCAGAAACAGGGGTGTCCAGGTCGGCCATGATCTCGCGGTAGACCGGGATCAGGTTCCCCTGAGCGGCACGTGCCTTGAATGTGGTTAAATCGGGGCGGTACATGGGGGCTCCAGGAGCAGGCAGAGGTAGAGGTAAAGGGTTGAGGTTGAGGTGGAAAGGGAGGAAACCGCAACCACGTCATCCATAAGGCTTTAAAGGCATTCAAGCTACCACAGTGGCCGGTTTGTGTCAACAAATGGGAGCGAATTCAGCCCCTTGTTGATCCGTATTCCATAAAAATCATGCCGGCACCCTTGAAAAAACGGGTCATGATGGTTATGTTATGCGGGCTGTGCATCATTTATTGTCAACAAAGGAGACGCGCGTTTCATGTCCAAAACCACCAAGCAGTTCCAGACCGAAGTTCAGCAACTTCTCGACCTGGTCATCCATTCCCTCTACTCCAACCGGGACATCTTCCTCCGGGAGCTGATCTCCAACGCCTCCGACGCCATCGACAAGGTCCGCTTCGAAGCCCACTCCAACGAGGCGCTCCTGGAGGGGAACGCCGACTGGCAGATCAGACTGATCCCCGACAAGGCCGCCGGCACCCTCACCATCCGTGACAACGGCATCGGCATGACGGCGGAGGAGGTGGAGACCAACATCGGCACCATCGCCCATTCCGGCACCCGCGCCTTCCTCAGGAACATCAAGGAGCAGAACCTGGCTGAACATCCGGAAATGATCGGCCAGTTCGGGGTCGGTTTCTACGCCTCCTTCATGGTGGCCGACCGGGTCACCCTCATCACCCGCAAGGGGGGTGACGGCACCCAGAACGGCTGCCGGTGGGAATCCGCCGGCGACGGCAGCTACACCATCGAGGAGTGCACCAAGGAAGGGCGCGGCACCGACATCGTCCTTCACCTGAAGGAAGAGATGAAGGAGTATCTGGACGAGTGGAAGATCCGCGCCATCGTCAAGAAATACTCGGATTACGTCCAGTACCCCGTCGTCATGGATATCACCCGGGAAGAGCCGGTCACCGGCGCGGACGGCAAGGTCATCGAAGGCGCCGGCACCATGGAGAAGACCACCACCGAGACCCTCAACTCCATGAAGGCGATCTGGACCCGGCCGAAGAGCGAGATCAGCGACGAGGAGTACGAGGAGTTCTACAAGCACATATCCCACGACTACGACAAGCCGTTCAAGACCATCCACTACGCCGCGGAAGGGGTAAGCGAGTTCCGGGCACTCCTCTATCTCCCCGCCCACAAACCGTTCGACCTCTTCATGCCGGACCGGAAACGGGGGGTGAATCTCTACGTCCGGCGCGTCTTCATCACCGACAACTGCGAGCACCTCATTCCCGACTACCTCCGCTTCGTCAAGGGGGTGGTGGATTCCAGCGACCTCCCCCTCAACGTCTCCCGCGAGATACTCCAGGAAGACGTGCAGATAAAGCGCATCGAGAAAAACCTCGTCGGGAAGATACTCTCGACCCTGGCGGAAACGAAGGAGAAGGAGCCGGAAGGGTATTTGGCGTTCTACAAGGAGTTCGGTCCGGTCCTGAAGGAGGGGATACACTTCGACCACGCCAACCGGGACAAGCTCCAGGAACTGGTGCTATTCGAGAGCAGCAGGACCGACGCAGGGCAGTTCGTCTCCCTCAAGGAGTACGTGGCCCGCATGCCCGAAGGGCAGAAGGAGATCTACTACATCACCGGCACCGCCCGCGAAGCGCTGGAGCAGTCCCCCCACCTGGAGATCTTCCGCAAGAAAGGGTACGAGGTCCTCTTCCTCACCGACCCGGTGGACGAATGGGTCGTCCAGCACCTGACCGAGTACGACGGCAAAAAGCTGAAGGGTGTGGACCGGGGAGACCTGGAACTGGACACTGAAGAGGAAAAGAAGGAAAAAGAGGCAAAAAAAGAGGAAGCGGTCAAGCAGTACAAGGACCTCCTCGGCTTCATCCAGGAGCGGCTCAGGGAGCAGGTCAAGGAGGTGCGCTTTTCCGGCCGCCTCACCGACAGCGCCTGCTGCCTGGTGGCCGACGACTACGGGCTCAATGCCAACATGGAGCGTATCCTCAAGGCAATGAATCAGGCAGTGCCGGAATCCAAGCGGATACTGGAACTGAACCCGGAACATCCCCTTCTCCAGGTCCTGGGCAGGCTGTACGAAAAAGACAAGGAAAGCGCCCGGCTGGCCGACTACTGCGAACTCCTCTATGACCAGGCGCTCCTGACCGAAGGGTCCCCCATAAAGGACCCCCTCCGCTTCACCCGGCTGGTGGCAGAACTGATGGTTGCCGAGGGGAAAGAGCTTGCCGGAAAGTGAGCGGAAGCACGTTTACGGATACATGGCCTGTAAAAGTCCAGCTGAAGCGACTGTAATAACGCCGCAAGGTATAAAAGAGAAAACCCGGACTTGACTTTCGAAAACAAAGCGGGTATGGTCTGAACGACTTTTGAAAAAAACCGGCAACAGATAGACGACAATACTAAACCATCCGCGAGGATGGGACGGAAAACCCACAGGGTCTCATCGAGACAGCCGGGCCGCCGAAATATCTCACCAGATATGGGGCGGCCCGGCTTTTTTTTGCTCTGCCAGGGCACTGACCAAATTCCGACTGGCACAGCTGAACGAGGTAACGCATGAACAGAAAAATCCAACACATGGCGGTCTTCATCGAATTTCTCGCCGGCTCCGGCCTGGCAATCTTTTTCCACTGGGTGCTCGACTACAAGGAAGCGGCCTACATCATCTTTGCCGTCGGCATTCTCTTGTCGCTCGTCACCTGGCTGCTCCGCGAGGAGATCGAAAAGACCCGGGAGGAGTTGCGGGAGCAATACCTGCAGGCACATGAAATACCGGAAGCCATCGCCCGCATCACCGACCCGGAATGCCAGACCAGGGCCAGCGAACTCATGACGGGAACGAAACGGACCCTCGCCCTGCTCCAGCAGGGATACATCCCCCTCGACGATACCGAGTTCTACCTGGAAGGGGCCAAACTCGCGGACCAGGCCACCCGCTCCATCAAAGCGGTCGATCCCCTCACCAGCGGCTGGGGAAGTCGCGGAGCCATGCTCAACTTTTACCAGTCCAACCTGCGCGCCCTTGACCGGGGAGTCCGGATCACCCGCATCTTCGTGGTGGGGAAGGACGAACTGATTGAACCTGACGTACAGAAAGTGCTTCTCGCCCAGTATAACGACGACATCGACGTGCGGATCGTCTATCGGGACGAACTCCCCGTCGCCAGCGACATCAGCGGCCGCGACACCAACAGCTCCTGCGACTTCGCCATCTACGACGACCAGTCGGTCACCGACGTCTTCATTCAGCCGGGAAAATATTTCGGCCGCAAGACCAGCCAGCAGGCGGAAGTGGAAAAATACCTCCGGCTCTACGAACTGATCGAGCATAGCGCCCAGACAATAAGCATTAATGACGAGCAGGTACTACTGGCGGGAGAAGCACTGGCAGTGGCATCGTGATCGGGCCCCAAAAAATATTTTCACTTTGGTAACAAATTTTATACATTTTTCTCTTGACGAAGAAGAATCGTTTGCTATAAAGTTCATTAAAAATCAGCATACGCAGTACATGCCGATACACGACAATACTAAACCATCCGCGAGGATGGGGCGGAAAGCCTACAGGGTCTCACCGAGACAGCCGGGTCGCCGAAATATCACACGATATTCGGTCCCGGCTTTTTTTGTACCCGCAACCGGGTACAGACACTGGGGAAAAAACCGGTTTCACCAAGCACAAGGAGGAAATGAATGCGAAAGACCATCACCAGACTGATAACTCTCGGCAGTGCAGTCGCAACCATCATGCTGGCAGGCTGTGGCAGCGGTGGAAGCGGCTCAGCGACAAGCACCGCCACCCTTTCAGGGGTGGCAGCCACCGGCGCCCCCATAGTCGGCACCGCCTACGTCAAAGACTCGTCGTCTCCGGCCCGCGAACTGTCCGCACCCACCGGCAGCGACGGCTCCTACAGCTTCAATGTCGAAGGGATGACACCTCCGTTCATCGTCAAGGTAACCTGGGGAACCCAGTCCCTCCTCTCCTTCGCCACCACCCACGGCACCGCCAACGTAACCCCCCTTACCCACGTCATCGTGGCCAACGCCGCCGGAGTCGCTGATCCCGCACCGCTCTACGCCGGCTTCACACCCGCAACCCAGCAGCAGATGGCCGCCAGCATCGCGGCTTCGACTGCCGCACTGCAGACTCGCCTCAAACCCCTGTTCGACCTTTACGGCGTGACCACCAACCCGCTTACCGGCACCTTCGTCGCCAATCATACCGGCCTGGACGCCATGCTGGATGCGGTTGCGGTCACCATCAGCAGCGGCAACATGGTGGTCACCAACAAAACCACCAACGCCACCATCTGCACGGCTCCGATACAGAACATGACCGCCGGCACCTTCACCATGGGGAACATGCCCACCGCCGGCCAGGTCCCTCCTGCCGCGACACTTGACGGCGTCGCCCTTTACGGCACGAAATGCGCCTCCTGCCACGGCATCCTGGCCAGCTCGAACAAAAAGGGTGCAACCGCAGCCCGGATCCAGACCGCCATCACCAACAACGTCGGCAGCATGGGGTTCCTCAGCTCCCTGACCCCCGCTGAAGTTCAGGCCATAGCCTCTGCCCTCGGGACGTCTGCACCTGCACCGACTCCCGCCCCGGCACCTGCGCCGACGCCTGCCCCGACCCCCGCGCCGGTTGACGGTGCGGCACTCTATGCCAACGAATGCGCCGGCTGTCACGGCGCCCTGGCATCCTCCACCAAACGGGGAATCACGCTGGCCCGCCTCCAGGCAGGCATCAGCAGTAATGCGGGCGGCATGGGATATCTCTCTTCGCTGACCGCCGCCGAACTGCAGGCAATCGTTAACGCCCTGGCCCCGACCACACCGACCCCGACCCCGACCCCGGCTCCCACGCCAACCCCGACTCCGACCCCCACACCGACACCAACTCCAGTTGACGGCGCATCACTCTATACCAGCGAATGCTCGGGCTGTCACGGCGCTCTGGCCAGCTCCGCAAAGAAAGGCGCGACAGCTGCCCAGATCCAGGTCCGCATGGCAGCCCCTCCCTATGCAAGCCGCGTCCTGACTTCCGCCGAGGTGCAGGCCATAGCCACCGCCCTGGCAGTCAGCACCCCGACACCGACCCCCACGCCGACGCCGACGCCAACCCCCGTACCGACCCCGACGTGCGGAAGCTGTCACGCCATTCCTCCCGCAACGGGCGAGCATTCGCTCCATGCCAGCAGGTATTCCTGCGCCACCTGCCACGGGACCGGTTACAGCAAAACGACTGTCAACGCGACAACCCACAGCAACGGTGTCCTCAATCTGGTCAGCACCATCGGCTGGAATGCTACGACAAGTTCCTGCGCCAACTCCTGCCACGGTTCCAAGACCTGGTAAGAACTTCGACGGCAGCGACAAAAAAAGGGGGCTCCTCCGGGAGCCCCCCCAGCATCAGCACATAGCGTAACATAGCAACACCTCCTTCGTGATTGGGGCCTGCTTCGGCAGGCCCATTTTTTTGTCTGTTAATCCGCTTCCGTAGGGGCAGGGTCACCCCGCCCTGGTGTTGGTTTGTCGGGTCCCTCCGCCCTGGTTCTGGTTTGCCATTCCTGAAATCGGGCGGGGTGACCCCGCCCCGCGTCAACCCAAAAACAGAAAGGGCGACCAACTGGCCGCCCTTCTCTTCCTGTACCCGATTTGTATCCCGCTAACTCATCCTGATGAACACGCTCCCCTTGGCGCCGCACACTTCACAGGTGTCGGGCGCCCCTTTTTCCACCGTGTGACCACAGACCGGACAGATATAGTAATCAAAGAGATCGGCCGCCGCCCCCAAAGTGTCGAGCGCTTTCTGGTAGAGGGCTGCGTGGACCTTCTCCACGGCGTTGGCGTACACGAAGGAGCGCCGCGCCAGATCGGACCTCTCCAGTTCGGCATCGGCGATCATCTGGGGATACATGTCCATGAATTCGTGGGTCTCGCCGGAGATAGCCTCCTGCAGGTTCTCCCGGGTACCCTTGACGCCGTCCAGCGCCCGCAGGTGGTTATGGGCATGGATGGTTTCCGCCTCGGCGGCAGCGCGGAACAGCTTGGCCACCTGGGGATATCCCTCCTTGTCGGCCTGCTTGGCAAAGGCCAGGTATTTGCGGTTTGCCTGGGATTCACCGGCAAACGCCTCCTTCAGATTGTTCTCCGATTTGGGTCCGTTCGACATTACTACCTCCTGTGGTTGTTGATGTAGTGCAATGCAGGCCGGCTATGCCGGCGAAGCCTTCCGCCTTTCGGGCCCATCATATCGCCCTTCACTTCTCCGAAGGGGGCCCCGTTTCACGTGGACCCAACCGGTGGAGCGGAAAAAGGCCACGACCTTCCCCTTGACGATCAATTCCTGGAGCAGGGAATCCGACACCATGCTGCTGCTGTTGTCACTGAAAAGCACCCGAATGTTCATCGCGCACCTCGTTTCACCGGTGTCCGGGACACAAGGAAATCAAGAGGGATAACCTGTTTAAGTATACCCCGGTCTGTCGGAAAGGCAATGGCGCTCCGTTCAGAGGCGGATCAGATCTTCGTGTTCTTCGTCGTGGGGGTTGATGTGGATCATGACGTCTCCCACGTTGTGAAACCGCTCGAAAATGAGCCTCTTTACCTCCGTGGCAATGTCATGGGAACGCTTGACCGTCATTTCCGGGTCCATATCGAGCTTGAGATCGACGATAAGGTACTGGCCGGAGCGCCGCCCCCGTATTTCGTGAACATGCTCGACCCCCGCGACCCCTTCGGCGAGGATCTTCATGTCGGCAATGACTTCAGCAGGAGGCTGACCATCCATCAGGTCATGGGCCGCCGAGCGAAAGGTCTCGAAACCGATGTGGAAGATGAAGAAGGAGGTGAGGCCCGCCGCCAGGGGGTCCATGACGGGAATGCCGAAGAAGGCGCCGCCAACCCCGACGAGGGTGGCGATGGAGGTAACCGCGTCCTTGCGGTGGTCCTTGGCGATAGCGATGACCGCCGGGCTCCCCAGGTTGCCGCCGACCCTGATGGAATAGCGGCAGAGCGCCTCCTTGATGATGATTGTCGCAAAAGCCGCCGCCACCGCCATCAACTCCGGTTCGCCGTAGCTGCGGTCCATGATCGTGTGGATGGCCTTGTAAAGAATCCCTCCGCCGGTCAGGAAGATGACCAGCGCGACGACGATGGCGGCAATACTTTCCGCCTTGCCGTGGCCGTAGGGGTGCTTTGCGTCGAACGGCTTGCGCCCGATCCTGAGGGCCAGCATGGTGGCCGAAATGGCCACGAAGTCGCAGGCGCTCTCCACACCGTCTGCAAAGACCGCCTCCGAGCGCCCGTAATAGCCCGCCAGAAGTTTCATCACCATGAGCAGGGCGTTGACCCAGAAACCGACCTTTATGACCTGGTCCGCCCGACTGAAACGTTCTTCCCGCTGCATTCTAACCCTCCGCCCCCCTGAAATCCTTCAGGCGCAACTGCATGCTTCTCTTCCCCTTCCAGACGTTGACCCCGAGGGTAAAGACGATATCCAGACCGTCACCCGGGTTCTCCCGTCCCCCCATGTTAAAGCCGATGGCATCGAACGTCTTCCCCCCCGCCGCGAGACGCATCTTGAGATGACGCTCCTTGAGAAGCCGCCGCTCAATAACCTTCGCACCCCGGAGCAGCAGGACCGGTTCGGGATTCCCCATGCCGAAGGGGGCAAGACTTTCCAGCGTCTCCGCGAGGGCGAGGGTGAGATCGTCCGGCCCCACCTCGGCATCCACGGCCAGTTCGGGAAGCAGGTCCTCAGCGGAAAGGAGTCCGTCCGCCACCATCTCGAAACCGGTCACGAATTTTTCCAGGGTCTCCTCGTCGATGGAGAGGCCGGCGGCATACTTGTGACCGCCGAATTTGACGAGATGATCGGCGCAGGCCTGGAGGGCATCGTGGAGATGGAAGCCGGGAATGCTCCGCCCCGATCCGCGACCGTTGCCGTCCTGCATGGCAATGAGTATGGTGGGGCGGTGGAACATATCCACCAGCCGGGAGGCGACAATGCCGATCACCCCGGGATGCCAGGCCTCGGACGCCAGGACGATGCTTTTTCTCCCGCTCTTTGCCGGCGCACCCTTCACCATCGCCAGGGCCTCGCGCAGTATCTGCTGTTCCAGCGCCTGTCGCTCCGTGTTGCTGGCGTCCAGGGATTCTGCCATGACCCGTGCCCGCTGCCGGTCGCCGCTGAGAAGGAGATCGACGCCGAGGGCGGCATCCTCCAGTCTGCCGGCGGCGTTGAGGCGGGGAGCGAGCCGGAATCCTACCGCTCCGCAGGTTACCGTGCCGTCCACGCCGGCAGCGGTTTTCAGCGCCTGGATCCCCGGCCGCGGCGAGGCTGTCAGTTCCCGCAGCCCGTAGGCGACAAAGATGCGGTTCTCGTCGGTGAGCGGCACGATGTCGGCAATGGTGCCCAGGGCGACCAGGTCCAGGTATTCCCGCAGGTTCGGCGCGGTGCGGTCGGCAAAATGGCCCATATCCCGCAGCCTGGTCCGGAGGGCGATGAGAAGGTTGAAGGCGACGCCGACCCCGGCCAGGGATTTGAAGGGGAAGGAGCAATGGGGCTGGTGGGGATTGATGACGGCGTGGGCCGGGGGGATCACCTCTCCCGGGGTATGGTGGTCGGTGATGATGAGATCGACACCCAACTGCCGGCAGAGTTCGGCCTCGGCCACTGCCGTGATGCCGCAGTCGACACTGACGATGACCCGCGCCCCCTGTTCGGCCACGCTGGCGATCCCCTCGGCGGAGAGGCCGTACCCATCTTCCAGCCGCAGGGGGATATGATAGAAGACCGTCGCCCCCAGGGTCCGGAAAAAACTGACGAGCAGCGCCACCGCCGTTATCCCGTCCACGTCGTAATCGCCATAGATGCAGATCGGCTCACCACCGGCAACCGCCGTAGCCAGCCTGGCGACAGCCGGCTCCATGCCCCGCAGGAGGAAGGGATCGTGGATGTCGGTGAGAGTCCCACCCAGGAAACGGCGGACTGCTTCGGGTTCTCCGATGCCACGATTGAGCAGGAGGCGGGCAACGAGGGGAGAAAGGCCGCACTCCCGGATCAGCCGTTCAGCGTGCGACTGTTCCGTTTCCCTTATTTTCCAGCGGCGCGTCGTAACCGGTTCCACGGCTGTTCACCCCCTTCCCGAAAACAAAAACCCCGCCTTTCGGCGGGGTCGCGAGTTTCCTATTTCCCCGACGGGGACCTGAACTGTTCCATCATCGCCTTGATCTGCTGGGCAGTGGGGCTGGTCGAGTCCATCTTCAGGTAACGTTCCCATACTTCCGCTGCCTTTGCAGGCTGCTTCAGGTCCTGGGCGTACACCACCCCCAGGTTGTAGAGACTCTGCAGGTGTTTCGGGTCGAGCTTCTGCGCCTTCTCGAAGTTGGCAATCGCCTTGTCGAACCACCCCATCTTCCGGTACATGACCCCCTGGTCGGTCAGGACGTTGGTATTGTTCGGGTCGAGTTCCAGCGCCTTTCCGTAGGCATTGATCGACTTCTGGGTCTGGTCGGTGTCGAAATAGTCATTCCCCAGCTGGATCCAGGCCTGGACGTTGCCAGGCTCCCGCGCCACAATCTTTTCTACTTCGGCAATCCGCTGCTGATAGTCGGCAGGAGCACCTCCACCCATGGGAACGCCGCCACCGACCGGCACCGCATCCTTCTTGCCACCGAAGAAAAGTATGCCCAGCAGCAGTCCGGCAACCAGGGCAATAACCGCAACGAGAATCTGCTCTTTTTTCACAAGGGCCCCCTTCTTCTAAGATTTAGCCTGTGCTGCTGCACGCTCTTCCCATAATGCAACAATCGGGCTGGCGACAAAGATGGATGAGTAGGTGGCCACCACGACCCCTACCACAAGAGCGAAGGCAAAATCGTGAATGACCTCGCCACCGAAGAGCAGGAGCGACACGGCTGCAAGGAAGGTGGTGATAGACGTGACGATGGTACGGGAAAGGACTTCGTTGATGCTCCTGTTGAAAATGGCCGGCATCGACTCCTTGAGGTTCTTGTGGAGATTTTCCCGGATCCGGTCAAAGACCACCACGGTGTCGGTGAGGGAATAGCCGGCAATGGTCAGCACCGCCGTAATGAGGAGGAGGTTGATCTCTTTCCCCAGCACAAAGAAAACGGCGATCATGGCAAGGACATCGTGAAGAGTGGAAAGGGTGGCGCCGACGCCGAACCTGAAATCGAACCGCCAGGCGATGTAGATGATGATGCCGAGCAGAGAGATCGCCACCGCGACGAGGGTGTCCTTCCGGAGTTTATCGCCGATGGAAGGACCGATTTCGGTGGACCCTTCCACGACGAAGGTGTTTCCCGGAATTTCCTTGGTAAAGACCTCGACGATGGTATCGGCCGCCTTGCCGGTCGCCAGGGTAGTCTTCCCCACCTTGACGAGCAGCTTGTTTCCTTCCTTGATCTCCTGCAGGTTTGCCTCGGCCAGATTATGTTTCGCCAGGGCAGCCCGTGCCTGTTCCATGGCGATCGGCTGGCTGAATTTGAGCTGGACCGACGTGCCGCCGGAGAAGTCGATCCCCATGTTGGCCGCGCCGCGACCGATCTGGATGATGCCGATGATGCCGATGATGGAGATGATGCCGGAGATGATGAAGGAAATCTTCTTCATCCCGATGAAATCTATCTTCGTTTTGCCAATGAGTTCCATGGAAGTCCTCCCTATATGCTCAGCTTCTTCACGTGCATGCGGCTGAGGAAGAAGTCAAACACCGCCCTGGTGGCCAGCAGCGATGTGAAGAGATTGATGATGATACCGAGGCTGAGGGAGACCGCGAACCCCTTTACCGGTCCGGTACCGAACTGGAACAGGACCGCCGCCGTAATGAGGGTGGTGACGTGGGAGTCCATGATGGTCAGGAACGCCTTGTCATACCCCGCATCTACCCCCGCCGCCGGTGTCTTCCCGAGCCGCAGTTCCTCCCGGATGCGTTCGAAGATGAGGACGTTGGAGTCGACGGACATCCCGACCAGAAGGACGATGGCGGCGATGCCGGGAAGGGTGAGGGTCGCACCGAGCGCAGCCAGCGCCCCCATGAGATAGATGATGTTGAGGACCATTCCGAAGTTGGCGACAAGGCCGGCAAGCTTGTAGTAGACGGCCATGAAGACGACAACGAGCATGACGCCGACAAGGCCGGCAATGAGCCCCTTGTGGATGGAATCCTGCCCAAGGGACGGGCCGACCGTCACGTTCTGGATGATCTTGACCGGCGCCGGCAGTGAACCGGCCCGCAGGACGATGGAAAGGTCAGCCGCCTCCTTTTCGGTAAAGGAGCCCGAGATCTGGGCGCTGCCGCCGGAGATCCGTTCCCGGATGACCGGTGCGGAATAGATGTTGTTGTCCAGGACGATGGCAAACCGTTTTCCCACGTTGGCAGCAGTGACCTGGTCGAACAGCCTGGCGCCGGTGGAGTTGAAGTCGATCGCCACGTAGGGCTGGTTGAACTGGGAATCGATCCGCACCTGGGCATCGGTAAGGAGGTCACCGGTGATCATCGCCTTTTTCTTCACCACCAGCGGGATTTCGGTGACTGCCCCGGTAGCGGGATCTGTCCTCTTCTCGACGAGGAGCTCGTCATCCTCGGGGATGGTCCCGGGAGTAGCGGTGGCCGCGTTGATATTCTCGTCCACCAGCTTGAACTCCAGCCGGGCAGTCCGGCCGATCAGTTCTATGGCCCGTTTCGGGTCCTTGATGCCGGGAAGCTGGACCACGACATGGTTGATCCCCTCCTGCTGAATGACCGGCTCCGAAACGCCGAACTGGTCAATCCTGTTGCGGATGGTCTCCAGGGCCTGCTGTACCGACTTGTCACGGCGATCCTGGGCAACCTTGTCGCTCATCCGGAGCGACATGTTGACGAAGCCCCCCTCGTCGTAGGTCGGCAGCTGTTCCATTTCGGGATATTTCTTCTTGACCAGGTTCTGGGCGTTTTCGGCCGTCGCCTTGTCGTAGAGGACGAGCTGCACCTTGTCGGAGCCGACCCGGCTGATATGCTTGAAGCGGAGATTCTGGGCGGAAAGGGAATCTTCAAGGTCGGTGGCGATGATGTCGAGAGTCCCTTCCACCGCCTTCTGGGTTTCCACCTCCATCACCAGGTGGGTCCCCCCCTGGAGATCAAGCCCCAGGTGGATCTTGTCCTTGGGGAGATACCCCTGCCACCAGGAAGGAAGGTTGCTGACCAGAGTCGGGGTCAGGTAGAGAAACGACAAGAGCAGGAAAACCAGAATCATGCTGACGCGCCAAGTTAAACCCTTGGACATTGAGGATGCTCCTTTCGGCATGGCATGTCCGGCACATTACCGGCAGCCTGGAATTACGGATGATTATACAGACAGAGCGCAATTCCTTGCGCCCCCTGCGCGGGCTGGCACAAGGGGTTGCGCTTACGCTCCCGGCTTGGTCACGCTGGCGATATGCCCTTTATTCACCTTGATATTGACGCCGGTGGCCACTTCCAGAGTAACCACCGTTTCATCGATGGCTGTCACCTTGCCGTGCATACCCCCCGCGGTCACCACCGCATCACCCTTCTTCAGCGCATCGAGCAGTGCCCGGTGCTCCTTGGCCTTTTTCTGCTGGGGGCGAATGAGGAGAAAATAGAAAATACCGAACATGAAAACAAGCGGCACCAGATTCATGATTGCCGACTGCCCGCCGGCAGCTCCTTCCGGTGGGGTACCCATCGCAAATGCCAGACCTAACATACCTACCATAGCTGAAACCTCCATAAATAACATTCAGTTTTTGTCGGGGCGATCCTCGTGATCGCCCCAGATCAGGGACGAATACAAGATTCGCCCCTACAGTGAAAACCTCTTTGCGTAAAATTCTTTCCTGAACTCCCCGAACCGGCCGGCACCGATGGCCTCACGCGCCTGGGTCATGAGATTGAGGTAGTAGTGCAGATTGTGCCAGGTATTGAGCCGCGAGGCAAGTATCTCTCCGGAACGGTACAGATGCCGGAGATATGCCCGACTGTAGTTTTTGCAGACGTAACAGCCGCATTCCGGGTCGAGGGGAGAGCGGTCCTCGGCATACGCCGCCCCCTTGATGTTAACCCTGCCGAAGGAGGTGAAGAGCATGCCGTTCCGGGCGTTGCGGGTCGGCATGACACAATCGAACATGTCGAAGCCGGCGTGAATGCCCTCTATCAGATCCTCCGGCGCACCGATTCCCATGACGTAGCGGGGCTGGTCAACCGGCAGAACGGGTGCGCAGTACCCCATCACCTCGTACATCAGTTCCTTCTCTTCCCCCACCGACAGCCCGCCGAGGGCATAGCCGTCGAAACCGATCTCCATGAGCTCCGCAGCACTCCGCTCCCGTAATTCGCGGTGCATTCCCCCCTGGACGATGCCGAACAGCGCCTGGTCGGTCCGAGCATGCGACTCCTTGCAGCGCCGGGCCCAGCGGGTGGTAAGTCCCAGGGATTTTTCCACGTAGGCGTATTCCGACGGATAGGGAGGGCACTCATCGAAGCACATGATGATGTCACCCCCGAGCGCTTCCTGGATAGCCATGGCATTCTCGGGGGAGATGAAGTGGTAGGAGCCGTCAAGGTGCGACTGGAACCGTACCCCGTCCTCGGTTATCTTGCGCAGTTCCCCCAGGCTGAAGACCTGGAAGCCACCGCTGTCGGTCAGAATCGGCCCCGGCCAGTGCATGAACTCGTGCAGGCCGCCAAGACGTCCGACCAGTTCGTGCCCCGGCCGGATATAGAGGTGATAGGTGTTGGCCAGGATAATCTGGGCGCCCACTTCCCGAAGTTCCTCCGGGGTCATCGCCTTGACCGTCGCCTGGGTTCCCACCGGCATGAAGATCGGCGTCGCGATGGTGCCGTGGGGGGTTGTCAAAGAGCCGAGCCGGGCCGCTGTCGTCCCGTCCTGCTTTATAACCTTGAAATCTATAGCGGGCAAAATATTCCTGACAGAGTGTAAATGTTGAGTTGCATGTTTTGAGCTTCTCAATTCAAAATTCAAAACTCAAAATTCAAAACTGCTTTTACCATATCATCATGGCGTCGCCGTAGCTGAAAAACCTGAACTTACGCCGCACCGCCTCCGCGTAGGACTCCAGCAGCAGGTCCCTGCCGGCAAAGGCACTGACCAGCATGAGCAGGGTCGATTTCGGCAGATGAAAGTTGGTGATCAGGGCATCGACGACCTTGAAGGTGTAACCGGGCCGGATGAAAATATCCGCTTCACCCGCTCCTGCAATGACCGTCCCGTCATCAGCAGCCGCCTGCTCCAGCGCCCGTGTGGTCGTGGTACCAAGAGCCACCACCCTTCCCCCATCCCTCTTTCGCCGGGCAACCGCCTCCGCCGTCCCGGCCGGGATGAAGTACTCCTCCCGATGCATCCGGTGGTCGTCCAGCTTTTCCACACGGACCGGCATAAAGGTGCCGAGGCCCACGTGAAGGGTTATCGGCGCTACTTCGACCCCTCCGGCCACCAGGGCGGCCAAAAGTTCGGGAGTCATATGCAGACCCGCCGTGGGTGCGGCTACGGCACCCTTAGTTGTGGCGAATACGGTCTGATAACGTTCCCGGTCATGCTCTTCCGCAACCCGCCGAATGTAGGGGGGAAGCGGCATGCTGCCATGCCGCTCCAGCCAGGTGGCAAAATCCCCGCCGGGCGAAAAGGCGACCTGCCAGCAGTCGTCGCCGGTACGACTCTCGACCCTGGCAGTCATGCCGTCTGCCAGGAGAAGGACCGTTCCCGGTCCGGGCGACTTGGAAGCCCGGATCAGGCAGTGCCAGCGCTCACCGTCTCCGGGCAAACGCCGCACCAGGAAGACCTCCACCCGGCCGCCACTCTCTTTCCTGCCGAGAAGCCTGGCCGGTATCACTCGCGTGTCGTTCACCACGAGCAGATCGCCGGGACGGAACAAGCGGGCCACTTCGGAAAAGACCGTTTCGCCGATCTTCCCTGTGGACCGCTCCAGGGTCATCAACCGGGCCGCATCCCGCCGGGCCGCAGGAACCTGGGCAATCAGCTCGGGGGGGAGGTGATAATCGAACTCTTCCAGCTCCATGATCAGTCGCCGGAGATCCTGGCCAGCCGCGTCCCGGGGTAGTAATAACTCAGTATCTCCCGGTAGTCAAATCCATCGCTCGCCCGTTGCTTGGCTCCCCATTGGCAGAGCCCCACTCCGTGTCCGTAACCCGCACCGCTGAACAGGGCATTTTCGCCCGCAATCCTCACCTCGAAGTTGGTGCTCTTGATAATCGTTGAACCGACGGCCATCCGGAATCTGGTTGCCGGTATGGTCTGCCTTCCGGTAGCTGTTACGAGCGTCAGATCCACCAGACGGCCGCTGGCGTTACGCCGCCCGAGCCGGATATCCTTGAGACCGGCCACCTGGAAGCCGCTGTTCTTGAGCTGCGACTCGATACGCCGGAGGGGGAGGGTCTGTTCCCATTTCAGCGACGGCGCCGTCTCGCAGTACGCACAGTCAACGCCCCGCAGGTAGGGAAGTGGAAACCCCCAGACATTCTCGGAAGCCTCCGTATGGCCACCACAGTTGGAATGGTAAAAGGCCTGGATGACACCGCCATCGTAGGACAGGACCTCCCCGGCGGTTTCCTGTACCCCCCGGGCGGCCCGGCTGTCTTCGATGTCGCATCCTTCGTACACCTGATCAAGGACACTCGACTCCAGGTGGTAGGGGGCGTTTTTCCGGGCCTGGCGCTGGTATACCGCGTAGGAACGTGCGATTACAGCCTGTGCCTTGACGGCCTCCATCGGCCACTGCGACGATATCTCGCAGTTAATGAGGCCGACAAGGTACTCGTCGAGGGGGAGTTCGTTAACGACCAGGAGTCCCTTGTCGGAAGGGGTGATTTCAATGGTTCCCCGGTACCCTTTGCCGTTGATGAGCAAGAACGCGGGGGCTGATGCCACCAGCTTGCGGACTGTTCTGCCGTTCACCGCCAGTCCGTCCCTGACCCTTTTGACCTGCAGCGGCAGATTGAGGCGGAGAGGCTCCCCATCATCGGCGAGGGCAAGAACACCGGTGCCATCAAGCGAAACGGCATCACTCCCCTTCTGCAATGCAACCCGGATGAGGTCGGTTTGAAGGGGCTCTCCCCGCCCGACCCCGCCGTGAAAAAAGCAGATGCAAAAGAGTATGGCAATTAGTAATTTCAAGTAGTACAATCCTTATTCAAAACTGGTCGATAGAATCACAATTCCGGTCGCAAAGTCAACGATTTTATCGCCTTGTCCCGCTCCCCACAAAGCTCCGAGTTGGCAAGCCAATTGCAGTGACAGAAGACTGTACCGGCCGGGCGCGAACCGCAGGGTGCAATTGGATGGAGTTTTCTTGCGGGTTTTCGGCGAAATGACGTAAACACCCATGTCAGCGCATAGCCAACGACATTGGCCTCCTGCACAGCGTACAACCACGACTGAGCACCCCGCTGACGTTCAACAGCTTTATTAGCGTACGAGCATTAGCCGCAGGTTAAGGAACCAGTTCTAATCGCTATATGACTTGATATCCCCGGCTAAATGGAGTAGAAAACCGAAAGCGCCCTTTACACAAAGCAGGTGACATGAAATCACTGAAAGTCAAAATACTCGGCCTCATCACGATAATCGTCGTCACGATTCTCGTCATTGCCGCCTTCCTGAGCTTCCGGCAGAATGCGGAATTGATCAGGAACCTTGCCGACCACAATACCACGGTCATCATCGAAACCATCAAAAGCAGTGTCATCAACGCCATGCGTTCCGGTCATTCGGAAGAGGTCCGGGAGCTCTTCAAGAAGATCCGTTCCTCAAATTTCATAACCGATATCCGTGTCGTCTCCGAATCGGGGGTCATTATCAACTCCGCCGAGGAGGAGGAGATCGGCCAGATGCTCCCCGCCTCCGACCTGAAACTGATCCGCAAGGGGACGTTCCCCCTCAAGGAATACAACTCCACAAAGAAGGTGTACGATTCCTACACCCGCATCATGAATACGCCCGACTGCTACGGTTGCCACCCCTCGACCCAGAGTGTCCTGGGGATTATGGAGATCGAACTGTCTCTTGCCAATCTTGACGCCCTCGTCGCCAAAGAACGAAAAACCGTCACCGCATCCACGTTCATCATAATCTGCCTCATCATCATTACCATCTCCCTGTTCCTTATCCATTACGTCGATCGCCCTATCCAGCAGCTGATTTCCTCCATGCAGAAGGTCGAGGGGGGAGATTTCGACTGCACGACCACCATTTCCAGCAGCAAGGAGATGAGCCTGCTGTCGGACAAGTTCAACCGAATGGTGGAACGGTTGAAAGGAATGGTGGAGTCGGCCATAAGCCATGAACGCGAACTGGCCCGGGCACAGGAAAAGCTCGCCCACCACCGGGAAATCCACACGATGAACCATCGGCTGGAAGACCAGCTGAAGGAGATAGAAAACCTCAACGTCTCACTGGAAGAACGGATCGAAGAAATCGAGGAGGCGAACTACAAGATCGCCGACCTTGCAGGAGAACTGGAAGACAAGAACACCAACCTGGAAAAGGCGGTCACCAGGCTCTCCACCCTCTACAAAGTCGGCCTGGCCATCAATTCCACCATGGAATCGAAGCCACTCTTCGACTTGGTGGTAAAGACCACCATGGATACCCTGGAGGCACAGATAGGCTACATCATGCTTCATGACCGCCAGCGGAACGTTCTCAAGGTAACTACCCTGCTCGGCCATGATACCTTCTCCCCGGAAAAGGGAGAGTTGGAAATGAAGCCCTCCAGCGTCTCCGCCTGGGTCATCAACAACGGCAAACCCCGGCTGATTACCGACATCCATGAAACCCCGGAATTCGACCGGATGAGCGCCATGGGGTACGAACGAAAAACGCTCATCTGCGCCCCCCTGAAAACCAAGGACGAAACCATCGGCACCATCACCGTCGTCAACAAGATCGACAACTCGGTCTTCACCAATGAAGATCTTGACCTCCTCACCACCATCGCTGCCCAGGCAAGCATTGCCATCAAGAATGTCCAGCTCTACGAAGAGCAGCAGAAAACCTACATGAACACCATCCATGCCCTGGTTTCCGCTATTGAAGCCAGTGACAGCTACACCCGTGGCCATTCGGAACGGGTAACCCGCTACTGCATGGAACTCGCGAAGAAACTGGACATGCCACCCGAGCGGCTCAAAATCATCGAGCGGGCTGCCGTTCTCCACGACATCGGCAAGATCGGCATCGACCTGAGCCTTCTCCACAAGGAAGGGCGGCTCACCCCGGAGGACATCCGGGAACTGCAGCAGCATCCGGTTATCGGCATGAAAATACTGGAGCCGATCGAATTCCTGAGCGACGTCCGCCTCTGCATCGGCCAGCACCACGAGCGCTTCGACGGCAAGGGCTATCCCAACAACGTGTCAGCCGACCAGCTTCTGCTGGAATCACGCATGCTTGCCATCGCCGATTCATTTGACGCCATGACCTCCGACCGTCCCTACCGCAAGGCGCTCTCTCTGGATGTCGCCATCAAGGAACTGGTGGACAACGCCGGCACCCAGTTCGACCCCGACCTGGTCCAGCCGTTCGTCGAAGTTCTCCGGAGCGGGAAGTTCAGCTTCGCCGCAATTTCAGCAAACGATGGCACCCAGGAATACGGGCAACCACGGGTTCCCATCTGCATCTCCGCTGCCTAGACACGTAACCTGTCCCCCCTCTCCTCCCCAAAGGATTTGCCCCTCCCCTCATTTCGTGGTATAACGTTGCCAACCCGAAACCCTGCTCCTACCACGTTCATCCGCAGGTCCATCACCCACCCCCAGGAGCGAGCGCTTGCCCCCCCTTCTCAACGTCACCGGCCTTGCCACCCATTTCCACCTCGGAACATCGACCCTGAAAGCGGTCGATGGCGTCGATTTCTCCCTCAACGAAGGTGAAACCCTTGCCATCGTCGGCGAATCGGGGTGCGGCAAAAGCATGACCGCCTGCTCCCTCATGCGGCTGGTTCCACCTCCGGGGAATATTGTCAGCGGCAGTATCGTTTTTGGCGGCACCGACCTGCTGCTTCTGTCCGACAAGGAGATGCGCGATATACGCGGCAACAGCATTTCCATGATTTTTCAGGAGCCCATGACCTCCCTCAATCCGGTCCTTACCGTCGGAAACCAGATCGGGGAAGTCCTTCGGCTGCACCGCAACCTCACCCGGCGGGAAGCGCTCGCGGAGACGGTCAGATTGCTCGGCCTGGTAGGCATTCCGGCACCGGAACAGCGTGTGGAAGACTACCCCCACCAGCTCTCGGGCGGAATGCGGCAACGGATCGTGATCGCCATGGCCCTTGCCTGCCAGCCCAGGCTTCTCATTGCCGATGAACCGACCACCGCCCTTGACGTCACCATCCAGGCCCAGATCCTGGAACTGATCGATCGGCTGCAACGGGAAAACGGCATGGCTCTCCTTCTCATCACCCACGACCTGGGGATCGTTGCCGAACGGGCCGACCGGACCGCCATCATGTACGCAGGAAAAATCGTGGAGACGGCACCGACTGCCGAACTGTTCCAGAACCCCCTCCACCCCTATACGTGCGGGCTCCTCGCATCCCTCCCCCAGAACGCCGTTCCGGGAGAACCGCTCGCCACCATTCCTGGCCATGTCCCCAACCTGGCGGATGAGCAGCAGGGATGCGGTTTCTGCCCCCGCTGCCCGGCCAAGACCTGGGAGTGCCGGCAATCCACCCCACCCCTCAAGGAGGCCAGCAGCAACCACCTGGTCCGCTGCTGGAAGTTCCCATGACCGCTCCCCTCCTTGAAGCAAGAAACCTTGCCAAATATTTTCCTGTTGCCTCCGGCCCTTTTGCACCCCGCCAGACGTTAAACGCAGTCGACGGACTGGACCTGAGCCTTGCAGCCGGCGAGGCGGTCGGACTGGCAGGGGAATCGGGCTGCGGCAAGTCCACCGTCGCCCGGCTCCTCCTTGGCCTTACTCCCCCGACAAAGGGTGAAGTGCTGTTCGAGGGGGGCAACCTGGCGGAGATGGGCAAACGTGATCTCGCCTCCTTCCGCAGGGCCGCCCAGCTCATTTTCCAGGACCCTTTTTCCTCCCTCAACCCGCGTCAACGCGTGGGGGACATCATCGGCGAACCCCTCGTCGTCCATGGCTATGCTTCCGGTTCGGAACTGCGTGAACGGGTGGCACGCCTCATGGAAAAAGTCGGCCTTGCAGAGGAGCACTTTTTCCGCTATCCCCACGAATTTTCCGGCGGCCAGCGGCAGCGGATCGGCATTGCCCGTGCGCTTGCCGTGGAACCGCGCCTGCTCGTCGCCGACGAACCGGTATCGGCCCTCGACCTCTCTGTCCAGGCCCAGATCATCAACCTGCTCCAGGAACTGAAGCGGGAACTGAACCTGGCCTTCCTCTTCATTGCCCACGACCTGTCGGTGGTGCGGCACCTCTGCGACCGGATCGCCATCATGTACCTGGGGCGCATCGTCGAAACCGGCCCCCGCGACGCGGTGTTCGAGCGGTTTCTTCACCCCTACACGGAAGCACTCCTGTCAGCCGTCCCCCACATCCACCCCCCGACCGGTAACAAGCGGATCATCCTGCCGGGCGACCCCCCCTCACCCCTGTCCCCCCCTCCAGGATGCCCGTTCCACACCCGCTGCCCCTACGCAGAAGGAGTATGCAGCAGCACCACCCCCCTGCTGACGGAACGGGACCCCGGACACCTTGCCGCCTGCCATTTCAGCATGAAGCTCTACCGTTCATAAGCAGCTTCTTATTGACAGTCAGTTCGGAAAATTATATATATATGGATATCTTCTCGCAAAAGGGGGTGGTCCGATGGGATCCGAGGAATTCGACAAAAGCAGAAACTTTGATAACGAGGCTGAAATCCTCAAGGTCCTCGGCCATCCCGTCCGGCTGAAGATCGTGGCCGGGCTCTGCACCAAGGAATGTAATGTAAAACACATCTGGGAATGCCTCGGGCTTCCCCAGGCCACGGTGTCACAGCACCTGGCGCTCCTCAAGAACAAGCGGATCATCGAAGGGAAACGAGATGGGGTCGAAGTCCATTACACCGTGGTCCACCCCCTGGCCAGGAAACTCATCGAACTCCTCAGCTGACCGGCATTACTTCAGGACTGCATTATCATCGATCCCCTCCCGAGCGAGGGGATTTTCATTTCAGCTGCGATCCACGACGAAAGAGACGGGAGCCCATGCTCAAGATCATACTGGGAAAAGGTGAAGACAGGCGGATCCGGAGCGGTCATCCGTGGGTCTTCAGCAACGAAATTCGCGGACTGGAGGGAGACAGCCAGCCGGGACGCGCTGCGGAGATTTACGACGCTGGCGGCGGCTTCGTCGGCACCGGCTACTACAACCCCCGCTCACTCATCGCCGCCCGGCTCCTCAGCCGGGAACGGACCGACATCGATGCCACGGCATTCTTCCGGGAGCGCCTGGAAAAGGCCCTCGCCTGCCGCCGGGAACTCTACCCGGAAATGACGACCTACCGGCTGGTCCATGGCGAGGGGGATTTCCTCCCTGGGCTGGTAGTGGACCGGTACGGCGACCACCTGGCAGTGCAGTTTCTCACCTGCGGCATGGACGTGCGGCGGGAGCTCGTCACCACGGCTCTGGTGGGAATCCTGGCGCCGAAGGGGATCATTGCCCGGAACGATGTGGCGGTGCGGGGGCTCGAGGGGCTGACGGAAACCGTCGAACTCCTTTACGGGGAGATACCCGAGATTATCGAAATGGAGGAACACGGCCTCCGCTTCCGGGTCAACCTCCGGGAGGGGCAGAAGACCGGCCATTTTCTCGACCAGAAGGAGAATCACCGGCTGCTGGAACGACTTGCCTTCAGCAGGGAGGTGCTCGACTGCTTCAGTTATTCGGGAAGCTGGGGAGTGCATGCGGCAGCGTACGGTGCCTCCCGGACAACCTGCCTCGACATCTCGGAGCGGGCAATCACCCTGGCACGGGAGAACGGTGAGTTGAACGGCATGGCGGATCGGATGGCCTTCGAGGCGGTGGACGTATTCGACCGGCTCCGGAGCCTGAAAACGGAAGGGCGCAGCTTCGACGTCATCGTCCTCGACCCACCCGCCTTCGTCAAGAGCAGGAAGACCCTCAAAGAGGCGGAAAAGGGATATCTCACCATCAACCGTCGGGCCATGGAACTACTGAAACCGGGAGGACATCTCATTACCTGCTCCTGTTCCTACCACATGGGGAGGGAGCTGTTCCACGACCTCCTTAAGACCGCGGCCTTCCAGGCGCGACGGGAGATGCGGCTGGTGGAGGTCCGCTCCCAGGCCCCCGACCATCCGGTGTTGCTGGCGGTGCCGGAAACCGAGTATCTCAAGTGCTTCGTGCTGCAGGCGGTCTGATGCACTTGCGGACAGACTCCCGACAATGACCTGGCAGGTCTACATCATCCTCTGTTCCGACAACACGCTCTACACGGGGATTACGACGGACATTGACCGGCGACTTCGGGAACATGCCGCGGGTACGGGTGCGAAGTATTTCCGGGGACGAAGGCCGGAGAAACTCTTCTATCTGGAGGGTGGACACGACCGGAGCAGTGCGGGGAGGCGGGAAATCGAGATCAAAAAGATGAAGCACGCCGAAAAATGCCTTCTGGGGGCTTCATGCAGCAACGAAGCCGCTTGTCACTCCTTGCGGCACACGCCGTAGATCACCTCGTAGGTAGCCGGGACAACGCCATCCGTAGCATATTCCCGCCGGTAGATATCCATCATCTCCAGCATGACCCGCCGCTCGGCAAGACCGCGCCCCTTGACCGGCGCGGCATTGCCGGCACCTACCCGCTTGATGGCCCGCAGAAGGGGAGGTACATCGGCATGCTGCTCCACCTCAAGTTCGGAACTGGTGCGCGGAACGGCGAAACCGGCCGCCGTCAGGGCGGCGTGAACCTGCTCCCGCGAGTGAAACGTGTGGGTTCGGGATTCTTCCGTGTGGCAGACGGCAGTATGGGCCTGCCGGTAGGAACTGCGCAACTCATACAGGGTCTTTTCCCCGAAGAGGGCGAAACAGAAGAGCCCCCCCGGCCGGAGCACCCGCAATGCCTCCATGAATGCAGGAACCGGCTCCTCCAGCCACTGGTACGTGGATGTGGAAACCACCAGATCGAACGCCGCATCCCGGAACGGCAGCCGTTCAGCGTCCCCCGCCAGCACCCCCACCCTGTCAGAGTCATCGAAGCCTCCCCTGGCCGTCCGGCACATGCCGAGGGCCAGGTCGAGCCCAGCCAGTCGGGCAGTCGGATACAGACCGTGCAGGGCGCGCAGAAGCATGCCGGAGCCGGTTCCGATATCGAGCAGATATGCGGGAGTCAGCGACTCATCCCTGAGAATATCCGTCAATCGAGCAACCACCCGCTTCTGCACGTCGGCGTACGCTTCGTACTCCGCCGCGTGGCGATGGAACGAGCTGCGGACCCGCTGTCGATCAATCCCGACCATGGAGAGTCTCCAGAAAGGCGGCAAGAAGTCGGTTACACTCCTCGGGACGTGAGAGAAACGGCGCATGCCCTGCTCCTGCCATCTCAACGAGACGGGCATGGGGGAGATGATTCGCCATGTAACGGGAAGCCGCCGGCAGACATATTGTATCCGCTCCGCCATGGATAAGCAGGACCGGCAGGTCGATGGCCTGGAGCGTGTCCCGCAGGTCGGCGGTGGAGAGGATGTCGAGGGTGGCGAGCGCCACACGGGGCTCCGGCAGCCTGCCGGGGATGACGATCTCCCGGGCAAGGCGGTTTTCCTGCTCGCGGGAGAGCTCGCCGGCGGCGAACATCCTCCGGAAGAACCCCCCCATGGTCTTCTGAAAATCCCGTCTGATCCCTGCCCCCATCCCCCGCGGTTCGGCAGGGGGAAGACCGTAATCGTAACCGTCGGCCAGAGTGAAGCGGGGAGTGCCGCCAATCAGGACAAGCCCCGCAAGCCGTTGCCGCAGGTGAGGAAAGGCGGCAAGCGCCACCTGGGCGCCGAGGGACCAGCCGAGGAGAACCGCGTCCGTCAGGTCGAGTTCATCAAAGAGGGCAGCGATGTCATCCGTCAGGTCGGCAAGGCCATAGCCGGATGCAGGTGAACTGGAGCGGCCGTGGCCGCGCAGATCGACGGTGACGAGCCGGCAACTCTCCGCCAAGGGCTCCTGAAACCGCCAGAAGGCTCCTGATGCGGCCCAGCCGTGGACGAGCACCAGCGGCCGACCGGTACCGGACACTTCGTAATGGATGGACACCCCGGTCGGGGTTTCACACTGCGGCATGAAATAACCCTTTACCCATCACACTACCCCAAGCTCCCGCCCTACCCTGCCGATGGCCGCCACCGCCCGCTCCAGGTCATTTTCCCCATGGGTCGCCATGAGCGTGCAGCGAAGCCGGCAGCTGCCGGCGGGGACGGTGGGGGGGCGGATACCCTGCACGAAGAACCCTTCGGCCAGGAGTCGCCGGGAGAACTCCATGGTCGGCTCAGCATCCCCGACGAAGAGCGGCACGATCTGGGTTTCGCTCCCCATGGTATCGAAGCCGGCATCCCGGAGAGAGTTCCTGAACAGTTCGCTATTACGGGCAAGCCGGCAACGAAGGTTGGCACCCGCCGGGGAGTCCACCAGATCGAGGGCGGCCAGGGACGCCGCCAGCACCGCCGGCGGGAGGGCCGTGGAAAAGATGAAACTCCGCGCCCGGTTGACGAGGAGTTCGACGAGTTCCCGGGAACCCGCGACGTATGCACCGCAACTCCCCAGCCCCTTCCCCAGCGTCCCCATCTGGATATCGACCTCCCCCGGCACTCCGCAGAGTTCGGCGCTCCCCCGTCCGGTCGGACCGAGGACCCCCGTGCCGTGGGCGTCATCCACCATGAGGAGGGCGCCGTACTTCCGCCTGAGGGCCGCCAGTTCCGCGAGGGGAGCCAGATCACCGTCCATGCTGAAAACGCCGTCGGTGACGATGAGTCGCCGGCCAGCAACGTCCGTCTCCGCAAGCAGCCGGCCCAGGGCAGCCATGTCGTTGTGGGGGTAACGGACGAACCTGGCCCGGGAAAGGAGTGCCCCATCCACGATGCTTGCGTGGTTGAGCCGGTCGGAGAAGATCACGTCCCCCTTGCCGACCAGAGCGGGGATGATGCCGGTATTGGCCGCATAACCGGAATTGAAGACCAGCGCCGACTCCGTCCCCTTGAAGGCTGCCAGGCGTTTCTCCAGGGCATCATGCAGCTCCATGGTACCGGACACCAGGCGGGAGGCGCCACTGGAGACCCCGTACCGCTCAACCGCCCGGATCGACGCCTCCTTGAGCGCTGGATGGTCAGCCAGCCCCAGATAGTTGTTGGAACAGAGGAGCAGCACTTCCCGTCCGTCGAGCAGCACCCGCCCAGCCTGGGGCCCTCCTACGACCCGCAGGCTCCTGAACAGCCCCTGCTGCCGCAACCCTTCCAGTTCTTCACGAAAACCGTTCACCGTAACACCCCTTTCCCGCCCGACACCTCCTTCTTGTAGCACAACCCCGCCCCAATCGTCAACCAACCATAAACTGCGGGTTAACAATGAGAACAATGTCGGTAAGCTTATGGCTTGTTCGGGGGAAAGAATTGCAGGAAAGAGCAAGGGGGCTTCATACAGCGAAGCCCCCTTGAATATGCCCGCAATGGAGGTGGAAAGACGTTAGCGGCCCGGTCTGCGCGCCGCAATTTCCTGGAAGAAGTTCTGGTTCTCACACAGTTTCAACCCTTCATCCTGGCTGATCTTCCCCTCCCGGCACAGCTGGGCAAGGGTGAAGTCGAGGGGCAGAAAGTCCTCCGCCCCCTGCTGGAACATGTTCCTGATCTGATGGGTCTTCCCTTCGCGGATGAAGGAGCGGACCCGGCTGCTGTTGACGAGTTTTTCGACGGCGAGGACTACCCCCTTGCCGTCCTTCGTCGGCACCAGCCGCTGGTTGAGGACCAGAAGAAGGCTTTCCGCCAGCTGGGCCCTGATCAGCTGCTGCTGGTTGGGGGCAAAGATGTCGATGATCCGTTCGATGGTGGCGGTGGCGGTGGGGGCATGGAGGGTGGTCATGACCAGGTGGCCGGTTCCGGCGGCCTGGATGGCAATGGCGGCACTGGCGGGATCGCGCATCTCCCCCACCACGATTACGTCGGGCGCCTGCCGAAAAACCCGTTTCAGCCCCTCGTGGAAAGAGTCCGTGTCGATCCCCACCTCCCGCTGGTTCACATTGCTCTTCTTGTGGCGATGGTGGTATTCGATCGGCTCCTCGATGGTGACGATGTTCACCTGCCGGTGGGAATTTATCAGGTCGAGGAGGGCGGCGAGAGTGGTGGTCTTGCCGTTGCCGGTCGGGCCGCTGACGAGAATCAGGCCGTGGGGACGGAGGGCAAACTCTCCCAGCCAGGGAGGAAGGCCGAGTTCGGCGAGGGTCGGTATCTCCTCGACGATGGTCCGGATGGCGAGGGCGACGGAACTCCTCTGGCGGTAGATGTTGGCCCGGAAACGGCATATGTCGGGATAAGTGAAGGCAAAATCGAGTTCATTGGTTCGCTCGAACTCCTCCCGTTGACTGGGGGTCATAATCTCCCGCGCGTAGGCGGCTGTCTGGTCGGGGGTGAGCGCCGGATGGGGAAGCCGCACCAGTTGTCCATGCCTTTTCAGGGTATGGGGAGCGCCAGCTGAGAGAAGGAGGTCTGATCCCTTCTCTTCCACAAGCATACGGCATAGGTCGTGAAGCGACGGCAACCCGCCTGTTGCGCTCGTTACCGCCACGGAGCCTGCCGGCCGTTGCAATTCCATGCCCCGCAACGGCTTACCGTTCACCGGGCTTTTTTCAAGATGCCGGAGGGCTGCCTGCAACTGGGTGTCGGGAACGACAATGGGCTGGACACTGCGGCCGAAAAAGAACTCCAGCTCGTTGATGGCCGTCACATCGCTGGGGTCGGCCATGGCCAGAAACACGCTCTTCGGACCGACCGCGATCGGTAGCACCTGAAACTGCTGCATCTTTTCCAGGGGAAGGATGCCGAGAACGTTGGGCGATATCTCCAGCTCGTACAGGTCGGCCGAATTCACCTGGTGCTTTTCCTTGAGCGCCGCAACCAGGGAAGGAACGGTAAGAACCCCCAGGTCGAGGAGCAGGGAACCGATCCTCCCCCCCTTCTGCTTCTGTAGGTTGAGAGCCTGGTCCAGTTGCTCCTGGCTTATGACTCCAGCCTGACAGAGCAGCTCACCCAGCTTGAGTTCCGGCTTTGCACTCTTGTCACCCGTCTGCTCCATGTCCCCCTCCCTCTTTACACGGCAATGCCCATTCTTAACATGCACCAATGGTGAAGTAAACAGTATTTATTCACTCACCGGACGCCGGGTGCAGTTCGATCACGGTCACTTCCGGCGGAGCAAGGAACCGCAGAGGCGGCCCCCAGGTGCCGGTCCCCCGGCTCACATACAGGGACGAATCGTTGCCGAGCCTGGTAAGGCCTGCCTTGACGGGATAGAAAAGATAGGTAACGAGATTGAAAGGGAAAATCTGCCCCTTGTGGACATGACCCGAGAGCTGCAGGTCAAATCGGTCCATGCTGGTCTGTTCGGCGGTCGGCCGATGCTTGAGGAGAATGGTGAACCTGTCGCGGGGGAGTGACGCGAGAAGATGGGTTTCAGCAGTCGCCCCTTTCCCCTCGACCCGACTGTACGCGGGATCATCAACCCCGGCCAGGGTCAGCCAAGCGGTGACGGGCTTGATATCCCCCCGCAGCAGGGTGAAGCCGGCCCGGTTCTCGAATGCCAGCGCCTGGTCGATGCCGGCATAGAATTCATGGTTACCCGTGACCGCATATTTGCCATAGGGGGGCGTGATCTGCCGAAACTGCTCGGCAAGCCCGGCAAGACCATTGATCTGGCCATCCACCAGGTCGCCGGTGACAACAAGAAGATCAGGATTTGCCTCTCTGACAAGGGCCAGCATCCTTGCCAACCGCTCTTCCCTGACGATCAGCCCGAGATGAACGTCGGACATCTGCACGACGACAAACTTCCCCACCTCCCGGGGTATCCTGGGGCTTCGTAGCACGACCCGGTCGGCACGGATATCCCTTGCCTCGAAGTAGCCGTAGAGAGATGTCGCCACCCCCCAGACGAGGGGGAGATAGAATGCTGCCCGAGGGGAAAGGACCAGCCTTCCCGGCTCGAAGTGCCACACCTTCACCGCCAGGAAGAGAACAAGACGATAGCAGTCGACGGCCATGGCGGCGGAGAAGAAGAGGAAGAGAAATCCCATCCAGCCGTAGCCGACGTAGGCCGTGAGGCGCGCCGCCGTTTCGTAACCGTGCCGCTCGGTGGAACGGACCAGAAGCGGGGCTATCACCATCGCAGCGAGAAAGAGGGCGAGCAGGGTACCTGCCAGGGGACCGAAGCCGATGGCCTGCCGCGCCTTGAAGAAGGTGTAGAGATGGACACCGCCATACACCAGGAAAAACGTTACCAGGAACAGGTTCATGATACCCCCCAAACACCGCCATGGGGCGGAGGAGTCACCACAATACCATAGAGACGGTTACACGCGAAGGGGGTATTGTGTATAATATCGCCATGAGCTCCCGACGTTTCGTCATTCCCGATATCCATGGATGCGCCCTCACCCTGCGATGCCTGGTAGAAAAGGTAATTCGCCTCGACCCAACTGACACCCTCTACCTGCTGGGGGACTATATCGACCGCGGGCCGAGCAGCCGCGAGGTGCTTGAACTGATCCGCACCTGGATCAACAGCGGGTTTGCCATCCATCCTTTGAGGGGAAATCACGAAGAGATGCTGTTGAATGCCTGCCGCGACCGGGACTCGTTCCGTCTCTGGATGCTCAACGGCGGAGGCGCCACATTGGCAAGTTACGGCGTTGAGGATGCCTGCGAGATACCCCTTCCCCACCGCACGATGCTTGACGCTCTCCCCGCATACCTGGAACTGGACGATGTGGTCCTCGTCCACGCCGGCCTGAATTTCGACCTCGATGACCCCTTCAGCGACCGGGATGCCATGCTCTGGGTCCGCCCCACCAGAACCGACAGCGTGAAGCTCGGTGGACGCAGGCTGATCTGCGGTCACACCCCGAAAACCCGCCACGAGATCCAGGCGAGCCTGGCAACCGGCCTCATAACCCTCGACAACGGCTGTGTCTATGCGGGGAAACCCGGCCTGGGGAGCCTGGCGGCCCTTGAGCTCAATACCCTCACCCTGCTGTTCCAGGAGAATATCGACATCTAAAGAGATGCAGGTGCGCGCCGAAAGCAGGTGGAGGTGAAGTTATCGGGGAGTGATCACCCGTCGTGGGCTAAACTGGCTCTGCCATATTTTGGTGGTAGAATGTACGGACCGACAGCTCATGATACCATTGCACGCGAAGGAAACCGACCATGATCACGCGCCGTTACCTGCTTTTCACTCTTCTGCTCGGAATGTTCTCCACCCACAAGTCCCTTGCCCAGAACGAAACGCCGTCATCTCAGCCACCATCAGCAGTCGCTGCCGTGACCTTCCCCCTGGGGACCGCCACCCCCTCAGAGGTGTGCGGCGCCTGCCACAAGGCCATATACCGTGAATTCGCCCTGGGATTCGGCAGCGATATCCGCAATCGCGGTGTTGCGCTGAAATCCCCCCACGAGCAGAGGCTCGACCTTCCCGCCAATGTTTCATCCACCACTACCGCCCACGCCATGGCCGGTGTCGATCCCTTCCCCATTCACGCCCGGGAGGCCGAGGAAGAAGGAAAGTCCTGCAACGTCTGCCACTTCCCCGAAGCCTTCGAGATTCCGGACATGGACGTGGCGGAAGTTTTCAAACCCGCACCCCGCCCGAAAGACCAGGAAGCGGGCGGGTTGACGTGTGCCAGCTGTCACCTCACCCCCGACGGGAAAATTCGCGGCCCGTACAATCTGCGTGCCCCCCATAACAATTTTCCCGATGTCCGGATGAAAACCTCCCTCATGTGCGCCTACTGCCACAGCCTCGGTAAACGGGTAGTGGGAAAGCAGACCCAGACATTCCTTGAATGGCGGGACGATTTCTGGAAACAGGGACTGGGGAGCCAGAACTGCCAGGACTGCCACATGCCCCGCACCACAAGGAAACTGGCGGAAAACAGCGACGTGCCGGAACGGGTGGTGGCACGCCACCTCTGGACCGGTGGACGGTCGGTACAACGCCTGCAGAATGCCCTGAGTCAGGTCATTGTCCAGCCAACGGCGGGAGCGGCATCGTTCGAATTTCGCCTCATCAATATCGGCGCCGGCCACTCCGTGCCGACCGGATCAAACCGCCGCGCCATCTATCTGCAGGTGTACGCCAAGCATAAACGCGGCAAAGTCGTGGAGCAGCACGAATGGCTGTTCGCTCCCTGGTACAGCGCCCGACCCGACGACCGAAAATACCTGGAAGACGACAGACAACGCCCCGACGCCAAAGCCGCCATGCAGGCAGACGCCCAGGGCCCCCACGAGCAGATCATCCGTGCCGGCGAAGAACGGGTACTGAGCTGGTCTCCCAAGCTCAGACCGGGCAGTTACTCGATCCAGGCCCGTCTGGTCTACGACCTCAACCGTTACAACGATCGAAAAATCACGAACGACCAGACCTTGATCAGTACGACAACACTGAACGTGTCGGTAGGTAAATAACCTGCCGGGTCACTTGATGCCGAGAGAGCCCGTACCTTATCGATACGGTTCTTTGGAGAATTTCCTACGAAACCGACCACCTCGCGCGCGACGGGAGACGCCATGTCACACCACATGCCGAAAACCGGTTACCGGCAACTGGTGGATCGCCTCAACAGATTCCCCCAGGGAGCGTTCCCTTCTCCGCTCCTCTATGACATCCTCGCACTCCTCGTCAGCGAACGGGAGGCAGAGCTCGTATCCCGTCTTCCGCTCATGCCTTTCACTGCCAAGCGGGCTGCCGGGGTATGGCTCATGACGGAGAGCAAAGCCAGGACACTGCTGGACGGGCTTGCCTACCGCGCACTTCTCCTCGATCTCACGAAGGGAGATGAGACCTTCTACGTCCTCCCTCCTCCCATGGCAGGATTTTTCGAATTCGCCCTCATGCGCGTCCGAACAGACATCGACCAGCAGGCGCTGAGCGAACTCTTCTACCAGTACCTCAACGTCGAAGAGGATTTCATCCGCGACCTGTTTGTCCGTGGGGAGACGAAACTGGGAAGGATATTCGTACACGAACCGGCCCTTTCGTCAGAAAATGCCAGCCATGTGCTGGAATACGAGCGGGCGAGCGAGGTGATCCGTACTGCACAACGGATCGGCGTGGGAAGATGCTACTGTCGCCATAAGATGTCCCATGTCGGAAAGGCATGTTCGGCGCCGCAGGAAATCTGCATGACCTTCAATCTGGTTGCTGAGCCGCTCATCCGTCATGGCCATGCCCGGCAGGCCGGGTCACGCGAGGCCCTCGACCTCCTCCAGCAGGCACGCGACAGGCAGCTCGTTCAGTTCGGGGACAATGTACGGGAGGGGGTCAACTTCATCTGTCATTGCTGCCGCTGCTGCTGTGACGCACTGCTCGCCGCCAAGCGCTTCGCCAATCTTCACCCGGTGCACACCACAAACTTTGCCCCGATTGTACAGGCGGAGCAGTGCATGGCATGTGGCAGATGCGCCGCCGCCTGCCCGGTGGAGGCGATGCAGCACACAGCAACCACGGGCATAGAGCGAACCGGCATCAACACTCCACAAATAGACATGGACCGCTGCCTTGGCTGTGGTCTCTGCGTCAAAGCATGCCGTTTCGGGGCACTCATCCTGGAATCACGCGCCAAGAGGGTCCTCACACCGGTCAACACTGCCCATCGCGTGGTTCTCATGGCAATCGAACGCAACTGCCTGCAAAATCTCATCTTCGACAATCAGGCACTGAGGAGCCATCGGGCAATGGCGGCAATTCTCGGGGTGATTCTCAGACTCCCCCCGCTTAAACAGTACCTGGCAAGCAAACAGATGAATTCTCATTACCTCGAAAGGCTTCTCCAGTCGGTCCATCTTCCGGCTGGCATCCGGTAATTAGTGTATGTATGCCTTGGCAGTTGCTATCACCAGAAACAAAAAAAAGCCCCACCATAAAGAATGGTGGGGCTTTTTGATAAAATTCCCGGCGGCGACCTACTCTCCCA
>NZ_JAHCVK010000014.1 GCF_018476905.1 Geomobilimonas luticola
ACCAGGGCCATACCGAGGGAGATCTGATCAAGCGGTGCCTTCATGAACAGGGCCGGCTCCAGGAAGCGCTGGCCGGCATCGGCACCGGTCAGGGTAATGCCGTCCTTGAGAACCAGCTTGGAGACGTGGTCCTGGATGTTGGGATTGCTGACGATGTCGGAGAAGAACCCAATCGGGTTGAAACTCGCCTTGGCCATTACCAGCACCGACAGCAGGAAAGCGCCGGACATGAGGAGGCCGGCCTTGATGATCTGGACCCAGGTGGTGGCGGTCATGCCGCCGAAGACGACGTAGCCTACCATCAGGATACCGACGCCGATGATGGCGGTCTTGTAGGGGACACCTACCAGCAGGGCCATCAGCTTGCCGGCACCGACCATCTGGGCGGTGAGGTAGAAGGTGGAGACGGCGACGGTGGAAAGGGCCGCCACGGCGCGCACCGGTTTCGGCTCGGTCCGGAAGGAGAGGATATCCCCCAGGGTGTACTTGCCGGCGTTACGGCACGGCTCGGCCACGATCAGGAGCACGGTGATGTAGGCGACCAGCCACCCCACCGAGTACATGAAGCCGTCGTACCCGTAGAGGGAGATCATCCCGGAAATACCGAGGAACGAGGCGGCCGACATGTAGTCGCCGGCGATGGCCCAGCCGTTCTGGGTGCCGGTGATCCCGCCACCGGCAGCGTAAAAGTCAGCCGCCGTCTTGGTCCGCTTGGCGGCCCAGACGACCACCGACATGGTGATGGCGATGATGATCGCGAACATGCCGATGGTAATGGTTTTGTTGGCCTTGATTTCCTTTTTGAGCGGAGCTGCCGCTGCCGGAGCGGCAGGGGTTGCGCTGGGGGCTGCTACTACCGGTGCCGTGGGAGAAGCGGCGGGAGTGGTCACTGCTGCGGGGGCGCCAGGGGCTGCCGGAGCCTTGGCCGGCTCAGCCGCGTAAGCAAGGGCGCCCAGGGAAAGGGTCAGGGTAAACGCTGCGATTAATTTTTTCATTCTCTGAGCCTCCTTTACTTGAGTTCGTCCACCAGCTCACGGGTGAGACGGTCGAAATCCTTGTTGGCCACATGGGCATAATAGTGTGCCAGTCCCCAGGATACGAAGAACTGGGAGAGGGCAAACACGTAACCGAAATTGACGACGCCGATGACTTTGACCTTGAACAGGCCGGGGGCATACGCTGCCCCGATGGGGAGGAGGAAATAATACACGGTGGAAAAAATCCACCAGCCGAACAGGAATGCCGCTTTCTTGTGGTGCAGTTCGACGAATTTGGGGTTTTTGGCTATCGCCGCCCAGTCATACTGTCTTTCTGCCATGGGAGTTACTCCTTTCGTAATGGGTTGCCGTGCGAAGAATCGAATATCCGGTTCTTGCATATCTACTGCTGCGAATAATCCTCCTTTCTGTAGTTTGCTATTTAACAGGCTGGGGCATAACCGAATTTTGCCGACAGGATTTCCCCACCTTCCATGAGGGAGGGGATAATCTCCATTTCCAGGCGATCGGCCAGCATGCGGAACGACGGGACAAGCATGGTCAGGGCTCCCACCACCTTCCCGCCATAATCCCTCACGGCAACGGCCACACTGACAATACCGTCGCCCAGCCCCCCGAATTCAACCGCAACCCCCCGGGACCGGATGGCTTCAAGCTCAAAGGCAATCGATGCCACATCGATGCCTTCTCCGGATTTGCCACGCCGTTTTCCCAGTCTGTCGAGCACATCCCGCGATTCCAGCGCCTTCATGATCTTGCCCGCAGCATTGCTGAACAGAGGGAAACGCTTGCCCACCAGGGGAGTTGCCTTGATCTGTTGCTCGCAGTCGACCATGTCGATGAAAAGCACTTCTTCGCCGTTGAGGACCGTCATATACATCGCCTCGCCATGCTTGCGGACGAGCTTTTCCATAACCGGATGTGCGTGCTTCACCACGTTTGCGGTTCTGATGATCTTCTGGCCAAGCTCTACAGCGGCAAAACCCAGCCGGTAGGTACCGGAGAATTCATCTTTTTCCACGATCCCCCGCGTCTGCAGGGTATAGAGCAGCCTGAAGGTCTTGTTGCGGGAAAGTCCGAGGCGTTCCGCAAAATAGCCGACGGTCGGCGCCAACGGCTCTTCGGATAGTATGTCCAGCATGGCGAGCGCCATGCTCACGTTGAGAACGGAATAGGTATCTTTTTTATCGGCAAGCATCTGGACTGCCTCCATCATGATGTTCGACTGAACCGGGGAACGTTCCCACAGAATCAATCCTTAAACTGGTCAGACAGGTTGAGGTGACCCTTCCGCCTCGCACGACGTGCCGATGCCACTTAAGGCATCGGCTTCACCTCACCTGCCGGTCGATTGATGCCTGGCCAGGAGAAATGACAAAGGCGGACGTGTGGTGCGAGTTTTCAGGATAAACGATGGAGAAGACAGGGTGGTGCCCGTGCGGTAAGGCGCGAAGAGAATTTTGCCGTGAAGGGGTGATCAGCATTAAGAAGGGAAATAAATTTGCGTTTTAAAGGGGGCTGAATGGAATGGCTGATAGCTGTGCAGGGATGAAAGGTATTTTTGACGAGTTCATCGGAAGGCTTCTCGGTACTTTCGATAACGGCTCCTGCTTGGTGTTTAGACCCGTCGCCCTCAAAGAGAAAGGGATTTTTTATCCCCAGAAAAACCAGGAAAAACGATGCGACAACAATGCATTGTATGAGTATTTTCCTGGTCATGACATCTCCATCTCACGGGCTCAATTGCCCAACGCCGGCGGACATCCATTAGACTACAAATGTTTTGTGTTCAAATTAAAAAAAATATAACGCTTTTTTAGTTGCTATGCAAGCTATATTTTAGAAAAACCGTAACCACCTATTTTTGCGCTGCAATCTCATCAAAAATAAATTCTACACCCTGTTCTTCCGGTCTGAAACAGATTCGCTCCAACAGGACTATGCATCTTTTCTCCTGGAATTCCGAGCACTCTCCGTATTTTGCAACCGGTGCCATGATGTACGCGAATGCACATGAACAACCGTCATGCAGTACGGGCGCATTTGGCGGGACTGCGCCGTGATAAAGGTTCTATGCAGATAATGCCATGTTGTGCTGATGGCATGGAGGGGGGAAAGGGAGACGGGAAGATGCGGGTACGGATACCGTCTGAATCGTCAACCCGCATTTTATTTGACGAAATCCACCGGTGTGATTACACTTGTGACATTTTCCATCCCTGCTCGCAGAAAGGCCGAGCGATGCCGACGTCCAGACTAGTGGCTGATATCATCGACAACATCCGACGGGTTTTCCAGGTAATAAACGAGCAGTCCAAAAGAGCGGAGCGGGAAACGGGGCTGACCGGCCCCCAGCTCTGGGCAATCAAGATAATCTCGGAGTCGGCTCCCCTCAAGCTTTCGGAACTGGCCCGGCGCATGTATCTGCATCCGGCAACGGTTGTCGGGATCATTGATCGGCTGGAAGGGAGGGACTATGTGACGAGGACCCGCTCTCAGGAAGATCGCCGGGTGGTTGAAATAAACCTGACCCCACAGGGGAAGAAGCTAGTCGAACATGCCCCGGAGGTAGCGCAGGGGCTTCTGGTGAAAGGGCTTGAACCGCTGCCCGAAGAGATGCTCGTGAAAATTTACGATGGCCTGGACCAGCTGGTGACGATACTCGGTGCACAGGAAATGCTACCCCGGCTGTTTCTCTCTCCCGAAATGAATGTCCCCCCGCAAGACACATCCCCCGATGAAGCCTCTAGCCCGACCAATGAAAAAAGCCCGTAGACAATCTTGTCTACGGGCTCTCGTCATTCGTACGGGAAGCTATTCCCCCAGGTAGGTGTACCCGAGCAGGGTCCGGTCCAGGAGCTCGATGAAATGGCTGCTCTCCTCGATGGAGACCTTGCGCTGGGCCACCCCCTTCTCCAAGTGCTCCCGGACCCGTTTCAGGATCTCCGGCCCCTTGTACTGGACGTACTTCAGGCTCTCCCAGCAGGCGTCGCCGTTGATGACCGTGTCGATCATGTAGCCGGACTTCTTGCTGAAGGTGATGTGGACGGCGTTGGTGTCGCCGAACAGGTTGTGCAGGTCCCCCAGGATCTCCTGGTAGGCGCCGATGAGGAAGAAGCCGATGTAGTAATCCTCTTCCTTGCGGATCTTGTGGAGCGGCAGGAACTTGCTCCGGCCGTTCTCCCCCACGAAGCTGGTGATCTCCCCGTCCGAATCGCAGGTGATGTCGGCGATGGAGGCGATGACGTCCGGCTTCTGGTTCAGCCGCTGCAGCGGGACGATGGGGAAGAGCTGGTCGATGGCCCAGGAGTCGGGGACCGACTGGAAGAGGGAGAAGTTGGCGAAGTAGGTCTGGCGCAGGGCCAGCTGGAAGTTCTGCAGCTCCTCGGGGATCGGCTTGATCTTCTCCACGATGCCGTTGATCTTCCTGATGATCTTGCCGTAGAGCCACTCGGCAATCGCCCGCTCCTGCAGGGTGAGGTACCCCAGGTTGAACAGGCTCACCGCCTCCTGGATCAACTGCTGGGTGTCGTGGTAGTCCTCCCGGAGGCTGTAGCGGTCGATGCTCTTGTGGATGTCCACCAGCTTCTTGACGGTCGGTGCCAGCTTCTCCGCCTTTTCCAGGTCCTCCTCGAAATCGGGGGTGAGGCGCTGGGTGTTGGTGTTGAGGACATTGGTCACCAGTACCGAGTAGTGGGCGACCGTGGCCCGCCCCGATTCGGAGATGATGTTGGGGCACTCCACCCCGGCGTCGTCGCAGATGTTCTTGATCTGGTAGATGACGTCGTTGGCGTACTCGTCGATGGAATAGTTGACGCTGGAGAAGTAGCTGGACTTGGAGCCGTCGTAGTCCACCCCCAGCCCCCCGCCGATATCCACGTACTCGATCCCCACCCCCATCTTGCGCAGCTCGGCATAGACCCGCGCCCCCTCGATGAGGGCGGTCTTGATCTTGTCGATCTTGGTGATCTGGGAGCCTATGTGGAAGTGGATCAGCTTCACCCGGTCGAGCAGGTTGTTCTCCTCCAGAAGGCCGATGGCGGCGATGATCTCCGCCATCCGGAGGCCGAACTTGGCGTCCTCTCCCCCCGAGGTGGCCCACTTGCCGGTCCCCTTGGAGGAGAGCTTGACCCGGATGCCGAGTTTCGGCTGGATGCCGGTCTTCTTCGACAGCTCGATGACCTTTTCCAGCTCGAACAGCTTCTCGATCACCAGGGTGATGTCATAGCCGATCTTGGTGGCGTAGAGCACCGTCTCGATGTACTCCGAGTCCTTGTAGCCGTTGCAGATGATGGGGAGGTTGTTGCCGCTGGAGATGGAGATCCCCGCAACCAGCTCCGGCTTGGAGCCGACCTCAAGGCCAATGTTGTAACGTTTGCCGTAATTGGCGATCGCCTCCACCACCTGGCGCTGCTGGTTCACCTTGATCGGGTAGAAGGTCTGGTACGTGGCCGGATAGTCGTTCTCGGCGATGGCATTCCGGAAGACCCGGTTGATGCTGGCGATCCGCCCCTGGAGGACGTCCATGAAACGGAGCAGGATGGGGGGCTTGATCTTCCGCTTGATCAGGTCGTCCACCAGCACCCGGAGGTCGATGGAATTCTTGGAGTTGGAAGACGGGTGAACGCAGACGTTCCCCTTCTTGTTGATGGAGAAGAGATCTGCCCCCCAGTTGTCCATGTTGTAAACCTTGGAGGAATCGTTAATCGACCAGCGTTCGGACACCATAAGCAGTTACCACCCTTCTAAGGGATTCTTTACAAAATCAAAAGCGATCAAAAAAGCGATTTACCACAGAGGACACGGAGGAACAAAAATGAGGGGAAACAAACTCCAGCTTTGTTCTTCACTCCGCACTTCCTCTGTGTTCTCTGTGGTTAAAGCTTTCAGGGATCCTCTGTGGTTAAGGCTTGTAAAGGATTGAAGGTCACGACAGTCTGCGCCTGAAATCCTCGTAGCCGAACGTTCGCACCACCTTCAATTCCCCGCTCTCCGGCTCGTACGTGCAGATGGCCGGGTGCTGGATGCCGTTGAAGGTGGTGGTCTTCACCATGGTGTAGTGGGACATGTCCTCGAAGGCGAGGCGCCGTCCCGGAACCAGAGGCTCCTCGAAGGACCAGTCGCCGATGACGTCACCCGCCAGACAGGACGGCCCCCCCAGCCGGTAGGTGTGGGGTTTGACACCGGGGTCGTACCCCCCCGTGATGCCGGGACGGTAGGGCATCTCCAGGATGTCCGGCATATGGCAGGTTGCGGAGACGTCCAGGATGGCAATGTCCATCTCGTTGTGCACCACGTCCAGCACCTCCGCCACGAGAATCCCCGTACCGATGGCGATCGCCTCCCCCGGCTCCAGGTAGACCTCCACGTCGTACTTTCTCTTGAAGTAGGTAATGAGTTCCACCAGGGCGTCGATGTCGTACCCCTCGCGGGTGATGTGGTGGCCCCCCCCCAGGTTGAGCCATTTCATGCCGTGGAGGTACCGGCCGAACTTCTCCTCGAACACCCGGGCGGTCCGCTCCAGCGGCTCGAACAGCTGCTCGCAGAGGGTATGGAAATGGAGCCCTTCGACGCCATCCAGGGACCGCCCCTCGAACTCGCGCAGGGGGATGCCGAGGCGCGACGTGGGGGCACAGGGGTCGTAGATGGGGGTATGCCCCTCAGAATGTTCCGGATTCACCCGCAGGCCGATGGATACCCGCCCCTTTTCCCGCTCCCACAGGGGGCGGAACCGCTCCAGCTGGTTGAAGGAGTTGAAGACCAGGTGGTTGGATATTTCCAGCAGCTCGACAACGTCGCTCTCCTTGAAGGCGGCGGCAAAGCTGTGCACCTCCCGGCCGAACTCCTCCCGCCCCAGGCGCGCCTCCCAGGGGGAGCTGGCGCAGACCCCGTGAAGCGTCTCCCGGATGACCGGAAAGACCGACCACATGGCGAACGCCTTGAGCGCCATGAGGATTTTCGCCCCCGAGCGCTTCTGCACCTGGTCCAGGATGGCCAGGTTGTGGCGCAACCGTCCCAGGTCCACCACGTAAGCGGGGGACGGGGCGAGTTCGAGGATTTTGGGTATGTCTATACCGATCAAATCTTTAACACCTTAAAGACAATTGAACGCTGATCAAATCGGAGCAAGGCCTGATTGACGCTGATCAAGCAAATGTATCCGAGTTCATGTTCGATCCGCCTTTATCCGCGCCTTTTCCGCGCTAATCTGCGTTCAATTGATTTTTCGTCTTACAGTTCCGGCCATTCCCCTTCGACGACGACCTCCGGCAATCCCATCGGCCCCAGCTCTTTGAGGAATACCTCCGGATCGAACTGCTCCATGTTCCAGACTCCTGGCCCGTGCCACTTTCCGGTCAGCATCATGATCGCCCCCACCACTGCCGGCACGCCGGTGGTGTAGCTGATGGCCTGGGACTGGACCTCCCGGTAGCATTCCTCGTGGTCGCAGATGTTGTAGATGTAGACCTGTTTCCGTTTGCCGTCCTTGATCCCCCGGGCGATGACGCCGATGCAGGTCTTCCCCTTGGTCAAAGGCCCGAGGGAGCCGGGGTCGGGGAGGAGCGCTTTCAGGAACTGGATCGGCACGATCTTCTGGCCGTTGAACTCCACCTCGTCGATGCGGGTCATCCCCACGTTCTGCAGCACCTCCAGGTGCTTCAGGTAGTTGTCGGAGAAGGTCATCCAGAACTGGGCCTTCCTGATGGTCGGGATGTGCTTGACGATGGACTCCATCTCCTCGTGGTAGAGGCGGTAGATGTTCATTGGCCCGATCCCCTCGGGGAAGTCGAAGACCCGCTTGGTGGAAAGCGCCGGCGACTCCTGGAAGGCTCCGTTCTCCCAGTGGCGACAGGTGGCGGTCACCTCCCGGATGTTGATCTCCGGGTTGAAGTTGGTGGCGAAGGGCTGGCCGTGGGAGCCGGCGTTGGCGTCGATGATATCGATCTCCTCCACCACGTCGAGGTACTTCTTGGCGGCCAGGGCGGTGTAGACGTTGGTGACGCCGGGATCGAATCCGGAGCCGAGGAGCGCCATGATCTCCGCCTGCTTGAAGCGGTCCTGGTAGGCCCACTGCCAGGAGTACTCGAACTTGGCAGTGTCCAGCGGTTCGTAGTTGGCGGTGTCGAGATAGTCCACACCGGTCTCCAGGCAGGCGTCCATGATGTGCAGGTCCTGGTAGGGGAGCGCCACGTTGATGACGAGCTTGGGCTGTACCTTTTTAATCAGGGCCACCAGTTCGGGGACGTTGTCCGCATCCACCTGCGCCGTATTGATGCTGTTGTTCAGTTGGGCGGCAATGGCGTCGCACTTGGATTTGGTCCGGGACGCCAGGGTGATCTCGCTGAAGATGTCGCGCCGCTGGGCACATTTGTGGGCGACGACCTGGCCGACGCCGCCGGCACCTATTATCAATACCTTGCTCATTGCCTTTCCTCCGTTGAAGTGGCGCCACATTTGCGCCCTGACGACGCCGGTTCGTCGGAACGCTCCTCGACGTAGCATTCCCTCTCTCTATCTCTCCCCCAGAGGGGGAGAGCACTCCTTGCCCTCTCCCTTTGGGAGAGGGATTGGGTGAGGATCGCTACGCCTGCGGGCCTTCTTCCTCTCCGTCGCCGTCATCATCGCAAATTCTGACGCCACGCAGGTTTTAACTACTCACAACAATCTACCTGTTTATCAAAGGGACGCGAGATTTCGGCCAGATCGGCACCGGCCCGCAGAAACCGTGCCGAGGCGCAGCAGCGCTACGTTGAGGCAGGGTTTCGAGGACACGGCGTCGAGATGGTCGGAAGACCGCGCTCCCCTCAATAGTAAAAGGTGGGAGGGGTGACAACCCACAGTATCTTGGCCTGTGTCTTCCCGATATTCTTCACCGAATGCCGCTTGTCCGAGGTGAAGTAGAAACACTCGTCCTTCTTGATGGTGTGGAGCCGGTCGTCCAGGCGGAGCTGGATCTTCCCCAGGAGGACGAAGCCGAACTCCTCCCCCTCGTGGAACTGCTGCTCGTCCATCTCCTCCCCCGGCTCCAGGGTCACGAGCACCGGGTCCATCTCCCGGTTCTGGGCGCCGGGAACGAGGAGTTCGACCTTGATTTTCTCGTCGTCGTCGGTGGCCTGGACCCGGGCGTCCTTGCCGAATACCACGTTCTCGTCGTCGGCGGTATCGCTGAAAAACTCCTGCATGCTCACCCCGAACACGTCGATGATATCCTTCAGCGTCGCAATGGAGGGGGACGTGGCGTCGTTCTCCAACTGGGAGATGAACCCCTTCGTCAGGTCGGCGCGGCTCGCCAGCTCCTCCTGGGTAAGGGAATTGATCATCCGCAGCCGTTTCAACCGTTCACCGATCTTCAATCAGTCCTCCAGGTCCAGCACGTGGTAAAACACATCCATCTCACGTCAAGTTTAGTATTTCTAAACTTATTGTCAATCAGCGGGTTTAGCAGTGGTAAACTTTCTGTCATGCACCAGGTTTAGAAATGCTAAACTTTATGTTTAAAACCGAGCACACGAGCAAAGCTTTATAGTACATGCCCCGTGCCGTGTCAACCATTTTTTGAGCCTCCGGGACTTTTTTACCCGTCGGCAACAAATCAGGTTCCGGCAGGTCCGGTTACACGGCAAAAATTTGCCGTTATCTCCCCACGCCGCTGCCAAATTCATTGACATTTGGGAAGGGATTTATTACTCATGCATACAAGTTGCACGGACATAACAGGTTCGGGACACGGGGCCCGGCAAGGAGAGAATATGCTGCAAGACAAGAAGATCGGCTTCATCGGCGGGGGGAACATGGCGGAGGCCCTGATAAAGGGGCTCCTGGCAGGAGGGGTACCGGCGGGGGAACTCTCCGTGGCGGAACCGGTGGCGGAGCGGCGCACATTCCTGAAGGACCGCTATGGGGTGAACGTCAGCTGCGACAACGGGGAGGTGGCCGGCAGAAGCGACATCCTGTTCCTCGCCGTCAAGCCCCAGGTGGCGGAACCGGTGCTGGCGGGACTCGCCGGCGCCGTGGGCCCGGACGCCCTGCTGATCTCCATCATGGCCGGGGTGAAGACCGCCACCATCGAGGCGGCATTCGCCACCGGCGTCAAGGTCGTCCGGGTGATGCCCAACACCCCGTCCCTCGTCCTGGAAGGAGCGACCGCCCTCTGCACCGGCGCCAACGCCACCGCCGACGACCTCTCCACCGCCCGGCGCATCTTCGAACTGGTAGGGAAAGCCTGCATCGTCGACGAGAAACTTATCGACGCGGTCACCGGCCTCTCCGGCAGCGGCCCCGCCTTCGTCCTCACCTTCATCGAAGCCCTCTCCGACGCCGGGGTCAAGAACGGCCTCCCCCGGGACGTCGCCACCAGCCTGGCGGCCCAGACCGTCTACGGCACCGCGCGGCTCCTCCTGGAAACCCGCGAGCATCCGGCCATGCTCCGGGAAAAGGTCACCTCACCCGGCGGAACAACCATTGCAGGGCTGCACGTGCTGGAAAAAGAAGGTTTCCGCGGGACGGTCATTAACGCCGTGGACGCAGCAACGGCCCGGTCGAAGGAGCTGGCGGGAGGGAAGTAAGACAGGTAGAGGTAGAGGTAGAGGTAGAGGTAAACTAATACTTTACCTCTACCTGTGAGCGAAGCGAACGAATACCTTTACCTGTTTTTTCTGCCTTGAGCGAAGCGAACGAATACCTTTACCTGTTTTTCCGTCATAACTGGTCGTAGTAGTGCAGCGCCCGCTTCACCCGCGTCACCAGCGTCGCCTCCCGCACCGGCTTGGCCATGAAATCGAAAAAGCCCTTCTCGAACGCCCGGGCCTCTTCGTCGCCGTCCGCCACCCCTGTGAGGAGGATAACCGGGATCAGCCGGGTCTCCGGGAGATTCTTGAGGGCGGACAAGAGGGCATAACCGTCCATCTTCGGCATCTCCTTGTCGGTGAGAATAACCCGGGGAGCCTCGGCCAGCGCTGCCTGGTACGCCTCCATGCCGTCCATTGCCACCACCACCCGGTATCCCTCCTGCGTAAGAATGTTGCCCAGCATGGTATAGAGCAACTTGTTATCCTCAGCAACCAGGACCGTCCGCTCTTCGCCGGGGCTTTCACAGGGTTTCCCCAGGTAGTGCCGGTTGATGGCGGCAATGATGTCCCGGCGGGTGGCGATATAGGGGACGATCTTCAGGTTGTGGTTGGCGGCGATATTGGCGATGATGCGGGTATCGGTGGGATCGGCCATGGCGATGGCGAGCCGGCCGTTCTCCACCTTGAGAGGGAAGAGAAGATTGGGGAGCGCAACATCCACCGAAAGGAGACGGAGCGCATCGGGGGGAAACTTGAATCGGGCAAAATCGCTCACCACCCGGTACCCGTACTGCTGGGCCAGCCCCTCGGCCAGTTCCTCACCCGTGATGATCTCCATATCCTCCAGCACAAAACCGACCTTTTTTTTCTGTCGTCTGGCCCTGAGCAACGCACGCTCCAGCGTGGTCGGCGTAATCAGCCCCTTCTCGACAAAAATTTCGCCAAGCTTCTGCCGCTTCGTCATCGTCCCTCCCCAGACCGCGTCATAACATGGACAACAGGTCGCAACCTTAACACATTTTCAGAAAAAGCAAAAGCCGGGCGTTTGCCCGGCTTGCTGGTTTGTCACCTATTCTCCGTCCCCGTGTGACGAAGGGGGGGCATCTCCCCGGTTGATGGCGTCGTAGAGCGCGATCTGCTCCTGGAGCGAGAGCTTTCGCTTCCTGCCGCACCCCTGCCGCAAGCAGAGGCTGCACCGGTCGTCGCTGCACCACTGGCAGAAGGTGCAGTCGGGGCAGGGGTGCTTCTTTCCGCTCTCGTGACCATTCACCATTCACTATTCACCGTTTTCAGTAGACCACATTGCGCTGGGGTGCCGTCCCCGCCAGTATCTGGGCAAACGCCTTCCCCTGGTCGGCATTGATGAGAAGATAACGGGGAAGCTTCGCGACCGTGTCGGCAGCCCCCGCATGGTGACGTTCGATGGTAAATGTCGATACGTAACCGGCAGCAGCGGCCTTTTTCAGCAGGTAATCGTCATAGATACCGAACGGCCAGGCAAGCATATCCACCTTTACCCCCAGCTCCTTCTCGATCCGCGCCTTCGACTTGGTCAACTGCGTATCCACCGACTTCTCGAACTCGGCGGGCGCCATCTTCTTCCGGTCCTTCTTGAAGTTGGGATGCCAGAACGTATGGGACTGGAAATCGAACAGCCCGGTTTTCTTCAATTCCCGAAGCTGGTCCCAGGTCATGGCGTACTTGGCGTTGGAGATGGCGGAAGGATAGACGAACACCGTCACCGGCACGTTGTACTTCTTCGCCAGGGGGAGCATGTCGCTGTAGACTGTCTTGTGGGCATCGTCCTCCACGATCACCACCGATTTCGGCCCGGGGGCCGGCCCCTTCTTCAGGTAATAATCAACCAGCTGGCGGAGGGGGATGACCTTGTAGCCGTTGTCCCGCAGGTATTTCAGGTGCTCCTCGAAGACGCTGGTCTTGATGGTCATACCGTCGGCGACGGTGGGGCCGAAGCGGTGGTAGAGGAGGATGGGGACGTTCACACCCTGGGTGGCCGCGGGCTGCTGCTTGGGCTGGGGAGTGGCGGCCAGGGCAGGAGAAAGGAACAGAAAAAGGGCGAACAGGACAGGGGCAATGCGGGACATCATCGAACGATAGACCTCCAAGGGAAATGTGGACACCCGGCACTCACGAGTTCGGGCAAACGGGAAAAGTGTATAACAGAACGGTTACAAAAGGAATGGGAAAATAGGAGATGGGGGAACGCAGGCCTTTCAACCGCCTGCTAGCGGTACTGCCGCTCTCCGAAGACCGCAGTGCCGATCCGCACCAGGGTCGCCCCCTCTTCGATGGCCGCCTCGAAGTCCCCCGACATCCCCATGGAGAGCTCCGCCATGGTCACATCGGGGATCGCCGCGGCCGTGATCTCGCCGGCAAGGCGCCGCAGTTCTCGGAAGTAGGGGCGTGCCCCTTCCGGATCGTCGAAGAAGGGGGGCATGGTCATGAGACCCCGCACCCGGAGGTGGGGGAGCCTCGCCACCGACCGCACCAGGTCGATGAGTCCCGTGCTCGTCGTGCCGCTCTTGGTTGCCTCCCCGGCGATGTTCACCTGGATGAGGACGTCGCAGCTCTTCCCCAGCTTCCCCCACTGGCGGTCGATCTCCTCCGCCAGGGAGAACCGGTCCACCGAGTGGATAAGGGCGACGAGCCCGGCAATATACTTCACCTTGTTGCTCTGGAGGGAGCCGATGAAGTGCCACTCCACCGCGCCCTTCACCTCGGCCGCCTTGGCGGCGAACTCTTGGACGTAGTTTTCCCCGAACAGAAGCTGCCCCGCCCGGGCCGCCTCCGTAACCGCCTCCGCCGGCTGGGTCTTGGAGACCGCCACCAGCCGCACCGATGCAGGGTCCCGTCTGGCCTTGTGGGCGGCGACGGCGATGCGGTCATGGATGATTTTCAGATTGCCGGCGATTGACATGACACCTCAAAAAAGCTTCTCAGTGTTCTCTGTGTCTCTGTGGTGTGCTGTGCCTTATCCCATCGCCCCAAGGCGCCGGAGCGCCTCCACTACCTCGCAGAGCGGCAGCCCGACCACGTTGGTGTAGGAGCCGTCGATCCGCTCCACCATGTGGGCAGCCCCCCCCTGGATGGCGTAGGCTCCCGCCTTGTCGAAGGGGCAGCCGGTGGCGATGTAGGCGGCTATCTCCTCGTCCCGGAGGGGCTTGAAGAAGACCCTGGTCGTCACGGCATCACAAAGGGCATCATCACGCTCCTTGTCGAAAATCGCATAGCCGGTGATCACCTCGTGGGGGACGCCGGAGAGCTTTTTCAGCATCCGTTCTGCGTCGACCGCATCCACCGGTTTCCCCATGATCTCCCCGTCGCAGACCACCACCGTGTCGGCGCCGATGAAGAAACGTCCTTCCGTTCTCCCCGCGGTGAAGAGCGCCTTGTCACGGGCCAACCGCCGGACGTGGTCCCCGGGGGTCTCCCCCGGCATCTCCTCTTCCGGGATAGCGCTCGGGAAGACGTCAACCTCTACCCCCGCCGATGCCAGGAGTTCCAGCCGCCGGGGGGAGGCCGAAGCGAGTACGATCCTATTTCTTGTCGCCATGTTCCCGCTCTCTCTTTTCCTTCAATTTCTGTTCATAGATCTGCTGCATCGCCTCCTGCTCCTCCCAGTGCTTCTTCCAGTCCTTCTTCCGGACGAAATAAAGGGCGATGGAGCCGCTGATGATCATCACCCCCCAGAACATCTGGGTGGCCTGGCCGGTCACGATCCCCGAAACGAGGGAGCCGATCCCCATGAGGAGAAGAAGCACCTCGACGGAGATAAGCCGGCCGATGACCGATATTTCCTGTTTTTCCTTGTCCTTGTCCATGACACCTCTCGTAGGGGCGGGGTTTCCCCGCCCGGGCGCGACAACCACACCCTACAATGTTTTCATCCACTCCATCAGCTCTGCCAGCGCCCGTTCCGCCAGCCGGCCTCGTTTTTCCTTCTTCTTCACCCGTCCGGGGAGGTCGGGGAAGAGGCCGTAGTTCACGTTCATCGGCTGGAAATGGCGGGGCTCGGCGTTGGTTATGTGTCGCACCAGCGCACCCAGGGCCGTTGCCGGCGGAGGGACCGTCAACTCCTCTCCCGCGGCGAGGCGGGCGGCGTTCAGTCCGGCCAGGAAGCCGCTCCCCGCCGATTCCACGTACCCCTCCACGCCGGTTATCTGGCCGGCAAAGAGAATACGGGGATCGCTCCGGAGCTGGAAGGTGGGGAGAAGAAGTGCGGGAGCATTGATGAAGGTATTGCGGTGCATGGAGCCGAGCCGGACGAATTCGGCGTTCTCCAGCCCCGGCAGCATCTGGAAGATGCGGCGCTGCTCGGGCCAGGTGAGCTTGGTCTGGAAGCCGACCAGGTTGTACATCGTCCCGGCCAGGTCCTCCCGCCGGAGCTGCACCACTGCATGGGGTTCGGCGCCGGTGCGGGGGTCCGTGAGCCCCACCGGTTTCATGGGGCCGAAACGGAGGGTGTCGAGCCCCCGGGCCGCCAGCTCTTCCACCGGCATGCACCCCTCGAAGTGGACCACCTTCTCGAACTCCCGGGCCGGCACCTTTTCCCCCTCGTTGAGGGCGGCCACGAACGCGCGGTACTCCGCCTCGTCCAGGGGGGAGTTGAGGTAGTCGTCCCCCTCCCCTTTGCCGTAGCGGGAGGCGCGGAACACCTTCCCCATGTCCAGGGAATCGGCCGTCACGATGGGGGCAATGGCGTCGTAAAAATAGAGATAGTCGCCGGTCAGCCGGCCGATCTCCCCCGCCAGGAGATCGCTCGTCAGGGGGCCTGAGGCTATGACCACCGTCCCGTCGGGCGGAATATCCGTCACTTCTCCCCGTATCACCCGAATGCGGGGATGGGCTTCGATCTTTTCGGTAACATAGGCGGAGAAGAGCTGCCGGTCCACCGCCAGCGCCCCCCCGGCCGGCACGCGGGTGGCGTCGGCCGCCATCATGAAGAGGGAGCCGAGCCGGCGCAATTCCTCCTTGAGGAGCCCGACGGCATTTTCCACCGACTCCCCCCGCAGGGAATTGGAGCAGACCAGCTCCGCGAGGCCCTCCAGGTGATGGGCGGGAGAATACCTGGCCGGCTTCATTTCCAGGAGGGTAACCGGCACTCCACGCTGCGCCGCCTGCCAGGCAGCTTCGCAGCCGGCCAGACCGCCACCGATGACCGTTATTTCAGCAGCGACGTCACGCGCCATCGTCTGAGGACACCTCGAACTTCTGCAGGGGGGAACCGGCCAGAAGCCGTGCCTTCCCCTTTTCCTCGTCCCATATGGTCAGGTACCCCTTCCACCCCTGGTCCAGCAGTTCCCGTATGTGGCCGATCACCTCGTCGGTCGGCGGCATATGGAACGCATTGTACCCGGAAAATCCGCCGGGGGGGATCAGGCGGTAGGCGCCGTAGCCCCGTTTTTCGTTCCGCTTTGTCAGAGTGGACGAGGCAGACAGCCCGGTATGCTCCTCGTACTTCGTCCAGCCGCAGATGGGGCACATGATCCGCCGGGCGCTGGTGTCACCCCAGCATTCGGTGTCGATGCGGGCATAGTCGAAGCGGCACTGGCCACACCGCTCATGCGTGTCCTTGAGCATGAAAACTCCTTGTAAAAAAGGCGGGGATCGCTCCCCGCCTCGCGTTCGTCGACGGGCCTATTTCTCCTTGCCCCCCAGTTTGTAGTCGCACCCTTCTTTCGGGCACTTGAGGAATTCCCCTTCCCGCTTGTACACCTTCTTCACGAGGAGCGGAAAACCGCATTTCGGACAGGGGCCGGGCTGGGGGGGATCCCAGAGGGCAAACTTGCATTGCGGGTAGCGGTTGCAGGAGTAGAAGAGCTTGCCGTAGCGGGATTTCTTCTCGGTCAGCTCCCCTTCCTTGCATTCGGGACAGACCACGCCGGTCCCCCTCGGCTTGACCAGCGGCTGGATATTCTTGCAGGCGGGGTAGCCGGAACAGGCCAGGTACTTGCCGTAGCGGCCATCCTTGATGAGCATGGGGCTGCCGCACTTGTCGCATTTTTCCTCGGAAAAGACCGGCTCCGCAGTTTCCGTGGCCGACTGTTCCAGGTTCCGGGTATATTTGCAGCCGGCCTGATAGCCCGAGCAGGCGATGAACTTCCCCCGTTTCCCCAGTTTGACAACCAGCGGCTGACCGCAGTCGGGGCATATCTCGTCGGTCGCCTCGGTGGTCAGGTCCGACTTGCTGACCTCCCCCTCCTTCTGGTGCAGAAGAGAGCTGAATGGCCCCCAAAACTCACGCAGGAGAGGCTTCCACTGCTTTTCCCCACGGGAAACCTGGTCCAGTTCCTCTTCGAGGGACGCAGTAAAGTTGTAATCCACGTAGGTGGTGAAATGGTTGACGAGCAGGTCGCTCACCACCATCCCCACGTCTTCCGGAAAGAACCTCTTCTTGTCGAGCCGCGCATACTTCCGCTCCACCAGGGTGTTCATGATGCTGGCGTAGGTAGAGGGACGGCCGATGCCGTATTCTTCCAGGGTCTTGACCAGGGTCGCCTCGGTGTAGCGGGGAGGTGGCTGGGTGAAGTGCTGCTCCGGAAGAAGTTCGCCAAGGGCAAGGGATTCGCCTTCGGCAAGGGGGGGAAGGGTCCCCTCCTTCTCCTCCGTCTCGTCGTCGATCCCCTCGATATAGAGCTTCATGAAACCGGGAAAACGGATGACCGTTCCGGCAGCCCGGAAGATAAAACCCTTTCCGGCACTGATGTCGACGGAGGTCTGGTCCAGCAGCGCCTCTGCCATCTGACACGCAACGGTACGCTTCCAGATGAGTTCGTACAGCTTGAACTGGTCGGAAGAGAGAAATTTCTTCAGTTCCGCCGGGGTCTTGACGATATAGGTGGGGCGGATCGCCTCGTGGGCCTCCTGGGCGTTCTTCGCCTTGTTCTTGAAGGTGCGGGGCTTGGGCAGGGAGTACTCCTTGCCGTACAGGCTCTCGATCACCTCTTTTGCCTCGGCGAGCGCCTGGCTGGAAAGCACCACGCTGTCCGTACGCATGTAGGTTATGAGACCGACCGACCCTTCACCAACGTCGATCCCCTCGTAGAGTTTCTGGGCAACGGACATGGTCTTCTTGGCGGAAAAGCCGAGCTTGCGCGCCGCCTCCTGCTGAAGGGTCGAGGTGGTGAAGGGGGGAGAGGGGGTGCGTTTCCGCTCGCTCTTCGTAACCTTCTCCACCCGGTAGGGCGCCTTGCCGAGCATCTCCACCAGCCGTTCGGCACCCGCCTTGTCGGGAATGTCGAACTTGCCCAGCTTCTTCCCCTCTGCCTCCACCAGGTTGGCGGTGAAGCGCTGCCGGGCATGGTTGGCGAGTTGCGCCCCAATGGTCCAGTATTCCTGGGTCTGGAACGCCTGGATCTCCTTCTCCCGCTCGCAGATGAGGCGCAGGGCCACCGACTGCACCCGGCCCGCGGAGAGGCCGTAACGGATCTTCTTCCAGAGGAAGGGGGAGAGGTTGAAACCGACCAGGTAGTCGAGAACCGACCGCGCCTGCTGGGCATCCACCAGGTCAAGGGCGATGTCGCGGGGATTGTTGACGGCATCGACGATGGCGTCCCTGGTTATCTCGTGAAACACCACGCGCCGGACCGGAAGCGACTTCTTCCGGTCGAGGCCGAGGGCCGCCAGCAGATGCCAGGAAATCGCCTCCCCTTCGCGGTCGGGGTCGGTCGCCAGCAAGAGGGAATCGCAACTCTTCAGTTCCTTCTTGATGGCGTCGATATGCTTCTTGCTCTCCGGCAGCACCGCGTATTTCGGTTCGAAGTCATGCTCGATATCCACCGATCCCTGTTTGCTGGGAAGCGCCCGCACATGGCCGAAGGAGGCAAGGACACGGTACTCCTTGCCGAGAAACTTCTCTATGGTTTTGGCCTTGGCCGGGGATTCGACTATGACGAGATGTTGGGACATATATTCACCGCGCTGATTTGTTTTATCTTTGGATTTTACCACAGAGGGGACAGAGAGAAATCGAGTGGCAGACAGAGCGCATCATTTTCTTTCATTTTTCCCCGTATTCCTCTGTGGTTAAGGACTTTTTCTTTTTTGTCTATACAAGCGCAAAAAGCTTCCCCGGGAGCTGCTGCACCGCCCCCTTCAATTCCAGGCGGAGTAAAATAGCGGAAACGTCCCCCACTGTCAATGAGCTTTTCACAATGATATCGTCGATATGGTGTGGCGCGGCGGCCAGGATCGTAAAGATCGCCGCCTCCTGATGGGTAAGCTCGAATGCCGGCGCGGTTTCCGTCAAACCCCGGGTATCCCCCCGCTGCGGCAGCTCTTCCAGGATGTCATCCACGGTCTCCACCAGCTTGGCACCCTGCTTGATGAGGCGGTTGGTGCCGCGACTGGAGCTGCAGGTGATGTTCCCCGGAATGGCAAACACTTCCCGTCCCTGTTCCAGGGCGTACTGGGCAGTGATAAGGGAACCGCTCCGCTCCTCCGCCTCCACCACCAGTACTCCGCGGCAGATGCCGCTGATGATCCGGTTGCGGCGCGGGGAGTTCTCCGCCAGGGGGAGGGTTCCGAGGGGAAACTCGGAGACAAGCCCCCCCTTCTCCGCCATGGCGGCAAACAGCTCCCGGTTTTCCGGCGGATAGACCACATCGACACCGCACCCGAGCACGCCGATGCTCCGGCCTCCTCCGGACAGTGCGCCCCGATGGGCCGCCGTGTCCACCCCACGGGCCATGCCGGAGACTACCGTGATGCCGTGTGCCGCCAGATCGCCCGCCAGGCGCCGGGTGGCAAGCAGCCCGTAACTGGAGGCACGGCGTGAGCCGACCACCGCCACGGCAGGCTCAAGACCCGTCAGAGAGCCCTTGACATAGAGGTACGGCGGGGGATCGGGTATCTCCAGCAGGGGTCGGGGGTAGTCGGCATCCAGCAGCGTGACGATCCGGGCGCCACTCCGCCCGAGCAGTTCACATTCCCGCTCGGCCGCCGGCCGGTAATCATGGCTCCCGATGGCAGCGGCCACCGCAACGCTGACCCCCTTGATCCCCGCCAGTTCTGACGCCGAGGCTGCAAGGGCTCTGGCCGGTGAACCGAACTGCTCCAGCAGGCGGCGGAATGTCACATTCCCCACCTGGGGGATCGATTTCAGGGCAAACCAGTAAAAATGTTCCATGCAGGGGACCTGTCACACACCGAATAAAAAAAGGGGGCCCAATCCGTGAATTGGACCCCCTTTCTGGTCGCTTGTCTACTTTCTCATTTCAACCCGGTCTCCCCGGTAAATGGTGTCGATACTCTTGACGACCAGCGCCGTGGATGTGGTTTCGCCGGTCTCTACCACCACCACCGCCCCGACCACATCTGTCGGAAGCTTGCCGATCGGCATGCTGAGGAATTTCTGATCGGGAACCACATCGCGCACCACGTACAGCATGTTACCCGGCTCAAGTCCGTCCGCCCTCCCCAGGTCCAGGAAGGCGACATCTCCCGCAGCGATGGCCTTGTTGCCGGTCTGGGTTTCGACGATATAGCCGTTCAGGTCCTTCGCCGGCGCCTTGAGCGACACGATCTTCTTCCGCTCCCGGTACGGCATCAGGTACGCACCCGCGCCTATTTCCAGGTAGGATTTCGTGATGAGCGCCTTGGAAGCCTTCTCCTCCACTTCGGAAATCTGCAGCGAGCCGAGGGGGATGACCCGGTGTCCCAGGATCACGTGGTTTACCGGATGGCTGACCGCTTCCATTTCCTTGAATATGGAGAAACGGTCGCCGGTCTTTACCCCCTGGGCCTTGCCGATGTCGGCATAGACGATATCATCCTCGCCGACAATCTGCCGGTTCTGGAAGGTGGAGATGATGTAACCGACCGGCCGGGCATTCCCTTCCATCAGGAAACCTTCCCCCCCCGTCACCGTGAATATCCGCTCCGGAACCACCCCCGCCGGTTCTGGCGTCCTGGCTGCAGCAGCGGGCGGTGCCGTTCCTTTTTCATCAACTATCTCGATCCGGTCTTCAAATATCCTCAGTTTCTGGCCGGGGAAGATGAAGTGGGGGTTGCCTATACCCGGATTTTTCGCCCAGAGGGGGGGCCAATAGTGGGGATCCTTCAGGAATTTGTCGGAGAGCCCCCACAGGGTATCACCTTTCTGGATCACGTAGATGGTCGGCTCCTCGTCCTGCGCCCAAGCCACCGTGTAACCGGCCATCAGCAACAGAAAAAACAGTAGAGCAAGGACAGTTCGTTTCATAGACACCTCACGGGATAGTTTGGCTCATCTGAAAAAACCAGAAATCGGAACGGGTCAAAAACGCCCCAGGCGTTCCCGTGCTTTCGCCGCAGCCGGGCTTTTGGGGTATTTTTCGACCAGTGCCTTGAGGGTAGCCTTGGCCCGGGCAGATTCGTTCATACTGATGAGAGTAAACCCGGCCTTGAGCATGGCGTCCGGAACCTTGTTCCCCTTCGGGTAACCACTCACCACCTTTTCGAACGCCTCCAGGGCCAGGGGGTAGTTGCGCTGGGTGTAGTGGCACTCACCGATCCAGTACTGGGCGTTACCGGCATACTCATGGGTGGGGTGGTTACGGATAAAGGCATCGAAGGCATCGATGGCTTCATTGTACCTGTTGCTGCTGAACAGGCCGAAAGCCTTCATGTAGGCTTCCTGGGGACCGGCATCGGTATCGGGAGGAACGGCATCACTGTTAACCACCTCGATCCTGGCGGTTGCGGCGGGAGGCGGTTCATTCGATTTCGGGGAAAGGGTTTCAACAGACGACTTGAGATCCTTCAGTTGCGGAGCGACCGTTTTCAGTTCATCCAGCTCGACAGTCTGGGCCTTGACCCTCGACTGCAGATCTTTCACCTCGCCGCTCAGTTCGGCCAGCCGCTTGTTGGCGGCCGCGCTTCCCTGAACCAGCTGCTCCAACCGGGCATCCATCTCCGTCTGTTTCTTCAGAATGACGTCATATTCGCTGCACCCGGAAGCCGCTAACGCCAGACCTGCCACGACAACCCACGAGATTGAACGCATTCCCCCTCCTTATCAAAAACTGAACATAATAAATGCCATTTCCCCATTTTTGTCAAGAACAAAGCGCCTTTTCGGGTTTATCTGACGCCGTCGATGTGTTACTATCCCGGCATGTTTTCCGACCGCTTTACCCACCCCAGGAAGTTGCAATGACCAAACCGGAACTGCTTGCCCCGGCAGGCAACATGGAAAAACTGAAAATCGCGATTCACTACGGGGCCGATGCCGTCTACCTGGGGGGGAAGGCCTATGGTCTGAGAAACCATGCCGACAACTTCACCCTGGAGGAACTGGCAGACGCCGTCGCCTATGCCCACCACCACCGGGTCAAGGTCTACCTGACCGTCAACGCCTATCCCGACAATGCCGACATCGACGGCCTCTACCGCTACCTGGAATCCCTGCGGGACATCCCCCTCGACGCCTGCATCGCCGCCGACCCGGGGGTCGTCGCCATGCTCCGGGAGGTCGCGCCGGCCCGCCCCATCCACCTCTCCACCCAGGCCAACACCACCAACTGGAAGAGCGCCCTCTTCTGGCAGGATCAGGGGATCAGCCGGATCAACCTGGCCCGTGAATTGTCGCTGGACGACCTGCGCCAGGTCCGGGAGCGGGTCGGCCTGGAACTGGAGGCCTTCGTCCATGGCGCCATGTGCATCTCCTACTCGGGTCGCTGTCTTCTCTCCAGCGTCATGAGCGGCCGGCCGGCCAACAAGGGGGAGTGCTCCCATCCCTGCCGCTGGAGCTACGCCCTGGTGGAGGAGACCCGGCCCGGCCAGTATTTTCCCGTCATGGAGGACGAGACCGGCACCTTCATCTTCAACTCCAAGGACCTCTGCCTCCTCCCGTACATCCCCGAACTGGTGGAAAGCGGCATCAACTCCCTCAAGATCGAGGGGAGGATGAAAGGGATACACTACGTGGCGGCGGTGGTCCGGGTCTACCGGGAGGCGCTCGACCGCTACTGCGACAACCCGGAAAACTACCGCTGCCGGCCGGAGTGGCTCGACGAGCTCTGCAAGATCAGCCACCGGGGGTATACCACCGGCTTCTTCCTCGGACCGCCCCGGGACCTCGACCATGAATACCGTTCCCGCTACGTGAGGAGCCACGATTTCGTCGGTGTCGTGGAAGAGGTCCGGGTAGACGGCTCCCTCGGCATCGAAGCACGCAACCGGATCGAGCGTGGGGACGAACTGGAATTCATCGGCCGCGGCATGACCGGCGGCACGTACCGGCTGACGGAGCTCTGGAGCTCCGACGGCACGCCGATTACCGTCGCCCACCCCAACCAGAGAATCACGCTCCGGGTGCCATTCCCCGCAGAAAAGTACGACCTGATCCGCCGGGCAAAGGATGCGGCAGAACCGGTCCCTCCTCGGCAGGACAAGGGACCGATGTGACACGAATGGACACGCGCAGTACCATGCAAAGAGCGTTTATCACTTGTTTTCACCCTCCCCCCCGGGGTCCTCGGTGGTTGAACGCTTTGGGATCAATCCGCTTCTAACAAGGAACCTTCACCCATGAAATTCATCACCGACTTCCTCACCGCCAAGGAGAGCTCCGCCAGAAAGGACCTGGGGGCACTCCTCGTCATCTTCGGCGTGGCGTTTTTCCAGTTCCTCGGCCATCTCCCCCTCTTCGAACCGGACGAGGCCCGCTACGCGGAGATACCGCGGGAAATGCTGGAGAGGGGCGACTTCATCACCCCCATGCTCAACTACGTCAAGTACTTCGAGAAACCCCCCCTCCTCTACTGGCTCAATGCCCTCTCCCTCTCCCTTTTCGGGGAGAACGAGTTCGCCGCCCGCTTTGCCTGCGCCCTGGCGGGACTGCTCACGGTTCTCCTCACCTATCACGTGGGACGCACCCTCTTCGGGCGGCGGGAAGGTCTTTTCGCCGCCCTGATCCTGGGCACCTCCACCGGTTTCCTCATCCAGGCGCGGATCAACCTGACCGACATGCTTGTCACCTTCTGCATGACCGCCTGTCTCGGCTGCTTCGCCATTGCGGTCCGCGACAACGAGCCGCGCCGGGGGCTCTACTGCCATCTCGGCTACCTTTTCGCCGCCCTGGCGGTCCTCGCCAAGGGGCTCATCGGCATCGTCTTCCCCGGCGCCATCATCTTCCTCTACCTGCTCCTCGGCAAACGCTGGCAACTCCTCAAGGAGATGCGCCTGGTGACCGGTACCCTCCTCTTTCTCCTGGTGAGTGCCCCCTGGTTCATCCTCGTCTCCCAGCGTAATCCTGAGTTCGCCCGGTTCTTCTTCATCCACGAGCACTTCCAGCGCTTCACCAGCAAGGTACACGGCCGCTACCAGCCCCCCTGGTTCTTCATCCCGGTCCTGCTCGGCACCATGCTCCCCTGGTCGTTCTTCATCCCGACCGGCCTGAGGGGGGTGTGGCGGGAGCGGCTCAGCGTGACCGGACGCCATGCCCTCTACCTGGCCATCTGGGCCATCTTCATCTTCGTCTTTTTCTCCAAGTCCGATTCCAAGCTGGTTCCCTACATCCTCCCCGTCTTCCCCCCCCTCGCCCTCCTCATGGGGAGGGAATTCGTCCGGCAACTGGACGGACCTGACCGGTTCATGCGCATCCAGGGGTACGTTCTGGCCGCCATCCTGATCATTCTCGGGGTTGGCGTCTGCATCTACCCCTATTTTCCCAAGGCAAAGGACCTCTCCCCCCTGGAGGGGCTCGTCACCGGCTCGATCTTTCTCGTTGAAGGAGTAGCGGCCCTTGCCATGAGTCGCCGTGGCAATCTTGCCTCCCTCTTCCTAGCGCTCTGTTTCTGCGCCTACCTGCTGGGGATTGTCGGTCCCATCTCCCTCATGGACAACGTGGCGACGAGGAAGTCCAGCAAAGATCTCTGCCTGATCGTGAAGGAAGCGGCGGGCCCGGACGCCGTCATCGCCTCCTTCGGCCATGAGCAGGGGCTGCCGTTCTATACCCACCGGCGGGTGGTCACCGTCGGCGGCATGGGAGAACTGGAGTTCGGCAGCAAACAGGGGGACCAGTCCGCCTGGTTCATGGATCCCACGCAGTTCAGCCGGGTATGGGACGGCCCCAAACAGGTATTCCTGCTGCTCAGGGACAACCATATCAACGAGTTTCGCCCACTGGTAAAGACCCCCATCCGGGAACTGGGCCGCAACAAGAAGAAGGTGCTTGTTACCAACCGTTAATGGCCCCTCTGTTTCGGAAAATTGTTTGCGCGGCCTGCGGTTTTGTGCCATAAATACCAAGTTATTTCACCTGCCGGAGGCCCTTCGTGCGCACGGATTTTCTCCCCTTTTCCCGCCCCACCATAGAAGACGCAGAGATCAACGAGGTCGTGGACTCCCTCCGCTCCGGCTGGATCACCACCGGCCCCAAGGTGAAGCGCTTCGAGGAGGAGTTCAGGTCCTACGTGGGAGCACCCTACGCGGTCCCCCTCAGTTCGGCTACCGCCGGGCTCCACCTGACCCTCCTCGCCCTGAAGATACGGGAGGGGGACGAGATCATCACCACCCCCATGACCTTTGCTTCCACGGTCAGCATCTGCGTCCTCTGCGGGGCAAAACCGGTGCTGGTGGATATCGAGCCGGGAACCCTCAACATCGACGCCGCGAAAATCCGCGCAAAGATCACGGAGCGGACCCGTGCCGTCATCCCGGTCCACTTCGCCGGCCAGTCCTGCGACATGGACCCCATCTTCGCCCTGGCGAAGGAGTTCGGCCTCGCCATTATCGAGGACGCGGCCCATGCCGCCGGCACCGAGTACAAGGGGCAACGGATCGGCTCCCTGGACTCCGTCTCCATCTTCTCTTTCCACCCCAACAAGAACATCACCACCGGCGAGGGGGGAATGGTCTGCACGCCGGACGAGGCGCTGGCGGAGGAGATATCCCTCCTTAAATTCCACGGCATGAACCGGGAGGCGTGGAAGCGGTTCGCCGCCAGCGGCACCCCCAACTACGACATCATGCTTCCCGGCTTCAAGTACAACATGATGGACATCCAGGCGGCCATCGGCATCCACCAGCTCCCCCGGCTGGACGGTTTCATCGACCGGCGAACGGCAATCGCCGAATTCTACAACCGGGAACTGGCCGACACGGCAGAACTGGCCCTCCCCGCGTACGCCCCCTACGAACAGCGTCACGCCTGGCACCTCTATACACCGCTGGTCCGGATCGAACACCTCACCATCGACCGGGACACCTTCATGGCCGAGTTGAAGAAGGAAAATATCGGCACCGGCCTCCACTACAAGGCGATCCACCACCACGAGTACTACCGTAATACGCTGAACATAGCCCCCGGCGAACTCCCCAACGCCGATTACGCCTCGGACCGGATACTGTCGCTCCCCCTCTTCCCGCTCATGACCATGGATGACGCCCGGGACGTGGTGGAAGGGGTGAAGAACGTAATCGCCAAATTCAGGAAATGAGGTAAGGTTATCCCATGTCCGACAAGCCTTACATCACCGTCGTCGTCCCCGTCTACAACGAGGAACCAAACCTCCACCCCCTCTTCGAGCGGATCTACCCGGTCATGCAGCGGATGGGACGCCCCTTCGAGATCATCTTCACCGACGACGGGAGCCGGGACCGCTCCATCGAGATCCTCAAGGAACTGGCCCACAGCTGCCCCGAAGTACGGGTGATCGAGTTGAACGGCAACTTCGGCCAGCACATGGCGATCCTCGCCGCCTTCGAGATAAGCCGCGGCGACATCGTCATCACCCTCGACGCAGATCTGCAGAACCCGCCGGAGGAGATTCCCAAGCTGGTGACGGAGATCGAGAATGGTCACGACGTGGTGGGGAGTGTGCGCCAGAAGCGGCAGGACACCTTCTTCCGCAAATTCGCCTCCCGGATCGTCAATGTCACCACCAACAAGATGACCGGCATGCGGATGAGCGACTACGGCTGCATGCTCCGCGCCTACCACCGGAACGTGGTGGACAACATCAACCGCTGCCAGGAGACCACCACCTTCATTCCGGCCCTGGCCCAGACCTTCGCCTCGAATCCGGGAGAGGTACCGGTCGCCCATGCCGAACGGGCCGAGGGGGAGAGCAAGTATTCCCTCTACCGGCTGATACGGCTCAATTTCGACCTCATGACCGGCTTTTCCGTGGTGCCGCTCCAGCTCTTCGCCCTGATGGGAATCCTCACCTCGCTCTCCTCGGTCCTCTTCGCCCTCTTCCTCATCGTGCGACGGCTCCTGGTCGGCTCCGAAGTGGAAGGGGTGTTCACCCTCTTCGCCATCCTCTTCTTCTTCATCGGCATCATCATCTTCGGCATCGGCCTGGTGGGGGAATACGTGGGGAGGATCTACCAGGAAGTGAGGAAGCGGCCGCGCTATGTGGTACGGCGGGTGCACGGGCAAGAAAACAAAAAGCAGAATTAACAGGGATGAACAGGATAGACAGGATAAAGTCAAAATCCTTTAGAAGGCAATCCGACAAATTTCTTTCATCCTGATCATCCTGAATATCCCTGTTAGAAAAGGTTTTATATGTCTTCTGTTGTCGTCTGCGCCTATCACAATGTCGGTTACCGCTGCCTGGAGGAACTGCTCCGCCAGGGAGCTGACGTCCGGCTCATCTTTACCCACGAGGACTCCCCCACGGAGGAGATATGGTTCGAGTCGGTGCGGGAGCTTGCGGAACGCCATAAGATTCCGTACCTGACCACCGATATCAACGAGCCGGCAAACGTGGAGCGGCTCAGGGAAATGGCCCCCGACTTTCTCCTCTCCTTCTACTACCGGAACATGATCAAGCCCCAGGTGCTGGAACTGGCGCGGCGCGGCGCCCTCAACCTCCACGGCTCGTACCTTCCCCGCTACCGCGGTCGCGTGCCGGTCAACTGGGCAGTAATCAACGGCGAGGCGGAAACCGGCGCGACCCTCCACTACATGGTGGAGAAGCCCGACGCCGGCGACATCGTGGATCGGGAAAAGGTCGCGATTGCCTTCACCGATACCGCCTTCGACGTCTTCAACAAGGTGACTGATGCAGCGGTGACGGTCATCGGCCGGACATGGCCGAAGCTCGTGGACGGCACGGCCCCCCGCATCCCCATGGATCTGAAGGCGGGGAACTACTGCGGCGGCAGGAAACCGGCCGATGGCCTTATCGACTGGACGCGGAGCGCCGTGCAGATCTACAACCTGATCCGCGGCGTCACCCATCCCTATCCGGGTGCATTCACCCACCTGGAGGGGCGAAAAGTGATCGTCTGGCAGGCGTGGCCGGTGGAGGGAGCGGGCGAACCTGGCCGGGTCGTCTCCGCGAATCCGCTCCTCGTCGGTACCGGCGAAGGGCTGTTGGAAATCAGGTCGCTTCAGGTGGAAGGAGAGGAAGAGTCTTCTGCTGTCGCTTTTGTAGGAAAACGAACCGTTGCCATAGAATGTTTCCAATAAATCACCGGTTTCGAGACAGCGCCACATGCAAGGAGCGTGAGGCCAGTTATCGGAGCCGTACCAAGGAGAAATGAGTGAAAGTCCTCATCTTAGGCGTAAATGGATTTATCGGCAATGCCCTCACCCACCGCATCCTCACCACCACCGACTGGGAGGTCTTCGGCCTGGACATGGCCTGCGACAAACTTGAGCGCTCCCTCGGCGATCCCCGCTTCCACTTCCTGGAGGGGGATATAACCATCAACAAGGAGTGGATCGAGTACAACATCAAGAAGTGCGACGTGGTGCTCCCTCTGGTAGCCATCGCCACCCCCGTTACCTACGTGAAGGACCCGCTCCGGGTCTTCGAGCTCGACTTCGAGGAGAACCTGAAGATCATCCGCCAGTGCGTCAAGTACAAGAAGCGGGTCATCTTCCCCTCCACCTCCGAAGTCTACGGCATGAGTCCGGACCGGGAGTTCGACGAGGAGAGTTCCCCCCTCATGCTCGGCCCCATCAACAAGGAGCGGTGGATCTATTCCTGCGCCAAGCAGATGCTCGACCGGGTCATCTACGCCTACGGCGCCCACGAAGGGCTTCGCTACACCCTGTTCCGCCCCTTCAACTGGATCGGCCCCAAGCTCGACTCCATCAGCACCGCCAAGGAGGGGAGCTCCCGGGTCCTCACCCAATTCCTCTACAATATCCTGGCGGGAGAACCGATCCAGCTGGTGGACGGCGGCAGCCAGCGCCGCTCCTTCACCTTCGTGGAGGACGGCATCGGCGCCCTGATGAAAATCATCGCCAACGAGAACGGCTGCGCCGACGGCGGCATCTTCAACATCGGCAACCCGGGGAACGACCTCTCCGTCAGGGAACTGGCAGAGAAGCTCATCACCCTAGTGAAGGAGTACCCTGCCTACCGGGAGCGGGCCGAAGCATGCAAACTCGTGGAGGTATCGTCCGGGACCTTCTACGGCAAGGGGTACCAGGACATGCTGACCCGCGTCCCCTCCGTCAAAAACGCCAAAACCCGTCTCGGCTGGGAGCCGACCACCGACATCGACGACGCGCTCCGGAAGACCCTGGATTTCTACCTGGTCGAAGAGCGAGAGAAGATCGAGCACCTGCTGTAACTTCTTCCGGTACTCTCTATGATCTGACATGACAAAGGCCGCTCTCCGGATGGAAGCGGCCTCACTGCCCCGAACAATCTGCCACCCCCCCTGCCGGAAAACTCTTGTATTTCCGTCCATGTAAAGGTAGAGTGAGCCGGCAGCCGGAACCGACCGGCGACCTTATCCTACCGTCATTCCCTTAACGAACCCATGGACAAGCCCGTCATAGCCCTGAAAGTAGACGTCGACACCTTCGTCGGTACCCGCGACGGCGTGCCGAACCTGCTCGCCATTCTGGAGCGGTTCGGCATCAGGGCCACCTTCTATTTCTCCATGGGACCGGACAACTCGGGAAAGGCGATCCGCCGCATCTTCCGTCCCGGTTTCCTGAAGAAAATGTTCCGCACCAAGGCCCCCTCGATGTTCGGCCTGCGGACCCTCCTCTCCGGCACCATCCTCCCGCCGCCGATCATCGCTGCCAAACTCCCCCACATTCTGAAGGAAACCGAGCGGGCCGGGCACGTGGTGGGGATCCACTGCTGGGACCACGTGAAGTGGCACGACTACCTCCCCTGGTTCCCCAAGCCGGTTACCGCCATGGAACTGGGAAAGGCAAGCGCCCTCTACCAGGAGGTGCTCGGCCACCGGGCCCTGACCACCGCCGCGCCGGGGTGGACGGTCTCCGCCGATTCCCTGGAGGTGCAGGACGCCATGCATCTTTCCTACTGCAGCGACTGCCGGGGCACCCATCCCTTTTACCCGGTCATGGACGGGAGGACCTTCCGCACCCTCCAGATCCCCACCACCTGGCCCACCATGGATGAACTCCTGGGGGAGAACGGCATCACCCCCGAAACCATCAACGACCACTACCTCACCCTGCTCAAGCCAGGGCTCAACGTCCACACGATCCACACCGAGTTCGAGGGGATGGCGATGGCGCCAGTCTTCACCGACCTCCTCGCCCGGCTCACCGACCGGGGAGTCCGCTTCGTCACCCTCGCCGAGGTGGCGGAGGAAGCAGCGTCTTCCGCCCCCGGCGCTCCCCTCGCCATGGCCGAGATCGCCGGCCGAGCCATGCCGGTGGCTGTTCAGGGTAACCAGCCGTATGAAACGAATAACGTCAATTGAACGCTGATTAACGCCGATAACAGCGGATTAACACCGATGATACACATAGACGAAACCTTGCCAACAGGTTCTGAATCAGCGTAAATTCGACACATTCTTCATGGGGAAAGTGGAAACGTGCTGGTGGAGTGTCGGAAGTGGAGGGAGAGACCGAGCGGCAGCGAACACCCGCCGGAAGTTTCCACGAAGGCATCCACAGAAAACTGCAGTGTCGCCCGTTTTGAAATAGAGCTGGACAAGGTTCGCAGCGGAGGACTCGACCGTAGCGGACGGGACTCCGCCAGCACGTCAATTCGCTATTGTTAAGAAGGCTCGCAAAAAAAGGGGGACCGCATGGTCCCCCTTTCCCGTTATTAGCTAATCCCGCGAATCCTTCAGCCGCCGGCCCCTGTCATGAAAGCGCGAACGGCGACGGCCGATTCCTCGGTCATGGCAATGAACTCAACCCCGAACCCCTCGGGGAGACTACCCTTCAGCCGCGTGCTCCCGCCGTTCACCCAGGCGACCCGCCCCTTGGTCTGGACCACCGACCCCTTCCCGTCCGGCAGGGCAAAGACCAGGTCCATGGTCGTCCCCAACTCCACCGCGCAGGTGGCCGCCACATAGACGCCGTGCTCGCTCATGTTCACCACGTCGCCGGAAAGGGTGATACCGAAGACCCGGAACTTGACCTTGGCTGCACAGGGAACCCGCTTGTCCCGTCGGTCGACGCTCGGAATGAAGTGACGCGCCTTGTCAAGAAAGAGGTTGCGGTCGATGGGCTTGGTCAGATAATCGTCGCACCCCGCCTTGATGCAGAGGACCCGGTCTTCCTCTTTCCCGTCGGCGGTCAGCATGACCACCGGTATGGACTTGAGGGCCGGATCGGCCTTGATGCGCGCACAGCATTCGTCCCCCCCCATGTTCGGCATGTGCAGGTCCATAAAGACGAGGGCGGGCATTTCCCGACGGACGACTTCCAGCGCCTTCGCGCCGTCGCTGGCCGTCAGCACGTGAACGGAGGAGAGCTTGAGGAACCCTTTCATCAGCTCCAGGAACAAGTTGACGTCATCGACCAGCAGCACCTTCTGGGGCATAAACGGGCGTCACCTTTTGTGGATTGGGTATGATCGACTACGTTTTCAGTCCGCCTGCAACCGGCGGGCAATCACGTCATGGTTCAGCCAGAAAACCGGGGCGGCCGGCGCCCATGCCGCATCGAACATGAGCCGGCCGACACCGCTGAAAACCGCCCGGGAAAGGACGCCACAGACGATCTCCTTCGGGTTGGCGTTCATCCCCAGGAGTTCCTCCGAACAGCCGAGCATCAGTTCCGCCAGTTCCGGCGTGTTGTGGAGCGGCCAGCCGGCGTAGTCGCCAAAGGGAGCCAGGACCGGTGAAGCAAGGTAGTCGTTCGCCTTCTCCAGGATATCCCTGACGCCGGCGTCCGGCTTCAGCAGCGCCTGGCACTCTTGCCGGACCTGCTCGGCCGCCTTGCCGTTCCCCTCCTTCTCCAGGGCCGCCAGGAGCGGATAGAGGGATATCTCCACGCCGAGGAAGAGGGCGCTGGAATTGGTCAGTATCTCCGGGCAGTTGAACACCGTCGCCCGCACCCCCTCGTTCCAGGCGGCCGTGGCCACATCCTCCAGGCGCACCTTGGCCCACCCCTGCAGGTAGGGGGTATAGGTCTGCCAGGTGTAGCGACCGTTGACGAGCACTTCGCAACCGTGATAGCCATAGGCAACGTAACTCACCCGGGCACCGGCAGCCGTGTTGCGTTTCCGGATGGCAACTGTGGCATCGATGAGGTAGCGGAACGTGTCAGCGGTCACCTCGTCGAAGGAGAGCTGGCAGAGCCGCCCCAGTTCAGAATTCCAGAAAGTCTCCGAGCTGATGAAGCGCTCCCCCTGCCCCTTGAACACCTTGTTCAGCAGTGGCATGAAAATCCGCGCCCGGGGGATTCCCCCCGCCATGGAATGGGCAAACAGAACACTGGCCCCAGCGGGGATGAGCCGCTCCAGTTCCTCCGCCACCTTCCCCATGTTGGCGGTGAAGCGCCGGATGCCCGACTGGCGGGACGCCTCGATCCCCTCCCAGTTCAGCCGGACAGACTCCCACTCGTCCGTCTTTACCCCCTTCAGCTGGTCCAAGGGGGTAGTGCCGCTGCCGTCCGGCTCCATATCGAAACCGGCCTCAAGCGGGACGTTGATGATCTTCCCCCCCAGGTTCGCTTCCGCTTCCGCCAGCTCGGCGTCGTTCAGCGGTCGGAGCGTCCCGTCGGCGTCACGCCGCCCAACGGTGGTGCCGATGATGGTCATGCCGGCCCGGCGCGCCTCGTCGATGATGCCGTTGGCGTAGCCCCGGCCGAACAGCTCGCCGCAAAGGACGAACATGTCCCCCGCCTTGTAGCCGGCCTTGGCCGGCAGTTCCCGCATGGGGTTGTAGGTTGTCATGGGTAACCCTTTCCTTTCAAACTTATAGATACCGCAAACTTTTCAGGAACGAGAGATTTTTCGTCCTGGCAAGGCTGTCGAGGGAGAGTGCGGAGGCGTACTGGAGGTACGCCGCACAAACGAACCTGAAGACTTACGCAGCCAGGGCGAAAAAGATCCGTTCCCTAGTCGAAATCGCCTACTGCCTGTCCTTTTCCGAAGCACACCCCCCGCTTGGAGGCCTTGATGAAATCGAGCAGATGCCGCACGTCGTCGGTCACCTCCAGCTCCGCCTCCACCTTGGCCACGGCGTTGGGCATGTTGAGACCGCTCCGGAACAGGACGGCAAAGGCGTTCTTGATGGCCCGGACCCGCTTCTGGTCGTAACCGTTGCGCCGCAACCCCACCAGGTTGAGGGTCTTGACGGTGTGGGTTTCGTCCATGATGCAGAAAGGGGGAACGTCGCGGGAAGTGCGGGAGAGGCCGCGCATCATGGCGAACCCGCCGATGCGGCAGAACTGGTGGACCACGCAGTTGCCGGAGATGATGGCCCGGTCCGCCACCTCGACGTGTCCGGCAAGGAGCGAGCCGCCGGCGACGATGATGTTGTTCCCCAGGATGCAGTTGTGGGCCACGTGGGACTGGATCATGAGGAAGTTCTCGTTGCCGACCACGGTTTTCGTCCCGGCGCGGTTCCCACGGTGGATGGTGGCATACTCCCGGATGATGTTGCCGTTCCCCAGCTCCAGGTAGCTTTCCTCGCCGTGGTAGCCGAAATCCTGGGGATCATGGCCGACGATGGCACCGTAGTGGATGGTGTTGTTGCTGCCGACCGTGGTCCAGGGACCGATGACCGCGTTGGCCATGACCCGGGTGCCGCTCCCCACCGACGAATGGTCGCCGACGATGACGTTGGGGCCGATCTCCGCATCCGGTGCGATGACCGCCGTTGCACTGATGCGGGCTGTTGAGTCTATCATGGTATACCTCGCAATTTTGGAGTAACGACCTTTCCCTGGTCCCCGATCACGGGTCCCCGGTCCCGGCCTAGTATTCTTCCCGCCGGCTCAGGTTCTCAAAGCGGGTATATTCACCCCGGAAAGCCAGATCGACTATCCCGATCGGTCCGTTACGCTGCTTGCCGATGATGATCTCCGCCTTCCCCTTCAGCTCCTCGTTCTCCTTCTCGTAGACCTCGCCACGATAGACGAACATGATCACGTCCGCATCCTGCTCGATGGCACCCGATTCCCGGAGATCGCTCATCATCGGCCGTTTGTCGGTGCGGCTTTCCAGTCCCCGGTTCAGCTGGGAAAGGGCCACCACCGGCACGTCGAGCTCCTTGGCAAGCGCCTTGAGGGAGCGGGAAATCTCGGAAATCTCCTGCTGGCGCGATTCGGGATTGGAGCCCCCCCGCATCAGCTGGAGGTAGTCGACCACGATCAAGGCAATGCCGTGTTCCGCCTTGAGGCGGCGGCACTTGGCCCGCATCTCCAGCACGGAGATGGCCGGGGTGTCATCGATGAATATCTTCGCCTCGTGCAGGTTCCCGGCCCCCCGGGCAAGCCGGTCCCAGTCGGAATCGATGAGATGGCCGGTGCGGAGCCGGCTGGCGTCGATGCGTGCCTCGGAACAGAGGAGACGGGTCACCAGCTGCTCCTTGCTCATCTCCAGGGAGAATACGGCAACCGGCTGCTGCTGGTCGGCATGGATCGCCGCATACTGGGCGATATTGAGGGCGAAGGCGGTCTTCCCCATGGAGGGGCGGCCGGCAATGATGATAAGGTCTCCGCGCTGAAAACCGGCGGTCTTCTCGTCCAGGTCCGTGAAGCCGGTCGGGACGCCGGTGATGTGCTCCTTCTTCTCATAGAGCTTCTCGATGTTCTTGATGGTATCCTTGAGGACGGCGCCGACCTGCACGAAGGCGGGACGGAGCTTGTTCTCCGATATCTCGAAGATTACCTTCTGGGCACCGTCCAGAAGCTTGTCCACCTCTACCTGCTCGTCGTACCCCTGGGTGACGATCTCGGTTGCCGCGGAGATCAGCTTGCGCACCACCGACTTTTCCTTGATGATCCTGCTGTAGTAGGCGATGTTCGCAGCGGTCGGCACATAATCGACGAGGGTGGCCAGATACGCGCCGCCACCGACCTCTTCCAGATCTCCCTTCTTCTTCAGGATGTCGGTCATGGTAATGAGGTCGCACGGCTCCCCACGCTCGCTGAGCTCGATCATTGCCCGCAGGAGCTTGCGGTGCGTCTCCCGGTAGAGATCATCAACTTCGAGTATCTCGATTACCCGGTTGATCGCATCGTTGTCGATGAGGATGCCGCCAAGGAGCGACATTTCCGCTTCGATACTCTGGGGGGGGAGTTTTCTCAGGTCTACTGCCATCGCCTCAATCCATAGCTTTTCTGGGGGAAAATCGAACGCATACTATAACCCGGCTCGCCGCGCCGGTCAACCAATTTGGACGGGACCGCCCGGCGCTTCTCCTTCGAGTTCACGGAGAAAAACAAGGGAATTGAGGGGGCGGCTCAGGTGGATGGCAATGCATGCGTCCAGGAGTTTCCCGGCCTCCGCCAGCGCCGGGGAGGGGAAATCGACGGCACCGAAGCGACCGGTGGCGAGGCAACGCTGGAGAAGGGATACCGTGGTGGCCGCAATCTGCGTGGCTCCGGTATCGCAGTTCCGGCAGAGAAGCCCGCCGGCAGCCGCACTGAAACCGAGCCGGCCGAGGCCGGCAAGATCCGCGCCGCAGCCGGCGCACTGTTCGAGCGCCGGCCGGTAGCCGAGAATATTCAGCAGGTTTAGCTCGAAAAAGCGCCGCGCTGATCCAACAGGGGGAGAGTGGTCAAGAAATTCGAGGAAGGCGGACAGGAGACGGAACAGGCGGGGATTGGTGACCCCCTCCGGGAGCAGGCGGTCCACCAGCTCACAGGCGTAACCGGCGCAGCCGATCCGGGCGAGGTCGGCACGAATACCGGCGAAGACGGTGAGAATGTCCGCACCCTGGACCTGCACCAGCCCCTCCTTCAGGCCGACCTGGAGGCGAAGGCGGGCAAAAGGCTCCAGCGCGCCGCCGAATCGCTGACGGCTCCGTTTCGCTCCCCGCGCTACCCCCCGCAGTTTGCCGTGCTCGTGACAGAAAAAAGTCACGAGGCGGTCAGCTTCCCGGTAGTCCGTAGCCCCGAGGATAATCGATTCGCATTCCGTTGTCCGCATGGGGCAAAAGTATCATCAGCGCGGACGACAGTCAATCACTTGCCCGGTGGCATCTTTCCATAAAAACAGAAAGGGCGCCCATTCTTCCGGCGCCCTCATCCATTCACCATTCACCATTCACCATTCACCATTCACCATTCACCATTCACCATTCACCATTCACCATTCACCATTCA
>NZ_JAHCVK010000015.1 GCF_018476905.1 Geomobilimonas luticola
GCATTCCCCGCCACCGTCTGGATGGAAGCCGCCATCTGCACCATGGTCGCCGAGGTCTCTTCCGCTGCCGAAGCCTGGCTGTGGGCCGCACGGTTCAGCTGGGCGGATCCGGCCGATATTTCCTCGGAAGCAGACGCCACCTGGCCGGAAGAATCCCGTATTTTGCCGACTATATTCCTGAGGCTCTCGACCATGGCATTCAACGCATTGGCCAGGTCTCCAACCTCATCCTTTGCCCTGACTTCCAATGTCTGGGACAGGTCGCCGGCAGCCACGGCCTGGGCAAAGACAACCCCCTTGATCATGGGATTGGCGAGGGAACGGGCCACAATGACTGCCAGGACAGCAACGATAGCCACCGTCACCAGGATGATCACCATGACCATGAAGCGCAGCGCCAGTATGGGGGCGTAGATTTCGTCATCGGCCATGGCCATGGCATAAGCCCAGCCGCCCCCCGTGAAGTCGCCGGACCCCTTGGCAGGTACGACCTGGATCTCCAGGTCAACGCCGTCCCACGTGACATCGGCAAAGGCCTCCTCACCCTTGGCAAGCTTCTGGGCGAAGGCGACCATCAGGGGGTCAGAAGATTTGGCAAGGTTCTCCTTCAGCACCTTGTCCTTCTTGGGGTGGGAGATGACCAGCCCCTCCCGGTTGATTATGAAGGCGTGGCCCGTGGCGCCGTCTTTCTGCTCCTCCACCATCTTCTGCACGATGCCCCAAGACATGCGGGAGGAGATGACGCCGACGGTGGCGCCACCGGATTTGATGGGGGCGGAAAATCCGATGACGGTATCCTTAACCGTAGAGGAGTAGTTCACGTCCTCCACGAAGACCTCGCCCGCCATGGCTTTCTTGAACCATTCCCGGTTGGACTGGTTGCGGTCTACGGTGCTGTCCTTGAGTATGGCCTGGTCGCTTGCAGCCACAAAGTTGCCGTCGGCGTCAAAGACCATGACCACTTTGTAGTCATCATAGGCCTTCACAAGGGCGGACAACTTCTCGCTGGCAGCGGCGTACTTTTTCGTTTTCACCGCCTCGACAAGGTCCGGCATGGTGGCCCAGGCCTTGATGTCGTCGAAGCGATCCCCCAGCTTGGTTTCCACCTTGGCTTCAATGACGGAGGCCATGTCCAGCAACATGTCACGAGTAGTGTTCTGCAGGGACTTCTGGGCTTTCTGATAAGAGACGATACTCACCACCAGCAGCGGCACCAGGGACATGAGAAGGAAATAGAGCAGCAGTTTGCCCTGCAGCCCTTGGAAAAAGGTGCGTTTTTTCATATAAATCGGTCTCCTTGGGGGGATAGGTTCCTACTGGATGTTCTTTTCCGTCAGTAACAGTGACCTGTTAAGGTCGAGGATGATGATGAGCCGGCCCTCCAGCTTCCCGACCCCCTTGATGTAGTTCTGGTCCAGGGTGATCGCCTCTTCCGGCATCTCCTCGATGACGGACGAGGATACCTTGATCACCTGGGAGACCGCGTCCACCTGCATTCCGAGACGTTTCCCCTTCAACTCGATGACGATGATCCGCCGGGCGTCGCTTGCCTCTGCTCCCGCCTCTGTCCCTGCCGCCATCCGGAACCGGCTCCGCAGATCCACCACCGGGATGATCTTTCCCCGCAGGTTGATCACCCCCCGTACATGGGCGGGTGCACCGGGAACCGGGGTGATGTCCGTCGCCCGGATGATCTCCTGGACGCTGGCGATATCCACCCCGTACTCCTCGCGCCCCAGGGTGAAGGTGACCAGGTGGTGCAGCTGTTCTTCCTGTTGCGCCGTCACGGCCGTCGCGGTGGCATCCAGCTCCTGCTGGGCCTTCCCCACGAACTGGGCCAGGATATCCTCCGCCAGTCCCGACGGGGGGAGTGTTACGTCATTATGTTCCTGCATCTGGTGCTCCTCCGGTTTCAGCTATAGTGTTCAGAATCCGACCGATGCAGGGGGGGGTACATATTCCCCCTTCTCCGGCGAAGCTGCGCCCGTCATGATCTTGTCAATGAGGGCATGGAGTTCGGCAGGCTGAAAGGGCTTCTTCAGATATCCCCTGGCCCCCAGCGCCAGCCCCCTCAACGTGTCCTCTTCTTTCCCCTCGGTACTGATGATAATGACCGGAACCCTGCGGGTGATGCCGAGGGGTGCCGCTTTTTTCAGAAACTGGACGCCGTTCATGACCGGCATGTTGATGTCGAGGAGGATGAGCTGGATGTCTTGCTGCTTGGCCAGAATATCCAGGGCCTCCTGGCCATCCATGGCATCGACGATTTCACACTTGTAGCCGTTCATGACGAGACGGTACATCTGATGGATAAGTGACGAATCATCGACGATCAGCATTTTCTTTACCATGACATCCTCCCCTGCCGATTGTGTGTGCGTGCATGGACTCTTGGCCCTGCCCCGCTAACGTAGCGACATATCGTCAAGAGCACTAACCGTGCCCATCCCTATTTGACCGGCTGATACTGCTGTGATATCAGACTGTTGCCTGCGGCAAAGGGGATACTGGCCTTAAGGAAGGGATACGACGAATGTTGACGGATTGTCGGGCGGCAGGGACAAAGACTACATGATTCCGGTGGGTTGCATTGCGAGCGACGGGAGTGGATGGTGCAACGAATGTCGCACCCCTTTTGTCAGGGACTGGCTCGGCGGGGGAAACGGCCCAGGGATGTGCTCTCCCCGGCCGCTCTCCTCACTATTTTCTGCTGAGCCTCTTGTTCAACGCCTGGCGGGACAGACCGAGGCGGGATGCGGCAACCCCCTGGTTGCCGTCGGACAATCTGAGAGCTTCGGCGATGAGGAATTCTTCCATCTCGGTCAGGGTGGGAAACCGCCCCGTCACGCTCATCCACTGCTCGATGGAGCAGGGATGAGAAGAAGCCGTGTCCGAGGTCGAAACCTCCCTGCCGATAATCTCCCGGAAGGAAGCAGTCGACAGTACCCCTCCCTGGTGGCGTGCCATGGCGTCGTAGACCATGGCACGAAGTTCGCGCACGTTCCCCGGGAACGAGTGGGTTCGAAGGTAGCTGACCAGTTCGGGGGGATAGGCAGGCTTCTTCTTCTGCAGGGAGGTGGCGGCAGCCTCCAGGAAACATTCCAGGAGGAGAGGAATGTCCTCGGCTCGTTCCCGCAGGGGAGGGACGTGCACATGATGGGCACGGAGGCGGTAATAGAGATCCTTCCTGAATGTACCCTCCGCAACGAGCCCGCTCAGGTCGCTGTTCGTTGCCACGACGATCCGGGCGCTGCTCCGGACGGCTACGTCGGAACCGAGGGGATGGAACTCCCCTTCCAGCAGCCGGAGAAGCTTGACCTGGGACGCAGGGGTCAGATCCCCGATTTCGTCGATGAACAGGGTGCCGCCGGCAGCCCGGGCGACCATCCCTTCCCGCGCCTGGTCCGCCCCGGTAAACGCCCCCTTCCGGTGCCCGAAGAGGGTGTCGGAGAACATGTGATCGTCGAGCCCGGCGCCGTTTACCGCGACCCATTCCCCGGTGCGCCGGCTCAGGCTATGGAGTGCCCTTGCTATCAGCTCCTTCCCCGCCCCCGTTTCACCGGAGATGAGCACCGGCTGGTCCGACGGGGCAATCCCCTCCATGTAGCCGAAGATCGCTCTCATTCTGGCGCTTTGCGTGTTGATGGCAGCGAAGGCGGCTTCGTTGTGCAGTTTTCCCGAAACGAGGTATTCCCGCAACGAGGATATCTCGCGCCGCAGGGAGTGCATTTCCAGCCCCTTCCTGACGCAGGCGACGAACCGGCTGTTTTCGATCGGTTTCACCAGGTAGTCGAAGGCTCCCGTTTTCATGCATTCGACAGCCGTTTCCAGTTCGTTGGCGGCGGTCATGATGATGACCGGCAGGTGGGGATAGCTGACGGCAATCTCCGCAAGCAGTTCCTTGCCGGACAGATAGGGCATCTGCAGGTCGAGCACGACCACTCCGGCTTCCTGCTCCGCGAGAAAGGGAAGGAGCTTGCGGCTGTCCTCCATGGTCAGGACGTTGCTCAATCCCGCCTGCCGCAGCATCACGCTGGAGCTGAAAAGAATCTCCGGCTCATCGTCCACCAGCACGATTCCCGGTGAAGAATTCTTCATTTCCATTCGACAGTCCTCTGTTTATGGTATGAATTTTGAATCTTGAATGTGATTGAACGCCGCCATGATACCACAAGCAGGTGGCAAAGAAAAAGACCATAGGTGGCACTTCGGGAGAAAGCCCCGCCGGGTTTCCGGAGCTACATCGCCTTTCCAGCCTTTGGTACGGGAGAAAACCATGCAGTTCCCGCTGAAAAAGGGACTACTATTCCTGCTCGTTCTGGCGACGGTAGCACCTCTTGGTGCCTGCCACAAGGAACCGGTCAGACTGGGGTTTGTCGGCGGTATCACCGGAAAGGTCGCCGACCTCGGAGTGGCAGGCAGAAACGGTGTCATGCTGGCCGTCGAACAGAAAAACGCCGGCGGGGGGGTCAACGGCCGCCCCGTGGAACTCCTCATCCGTGACGACGGACAGAACCCCGACGTCGCCCGCCAGGCTGTTGCGGAACTCATCGGCCGGAACCTGGAGATCATCATCGGTCCGATGACCAGCAACATCGCCATGGCAGCCGTCCCCCTCGTCAACGCCTCGGAAACCATCATGCTGAGCCCCACGGTGACGACAACGGAACTGGTGGGAAAGGACGACAATTTCCTCCGCGTCATTTCAACCACCAGAGACTACGCCGGCAAAAGCGCACGCTACCAGGCGGAAACGCTTGGGCACCGCACCGTTGCGGCGATATACGATCTGGACAACCGGTCCTACACGGAAAGCTGGATCAACGACTTCCGCACCACGTTCGAATCGCTGGGGGGGCGGATGGTAGGGGCGAAAGGCTTCCGGTCGGGGGACGATATCGTCTTTTCCCATGCGGTCAAGGAGCTCCTTGCCACCCGGCCCGATGTCGTGCTGATCGTCTGCAATGTCGTCGATGCCGCCGTGGTCTGCCAGCAGGTACGCAGGCTGAATCGTTCCCAGCCGATCGCCATGGCGGAATGGGCCTCCACCGAACGTTTCATAGAACTGACGGGGGAAGCCGCGGAAGATGTCCATGTCTCCCAGTTTCTGGACCGCAACGACCGTTCCGAGCGGTATCAGAACTTCTGCAGAGCTTATCGGGAGCGCTTCGGGCAAGAAGCCGGCTTTGCCGGCATGGCCGGTTACGACGCCGCCACGGTGGCACTTGAAGCCCTCGCTCGCCAAAGGTCCGGGACGTCGCTCAAGGAAACGATCCTTGCCGTCCGCACCTTCCCGGGGGTCCAGCAGACCATCACCATCGACCGGTTCGGCGATGCGGACCGGCGAACCTTCGTCACCATGATCCGTAACGGCCAGTATGTCACCAAGGAGTGACCGCATGACCATGCGCCCCCTGCGCAAGATTCTCTCAATTCAATCCACCCTGGTGGCAGTTGTACCCTTTCTCATCGTGGTCCTCCTGGGCGTTTTCTGGCTTGTCCCCCAGATCAGCGCTGAAATCGAAACCCGTCAGCGTGAACTCGCCGGCGCCATCGCCAGCCAGGTGGAAAGCGTCCTGGCAGCATCCCAGGCAACGATTGCAGGTGTGGCGGCCCTTCAGATGAACAAGGACCTTGACTGGCATAACGTCCAGCATGTGCTCGATGCCCAGATCGGCGCATCGGCTTCGCTCCGGGCGCTTTATGTCGTCGGGCCGGACGGCAGGGTCATGGCCGCCAGCCTTCCGGCAAATCAGAGCAAACACCGGCAGGACCTGGACGGACTCGACCTGTCGCACTCCCCCCTGTTCGACGACGTCAGACGGCAGCGCCGGCCGGTCTGGTCGAACACCTTTCTCTCGGTTGTCGGCGGCGGATTGTCGGTCGCCCTGGCGGTGCCGTCGGATCGGCTGACCGTGGTCGGCGAGGTCGGGCTGGACCAGTTGACGGAAGTTCTCAGGCACACCGCCGCGAGGGAAGAGCAGCTCATCTTCGTCATCGACCGCCGCGGGCAGATCATCGCCGACCAGGATGGCCGCTACACGGCCCAGCAGTTGAACATCAGCAATATTCCCCTCGTCAGACAGGGGCTGGCCTCCCCGACACCGTTGACCGGACGTTTCAGGCTCAATGACCGCGACATGATCGGCAGTATCGTCGAATCCCCCTTCATCAAGTGGGATGTCCTGGTGGCCCAGCCGATAGAGGTTGCCTACCGCTCGGTACTTACCACCACCAGGATTGTCGGGGCGGGGCTACTCGCCGCCCTGCTGCTGGGAATAACCGCCGCCCTCTACATGGCCCGGCAACTGTCGCGGCGGTTCGGCAAGCTGGCAGCCTACGCCCACCATATCGCCATCGATGAGGAGTCCCTTGAACGGCCGCAGGTAAACATTGCCGAGTTCGAGCAACTGGCCGACGACCTTCGGCAGATGGCAGATTCGATCCGCAAGCGGGAACGCCAGCTCCGCACCAGCGAGCGCCTCCTCCAGTCGGTCATGGACAATACCATCGAGTACCAGGGGCTACTCTCTCCCGACGGGAAAGTCGTCGACGCCAATTCGGCAGCCCTTGACCTCATCGGGACAACGAAGGAATCGGTTGTCGGATGCCATTACTGGCAGACCCCCTGGTGGAACCACGACCCGGTTTTGCAGGAAAGGCTGCGCCGGGCGGTCGCCAGTGCTTCAGCGGGGGAGTTCAGCAGGTTCGACGCGACCCACCGGGATTCGTCCGGCAACCTGCACTACATCGATTTTTCCCTGACCCCCATGAAGGACGATACCGGAAATGTCATCTACCTGATCCCCGAGGGACACGACGTCACCGAACAACGAAAGACGGAGACAGCCCTCAGAGAAAGCGAGGGGAGGTTCCGGCAACTGTTTAACCAGAACGACGATGCACTCTTCCTCATCAGGACGGAGAGCTTCGAGGTCATCGACGTCAATCCGGAGGCACTGAACCTGTTCGGTCTCGCCAGGGAAGAAATCGTCGGCCGGACATTTCTTTCGATCATTGCACCCGACGATTTCCAGATGTTCGTCGAGTCGGGCGCCATCAGTGATACCGCCCCGGTATTCCATCTGGAACGGGCCACGAGCTTCAGCAGGAGCCGGGGGAACCTCACCGTTTCCCTGCGGGGAAAGATCCTCACCCTGGAAAATGAATGCATCATCTACTGTTCCATCCGGGACATGACCGACAAGGTCCGCCTCATGGAAGAAATCCGGGCAAGCCAGGCAAAGCTGATCCAGGCCGACAAGATGGCCTCCCTCGGCCTCCTCGTTTCCAGCGTCGCCCACGAGATAAACAATCCGAACACGTACATTTCCGCCAATGCCACCATGCTGGCACGGTCATGGCAGGATGCGACCCCCATCCTGCTGGAGCATCGCAGGGAACATGGCGAATTCTCCCTGGGAGGGCTCCCTTCCGCGGAAATGGAGACCCTCGTGCCCCGGCTTTTCAACGGCATCATCGACGGCTCCCGCAGGATTTCCGAAATCGTCAACAACATGCGGGATTTCGTCAAGTCGGAAAAGGGGGGGCGCCAGGGAACCATTGACGTCAACCGGATGATCCAGGCCGCCACCTCCATCCTCTGGCATCACATCCACCGGCATACCGACAATTTCCAGATGGAACTGCAGCCTGACCTGCCACCCGCCAGGGGAAGCGGACAACAGGTCGAGCAGGTGATCATCAACCTGGTGATGAATGCGCTCCAGTCCCTGCCGGACAAGGCACGGGGCGTGTGGGTGACCAGCCGGTACGACGAAACGGCCGGCCAGGTGGTGATAACGGTGAGGGACGAGGGAAAAGGGATGGGGAGGGAAGAGCTGGAGCAGCTCAGGGAACCCTTCTTCACGACCAGGGCGGAAGAAGGGGGGACCGGCCTGGGGCTGTACATTACGGACTCCATCGTCAGGGAGCATGGGGGGACCATCGAGTTCCAGTCCGAGCCCGGCAGGGGAACGACCACAACCGTCCGACTGCCGGCGATCCACGCAAAACCGGAGAGTGGAACCGGAGAAACGGCAGCAGCGGCCGATAACGGTACGGAACTCCATCCGCCATGAAAAAAGGCCCCGCACCGTGGCGGGGCCTTTCCACTTCCTGGTGTCGGGAAAAATCTTTCCTACCTGAACTCTGCGTACTTTGAAATAACCAGGTCCGTATCCTTCGCCATCTTCAGGTGGCACTCGTAGCAGTTCTTCACCGGGTCCACCGCGGACGGTTTGCCGTCGGGGTTGAAGCCGGCGAAGAGCCAGCCGCCGGTCCCCTTCTGCTTCTTGTCCTTCCGCATGAGGACCACCATGTTCTTCTTCCCCGCCACCTGCCTGCCGCCTTCATCCTTGATGGTGAAGAACTCCACCACGAACTGGCTACCCTCGGGGTAGGCGCCCCCTGACCTGAAGGCGGGCATCGCCTTCTTGTCCACGTAGGTATAGTGGATGCCGTAGAACAGGGAATTCTTGTCGGTGATGATCTGCTGCTTGCTCTTCTCCCACTTCGCATACCCCTTGGGGAGCGTCACCTTCCCCGCCGCCAGCGCGCTGGAGGCAAGCGCCGTCACGGCAAGGGCCGTCAACAGTGTAGCTATTTTCTTCATCTTTCTTCTCCTTCACGGCTAAATAATGGGGCCAGATTAGCCGAATCCGACCGGTTTGTCACGTGAAAGGTGCCCCACCCGCAGTCGGTATCGGTACGCGACCTTGCCCTAAATCGCATCTCTCCCCCGTTCGTTTGTCCGTATCTTTATGATTTCGTCAACCGTCGATACAAAGATCTTCCCATCCCCCGTATTGCCAGTATGGGCATATTTCTGAATCACGTTGACGACTTCTTCCACCATCCCGTCATCGACGACTACCTCCAGCTGGATGCGCGGAATGAACTCCACCATCTCGTACGTAACCTTGTCGTGAGCGTTTCTGGCCCGCCCCTTGCCAAATCCCTTGATTTCCGACACGGTCACTCCCGGCAGGCCATCGATCTCGTGAAGCTCTTCGGTCACCTCCAGCAATTTCGACGGCCGGATGACGGCTTTTATCTCTTTCATGGAATTCTCCTTTACGTATGGATTTACATAACCATTCAGCGTCGCCTTCAACATAACTCCCCCTAGCCCCCTCTTAGCTTAAGAGGGGGTTTAAAATCCCCTCCCCTTGGTTAAGGGGAGGCTGGGAAGGGTTATGCAGCTCGCTTGCACTTGAAAGACTACATCTCTTCCTCGACTTTTCTCTTTTCGAACCAGCCGTAGACTGACGGAATAATCAGCAGGGTAAGCAGGGTCGACGTCACCAGTCCACCCACGACAACGGTGGCGAGTGGTTTCTGGATTTCCGACCCCGCTCCGCTGGCCAGGAGCATCGGCATCAGGCTGAAAATCGCGATGGATGCGGTCATAAGGACCGGGCGCAGGCGGTCAAGGCTCCCCTTCCTGATCGCTTCCTGCAAGCCGAACCCTTCATCGCGCAGTTGCGAGATGCGCGACACCAGCACCAGGCCGTTCAGCACCGCCACGCCGAAGAGGACGACGAACCCGACCGACGCCGGAACGGACAGGTATTGCCCTGACATGAAGAGTGCAAAGACACCGCCGATCAGGGCGAAGGGGAGGTTGGAAATGACCAGCAGGGCCAGGCGGATCGATCTGAAGGTTAGATACAGCAACAGCAGGATCATGCTGATGGCTACAGGTCCGATGATCATCAGCTTGTTCATCGCCCGTTGCTGATTCTCGAACTGCCCCCCCCAGGTGACATAATACCCGGCCGGGAGTTTGACCTGCGCCCTGATCTTCTGCTTCGCCTCGGCAACGAAACTGCCGATATCCCTGCCGGTGATGTTCATCTCGATGCCGATCCGTCTAACCCCGTCCTGGCGGCTGATCTGGGCCGGGCCTTCGATCATCTTCACCTCGGCCAGCTGTTCCAGCGGCACATTGATACCGGTTCTCGTGGTAATCAGCAGGTTCTTGATCGCCTCCAGGGAATTCCGCTTTTCTTCCGGCAGACGGACCGTGATGTCGAAGCTGCGGTTCTCCTCGTACAGCTGCGATGCCGCTTTACCGGCCACGGCAATTTCGATGACCTTCTGCACGTCGCTGATATTCAGGCCATACCGGGCAATTTTCGCCCGGTCGATGTTGACGGTCAGGTAGGGCTGCCCCGTAATCTTTTCCGCGTTCAGATCGGTCCCCCCCTTTACGGTGGAGAGGACCCTGGCGATTTCGGCCGATTTTTCAGTGAGCACGTCGATATCTTCGCCGAACAGCTTGAGGATAAGCTGCGCCCGGGTTCCGGCCACCAGCTCGTCAATCCGGCACTGGATCGGCTGGCTGAACCCGAAGTTTATTCCCGCAACCGATTCCAGGGACTTGCGCATCTCGTTGGTCAGCTCTTCCTTGGAGATGTCCCGCTTCCATTCACTCTTCGGCTTGAATATCCCCACATAGCCGGTTTTGTCAGCCCCCCTGGTATCCAGGGCGACGCCGGTCTGCCCGGTCCGCCCCACGATGGTATCCAGTTCGGGAAACTGCTTCAGCTTTGCCGCCGCCAGCTGGTTTACTTCCATCGCCTTGGCCAGGGAAACGCCGGGAAGCATGGCGATATCCATGTCAAACGAGCCTTCATCCATGGTCGGGATGAATTCCGTTCCCAGCCGTGTCACCAGAAAGAGCGAGGCGACCAGGAGAACGCCGGCAACACCCAGAACTACGCGTTTTGTGTTCATGGCGTAGTCGAGCAGCGGCAGATAGAGCCGGTTCGCATGCCGCATGATATAGCTCTCTTTTTCCGGATGCGGCTTCAGAACCAGGATGCACAGGACCGGTATAACGAATATCGACAGGAACAAAGAGGCAAGCAGTGCAATGGCCACCGTTATGGCCAGCGGCCCGAACATCTTCCCTTCGATCCCTTCCAGGGAAAGAATGGGGATGAAGGTGAGCGCGATGATGAGCTCGCCGAAGATGCTCGGTTTCCTGACTTCCATGACCGCTTTGAGAACGGTCAAGAGTTTGGGATGTCGCCCCCCCTCTTCGCTCAGATGGCGCTGGACGTTTTCCACCTGGATGATGGTCGTGTCGATGATCATGCCGATGGAAATGGCCAGACCACCCAGGGACATCAGGTTTGCCGTGATCCCCGTGAGTTTCATCACGATGAATGTGGCCAGGAGAGAGAGCGGCAGCGCGATAAGCACCACGACGCTGCCACGGATACTGTTCAAGAGCAGGTACAGCACGATCAGGACCAGGATTGAGCCTTCAATCAGAGCCTTATTGACCGTCGAGACGCTCGCCTTGACAATGTCGCTCCGGTCATAATAGGAAACAATCTTGATCCCTTCCGGGAGCACATTGTTTTCATTCATCTCCTTGACTTTGGCCGCGACCCGGCGCACGACATCACGGCTGTTCTCCCCCCGCAGCATCATGACGATGCCGCCGACACATTCGTCCTTGCCGTCCTTCATGGCAGCACCCATGCGGACTGCCTCGCCGACCTTCACCTGGGCCACGTCCCGGATATAGGTCGGGGTTCCGCCGGCGGATTTGAGGACGATGGTTTCGATGTCGCTGACATCCTTTATCAGGCCGACGCCCCGGACGATGTACTGGTCCGTGCCCCGCTCCAGAAGGTTCCCCCCGACGTTTTCGTTGTTGCTGCCGATGGCGGAATAGACATCATCCACGGTCAGGGCATATTTCAGCAGTTTCTCCGGCGACACGATCACCTGATACTGCTTGAAATAGCCGCCGAAGGAGTTGATCTCGTTCACGCCGGCGACACTTTTCAATTGCGGGGTGACAATCCACTCCTGAATGGTTCTCAAATTGGTCAGGTAGGCGATCTTCTGCTGCGGGTCATCGGGCATCTTCCCTTCGAGCGTATACTGGTAGACCTCCCCCATGGCGGTGCCGATGGGACCCATGGCGACCTCGACACCCCTGGGGACCTTCTCCCGCGCCTCGGCCAGCCGCTCGAACACCAGCTGCCGGGCAAAATAGATATCCACGTTGTCCTTGAAGACGATGGTGACGATGGAGAGGCCGAACTTGGTCACCGAACGCATCTGTTCGATATCGGGCAGGCCGCGCATGGACATCTCGATGGGATAGGTGACGTTCCGCTCGATCTCCAGTGCCGACAGGCCATCGGCATGACTTACCACTTCGACCTGAATGTTCGTTACATCCGGAAAGGCATCTATCGGCAGCTTTGCATAGGAATAGAGGCCGAAGGTGATGATCAGGAGAGCCAGGAAGATGACCATCCCCTTCTGCCGTAACGTATAGGCAATCAGTTTTTCTAGCATTGGTATTTTCTCCAGTTTAACCCCTCCAAACCTCCCCTTGTCAGGGAAGGCTTAAAGGCTTCCCCCCTGATAAGGGGGGAGTGAGGGGGGTTTGTATTGAGCCCTTATTTGCCATGGCCATGCTCGTCAACAACTTCACCCTTCTTCAGTTCCGATTTGAGAATGAACGCCCCCTTTGTGGCGTAACGTTCCCCCTCTTCCAGACCGGAAACGATCTCGACCATGCCGCCTGCCGTCCGGCCAGCCTGAACCTGGCGCGCCGCGAATTCAGCTTCCTGTTCCGCGACGAAGACCACCTTCTTGCCATCCAGGTCCTGCAGGGCATCCTCGGGGACCGCCACCACCGGCGGCGCATCAGCCGCCAGCGCCAGTTCGACGGTGGCGAACATCTCCGGCTTCAGCTTGCGGCCCGGGTTTGCCACCTCGACCCGCGCCTTGACCGTACGGGTGGCCTCGTCAACCAGGTCGGCGATGTAGGTGATACGCCCCTTCAGCTTCATGTCGGGAAAGGCGCCAACGGTGACGATTGCCCCCTGCCCCTTGTGCACCTTGGCCAGGTCTTTCTCGTTGATATCCACCAGCACCCAGACCGAGGAGAGATCGGCCACGGTATAGAGGCTCTTGGAGGGGTCGGAAAGTTCGCCGACGATGGCATGCTTCTCGGTGATGATGCCGCCGATGGGGGAACGGACCGGCAGGAGCAGCCGTTTGTGGTTGTCTCCCGCAAGGTCGGAGCTGGAGACGCCATACAGGGACAAGCGTTCTTCGTCGGTATGCAACTCGGCCTGGGCGGTCTTGAAATCGGTCTCCGCCTGGAGGATATCCTTGCGGGCGGCGATCTTCTTCTCCACCAGGCCTTTGATCCGATCCATGTTGGACTGGGCCAGGGCGAGCTTGGTCTTCGACTGACGGTAGCGGTTGAGGGCTTCACCGAGCTCCACACTGTCCAGGGTCGCCAGGGCCTGCCCGGCGGCAACACTGTCACCCAGTGAGGCCCTGACGGCGACGATCTTGCCGGAAATGCGGGGCGACACATGGGCGATCCGGTCAGCATTGGCCTCAACCTTGCCGGTGGCGCTGACGCTCCCCGCGAGCCGCTGCTTTTTCGCTGCGGCGACGACCACACCGTTCTCCTTCTGCACCGCGGCGGTCATCTTGACGCTGCCCGCCTCGCCGTGCTCTTCATGCCCTTCTTCCCCTTCCTTGTGCTCCTTGCCCTCTTCATGGCCGCCGGCCTTTTCTGCCCTGTGGCCGGCCTCAGTATGCCCGGCATGTTCCTTTTCGTCATGGTGGGAACGGTAGTACAGGCCGCCGCCAAGGGCCAAAGCCAGAATGAGTCCGATGATGATTGCTTTTTTGTTCACTGCGCACCTCCGGTGAGTTCCGTTGCCACTGCCGCTTCGAGTTTCACGAACGCCGTCCGGCGGTCATGCAGCGCCGTCAGGTAACCTTCGCTGACTTCGAAGAATTTCTTCTGTTCCTGAATGACTGCCAGGATACCGACCTCGCCGAGGCGGTAGGCTTCCTGGGTCAAGTGCAGGTTTTCCTCAAGTTGGGGAATAATGGTTGCCTTGTACAGGGAAAGGACTTTTTCACTGTTCAGATAGCGGGCATAGGCCGTTTCAACGTCCCGTTCCACATTCCTCGTAGCGGCCAGCAGGCGGCTTTCGGCGCTGCTCCGTCGGGCCCTGGCCTCCTGAATGCCTGCCTGGTTGCGATCGAAGAGAGGGAGTGGCAGTGAAAGCCGGATACCGAGCAGGTTGTCCCGAACCTTCTCTTCCCCCGCCCCGGTTGCGTCGGTTCTTCGTTCGTGGGAATAGAAGAGCCCGGCCGTGAGGTCGGGGACCCCCTCGGCCCGGGCCAGGTTAATGTCCGCTTCGCCCCTGCTTTTTTCGGCCTCCAGCGCCTTGATATCCGGCCGATTCTCTCCTGCAAGCCGCTTCAGATCCAACAGCGACGTTGCCATGGGTACATCGGCATCGAGATTGCCGGCTAGCGCGGGGGATTCACCACCCGGAAGCCCAATGAGAGTCCAGAGTCTTGCCTGGCTTTGGCTCAGCTCTTTTGCGACATCAATCCGGGAACCTTCGCTCCGTGCCAGCTCAACCTTGACCAGGTTCATTTCCAGTTCCGGAATGTCCCCCGCCGCCAGGCGCTCCCGGGTCACCTCCAGGAGCTGACGGTTGAGATCGATGGCCCGGTCCGCCAGGTCGGTCCGTTTTTGGGCCAGGATGGCATCATGGAACGCGGTCTTCACCTCTTCGCGGAGCACCCGCTCCCGGTCGGTCAGCTGCCAGCGATAGATCTCCAAGTCGCGTGCTGCGATGGTCAGGCGCTTGTCCCGTTTTCCCGCCAGGGAGAATTCCTGCGAAATCCCGATGGACAGGTTGTTCTCGTCCTTGCTGCCGGTCAAGGCACCCGTCCCCGCCTCCAACTCAAGGGTTGGATTCGGCAAGAGCCCCGCTCTGACCTTGCCGGCATCGCGGATACCCTTTTCCTCGCGAAACGCGTTGAGGTCGCCATTGTTCTGCAGCGAAAGCTCGACCACCCTGGGGAGTGACAGCGCTTGTTCCTCTCCCCGCACAGGGGTTGACGATAGAATACATATGATTCCTGGCACCAGGAGCAAGGCTCCCCGTGCAGATGCAGTTGTTCCCAAAGGAATGACCTCCTTTATTCATTTGTGAATGATGAGATGGACAGCGGTTGCGGTCGCACCACGACGAAGGGAGAAGACAGATTTGTCCCTGATTCAGGGCAAACTACTCCCGTCGTGGCGTTTCAGGCGTGTATTTGCGGGGGGACGAACTTGGGCAGATAGACTTCCGGAAAACGAAAAAAAGAGTCGATGGGGACAAGCGTGGAAACATGGGGAGTGTGAACGGAAAAACCGAAATGGCTGGTCAGGGGGAGGTGGCAGCTGCAGTAGCAGGAAGAATCGCAGTCGTTGTGACCGGCATGTTCGCCGGCAGGACAGGAGGGGCAGTGGTCACCCTCTCCTACCAGCTGACAGGCGACCGTTTCCTGGCCACCATGACCGTCCCAGCACTGTTCGACGGCATGGGTCTCCCGGCACAGTCCCATCACGCTGGCGGTAATGACGACTGCCAGGAGAAGGAGCGTGACGAACTTGTGCAGGAGGGTATGCGCCATGGGGTAACGGGCCTTTGGATAAAAGTTATGGAAGGATACCCTGTCTGCCGATTTTTTGTCAATCACTAAGGAACATGCTGACTACTCGACATCGTTTCTTCCCCCACCCAACCCTCCCCCGCTGGGGGAGGGAAAAGAGTTCTCCCCCCGGAGGGGGGAGGAAGGAGGGGGGAACGTCGAGTAGTCAGATTCCGCCTTAGTAACAAAAAGAGCGTCCGGGAAACAGCGGCGGTCAGGCGCCTTCCTTGCCGCTTCGCGCCCGGTTCAGCTCCAGCAGCCGTCCCAGCACGTCGTCGTCGCCCATGTCCGGCTCCCAGCCGTAGGCGGCGGCAACGGCCTCGTCCAGGGCCCGGTGGGCGTTTGCCAGCCAGGCCGGCCGGGCGTTGTAGAGGTTGGTGAGGGTGCGTTTGGCCAGCTCCTTGGCCGCGGCATCGGGGGAGGGCAAAGTATTCTCCCCCCGGAGGGGGGAGGCAGGAGGGGGGAATGTTGGGAAGTTAACACACCATTTACTATTTCCGGGCCATCCGCAGTTTGGGCTTGGCATGGGACAGGTCGAACTGGAGCATGACATAGCCGTAGTCAATGTCCCTTTCGCTCCCGGTGGCGTCGCGGAAGAAGCCGCCGGTGAAGAAGCGGTCGTAGCCGGCGACAAACGACAGGTTGTCGGAAAAAGCGTAGGTGAGGGTGAAATCGGCCTCCACCCCCAGGTTCTTGCTGAAACCCGGCTCCACGTAGCTGGCGCGGAAGTAGCGGCCGGTAGCAGAGAAGTTCACCTCTCTGGTGATGTCGATTCCCCATCCGAGGGTATGGATTCGCAGGCCGCTGGCATGGTGGTCTCCCACGTCGATGCCCGAAAGTGAGCCGATTACGTTCATGTCGCCGGTGAGGGGGGAGTCGGTGTTGGGGTTGCTGAACTCTCGTCGGAAGGAGCCGCCGGTGGCAGCGTCGCTGTCGCCGGAGCCGAGGGCGTAGCTGGCGAAAAGATGGTTGTGATATCCCCACAGCGTGGTGTCGAAAGAAATATCCGCATGGCCGCCGTACGCAGAGATATTCTCATTCCCGTCCGTAGCGGGATTGAAGAGGCGTCCCGTCTGGAAGACCGGCTCCACTTCCAGCGCCACCGGGCCGAACGTCGCCATTCCCCGCACCCCCCAGGTATCCCGGTGCTCGCCCGCGTGATGCTCCCCGGAACCGGTATCGCGCAGGGCGTATGCCTCGAGTGCATTCCCTTCTGAAAAGGTCCAGGTCCCGTAACCACCGACCAGTTCTCCCTTCACCCCGTCGGAGAAGGGGGTGGCGTACCAGCCGCCAAAGAGGTCGATGGTCAGTGGCTTGAGCGGAGCAAGTCGTACCCGGAGCGCGTCAAAACTAAGCCCATCGTAGAACGAGTCGTTCCCCAGGACGAAGGCGCTGCCGTACACGAATTCCTGGCGCCCCGCCTTGAGGGAGTATCCTTCCGCTTCCGGCCAGTGGGCCTCGGCGAACCCCTGGTAGAGAGAGACCTTGCCGGCATACTGGCTCCCGCCGCTGAACCCGTACCCCTGCCCCTCGGCGTGGATATCGAGCCAGCCGGTCGGATGCCAGTAGGCGTAAGGCTTAACGCGGTAGAGGAAACGTCCTTCGCCGTGCCCCGGATTGTAGCTGAAATCGGGAAGCCGGAAGTTGCCGGCCCCCTCGCCGCGCAGGAATCCGTCAACCCCCACTTTGAACAGGAATGACGGATCATCGGGCTTGGCAAGCATCTTCTCGATCGTCTCCCGCAGGGTGACGTAGCCTGCAAGCTGGACCAGATCGTCCTTCAGCGCCTCGTGCAGCGCAGCGATCCGCTCCATCTCCTCGGGGGGGATCGCTGCCACCCCTTCCTTCTCGCACTTTTCCAGCAGTTTGACGATGACCGAGAGAAAACAGTGCGCCACTTCACCCCTCGGACAAGGCTTGCCGTCAACCACCACCTCATCGGGCAGCTGGCTGTCGGCGCCATATTTCCGGGCCAGGGCGGCAATCTCCTGGCAGGACGACTGATCGGCTGTTATGGAAACTTCGAGGCGTTCTTCTGCGAAACTGACAACGGGGGAGAACATGAGGCAACAACAGAGGAAGGGAAGGAACAAGCGGTGCATGGGCAATCTCCATAAGCGAAATACGAAACAGCGCAAACAATGAAATTGATAATAGTTATCAAAATCATTCCTGTCAACGTTTTTTCACGTATGCAGATCTTTTTGAAGTGGTGTCTAGCTCACTTTGCCGCCACAGACCGGGCATCCCTGCATGGACAAGGGCTTCTCCAGCCGGCACCGGGCAAGGAGTTCGTCATTGCGGAAAATCTCCAGGGGGGGGCCGTCACCCCTGACTTCCCCCTCGTGGAGGATAATGACCCGGCTGCAGAGTTCCAGCACCATGTCCAGATCATGGCTGGTGAATATCCTGGTGTGGCTGAACTCCCTGAGGAGCGCCATGAGCTGGCGGCGGGCATGGGGGTCGAGCCCGTCCGTCGGCTCGTCCATGACGAGGATGTCGGGGGACATGGAAAGCACCGTGGCGATGGCCACCCGCTTCTTCTCCCCCCCCGAGAGATTGTAGGGAGGTTTTTCCTGCAGGTGCCCGGCCCCGACCTTTTCCAGGGCATCTTTCACCCGCTGTTCCACGTCGGTTCCGGACAACCCCAGGTTGAGCGGGCCGAAAGCAACGTCGTCATAGACTGTCGGCATGAAGAGCTGGTCGTCCGGGTCCTGGAACACCATCCCCACCGTCCGCCGGATTTCGGGAAGGGTGGCCTTGGTCAGGGGATAGTCCCCGATGCGGATCTCCCCCGCGGTGGGGGTGAGAAAGCCGTTCAGGTGAAGCAAGAGGGTCGATTTCCCCGCGCCGTTGGCGCCGATGATCGCCACCGACTCGCCATGGGTAATGCGAAAGGAAACGTCCCGCAGGGCAACGGTGCCGTCGGGATAGACATGGCGGAGATTCCTGACTTCAACGATATGATGGCTCATGGTGATATTCCCGTAACGAGCGATCCCACCAGCTGTGACAGGTTCAGGAACCGCAGGATGATGAAGAGTGTGGACCAGCCCAGAAGGAAGAGCAGTTCCCTGCCGCCGAAACGTGTATCTCTTCGCGTGTGGAATTCGCCAGTGAACCCCCGCGCCAGCATGGCCATGTGGATCCGCTCTGCCCGCTGCCAGGTCCGGAGCAGCAGGTGTCCCACGAGGGAGCCGAAGATCCCCGGCTCCATCTTCTTCCCGAGCGAGCGGAGTTTTCGCGCCCGCTCCATCCGTGACCCCTCATCGGTGAGGACGAAGATGTAGCGGTAGAGGAAGAGAAGCTGCACGGCGAAGACCCGGGGCATCCCGATCCGCTCGAGGGCCAGACATACGCCAGGGAAGCCGGTCACCCCCACGAGCACGATCGCCGCCCCGACCGTGAGGATCGAGCGCATGACGATGGAGGCAAAGGAGAGCCAGCCGCCGGTGATGCCGAGTGATCCGATCTGGACGAGCACCTCCCGGTCGAAGATGGGGTTAAATATCCCCACGACCAGGGCAAAGGGACAGAGCAGGGCAATCTTCTTGATGACGTAGGCAACCGGAAGATTCCCGAGTGCAACCATCGCCACGGGGAAGATGAGAAAGGGGACGAGGGGGGTCACCTCGTATTTCCCGAATGAGACCACCGTCACGACAAAAACGAGGGTCGCCAGAACCTTGGCCCGTGGGTCGAGGCGATGGATCGCCGTATCCCCGGTGGCCAGCCGGTCAAGCCTTTTGAAATCCAGGAGCGCCCCGTCAATGGATGCCATGGTGGTCTCTCATACAACGGGGGAGGGGCAGCGCCCCTCCCCCGTTCCTCGCGATGAAGATACTTTCTGTTTCCGGTTCGTCAGGCAGACTGGTGCCGCTTTTTGAGGAGGAATCCCACCAGGAGGGCAACTGCCAGGGTTATGCATGCCCCGAGGACCCCTGAGACGCTGGTGCCGACCCTGCTCTCCCCTTTGTCTTTTCCCTGGCCGGCAGGCTGTGCCCCTTCCTTCCCCGTTTCTCCGGACTTCCGGAAGGAATAATCCGGCAGGAAGGAGGTCTTCCGCTGCACCTCTGCCAACGTTCCGTGAATTCCCTGTGTGGGACCCGGCAGTTCCCCCTTGCCGGTCACTTTGCCGATGGCCCATTCCAGACCGTCGGGGTCTTTCGAGGCAAACCAGGAGACCATACCTCCGGTCAGGACTGCCATGGCCAAAAAAGCGAGCAGCACGCCGCGAACCGGACGGCTGCCGGCGGAGCACGCCCCGGGAGAAGACGGGACGAGTTCCGGGCGGGCCCTGTACACGAACGAGACCACCGCAGCAGTCACAAACCCCTCCACAACGCCGATGGCAAGGTGAATCGGCTGCATCATGACGACAAACGTGGAGAACGGCAACGACGATTGCCCCGAGGCGACGGTTTCAAGGACCACCCCGAACGCACCGAGCTGCAAGCCGGTTACGGCGGCAGCGATCGCCGCCATGGTCATGCGCGCCCGGGTCTGATGCGCGCCGACAAGTTGCCGGTAGACAAAGGGATAGGCGATGAACGCCGGGAAAAACCCGAGGTTGAAAATATTGCACCCCAGCGCCAGCAGGCCGCCGTCGGCAAAAAACAGTGCCTGGATCACCAGAACCGATGCGATGGTAAGGAAGGCGGCGTAGGGGCCGAGGAGAACGGAAAGGAGGAGTCCACCACCCAGGTGACCGCTGGAACCGGTCGCCGGAATGCTGAAATTGATCATCTGGGCGGCAAAGATGAACGCGCCGAGTACCCCCATAAGCGGCACCCTGCTGTCAGCGAGGTCAGTCCGGACCTTCCTTGCGCAGTAGGCGATGGTTCCTGCCGAGGCCGCCCACATGGCCCCCCCCACGGCGGGTGACAACAGTGCGTCTGCCATGTGCATGGCGCTTGCTCCTTGATGACAGGGACCGGATTTTGCCACAGCAGGCCCCTGGTGTTACAAAACAAAAAAGCGTAACACCTCTTAGGTAGCATCCTGCTACGTGCATGTCAATGATATAGTTGCCGCGCAGAAAGGAGCGGGCGTGAAAAAGGCGGATTGAGGTCTCAATCCGCCGGGTCCTGCTCGCTCGTGGTCGGTGTAAGTGAGCTGCCTCACCCTATCTTCTGACGAATATCTCCCGTGCCATGGCGGTATCGATGGCGAATTCGGAGAAGCCGACCCGGAAGATGTAGGACGGAAAACTCTGCATGAGAATGATCCGGTTGCCGGGGAGGACCCCCATGGCCATCAGCTTCTGCATCTTCTTGCTGTCCTCGGTGAGGATGTAGGCGATCTCCCCCTCTTCCCCCGATTTCAGCTCCGTCAGCGGCACCACCCCCAGGTCGCCGCTCTGCCGCGCCTCCATACAGCAGTCGCCGGGGGGGATTGCCTTGCCGTGGGGGCAGGTGGTGGGATGATTGAGCATGGTGCAGACCTTGGTGTCCACCCCTTCGTTCAGCAGGTGCTCGAACTGGCACGCCTTGTCCTCGGCGGTCTCCCCCCGGATGTTGAGGACGTCCATCATCAGCCGTTCCGCCAGCCGGTGGCGCCGGATGGTCTTGCGCCCCTCCTCTTTCCCCTCGGGACGGAAATAGACCCGCTCATCCCGCACCTCGATGAACGCCAGACCAGTCAGTTCCCGATAGGCCGGATCATCGGCCGCCACGCTGATCCGCTCCCGCTCCTCGTAACCGCGCCCCTCTTCTTCCACAGCTATCCAGAGAGCTTCCAGGATCTCTTCCGCCTTGTCGGACAGTTTCATGCTTTATGTCTCCTTTTTGAAATATATATCGAACTGATAACCTTATGAATTTTTGCCGAATACCTTTTTCAGCTTCTTCACCACCGCCGGTTCGGGGGGATTCTCGTAGAAACAGCGGGGACAGCGGACCGACCGGCACGGCTTGCCGCACTTGCCGCACCCCTTGATCCCCTCTTCCTCGGCAAACTCATGCCCGCAATATCCGCACCGTATCATAAAAACTCCGTGACCAGGGACCGGGGACCGGGAAATCGTCGTTTTACCTTGGTCCCTGGTCCTGGCCTGTCGCCTTACAAAATCCCCGTCACCAGCAAGAACTTGTTGAGCAGCCAGCCGCTTCCGAAGGCGAGTCCGCTGACGAACAGGCCGATACCGACCGCCACCATCGTCCCCCGCTCTTTCTTCATGATGAGGAACTGGGCGACGCAGGGAATGAAGAGGGTGAGGGTCACGGCGGCCACCGTCAGCTGGCGTGGATCGAGGAGCCCGTTGGTCTGCAGGTCGTACAGTCCGGCCGCGCCGTAATCCCGGCGGAAGAAGCCGAAGATGAACGCAACCGCCACCTCCTTGGGAAGCCCCATCATCGCCATCACCGGACTCATGGTATCCACCGCCTTCTCGAAGAAGTGGGTGATCTTGCCGATCCAGAGCAGCACCGAGGCGAGGATGAAGAGGGGGAGTATCTCCAGGAAGTACCACTGCATCCGGGTGTAGGTCTTGGTCAGGATGTTGGAGAGCTGGGGGAGCCTCATGGGAGGGAGCTCCATGTAGAACATGGGGGTCTCGCCCGGCATGATCCTGGCTGCCAGAAAACCTATGACGAGGAAGATCAGGAGCAGACAGAGACTCCAGACGAGGAGCGCCCCCGGTGCCTTGGAGAGGAGAGCCAGGATCACCCCGAGCTGGGCCGAACAGGGGATGGCCAGCGCCAGAAGCAGGGTGGCGATGATCCGCTCCCGCACCGTCTCCAGGGTACGGGTCACCATGGTGGCCATGGTGTCGCAGCCGAAGCCGAGCACCATGGGGATAACCGCCCGACCCGTGAGGCCGATCTTCTTGAATACCCGGTCCACCAGGAGTGCCAGGCGGGGGAAATAGCCGCTGTCCTCCAGGATGGAGAAGAAGAGGAAGAAGGTCGCCACGATGGGGAGAATGATCCCCACCGCGTAGCGGAGTCCGAGGGTGATGACGCCGTACTCACCGACAAACAGCTCCTGGATCACCCCCCACGGGATGACCCCCTTGACGAGGTCGGTTATCCAGGGGTTGAAGTGCTCCTCGAACCCCTTACCCTCCAGCACATCCACCAGGGTGCCGGCGCCGAATTCCCCGACGAACTTGTAGAGGCCGAAGTAAAGGACAACCAGGAGGAGCGGCACCCCCGTCACGGGACGGACCGCCCAGCGGGAAAGCCGTTCGCTGAAGGTAATGCGACGCTGGGCGGGAAACCGGAACACGTCAGCCAGAAGCCCCGTGACGATCCCCTTCCGCTCCATGGACAGGTCCATGTGAAAGGATTCCCGCCGCTCGAAACATTTCGCCTTCACCTGGGCGGCGATAGCCGCGAACCCGTCTCCTTCCCGCTCCTTTACCAGTGCGGCCACTTCGTCATCCCGCTGAAGGAGGAGCAATGCCAGGGATTTGCGGGAAATGGGGTAACTGCCATGGATAAGGTTTGCCACGCTGTCGATGTCCGCTTCCAACCGGCGGCTGTAGCCGAACACTGCGTGGGTCTTCCCCGTGTAAGTCGCGATGGCGCGGCGGATCTCCGCCAGCCCCCGCTTCTTGGCAGTGGCCGCGCCGATCACCGGAATGCCGAGTTTTTCCTGCAGCAGCGGAATATCGATGGCAAGCCCCATCCGCTCCGCCTCGTCCATGATGTTCACCACGAGCACTACCGGCAGCTGGGCGTCGATGAGCTGGAGCGTCATGGACAGCATCCGCTCCAGGTTACGGGCGTCGATGACATGGACCACCACGTCCGGCGCTTCGTTGAGGAGTATCTCCCGGGCCACCCGCTCCTCTTCCGTAATGGGGAGGATGGAGTACATCCCCGGTGTATCCATGATCTGGAACTGCTCGCCGTCGATGGTCGCCGCTCCGCGGGAAACCTCCACCGACGTGCCGGGGTAGTTGGAGACCGTCACATAGGCGCCGGTCAGGGCGTTGAAAAGGACACTTTTCCCCACGTTCGGATTTCCCACCAGCACAACCTTGCGGGCGTGGGAGGGGGCATCGTCGTGGGGGGTGTGACAACTCGCTTTCTTCTTGAACAATGCCATGTACGGTAGAACCTTTCTTTGCCGCTCCAGTTGTTGTTTATGAAAATCACTTTCACTGACTGGAGAAAATTTTTTCAGTTTTTATTTAGCGATGCGAGGTGCGGCGTGTCACTTCCTGCACTTGGGACATAGGCCGTACAACTCCATCTTATGGGTCTCGATGAGGAAGCCGTGGGATAAGGCCACCTCGTCCTGCAGCTTCTCGATGACCGGGTTCTCGAATTCCACGATGGTGCCACAGCGGGTGCAGACCAGGTGGTCGTGGTGCTCTCCTTCGTTCACATGCTCGTAGCGGGTCTGGCCGTCGCCGAACTGGATCTCGCGGGCAAGCCCCGCCTCGGCGAAGAGCTTGAGGGTTCGATAGACCGTGGCGTAACCGATGTTGGGGTGCTTGGCCCGGACCTTCAGGTAGAGTTCTTCAATGCTCATATGCCGGTCCGAGGCCAGAAAAAATTCAAGGATGGTGTCACGCTGGCGGGTAGACTTGAGGCCCTTCTGGGCGATAAAATCACTGAAAAGCTTTTTCTTGACCCGTTTCACGCAGCCCCCCTCATTGAAAGTGATTTTCATAATATATATTCTGCCGGCAGGTGTCAACTTCTATTTTCGTCTGCACTGAAGCCATAAAACGAAAACGCGATGCAAAATTAACTGTATATATTATCTTGAATATTTGCTAGAGTTGAATCCGATGGGAGGTGAACCGATGAAAGAATTACTACTGATGCTTGGCTTCGTGGCATTCTGGGTCGTGCTGCAGAAGTACATTCTCCCCCGCTTCGGGGTCCCCACCTGAATGGCCGACGCCTGCTCTCCCGAGGATCGGGAGAAAAAGAAAAAAACGGGGACTGGGGACCAGTGACCGGAAATTGCAACACGAGATGAACTGATGCCTGTTTCCCGGTGACCGGACACCAGTAACTGGTCACCGCCGTAGCGGCTCTTCAAGCACCAGGAGGTAGCCATCGGGATCGAAGCACCACAGCTCTTTCATCCCGTAAGGCTTCTCCTCCAGGGGATAAAGAACCGTAATATCCTCCTCCATGACAGCATCGAAAACGTCCTCGATGTCGTTCACCCGGACATGGAGGGTCATCCCCACGCCTTTCGGGTACTCCGCCAATCGCTCCGCCAGGACCGGATGGGCCCGTCCCACCGCTTCTTCATCCACAAATATCAGTTCCAGGCTGTCTTGCCGCAGCACGAGATGCTCGGGCGCCCCCCGGGAGGTAAGCGCCCGCTCGACGGGGAGTTCCAGGATACCGGCGTAGAACGCCTCCGTCGTACCGAGGTCGGCGACGGCAAGCTGGATGGAGATCGTCGCCGGCACGGCACCCATGCTACTCACCGAACCAGATGGTGGTGTAGCGGCTCAGCACCGTCAGGTAATTGGTGAAGACCATGACCCCGACGACGACGAGAAAGACCCCGGTGACGATCTCGAAGATGCGGATGTACTTCTTGAAGCGGTTGAAAACGACGAGAAACTGGTGCATGGCCAGGGCGGCCAGGAAGAAGGGGATGGCAAGCCCCATGGAGTAGGTGAGCAGCAGGGCGATACCATGCATCACGGTTTCCTCTGCCGCAGCCACCATGAGAATGGAGGCGAGGATAGGGCCGATGCAGGGGGTCCACCCGGCGGCGAAGGCAAGCCCCACAAGGAAACTCCCCACGTAACCGGCAGGCTTGTTGTGCACGGTGACTCGTTTCTCACCCAGGAGAAACTTGATGGGTACGATGCCGGTAAGGTGGATGCCGAACAGAATGATGAGCACCCCGCCGACCTGGCGGACGGTCTTCATGTGCTCCTGCAGCAGGCCGCCAATGAAGGTGGCAGAGGCGCCGAGGAGAACAAAGACAACCGTGAAACCGGCTATGAAGAGCAGCGTGTGGATGATGGTCTGCTGACGGACCTTGTGGGTCGGATGTTCCGCCTGCAGATCGGCGAAGGAAAGTCCGGTTATGTAGGTTATGAAAGAAGGTATGAGAGGGAGGACACAGGGAGAAAGGAAGGAGAGAAGCCCCGCCACAAAAGCCCCCACATACGTTATGTTGCTTGTTTCCATGACCTGAACCCTTTCCGGACGGAAACTAGTGAGTTGTCAGCCCGTCAAGATACCTGATCACCTCCGGATCGCTCCAATCCATCGGGCCGATGACTTTTTTCAGTATAACACCCTTCCCATCGATGACAAAGGTTTCCGGTACCCCCGTGATGCCGTATAACCTGCCGACGGACCGGTCAGTATCGAGGAGAGCCGGCAAGGTACTCCCCGATTCCTTGAAATAGCCGGCGACGGCCTCCCTTCCCCCCTCGTCGATGGAAACGGCGAGCATCTGGAAGGGTTTGCCCGCCATGGCCCGGTTCAGCTTCACCATGGAAGGGACCTCTTCCCGGCAGGGGGGGCACCAGGTTGCCCAGAAGTTGAGCAGCACCACCTTCCCCTGCAGGGAGGAAAGCCGGACTTCCTGTCCATCGAGGTCGCGGAGGGTGAAATCCGGTGCCGGGCTCCCTTCCCGTACCTTGACCACCGACTTGCCCGTCGGCGCTCCTTTCTGCTCCTTGGAACAGCCGGCACAGGCAACCATTACACACACCATCGACCAAAGAATGAAATTCCTCATCGTTTCCGCTCCTGTGGGGGGGTTATGGCATACTTTTCCATCCGGTAGATCAGGGTGTGCCGGGGGATCCTGAGGAAGCGGGCTGCCCGGGTCTGGTTCCAGTCGTTTCGCTCCAGCGCTTCGATGACGATCTCCCGCTCCAGTTGCTCCAGAGAATACCCGTCGGGGGGGAGGTTGACCACCCTGCTCCCTCCGACAGCTCCCCCGCCTCGCATCTTGTCCGGCAGGTCCGTCACCCCGATGACGTCGCCACTGCGCATGATCAGAAGCCGCTCCACCGTATTCTCCAGCTCCCGGACATTGCCGGGCCAGGGGTAGCCAGCCAGAAAATCCAGGACTTCCGGCGAGAAGGCAATGTCTTTGCCTCCATGCTTGGCCGCAAAGTGGCGGACCAGGACCGGTATATCCTCGCGGCGTTCCCGCAAGGGGGGGAGGTGAATCGGTATCACGGCAAGCCGGTAGTAGAGATCCTCCCGAAATGCTCCGTCGGCAATCGCCTGCTCCAGATCGGCGTTCGTGGCAGCGATCACCCGCACATCCAGTTTCTGGCAGTTCGTGCCGCCAACCGGCATAACCTCCCGCTCCTGGAGCGCCCGGAGGAGTTTTGGTTGCAGTTCGAGGGGGAGCTCACCCACCTCGTCGAGGAAGAGGGTACCGCCACCCGCTGCCTGCAACCTGCCGGTCTTGTCCCGCACGGCGCCCGTAAAGGCCCCCCGGACATGACCGAACAGTTCGCTTTCCAGAAGGTCGCGGGGGATGGCGGCACAGTTGATCGCCACGAACGGCGCAGCGTGGCGGCCGCTCTGCAGATGGATCGACCGGGCCACGAGCTCTTTACCGGTTCCCGATTCTCCGGTGAGAAGCACCGTCGCCTCGGTGTCGGCAACTTTGCGGACGGCCGCGAAGACCTGCTCCATCCCCCGGGAGATGCCGACGATGTGGCGAAAATCGGTACGTTCGGCCAGCTCCTCTTTCAGGCGCCGGTTCTCCTGGGAAAGCCCTCTCAGTTCCAGCGCGTTGCGCACCAGAAGCTTCAGTTCGTCCCGGTTGAACGGCTTGGTGATGTAATCGTAGGCCCCGCCTTTCATCGCTTCCACCGCCGTCTCGACGGCACCGAAGGCGGTAATGACGATGACCGGGGTTTCGGGAGACTGGGCCTTGACCGCGGCCAGCACCTCGAAGCCACTCATTCCCGGCATCTTGAGGTCGGTAATCACCAGTGCTGGCTGTGACTCGGCAAAGAGGGCCATCCCCGTCGCCCCGTCGGCGGCGGTGAGAACGCCGTACCCCTCCTCCTGAAGGTTGTATTCCAGTACACGCCGCAGGGAGGTGTCGTCATCGATAACAAGAATGGTTGCTGGCATCGGTCTCCTGACCAGTAAGCATATATTTCTTCAGATTTACTTGGTGTTAACTCAAAATTCAAAACCCATAACCCAAAATTGAATCTAAACCGGCAGCTGCACGACAAACGTCGTCCCCTTCCCCACCTCGCTCGTCACGTCAATGGTTCCGCCGTGACTCTCGACGATCTTCTGGGCTATGGCCAGTCCCAGACCGGTTCCCCCCTCCTTGGTGGTGAAAAACGGCTCGAAAATCCGCGTCAGCTGTTCCGGAGCGATTCCTGCACCGGTATCGGCGAAGGAGAGTTCAATGCGGGATGGCGCCCCTTCCCGTACGGAGAGGGGTGCGGTGCGAATGGTGAGACTCCCCCCCCGGACAGTCGCCTGGATACCGTTCAGCGCCAGGTTAAGAAATACCTGGCGCAGCTTTTCCCTGTCCCCCCGCACCGGAGGCAGGTCTGCCAGCTCCAGACGCAACATGACTCCGCGGGAAGCAGCTTCGCCTTCCAGAAGGGACTGCACTTCCCGCAGTTCGGACACCAGGTCGCAGGTTTCCCGCTCCGCAGCCACTGGCCGGGCAAGGCCGAGGAAGTCCTCCACGACCCGGTTGAGCCGGTCGGTCTCCTTGAAGAGAATCTCCAGGAATTCGTACTTCCGGTCGCCGGGGCGGTAATCGTCGCGGAGAATCTCGGCCGTCCCCCGTATGGACCCAAGCGGGTTGCGGATCTCGTGGGCGAGGACCGCCGAAAGCTCACCAAGCGCCGAAAGTCGCTCCGCACGACGCAGTTGCTCCTCGATGCCGATAATCATGTCCGCCTGGTGCTGCAGCTTCCGGTAGGACTCCTCCAGCCCCCGCGCCGTCTCTTCCAGCTGTCGACGCCGGGTTTCCTCCTGCTGGCAGAGGAAACCGGTAATGCCGCCGACCACGTTGTAGAGAAGTATTTCCAGGAATTTCTCCAGCTCGAGAGCGGAATGGTGCCCCCACTGGAAGAGCACATGGGGGATATAGAGAAAGCTCACCATCAGCGATGAAATGAGCCCCCCGCGCAGGCCGAACCAGAAGGCAGCCAGGATGATCGGCAGGTAGTAGAGCCGCTGAAAGATGTCATGGAGCATGGGGCGCTGGAGGGGGGTCAGGTAGTGGAGCAGGCTTATTCCCACCACGGCAACCGCCAGAAACGCAAGGCGTAACAGGTCAGTTCGCTTCATGAGGACAATTTACGACCAGTATCAGCTTGAATGCAAGGGATTTTTCAAGGAGACGGGGGGCATGGTCCGCCCACGAGGTGCATCGACGCTTCAGATACGGGAGTTGCGGCTTCGGCGGGGAATTCCCGCGTATTCCTGCAGAATCTTGCGGGAGCTGACCGCAAGGGGAAGGAGACGTTCATGTCGGGCAAGGGCCTCTTCCAGGGAGGAACCGTCGTTTATGATGACATCGTCATCAGCGAAGTAGGTTCTGGCAAAATGCCGCCCGTCGGTGCGGCAATAGACTGCGATCTCGTAATGATCACCCTGGAATTCGATTTCCGTCCTGTGTACGAGTTTCTCGTCGACCATGGGCACATTCCATTCACAATGCAATAAAATTAACGACAATACATAGTGAGCAAGTTCTGCGCCAACAACTACAACGAGATAACACACTGATTTATGTAAGAACCCAATTATGGAACACTGTTATTTAGCGGAAGGGACTGCTATTTAGCGCGGGTCACTACGTAGTCTGCCAGGCTTTGGAGGGCGGTTTTGCCGGGGGATGCAGCGAAGGCGTGAAGGTGGGTCTTGGCCTGCTCGATGTATTCCCGTGCCTTACCCATGGCGTAGTCGATACCGCCATAGGTGTGCACAAGATCGAACACCGCATGGAAGTCTTCTGCTGCAAGGATATCCTTGGCGACGATGTCGCCGATCAGGTTACGCTCGCTCGGTGTGCAGCGCTGCAGGGTATGGATCAGGGGGAGGGTGATCTTCCCTTCCTCCAGGTCATGGCCAATGCTTTTGCCGAACTCGTCTTCGTTGGCCACATAGTCCAGGGTATCGTCCATGAGCTGGAATGCTATGCCAAGGTCCATGCCGAAATCCCGCAGAGCGGCTTCCTGGTCGGGAGCTGCTCCACCGATGATGGCGCCGGCATGGCAGGCTGCGGAAAGGAGGATGGCGGTCTTGCAGCGGACCACTTCCACGTAGCGCTCTTCCGTCATGTCCAGATCGCTCGTCGAAACCAGCTGGAGCACCTCCCCTTCGGCGATGAGGGTGGTGGCGTTGGAAAGGACACCGAGAACCCGCAGGTCGCCATCGGCCACCATGAGGGAGAAGGATTTTGAAAAGAGGAAATCCCCCACGAGGACGGACGCCTCGTTGCCCCAGAGGGTATTGGCAGAAGCAATTCCCCGGCGGAGATTGGCATTGTCCACCACGTCGTCGTGGAGCAGGGTCGCGGTATGGATGAACTCGACAACGCTTGCCAGCGGTACATGGCGCTCCCCGCGATACCCGCAGAGATTGGCGGCCAGGAGCAGAAGAGCTGGGCGTATGCGCTTGCCGCCGCTGGACACGACGTATTCCGCGACCTTGCGAATAAGCGGCACGTTGGACTGCAGGTCCTTCTTGAACTGCAGTTCCACGTTTTTCAGATCTTCACCGATCAGGGCAAGCGCTGCTTCCATCAAAGGACCTCGACTCAGAATGGTGCAATACTATAGGAATACCGCAGTTTTTGTCAAAGTTTTTCTGGCCATGCGGCGTAACATGGCGCTTTACGGAAGGAGGGGTGCACTTATCCTTGCGCTCCCCTCCTCCGCACTTCATTCATTCTCCCATCACATGGAAAAACGGGTCGATGCGTAATGCATCGACCCGTTTTTCCGTCGGCAAACCATTTTTCACCTACCATTGCATAAAACCAGCTTACGGAGCGACCACCCGCGTATTGTACTCGAGCTGATACTGGGTATGCTCCGGATCCGTCGGGTACGCCTCCGGCGCAGGGGGCGGATAATCGCTCATGGCATGGAACGGCAGCGGATCGAGGTATTTGTAATCCTTGAAATCCTTGTAGTAGAGATCGGCTTTAAGGATGAAGCTCCTTGCTCTGCCGGCCTGGGGTGCGGAAAGAGCCGGGAACGACAATTTGAGTTTATCCGCATAGTTCATGATGACATATTTGTCATCCCTTTGTGTCAGCAGCGCCCCCACATCACCGTACCTGGTGAAATTGCCGTATCCGAAAAAGTCTGGATTGGTGGGAAGGCTCGTATCACCGGCTGCCATACGATTGAGTATTGAGGGTATGGAAAGAATCGAATTCCCGCCGAATTGCAGATCGGCGGAAGATGCCTGCACCTCCTGCATGGTGACACCCACTGGTGCTGAGTCATCCATCCTGATCCGGTCGAACACCCACACCTGTGCTTTCTTGATACCCAGGTGCAACCTGACACGATGATCGGAACTCAGGAACTTGTTGGACATGTCAACAACCATGGTCTTCAGGTCACCCATGGGCATGCCGAAGGTCTGGACCTTGACCCAGGCACCGCTGGCATCAACCACTTCCGCATAGGGCTGGATGGACAGAGTTGAGAGATACAACTTGGAATTGATGTCCTGCCAACCGTCTATCACCAATTTGGCATGTTCCGGATGCTGAATCGTACCGAAATCAAAAGTGTAGTAATTGTCGGGGTCATCCGGCGTCATTGGCGCCGGATTGTCGTCCACCGAGAGGACGGCAGAGAGGATATCATTGCCATATTTGTCGGTCGCTGTTTTGGGCAGAACAGGATCCTTGATGGTGTATATCCTGAAGGGATCCGCATACCCGTAATAATAGGTATTTTCGGCACCCGATGACACGATCTGGTATCCGCGCGGGTAATCGACAACCAGTAATTTGGCCTCATCCAGGAAAGTCGCCTCCGGCAGAGACTCCCAGATATTCACCCGGTATTTCTGGTCCGTATCAGGGACAAGACTGTCAAGAACTATGTAGGATGGCTGATAAAGCGTTACATTCCTGGCAGCTTTTTTGATCTGGGATATTGCCGGTCCTTGCAGATCTGTTTCATATTTGAACTCGGTACCATTCCAGGAATACACCAAGGGACAACTGCTCTTCGGGCAGATACCAGTATCGGTGATACTCAAGGAATTGACCGACGACCAGGGGCCAACGGACAAGTTAAGGGGATTCCGCGCCTGTACCCGCCAGTAATAGGTGTTGGTCGTAGTAAGCCCCGCCCCCCATGAAGTTGCGGCAATCCAGCCGGACGCATAGGTAACCGTGGTAAATGTGGGATCAGTACTCACCTGAACGCTGTACTCTACGGGCGTACCGATGGCACTCCAGTTCAGATAGATGTAGTAGTAGTTGCTGCAACTCACATCGGAGAAGCCGTTCACTGGCGTTGTCAGCACCGGTGCCGGCGGAGCAGCGCCATCCGACATGATGAAGCTTTGCACGGTAGACCACGCCGAAACCGGATCCTGAGCCGTGGTGTGGCTCCCGTCCCGCGCCTGAACCCGCCAGTACCAGGTGGCATTGGTGGCAAGGGTCGGCGTCCAGCTGGCCCCGGATATCCAGCCGGAACTCTGCTTGTTGGCGCTGTTGAAACTGCTGCTGGTATCAACTTCCACGCTATACTGGATCGGGCCGGCGTCCGGGTCGGTGGAAGCGTTCCACTGGAGGGTGACCGGCGTACTCGTCGCACTGACCATGTTGGCATGTGCCACAAGAGTCGGAACCGTTGGGGGGACAGAGACGTAGAAGGTTTGATCGCCCGAGGTTATCGATCTGCCGGAACCGGACACTGAGCGTACCTGGAAGTGGTAGGTACTGTGATTGACCAATGCCGAAAACTGCACACTGTGGCCTGCTACAAGGGAACTATTGCCGGCCGTCAAACCGTAGCCGGCCGTGAGGCCATAGTCGACATAGGAGGTCGCCACCAGATTGGTACCCCAGGTTATGGTTGCATAGACATTGCTGAGTGCTGCCACGAAGTTCCCTGCCGACGGGCCCGTGGTAATGGCTATGGGAGGCTCATAGGCCCATGGCGTCACCACGTTCCACCCCTGGTCAGTACCGTTGCCGGTGTTGCTTTCGTGACAGGAGGGCCAGTAGGTACCGGGATTACCATCGCCATAGCTATCATAAACTCCGGGTATCCGGCCATTGCCATAACCGACATCGCCATAACTGGACCACTGCACATAGGCGGACGGGGTATACTGCGTACGCCCCTTATGTCGTGAATCGAGACAGTTGGAGACCATCAGACGGGGAAGTACCGAGCTGGTATGGGGCGCATGGCACTTGGAACAGGTGTAGGTATGCTTGATTGTCCCATTGGCAGTTTTCCACCCCTTGACCGACTCATGAATCCGGTCCTTGCTCTTCCAGGTATGGGTTGTGCCGTCGGTGAGACTTCCCTTCGAATGGCAGGTAAGACACAAACCCGCAAACTGGTCGTCCGACTCATTGACTCCGGTGACCGCATCGCCGATACGCGAACCGAAGGTATTCTGGTCGATGTGATAGGTGTTCGGATCGTTCCATGGCAACCCGGTCTGAGGCGAGTTATTCTTGGGCGACACATCCTCCTTGTAGGGAGAGGTGAGCCAGGTACCCTTGAGGAGCGGCACCGCATACTGCTGATTGGCTCCCAGGGTAGGACTCACCCCATGGGGGTCGTGACAGGGGGTGCAGAGCCCTTCGACGGCCCCCTCCGGATTGCTGGAGAGGGGGGACGAGGCACCGAAGTGGCCACCCTTAACGAGATTCATCTTCTTGTAGGAATATCTCGTCTTCGCACCTGCAGTACTGTATCCCATGTAAGGGGAATCCCAGTAGCCGAGGATAGGCTGGCTCGCCCCGTAGGTGGAGGTATATCCCCAAGGGGTGGTATACCCCCGGAAGGCAACCGCCTGGGTCGGAGTGGCACTCATGTGGCAGTCGAGACAGATGCTGGCGCCGGGGCTGCGCACATTCTTGTCCGCCGTGCTCCCCCCCGCCTGGGGCTTGTAAGTGGTTGCATAGCCACCGATCCCCTTGACAGTCTCTTTCAACAGTCCCCCACGTTTGTTCCCCGTGGCACTGGAGTAACGGCTGGTGATCCCCGCCACGCTGGAGCCGTGGGAGTTGTGGCAGTCATAGCACTGGACCCCGGTTGTGCCGCTGGTGTTGGTGATGGCACCGTCCACGCCGGTGGTGGTGTTCCACCCCCGCTGGTTACCCGCCGCGTTGCCGTGGGCCGACAGGGACTTGGCAATCCGCTTCTGGGCCGCGTTGGTTACGGTGGAGTATTTCCCCCAGGTGGTCTTTTCGGTCTGGGCATAGCGGGCGGCGACGCTGGTCCCGTCCCAGGCGTACTGCTTGGGGGTCTTGCCGTCGCCGAAGGGGTCGGTGGCGTTGTTCTGGTCGCTGTGGCACCCCAGGCAGTGGCTGGTCACTTTCTCGATCTCGCCCCGCGACCCGTCGGCGGTGTACTGGACGGCGGTGGCCCCGGCGGTGAAGGTGGTCGGACGGGCGGCGGCACCGTAGATGACCAGGTCTACCGGCGAGCCGGAAGCGGCCGCTCCGCCATGATAGGCGCTGTTGATGGTGCCGTTGCTGTTGGCCTCCCAGTGGCACTGGTAGCATTTGGCGTCGGTCAGCTCTCCCTGGACATGGTGGGAGCTCCCCCCGAATTGGCCGGTGACCGCTGCACGGCTACCCTGGGCTACGGAGTGGCAGCCGAGGCAGGAGCTTGCCCCCCACTGGGCGCTGGTGGCGCCATGGCAGGATATGGCACTGCAGGAGCCCCCAGCCGCGTTGAAGGTATAACTGAAGGATGCCCCGCCACCCGGATTGACGTTGTAGGCCCGGTTGACGTGGTTGGCGACACCGGTGATGGTGGTACCGTCAGTGGTGGTGGCATTATGGCAGCTGTTGCAGGTAAAGTTATGCCGCTGGTGGCTGTTGGCCTTGGGCAAGCCGTTCGCGTACGCTGGTGGATTGCCGTGGCATCCGGAACAGGTCATGGCGCCCGAACCCCAATTGGAAGTGGTAGTAGCCGGGACGGTGCCAGTGGCAACAGAGATACCGTTGCTGTGACAATAGAGGCTGGAGCAGGCACCATAGCCGTCACCGGGTGCGGGAGTGCCCGTGTAGGCGGCCGTTACGCCGTACATTGGAGGGAACTTGACGTCGACCCGGTAATCAACGTGCGAGGAGCTCCCATTGTGGCAGACGGAAGCACACCCCGTCAGGCTGTCGGAACCAACGTAGTTATGGCACGCGGCGCACCGCGCCGGCCCGTTGGCACCGCCGCCGACGGCGACCGTAAGGTACTGCAGATGCTTGGTATGGCTGCCGGAACCGACCTCGGGTGACCCCATCCCTCTCCCCGCCCAGTAGGAATGCCCCTCGTCGGCAAGATGGCAGGCGCCACAGGTTCCTTCAACACGGTTTCCCCATGTGGGATTCTTGTATTCTCCCGGCAAGCCGGTCAGCGGTCCACCGGTAGCGGTCTGGACAACGCTGTGGCAGTAGAGGTTGCTGCACTGGCCGTACGATGCACTTGGCACGGAAGAAGCGGAACCGTTCGCCGCGCCTCGGTAGTTCGCCCCAACAAGCAAGGGATAGGTCGTCGAGTCGAATGACCATTCCGCCTTGCCATCCACATGCCCGGCAGGGTAGGCACCATGACAGACAGTACATGCCTGTTGCCGTCCGTAGACGTAGTTGTTGAACGGCGGATCACCGGAGGGAGCATACCAGTACTGGCCGCTACCGGTATGGGTCTTGTGGCTCCCCCGCAAGGGAGGAGTTGTCATGCTTGCCCCGTGACAGGTGCCGCACTGACCGGAAGAGCTGTTGTTCCAGGCCGGGGTTATGGTGGTTCCCCCGTTCCTGTCATTGGCCACGCTCATGGTGGCACCGTGGCAGTATACATTGGAACAGGTGCGGGTAGCGGTATCATAGGCAGCAGATGAGCCGGCCAGGATGCCGGTGGTGTCCTTATACACATCCTGGAAGGTGCCGGTATTGTGGCTGTTCCCCTTGTGGCACTCGGTGCAGCTGTACTGGTAGTTCACCCCACCACCGGCGTGACGCCGGTGCGGAGAGCTGGTCTCGTCAACCCCGGCATACCCTGCCGCCGCGGCCGGCGGCGGATAGCCGTGACAGCTGGAACAGCTGGCGGAGAAGGACCCGATGGCACTCTGGTGGCCGTG
>NZ_JAHCVK010000016.1 GCF_018476905.1 Geomobilimonas luticola
CGGGAAAACCTGGCCTCGGTGGAACAGCTCTCCCGTTCGGCCCAGAATCTTTCCCAGCAGGCGGTCGACCTGGCCGGCATGGTGGCTGAGTTCAAGGTCAAGTAGTTCTGTTCTGTTCAGGCGGATAGATGTGACGTCAAGAGCGTTCTCCCCCCACCCTGCCATCTTCTTTGGGGGGAAGGGAGCTGACGGTGACAATGCGGTAAGGAAAGGCACGGAATGCCAGAGATACGCGTCCGGAATGCACCCCTGGCCAAGCTACGGTCAGCAAGGGAAATTGAATCCCTCCTCTTGTTCATCAGCAATGCCGACCCGTTGTTCAGACCCCAGGCAGTCGCTTTGGTTCTCCGCAGGGGTATTGAGTGCATTGCGCCGGTCCTCGAGCGGGCGGTACGGAACGATGCCGATGCGGACATCAGGAACGCCGCCATGGAGGTGCTGGTGGCGTTCGGAGAGGCGGCGGTCCCGCGGCTGGTCAAGTTGCTTAAGGATGCAGACGAGGAAGTGCGGAATTTCAGTACGGTCATGCTCGGTGACATCGGCAGCCGTGCGGCGGTCGAACCGTTGATCTCGGCGTTGCGGGACCCGGATGTCAACGTCCGGCATGGTGCGGCCGAGTCCCTCGGCAAGATCGGCGATGCCAGGGCTGTGGAGCCGCTTCTGGAGCTTTTTGTCGACCACTTCTGGCTGCAGCACGCTGCGGTGGTGGCGCTGGGAAAGATAGGGGACCGGCGGGCTACCTGTCCCCTGCTTCTCCGCCGGCATGACGCTGTCCTTGCTGAGCCGGTAATGGAAGCGCTCGGCAGGATCGGCGACCCCGATGCCCTGGCGCCGTTGCTGGATGATCTTGATGAATCGTCCGGCGAGGATGGCGCCCTGGCTGCCAGGGGGATTGTTTCCCTGGTCAAGGGGTGCTTCGACAGGGACCGGCGGGGAACCGGGTCACCGGGGGAGTATTTCCGGTCGTCTGCCGTCGACATCGGTTCCCACGTCATCATGAATCTGGGCGCCATGAAACGCTCCGCAGTGGCCGGCGAAACTGCCGACGCCGCCATAACACTCCTTCACTGGCTGGCCGGAATCGACCGGACGTCATCCTGCCGTCGTTCCGGTTGACAAGCACTCCGGTCGGTCCCGGTTCGGATTTCCTTCCTTGACACGTCCCGACCTTTTGGGGTAACGTACTACGTCCCGCCACCTGCTGTCAGGAGGGACACTACTCCACGAAGGAAGGTCCCCCTGTCCCATGAAGATCACCGCCGTGATCCCCGCCCGTTACGCATCGACCCGTTTTGAAGGCAAGGCCCTCGCCGATATCGTCGGCAAGCCGATGGTGCAGCATGTCTATGAGCGGACCGCTCGTGCCGGCCTGGTTTCCGAGGTGTTGGTGGCGACTGACGACGAGCGCATCGCATCGGCCGTCCGTGCGTTCGGCGGCCGCGTCGAGATGACCTCCCGCGACCACGAGACCGGCACCGACCGGCTGGCGGAGGTGGCGGCCCGGCTCGACTCGGACATCATCGTCAACGTCCAGGGTGACGAGCCGCTCATCGAGCCGGCCATGATCGACGAGGCGATCGAGCCCCTGACCAGGGATCCCTCGATCCCCATGGGGACCCTCAAGAGCAGGATCAAGTACCTCCATGACTTCCTGAGCCCCAATGTGGTGAAGGTCGTCACCGACTGGGAGGATTACGCCCTCTATTTTTCCCGGTCTCCCCTCCCCAATTTCCGCGACAAGTGGAACGATCTGAAGGACGAGGCTTTCGCCTCCGGCAAGCTCCTCTGCTACAAGCACGTGGGGCTCTATGTCTACCGGCGGGAGTTCCTTCTCCAGTATGCCCAGATGTCACCGACCTACCTGGAGCTGGCGGAGAAGCTGGAGCAGCTGCGGGTCCTGGAGAACGGTTACCGGATCAAGGTGATCCCCACCGAGCACGAGTCCATCGGCGTGGATACCCCCTGTGATCTGGACAAGGTATTGGAAAAGCTGAAAAACAGGTAGCGGTAAAGGTAGAGGTAGAGGAAATGTTCTCGGTTTTCTCTTTCTTTACCTTTACCTCTACCTTTGCCTGATTTTTGGAGGTTTATACGTGAAGACCAAATTCATCTTTATCACCGGCGGGGTGGTCTCGTCCATCGGCAAGGGGCTTGCGGCCGCTTCCCTCGGGGCGCTTCTCGAAGCGCGGGGGCTGCGGGTCACCCTGCAGAAGCTCGATCCCTACATCAACGTCGATCCCGGCACCATGTCCCCCTTCCAGCACGGCGAGGTATTCGTCACCGACGATGGCGCCGAGACCGACCTGGACCTGGGGCACTACGAGCGCTACACCACTGCCCGGCTCAGCAAGAAGAGCAACTTCACCACCGGCCAGGTCTATTTCTCGGTCATCGAGAAGGAGCGGCGGGGAGACTACCTGGGGGGGACCGTGCAGGTGATCCCCCATATCACCGATGAGATCAAGACCAAGATTCTCGACAATGCCAAGGGGGCTGACGTGGCCATCGTGGAGGTCGGGGGTACGGTGGGCGACATAGAATCCCTCCCTTTCCTGGAGGCGATCCGCCAGTTCAAGGCCGACCGGGGAGTGGGGAATGTCCTCTACCTCCACGTCACCCTCGTCCCCTATATCCGCACCGCCGGCGAAATGAAGACCAAGCCGACCCAGCACTCGGTCAAGGAACTGCGGGAGATCGGCATCCAGCCCGACATCCTGATCTGCCGCTGCGAGCGGGAGCTTCCCCACGACATGAAGGCGAAGATCGCCCTTTTCTGCAACGTTGAGGAGAAGGCAGTCATCACCTCGGCAGACGCCGAGCACATCTATGCCGTCCCCCTCGCCCTCAACCGGGAAGGGCTCGACGACCAGGTGGTGGAGAAGCTCAATATCTGGACCAAGGCTCCGGACCTCACCCCCTGGCAGGCGGTCGTGGAGAAGCTCACCAATCCAGGCAAGGGGGAGGTACGGATCGCCATCGTCGGCAAATACGTGAATCTCACCGAGTCGTACAAGTCACTGGCCGAGGCCCTCACCCACGGCGGCATCGGCAACAACTGCCGGGTCGTTCTCTCGTACCTGGATTCGGAACGGATCGAAAAGGAAGGGGTGGACGGCCTGCTGGACGATGCGGACGGTATCCTGGTCCCCGGCGGCTTCGGCGAACGGGGGACGGAGGGGAAGATCAAGGCGATCGAATTCGCCCGCACCCGCAAGATCCCCTTCTTCGGCATCTGCCTCGGCATGCAGATGGCGGTGGTGGAGTATGCCCGCAACGTCTGCAAGCTTGACGATGCCTTTTCCAGCGAGTTCAAGCACGACTGCGCCCATCCGGTGATCCACCTCATGGAGGAGCAGAAGGGGGTTTCCCGCAAGGGGGGGACCATGCGGCTCGGCGCCTACCCCTGCACCCTCACCAAGGGGACCTTTGCCCAGAAGGCTTACGGCGCCACCGAGATATCCGAACGCCACCGTCACCGCTATGAATTCAACAACGCCTACCGGGAGCGGTTGGTCGCCTGCGGTCTGGTGCTGTCGGGCATTTACAAGGACGGCGACCTGGTCGAGATCGTGGAGATTCCCGATCACCCCTGGTTCCTCGGCTGCCAGTTCCATCCGGAATTCAAGTCCCGTCCCCTCAATCCCCATCCCCTGTTCCGTGACTTCATCGGTGCGGCGCTGGCAAACAGCAAGAAGTGACGTGCAGGGTGAAGGGTAAGGAGTTCCCATGGTAAAAGAAATAGTTGTCGGCAATGTGAAGATCGGCGGCGACCGGCCGCTTGTGCTCATCGCCGGGCCCTGCGTCATGGAGAGCGAGGCGGCGACCCTGCGTGCCGCCGAGCGGCTCATGACCATCTGCAACGGCGTATCTATCCCCCTCATCTTCAAGGCATCCTACGACAAGGCAAACCGCACGTCGGTCACTTCCTACCGCGGCCCTGGCATAAAGGAGGGGCTGGCGATCCTGGCCAAGGTCAAGGAAGCCCTCGGGGTGCCGGTCATTTCCGACATCCACTCCATCGAACAGGTCGCACCTGCCGCCGAGGTGCTCGATATCATCCAGATCCCGGCCTTCCTCTGTCGCCAGACCGACCTGGTGGTGGCGGTTGCCGCCACCGGCCGGGTGGTCAACATCAAGAAGGGGCAGTTCCTCGCCCCGTGGGACATGCCGAACGTGGTGGGAAAGGCCGCATCCACCGGCAACGACAAGATCATCCTGACCGAGCGGGGGGTCTCTTTCGGCTACAACAACCTGGTTTCGGACATGCGGAGCATCCCGATCATGCGCTCGACCGGCTATCCGGTGGTGTTCGACGCCACCCACAGCGTCCAGCTCCCCGGCGGCCAGGGGGGCTCCTCCGGCGGTCAGCGGGAGTTCGTGGAGTACCTCTCCCGGGCCGCGGTGGCCACCGGCATCGACGGCATCTTCATGGAGGTCCACGAGGACCCGGAAAAGGCGCTCTGCGACGGACCCAACTCCATCAAGCTGGATGACCTGCCGTTGTTGTTGAAGAAGCTGAAGGCTATCGACGCCATCGTAAAATAGGGATCCGGGATTCGGGACCCGGGACCAGCAAAGGCTTTTTTGCTTTTTACCGGTCCCCGGTCCCCGGTCCCCGGTCACGGGGTTTCAATGATTCTCGAAGAAGCGAAAAAAGTCATCCGGATCGAGGCGGAGGCGCTCCTTGCCCTGGCCGAGACCATCAACGGCGAGTTCGAACGGGCGGTGCGGCTGATCCTCGATTCCCGGGGGAGGGTGGTGGTGACCGGCATGGGAAAATCGGGGCTGGTCGGCCAGAAGATCGCCTCTACCATGGCGTCCACCGGTACGCCGGCCTTTTTTCTCCACCCGGCGGAGGGGATTCACGGCGACCTGGGGATGATCATGAAGGGTGACGTGGTGATCGCCATTTCCAACAGCGGCGAGACCGAGGAAGTGGTCCGCATCCTCCCCGTCATCAAGCGCCTCGGTGCCTCACTCGTTTCCATGTCCGGCAATGCCGCCTCCACTCTGGCGAAAGCGGGGGATGTCTTCCTCGACATCTCGGTGAAGGAGGAGGCCTGTCCGCTGGGGCTGGCACCCACCGCCTCAACTACCGCCACCCTTGCCATGGGGGACGCGCTGGCCGTGGCGCTCCTGCTGGAAAGGGGGTTCAAGGCAGAGGACTTCGCCCTCTTCCATCCCGGCGGTGCCCTCGGGAAGAAGCTGATCCTGACGGTTGAAGAGCTGATGCATGCCGGCGACGCCACGCCGCTGGTGCGGGAAGGCACCCCCATGCGGGAAGCCCTCTTCGTCATCACCGCCAAGGGGCTGGGGATTACCGGCGTTACCGACGCCAACGGCGGCCTCGTGGGGGTCATTACCGACGGTGATCTGCGCCGTGCCCTGGAGAAGGGGATGGATATCATCAACCAGCCGGCCGACCGTCTCATGAGCCGCAACCCCAAGCGGATCAGGCGGGGCGAACTGGCTGCCAAGGCGCTGCAGCAGATGGAGGAATTTTCCATTACCTCCCTGTTCGTCTTCGATGCGGATGATGACCCGCGGCCGGTGGGGGTGGTGCATCTGCATGACCTCCTCAAGGCAGGCATCGCTTAGGAGGGGGAACGCGCCTTTTTCGCCATCTCTGCGTTCCCCTTCGTCGCGTGTCGCTCAACGTACCTTCAGTACGCCTCGCGCCTCGCTCCTCGGACGCCTTGACCTGACGAAAAAATCACGTTCCTTGAGAAAGGAAACTGGCTTTGGAAGAACGCCTGAAGAAGATAAAACTGCTGCTCCTCGACATTGACGGGGTGATGACCGATGGCCGCATCATCTTCGATTCCAATGGCGTGGAATCCAAGTTCTTCAACGTCAAGGACGGCCATGGCATCAAGATGCTGCAGCGTGCCGGCATCGAGGTGGGGATCATCTCGGGGCGCGAGTCCATCGTGGTTACCAACCGGGCTGTCGAACTCGGCATCGACCGGGTTTTCCAGAAGTCCCTCGACAAGCTCACCCCCTACCTGAGGATCCTGGACGACACAGGCCTTGCCGACGAGCAGGTGGCGTTCATGGGTGACGATATCATCGACATCCCGGTCATGCGCCGGGTCGGTTTTGCCGCCGCCCCCGCGGATGCGGTGGAGGATGTGTTTCCCTACGCCCATTTCGTGGCGCGCAATCGCGGTGGCTGGGGTGCCGTGCGGGAGATCTGCGATCTCATCCTCAAGCAGCAGGGGGCATGGGAGTCGGTCACCGCCCGTTATTTCGGCTGACCTGCGTTCCCCTTCCGACAGCGTTTCCCTTCCGGCAGAATCCTGTTCCCTCCATCAGCGAATTTTCCCTTCTTCAATCTTTGTGCCAATTCTTCAGATGCCCGCCACAAAGCGCTTTACACCCCTTTGCCGAGATGGTATACTTCGCCCGAGAGTGTGATTTGTATGAATAAAATCAGGCTGTTGCTTGCCGTGATCATCGTTTTAGCCGGTGTATCCCTTGTGACCACCATCGCCCTGAAGGTTTCCTCGGATAAACGTCAGCTGCCGGTGCCTCCAGGGCTGCCCGGAAACGTAGATGTTTCTCTGCAGAAAATCCACTTCACCGAGACCAGGGACGGCGTCAAGAAATGGGACCTCGTCGCCGACAAGGCGGAGTACGACAAGGTGCGTGACACGACCCATCTTACGGGTATTCGCATGGTCGTAACGGGGGACCAGCAGACCGGCGACATCACCCTGACCGCCGATCGGGCCGACTACGACAACAAGAGCAGGGATGTGAAGCTGGCCGGGCGGGTGAAGGCGAAAAGTGCCAGTGGAATGGAGTTTTCCTCCGCCACGGCGGATTACGTGGCGGCCTCCGGCCTGCTCCGTACCCCGGACCGTATCCGGTATGCGGACAAGAACATGACCCTGGAAGGGGTAGGGATGGAGATGGTGACCGGCACGCGGAATCTGAAGGTTCTCCGCGACGTGACGGCAAGCATAAGGAGCGGGGCAGGAAAGTGATGCGCACGGGAATGGTGGCGGTTCTCTTCTGTCTGGTCATGTCAGCCGGCGTGTTTGCTGCGGGCGACAGTGCGATCAGGCGGAACGACCAGCCGATCAATATCAAGTCGAACGAGTTGCTTACCGACAGTACCACCGGGACCGCAACCTTTTCCGGCAAGGTCGTGGCCCGCCAGGGTGACCTCACCATCTATTCTGACCGGCTGGTGGTGTATTACGCCGAAAAGGACAAGGAGGTGGACCGGGTCGAGGCCTTCGGCAACGTGCGCATCGTCCAGGAAAACCGTCGTGGCGAGGCGGAACACGCCGTGTACGAGCGACGTGGAGCCAAGATCACACTGGATGGCGGCCGACCGAGGGTTTTTCAGGGGGAAGACACCGTCACCGGCGAGGTGATTACCTACTTCGTCGATGAACAGCGGAGCGTGGTGGTCGGTGGCAAGGACGGCCGCGTCGAGGCAACCATAAAACCCAAGGGGAAAGGGCAGAATGCCGGCGCAAAGCCTTAGTCAGAGTCTTTCCACCCAGGGGTTGCGCAAGAGCTACCGTGCGCGGACTGTGGTGAACAGTGTCGACCTGGAGGTCGCCACGGGTGAGGTTGTGGGGCTTCTCGGCCCCAACGGCGCCGGCAAGACCACGACGTTTTACATGGTGGTCGGACTCTGCCGCCCGGACAGCGGCCAGGTATTTCTCAACGGTGCGGCGATAACGGACCTCCCCATGTACCAACGGGCCCGCAGGGGGATCAGCTATCTTCCCCAGGAACCTTCGGTATTCCGCAAGCTTACTGTCGAGGATAACCTGCTGGCGGTGCTGGAAACCAGGGACATGGACCTGCGGCAGCGGCGGGAGCGTGCGGATGAGCTTCTGGCGGAGTTTCGCATAACCCACATCGCCAGGAGCAAGGGATATTCCCTTTCCGGCGGAGAGCGCCGCCGGGTGGAAATCGCCCGGGCACTGGCCACCGACCCGCTGTTCATCCTGCTCGATGAACCTTTTGCCGGCATCGACCCCCTGGCGGTGATCGACATCCAGAACGTCATCACCGATCTCAAGGGGAAGGGGATGGGGATACTCATCTCGGACCACAATGTGCGGGAGACCCTTGGCGTGTGCGACAAGGCGTATATCCTCAACGAAGGTGAAGTTCTGGAATGCGGCAACCCGGAACAGATCGCCTCGAGCAAGAAGGCGCGGGAGATTTATCTGGGGGAGAAATTCAGGCTTTGATCCTTGCCGGATTGTGAGTTTCGCATTTTGAAGTATAAATTCAGTCAGAGGTACGTCGGGTTTTATGGCCATTGAGATGCGCCAACAGTTGAAGATGTCCCAGCAGCTGGTGATGACACCCCAGCTGCAGCAGGCCATCAAACTGCTCCAGCTTTCCCGGCTGGAACTGCAGGACGTGGTGCGCCAGGAACTGGAAGAGAACCCTGTCCTCGATGAAGTGCTGGAGATGGAAGAGTCCCGGGAGGCCGAACAGCTGGCCCTTGCGGAGAAGGAAGATCAGCCCCAGTCCAAAGAGGAGGAGTTCCAGGAAGTCAAGGCGGGGGAGGAAACCCTGCGGGAGATGGACTGGGACAGTTATCTGGAGGGGTACAACTACAGTGCCGGCGAACAGTACTACGACGATGATGACGACCGCCCCTCCTACGAGAACATACTGACCAAGAAGGGGACGCTGTTCGACCACCTCATGTGGCAGCTCAACCTTACCCGCATGGGGGAACAGGACGTCCGCGTCGGGGCTGAGATTATCGGCAACATCGATGAAGACGGTTACTTCCGTGCCTCCCTGGGCGACGTGGCGGCTGCCTGCCAAGTGGATGAGCCTTTAGTGGAAACGGTGCTCTGCCGGTTACAGGATTTCGACCCTCCCGGTGTCGGCGCCCGGGACCTGCGGGAGTGTCTGCTCCTCCAGGTGCAGCAGCTCGGCATGGGGGGGAGTCTGGCGGAGGTGATCCTCCGGGACCACCTGAAAGACCTGGAACTGCGAAAATACAAGCAGATAGCACGGGCCTGCGGGGTGGAGGTGGAAGACATCCTCGCCACGGCCGGCTTCATCGCCACCCTCGACCCGAAACCGGGTCGGGTCTATGGACAGGAAGAGATCCAGTACATCTCGGCCGATATTTTCGTCCACAAGAACGGCGATGAGTATGTGGTGATGCTCAATGACGACGGGCTGCCCAACCTGCGCATCAACCCGCTCTACGTGACCGACGGCAAGGCGGGGAAGCAGCTCGATGCCCATGCCGAAGAGTACGTCAATGACAAGATGCGTTCGGCCATGTGGCTCATCAAGAGCATCCATCAGCGTCAGCGGACCATTTACAAGGTGGCCAAAAGCATCGTCAAATTCCAGCGCGATTTCCTCGACCGGGGGATCGAATACCTCAAGCCGCTGGTGCTGCGGGACGTGGCCGAGGACATCGGCATGCACGAGTCCACCATCAGCCGTGTTACCACCAACAAGTACATGCAGACCCCCCAGGGGCTGTTCGAGCTGAAATATTTCTTCAACAGCGGCATTTCCACGGGCGAAGGGGATTTCATCGCATCGGAAAGCGTGAAGAACAGGATCAAGGAGATCGTCGAGGCCGAAGACCCCCGCAAGCCGCACAGCGACCAGCGTCTGGCCGAACTCCTTGCGGCCCACAACATCAATATCGCACGCCGTACGGTCACTAAATACCGGGAAATGCTCCGCATCGGATCATCGTCGGAACGAAAAAGACTATTTTAGTTTCGGGGTGCGCATTTCAGGGGACGCTTGGATGTTCTCCTGAAGAAAAACGTGCCACGGGACGCGTACCACGGAACACATCACAAGGAGGCTGTTATGCAGATTGCAACCACATTCAGGCACATGGAACCGAGCGATGCCCTGAAAAGCTACGCAGAAGAAAAACTGGACCGGGTGAAAAAATATATCGACGAGCCGATAGTGGCCCAGGTATTCCTGACCGTTGAAAAGATCCGGCACTCGGCGGAAGTCACCATTACCGCCAAGGGGATCACCATCAAGGCGGCCGAGGAGACCAACGACATGTACGCCGCCATCGATGCAGTTGTGGACAAGATCGAGCGGCAGCTGCGCCGTTACAAGGAGCGGATCAAGGAGCACAAGCCGGCGGCCAGTGACAGCCGGGACCGGCAGGTACGGAAGACCGTGGTCGCGGCGGAGAGTATCGATCAACGTCAGGAACCTGTTGTCATAAAGTCCAACACGTTCTCCATCAAGCCGATGTCGGTTGAAGAGGCAGTCATGCAGATGGACCTTCTCCACAAGGATTTCCTCGTGTTTACCGACGCCGGGACCGAGGATATCAGCGTGATTTACCGCCGCAAGGACGGTAACTACGGTCTTATCGAGCCGACCAAGGGTTAAGCCCCGGTGCCATTGGAACTGAGCTCCCTGCTACAGCCGGCTGACATCATTGCCGAGCTCGTAGCCACCACCAAGAGTGATGTCCTGGTGGAACTCGCCAGCCAGGTTGCCGAGCGCCATCCCGGCCTGGAGAGGGACGAGCTTGTCCGGGTCCTGCAGGAACGGGAGCGACTGGGGAGCACCGGTATTGGCGACGGCATTGCCGTTCCCCATGGCAAGCTGAAGCAGGCGCGGGAACTGGTGCTGGCATTCGGCCGCAGCAGGAGCGGCGTGGAATTCAGTGCCCTGGACGGCCGGCCGGTTCGCCTGTTCTTCATGCTCATCGCACCCCAGGACGCCGTTGGCATTCACCTCAAAATGCTTGCGCGGATTTCCCGGCTCCTCAAGGACCCGGGCATCCGCCGCAGGCTTATGGACGCGGCCGACGCCGTCGCGATTCACCAGATCATCCAGGAGCAGGACAGCCGCCAGTGAATACTATCAGCCTTTCCATCCAGGATATGCTGGAGGACCGGGAGTACGGCCTTGACCTGACTCTCCTCGCCGGCGAAACGGGACTTTCCCATCGGCTCCACAGCTCCCGCATCCAGAAACCGGGCCTTGCCCTCACCGGTTACACCGAGCACCTGCATCCGGACCGTCTCCAGGTACTGGGGAATACGGAAATTTCCTATCTTGAGCAGCTCCCCGAGGACCAGGCGATCCGCTTCATCGCCAACCTCTGCTCGTTCCCCGTATCCTGCTTCATCGTCACCAAGGGGCTCGACCCCCCCTGGTTCCTCAAGCTGGAAGCGGAAAAGTCCGGTATCCCGCTGCTCGGCACGTCATTACAGTCTTCAACTTTCATCTCCCTCATCACCAAGTTTCTCGAAGAACGGCTCCTTCCCACCACCAACATCCATGGGGTCCTCGTGGACGTGCTGGGGGTGGGGGTGCTGCTACTGGGAAAAAGCGGAATCGGCAAGAGCGAGTGCGCCCTCGACCTGGTCATCAGGGGGCACCGGCTGGTAGCCGACGACGTGGTCTATATCAAAAAGAAGGTCCCCGCTGCTCTGGCGGGCCAGGCCGGCGCCGCGATCCAGCACCTCATGGAGATCCGCGGCCTCGGCATCATCAACATCAAGGACCTGTACGGCGTCTCCTCCATCCGCGAGAAGAAGATCATCGACATGGTGATCGAACTTCTGGAGTGGGATTCGACCCAGGAGTACGACCGGCTCGGCATCGACGACCAGCGCTACACCATCCTCGGCGTCGATCTTCCCCACCTGAAAATACCGGTCCGGCCGGGGCGCAACCTTACCTCCATCATCGAGGTGGCGGCGCGCAACCACCTCCTCAAGGGGATGGGGTACCATTCGGCGCGGGAGTTCCAGGAAAAGCTCCTGGCGCGCATGGAAGTACGTCCCTTGGGCGACGAGGTGGAATAGCGTGCGAATCGTCATCATCACCGGCCTCTCCGGCTCCGGCAAATCAACGGCGGTAAGGGTCCTGGAGGACGAAGGGTTCTTCTGCCTCGACAACCTCCCCATCACCCTCTTCCCCACCTTCGTGGAACTGGTGGACAAGTCGAAGGACAAGGTGCGGGACGTGGCGCTGGTTATGGACATCCGGGGGCGCGACTTCCTGGAAGGGTACGAGCAGGTTTTTCAGCAGATCAGGGATGCGGGGCATACGGTGGAGATCATCTTCTTCGACGCCACCGACGAAGTGCTGGTCCGCCGTTTTTCCGAGACCCGCCGACGGCATCCCGTCCAGGAGAGCGGTGGTTCGGTCCCCGAGGGAATACATCTGGAGCGGGAACTCCTTGCCGGGCTTCGCCGGCTGGCGACCCTGGTGATCGACACCTCGGAGCTGAACGTCCACCAGCTCAAGGAACTGGTCAGCGCCCGTCTCAAGGGGGAGGAAGGGCCAGCCGGCATGACGGTCCACCTCCAGTCCTTCGGCTACCGGTACGGGATACCCCTGGAATCGGACCTGGTGTTCGACGTCCGCTTTCTCCCCAACCCGCACTTTGTCCCGGAGCTGAAGCCGTTCCCCGGGACCGATCCGCAGGTCCGCGGTTTTGTCATGGAAAAACCGGCAACCACGACCTTTCTCGCAAAGCTGCAGGATATGCTCGATTTCCTCCTCCCCGCCTACCGGCAGGAGGGGAAGTCGTACCTTACCATCTCCATCGGCTGCACGGGGGGACGGCATCGTTCCGTCGTGATCACCGAACAGCTGCGTGTTTACTTCAATGGCAGGAATGTACAGACAAAAATAACCCACCGTGACGTGGAAAAGGGATGATACGATGACTGGACTGGTACTGGTTACCCATGCGGGGCTGGCCCGCGAACTGCTGGCGGCTGCCGAGATAATCATGGGAAAGATAGAGCGTGCCGAGGCGGTCTGCATCAACGCCAGTGATCCGGTGGAAACCATCCGGGATGCCATTACGGGTGCAATCGGCAAGGTGGGGGGCGAAGGGGTGATCGTCATGACCGATATGTTCGGCGGCACACCGTCCAACATGAGCCTCTCCTTCCTGGAGGACAACCGGGTGGAAGTCGTGACGGGGGTCAACCTCCCCATGGTGATCAAGTTTGCCACCGACCGTTCGAAGCAGGAGGTGGCCGCACTGGCGGAAACCCTCAAGGAATCGGGCCGCCAGAGCATTCTCGTGGCCGGCGACTATCTGAAGAAATAGGGAACAGGAATCATGCTCGCAGAAGACTTTGTCATAGTCAACAAGCTGGGGCTCCATGCCCGGGCGTCGGCCCTGCTGGTGAAAACCGCCAGCCAGTTCACGTCGGAGATCAAGATCGAGCGGGAAGGGGTGTCGGTCAACGGCAAAAGCATCATGGGGATCATGATGCTCGCCGCGGCCAAGGGGACCACCATCCGGGTGACGGTGGAGGGGGAAGACGAGACCCTCGCCATGGCAACCCTGGGAGAGCTGATCAGGAATGGGTTCGGCGAAGAGTAACAACCGGCTTCTGCAGGGGATCGGTGCGTCCCCCGGCATCACCATCGGCCAGGTCAGGATTACGGACCGGAGCCGGGTGGTGGTTATCGAGGAACGGATCACCGCCGGAGAGGTTCCCGCGGAGATCGCGCGCTTCAAGGCTGCCCTGGCCAAGGCGAAGGATGAACTCCTCCAGGTCAAGGACGATCTTGCCGCCCGGCGCGGGCCGGAGCACCTCTACGTGCTCGACACCCACCTGCTGATCCTGGACGACAGCATGCTGACCCGGGAAACTGTTGCGTTCATCGAGCAGGAACTGGTCAACGCCGAGGCGGCCCTGAAGCGGACCCTCGCCAGGTTCAAGGAGTTCTTCGCCGGGATCGAGGACGAGTATCTCCGCGAACGGAGCGGCGACGTGGAAATCGTCGTGGAGCGGGTCCTGCGCCACATGGTGGGCCAGGACCAGGAATCCCTCACCGATGTCACCGTGGAGGGGAAGACGATCATCGCCGCCCACGACCTCTCCCCCGCCGACATCCTCCAGATCGACAAGGAAAGTGTCATCGGGTTCGTCACCGACCTGGGGGGGAAAACATCCCACTCCGCCATCCTGGCCCGGGCCCTGGAGATACCGGCGGTGGTGGGGCTGGAGCGGATAACCGGCGAACTGGCGACCGGCGATACCATCATCATCGACGGTACCACCGGCATCGTGGTGATCAATCCCGACCAGGAAACCTTCCGGGACTACCTGAAGCGCAAGCAGCACTACGAATACCTGGAACGTGAGCTGCAGAAGTACCGGGACCTCCCCGCCGAAACCACCGACGGTTTCCGGATGCAGCTCAAGGGAAACGTGGAGTTCCCCGAGGAGATTCCCTCCCTCAAGGGACATGGCGGCGAGGGGGTCGGCCTCTACCGGACCGAGATCCTCTTTTTCAACTGCCCCGTTCCCCCCGACGAAGAAACCCAGTACAACGCCTATGCCACCATGGTCAGGGCCATGGCCCCCCATCCGGTCACCATTCGCACCCTGGACGTGGGAGGGGACAAGTTCGTCGCCGACCTTAACCTTGCGGACGAGCTGAATCCGGCCCTCGGGGTCCGGGCGATCCGCCTGTCCCTGCGCCGCCCCGACATCTTCACGGTACAGCTGCGGGCTATCCTCCGGGCCAGTGCCCTGGGAAAGGTCCGGATGTTTTTCCCCATGATCTCCGGGGTGGCGGAGATACGGACGGTCAAGGCACTCCTGGAGGAGGCCAAGGCCGAACTCCGGCGGGAAGGGACGGCGTTCGACGAGGCGATCGAGATCGGCATCATGATCGAGATCCCCTCCGCCGTCATCATCGCCGACCTCCTGGCCCGGGAAGTGGATTTCTTCAGCGTCGGCACCAACGACCTCATCCAGTACTCACTCGCCATCGACCGTACCAACGAGCATCTCTCCGACCTCTACGAGCCGCTCCACCCGGCAGTCCTCCGCTCCCTCAAGATGGTGGTCGACGCGGCCCACGCCGCCGGCATCGACGCTTGCATCTGCGGCGAGATGGCCGGCGAACCCGAATTCCTCCCCATCCTCTTGGGGCTCGGCTTCGACGAGCTCTCTATGAACGCCATCTCCATCCCCCGGGTCAAGAAGATCCTCCGCCGCTGCAACAAAGCAGAAGCGGAGCAGCTCGTCGCCCGCGCCCTCACCTTCTCCACCGCCCAGGAAGTCCTCTCATTCCTCCAGAGCGAGATTGCCGCACATTATGCGGATAGTTTCGACTGAGACGGTTTCTGCCGTTATCCTCTCCAGTCTTTCACATCCCCTCTAGATAATCCCACAATAATATTTGACATATAGGACGAACATAACGTGTTGTCTGCAACATTGAATGTGAACTTGCTGGCGTATCGCGCTCGATGGCTTGGCTGTTTTGTGCTTGCTGCCAATTGCTTGTAGAAGGGTTTAATCCCTTGACTCTGCGCCTTTGGCGGGTGTATGTAGATTAATATTTGTTGTGCAATTACCGGGAGGGCTGCACTGATGTGTGGACTGAGGTTCATAAAGCCGCTTTGTCAGTACGTTTACTGATGGAGCGGCTTTTTGCTTTGATAGACGAGAGGGTTGAATTGTAGCAAAAAATAAAACGCCCCGCTTTTCAGCGAGGCGTTTTGGACGGGCGCTCTCAGGGAGCGTAGCCGGCGCAACGGAAGTTCCGTTCTTATTGTTGTAAGAGGAACAACCGTTTCCTAAGTACACTGTGCTTCATTTAACCTTAAGACGGAATTTTGTCAAGGAGGATTTATATTTATGCATACGGAACAATTAATTCTTGGGTTAGATATCGGAACAAACTCCATTGGTTGGGCTCTACTCAAGGCAGAGTTAGTTGGTGAGCGCTTTGTGCCGGTTGGTATTGAAAAAACCGGCGTCCGTATTTTTGAGGCAGGAGTTGCAGGAAGTATAGAGCAGGGGAGAACAGAATCCCATGCAAAAGCCCGGCGTGAGGCACGCATGCTACGACGGGGAGTGTTTCGCGATGGTCAGCGGCTCAGACGCGCTTTCCGCCTGCTTCAGGAGGCAGGTCTGTTGCCGGGCGATCCGAACCGATCATCCGAGCGTGACCGGATTGTCAAGAAGCTTGATGCAGACCTTCGCGAAACGTGGGAGCGAAAGCTCATTGCAGAAGGGATGGATGCGGCGCTGGTCAAGATCGCCGTGCATCATAATCTACCGTATTTCCTTCGGGCACGCGGTCTGGACGAAAAACTGGAACTGTATGAAATCGGTCGCACCTTTTATCAGTTAGCCCAACGACGTGGATTCAAGAGTGCCCGCAAGAACATCAAAGGCAAAGATGATGCGGACAATGATCCGAACACGATAGAAAAGGCTGCCAAGGGACTGCAGGAAGAAATGGCAAAAGTTTCAGCCCGTACAATGGGCGAGTATTTTGCCAGATACAATCCGTTCGAATCGGTTGACCGGAAAATCCGCGGACTTTATACGCTTCGTGCAATGTACGAGCAGGAATTTGATCTTCTCTGGAATTCCCAAGCTCAGCATTATCCGGAAATCCTAACTCCCTCATTTCGGCAGAATCTTCTCTATGATGTTTATGGCGTATTTTGGCAAAGGTCGCTTAAGGATCAGTCTCACCTTGTTGGCGACTGCACCCTGGAGCAAGGGGAGAAACGGGCTGCGTGGGCTTTACTGGACGCCCAACGGTTCCGATACCTGCAAAAGCTCAACGATACCAGAATCATTCCTCCCGACGGCGGTGAACCATACAGAATGGCACCGGAACAGTACGATATTCTTGCCAGTGTGCTGGACCGGGAGGCGGGCCTGACCATGACCAGGGCAAAGGAGCTACTCGGGCTAACCAATCGCTTCCGGTTCAATATGGGGGAAGGAGGAGAAACTCGTTTTGTCGGCAACCGGACGGCGGCGAAGTTCATCGAAATCCTGGGCGACCGCTGGCAGCAGTTGTCGTCTGAGCTGCAACATCGACTTGTCGCCGATTATTTGAAGTCAAAAGATTCACCAGCCCCCATGCAGCGTTCGATTACAGAGCTTGGTCTTGATGAGAAAATAGCTAAAAAACTAGCTGCGATCAAGCTTGAGCCGGGGTACTGCAATTTTTCCCGCAAGGCATTGACGAAACTGCTTCCGCATTTACAGGAAGGATTCGATCTCCACGATTCGATTGTGCATGCTTGCTACAAAAGACTACAACCGGAGCCGCTCGACCTTTTGCCGCCTCTAATGGACAACGAGAAGATCGCCTATCCGCCACTCTTGCAGGCATATGGCGCACTACGCAAGGATATCCGTAATCCTGTGGTGCAGCGGGCATTGACGGAACTGCGCAAGGTGGTCAATGCCATTGTCAGGCGATACGGTAAACCGGCGGTTGTGCGCATTGAGTTAGCCCGCGACATGAAAAAGAACGACGAACAACGGCGGGAAATCTGGAAGCGCAATCGGGATCAAGAAACACACCGCGCGAAAGCTGCTGCTGAACTCCTGAAGGAATGTAACATCGCCGATCCAACCCGTAGCGATATCGAAAAGGTGTTGCTTTGGCAGGAATGCGGAGGGCCTACGGCTCTTTGCCCATACACAGGCGCGCCGATGACGTTAACTGACCTTTTCGGCACTCATCCCAAGTTCGACATCGAGCATATAATCCCATTCAGCATCAGTCTTGACGACTCATTCCTGAACAAGACCCTTTGCGATGCCGACTACAACCGGAGAGTCAAAGCAAACAAGATGCCGTCACAATTGGCGGGTGTTGACGAGATGATCGAACGGCTAAAACACTGGCCGAAGAGTGATACCCGCGATATTAAACTGGAGCGGTTTAAGATGGAGGATACAACCGACATTGAAGGGTTCGTGAATTCACAGTTGAACGACACTCGTTACGCAAGTCGCTTGGCTATGGATTACGTTGGCATGCTCTATGGAGGCAAGGTTGATGTTACCGGGCGCACCCGCGTGCAGGTAGGCAAGGGACAAATTACCCACCACATCCGCAATGTCTGGCGTCTTAACACCATTCTGAACGACGGCGGTCAGAAAAGCCGTGACGATCATCGACATCACGCCGTCGATGCCGTTGCTATCGCACTGACCGAACCTAAGACGATCAAGAGCTTGAGCGATATTGCCAAACGGGCAAAGGAGCGTGGTGAACGTTGGTTTGGCCGTGAGAAGCCGCTTTTCCCATGGCAAAATTTTATGAACGATGTTGCCGCGTCAATTCATGGCTTGACCGTTTCCCACCGGGTGTCTCACAAGGTGAACACTGCCTTCCACGAGCAGACCATCTACAGCCGGGAAAAGGAACATGACGGGAAAAAGTATGTCCATATTCGCCGGACGCTTGGCGGAAACTTGCGGAAGACAGATCTTGTCAATATTGTGGACGAAAAGATACGGGAGACTGTGCTTGCACGTTTGAGGGAGCTTGGTTACGAACCTGAGAAAATCGATGACCAGAAACTTTTGAAAGCTTTCACTACCTCCGAAAATCTGCCATATTTGCTGAGTAAGACCGGGCGACAAATTCCAGTCAAGAAAGTACGCGTTCGTAAAGCTGAGACAGTAATTACAGTCGGCAACAATGGCTGTGAGCGAAATGTTAGTCCTGGTTCCAACAGTCACATTGAAATCTTTGAGGTGACTGATAATAAAGGTAAGGTCAAGTGGGATGGCTGGACTGTGAATAGCTACGAGGCACTTCTACGGCAGAAAAATAAACAACCGATTGTCAATCGTATCGGCAAGGATGACAGCTGGAAGTTTAAGATGTCGTTGGCAGGTGGGGATATTATTGAACTGCAAACTGCCGAGGACAAACGGAAACTATTTGTTATCAAAGTTATTTCCGTTGCTAGAGTCAATGGCAAGGAATATCCACGAATTATGTACACGCCGATTAACTCGGCTAAACCGGAAAGGCAAGATTCAAGCCTGCTAGATCCGCTCAGAAAACAGTTGAAGTGTCGCAAGGTAAGAGTCAGTCCTCTTGGTGAGGTTTACTACGGCAATGACTGACGACAAGATCATAGATATCTCGGAATCGGTTGTAAGTCTCAATGTCCGTCTTGCCAATCTCGTTATCGACTGCGGCGAAGAAATTGGCAAAACAATGGTGCCGCTCAACGAAGTGGCTGCGCTGGTTTTGTCGAACCCGCATGTCAGCATGACTAACGCTGCCATGGCAGGTGTTGCGGCCAATGGGGGGATTGTCGTTGTGTCAGACAGCAAGTTCCAGCCTGCTGGGATGTTGTTGCCGCTAGATGCCCATTATACTCAGGGCGAGCGTTTCCGTAAGCAGGCTGCAATTGCTCAACCGGTACAGAAAAGGCTTTGGCAGCAAATAGTTCGTTCAAAAATCTCTGCCCAGGCGGGAGTTCTCAACCGGTTGACCGGCAATGATTACGGCTTGCAACGTCTGGCAACATGTGTTGCTTCAGGCGATACGGGTAATCATGAGTCCCAGGCCGCTCAGCGCTATTGGCCGCAGGTTTTCAATAACCCACATTTCCGAAGAAACCGTGAAGCGGACGACCAAAACCGATTGCTTAACTATGGCTATGCTGTTCTAAGAGCATTGACAGCACGTGCAATCTGCAGCGCCGGCCTCCATCCTGCTCTAGGGGTACATCATCATAATCGCTATGATCCATTTGCTCTTGCCAGTGATCTAATGGAGCCTTTTCGGCCATTGGTTGACGAAACCGTTGCCAGAATCGTATTTAAGGAAGGTGAAGGCGTTGTGTTGGGTAAGGATGTGAAACGTACAATTATATCCAGCCTTACCGGATTGATCGAAGTTGAGGATGAGTCTCGCTCGGTTTTCAGCGTGTTGGCAAAGTCTGCGTCTTCTTTGGCGAGTGTTTATACGGGGGAGCGAAAGAAGCTGTATCTACCGGAGTGGTGACGATGACAAAGCGCTACAACCGGGAAGTTTCGGGGTACGAATCCATGTGGCTGGTGGCGATGTTCGATTTACCAGTGTTGACAAAAGCGGAAAGGCGGGCGGCAACTCAGTTTCGTCAGATGCTCATCAAACGGGGATTTATGATGCTGCAATTTTCTGTTTATGCGCGTTATTGTGCCAGTGAAGAGGCGAGTACCATTCACAGGAAATATGTTAGTCTGGCATTACCGCCAAAAGGGGAAGTACGACTGATTGCTGTTACTGACCGGCAGTTCGCAAAAATGGAAGTCTATTTTGGGAAAAAACGGCGAGAACCTGAACCTGAACCGGAGCAAATACTCTTGTTTTGATAGGCTGCAAAAGCTTAGACCCCCTGAACTTTCAAGTAGTTCCAGGGGGTCTAGTGTACTTAGGAAACGGTTCTTCTTCAACAACAACAAAATAGGCTGTTACGTTGCTCAACTGAAAGTGTACTTAGGAAACGGTTCTTCTTCAACAACAACCAATATGTCTCTGGTATTCTGACTTGATAGAGTGTACTTAGGAAACGGTTCTTCTTCAACAACAACCCCCGCCCGTTGCGGGAAAATGTCCTGCTAAGTGTACTTAGGAAACGGTTCTTCTTCAACAACAACTGCCTTTGACGGTGGTATGCTTAAAGATTAAGTGTACTTAGGAAACGGTTCTTCTTCAACAACAACCAAACAACCTGAAGGAGCGCCTAATGCAGTAGTGTACTTAGGAAACGGTTCTTCTTCAACAACAACGCAGTGCTTGGGGATAATCCGATCGCCGCCAGTGTACTTAGGAAACGGTTCTTCTTCAACAACAACCGAGATGACACACATGTAGGTGTACTGCCAGTGTACTTAGGAAACGGTTCTTCTTCAACAACAACGTCCCGTCCATGCCCCTAGTCCTTTCCCGGAGTGTACTTAGGAAACGGTTCTTCTTCAACAACAACCAGCGACGTCGCTGCCCGCAGCATCGCCTAAGTGTACTTAGGAAACGGTTCTTCTTCAATAGTTAAAACATCTCCGAACCTACACCCGTAGATGTCTTCAACAACGCCGATAAAATCTGCATTAACAACCAATGGTATTCAGCCGGGAGCACAGAAGCTATCGCTCTATCCGACAACAACGATCTGTTCGATCCCTATCGCCACGCCATTGCCAACATTTTTGACAGGGCGTCATCCACTGCGGTGTCTACCCCCGCTTCGTCGAATGATTTTACGTTCAGTTCACCGGAGTTCCTTGCCGGCGGAGAATTCCGGCGGCTCGGCTATATCCTGACCGACTACGATTTCCGGTACAGCGTCCTAGAGGATTGGGTGGACGTTGAACCAGCCGACCCCTGGACGATCATCGAGGGAGCAGACCTGTATCCGGGCACTGCAGTCAAAAACCAGGCCGACGAAGATGGCACGTACACCTGGCCGGCCATGTACACCATACGCGGAAAGCAGATGTGGTGGGGAGCCGGCGTTGTCTATGACAATGATGCCTATTCTGCAAATCCGGGCTGCGACTGGAGTTCGCTGCCTTAGATACTGGCTGGTAATGGGGCAGATGGGGGAAATTATATGTCCCATTGGTCTTATTTGTCCCAGCCTTTGTTAAAGGAACATCCCATGCCGGAAGGCTTCATCCCGCCCCACGGCGGCTACCAGAACCTGCTCTCCTATCGGAAGGCGGAGATCGTCTACGATGCCACGGTCTATTTCTGCGACCGGTTCATCGACCGGCGCAGCCGCACCCGCGACCAGATGGTGCAGGCGGCCCGTTCCGGCAAGCAGAACATCGTCGAGGGGAGCATGGCCTCTGGCACCTCCAAGGAGATGGAGATCAAGCTGACGAACGTGGCCCGGGCCAGTCTGGAGGAGCTTCTGACGGATTACCGGGATTTTCTGCGAACCAGGGGAGCGCCGCTCTGGGATAAGGAGGGCAAAGAGGCAAGGTATGTGAGAGGACTTGGAAGAGACAAGGGCAATAAGATCAATGGGACCGATGTAACATATGAGGCTCATAAGTCCTCTACGTCCCATGAGTCTTATGAAACCTATAAACCTTTCATCGAATCCCGACCCCCCGAAATTGTTGCCAACATCATCATCTGCCTGATTCACCAGGCCAATTACCTTCTGGATCGGCAGCTGAAACAGCTGGAAGCGGCGTTTCTGGTGGAAGGGGGGCTACGAGAGCGGATGACCCGCGCCCGTCTCGATGCCCTGAAGAAATTCTCCCGTTAAATGAAGCGGGAAGCGTATATCCCCCAGTGTCGATGGCTCCCACCAGTTCCCATTTCCCCTTTTCCTCCTTGACAAATCTGCGACCGCGGTGCTAAAAAGTACAGTCCAATTCACGATTTTTCCGCATTGCGCAGAGGAGGTTATATCCATGGAGATGAAGGATTTTATTTTCAGTTCGGAATCGGTTTCCGAGGGGCACCCGGACAAGGTTGCCGACCAGGTTTCGGATTCCATTCTCGATGCCATACTTGCCCAGGATCCCAAGGCCCGCGTTGCCTGCGAGACCATGGTGACCACCGGGATGGCGGTCATTGCCGGCGAGATCACCACCACCGCCGTCGTCGACTATCCGAAGATCGTCCGGGAGACCATCAAGGAGATCGGCTACAACGACTCCGCCATGGGGTTCGACTGGGAGACCTGCGCGGTCCTCACCTCCATCGACAAGCAGTCTCCCGACATCTCCCAGGGGGTGACGGAAGGGGAAGGGCTCTTCAAGGACCAGGGGGCTGGCGACCAGGGGATCATGTTTGGCTATGCCTGCCGCGAGACCAAGGAGCTGATGCCGATGCCGATCCTCCTCTCCCACAAGCTGGTGAAGAGGCTGGCGGACGTGCGGAAGGGGGGGATTCTCGATTTCCTCCGCCCCGACTCCAAGTCCCAGGTCTCCGTACAGTACGTGGACAACCAGCCGGTGCGGGTGGATACCATCGTCATTTCCTCTCAGCACACCCCTGAGGTCTCCTACGAGGCCATAAAGGAGGGGATCGTGGAGGAGGTCATCCGAAAGGTGGTGCCGGCCGGGCTTATGGACGACCGGACCCGCTTCCTCATCAATCCCACCGGCCGTTTCGTGGTAGGTGGTCCCATGGGTGACTGCGGCCTGACTGGGCGCAAGATCATCGTCGACACCTACGGTGGTGCCGGGCGCCATGGCGGTGGTGCTTTCTCCGGCAAGGACCCCTCAAAGGTCGACCGTTCGGCTGCCTACATGGGGCGTTACGTGGCCAAGAACCTGGTGGCGGCCGGCCTGTGCGACCGGTGCGAGGTGCAGGTGGCCTACGCCATCGGCGTAGCCGAGCCGGTGTCGGTCATGGTGAATACCTTCGGCACCGGCAAGCTTGAGGATGCCCGCATCGCCGCCATCGCCGGCGAGGTGTTCGACCTCCGCCCCCGCGCCATCATCGAGCAGCTGGACCTGCTCCGCCCCATCTACCACAAGACCGCCGCTTACGGCCACTTCGGCCGCGAGCTGCCTGAATTTACCTGGGAGCGGACCGACAAGGCGGATGCGATCAAGGAGAAAGCGGGCATTTAGAGGCCGGGATCCGATCTGTAAAAGCGAAACGATTGAATGACGGGACCCGGGATCTGGGACCAGTAAAGGCAAAAGGCCGGGAGATATGCCTCTCCCGGCCTTTCTTTGTCTAGGGTTCCGAGTCCCTGATCCTGGATTACGAGTCCCGGTCCCCGGTCCCCGGTCCCCGTTTAAACCGATACCCCACCCCTCGCACGGTTTGAAAATAGACCGGGTTGGCCGGGTCGGGTTCGAAGTACTTCCGGAGCCGGACGATGAAGTTGTCCAGGGTGCGGGTCTCGGTATCGGAGCTGTATCCCCAGACGCTCTCCAGCAGGGTCCGGCGCGGGATCGCCTCCCCCTCCTTCTGGAAGAAGAGGGCGAGCATCTTCACCTCCAGGTCGGTCAGGTCGATCTCCCCCTGGGCGGTCCGGGCATGGTAGGAGAGAAGAAACACCTCGTTGTCGCCGAAGCGGTACCCCTCCTCCACCGGTTCGGGGCGGTACCAGGAGGAGCGTCGGAGCATCCCTTGGACCCGGAGCAGGAACTCGTTCAGGTTGAACGGCTTGGTCAGGTAGTCGTCGGCGCCGCTCGCCAGGCCGGTTATCCGGTCTCCCTCCTCGGAGCGGGCAGTGAGGATCAGCACCGGTACCCGTGAATCGGCCTTACGGATCTCCCGGCAGACCGCAAAACCGTCCATACCCGGCAGCATGACGTCCAGGATTACGAGGGCGAACCGGTCGTAGCTGAACCGCTCCAGTGCCTTCTCGCCGGTCTCCACGTGGCTCACCCGGTACCCTTCCTGCTCCAGGTTGAAGCATATTCCCCGGGCCAGGTGCATTTCGTCTTCGACGAGGAGTATGTGGGGCTTATCTTCCGACACTCGTAACCCTCGTTTCTTGATTGGGGTGCCCGTGAAAAGGGATGTCCCCTAAGAAATATTCACGTTGCCAGAGGGAGGGTGATGACGAAGGAACAACCCTTACCGCGCCCTTCGCTTTCCACCCGCACCTTACCACCGTGCTCGTTTATCACCGATTTGACGATATGGAGCCCCAGGCCGGTACCGCGGATGTTCTCCCCCGGCTGGCGGACCCGGTAAAACATACTGAAGACCTGTTTCAGGTCGGCTGCGTCGATCCCCATACCCCTGTCCTGGAAGGTGAGTTGGCAGGAGCGTCCGGTCCGTTTCAACTCCACCCTGATGTCCGGAGCACCGGGGCTGTAGAGAACCGCATTCTCGTAAAGATTACGCAGGGCGGTCTGCATCTCCTCCACATCGGCTGCCAGCCGCAACCCCGGCTCTATCTGGAGGCTCAGGTTTCCTCCTTCCGGGAGCTTGGCCCGCTTGGCTTCCATGGAAGCGGCGACGAAGGCGGAGAAGTCGATTACCGGATACTGGGCGCGCCGGCGCCGTTGTTCCAGCTTGGCGGCCATGAGCAGGTTGCTGATCAGGTTGTTGAGGCGGTCCGTATCGGCAAGCATGGTGTCGAGAAAACGCTCCAGCTTGTCCGGGGCCGGCTTGCGGAGCCTGATGGTCTCCAGGTGGAGCTGGATCGATGCCAGGGGGGATTTCAGCTCGTGGGTCACCTGGGAGATGACGTCCTTCTGTTCCCGGTAGAGCTTGGTCTGGCGTCGCCAGTAGATGAAGATGATGTAGATGCCGGCAAGGATCATCACCAGGAGCACCAGTCCCACGGTGAGGACCGCCCAGTTGAAGCCGGGGCCGGAAAGGTCGGAATGATAGCGGCGGGCCAGTTCTCGCAGTTCCTTGTGGCGCGCGACGAACCAGAGGATCCAGAAGACCACCACCAGTATCCAGATGATCTGAATGGCAATGAAGGCGATGAGGGGGTCGAAGATTTTCTTGAGCCATTTCATGGTTTCTGTGTAGCACCGGAACGGGGGATTTGCAAGGCGCAAAATGGTTTTACATTTCTATTACAAATAATAGCGGAGGTTTTTGGTATGGTGATAGTGTGATAGCGTTCAAATTCTCGCCGTCCAGGAGAGAAACAATGGTGAAACCCTTGAAAATAGGAAAATATGAAGTCAAATATCCGCTCATCCAGGGTGGCATGGGGGTACGGATCTCCGCCGGTTCCCTGGCGGGGCACGTTGCCAGGTGCGGCGGGATCGGCATTGTCGCGTCCGCCGGCATTGCCCTCAACAGCGGTCTTTACGACGGTACAAATTACGAGCAGGCTGACAGCGAGGCGTTCAAGGCCGAACTTGCCAAGGCATACAGCATCGCTCCCGACGGGGTGATCGGCGTGAATGTCATGGTGGCGCTTGCCGATTTCGAACAACTGGTGACCGCCGCCATTGAAGGTGGCGCCAAGGTGATCATCTGTGGCGCCGGTCTTCCCATGACCCTGCCGGGTCTGACCGCCCATGCCCCCGACGTGGCGCTGATACCTATCGTTTCCTCGGTGCGGGCCGCCCAGCTCATCGCCAAGAAGTGGGACAAGGTGTACAAGCGGTTCCCCGACGCGGTGGTGGTGGAAGACCCGGACACCGCCGGCGGACACCTGGGGGAAAAGATGGAAAACATCGGTACCGGCGAGTATGACCAGTACGCCACGGTGCGCGGTGTCAAGGCGTTCTTCCGCGAGGAGTATGGGCTCGACATGCCGGTCATCGCGGCCGGTGGCATCTGGGACCGGGCTGATCTGCTCAATGCCCTGGAGCAGGGGGCCGACGGGGTGCAGATGGCCTCGCGCTTCGTCCCGACCGTGGAGTGCGATGCCGACGACTCCTTCAAACAGGCCTATCTCGACTGTCGCAAGGAGGACATCGGCCTCATCATGAGCCCGGCCGGCCTGCCGGGGCGGGCCATCCTCCGGAACCAGGAACAGATCATTCTTTACGACCAGATCAAGGCGACCACCTGCTCCAACGGCTGCCTCAAGAAATGCAGCTACAAGGAGTCGGGTGAGCGGTTCTGCATCGTTCATTCCCTCGACCGTGCCCAGCGTGGTGATGTGGCAACCGGCCTCGTCTTCTGCGGCACCAACGCCTGGAAGGCGGACCGGATCACCACGGTGCAGGAGATATTCGACGAGCTGTTTGCAGAGGCTGCGGCGGAAAAGGCGGCGTGAGCAGTGAAAAGTGAAAAGTGAAAAGTGAAAAGTGAAAAGTGAAAAGTGAAAAGTGAAAAGTGAAAAGTGAAAAGTGAAA
>NZ_JAHCVK010000017.1 GCF_018476905.1 Geomobilimonas luticola
CAACATGTTTAAATAATTAATTAAATTAACAGCTTACTGAATCTGCTAGAGGCCTTCGAATCCCGTTTCCCGCTCCAATAAAACTCAATAAGTTCCAGCAGCTATAGCTGAACTTTTAAGACTGTCCCCGGTACCGTAACCATACGGTACCGGGGATTTGTTTTTTCGGAGCGAAATGAAATCCTGCATGTGTTCAGGATTGATGTAGTTGGAGGGGTTGTTGGACTATTCAGGAAGGAGTTTATGTTGCAGTTTGCCAGCACAATTTAAGGCAAAGGCTTGATTTCATAAGTTTGGGGCAAGTTCACCTCAATTTCTTCCCGATGCCCCAGACACACAGAGTTGTCAATAAAATAGAGGCGTTTGGGAACAATCTTAAACCAGCTGACTTTTGCCAATGCTTTGACAATCGCCGCCGGAGCCAGTGCCAGCTTGCCTACCACTGGAAACTTTTCCCCATAAATCCTCCGGGCTACCGCCTCTTCTGGTCCGGAAATTTCACTGACCACCCCTTCGATCTGTATCCCTTTGATTTCCCGCCAGTCAGCGTAATCCTCCTGGATAGTTACCGCGACCAATGGGTTTCTTGCAAAATTGAGACAATGTCTGCTATCAGGTGAAGACAGAAAGTAGAGAGTATACCCGTCGTTGGCATAGAATACCGCAGAAGCCCAAATGTCCGTGCCGACGCCTGTGGCCAGGTTGGCGACATTATGATCGCGCAGATAGTGCAACACTTGTCTCTGTGCAGGAGTGACGTTCTTCATGTGGTCATATGTTTGACGCGTAGGGATATGATAGAGAGTTCTGCATGTTGCCTCACAGGTATGAACGAGATACTAACATCTGGCGTTACGGTCTTCAAGCTGAATAACGGTAGTGCAACCTACGGACTGAAGCTATTTGCCAGGATGATCAGAAGCAGAAGTAATATGTGATATATTTAACGCAGTGTGCTGGTAACATGTATTTCCACGCCCAGGAGATAACAATGTCTGACATTAATGGCGTAATGATGCAGTATTTCCATTGGTACATCCCTGCAGACGGATCACTGTGGAATTTTGCCGCATCCAAGGCAACGGAACTTGCCGAAGCCGGCATCACGTCCCTCTGGCTTCCGCCTGCCTACAAGGGGATCGGAGGCGGCACCGATGTCGGTTACGGGGTGTATGATCTCTACGATCTGGGAGAGTTCGATCAGAAGGGCTCCATACGCACGAAATACGGGACGAAACAGGAGTATCTGGATGCAGTTGCCGCACTGAAAAAGGCGGGAGTGCAGGTCTACGCCGACGCAGTCCTTAACCATCGCATGGGAGCGGACAAAGCCGAACCGAGCCGCGCCACCCCTTTTGCCAAGGGGGATCGCATCAACCCCAAGGGTCCGCTGAGTGATATCACGTCCTGGACCCACTTCACCTTCCCGGGGAGAAAGGGGAAATACTCGGATTTCGAACTGCATTGGCGACACTTCGATGCAGTTGATTACGAGGCGAACAACCCGACCGATTACAACACCGTCTACCTCTTTGAAGGGAAGCAGTTCGACGACGAGGTCTCCCTGGAGTTCGGCAATTATGCCTTCCTGATGGGGTGCGACCTTGATTGCCAGAGCCAGGAAGTGAGGGATGAACTGATCCGCTGGGGGAAATGGTACCTGGATACCACGGGGGTCGCCGGATTCCGGCTCGATGCCATCAAGCATATCGCCGCCTGGTTTTTCCCCGAATGGCACGATGCCCTTGAAAAGCATGCCGGCAAAGAACTGTTCATGGTAGGGGAGTACTGGGCGAACAGCCTTCCCGCCCTGCACTGGTACATCAATGAAGTCGGCGGTCGTCTGACGGTGTTCGATGTCCCGCTGCACTTCAATTTTTACTCCGCCGGGAAACTTGGCCGCAGTTATGATCTGCGGTTCATTCTGGACAACACGCTGGTGAAGGAGCGCCCTACCCACGCCGTCACGTTCGTGGACAACCACGATTCCCAGCCTCTGCAGGCACTGGAATCGTGCATCGAACCCTGGTTCAAGCCTCTTGCCTACGCCATAACCCTTCTCCGGAAAGATGGCTACCCGTGCATGTTCTTCCCGGATTACTACGGCGCCGAGTACGATGACAAGGGCCGCGACGGGAACATGTACCACATAACCCTGCCGTCCCACCGCTTCCTGATCGACAAGTTTCTCCATGCCCGTCGACATTACGCCTACGGCCCCCAGTACGACTATTTTAATCACCCGAATACCGTCGGTTGGACCCGCCTGGGGGATGAAAACCATCCGGGAGGGATGGCGGTAGTGATGAGCAATGGCGATGATGGCTGGAAATGGATGGAGGTCGGACAACGGAACACCACCTACATCGACATCACCGGCCATGTAGCGACTCCTGTCGTGACCAATGGCGATGGATGGGGGGAGTTCAGATGTCCGGGGGGCAAGGTGTCTGTTTGGGTGCAACCGTCGCCTTCGGGATTTTAACAAGCGGAGCGACTGCTGCCAGCCAGGAAGAAAGGGAAATGATGCCAACAATAACCGTAATTGCAAGGCTCGTAGCCAGGAAGGATTCCATTGAAGCCGTAAAGTCCGAGTTGCTGAAGCTCATTGCGCCGACCAGGAACGAACAGGGGTGTATCGAGTACCTCCTCCATCAGGACAACGATGACCTCGCAGTCTTTGTCTTCTACGAGATATGGGAAAGCTTGGCCAGCCTGGAGAAGCACACACGCACCGATCATTACAGGGACTACGTCACTGCCGTCGATGGCATCATTGAAGCAAAGACCGTGCACAAAATGACCCGGGTCGCATAAGGCATCCATCGCTGCTAATGTATCTGACGGGGTCAGGCTGTCCGCCCGACCCCCTTTTTGTTGTTCTGTTTCTCTAAATGCACTACTATTAAACGGGAGCGTTGTCCGGGTTCCGGGAACATATTCTGCCGCGGGGCTGTCCTATCATATGAGTCATGAACAGGTTGTCACTATGGACGATGACGCCGCCCTGGTAGCGTCCTGGCGCAAAGGGGACATCTCATCCTTCGAAGCGCTGGTGAACAAGTACCAGAAGCGGATGCTCAACGTCGCCTTCAGGATCACGGGAAACTACGATGATGCCTGCGAGGTGGTGCAGGACGTCTTTGTCGCGGCCTTCCGGAAGATCGATTCCTTTCGCGGCGAATCCCGCTTCTCCACCTGGCTGACGAGCATCGTGGTCAACATGTCGCGCAACCGCTTCCAGCAGATCCAGACAAAGCGTATGCACGAACCGTTCTCTCTGGATGGGATTTCTGCCGACGATGATTGCCCGGTCCACGAACACCCCTCACACGCCCCATCCGCCCTGGAGCGTCTGGAGCGGCTCGATCTCCATGAGAAACTGCAGGGGTGCATCAAGACCCTTGCCGCCGAGTTTCGGGAGACCATCGTGCTGAGGGATCTGCAGGATTTTTCCTATGACGAGATCTGCACCATTCTCAAGATTCGGGAAGGGACGGTCAAGTCCCGGCTGTACAGGGCCAGGGAAATGGTGAAGGACTGCCTGAAACGGGCAGTGGGAGAGCTGTGATGGAGCACACTGAGATACGCCGCAGACTGTCCGACTATCTCGACAATGTCGTCAGCGCCAAGGAAAAGTCGGAAATAGAGGCGCACCTCGCAACGTGCGGGAACTGCCGCGGGGCGCTGGCAGACCTGGAACGTACGGTCGCGCACCTGAAAAGCCTTCCCGAGGTGGAACCGCCTCCCTGGATGACCGCGAAGATCATGGCACGGGTGAAAGGGGGTGTTGAGCCCAAGCCCGCTCTCTGGAAACGGCTCTTCTTCCCGCTCCATGTCAAGCTCCCCCTGGAAGCGGTCGCCATCGTCTTTCTCTGCATCACCGGCTACTACCTGGCCCGGACGACCGCCCCCCAGGTGCCCCTTACCGACACCCCGGCCATAATTCGGGAAGAAGCGCCGCAACTCCCCCCGGGTCCACCACCGAAACAGCAGCCTTCCGCCCCTCCGGTCGTTTCCCCGCCACCATCTGCGAAATCACCTGTCGCACCGGGAGCACCGGCAGTCGCGCCACCTCCTGTAACAGAAAGGGGGGGCTACGCTCCGCCACCCCCGACAGCGGCCCCTCTCCCGTCGCTGCAACCTGCTGCGCCTTCCCCCCCCGCGTACCCCGTACCAATGCCGGGCTCCGGTCAGGCTGCCCGGCGGTCGAAGGCGGAAGCACCACAGGCGGAGGCGATGAGGGATGCAGCACCCTTCCGGGAATCCGACATGATGGAGATGCGAAAAGGCGCCCGGGAAGAAATCAAGGCCTTTGAAGGGTTGAGACAGCCTGAAGAACGGGTTCCCGCGGCGGTCATGGAAAAGTCGGCGTCGCCGGCCCCATCGGCGAAATACCGGCAGGAACCAACGGGAGAGGGAAGAGAGAAAATTGAAATTACACTCCTGGTCGATGACCCCGCCGGTGCTGTCGGGGCGATCGAGGAAGCGGTCGTCCGTGCCCGCGGCAGGATCGTGCGCCGCACGTATGGCGCTACGGCCCATGAGCTCCTGGCGCGGTTCGAGGCCCGGGATATCCCGGCTCTTGTTGCCCGGCTGGAGCGTGTCGGTGTGCTCCGTAAGCCGCCGCAGCTCGCAGCACGGGATGGTGAAACGGTCGAGCTGCGTATCAGCTGGTGACCTGATCCCACTTAACAGACCTGAAGCAGCGCCATCTCACGTTTCCTGAAATTTATTGCCATTTGTCGGAACATTTTTAGTCTCTCCCCTGTCTAACCGTGCAAAGAGTCAATCACACGGGCAGGACAGGGAGGGACGTATGAGAACGATGGTGTTATTTCTGGTGTTCATGGGGTTTGCCGTCGGTGCCTGGGCGGATTCAATCGGCGATGCGGTTGAGGTGAGGATCAGGTCGGATAACGGGCGCGAACTCCCCCTGTATCCGGCAGCCGCGAGGGGGAACAACCATAAAGTCTATGCGGAGGCGATAAAGGGTGACCACTACAGCATCGTCGTGCGCAACCGGCTGGACCGGCGGGTCGGCATCGTGATTGCCGTGGATGGTCGCAACATCATCTCGGGGAAGAAGTCGTGGCTCGGCAACCGGGAGCGCATGTATATTCTCGAACCCTATGGCGTGGGAGAATTCAACGGGTGGCGTACGGGGGACGACCGGGTCAACCGTTTCTATTTCACCACCGCTGCCGACTCCTACGCCGCAGCTTTCAAAGACGAGTCGGCCATGGGGGTGATCGCCGTAGCCGTCTATCCTGAGATTCGCCGCTACGAGCCGCCGGTCGAGATATACCGGGGGAAATCGGGAGCTGCACCGGCGGCGGCACCAACCATGGAAAAGAGAGCCAAATCGGCTGACCGGATGGAGGAGAGCGCCGGGACCGGCTACGGCCGGGAGGAGTATTCTCCCGTACGTACGGTGGAGTTCGATCCGGAACCGGGTGCACGGGAGAAAATTTACATCCGCTACGAGTGGCGCGAAACCCTTTGCCGCAAGGGCATTATCGCCTGCGGCAGCTACCAGCAGCCGAGAAACCGGATGTGGGCCGATGACGGGTATGCACCCCCGCCGCCGTGGAGGCATTGAGGAGCGGGCTGCCTGAAAGCCCCGTTGGTCCTATGGCCAACGGGGCTTTTGTTGTCTTGGTCAAAATTCTCCAAGCCTGCTAGGATTGTCAGAAGCCGTATTGAAGTCCGATTGTCAGAAGTGAATCAGTACTCTTTGTACCTGCCGGCGGATTGTTGGAATAATCGAGAATGTCAGCCAATTTCATCGACCACCCTGAGCCGATTGCAGTCAGCAGTGCCGCTTCGTTGCGTAAACTGAAGTCACTCATGCTTTTCAGGCTCGGGTAAAGGACTAGTCGGTCGGTAAATACAAGCCAGTCGGTCAGCTTGTACCGGTAATTGGCTGCAAGACGAATGGTTAACCAGCTTTTGTCCTCTTGCACCTTATAATTTTCCGAAAAATATGCAATGCCGGCTTCAAGGGAGAGGGCTTTGATGGGATCATCCCATACTTGATATCCGGCGCCAGGACCGACTACCGCCCTCAAGTCGAGGTTCTTGAACGTATCATTCAGGAGTTCCACTGCAAGATATCCGTAAAATTTCTTGGTGAAGAAATAATCATATTGTAGAGCGCCAAAAATATTACGTGTCGTCATCGTGTGATTTTCATTGGCGATATTATAGAGAAAACGCATACTGAAGCGGTCCTGATCCCCCCGCCGCATAGCATCAGCCCCGAACGAAAGGCCGCTTCTGTCAGTATTGCCGGTCTGTAGGTTTCCGGAAAGATTTACATTGCCGTGCCATTTTTCTGAGGGTGGCGGATTGACTGCTGTCACGCTTTTCAAATCAATTCCTGATGTTATCCTGCCATTTCCTTCCTCAACGATAATGCGTCCGTCATCGCCGGTTCTGATTTTGCCTTTGATAATCTCGCCACTGGCAAGATGTAACTCCACTGGATTTTCGGTAAAGATTTTGCTGATGCTCCCTTTCTTGATCTTGATAGGTTCTGCGTAATCTGAAGTCAGTGTAAAGTACTCGCCGGAGAGTGCAGTTATAGTCCCAATTAAATGATTACCATTGTTGAGGATGATTTCATCTGCCTCTACCTTCTGAACTGCAAAGCACATAAGCATGATGGCAGCAAAAGATGCGACGATTATTGTTCTTGCCATATGTTTTTCCCCCTCCTTCTGTATTTTATTAATTATAATATATTTATTTTAGTAAAATGCAAGGGTCGCTCAAACCTGTGCAGAAGTGAGCAGGGGTAAGTCCTAATGCAGTTATGCAGCTTCAGATATATAGTATTTGAAGCTGTGGGTGCCATGATAAGTTTTGTCAAGGGGGAAACGAACCGCCAAGGTTGTGGCCATTTTTCTGTGCCCGGTGAGAACGATTAAAGAGGCACGAAGCCCACTGGATTTCTGATTTTCCACGCTTTGGATGAATTAAAACCCCGATAGCTTGCGAGGCTTCCGGGGTTTTCGTTGTCTTACGTCAGGGGAAGAAACGGAGGACCGGCAGGTCGCCTTCGATGGCGAGTGAGGCGCAGTATCCATCGGGAACAGGGATGTCGACAAGTTTCCAGCAAGCGGGTGCGTCGGGGGAGGTGCGGTGCCCGAGAAGGGCAGGGGGAGAGCCGGGGAGGAGGGAAACGTCGAAGGAGTCGGAGGGTTGGGTGAAGCCGGTGCCGCACCCCTTCAGGTAGGCTTCCTTCCGGGTCCAGCAGCGGTAGAAGGCGTCGAGTTGTTCCCCGTCGGGGAGGCTAAACAGCTCGTCCCGTTCATGGGGGGAAAAGTAGCGCCGGGCCATGTCCCGGTAGGGGAGATCATCCCGCCGCTGTTCCAGGTCGATCCCCACATCACAGCCGGCTGTCACGGCCAGGAGGCAGAGGCCGCCGCTGTGTGATACGTTGAACCGGAGCGGTCCGTTCCCTACCAGACGGGGTTTCCCCTGGTCCCCCGTTTCAAACCGGAGTGACGCGGGCTCTCTGCCCAGATACCTTGCGATGGTTTCACGCAGGAAGCCGCGCCCCGCGATGAAGTTTTCCCGGGCGCGCCGGTCGCGCAGGCGGTCTGCCCGTGCCAGCTCGTCCCGGGACAGCATGTTTTTGAAACGGGCCAAGCTGTCGTCATCAGTGGTGAGAGGGGAGAGCCAGACATGCACCTCTCCCGGCAGGACGGTAAGAGGGGAGGTCATGCCGTTTCCCCGGCAAGCCAGGTCCGGAGGCGTGCGAGCCCTTCGTCGATGGAAATGGCAGGATCGTACCCGAGAACCCGGCGTGCGGCGGTGATGTCGAACCAGTGGGCGGTGGCCATTTCCCGTGCTACGAAGCGGGTCATGGGGGGCTCTCCCGAAAGGCTGAAGAGAGACCAGAGCCCCTCGCAGAGCATGCCGGCCGCGTAGGCCACGGACGGCGGCACGTTTCCCGAAACCGGCGGCACGCCGGCAGCGGCGAGTATCCGGTTGACCATCTCCCAGAGAGGGATCGGCTCGCCGTTGGTGATGAAGTAGCAGTTGCCGGCGATGGTTGAGCCGGGAGCCAGCCGGTCTGCGGCGAGGAGGTGGGCGGCGGCGGCGTTGTCCACGTAAACCGTGTCCACGAGGCAGTCGCGCGTGCCGATCCGCCGCAGTTTCCCGGCACGCCCCTTTGCCACGATGCGGGGGACGAGGTGGTTGTCCCCCGGTCCCCAGATGAGGTGGGGGCGGAGGGAGACGGTGGCCAGGCCGGGACCGTTGGCCGCGATGACGAGACGTTCGGCCAGGGCCTTGGTGCGGGGGTAGTGGGCCTCGTAGTGAGAAGGGTAGGGAAGGGATTCGTCACCCCCCTCCACATCCGTGCCGTCGAAGACCACGCTGGGTGAGCCGGTAAAGACGAGCCTGTCGATACCATGGTGCCGGCAGGCGGCGATGATGTTCTCCGTGCCGGTGACGTTTGCCCGGTGGAACTCCGCGGTGCTCCCCCAGATGCCCGCTTTCGCCGCCACGTGAAAGATGATGTCGCATCCCTCGGCTGCCCGCAGCACCGCGTCCCGATCCCCGACGTCGCCCCGCACCTGTTCCACGCCAAGATGAGCTAGTGCCGGGTACTCCTGGCGCGAAAAACTCCGGACCGATTCACCCCGCTTCCGGAGGAGCCGGACGATCGTGCCGCCGAGGAAACCGCCACCGCCGGTTACCAGTGCTTTCATATGCGATACCCCATAACTATCAATGGTAGCAATGATGAACTGAATACAATTCAATGCGAATGGAACACGGAAGAAGCGGAAAAAACGGATGACTGTGGATTAAACATAATCGGGTTTTTGTATGAATCCGATTTGATCCGTTTTTTTCCGATGTTTCTGTGTCCATTACTGGTTTGTCTTAGGCTCATGCTCTATTATCTTGCTTACGATCAAGATGAAAGTTTGCTTGTTGCCCAGACGGCCAGTTTTTCCCGGAATATCTTGGCGTTGTGGCGGATGTCCACCGGAAAGGCCGGGTGGAAGAGAATGGTGGTGATGGGCTGGGTGTGGATGTGGGCGCTGCCGATGGCCAGAAGCTCCTTGCGGACCGTTTCCCGGTCAACCTTGATACCCTTTTCCAGTTCGACGCAGAGCACCGGTCGCTGGTCGCCTCTGTCTCCGACTCCCACCAGGGCGGTGCGGAAGACGGCGGGGTGGGTAGTGAATACCGCCTCGCAGGGTATGGTGTAGAAAGGTCCGTCGGCCGTTTGCAGCCGATGGGATTTCCTGCCGCAGAACCAGATACGGCCAGCCTCGTCGATTCCCCCCAGGTCTCCCATGCGGTGGAAGAAGCTGCCGGTGGCCGGGTCGGCGATCTTTGCCAGCCGGTCGGCTTCGGGACGATTGTAGTAGCTCCGGGTCACCTGATCACCCTGCACGATGATCTCGCCGATGGTCCCTGCCGCGACGCGGAGCGAGTCCTGCCAGACAGGGATGGGGTCGTCGCTGATCCGGATGATTTCGAGCCGAATTCCCTCCACGGGCCGACCGACGCAGATGCCGCCGCCGGCGTTGGTGATCTGCTGGGTCTCGGCAAGAATCTCCCTGCTGCCGATGGAGCAGACGGGGAGCGCCTCCGTGGCACCGTAGGGGGTGTAAAGCTCCGCCCCGGGGCCGAGGAGCCGGTAAAACCGTTCGAGGACCGCTGCCGGCACCGGGGCACCGGCGGAAATGACCCGCCGCAGGGTCGGGAGACTGATGCCACGTTCCGCACCGTACCGGCCGACCCGGTTGATAAGGGCGGGGGAGCCGAACATGGTGGTGACGCCATGGTCCTTGATGGTGGCTATGATCCGGCGGGGGTTGACCGACCCCGGCCGGGTGAAGTCCATCTGCGGAATGACGGCGGTCATGCCGAGGGCCGGAGCGAAGAGGGCGAAGAGGGGAAAGGTGGGGAGGTCGATCTCCCCCGGTTCGATGCCGTAGACGCGACGAAGCGCCTCCACCTGGGCGGCGAAATTGCCGTGGCTGTAGACTGCCCCCTTGGGGGGACCGGTGCTCCCGCTGGTGAAGAGAATGGCGGCCACGTCATCCTTTTCCGTCGGCGCCAGAGGGAAGGGAGTGTCCGTTTCATTCTGCCCGAGGAGCTCGGCAAGGGTCGTCCCTTCCCAGAACAGACGCCTTCCCACCGTGATGAAAATTCGGAGGGATTCCTTCCCCCAGCCGAAGAGACGCCGGGCGATGTGGGCCCGGGGGATGCCGATGAAGGCATGGGGTTCGGCCTCGGCGAGGCAGCTCTTCAGGTTTTTCACCCCCAGCCCCGGATCGATGAGGACCGGCACCGCCCCGACCTTGAACAGGGCGAAGGTGAGGGCGAAAAATTCCGGCCCCGGCGTCACCATGAGGGCGGTCCGGACGCCGCGGCCGATGCCGGTGCGGATGAGGCCGTGGGCGATCCGGTCGCTCAGGATATTCAGTTCCCGGAAGGTGAGACGGCGGTTCCTTTGGGGAAAGATGATGGCCGTGGTATCGGGTTGCCGGCGTGCCATGTCCGGCAGGTGGCCGGCTATGTTGACGAGGCTGGATGCGTTCACGGAGTGCCGGCCTTAACTGCGGTGGTGCGGTCGAGAAAGGCGGCGATGAGCGGCACGATCTCTTCTCCCGCATCTTCCAGGATGTAGTGGCCGCAATCGGCAAAGCTGTGGACTTCGGCTCCGGGGAAGCGCCGTTGCCACTCGGCAAGGAAATGGCGGTCGAAGACGAAGTCTTTTTCTCCCCAGCAGATGAGCATGGGGCGAGAGGTGAATTGTTCGAGCCCCCTCGCGACGCTGCTCACCAGCTCGTAGTTGCGGTCGCCCGGCGACAGGGGGATGTCCTGGACGAAGCGGAGTGTGGCGATCCTGTTCTGCCAGCTGTCGTAGGGGGACCGGTAGGCCCGGCGCAGGTCGGTCGGCATGGGGTTGCGCTTGCACCCCACGAAGGAGGCGGCGAGGCTGAAGGCGTTGAGGCCGCGCACGAGCAGGGCGCCTATCCACGTGTCGCGGCAGATTCTGAGGGCGAGAGGGAACGGTTTTTCCTTGGGGAGGTGGAAAGCCGCGGTATTGAGGATGACCAGCCGCCTGATCCGTTCGGGATGCCTGACGGCGTAGGCCATGCCGATCATCCCCCCCCAGTCGTGGAGGACGAGGGTGATGTTTTCCCGGATACCCAGATGGTCGAGGAGCCGCTCCAGGTCGTCCACCCGTCGGGAGAGGGTATAGTCGTAACGGTCGTCCCCCGGCTTGTCGGAAAGGCCGCACCCCATGTGGTCGGGGACGATGCAGCGGTAACGGTCACGCAGGGCGAGGACGAGGTTCCGGTAGTAGAAGGACCAGGAGGGGTTGCCGTGGACCATGACGACCGGATCGCCGCTCCCCTCGTCCAGGTAGTGGTAGTTAAGGCCGTCCAGGTCGAGACGGTGGCCGGTAAAGGGGTACTCTTTTGTGATGTCGATGTTCATGAAATTCGGGAACCCCTAGGAGTAAATCAAATCAAATAGACGGTCTGCCGGAATGGAGTGGCGAAATCTCGTCCGCTCCGGTCGAGGTCGCGCTGCGGACCAGCACCGGTTTCCTCTTTGCTGTCCTTGCTGGCTATCGGGACAGTGGCAGTTTTCGGGACAGCAGGCGGGTGTCCGCTTGCCGCACGACCTTTTCCCTCTACTCCCGAGACTCCGCCACTCCCGTCGTCACGCGCTCTCCTCTACCACTCCAACCCGAGCATCAGGCAGTTCAACCCGCTCCCTATACCGAGAAAGGCGACCCGGTTGCCGGGGGAGAGGATGTCCCGCTCTTCCGCGAGGGCGGCGGTGAGGGGAAGGGAGACCGTTCCCATGTTGCCGAGGAATTCGAAGGTAGTGAAGTCCTTATCGACGGGTATCCCCAGAGTCCGCAGAATGGTGCTCTGATGCGCCGAGCCGACCTGGTGGCAGATGACCCGGTCAACGTCTTCTGTGCTCCATCCTATCTCGGGAAGGAAGGCCTCCCAGGTCCGCCGACCGAGCTCGACGCCGTTGTTCATCACGTTAACCGCATCGGTGCGCATGGACTGGGCATATCCCCCCCGGCCGTCCGGGGCGATACCCCAGAGACAGAGACCGTGGTGCTCGGGTGCTGCTTGCGCCATCCCCCCGAGAAGTCGCCGGCCGGTCGCCGAGCCGAGGGAGCCGTCGGTGAGCAGGACCGCCACGGCTCCCGAGCCGCCGGTCAGGGTGGCGAGGGACGAGGCGAAGTGGTCCATGCTCCGTTTTTCGAGCATGTCGGCGATCATGATGTCGTTGATGTCCCGGGCGCTTTCGCAGGAGACGACGAGGCCGGCCCTGATCTGGCCAAGTTCAATACGGTTCGCCACGTCTATGATGCCGTTGAGAACGCCGAGGCAGGCGTTGGACAGGTCGTAGATCATGGTGTCTCCACCGATGCCGAGACCGGCAGCGACGCGGCAGGCGGTCGCCGGTTCGAACTGCTCCCGGCAGACGCCGGTGTAGACGAGTACGCCTATGTCGTCAACGGATATTCCCGTGGCAGCGAGGGCCTTTTTCCCGGCGGCGATCGCCCCGCGGGAAAGGGGATATCCCGGTTCCCACCAGCGCCGCTCCCGGATGCCGGTCAGCACCTGGAGCTGGCCCGGCGTGAACCTGAGCGCCTTGTAGAGCGGTTCAAGGCGTTTCTCCAGTTCGGCGGAGGTCACCACTACCGGCGCCAACTCGTAGCCGAGCGCCTCGATGTGTACGCGGGAATATCTCATGCTATCTGCTCCATCTGCAGCGTAAAGTCGTTCATCTGGTAGATCACCTTCCCGTCCACCGCCAGGAAGCCGTCGGCGGTAAGAATCCGCTCCCGTTCATCAACGGCGGTAATCCATGCGTGTACCGTTACCAGGCTGTTCGCCGGTACGATCTGTCCCCGGTAGAGCCAGCGGTGACGCCTTCCCGGGGCGACGGCGGCCAGGAGCGTTCCTTCCTGCCATCCCCACCGCTCTACGGCGGCAAACTTGATGAGCTGAAGGAACGATTCCAGGCCCAGGGAGCCGGGTGTCACCGGGTCCTCGTAGAAGTGGGCCTTGAAGAACCACTCGTCCGGATCTACCTCCTTGATACCCCGCAGGTAGCCGAGTCCTGCCGGACCACCGTCGGGCACATGAAGTTCGATCCGGTCGATCATCCGGAGCTGTCGCTCCGGGAAGGGGGGGGCGGGGGGGTAGGGAAGCGCTTTCCCCCGGGCCGTTTCGTCCGCCGACGGCGTGTAGATGACAGCGTCACGGATTCCCACCTGGTTGGCAAGGGCTTCGCGGGAGAAGAACCCGAACATGGTCTCCCCTTCGTAGAGGACTCCCTGCCGGTCCGCCACGGCGAAGTCATACTCCTGGATGATCATCCCGCCGCTGGTGGCGACTTTCTTCATGGTTGCCGTAGCGGTCAGGGTGCCGCTTTCCGGGGTTACCGGCCGGTGCTGCACAGCGCTTCCTCCCAGATTGCGGAAGGAGATGTCGGTGGGGGAGGTGAGGGCCGAACCGACGTAGGCAGCTAGCCAGCCGCACGGTTGGAGGGCGGCTTCCAGCAGGACGGCAAAGGGCATGCGGGGCTGGCGATCCGCCCCGAAATACCATGCATCGGTCGGTGCGTCGTACTGGGCCTCGGCCATGGCTCCGGCGACCATCTGCCACGGTTCCCCCCTGACGGCGGTGACCCGGTCCATGAACTGGAAGGGGGGGCCGGGAAGCCGGGCGATCTTTCGTTCGCTGTCGAATATCCGGTATGGCTCGCCGAACCCTTCGGACGGCTTACCGTTGCTGTAGGCGAGGATCTGTTCCTTGGTGTAGATGGCGGGTTTCTTCCCGTCTGATGTTGTTGAGATGCTGTGTCCAACGGTCTTGCTTGCAACATCCCTACGCCAGAGAGCGAGCAGCTTTTCCTTCGTCGTTCCCATCAGGCGCGCCGACATACCGCTGATCTCGACGATCGGCTTGCCGTCGGCATACATAAGGGCGTCACAGATGACGTACGGTTCCGGGCGATAGCCGATCTCGCGGAGCGTGACCTCGTACGTGACGAGCTTCGTAGTATCCAGTACCTGCCCGCGGCAACAGAGCTTGCTGGCTGCACCCGGCACCGGTTCCCAGATGGCGCCGTCGCCTTCCGCCACCCATCCCATACGCAGAAGGAAAATGCGGAGGGTATGCATGCAGCATTCGTACATGAGGGTGCCGGGCATGACCCGGTCGTCGACGAAATGACAGGTGAGAAACCAGTCGTCGGGGCGGATATCCGCCTCGGCGCGGATGAGGCCGATGCCGCACCGGCCACCTGCGGGGTTGATCTCCAGCACGCGGTGGACCAGACGCATCCGGCCGCCGGGGATGGTCAGGGGACGGGTCAGCGGCAGGCCGGCGAACAGCGGCCCGAAGCAACCGGCCAGGTCGCCCGCTCGGAGCCGGTCGATCTGCGCGGCGTCGTAGCTTTCCCGTGCCATCGGCACAAGGTCCTGCCAGTCAGCCGGGCGGATGCCGGTTGTGGGGCGCAGGTCGAGAGCCGGCCGCACGATCCCCTTGCCGGCATCCAGTTCTTCCTGGGTGAAGAAACCGGCGCAGCCGTCCCGCATGGTGAGCAGCGGCTGGCCGTTTACCGTCGCCTCGAAGAAGAAGCGGAACAGCCAGGTGTCCCCCTGCCGGAAGAAACGCTCGATCCGGATGTCGTAGTGGATGGTCTCCCCCGGACCGGGAAGCCCGCGGTGGAAGGTCACCACCGCGTCAAGGAGGCGGTAGACCGCCATTCCCTGGGTGATGAAGTCGATCCCCAGGTATCCGGAAAGGAAGAGGTCTGCCTGACCGGCTTCTACGGCGATACAGGTGGGTATCCGGTTGCCGTCCAGGTACCAGGCGTTGGGGTGGATGTCATGCTCGGTTACCACCCGTCCGTTGGTCATGGATTTCGGTTCTCCCTCCACCGTAACGATCCGGTCGACGAGCATGAGGGGTTCGTCGGGGAGCCGTACCCGGGTGGGAAAGCTGTCGGCTTCAGCGAAATCCGGGCCGAGCATTCGCCCCACGCTTCCCCGGGCGAATTCGAGACACATCTCCCGCGGAAAGGCAACATGTTGAGCCGGAGGTGGTGGTGCGTACAGCTGCGTTTCGGTCATGGCATAATCCGCCGTGGGCCCGGCGCCTTCAATAGCCTGCTGGACGGAGAGCTGGAACGCGATGGTGTCCGCCATGGTCCGGGCGAGTCCGTCGCTGAAGCTGAGGTACGCTTCGTGTGCCCTGGTGCGAGCCTCCTGGGCTGCGGCAAATTCCTTGAACACCGGTTCGACAACTGCATCCACCTGGAGCGGCGCGGGAAAGGACGTACTGGGAGCTGCCGAGGGGGCGGTCATGGGAGTAACCGGCTCGCGGGCAGGCGCTGTGTCCTCAGGCAGAGAAGCGACTGGCTGTGGCCGCTGGACGGGGAGGGGTGGCTGAAACGGCGCACCTCCTGTCCGGACGTGAATGAGGTGATCCGGTCGCGATGTCCGAACCTGCAACGGCTGGATCGCATAGAGGGGGGCGAGGTCCAGCGGCACCCGTTCGGCTGCCAGGTTACCCAGAAGGCGCAGGACGGACGATACCGTGTCCTGGCCTGAAAAACAGGCTGAGCGGGCAAGGTGGGGGCGCCCTTCGAGGATGCGGTCGATCATCCGGCTGCAGGAGCCTCCCGGTCCCATTTCGAGGAATATCCGCAAACCGCTGTCGTAGGCAGACTCGATGACGGCGGGATAATCGACCCCCTCGAGAGCCTGGGCGAGGATGGAGTCGGCTGCGCTCTCCCGGTTTACGTCGTAGGCCCGTCCCTTCGCCCCGCTGTAGAAGGCAATCCCTCGTGGTGCTGCGGTCGGGAAAAGATGCAGGTCCCGGTAGGGGGCTGCCACCTCGCGTGCCACCTCGCAGTGGACCGTGGTAACCCCCTGCAGGGGGAAGAACCGGCAGCCGAGCATGGCAACGAGCCGCTTGACCCCCTTGGCATCGCCGCCGATGACACATTCATCGGGGGTATTGACGATGAGAAGGTAGACGTGTGCCGTGGAGCGCAGGGCCTGACGGACTTCGCGGGCAGTGGCCTCCACGACGCCGATGCTCCAGTCTACGGCGGTTCCCTCTTTCAACTTCCAGGTCCGCTGGGCAGCCCGGCACTCGCCGGCAAGATCGCGGGTGAAGAGGGTCGATGCCTGCATCCGCGACAGCATGCCGTCCCGGTCCCGCCAGGCGCCCATGGCAAACAGCGCGGCCGATTCTCCCAGGCTGTAGCCGATGGCCGCGGACGGTTGAACGCCGAAGCTGCGGACGACATCGCTGACCGCACAGCCAGTGGCCACCTGACCGAAGATGACGGCCCGGTGATCGTCTATCTCTGTCGGGAGCGGCCCGTTCCAGAAGAGTTCCGGCTGGAACTGGCTCCGAAGGTTAAGGTTTTCCCGGTCTTGACGCCGGAATATCTCGGGCCAGCGGGCGGAGAGTTCCAGGGCCATGCCGTGGTAATGGTTCCCCGAGCCGGGAAAGACGAAGGCGATCTTTGCGTCGCTCCCCAAGGGGGTCGGCGAATAAAACAACCGGTCGCGGAGCAGGGGGGAGAGGGTGGAAACGATGCTGCCGGAAGCGAGGGTCTGGTTCCCCTGGTGGATGAGTGCGGTGAGTTCCTCCCGGTTTCGGGCGACCAGGGACAGGGCGAGCGCACCGGATGGAGCGGTGACTTCACGGCTGTGCCATTCACGAGCCAGGGCAGGAGTGTTTGTCTTGTTTTCCCGTATGTTGCGTGATAACTGCTCAAGTTTTTGTTTAATTATTTCCGGGGTGTCTCCACTCAGGGTAAAGAGGAATTCGGTTTCCCGGGAGACGGGGGTGATACGGTCCGGTTCGGCGTTGTCGGTGCTGGTATCCCATCCCTCGAGCACGACGTGGCAACAGGTGCCGTCAACACCGAAGACGCTGATGCCGGCACGTCGTGGTCCGTCGCTTCGGTTGCGGAGCCAGTAGCGCGGGGTGGGGGGAAGATAGAATGGTCCGCTGCCGACAAGGCCTGGAAGGGGGGTCTCCACGCCGCGGCAAGGAGGGATGATCTCCTGGTGCAGGGCGAGGCATCCCCGGATGAAGGAGGCGAAACCGGAGGCTGCTCCGGTCTGGCCGATGTCGCCCGCCACGCTGGCGAGTGCGCAGGAACGTTGGGGAAGATCCAGTTCTCCGAAGAATCCCTCCAGCGCTTGGGCTTCCATCCGGTCCTCGACAGGGTTGCCGCTGCCATGGGTTTCCAGCAGGCCGACCGTAGACGGCGCCACGCCCGCATCGGCATAAGCGCGCTCCAGGGCATGCCGGTAGGTGGTCACGTCGGGCATCACCGTAGCGCCGCCGGATGCTCCAAGCCCGCAAATAACTGCGTAGATGCGGTCTCCGTCACGTTCGGCGTCTTCAAGCCTTTTGAGAACAACCGCTGCCGCGCCTTCGCCGATGATACCGCCATCGGCATGGGCGTCGAAGGGGAGTCCACGGCCGGAGGGGGAGCAGGGTCGAACCTCGTGCTGGCCGAGGACCGCCCTCAGGTCACCGGCCAGATCGACGGCGCCAACGAGCGCCCGGTCGATTTCCCCGGCCTGGAGAAGACGGGTGGCGGCCTCCAGTGCCCGGATACCGGAATTTTCTTCGCTGGACAGGGTGAAGCTGGGGCCGCCTACCCTGAATTCCCGGGCGATACGGCTGGCGACCACGCTCCCGAGGGCACCCATGGTCCTGTTGGCGGTAAGTGGCGGTCCGGCGGCGTTGCGGAGCGACGCGGTCCATTCCGCCGCTTCATCGGGAAGAAGGTCGTGCCCCAGTTCTTTGCCCCATGTCGTTGCCCGTTCGGCGAGAGACCAGCGGAAGCTGAAGTTGGTCGAGTTGAGGTCGAGGGCGATGCCGATGAAGACCCCGGCGCGGAGGTTGTCCTCCCGGCTCATACCGGCATCGGTCAGCGCTCCCGCGGCTGCGTTGAGCATGAGAAGCTGCTGGGGAAGCATCTCCTCGATCTCCCGTGGCGGTATCCGGAACTGTTCGGCGGCAACAGCCACGTCATCCAGAAAGTAGCCGTTGAACGGGGTCCGGTCGTAACCTTCCTCACGGAACCAGGCGCTCTCTTCGGCCCCCCACCATCTGCGGGAGGGTGCTGTCGGCATCGTGTCCGGATCGCCGCCGAGGACCCGCTCCTGGAAAGCACGGAGTGACTGCCAGGGGCCGAAACGCGCATCCATGCCGACAACGGCTATGCGGGGGCGTTGTGGTGATGCGGGGGAAACCGGGGTGCAAAGGGACGCTTCCATCCCGGGAAGCCACTCCTCCACGAGCAGGTGGGCGTTGATGCCGCCGAAGCCGAATGCGCTAACCGCCGCCCGCCGGGGGATGCCGTCGCCTCGCCGGTGCCAGGGGGTGCTGTCGGTCAGAACGCGAAACGGGGAGTTTTCAAGGTCCATTGCCGGCTGGGGTGATGTGAAGCCGGCGGTGGGGGGAAGCGTTTCCTCTGCCATGGCGAGAAGGACCTTGGTCAGTGCGGCTGCGCCCGCGGCGGTGAGGAGGTGGCCGATGTTGGACTTGACCGAGCCGATGACGCAACGTCCATCCCCTGGCGGTATTTCGCCCCAGAGTTCCCGGAGGCTGGCTACTTCGGTGGCATCGCCGACAGGCGTCCCGGTGGCATGGCACTCGATAAGATCCACGTCGCCGGGGTTCCATCCTGCCTGTGCATAGGCGGCACGCATGGCGCGCAGCTGCCCTTCGGACATGGGGGCTAGCAGGCTTCCCCCCACATCGTTGGCAAGGCCGATCCCCCGGATTACCCCGTAGATCCTGTCGCCGTGAGCCAGGGCGTCCTCGGTCCTCTTGAGCAGGAACAGGCCGGCACCTTCGCCGACCACGAGGCCATCGCCGGCGGCATCGAAAGGGGAACAGATGCCCCGCTTGGAAAGGGCGCGGAGCTGGGAAAAACCCATCTGGGTATAGAGGGGGTCGGGGCGGGAGAGCCCGCCGGTCAGCATGGCGTCGGCACGGCCGGCAAGGAGTTCGTCGGCGGCGAGCTTGATGGCGTACAGAGAGGAAGCGCAGGCGGCATCGAGGGTACAGCTGCCGCCACCAAGACCGAGGGCGTGGGAGAGGATGCCGGCGGGAAGGCCGGCGACGTAGCGATTCAGGGGTTCGGTCTGTGCCGGGTCAAGGGACCTGCCGAGAAGTTTCTCCTCGAACGTCCTCCCCAGCCACTGGCGGGTCAGGGCGGCGGATTTCTCGCTCGGCAGGGCCAGGTTGCCGATGATGACACCAACACGGGAACGGTCGAGACGTTCCGTGATGCCGTCGTCGAACGCCCGCTTTCCCGCATGGAGCAGGAGATGGAACAGGGGGTCAAGGCCGGCCAGAAGTTCCCGGTCGATGGAGAGGCCGTCCAGCTCCGACGAAGGGGGGAGCGCGTCTATGAAACAGCCGCGGCGCGAATATACGCGGTCCGGCGCTCCCACGTCCTCACCAAAGGCGGCCTCAGGAGAAAGCAGCCACCTTCCGTGGGGGACGTCCCGTGCAGCGCTGCGACTGGTGCGGATATTGTTCCAAAAACGTTCGAGATCCGGTGCATCGGGAAAGATGCCGCCAATCCCGACGATCGCCACTGATGGAGCATGCTGCATAGGTCAGGCGGCTCCCCGTTCCACGCTGCCCGCCTGCGACAGCTGGTTGCGCTGGAACGCGCGCTCCAGCGAGGGGTCGATGACGCATTCATATCCTTCCAGCCGTGCGACCAGTTTTCCCGTGTGGCGATCCAGAAACTCCATGTCGGCAGTGGCGCCGTGTTCGCGCTCTGCGGTCACGCGGATGACCACCTGGACCCCTTCTTCGGGAAAGGATTCCTGGAACTGCCGGTAGCGGCCGGCAAAGCAGGGGAGTGAACCGGCGCCGAACCGCTCGAAGCTCCAGAGGATCATGAGCTGGAATGCGCTGTCGATGACCAGAGGATCGGTGAGCCAGGCGCTCCGGAGCGGGTGTTTCATCCAGCTTGTGGGGGGAGGGGCGATCTTTACGGCAGCGGCGATCCCCTTGGGCGAGCAGCCGTCGACCTGCTCGATGCCGTGCAGGTCGGGACCGTGGAACAGTCGTTCCCGGTCGTACAGTTTGCCGTTATGAAGTGCGTAGGGGGTCGTGGGGAGTTCGATGATGGACCTGATCCCCTCGGGGAGCCGTGTCGCCAGGACTATCTCGGCCCGTGCATTGAGGATAGTCTGCCCGTTCCTGCCCGTGCTGTGGAGTTCGACCGGTACGAGATAGAACGATTCACGTTTTTCGGCGCGCCCCGCCATGAGCTGGATGGTGCAGGGGGTCGACTGGTCGAAGACAACCCCTTTGCAGATGCGCAGGTCGTTGAACCCGTGGAAACGGAAACCCGGATTGCCGTGGAGTGCACCGTGGGCAAGCCATTCCACGATCACCGCCATGGGAAGGACGGCCTTACCGTCGAGGACATGGGAGCGGAGGAAGGGGTAGTCCTTCACGGTCAGGGTCAGGGTCAGCGCTTCGGTGAGGCCCTTCGAACGTACTGCGGGCTGGGCCGCTGCAGGCTCACCTGGAGCGGCAGCAAGGGCGACCACTTCGACCGGGCTGTCCGTTGCGGCGATTTCCCTGACAAGGAAATCGCCCCCCTCCGCCAGGCCGATGAGACCAATCCCCTCGCCGGCAAAGACCTTTTTGAGGGCCGGCGTTACCATGCCGCCGTCCCACGGGCCCCAGTTGATGCTCACCGTCCGGCAGGCCGGGCGGCGCCGCATTTCCACCTGGGCGAGCTTGTTGAGGACTTCGTTGGCGACCGCATAGTCCACCTGGCCGGTCCTGCCAAAGCGGCCGGTGGTCGAGGAGAAGAGGGCAATGAACCGGAGGCTGTCATCCCGGGTGGCGGCCAGAAGCGCCCGGAGCCCGTCTACTTTGGTGCCGTAGACGGCAGTGAACTGTTCCCGCGACTTGTCGGCAATGAGACGGTCGGCCAGGACCCCTGCGCCATGGACGATCCCCCTGACCGGCCCGTATTCCTGGCGGAGTTCCTCCACAACGGCCCCGACTGCCGCTCCGTCACGGATATCCACGGACCGGTAGAGTGCGTGCCCACCTGCCGCTGCGATTCTCGCCATGGTTGCGGAGAGCTCGCGACCGGCAATTACCGCCTGGAAGCGTTCCTCGATCTCCCGCGGGTGGAGTTTTCCACCTGCCTGCTCAAGAATGGCGCGCTTGATGCGCGGCTCTTCCGTGAGATTCTGGAGCCACTCGGGCTCAGTCGACGGTGCTGCGCTTCTCCCCAGGATGAGGAGAACAGGTTGCCATGCTTCAGCGAGAGCGACTGCTGCCGCTGCTGTCACACCACGTCCGCCGCCGGTGACGACGATCATGTCTCCCTTGGCGACGGGTATGGCCGCCGGAACCGGAGCTGCCGGCAATTCGGCAAGGGCGAGCGATAAACGACCTTCGGGTGTGAGCCCCACCTCCACCGGTCCGGACAGGAAAAGCTCGTCGGCAACGGCGCGAGCCACACGCGAAGGATCGGCGAACGGGCCCAGGTCGATGGCCTTGCAGGCAACCTCCGGCCATTCGTGGCCGGCCGTTTTGGCAAGCCCGGCAAGCCCTCCGGAGAGCGGGTCTGTGAGTTGCCTTTCCGGAGCGCACCCGAATGCTCCATCGAGACGTGAAATGGTCGCGAAGAGGGCGCCTCCGGCTGTCCCCGCCTGGCGCAGGGCCGGTGCGGCTTCTTGGAGAAGGAGAAACGCCTCTTCAAGGAACAGGTCATCGGTTCCCAGAAGCGGTGCGATTATGACAAGCCCCGTCAGGGTGGCGGGAGAGTGGTGGGGTTGCTCGTGGTGAGAGATCAGGCGAGACGTGAAACCGCGATCGTTAAGTATGGTGCAGAGCTCCGCTGCAAGGGGGGAACCGTCGTCGGTAACCCAGAATTCGCCGCCGGTCGCCACGGACAGGGCGGGACCCTCAGTGTCAAGAGAGACCGGGACAATGGTGCTTCGTCCGATGGGGGGAGCCGGAATGGCCGGTTTCGCACTCTCTGCCGGTGCGGCAGGTTCCGCGTCGACAACGGGGACGGAAACAGGTTCGGTCTGTGGTGCGGCACCGGCGCCCAGGTGACGGGCGATCTCACCGAGGGTGCGGAGGGTCCCGAGGTGTTCGGGCCCGATGGCCGGCGAGCCGGGGAGGCGCTCCTGGAGAGTGGAAAGAATCTCGACCCGCTTGATGGAATCGATCCCCAGATCCGCGTCCATACCCAT
>NZ_JAHCVK010000018.1 GCF_018476905.1 Geomobilimonas luticola
GCCATGGACGAAGGACTGCGGTTCGCGATCCGCGAAGGTGGCCGTACGGTCGGTGCCGGCGTGGTCAGCTCCATCATCGAATAATTGCACACTCGCAGGGGCGATCGATCGGTCGCCCCTGTATATCGTCATAAAGGAAGAGAGCAATGAGAGACATCATTACGCTTGCCTGCACCGAGTGCAAGCAGAGAAACTATACCACCACCAAGAACAAGAAGACCACGCCCGAAAAGCTGGAATTCAGCAAATACTGCCGCTTCTGTCAGAAGCATACTCCCCACAAGGAAACGAAGTAGACTGGGAAAACGGTCGCAGTGCAACTGTGACCACTGGCTGCAGGCCAGTAGCTCTAACGGCTAGAGCGCCGGTCTCCAAAACCGGATGTTGGGGGTTCGAATCCCTCCTGGCCTGCCATTTTACCAATAATGTTACGGGGTGTGACGCGTGCTGGCCAAAACCAAGAATTTTCTGGAAGAGGTAAAAGTTGAGCTGGGGAAGGTGACCTGGCCGACTCGCAAAGAAACCGTTGCCACCGCATGGGTTGTGGTAGTGATCATCGTCATCATCTCCCTCTACCTCGGGGCTTGTGACGTGGTGTTGGCGAAGCTGATGCGCAGGATTCTGGGGTAAGGAACTTTCCATGGCGAAAAAGTGGTACGGCGTACATACGTATTCCGGATTTGAAAATAAAGTGCGGCTCTCGCTCCTTGAGCGGATAAAGAATCTGGGGCTTGAGGATTCCTTTGGCGATGTGCTGATACCGTCCGAAACGGTTGTCGAGCTCAAGAAAGGCGAAAAGCGGACCTCCTCGCGCAAGTTTTTCCCAGGCTATATTCTGGTCAACATGGAGTTGAACGACGATACCTGGCATGTTGTCAAGGAAACCGCAAAGGTGACCGGTTTTGTCGGCGGCAACAACCCGTTCCCCATCCCCGACGATGAGGTCGGCAAAATCACGCGCCGTATGGAGGAGGGGGCAGAAAAGCCCCGCCCCAAGGTACTGTTCGAGGTGGGAGAGACGGTCAGGGTTATCGACGGACCGTTCCTGAACTTTGCCGGCGTCGTTGAGGATGTCAAGCCCGAAAAGGGTAAATTGCGGGTCATGGTCAGTATCTTCGGCCGCGCCACGCCGGTAGAGCTGGAATTCATGCAGGTAGAGAAGCAGTAGGGCGGTTTGACCGTCCGCACCGATCCTATACGAAAGTTTTCAGGAAGAGCGCAAAAGGAGCAGAGCAATGGCAAAAAAAATCACAGGGTATATCAAGCTGCAGATACCGGCTGGCAAAGCCAACCCGTCCCCGCCGATCGGTCCGGCCCTCGGTCAGCATGGCGTGAATATCATGGAATTCTGCAAGGCGTTCAACGCCAAGACCCAGGCTGACGAAGGCACCATCACGCCGGTCGTCATCACGGTTTTTGCGGACCGGTCTTTCAGTTTCGTCACCAAGACGCCACCGGCTTCGGTCCTCATCAAGAAGGCTCTCGGTATTGAAAGCGGGTCCAGCGTTCCCAACAAGACCAAGGTTGGGAAACTGACCAAGGACCAGGTCCGGGAAATTGCCCAGAAAAAGATGCCGGACCTCAATGCTGCCAGCATTGAGGCTGCCATGAATACCATCGAAGGTACCGCCCGCAGCATGGGCGTGGATATTGTTTAGAGACAAGAGAGGGTGACGAGAAATGCCTAAGAACGGTAAAAAACTTAAAGAGGCCCTTGCCAAGGTAGACAGAGCCAAGAGCTACCCCTTGCAGGACGGGATTGATCTGGTTAAGAGCTCCACCTATGCCAAGTTTGACGAAACCGTTGACGTGTCCGTGCGACTCGGTGTCGATCCGCGCCATGCCGACCAGATGGTTCGCGGTGCGGTTGTTCTCCCTAACGGCCTGGGGAAGGATGTTCGGGTTCTCGTGTTTGCCAAGGGTGAGAAAGAGAAGGAAGCACGGGATGCAGGTGCCGATTTTGTCGGTGCTGAGGACCTGGTGGCGAAGATCCAGGAAGGGTGGTTCGAGTTCGATACGGCCATTGCCACGCCTGACATGATGGGAGTTGTCGGCAAGATCGGTAAGCTCCTCGGTCCCCGCGGCCTCATGCCCAACCCGAAGGTCGGTACGGTAACCTTCGATGTCGGCCGTGCTGTCAAGGAGTCCAAGTCCGGAAAGGTGGAATTCCGCGTGGAGAAGGCTGGCATCATCCATGCGCCGGTCGGCAAGGTCTCTTTCGATGGGGAGAAGCTGAAGGAGAACATCCTGGCTCTGCTGGATGCGCTTGTAAAGGCTAAACCGTCGGCCGCCAAGGGTACCTACATGAAAAAGATCTGCATTTCGTCTACGATGGGCCCTGGTGTTCGCCTCGATGTGTCGGAAGTGTCGGCACAGCTTTAATATACGGCAGTAGCAGCAAGCCAAAGTCACAGACAGCAGGCGTCGGGCACGGTGCGTGCCGGCTTAAAATTTTCAGCCTGCCGAGACTTGGGTCGTTGAAGGATTATCTCCTGCAGCTTCCTGACTTTGGCGGGGGCGCAAGCCCTTATACCAAAAGAAAGGAGGAAGGCGCTTGAATAAAGAAAACAAACAGCAAGTTGTAACCGAAATGCACGACAAGCTGCAGCGCGCCAAGGCGGTGTTTCTTGCCGACTATCGCGGTATGACCGTGGCCCAGGCAACGGCGCTGCGTGAAGAACTGCGCAAGGCGGAAGTCGAGTACAAGGTCGTCAAGAACACGCTGCTTGAGCTGGCATCCAAGGATACGGACAAAGCAGCACTGAACCCCTACTATGCCGGTCCGACCGCCATTGCCCTGAGCTACGACGACCCGGTCGCTGCCGCCAAGGTGCTGTCCAAGTTCGCCAAGGAACAGACCAACCCGTTTACCCTTAAGGCTGGCCTGCTGTCGGGCAAGACGATCAGCCCTGCGGATATCCAGGCACTGGCAGACCTGCCGAGCCGTGAAGTGCTCATCGCAAAAATGCTCGGCTCCATGCAGGCCCCGGCTACCAATTTCGTCGGTGTTCTGGCAGCGGTTCCCGGCAGTTTCGTGCGGGCTCTCGACGCTATACGGGCCAAAAAAGAAGGCAACTGATACCAGACCGGGAAGTTCAATAGGCTCCCCGCTATTTAAAAACACACACTTAATAAATGGAGGAATACAACAATGGCAGAAATTACCAAAGCCGATGTGATCAGCTTTATCGAAAAAATGTCCGTGCTCGAGCTTGCCGAAATGGTGAAAGAGCTTGAAGAGAAATTCGGCGTATCCGCCGCCGCTCCGGTGGCCGTGGCTGCTGTGGCTGCTCCCGGCGCTGTTGCCGAGGCTGCTGAGGAAAAAACCGAGTTCGACGTCATCATCAAGGCTGCCGGCGCCAACAAGATCGCCGTCATCAAGGTCGTCCGCGCACTTACCAGCCTCGGCCTGAAAGAAGCCAAGGACCTGGTGGACGGAGCTCCCCAGCCCCTCAAAACCGGTGTTTCCAAGGAAGAAGCAGAAGAAGCCAAGAAGCAGCTGGTGGAAGCCGGCGCCGAAGTGGAAGTTAAATAAGCATTCTCTCGTAAGAGCGGTACGAGCCAAGGTCGCCCCGTGCGGCCTTGGCTGTTCTATTTTGTTGGCGGGCTAGTGCTTCGTGACGCCAACTACTTGAAATGATTACTGTTCAGGTAGTCTGCCAAAAGTGCCCACGCCTTTTGAGCATTGCAACGAAGGAGACCCCTTTAATGGCTTATTCAATTGCGAATAACCCCCTGCTGCGTAAGAATTTTGCAAAAATAAAGAAAATCATCGACATCCCCAACCTGATTGACATCCAGAAAAACTCCTACAAACGATTTCTCCAACTCGATGTGCCAGCAGAAACCCGCAAAAACAGCGGTCTCGAAGCGGTTTTCAAGAGCGTCTTCCCCATCAGGGATTTCAGCGAGACCGCATCCCTCGAGTACGTCTCCTATGGCCTGGGCACCCCCAAGTATGACGTGGAGGAGTGTCACCAGCGGGGCATGACCTTTGCCGCCCCCATGAAGGTCAAGGTGCGCCTAGTGGTCTGGGACGTGAACAAGGAGAGCAACTCCCGCTCCATACGTGACATCAAGGAGCAGGAGGTCTATTTCGGCGAGATTCCGCTGATGACCGAGAACGGTACCTTTATCATCAACGGTACCGAGCGGGTTATCGTCAGCCAGTTGCACCGCTCTCCAGGCGTTTTCTACGACCACGACAAGGGGAAGACCCATTCCAGCGGCAAGGTGCTCTATTCCGCACGGGTGATTCCGTACCGCGGTTCCTGGCTTGACTTCGAGTTTGACCATAAAGATATTCTCTTTGTACGCATTGACCGTCGCCGCAAAATGCCGGCCACGGTTCTGCTGAAGGCACTCGGCTATTCAGCCGAGGAACTTCTCAACTATTACTACCGGAGCGAAGAAATTTTTCTGACCGGCGATTCGATGCTCAAGAGCGTCGATCCGGAACTCCTTACCACCCAGAAGGCCGCTATCGATATCGTCGATCCGGCGACGGGTGAAGTGCTGGTCAAGGCAAACCGGAAATTCACCAAGGCCGCCATACGCAAGATGACCGAGCACGATATCAAGACCATCCCGATCATGGCGGATGATCTGCTGGGCAAGTTTGCGTCCCATGACATTGTCGATCCGGCCACCGGCGAAGTCCTCGTGGAATGCAACGAGGAAATCACCTCGACCCGCCTGGAAGAAATCAGGACACGCGGCATAGCATCTTTCAAGGTGCTCTTCATCGATAACCTGCATGTCACCTCGTCCCTGAGGGACACCATCATGGTGGACAAGATTTCCTCAACGGACGATGCCCTCATCGAGATATACCGTCGCCTCCGTCCGGGTGATCCCCCCACGCTGAAAAGTGCCCTCGCCCTGTTCGAGAACCTGTTCTTCAATGCCGAGCGGTACGATCTTTCGGCTGTAGGGCGTCTCAAGCTGAACTACAAGCTGGGGCTGAACGTTCCCCTCGACTGCCAGACCCTTACCAAGGACGATGTTCTGGAAGTTGTCCGGTACCTCATCGATCTCAAGAACGGCAAGGGGACCATTGACGACATCGACCATCTCGGCAACCGGCGGGTCCGTGCGGTAGGCGAGCTCCTTGAAAACCAGTACCGGATCGGGCTTGTGCGCATGGAACGGGCCATCAAGGAAAGGATGAGCCTGCAGGAGGTGGAGAACCTCATGCCCCACGACCTCATCAACTCCAAGCCGGTGTCTGCGGTGGTCAAGGAGTTCTTCGGCTCGTCCCAGCTTTCCCAGTTCATGGACCAGACCAACCCGCTTTCCGAGGTTACCCACAAGCGCCGCCTGTCTGCACTGGGACCTGGCGGTCTTACCCGGGAGCGAGCCGGCTTTGAGGTCCGCGACGTCCATCCGACCCACTACGGGCGGGTCTGCCCCATCGAGACGCCTGAGGGGCCGAACATCGGTCTTATCGCGTCCCTTTCCACCTATGCCCGCATCAACGAACACGGTTTCGTGGAAACCCCTTACCGCCTCGTCAAGGAAGGGAAGGTCTCTTCAGAGGTCCGCTTCTTCTCAGCTCTTGAGGAGGAAGGGCATGCCATAGCACAGGCAAACGCCGAGATTGACAAGGACGGACGCTTCGCTTCCGACTACATCTCTGCCCGCAAAAGCGGCGAATTCGTACTTGTCGGTCGGGACGAGGTGGAGCTGATGGACGTGGCACCCATGCAGCTGGTATCGGTTGCCGCTTCCCTCATCCCGTTCCTGGAGAACGACGACGCCAACCGCGCTCTCATGGGGTCCAACATGCAGCGCCAGGCGGTGCCGCTGTTGCGAGCCGATTCGCCCCTTGTCGGAACCGGCATGGAGCGGGTTGTCGCCCGGGACTCCGGGGTATCGGTGGTGGCGCGCCACAACGGCGTGGTGGAGTCGGTTGACGCCTCCCGCATCGTGGTCAAGATCGACGAAAGCGAATATGACGAGACCGGTACCGGTGTCGATATCTACAACCTGATCAAGTTCGCCCGTTCCAACCAGAATACCTGCATCAACCAGCGGCCGGTGGTAAAGGTCGGCGATGTGGTAAAGCGAACAGACGTCATCGCTGACGGCCCCTCCACCGACATGGGGGAACTGGCACTCGGCCAGAACGTGCTGGTAGCCTTCATGCCCTGGGGCGGGTACAACTTCGAGGACTCCATCCTCATTTCCGAGAAACTGGTTAAGGATGATCGCTATACCTCGATTCATATTGAGGAGTTCGAGTGCGTTGCCCGCGACACCAAGCTGGGAAAGGAAGAAATCACATCCGACATTCCTAACCTTGGTGACGAGGCCCTGAAGGACCTGGACGAGTCGGGTATCATCCGCATCGGCGCGGAGGTGAAGCCGGGGGATATCCTGGTCGGGAAGATCACTCCCAAGGGCGAAACCCAGCTTTCTCCGGAAGAGAAACTGCTGCGCGCCATCTTCGGCGAAAAGGCCGGTGATGTGCGTGACACCTCCCTGCGTGTTCCCCCTGGCGTCGAAGGAACGGTCATCGGGGCGAAAATATTTTCCCGTAAGGGTTCGGACAAGGATTCCCGTACCGAACTTATCGAGAAGGCCGAGGAGGAAAAACTCCGCAAGGATGAACAGGACGAGATCCGTATCATCAGGGATTCGGCCATCGGCAAGCTGAAGAAGCTCCTGGTAGGGAAGACCGCCGGTGTCAAGGTAGAAGGTAAAGGCGGCAAGGTCGTCATCGTCAAAGGCAAGAAGATCAGCGAGGAGGCTCTGGCTTCCATCCCCATGGATCGCTGGGACGAACTGTCCGTAGTCGAGGAGGAAGGGGTTGAGGAGAAGGTTGCTCAGATCCTGGTCACCCTCAACCAGCAGATCGACATCATCAAGTACGTCTTCGACGACAAGGTGCAGAAACTGAAGCGGGGCGACGATCTTCCCCCCGGCGTCATCAAGATGGTCAAGGTCTATATTGCCATCAAGCGCAAGCTGCAGGTCGGTGACAAGATGGCGGGCCGTCACGGTAACAAGGGTGTCGTCTCCCGCATCCTGCCGGAAGAGGATATGCCGTATATGGAGGACGGTCGTCCGGTAGAGATTGTCCTGAACCCTCTCGGTGTTCCGTCCCGTATGAACGTGGGGCAGATACTGGAAACCCACCTGGGGTGGGCGGCCAAGGGTATCGGCTGGCAGATCGAAGAGATGCTCGAGAAATCGTCGCCTTCGGCGGGGATCAAGAAGTATCTCAAGGAAGTCTATGGTGACAAGGAGATGAACAAGTTCCTCGACGGCCTCGGGGATGACGAACTGGTAAAGGTTGCCAAGCGTCTGAAGCGCGGGGTACCGATGGCTTCTCCGGTCTTCGAGGGGGCTTCGGAGAGCGGGATCGTCAGCATGCTGGGCAAGGCAGGTTTCGATGCCGGTGCTCAGGTTACCCTGTACGATGGCAAGAGCGGTGTACCGTTCAAGCACAAGGTCACGGTCGGCGTCATGTATGTCCTGAAGCTTCATCACCTTGTTGACGACAAGATTCACGCCCGCTCCATCGGACCCTACAGTCTGGTCACCCAGCAGCCGCTGGGAGGCAAGGCGCAGTTCGGTGGGCAGCGTCTCGGGGAGATGGAGGTCTGGGCCATGGAGGCCTATGGCGCTGCCTACGCCCTACAGGAGTTCCTGACGGTCAAGTCCGATGACGTGGCCGGAAGGACCCGGATGTACGAGGCGATTGTCAAGGGGAAACACACCCTTGAACCGGGCCTGCCCGAGTCGTTCAACGTCCTCATCAAGGAACTCCAGTCACTCGGCCTCGACGTCGAACTGCTGGAAGGAGATGAAGACTAAGCAGAGGCATCCCGTTTGGCCTGGCAGGCGCGCTGCGACAACCACACGCTGCCGTGACTGTTACTCACTTTAACCCAGACAACACTCCTACACAGAAGGAGGATTATATTTTGGAAGACATTTTCAGCTTTTTCGATAAACCGAAGGACCCGCTACACTTTTCATCCATCAGGATATCCATCTCGTCGCCGGACAAGATCCGCGAGCGTTCTTTCGGCGAGGTGAAAAAACCGGAAACCATCAACTACCGGACCTTCAAGCCGGAACGGGACGGTCTGTTCTGTGCCAAGATATTCGGTCCCACCAAGGACTACGAGTGCAACTGCGGCAAGTACAAGCGGATGAAGCACCGTGGAATCGTCTGCGAAAAATGCGGCGTAGAGGTCATCCCCTCCAAGGTACGCCGTGAACGGCTCGGACATATCGATCTGGCCACGCCCGTTGCCCACATCTGGTTTCTGAAGTCACTCCCGTCCCGGATCGGTAACCTTCTCGATATCACGCTCAAGGATCTGGAGAAGGTCCTCTACTTCGAGGCCTACGTGGTGATTGATCCGCGGAATACCGGTCTGGTCGCAGGTGAGATCCTTTCCGAAGACCAGTACCAGAAGGCGATGGACGAGCACGGCGGTCAGTTCGAGGCGGGCATGGGGGCTGCAGCCATTCGTGAATTCCTGAAAGCCCTCGATCTGGACGGCCTTGCCGAAACACTCCGCATCGAGATGCTCGAAGCTACCAGCGAAGCCAAGCGGAAAAAGACCGCCAAGCGGCTCAAGGTCGTGGAGGCGTTCAAGGCTTCCGGTAACAAGCCGGAGTGGATGATCCTCGAGTGCATTCCCGTTCTGCCGCCGGAGCTTCGCCCTCTCGTTCCTCTCGACGGCGGCCGCTTCGCCACGTCGGACCTGAACGATCTCTACCGCAGGGTCATCAACCGGAACAACCGCCTGAAACGGCTCATGGAGTTGCAGGCGCCGGAGGTGATCATCCGGAACGAGAAGCGTATGCTGCAGGAGGCGGTTGACGCCCTGTTCGACAACGGTCGCCGCGGCCGGGCTATAGCCGGCCCCAACAAGCGGCCGCTCAAATCTCTCTCCGACATGCTGAAGGGTAAATCGGGACGTTTCCGCCAGAACCTTCTCGGCAAGCGTGTCGATTACTCCGGTCGTTCCGTTATCGTTGTCGGCCCGGAACTGCGGCTTCATCAGTGTGGTCTGCCGAAGAAGATGGCGCTCGAACTGTTCAAGCCGTTCATCTACAACAAACTGGAGGAGAAGGGGTTTGTCACCACCATCAAGAGTGCCAAGAAGATGGTGGAGAAGGAACGTCCCGAGGTATGGGACGTGCTCGAAGAGGTGATCAAGGAGCATCCGGTCATGCTCAACCGGGCGCCGACCCTGCACCGCCTCGGCATCCAGGCCTTCGAACCGGTTCTCATCGAAGGGAAGGCGATTCAGCTCCATCCCCTCGTCTGTACTGCGTTCAACGCCGACTTCGACGGTGACCAGATGGCGGTCCACCTCCCCCTCTCCATCGAGAGCCAGGTGGAGACACGGGTGCTGATGATGAGTACCAACAACATCCTGTCTCCTGCCCACGGCAAGCCGATCATCGTGCCGTCCCAGGATATGGTTCTCGGCATCTACTATATGACCCGGGAGAAGTTCTTTGCCCAGGGGGAGGGGAAAATACTGGCTTCTCCCGAAGAGGTGCGGATTGCATTCGACGCAGGGGAGATTGACCTGCAGGCCCGCATCAAGGTGAGGATGAAGAACCTCTCCGCCGACGAGAAGCCGCAGATCGTGGAAACGACCACGGGCAGGGTGCTCCTCCGCGAGATACTTCCCGAGTCGGTGCCGTTCGGTGCCATCAACAAGGTAATGACCAAGAAAGAGCTTTCCAATCTGGTGGATACCTGTTACCGGCTGGCCGGCAACAAAGAAACGGTCATTCTTGCCGACAAGCTGAAGGAGATCGGTTTCCGCTATTCGACCCTCGCCGGTATTTCGATCTGCATCAATGACATGGTTATTCCGGAGGGGAAGCCTGCCATCATTGACCGGGCCACCGAGGAGGTCAAGGAGATCCAGAACCAGTATACCGAAGGTCTCATCACCGACGGGGAACGCTACAACAAGGTTATCGACATCTGGGCTAAATCGACGGAAGAGATTGCCAAAGAGATGCTCGACAACCTCTCCCGGGATACCGTTTCGTCCCCGGACGGCAACGAGGTCAAAGTTCCCTCGTTCAACGCCATACACATGATGGCCGATTCGGGGTCGAGGGGTTCCGCCCAGCAGATCCGTCAGCTGGCCGGTATGCGTGGTCTCATGGCCAAACCATCGGGCGAGATCATCGAGACGCCCATTACCGCCAACTTCCGTGAGGGTCTTACCGTTCTCCAGTACTTCATCTCGACCCACGGCGCCCGCAAGGGTCTTGCTGATACCGCGCTCAAGACCGCAAACTCAGGATACCTCACCCGTCGTCTGGTGGATGTGGCCCAGGACGCCATCATCACCGAACCAGACTGCGGAACCCTGGATGGCCTGATGGTTGCCGCTCTCACCGAAGGCGGCGAGATCATTGAGCACATCGGCGACCGGATACTCGGCCGTGTTGCACTTGACGATATCCTCGATCCTGTTACCGGTGAGGTGCTGGTGGCAGCCAACGAAGAGATCGACGAGACACTCGTGCAGAAGATCGAGGATTCAGGCCTCGAGAAAATCAAGATACGCTCCGTTCTCACCTGTCAGAGCAAGCGCGGTATATGCGCCAAGTGTTACGGACGTGACCTTGCCCGTGGCCACCTGGTCAATATGGGTGAGGCGGTTGGCGTCATTGCTGCCCAGTCCATCGGCGAACCGGGAACCCAGTTGACCATGCGGACCTTCCACATCGGTGGTACTGCATCCCGGCGGGCAGAGCAGACCTCGCTGGAAGCCCGCAACGAGGGTCGGGTAAAGTTTATCAACATCAACAGCGTTACCAATGTTGACGGCCACCATGTCGTCATGAACCGTAACGGCGAAGTTGCCATTGTGGATGAGACCGGCCGGGAGCGGGAGCGCTACGCCATCGTGTACGGTGCCATGATCAAGGCGAAACCCGACATGCCGATCAAGCAGGGTGACGTTATCGCCGAGTGGGACCCCTATACCATGCCGATTCTCACCGAAGTTTCCGGTAAGATCAAGTTTGGTGACATCGTCGAAGGCGTTACCATGGAGGAGCAGCTCGACGAGGTTACCGGCCTTTCCCGCAAGGTCATCATCGAGTCTCGCGATCAGGACAAACGTCCTCGCATCACCATCAAAGACGAGTCGGGCAAGACGGTCAAGATAGCCGAAAGCGCCATGGGGCGTTACTTCCTGCCGGTGGGAGCCAATATTACCGTTCAGGAAGACTCATTCGTCAATGCTGGCGATGTCATAGCGAAGATCCCCCGTGAAACAACCAAGACTAAGGACATCACCGGAGGTCTTCCCCGTGTCGCCGAGTTGTTCGAGGCGCGCAAACCGAAGGACTATGCGGTCATTACCGAGATCGACGGTGTCATTACCTTCGGCAAGGATGCCAAGGGTAAGCGCAAGGTCATTGTCACCCCTGAAGTGGGAGAGCCGAAAGAGTACCTTATTCCCAAAGGGAAGCACATCAGTGTGCATGAGGGAGATCATGTGCGGGCCGGCGAGGCGCTCATGGATGGTTCGTCAAACCCCCACGACATTCTGCGGGTCCTTGGCCAGAAAGAGTTGGCGAAGTACCTCGTGGACGAGGTGCAGGAAGTTTACCGCCTGCAGGGGGTAAAGATCAACGACAAGCACATCGAAACAATTGTCCGGCAGATGTTGCGGCGGGTCCGGATTAAGGAAGTGGGAGACACGACACTCCTGATCGACGACCAGCTGGAACGGACGGTATTCGAGGAAGAGAACGAGCGAGTGCTTGCCAAGGGTGGCAAACCGGCCATTGCCGAGCCGCTGCTCCTCGGGATCACCAAGGCGTCGCTCTCCACCGAGTCATTCATCTCTGCAGCGTCGTTCCAGGAGACTACAAAGGTCTTGACACAGGCTGCCATTGAAGGTAAGGTTGACAGCCTTCGCGGCCTCAAGGAAAACGTCATCATGGGGCGCCTTATCCCTGCCGGTACGGGGCTTTCCCGTTATCGCAATCTCAAGCTTGTGGCTGAAACACCCGATTACCCGGTGTCTGAGCCTGAGCCGGAAGTGGCTGAGGATGAGAGTTCCGCAGTTTAGTATGTTACAGGGGAGGGAAACCTCCCCTGTAAAAAAATCAAAAAAAGCTTGACAAGTCTGACAGTCCTTGATACTTTTGTCGCTTCCGCAGGGAGAATGCCCTGCGCACAAGCATGTGGGAGAATGTGTATTATGCCAACCATTAATCAGTTGATCCGTATCGGCAGGGAGAGCAAAAAGGATAAGTCCACCGCTCCTGCCTTGAAAAGCTGCCCGCAAAAACGGGGAGTCTGTACCAGGGTGTATACCACTACGCCGAAAAAGCCGAACTCCGCGCTTCGTAAGGTGGCGAGGGTGCGTCTTACCAACGGGATCGAGGTTACCTCATATATCCCCGGTGTGGGGCACAATCTCCAGGAGCACTCGGTGGTGCTGATTCGTGGGGGTAGGGTCAAGGACTTGCCGGGTGTTCGCTATCACATCGTTCGCGGTACCCTTGATTCGGTTGGGGTTAAGGATCGCAAGAAAAGCCGTTCCAAGTATGGCGCCAAGCGGCCCAAGTAAACAGTTTACACTGAGAGGTTGTTATGCCGAGGAGAAGAGAAGTAGCAAAACGGGTGATTCTGCCGGACCCCAAATATAATGACCGGGTTGTGGCGAAGCTGATTAATATATTGATGCTTGATGGCAAGAAGAGCACTGCAGAGCGGGCGCTTTACAGTGCTCTTGAGCTGGTGTCCCAGCGAGCCGGTGATGAGCCGGTCAAGGTGCTGAAGAAGTCTCTCGACAACATCAAGCCGATGCTTGAAGTCAAGTCCCGCCGGGTTGGTGGCTCCACCTACCAGGTGCCGATCGAGGTTCGTGCCGAGCGTCGCACGTCGCTGGCCATGCGGTGGCTGATAAAATACGCCATTGACCGGTCGGAAAAGACCATGACCGACAAGCTTGCCGGTGAAATCCTCGATGCCTATAACAATCGTGGTGCCGCTGTGAAGAAGCGCGAAGATGTTCATAGGATGGCAGAAGCCAATCGTGCGTTTGCTCACTACCGCTGGTAGTTTATATAGCAGATATAGCTGAAGGAGATTTTTGTGGCACGTCAAGTATCGTTGGAAAGAACCCGTAATATCGGGATAATGGCTCATATTGACGCCGGCAAGACTACGACTACCGAGCGTATTCTTTATTATACCGGTGTCTCCCATAAAATTGGCGAGGTGCACGAAGGCACCGCAACCATGGACTGGATGGAGCAGGAGCAGGAGCGTGGCATCACGATTACCTCTGCCGCCACAACCTGTCACTGGAATGACCATCGCGTCAACATCATCGACACTCCTGGCCATGTGGATTTCACCATTGAGGTTGAGCGTTCCCTTCGGGTGCTTGATGGTGCCGTCGCTGTTTTCTGTTCAGTCGGCGGTGTTGAGCCCCAGTCTGAAACGGTGTGGCGTCAGGCTGACAAGTATAAGGTTCCCCGTCTAGCTTTTATCAACAAGATGGATCGCGTCGGTGCCGATTTTTTCCGGGGCGTTTCCATGATCAAGGATCGTCTTCGGGCCAATCCGGTGCCGATTCAGTTGCCGGTCGGTGCAGAGGATACATTCAGGGGTATTATCGATCTTGTGGAGATGAAGGCGGTTATCTGGGATGAGGAGTCTTTGGGGGCTAAATATCACGAGGAACCCATCCCGGCCGACATGCAGGAATTGGCCGCAGAATACCGCGAAAAGCTGATCGAGGAGATTTCCTCCCACGATGAAACCCTTATGGAGAAATATCTCGGGGGCGAGGAGCTCACCACTGCCGAGATCAAGGCGGCGATTCGCAAATCGACCATTGATATTGCCATCTGCCCCGTTATTTGCGGTTCGTCCTTCAAGAATAAAGGGGTGCAGCCGCTGCTGGATTCGGTTGTTGAATATCTCCCGGCGCCGGTTGATATTCCCGCCATCAAGGGTGTTGATGAAAAGGGGAACGAGATCGAGCGGAAAGCGTCCGACAGCGAACCTTTCTCTGCTCTTGCTTTCAAGATCATGACTGACCCTTTTGTCGGACAACTCTGCTTTTTCCGCGTATATTCCGGCATACTCAACTCAGGCTCATATGTCTTCAACTCCACCAAGGACAAGAAAGAGCGCATCGGTCGTCTGCTCAAGATGCATGCCAATAAGCGTGAGGAAATCAAAGAGGTCTATGCGGGTGATATCGCCGCAGCGGTCGGCTTGAAGTATACGACTACCGGTGATACCCTCTGCCCCGAAGACAAACCGGTCATTCTCGAATCAATTGAGTTTCCCGAGCCGGTCATCTCTATTGCCATCGAGCCGAAAACCAAGGCTGACCAGGAGAAGCTGGGAACGAGTCTGGCCAAGCTTGCCAGCGAAGACCCTTCCTTCCGTGTCAAGACGGACGAAGAAACCGGCCAGACCATTATTTCTGGCATGGGCGAGCTCCATCTCGAAATCATCGTCGACCGTCTGATGCGTGAGTTCAAGGTTGAGGCAAACGTCGGCAAACCGCAGGTCGCCTACCGCGAGACGGTCACGAAAAAGGTCAAGGTGGAAGGCAAGTTCGTCCGTCAGTCCGGTGGTCGTGGTCAGTACGGTCATGTCTGGCTTGAGCTCGAACCGCAGGAGCCGGGTAAGGGTTATGAATTTGTCGATGGCATCAAGGGAGGCGTGGTTCCTCGTGAATACATTCCGGCTGTCGACAAAGGCATTCAAGAGGCCATGGATACCGGTGTGCTCGCTGGGTACCCGGTTGTGGATTTCAAGGTGACCCTGATAGACGGTTCTTACCATGAAGTCGACTCATCGGAGATGGCGTTCAAGATCGCTGGCTCCATGGGATTCAAGGAGGGGTGTCAAAAAGCGGGAGCTGTTCTCCTTGAGCCTATCATGTCGGTGGAGGTTGTTGTCCCCGAGGAATACATGGGCGACGTAATTGGTGACCTCAATTCACGCCGCGGCAGGATTATGGGGATGGAGGGGCGTGCAGGAGCCCAGGTTGTAAGTGCGATGGTGCCGCTTGCCCAGATGTTCGGCTATGCGACGGATGTCCGCTCCGCGACCCAGGGGCGCGCTACCTACACCATGACGTTTGATCATTATGAGCAGGTACCTAAATCGGTATCCGAAGAGATAATTGCGAAGGTAAAGGGATAAACATTTCCGCGAAGGAGGGAATCGGACATGGCGAAGGCGAAATTTGAAAGAACAAAACCGCACGTAAACATAGGGACGATAGGTCACGTAGACC
>NZ_JAHCVK010000019.1 GCF_018476905.1 Geomobilimonas luticola
TGGGAGAGTAGGTCGCCGCCGGGAATTTTATCAAAAAGCCCCACCATTCTTTATGGTGGGGCTTTTTTTTGTTTCTGTGCCATCTGTAGCATCGGCGGTAGGTGAGAGATTAGCCTGCGCTTTCGGGCGCCGGTATTTCCACCCATGCCTGAACCAGGGATAGATGCCTGAGGAATTCCGCAGCATATAGGAAATGGTCGGCGGTGGTGGAGACGTTGACGCTCTCTTCCCCTCGCTGGATGCTCAAAGCGTACCCCTGTCGGTTATTCCTTTCGTAACGCTCCACGGCAAGCTTGCTAACGGTTTCCCCGTCTGGTCCCTCGTACTTGTGCGTCATGGTCTCTTTACCCCCAGATTGGCATATTCGGCTGATCAGCCTTGACAGTTCGAATCCTTCCGTCGGGTTGACGACAAACCGAAGGGGTTGGCTTTTCTCCTCAAGTCTGAAAAAGCGGAGTGCTATCCTTCCTTCTGCCGGTTTCCCCGTTGTCCGCCGTTCATAGGGACCGATTTCAACGCCTGAATTTCTAGAATAGATGGTGATCTGCGGTACTTTCATCCATGCCCTCCTGATTTTTCGATTTCAATGACGTTCTGCTAGACAGCGCAGACGCCTCTTGATACCAAAAATGTTGACTCGTTGCAATTAAAAAAACTTAACAATAAGGTTATTCAGGCAAGATTATTGGTATGCTGTTTCTCTGGAGGGACTATACGGGTGTTTCACCGAACGGTAATTCGATGATGAAGCGGGTTCCCGCGGGTTCGTTGTTCTTAACCCTGATGAAGCCGTGATGGTCCGAAATAATAGTGTTGACAATGGCGAGCCCCAGCCCGGTTCCCGTTTTCTTCGTCGAGAAGTAGGGTTCGAACAGGCGGGGACGGTCTTCGGGGGCGATGCCGTGGCCAGTGTCGGCAACCACGAAGGAAACCATCTTCAGTTCGTGGTTGCAGTTGCTTTCCACCGTTACCGCACCTTCGCCGTCGATTGCCGCGACGGCGTTGTCCAGAAGGTTGATGATCACCCGCTTTATCTGGTCGCGGTCAAGCATGATGGGGGGGATGCTGTCATCCCCGTGGAATGTGAAGCTTATGGCGCGATGGGCTTGCTGATACAGGGTGAGGGCTTCACGGATAATGTCATTGAGGTTGTTGGGAGATGGCTGTGCTGCCGGCATCCGTGCAAAACTTGAGAACTCGTCCACGAGGGATTTCAGCTCATCCACCGATTTTACGATCATGGCCGTACATTCGTCGAAAACCTTTTCGTCTTCGCCGAAACGAGAGAGGTAACGCTTTCTGAGCCGCTGAGCGGAGAGCTGAATCGGGGTGAGGGGATTCTTGATTTCGTGGGCGATGCGCCGTGCAACCTCGCGCCATGCCGCCATGCGCTGTGCCTTGATCAGATGGGTCAGGTCATCGAAGACAACGACCGTTCCCATAAATTCATCGTTTTCGTCCTTGAGGACAGTCAGGTTCACCAGCAGGGTGAGATTGCCGTCCCTGAAAGGTATGGTGACCTGCTTACGGATGGTGTCCTGCTTCCCGAGTACCAGGTCGCGCAGCATCCCCTTTACGGTATCAAGATGTGTCGAGCGCAGAACCTCCCTGAAATTTCGGCCGATAACATCTGTTGTGGTTATGTGAAGGAGTCGTTCGGCGGATTTGTTCACCGTGGTGAGAACTCCTCCCTTATCGACAGAAATGACGCCGGCGGTGACGTTCTTCAATACCGTCTCCATGTAGCGCCGCCGCTGTTCCAGTTCCTGGTTGCTCCGGATCACCTCTTCGTTGGTCTGCTTCAGGGCAAACTGATTATTGCGCAGGTCTTCGGTCATTTTGTTGAACGAGGAAACCAGCATTCCTATCTCGTCGTTTCCCTTTTCTCCCAAATGGATATCAAGATTTCCCTCAGCCACCTGGCGGGTGGCTTCTGCCAGTTCCTGTATGGGGATGGTAAGGCTCTTTGCAAGATAGACCCCGAACCAGACTGCCAGGAAAACGATGACCATGGTGATGAGAAACAGGGTCAGGATGTAACCGGTGGTGATGGGGTTCTTGAGGATTTTCAGCTGGCGAAATTCCTGGTAGGAGGTGGATATCTCCTTCATCTTGCTGACGAGAGAGTGGGGAACGTAGTAATTGACCACCACCACGCCGACCACATCATCGGGGTTCCAGTTTGAAAACACCGGCACGATGCCACGGATGAGATCGGCCTTCCCCACGGGGTTGACCCGGGAAAGTTCCTTGCCGCTGAGACCAACATTTATGTCTTCAGACGAAGGGTTGGTGAACTCACCTAGGGGGAGTTTCGGGTTGGATGCCCGTATCAGTTCCTCGCGCTGGGATGAGAATACTTCCACCACCCCCAAGTTGTATTCCTTCTGCTTCTGGCGAATGAGAGCCTTCAACCGGGGAAGGTTTTCCTCGTTGATCAGCTTCTGCTCTTTGATGGTGGCACTCAGTTGTTGCCCGTAATAGAGGGCATTGGCAGCCGATGTCTTGTAGTAGGTCTGGGCAACCTCCATTGATTCGTCAAGGGCTGTTTCCACCTGTTTGTTGAACCAGTTCTGTATGCTGTTGTTGATGAATCCGGCCGACACGAAGAACAGGAGCATGGTCGGCACAAGAGAAAGACCGACAAAGGCCAGCACCAGCTTGGTGCGCAGTCGGGCACCGAGGACGTTTTGCCGGCGCTCCATGAGCATTTTAGCAATATTCCTGAATACCAGATAGATGAGCAGGATGATAAGGAGGGTGATTATATTGATGAGGCCGAAGATGAGGATGTTGTTCCCCATGGGGACTTCCGAGCTGAGGCGTGTCAGATGGATTTCAGCAGCGGTACAGACGGTGATGAGCAGGAGGGAAAGGGCAATAATGACCCATTCCCGTTTGCGCTTCTTCAGTTCCGCGGGGGGCAGGTTGGCGGAGGGTTGCTTCGGCATTATTCTCCCGTTACGATAATTCAGAGCTACAGGGTAATCTATATGAAAAATCGGGCAAGTTCAAGTTATGAAAGAGTGGTTTTCCCTGTCAGAGCCGGCCGGAACGGATGATGGCGATTACCCACCAGAGTCCGATGAATGCGGCTATGGTGTAGCCGAAGAAGGCAAACACGGGAAATTCGAAGAGCAGGGGGCCCTTGTCGGTCTGCATGATGATGGAGGAACCGACAATGAGGGCGGCGATGATGAGACTCGAGGAGAGGCGGTTGATGGATTTGTCCAGTTCGCGGATGAAACGGTCGAGACCGCGGTGTTCCAGATCGATCTTGAACTTGTTACGGTTGAGCCTGTTAAGGATTTCCTTGATGTCCCGGGGCAGGTTCTTCGTCAGGTTGACGTAGGACATGGCATAGGAGTTGATATCCTTGAAGATGCGGCGCGGGGAGAGCTTCTCCTTCACCACCTGCTCCATGGGGGGGCGGAGATGGCTTATCATGTCGAACTGGGGATCCAGTTCCCGCCCCATCCCCTCTATGGTGACCAGCGCTTTGGTGAGGAGCATCAGATCCGGCTGGATTTTGATGTGGTAGGTGGTGATGATTTCAATGAACTCCATGAGCATCCTGCCGACTTCTATCTCCTGGAGCGGAATTTCGTAGTAACTGTCGATGAATTCCGCTAGATCCCGCTTGAGTGCCCGCGTGTCGAGGGAATCGGTGATTTCGCCCGAATAGAGGAGGATGGAGATGACCTCGTCCACGTTCCGCTCCAGAATGGCGAGAAGGATATCGGTAAGGTATCCCTTCAGCTGGGCATCGAGCCGGCCTACCATGCCGTAATCAAGGAGGCAGATGACGTTGTCCGGCAGGATGAGGACGTTTCCCGGATGGGGGTCGCCATGGAAAAAACCGTGGTTCAGGACCATCTTCAGAAATGCATTTGCACCCCGGTGGGCAATCGCGACACGGTCGAGACCCGCCTGTTCCAGGGCATGAAGGTCCGACACCTTGATGCCATCTATGTATTCCATGGTGAGGATGCCGCGGGTAGTCGCCTGCCAGTAGACACGGGGAAAATAAAGGGATGGATCGCCGGTGAAGTTTGCGGTGAATTTTTCGATGGTGCGCCCTTCCCGGGAAAAATCCATTTCCCGCCGGATGGTGCGGGCGAATTCTTTGACTACTCCCACGGGGTCGTAGATGTCGCTTCCCGGCAGGTGTCGTTCGGCAAGGTGGGCCAATCCCATAAGAGCGTCGATGTCGGTCTCCACCAAATCCACCACCCCCGGCCGGCGGACTTTCACGACTGCCTCCTCGCCGGTGAGAAGCCGGGCCCGGTGAACTTGGGCTATGGATGCGGCCGCAATGGGTACGGGATCGAAGCTGGCGAAAAGCGCTTCGATCTCTCGTCCCAGTTCGCGTTGGATCTCTTCACGTGCTTCTGCGGATGAGAAAGAGGGGACATCGTCCTGCAGCTTGGAGAATTCGCTGATGTAATTGGGGGGAATAAGGTCGGGGCGGGTCGATAGCAGTTGCCCGAGCTTTACGAAGGTGGGCCCCAACTCTTCCAGGGCCAGTCGGAGCCGTTCCGCCTGGGAGAGCTGGGCAATCGCCGACTCGTCGCGACGCAGCAGTCGCCGGCTGCGGGCGACCAGTTGGGAAAGGTTGAGGTACTCCAGGATATGGTCGAAACCGTACTTGAAAAGGACCCGGACCACATTCCGGTAGCGTCTGATGCTACGGATATTGCGGTTGAACTGCAGGAGGTTCAGCATGGCGCTCCCGGCTCGTTGTTCGCCAGCCGGTTTTCCAGCTCTTCAACCCGCTTCGCCAGGCGATCGAACTCGTCACGGGGGACCAGCCCTGCACGGTCGATGACCTTTTTCACTTCCGCTTCAGCAATTTCCGCTACCTTGGACTTGCTCTCCTTTGCCATGCTCTGCATCTTGTCCAGGAAGGCTCTCCCCTCGTCTTCGCTCACCTTGTACTTCTCCTTGAGGTCTTTGACGAATTCCTCTGCCATCTTCTGGGAGAGTGCCGCCGCCCCCAGCCCGGTCAGTATGGCTTTCTCCAACAGTTCGAACATGTCTGCCTCCGGTATGCGTGAGTGAACTTCCTGTCAATAAAGGTAGCAGGAAAAATGCCGATTACAATCCCTTGCCTGACGCCCTGTCGGACTGCTCACCCGTCTCTTTTGCCTGCCGGTTCCTTGCACAGAGCGAATCGATCCGGCGTTACCGCCGCAGAAGCCAGAGTACCAGCGACAGGATGAGCGATATGACAATGCTCGTGGCCAGGGGGAAGTAGAAGGAAAAATTCTCCCTTCTGATAGAGATGTCGCCGGGGAGTCTCCCCAGCCAGGGGATGCGGTCGGCGAAGGAGAGTGCCACGCCGATCGCCGCAATGACGAGCCCGATGAGTATGAGGTGTCTGCCGAAACCGGTCATGGGATTATCCCCTTCATTGCAATGGTTTGGGGGCGTAACGCTCCTTTTCGCTGTAGATGCAGCCGCAGTACTGCTGGCGGTAGAGCCCTACCTCCTTGGAGATGCGGATACCCTCCTGCCAGCCCTGCCGGTAATCGTCGTAGTGGAAGCGGACACCGTACCTTCCGCCGATGCTTGCTCCCAATTCGCGGATGGTGTCGTGTTTCTGGTACCTGCTGTAGAGGAGCGACGACGTGAAACCCGGAAAACCGTTCTCGGCAGCGGCGCGTGCGGTTGCTTCGAGGCGTGACGCATAACAGTAAAGACAGCGCTGGTCGGGATTGGCTGCCACCGCATCCAGAAACTCTTCCAGCCGGTACTCGTCACGGTAAATCATGTCCAGATCGACTTTTGCGGCATAATCACGGACCGTATCAAGGCGTCGCCGGTATTCCTGGTAGGGGTGGATGTTGTGATTGAAGAAGAAGCCGGTCACCTCCATCCCCTGGGAGCGGAGTTCCTTGAGGGGGTAGATGGCGCAGGGGGCGCAGCAGATATGGAGCAGAATTTTCATGCCGTTATCCTCCCAGGGCGAGCGCTTCCCGTGTCTGCCGAACGGTGATCTTTCGTTGGGTCGCCAGTGCATGGCGATTGATCCGGTCCAGTGCCTCGACGAGGGCAGGAATGTCCCGGCGGGTGTTTACCAGGAGATAGTCTATCACATCTGCCGGCAGAAGTACCTGCCGGTCTTCCGCAAGCTTCTTCATGATCATGCGGCGGGAGTCGTCGTCGGAAACGTCCACTTTCGCCACGAGTCCCCAGAGCAACCGGGAGACGAGGTGGTCGTCCAGATGGGGGAGTTCTTTGGGAGGGTAGAGGCCGGTCAGGGCCATTTTCTTTCCTGACGTATAAAAATCGTTGAAGAGCTGCCAGAGCTCGACCCGCAGCTTTGGCTGGTCCGGAAGGAGATGGAGGTCATCGATGATGAGTGCCGGTGCGTTCAGGAAATGCTCGGCTAGCCGCGAGGTCGCTTCGGCGGTGTAATCGCCCCGGTAGAGAGTATCAATGTCCCGGCACGAGAGGTATGGGAACGGGGAAGACTGGTGTGTCAGGCATTCGCCGAGGGCAGAGAGGAGGTGGGTTTTGCCGGAGCCTGGGGGGCCGTAGATGTAGAGAAGGTTTTCCGTGCCCCTGGGGTCGGCCAGCAGCCGGGCGAACCGGTAGGCCGTTTCGTTGCCGCCGCAGACTACGAAGTTATCGAAGCGATAGCGGGGGGTTACGGGGAAGTCGAATACCTGCTGCATGGTCAGAAAAGCTTTCTCTGGGGAGATTCGGGCGCGATTCGCCCGAAGTGTTCATACGCGGTCCTGGTAGCAACCCGGCCGCGCGGGGTGCGGTTCAGGAAGCCGTTCTGGATGAGAAACGGCTCGTAGACGTCCTCAATGGTGTCGCTCTCTTCACTGATGGCCGCAGCGATGGTGTCCAGGCCGACCGGGCCGCCGCCGAACTTGTCGATGATGGTGAGAAGAATGAGGCGGTCCATCTGGTCGAACCCCATGCCGTCGATTTCCAGGAGTGCCAGGGCGTCCTGCACCACGGCATGGGTGATGATACCGTCGGCCCGGACCTGGGCAAAGTCCCGGACGCGGCGGAGGAGGCGGTTGGCGATGCGGGGGGTGCCGCGGCTGCGGCGTGCCAGTTCCAGCGCCCCGTCATCCTCCATGGGGATGGCGAGGATACGGGCAGAGCGGCTGACAATGGTAGCCAGTTCCGCGTCGGTGTAGAACTCCAGTCGGGAGATGACGCCAAAGCGGTCCCTGAGGGGAGAGGAGAGGAGCCCTGCGCGGGTGGTGGCGCCCACCAGGGTGAAACGGGGAAGTTCGAGCTTGACGGTGCGGGCGCTCGGCCCCTGGCCGATGATGATGTCCAGCTGGAAATCTTCCATGGCCGGGTAGAGGATCTCCTCGACCACGTGGGAAAGGCGGTGGATTTCGTCGATGAAAAGGACGTCGTGGGGCTCCAGGTTGGTGAGGATTGCGGCCAGGTCACCCGGCCGCTCGATGACCGGTCCCGAGGTCGACTTGATGCTGACCCCCATTTCGCAAGCGATGATGTTAGCGAGCGTTGTTTTTCCCAGTCCCGGTGGACCATAGAGGAGAACGTGGTCGAGCGCCTCGCTCCGCTTGCGGGCCGCGTCGATGAAGAGCCGCAGGTTCCCCTTGGCCTTCTCCTGGCCGATGTAGTCGGTGAGGGCACGCGGGCGAAGCGTTGCCTCAATGAGAGCGTCGTCGTCGGTCAGTGTTGGGGAAATTGTCCGGGTCATTCCGTGTCCAGTCCTGGATTCGTCAACGCATCAGCTGTTTCAGCGCCTGTTTGAGGATGGTTTCCATGCCGGTGTCCGGCGTGATTGACAGTTCCGCGAGCACCTTGTTCACCACCGCCTCTTTGTAGCCCAGGTTGATGAGGGCGGAGGTGACATCCTCCATGATATCGGTGCCCACCGCGGAGCGCTCCGACGCCTGGGCCGGCGGGAGGAAGTCGAGTTTCTTCACCTTCTCCCGCAGTTCCAGCACCACCCGCTCGGCGGTTTTCCTGCCGATGCCCGGGATTGCGCAGAGCCTGGCCAGGTCTCCGCGCAGGAGCGCATCTCCCAGTTCATTCACCTGGACGTTGGAGAGAATGTCCTTCGCCAGTTTCGGGCCGATGCCGGAAACGGATATGAGGAGTTGGAAAAACTGTTTTTCCGCCGGGGTGCGAAACCCGTAGAGGTTTATGGCATCTTCTTTTACGTGGGTATAAATGTTGAGGGAGAGGCTCCCTCCCTCGGGGGGGAGGTCGTAATAGGTGGAAAAGGGGATCTGCACCCGGTAGCCGACCCCGTGGACATCCAGTATGATGTATTCCGGCGACTTGTGGGCAATGGTGCCAGTCAGAAGCGCGATCATTTCAGTTTACCCCGCAACGTATTGAGGCCCACCGAATGGGCGTGGCAGACGGCGACCGCCAGGGCGTCCGAGGCGTCTTCCTGTGCGACTTCCGGGAGATTGAGGAGCGCCTTGAGCATTTTCTGCACCTGCTCCTTGGCTGCCCTGCCATGGCCGACCACCGCCTGCTTTACCTGAAGAGCGGAGTATTCATAGACCGGCAATCCGGCATTTACCCCCGCCACGATGGCGGCACCCCGCGCCTGCCCCAGCTTCAGCGCGCTCTGCACATTGGTGGCGAAGAAGATGTTCTCTACCGCCATGGCGTCGGGGGCATGGTTTTCGATGATTTCGGTCAACCCCCGGTAGATGCGTTGGAGGCGAAGGGGAAAGTCCTTGTGGGCATCGGTGAAGATGGCGCCGTTGTCCACATGTATAAGCCGGTTTCCTTCTTTGCGGATGATGCCGTATCCGGTGATGCGTGAACCGGGGTCGATACCGATAATTTTCATGGGCCTTGTATTGCGGGGCATCCATCCGGCCCCTGAACAAAGGGGACCCGATGTCCCCTTTTGTTGTATTACATCATTTTTTCCATCTCTTCCGCCGAGATGTCGAAGTTGGCGTAGACGTTCTGGACGTCGTCGTTGTCTTCCAGGCGGTCCATCATTTTCAGCATGTTTTCGGCATTCTTGCCGTCGAGTTTCACCATGGTCTGGGGGATCATGGTGGTTTCCGCCGACTCGTATTTGAATCCGGCCTTTTCAAGGGCTTCCCGCACCTCGATGAAGGTTGCCGGGTCGGTCAGGACCTCGTACTGCTCCTCTTCGTCGGCTACGTCGTCTGCGCCCGCTTCGAGTGCCACTTCGAACAGCTTTTCGAAATCGGTCTGCTTGGAAAAGACGATGAGTCCCTTCTTGTCGAACAGCCACGAGACACAGCCGGCTTCTCCCATATTGCCATTGCACTTGGTGAAGATGCTCCTGATGTCGGAAACAGACCGGTTGCGGTTATCGGTCAGAACCTCCACAAGGACCGCCACTCCGCCGGGCCCGTACCCTTCGTATACGATCTCTTCGTACACGACCCCTTCCATTCCTCCGGTCCCCTTCTTGATGGCGCGTTCGATGTTGTCCTTGGGCATGTTCTCCGCCTTCGCCTTGTCGATGGCGGTGCGGAGCCGGGGATTGCCGCCGGGGTCGCCCCCGCCGATCTTCGCGGCAACGGAAATCTCCTTTATCAGCTTGGTGAATATCTTGCCGCGCTTGGCATCCGCCGCACCCTTTTTATGTTTTATGGTGCTCCATTTATTATGACCTGACATATGTCGACTCCTTTGTGCTGTTTTTTCAGATTCTGGATGGGCTCAGCCCCATTAAAACGACCAATACTAGCATGGTGAAATCGGTGTTGTAAAGACTGAAAATGGAGTGCAGGTGCGAGTCCAGTGCCAAGCGGATGTGGACGGTTGGCGACGTGGAGTCAGATCGTGCATGAATTTGCCCGTTGTATGACGATGGTGGTCTAAACCTCGTTTTGCAGGCTGTTTTTGTGTGGGGTCGCAGTAGGTGTAAACGACGGTAAAGCGGCTGCTACAGCGCTTCTGTGCAGGCGTGAAATTGCCTCGCAAATCTCGTTCATTTGTGGGCGGTGTGAGGTAACTGCGGGTGAAATCATAATTGTAAACTCTTGTTTTATGTGATAAAAACTCTGTGATTTTAAAAATTGTAGCAACGCAAAAAATAGCTAACTATCCAAAATATATTGCAAAAAAATTAATTTTAAACGGAGGTAATAATTTTTTATTGACAGCAATAAAACGTCGTGCTAAAAATTAATACAAAATTGCACCATGAAACTAGAACGTACATTTTATTATCATGTTTATAGGTGGCGTTTATGGCCAGAGACAAATGTTCCTACGCAGTGCAGACCGTTGAAAAGGCACTGGATATATTGGAGACTCTGACCGAAGAGGTTCCCGATGCCACGCTGCCTACTCTTGCGGAACGGCTTGGAATAAGCAGGAACAAGGCATTTCGCTTGTTGGCCACTCTGGAGAAGCGCGGCATGGTGGAACGCGAGGAGTTGACCGGCAGTTACCATCTCGGGCTCAGTGCTCTGGAGATGGCCCAGAGATTCCTTGACAGCGTCCTGCTGATAAAGCATGCCCGGCCCATCATGGAATTGCTGGCGAGAAAGCATGATGAAGCGGTCTACATGACGGTGGCAAGCGGTGACGAGGTGATATTTCTCGACATGGTCGACTCCATCCAGACGGTTAAGACTGCGCCCCTTGTCGGCAGGCGGTTCCCCTTTTTTACCAATGCTTCGGGGAAGGCCATTAAGGCCCTCGAATCCCGTGACATGCTGGAACGGCTTTGCAAGAAACAGAGCCGCAAAGGGATGCTTCCCGATCTGGATCAGCTTGAACAAGAGTTCGACGCCATCCGTTGCAACGGTGTTGCGGTGGATAACGGCGGGCTGGGTGACGGGGTTGTGAGTGTGGCGGTTGCCGTTCGGGATTATGCGGGCAAGATCGTCGGTGCACTTACCATGCTTGGCCCGTCGTTCAGGATGCTGTCGGACCGGCTGGAAAATGAGATCATTCCGTCCCTTCAGGAGGGGGCGGAAATGCTTTCCATGAAATTTGGCTATGCCAGAATGTAGTGATGGATCAAATCCAATCTGCAGAGAAAGGGGGTAGATACCGGCACCGCTTATTATCGAGGGTTTATGTGATGGCATAAGCTTTCCTTGCTGTTCAATTTACGAAGAAAGGAGTAACTCCCATGGCAGAAAAGCAGTATGACTGGGCGGCGATAGCCAAAAACCCCAAATTCGTCGAACTGCACCACAAGAAAGCGGCATTCCTGTTCGG
>NZ_JAHCVK010000001.1 GCF_018476905.1 Geomobilimonas luticola
GGGTCAGGTGTGCCTTGGGGTCAGGTGTGCCTTGGGGTCAGGTGTGCCTTGGGGTCAGGTGTGCCTTGGGGTCAGGTGTGCCTTGGGGTCAGGTCTTGAAATATAAGTTTTGGAATTCCGGAAAAAAAGCAAAAAAGGGGATAGATTTATTTTCTGTCCCCTTTGCTGCCCTCACTATATTATCGAACTTCTGCGTGCAGTTTGAGTCCCAGGGCCGAAACGATTTTTAAAATCGTATCAAAACTTGGTACTCGTTCACCTGAAAGCGCCTTGTAAAGGCTTTCGCGGGAGAGGCCAGCATCACGCGCCACTTGAGACATCCCCTTGGCGCGGGCAATATCGCCCAGGGCCTTGGCAATGAATGCGGCATCGCCATTAGCCTCTTCAATGGAGGCTTCTAAATAGGCAGCCATTTCTTCCGGAGTGCGGAGATGTTCGGCAACGTCATAGCGACTGGTAACTGTTTTAGGCATTTTCGACTCCTATAGGTTCTGTGCGAGCCCGATTGCTGTCTTGATATCCCGGGACTGGCTTCTCTTATCACCACCGGCCAACAGGATGATCAATTCGCTACCGCGCTGGATAAAGTAAACGCGATAACCGGGGCCATAGTTTATTCGCATTTCAGAGATGCCTTCACCAACCGGCTTAACGTCACCTGCGTTGCCTGATGCAAGGCGCTCAATCCTGACCAGGACACGTGCTTTAGCCTGGATATCACGCATGTTGTCAAGCCAGTTGGCAAAAAGTTCGGTTTTGCGAATTTCAACCATGGTTAAACTGTAGCCCAATGGCTACACCATGTCAAATATAAAGTCCAGAATAAACACTCCCTGCAGATCATTGAGAATCGAAAAGCGTAGAGGAAATGAAGGTACCGCTGAACTTATAAAAATTTTGACTTCACAAATTAATGTATATACAATAAATCTGTGGCATACGAATGGGACGACAACAAGCGGGAAGCAAACCTTGCTAAACATGGCGTTGATTTCGCGGATGCCCAATGGTTCGATTGGTCTTGCGCTTATATCAAGCCCGACACCCGCAAAAATTACGGTGAGCCCCGTTACGTAGCAGTCGGCCCCATAAAGGGACGACTCCATGTCATGATTTTCACCACACGAAGCAGTGCAATCCGGATCATCGGACTTCGCAAGGCAAACCCCCGCGAGGAAAAACATTATGAAGAAAAAGCCTGAACATAGTACCCGGAAAGAGTTGGACGATGTGCGCATCCCTGAACTTACCGCGAAGGACTTCGCGGAAATGCGCCCGGCATCGGAAGTGCTCCCCGCAATCGTTTGCGAAAAGGCAGCTGCCGAACTCTTAAAAACCCGTGGTCGCCCGAAAGCCGACCAGCCTAAAAAATCAGTCTCGATCCGTCTCGATTCCGAAATAATCGCCTTTTTCAAGGCTGGCGGCCGTGGCTGGCAGAGCCGCATAGATGCCGCTCTCAAGGAATGGGTGAAAGAGCACAAAGCGGCATGATTGTGGCGCCCCCCCTCGCCACAAAACAACAAAAAACGCCGTGCGCCCCTTGATTCCAAGGCTGCACGGCGTTTCCCATTCAGCTTCACTTCCCCCTTCCGCACCTATTGCAGAAACGACTCCACCGGCCGGTTGAGAAAGTGTTCGTGCTTGAGCTTCAGTGCCGCCACGGCGGCTTCCCGCTCCTCCCCCTCCCCCATCGTCATGATCCGGTTTATCTCCGCCACGAACCAAAGGAGGGACAGATTTATTTTCTGTCCCCCTATGCTTCCCTCACTATAAGATTGCTGTCTTGATATTGGTATGCTTTTACGCAGTGAGATGATTTCTGACGGCTTCAAGAAGTTCGCGGGCTTCGCGAATTGTCTGTCGTGCCTTTTCTTCGCTGACGGCATTAATTGCACCATAGTCGCCGGCGTTACGCAGATCAAAGGCATCGAGGATGTAGCGGTGAAAGCGGTTGTCGAAAATGCCGGCCTTGACGAACTCCTTGCCGAAAGCGGCAATAACCGCTGAATGTTTGGAAAAGGAGAGGTCTCGACTCAGCAGCAGTGCTTCGATAGTGTAAAACATGGCATAGTATGCCCGGCTTGCACCAAAGTCGATATAACTGTCCTTGACCAGCAATTCAGCCGCACCGATGCTCTGCTCCGCCTTTTCCAGCAATTCCCGGACCGAATCGGTCATATGCGAACCCCTTCCCGATGCGCGTTCAGAATAAGGGGGGTTTTCTTGGAGCCATACATCTCATAATCCATTGGAATGACCGAAACGACGGTGTCATATTTCAGGGAAAGATCATGGACTACGGGGAGATACTGGTCGCGCTCCGCTTCGGGGTCACTCACCCGGTCCAGCAGTACGAGAAGGTCGATATCCGACCCTTTTGTGTAGTCGCCACGGGCATACGAACCGAACAGAATGATGTCCTTCAGTCGTTGGGCATAAATCGCGTGTAAACGGGATTTGGTTTCCGCGAGGGCTTTTTCAATTTTTTTCGGTAACCGTTTTGCCATGTTGACCTTTGATTTTCAGCTCCTGCCGAAGTTGATTGCAAGTATAGCAGCCAGTCCGGTGAAAATCCAATAATTACTTATAGGTAACGGTTATCTTATTTTGTGAATATAAAACCTCTCTTCCCTTGCCCCCACAACCAATTTATTATTTTATTTTTATTTAAATTTTATAATTAATATGCTATGGTCTGCAAGCTTAAGAGGACCAAACCAACAACATCAACTAACTGTTATCATTATGTATAAAGCAAAGAACATGGCCACGCCAACCAAAACTTAGAAACTTAGAATCATTTACCACTTAAGGGGAACATTAATGAAGAATAAACATGGCGGTTCATTTAAATCAATGCTTCTGAAGTACGCCAAACAAGTTATTGTTTTATTCTTATCAGTTGTATTTGTTGCTTTCCCATTCACCAAGACAGCCGTCGGGGCAGCTGCCCCGACCGCACCAATGAACCTTACCGCAACGGTTGCATCGTCAAAGCAGATTAATTTGACCTGGCAGGATCATGCCACAAACGAGGCATCTTACTATGTTGAACGAGCTCCGGCTCCGGCGGGCCCATGGAAGGTCATTGCCACCCTCAGTACGAATGTCACAAGCTACCCCCATTCTGATCTCACCCAAAACACCACATATTATTACCGGGTTCGTTGCAAGGCGGGCAACAGCTATTCCGGATACTCCAACATAGCAAATGCAAAAACTGCAACACTTGCCCCGCCTACCACCCTCTCCGCTACCGTAGTCTCTGCAACAAAGATTGATCTCGCGTGGGCTGACAATACACCCTATGAAGCCAATTACTTCATCGAAAGAGCCACTTCATCCGGCGGACCGTATAAACAAGTTGGCTCCGTGGGTACAAATGTAACGACCTACTCCAATACCCGTCTTACCGACGGAACTTTCTACCATTACCGTGTAAGAGCATATGATGGCACCAACTACTCGGAATACAGTAACGTAGTTAACCAAACGATTCGTACAATCGCCTCCTCAGCAGGGCCATACGGTTCCATTTCCCCTTACGGTACAACCGCTGTAGACAATGGAGCATCTCAGACTTTTGTCTTGAATCCGAATAATGGATACCATGTCTTAGATGTACTTGTGGACGGCATATCAGTCGGAGCAATGAACTCGTACACATTTGTCAATGTGACGGCAAATCATACCATTGATGCAAGTTTTGCTATCAATCCCAATACTATTAACGCTAAAGCTATCGGCAATGGCACCATTACACCAAGCGGGGGCATCAGTGTCAATACAGGAGCATCCGCAACCTTTACCATGGCGCCAGATACAAACTATCATATCGACGATGTGTTGATAGACGTTGTATCGGTTGGGCCTGTCAGTACCTATACATTCAACGATGTGACTACAAATCATTCTATTGTTGCACGCTTTGCAATCAACACCTACACAATAACCACCACTTCAAATTCAAATGGTGCCATCTCACCATCAGGCACGGTAAGAGTCAATTCAGGAACTGACAAGACGTTCACCATAACACCAATTACAGGCTCTCGTGTCATAGATGTGCTGGTTGACGGCGTTTCGGTCGGGGCCATAAGCACGTATACCTTCAAAAACATCAACGCTAATCATACGATATCAGCCAGTTTCACGGCCTCAAGCGGTAATGACGACACAAACATTTATTGTCAAGGCTTCGGTAGTTACATGGTTGGACCGAGCAACTTCGGCAATGGAATTATTGTTCCACCAGCGGGCACAAATGCAGTCCTGATCACCTCCCCATCAAACGGATCAACCATAAACGGAACTAAAACCATCGTTAAAGGCGCAATGGATACGACGGTACCGATACTCGGCGTAATTGTTCAAGTTATTAACACATCGGGAACCATCAACTATCCCGCCGAGGTAAATGGGACGTATTTCGCGTCCGAAGTACAACTGCCGGTGGACAACAGTACAATCAAAGTTATCGTCACGGACCAGAATAATGTACAGAATCAGGATAGCGTCACGGTGAACGCTACGACGAAGTCGGACGGTGTTACTCTTCAGGCCTCACCTAATACCGGTATCCCGACCTTAAAAATTAACAACCAGGCCACGCATGATGTTTCCCTAACTTCCTCAACAGGTTCTATCGCAAATCCGGTTTCAAGTTATTCGTGGGATTTTGATGGAGCTGGCACTAATAGCCTGACATGTTTCAGTCACTCGACTATAAAGGCAAGCTATGAACAGCCGGGATTGTATCTCACGTCGATTACGGTTACCGATACGGTAGGGACTACGTATACCGATACGGTGATTGTAAATGTACTCGACAAGACGGCAATTGATGCTCACCTTCAAGCCAAGTGGGGTGGGATGAAAAATGCATTGACTACGGGGAATACCTCAGCAGCCCTGAACTATATCCATCCAGGGAGTCGGGAAAAATTCAATCGCGCATTCCGCACCTATTGAAGAAACGACTCCACCGGCCGGTTGAGAAAGTGTTCGTGCTTGAGCTTCAGTGCCGCCACGGCGGCTTCCCGCTCCTCCCCCTCCCCCATCGTCATGATCCGGTTTATCTCCGCCACCACCTCCCGGTCCAGGACGGTCCGTATCCGCTCGGCCAGGGCCTGCTTGTAATCGTAGAGGCCGGACTTCTCCCGCTGGTCGGTGGAGAACCGCACGGTATCGAGGATGAGGTCAACGAGAGCGGCGTTGTCCAGGAGGTCGGTCTCGTAGTTGAGCCACTGGTGCCAGGAGGGCTGGGAGAGCCCGCCCACGTACTCTTCCAGGTTTTTGTAGAGGAGCTTGTAGCCGTGCTTTTCCGGGTCGTCGAACGCCGGGGAGCCGGGATCGAGGACGATGGGGCCGACGATGGGGCCACCCAGCGGCACGTCGACCATGCCGGCCGCCTGGGAGGAGCGGTCGATGGCGGAGAGTTTCTCCCATATCTCCCAGGTCTTCTTCACGTCGTCGGCGGTCTCCCCCGCCAGCCCGACGGAGAAGAAGGTGGTGACGGGGAGGCGGTACTTGTGGCAGATCTCCACGGTTCTCAGCAGCTCTTCGTTGTCATAGGGACGCCCCAGCCGCCGGCGCACCTCGTCCGAGCCGGTGTCGGGGCAGAGGTGGATCACCACCTGCCGGCCGATCTTCGACGCCTCCCGGATGAACTCCTCGTCCGCCGGGACGAGCAGGTCGAGGGAGAGGCGCTCGATCTCTACCTTCTCCTTGGCGAGGCCGGAGAGGAGCTCCCGCCAGTACTTCCTCCCCCCCATGCGGGGGTCCTGGTAGAGGCCGATGAAGTGGACCCCCTGGTCGTTGAGCTTCTTGATGTCGGTGATGATCTTCGCCGGGCTCCGGAAGGCGGGCTTCCCCATCCCCAGGTGGGTCTTGTAGGTGTAGGCCGAGCCGCCGCAGATGGCGCAGTTGTAGATGCAGCCACGGCAGACCGTCAGGCTCCAGCGGGGGGGTGCGTTGGGGGGATAGACGGAGGTCCCGGGGTCCAGGAGGTCGAACCGGGTGAACTCGAACTCGTCCAGGTCGGTGCTGGCCGGCATGAGGGGGGTAACCCGCACCTCCCCCTCCCCGGTCCGGTAGGTCAGGTTGGGGGTGTCGGTGATCCGGCCGTGCTGCTCATAGGCCCGCACGAACTGCAGGAGCGCCTTCTCCCCCTCGGCCCGGATGACGGCATCGACGAAGTCGTACTTCCGGATGATCTCCTCGTGGAAGCGGGTGGCGGAGAGCCCCCCCATGACGATGACGGAGCCGGGGTGGAACTTCTTGCAGAGCCGCGCCACCTCCAGGGCTCCCTGGGCGTGCTGCTGGAAATGGAGGCCGATGGCGATGATGGGGGCGGACAGGTTGCGGAGATGCTCCTCGGCGTCGAAGGTGGGGCTCGCGACCATCCGGTCCCCCAGGTTGTCCACCTTGGCCCGGTAGCCGTGCCGGTCCAGGTACTCGGCCATGCTGAGCATGCCGATGGGGACCTTGTTGAACTGGACCTGCTCCACCGAGGCGCCGAGGGCGCCGGGGAAGAGGGGTTTCTTGCGGAAATCGAAGACCGCCGGGGGATGGATGATGATGACGTCGTGGCTGCTCATGGGGCGGGACTCCTTGCACGTTACTGGTAAAAGTGTTCTCTACTCGACATCCCCCCTCCTTCCTCCCCCCTCCGGGGGGAGAACTCCTCGCCCTCCCCCAGCGGGGGAGGGATGGGTGGGGGTGTTGCTAAAGCACCGCGGCCTTCATCCCCTAGAAGAGGAGCTTGATGGCAGCGACGATCGTCAACGCCTGCACGATGTTCACGAACAGCCGCTGGGGGATATGCCTGACGACCATGATCCCCGCCACCGCTCCCACGACGGTTGCCGGCAGGAGGGTGAGATTGAGGAGCAGGGAATCGTGGTTGATCAGGCCGAGATGCCAGCTGAACGGCACCTTGAAGCAGTTGACGACGAAAAAGTACCAGGCCCCCGTGCCGATGAATTCCTGCTTCGGCAGATCCATGGCAAGAAGGTAGAGGGCCATGATGGGGCCGGCGGCGTTGGCCATCATGGTGGCGATGCCGGCCGCAACCCCCATGAAGAAAGCAAAAAAACTCCCGTGGAGGCGGGAGATGGTTTCAGCGCCGCTGTCGCCGGAGCGCTCGCGCCACTTTGCCAGCACGAGCATGGCGAGGATCAGGGTGCCGATAAGGGGGCGGAGTTCCCCGTCGGTCACGATGGAGAGGAGCCAGTAGCCGATGACGATGCCGACGAACCCGTAGGGGAGGAGGCGGAGCAGATGGGACCACCGGGCATGCCGGCGATAGTAGGTCACGGCGAAGAGATCGCCGGCGATCAGCATCGGAAGGATGATTCCCGTGGACGCCTTCGCCGGGAGCACCAGCGCCGCCAGGGGGATGGCCAGCACGGCGATCCCCGGCAGCCCCGTCTTGGAAAAGCCGATGACGAGCGCTGCCAGCACAAGAACACCCCAGTCGGTCATGGTATGGGCGGGAAGAACCATATCAAAAAATCTCCCGCTGCCGCAACGAAAAAACCGGGGCACGCGGCCCCGGTTTTTTTCTTGGCGATCGGTCCGGCGATTACAACAGCCTCATGGCGATGTCGCCCAGGTTGACGTCCTTTGTCGCGTTGAAGGCCTCGAGGGTCTTCTTCGTCCCGTCCTTCTCGATGGTGAGCGTATAGAAATACTCGCCGTCGGGCAACTCTTTGAACCAGAAGTCGCCGAAGTTGTCGGTCTCCACCTGGAAGGTCTGGTCGCTGTACTTGTCCTTCAGGGTGCAGGTAGCGCCGATGACGACCTCCTTCTCCACCGGATCGTAGACCGTGCCGGCGACGAACTTCTTCGGCCGGTTCAGGTAGTAGACCCGCCCCTTGCACTTATCGGAGGTAAACTCCGCCTTGGCGATCTTCTCCTGGAGGTCCGACTCCTCGCCGAAGGTGAGCGCTCCGGTGGGGCAGTTGTCCACGCAGCGGGGGATGTCCCAGCCGTCGTCCAGCAGGTGGGCGCAGCCGGTGCACTTCTGGGCGAGGTTGAGGTCCTCGTTGAAATAGATGGCGTCGTGCAGGCAGTAGTCGGCGCAGAGCTTGCAGCCGGTGCATTTCGCCGGGTTGATGAGGATCATGCCGTCATCCCGCCGCGTGATGGCCTCGAACCTGCAGACCTTCATGCACTCGGGATCGTCGCAGTGCAGGCACATCTTGGGGGTATAGGATATCTTGCACTTGGGAACGGTCCCCCTCACCTCCTCGTGGACCTTGACCCAGAACTGGCCGGTGTCCGGCTGCGGCTTGGCGTACGGGGCCCAGTCGTTGGCCACATGCTCGTCCTTGCAGGCAATCTGGCAACAGTAACAGCCGTTGCACCGGGAAAGATCAACTATGAATGCTTTCATTTCACACCCTCCTTGACGACCCACGCGTCGAACCGAAGTCCCGCATCGGAATCATATTTTCTCTCGAATGCCGCGGGGTTTTCCCGTCTCCACTCTTCCCACTCCTGGGCCGTGACCCTTCCCACCTCGACCAGGTAGCCGCTGGTGGCCTGGCCGACGGCGTTCTTCGAGGTGACGCCGTCGGGGGAGATGGTGTTGATGGCGCCGCCGCGGTCCACCTTGCCGGGGATGATCGGGTCGATCCTGGCGCCGTGGTCGATGTAGGCGACCCCCGGCCGGAGCCGCTCGGTCACGTAGGCGCCACCCAGGACGATGCCGCGCTCGTTGAATATCTTGATGATGTCGCCGTTCTTGATCCCCCGCTTCTCCGCTTCCGACGTATGGATCCAGATCGGCTCGTACTTGTAGCCATCGTGGCCGGTAACCTTCATGGTCGGGGCCTCGCGGGTCCAGGTGATGTCGTCGCACTGGGAGTGCACCCGCCACCGGCCGTGGTTGGACATGAGGAGCAGCGGATAATCCTTGGTCCTCGGGCTCGACAGCCGCTCGTCGTGCATCTCGCTCTTTTCGATCCACTGCGGGCTGGGTGGCCGCTCCTTGTCGTCGGGGAAGTGCTTGGCAAGGCGCTCGGAGTAGAACTCCAGCTTCCGCGAGGGGGTTCCCAGGGGGCTTTTTTCCGGGTTTTCCGCAAACCGGCTGAAGCCGGCGGGATCGCTTTCCCAGTCCTCGGCGGCGGAGTAGAGATAATACCCCTTCTCCTTGAAATCCTCCCAGGTGGTCAGCTTGTCCAGGTTCATGTACTCGAACACCTTCTTCTGGATCTCCTCGGTGGTTGCCCCTTCGGAGACCTGCTGCTCATAGCCGAGCTTCTTGGCGATTTCGAGCACGATCTCGAAGTCGCTCTTGGACTCGCCCACCGGTTCCACCGCCTTGTGGCAGAGCATGACGTCGGCGAACTGGCCACCCTGCCGGATGTTGGTGACGATGTCCTCCACCTCCATGTGGGTGTTGGCCGGGAGGATGATGTCGGAGAAGAGGCAGTCGTTCTCGAGCCAGGGGTGCTGGGCAAGGATGCATTCCACCTCCGGACTCCGGAGCGCCTCCTCGGTCTCGTTGCCGCCGTTCCAGCAGGTGGTCCGGCAGGGGGTGTCGGTCCAGATCATCCGGATACGGGCACCGTCCTTCGTCGGGAGCGGGAACTCGTGCTCCTTGAACTGGGCGGCCACGGACGCCTCGATGGCGCCGGTACCCATGAACTTCAGCGGCTCTTCGGATTTGAGCGCCTTGTGGACGAGGGTCTTGGGAAGCACCGACTCCTGCCAGTTGGCGACCGACGACAGGACCGGCAGCGCGAGCCGCTCCATGATCTCCGGATTCCAGAAAGAGGTGCCGGTGAGCCCTTCCATGCGGGGCATGCCGAAATAGGAGAGCTGGTGCTGGTGGACCCCCGGTTTTCCCAGTCCCTGCATCCCCAGGAGACAGACTTCCAGACGTGCCGGTTCGTGGGACCAGGGGCCGCGGATGTAACCGCCGCCGAAGTAGTGGGCGATGGAGGTCACCTTGCGGGCGAATTCCCGCGCCAGCGCCTTGATGGTCCACTCGGGGACGCCGCACTTGGTGGAGGCCCACTCGGGGGTCTTGGGAACGCCGTCATCTTTCCCCATGACGTAATCGGAGAACTTGTCGAAACCGGTGACGTGGGTCTCCACGTACTCCTTGTCATAGGTCCCTTCGGCGATCCAGAGATAGGCGATCGCCAGCTGCAACGCCGCATCGGTGTTGGGGAGGACCGGGATCCACTTGTCGGCGTGGATCGCCGCGCCGTAGTTCAGGTCGGGGCAGATGTACACTTGCTTTATGCCGATGTCTTTCCAGAAGTACATGAGGCTGCTGCAGAACTGGCCGGTGAAGCCCCAGGGGGTCGTCTCCGGGTCGCATCCCCAGAAGAGCACCATCTCGGAATGCTCGGTGGAGTCCTTGACGATGTTGTGGGCCGGCCAGTACATCCCCTGCACCCCCTGGCCCCACACGTGCTTGGCTCCCCAGTACCACCCCTCCCAGCTGTCGGCGTTGCGGACCTGCAGGGTGAACCCACCCATGTGGTCGAGCAGGATGCCGGGCTGGCCGTGGGGAGTGTTGATGGTCTTGCACTCGCCGTGTCCATCCCCCTGCATGAGGATCGCGTTGACCCCGTACTTGGCATGAATCCGCTTTATCTCGTTGGCGATGATGGTGGTCACCTCATCCCACGAAATCCGCCGGTACTTGCTCTTGCCGCGGTTCTGGGGGTTTCTTTCGCCGTTCGGGTCCCAGTCGACCCGGATGAGCGGATACTTGATCCGGTTGGGTGAATAGACCCGCTTCTTGTAGGCCAGGGAGAAGGGGGACGGCATGGACTTCCAGGTCGGCTCCAGCGTCTTGCCGTTCTTCTCGAACTTCCAGGTCCGGATCGACTTCCGGTCGTACTTGTAGTCGAAGCGGAACGGCCGGACCCGCAGGATCTTCCCGTCCTTCACATCGACCATCCCCTCCGCGCCGCCGCCGTAGAATCCGCCGAGACCGAGGGATCTGAATACTGTTTTGTCCCCTTTTGTATCTGCCATCTGTTGTGGACCTCCTTCCTCGTTGTATGAACCATGTACCAGACTGCCGTAAAATTGCATAAAATATTACATGTAACTACTGCAGCGACACTTCATGGTCGTCATCACGTCGTATAGTATCCCATCTGCCGGGATATCTCCGCCGCCGTCCGCATCAGGTCGTCCGCCAGCGTATCCCTGTTCTTCCCCAGCAGGTTCGCCGGGGCATCGGAGAGGCTGATGCCACCGAGCACCCGCCGCGACCTGCTGAATACCGGCGCCCCGAAGGCGGCAAGTCCGGGGATCATCTCCTCGCTCGATATGGCGTAGCCCCGCTCCCGGGTCTGCTCGAAATCCGCGAGCAGCTCTTCCGCGGTCAGGATGGTCGCCCGCGCATGCCGGACGAACTCCAGGCCACCCAGGTACTTCTCTATCTCTTCCGGGGGGAGGAAGGGGAGGACCGCCTTCCCTATCCCCGAACAGTAGGCGGGAACCCGCGGACCCAGCTGGTGGGAGAGGGAGTCCTCCGATTTGGGGAGCGCCACCAGGGTTATGAGAATGGAACCGCTGTCCCATATCCCGACGCGGGCAACGAGGCCCGTGCGGCTGGCGAGCCCCTGGACCAGGCGGGACGACTTGGCATTGATATCCAGGTTCCCGGCATACACCATCCCCAGTTCGAACAGTTTCGAGCCGATGCCGTACTTGAGGGTCTCCGGGTCCTGCTGGAGGAACCCCTGCTTTTCCAGGGTCGTCACCAGCCCCCATGCCGTCGCCTTGTTCAAACCCAGGGCCGCGGCGATCTGGGTGACCCCGAGGGAGGGCTGGGACGAGGAGAAGAGGGAGATGATGTCGGTTGCCCGTTTTACGGACTGGATGGCCATGTATGACTATTCCATATCTTTTGTTATATTATCAAACTGTGACTATGATAATCGAACATGCGCGCCGTGTCAACAAAAAATAAATCACTGTTCTACATCATTGCGAAGCCCTGTCCCACGTGGCTGGATGCCCGACACCCTCCTTCCCCGGAAGCCAGGGGGAGGAGCAGTACCAACCGCTGTACCACGAATCCCCTAGGCGGCTCCCCGCCGCCGCCGTTCGGCTCCCCAGCGGCTGATGGCCTCGACGGCGTCGATGGCCACATCCACCTGTTCGGCGGTATTGAACGCCCCGATGGAGAAGCGGACCCCCCCATGGATGTCCACCGTCCCGAGCTGGGTGTGCACGAGGGGGGCGCAGTGCAGGCCGGTGCGGGTCGCGATGTTGTGGTCCACGTCCAGCAGCACCCCCACATCTCCCGCGTCCAGCCCGTCGATATTGATCATGAAGGTGGAGAGGTGGTTCTCCAGGCTGTCGCAGCAGTAGAAGCGCACCCCCTCGATCCGGCGCAGGCCTTCCACAAGCTTCTTCGCAAGCGCCATCTCCCGGGCGTGGATGTTTTCAACCCCCTGTTCGTCGAGCCAGTCCTGTCCCGCCCAGAGGGATGCCACCCCGAGCATGTTGGGGGTGCCGAACTCCATCCGCCAGGGGTACTCCTCCAAGTGATAGGGATAAATGGATTCCACCCCCGTCCCCCCGGCACGGGTCTGCCGCAGGTGGAGGTGCTTTCTGACGCAGAGGCCGCCGATGCCGGTCGTCCCCATGAGCGCCTTGTGCCCGGTGAACGCCAGCGCATCCACGTTCATCTCCTTCATGTCGATCGGGACGATACCCGCGGTCTGGGTCGTGTCGATGACAAAGGTCACCCCCCGCTCCCGGCAGATGCGGCCGATCTCCTTCACCGGCTGGATGGTGCCGATGACGTTGGAGCCGTGGTTGACGACAACGAGCTTCGTCGTGGGGCGGATCGCTTTCGCGATGTCGTCCGGGTCCACGAACCCCGCCCCGTCGAAGGGGATGAAGGTCGCCTCGACGCCGCCGTCCCGGACCAGGTGGTTGATGGGGCGGATCACGGAGTTGTGTTCGAGATTGGTGGTGATGACGTGATCCCCCCGCTCCAGCAGGCCGCCGATGATGAGGTTCAGGGCATCGGTGGCGTTGTAGCCGAAGCAGAGACGCTCGGGGGTATCCTCGTCCCCGCCGAAGAACCTGGTGAGGCGCAGGCGGAGACGGTCGAGGAGGGAGCCCGCCTCGATGGCGAGGTCGAACCCGCTCCGCCCCGGATTGACCCCCGTCGCCCGGTAGAACTCCATCATGAAGCTGTAGACATGCTCCGGCTTCGGCCACGAGGTGGCGGCATTATCGAAATAGATGAGGTCCTTTGGATGTTCCATGGCGTCCCTCCCCCGACGGCCCCTTGCCGTCAATTCGCTTCGCGCAGCGATACCGTAATCTTGTAGAAGATGGTCAGCAGCAGCGCCCCGATGCCCCACACCCCGGCCACGATTCCCCACTCCGGTGCCGTCGGTGCGTAGGAGGTCACCGCCCGGAGCGGCGACGGGACGAAACCGGCGACGATGAGCCCCATCCCCTTCTCCAGCCAGAGGGAAAGAAAGACCGCCAGGGACGCCAGCGCCAGCACCCGCTCGTTCCGCCGGAAGCGGGGAACCAGGAGCGCCAGGAGAGAGGCCAGCGCCAGCACCACCGACAGCCACATGACCGGCACCAGGCCGTTCTTCCCGTCGAGCCCGAAGAAGAGGTACTCGAACGGCTCGGCATGGTCCGGCATGCCGCTGTAGAGCGCCGTGAACAGTTCCAGGAAGAGGAAGAAGACATTCACCGTCATGGCATAGGCGACGATCACCCCCAGCCGGCGGATCGCCTCCTGACCGGCATCGAAGGAGGTGAGCCGCCGCAGCGCCAGGCAGAGCAGGATGAGGAGCGCCGGCCCCGAGGCGAATGCCGATGCCAGGAAGCGGGGGGCGAGAATTGCCGTGAACCAGAGGGGGCGCCCGGGGAGTCCGTTGTAGAGGAACGCCGTCACGGTGTGGATGCTGATCGCCCAGGGGATGGAGAGGATGATGACCGGCTTGATCCACGACGGAGCAGGGCGTCCTTTCTGCTCGGCGGAGAGCATGACCCAGGCGATGACCCCGTTGAGCAGCAGGTAGCCGGTGAGGGAGATCATGTCCCAGAACATCATGGAATGGGGAGTCGGATAGAGGAGCACGTTGAGGACCCGCGCCGGCTGCCCCATGTCCACGAAGATGAACAGCATGCACATGGTCACGGCCGCCACCGCCAGCAGTTCCCCCAGGATGGTGATCCTGGCGAACTGCTGCACGTTGTGGAGATAGTAGGGGAGCACCACCATCACCGCCGATGCGGCGACCCCGACGAAGAAGGTGAACTGGGCGATGTAGATCCCCCAGCTCACATCGCGGGAGAGGCCGGTTATCCCCAGGCCGTACGCAAGCTGCCGGAGGTAGCAGGTGAATCCGACGGCAATCAGTGCCAGGAGAAAGGCGATCCACCCCCAGTACCTGCCGCTCCCTTTCAGCGCTTTGTCAAGCATGATCGAGCTCCATTAAGCCGGGGACTATTGGACCGGATACATCCGGGTTACGCTTTAAAGAATGATCCGCTGTTATCCGGTTTTTTCCGCCTTTTCCGCGTACCATTCAGCTTTGCCTTTCCCGTCTCAGACCAGGTAGAAGATGGACGGCCCGCATCCCAGCTCAGGCTGGCGCTGTACGGCGTAGCGACCGCTCAGAAGCTGCCGGATGGGTGAATTGCCGTCGTTCAGATCGCCGAAAACCATGGCATTGCGCGGACACGCCTCCACGCACGCCGGCTGCTTGCCGTCGGCCAGGCGTTCCTCGCAGAAATTGCATTTTTCCACCACGCCGGCCGTGCGGGGGGGGAAGTCGGGATTGGGCGCGCCGAGGTGGGGGCGGGGATCGACGTAATTGAAGCTGCGCGAGCCGTAGGGACAGGCCGCCATGCAGTAACGGCAACCGATGCAGCGGTGGTAGTCCATCATCACCACGCCATCCCCCCGCTTCCAGGTGGCCTGGGTGGGGCAGACGCGGACGCAGGCAGGGTTGGTGCAGTGGTTGCACAGAACCGGGACGGTCTCCCCCAGGGCATGGCGCGTGTAATCGTTCTGCTGGAAGGGGAACACCTTGCCGTTCGGCTCGTTCCAGAGCCACTTCACTTCATGGGCCGGGTCGGGAAGCCGCGGGACGTTGTGTGACCGGTGACAGGCGCGGCTGCACAGGTCGCACCCCTTCTCCTCGCGGCACTTCTGCAGATCGATCGCCATCCCCCAGCGCTTCTTCCCGTTCTTCGCCTCGGCAGACTCCCTGTCGTTGGCAGAGCCGACGGCATGCACCAGTGTGCCGGCTCCCACCGCAACCGCGGAACCGGCCAGAACGCGCAGAAAATCCTTCCTCGTGAGCTTCATCGCATCTCTCCTGCGGCGGCGGCAGCCATTTTTGCCGGCTCTGCCGGCGGCGACGTGTGACATCCCCAGCAATTGGGGGCGGATACGCCTGCGTACTCATGGCAGCTGTCGCAGAACTTTTCCTTGCTGCCATGGCACTGGGTCAGACAGGTCCCGGTGAGGCTGACGTTGTATACCGTGCCGTCACGGGCGGTGTAGTGCCGCTCCTGCCTGCGCACCTTGCCGTCCCGCCACGCCACGAGGAGCTCCATGTGCGCTTCGCGCATGTAGGCGCGCGGCGCCACGCACTGCTTCTTGTCGACAACTGCCTTCACCTCCGGTCCCTTGGTGGAGCTCTGGGCCGCGACCCCCTTCCAGACGGGAAAGGTAACGAGCGCCACGAACAGGCAGAGTCCGCCATAGATCAACGGCCGGTCACCCATGGACCACCTCCGCCGGGGAAGTTTCGGGAACGGCAGCCTGGAGCGGCTCGCCCCGCAGGTTCGTCGTCCGCTCCTTCTCCCCCGTCATGACCAGCGCGTTCCCCAGAAGCTCGTGGACCCCGGCCACCTCCACCCCCGGCACCCAGTACTCCAGGAGGGTCGGCATGGTCGCCTTGTCGATGGCGCAGATGCAGGACAGGAGATTGACGCCGTGCTTCTCCCGGACATGCCGGACAGCATTGGCACGGGGGAAGCCGCCGCGCAGGCGCATCTCCAGGTTTTCGTCCGTCCCGAGCCCCGAACCGCTCCCGCAGCAGAAAGTCTGCTCCCGGATGGTATTCTCCGGCATTTCGTGGAAGTTGTTGCAGGCCCGTTTCAGGACGTAGCGCGGCTCCTCCAGGAGCCCCATCCCCCGGGCGGGATTGCAGGAGTCGTGGTAGGTGACCGACCACTTGTCATTCCGCTTCGGATCGAGCGTGATCTTGTCGTGGTAAAGGAGGTCGGCGGTGAATTCGCAGATGTGCACCATGCTGGTGGAACGCGCATTCTCGAACCGGGTCCCGGTGACCGGCGAGACCGGCGCCTCCAGGAAATCGGCGGGGCCGTTCATGGTCTCCATGTACTGGTGGAGCACCCGCCACATGTGGCCGCACTCCCCCCCCAGTATCCATTTCACCCCGAGGCGGCGGGCCTCGTCGTAGATCTTGGCGTTCAGGCGCTTCATCATCTCGTGGGACGTGAAGAGGCCGAAGTTCCCCCCCTCCGAGGCGTAGGCGCTGTAGGTGAAGTCGAGGCCGATCTCGTGGAAGAGGGACATGTAGCCGAGGAGGGTGTAGTAGTGGGGGGTGGCGAAAAAATCGGCGGACGGCATGACGAACAGGACTTCCGCCCCCTTCTTGCCGATGGGGATATCCACCCGGATGCCGGTGACCTCTTCCAGCTCGTCGGCGGCGAACTCCAGGCTGTCCTTGAAGGCATGGGGCTGGATGCCGAGGTGGTTCCCGACCCGGAAGCAGTCGGCCGCCGGTTTGGTAATCCAGTTGATATTGCAGCCGAGCAGGTTCAGCAGCTCCCGGCCGATCATGGTGATCTCCGCCGTGTCGATGCCGAAGGGGCAGAAGACGGAGCAGCGACGGCACTCGCTGCACTGGTAGAAGTAGTAGAACCACTCCTTGATCACCTCTTCCGTCAGTTCGCGGCCGCCGGCCAGGGAGCCGAAGACCCGCCCCGCAGGGGTGAAATAGCGGCGGTACACGGAGCGGATCAGTTCGGCCCGCACCATCGGCATGTTCTTCGGGTCGTTGGAGCCCAGGTAGTAATGGCACTTGTCGGCACAGGCGCCGCAGCGGACGCAGACATCCATGAACAGCTTGAAGGAACGGAACCTTTCCAGCCGTTCCGCCATCCCGTTGAGAATGATCTCCTTCCAGTCGGAAGGGAGTTTCCAGTCGGCATCCGCGGGGTTCCAGTCGCGGGGATTGGGGAGACCGAGCGCCTCTACGTACTTGGCACCTGCGCTGTGGCAGTAGGTCCCCTTGCGGAACTCGACCGCGGGATCCCGCCAGTCCGACCGGGGGGGCACCTGCTCGATCTTGTGGCGATTGTCAGTCATGTTTGGCCTCGTCGAGCGGGATTTCCGCCATCAGGAGCTTGTCCCGGAACTCCTCCTCCCACTCCGCGTAGGTGTGGGTCTTCACGGGATAATTCCACGGATTGACGTGCCGCTTCATCCGGCTGTTGTTGGCAAGGTTGCGCGTGGGGCTCAGAAACACCCCCCCCATGTGCACGAGCTTGCTGAACGGGAAATAGGCGGCCAGGGCGCTGACCATCAGCAGGTGGATCAGAAAGACGATCCCCACCCCATCCGGCACCACCGGCTGGAAGGTCGCCAGGCCGATGGCCAGCCGCTTCACCGCCACCACGTCCACCCTGGTCCCGTAGCGCATGAGAACGCCGGTGAGGGCGGTGCCGAGGAGGAGGAGAAGCGCGAAATAATCGGAGAACTGGGAGATGTAGCGGAGACGCAGGTCCCACAGCCGCCGGAGCAGCAGATACGCCAGGGCGCAGAGGACGACGACGTTGGAGAGGTAGAGTGCCGGGGCACCGATCTGGAAAAAGCTGTCCACCTTACCCATGAAGAGCACGAACGCCGGCACCGGCTGCACGAAAAGCCGCAGATGGCGAAGGAGGATGACCAGGAGCGACCAGTGGAACGCCAGGGCTCCCAGCCAGAGCCACTTGCTGTCGCCGAAGACGTAACGCTGGTCGTAGATTTCCGCACGATTGTTCCGGAACAGGGAGCGGAACAGCAGCACTTCGAGGGCCATCCGACCCACCGCGCCAAGGCCGGTGGAAGGATTGTCCAGGGGGGCACTTTTGATCCAGGGGAGCGATGTCTGCTGGCCGCAGGTGGTCGGGATGCGGAAGGGGACGGGAGAACGGGCCCAGCCGACGACCCGCCAGCAGAGCCCGCCAAGGAAAATGGCGAACGCCGCATAGGGAATGCCGACAAGCAGTATCCCCTTCCCGACCCCTGCCGCACTGGCCAGAAGGGGAACCGCTACCAGTGCCGCCATGATGATGAAAGAGGGTAATAGTCCCATGGTTACGACCCCATTCGCGCCATGGCTGCTGGTACCGACAGCGCGCGCCTGCTCTCGTTCAGCCGTATCTCGTACATTTTTTCGCGACAGCGCACATACTCGTCGAAGGCCATGAGTGCCAGCTGATCGACCTTCCGGCCAAGGGAGAGCGCATCATGCTCCGGCGCCAGTTCGCCCACAACCGACCGCAACGCGAAGACGAACTCCACCGCCTGGGTGGCCGTCAGCTCCTGTACCGCGCGCACCCGGATGATCGCCTCGAGTGCCGGCTTCGTTCGGGAGGGCTCCATGCCGCCGAGAAGCTCCCGAAGGAGAACCGCCAGGTTCTCCCTCAGGACATGCCCGACAGGATTGCGGAACTGGTCCCTTTCCGCGGTGAGAAACCGTACCGTTTCTCCGGGGTAGGCTTCCACCGCCCGCGCGAACCATCGCTCGAGTATGGCGTCTTCCGTACGCATCGTGTACTACACGCAGCCGGTAGGCTTGGGGAGCCCGGCAACCTTGCAGACCCCTTTGGCCGGGCCGGAGGGGAACATTTCGTAGATTTTCTGGAGCTCGAAGCCGGTCTCCTTGCACACCTTGCGCACCATAGGGGCGATGCCGTACTGAACGAAATACCAGCGGACGAAATTGATGAGCTTCCAGTGATCCTCGTTCAGCTCAGCAATATTTTCCGTCAGGGCAAAATCCTTGGCTACTTCTTCGGTCCAGAGCTCGGGCTCCTGCAGAAATCCTTCTTCATCCACCTCGTACGACCTGTCTTCCACCTTGTACTCTAACATGGCCATCCTCCTGTTACGTTTGTTGGCTGCACCGATCCATAAGTATCATAATGTCATACTGCTTATCACAATGTTATCCTATCAATAAAACATCGTGTCACTGTCTGGCTCAGGGCAAAAAAAAGCGCTCAGCTTTTTCCCTGCCGCTCCGACCGTGCGAGTTGTCGTGCTTCGCGACGGCGGCTGATGATATCCGTTACCCCCCTGGCACACGGCCTCACCCCTTTGCCATGGACGCCGAAATTGGCGCACTGGCCATGGCAGAGATAGCAGGCAGTGCTTATATCCTGCTCCTCGCAGGATGGCGCGCCGGTTCCGGCCTCCGCCGCTGCCTCTTCCCGCCTTATCAGGGGCTGCAGCGAAAACAGTCCGCCTTCGGCGCCGGACACTGCAACGTTAACCAGAACATCCGCCATCGTGTATCCCCTTTCTGTCAGGCCGCAATCGTATTACATTGTCATGCCGGATATTGTATTATCATATTAACGAAACAACTCGCTCTTGTCAACTAAAAAACTAATGCCGTTTTGTTTTGCCCGGTCGTCGCCGACTCCACCTGCCGTATCGTATCAGTTCTGCGCCTCGGATGCGCACACCGGCACCTTCGCCCGTCTCGCCTGATACACCTCCAGCAGGCCAAGGACAATGATCCCTGCTGTGCCGAATCCGGCCATGATACCGAGCATTCCTTTCACGGTCCCTGGCAGGAGGTACCCCGAAAGGGAGGCGCCGAAACTTGCCATGGTGAAATAGAGGAAGCCTATCACCGCGGATGCCGCCCCGGCATACTGGGGGAGAGGGACCATGGCAGCGGCAATGGCATTGGGGTTGGTCATTCCCAGGGCAAATGCATAGAGAGCGATCGCCAGGAGCAGGGCATAGAGGTTCACCTCCCACAGGGCGAACAGACCGATCATCACCGTGGCGACGACCGTTATCCCCCCCCCGACACGGACCAGCCTGACCGGGTTTATCCGAAGCGCCAGCGAGCGATTGAGGAGCGACCCGGCGAGCTGGCCAAGGGCGACAATGGCGAACATCCAGCTGAACCCCTGGGGCGAGATTCCCAGGGTGCGGATGAAGACCGTGGAGGAATCGGCGATGAAGACGAACAGTCCCCCGAAGATGAACGCGGCGACAAAGGCGTTGCCGACCATGATCGGTTCCCGCAGGACCAGCAGGTAGGAATGGAGGACCCCCACCCGCTTTTCGGTCGTCACCGGCCTGGTCTCCGGGATGATGAGCATCGCCAGGATCAACACCATCGCTCCCACCGTGGGAAGCAGGGCAAAGACCCCCCGCCAGCCGGTTATGCCGAGCAGCCATGCCCCGACGATGGGGGCGATGAGCATGGCCAGGGTGGTGACGACGGTCAGGATCGATTGCTTGGCGGCGGCGGCCTGGCGGTCATAGACATCACGGATAATGGCCCGGGCGATGACCGCGCCGGCGCAGGCGCTCAACCCCTGGAGAAACCTCATGGAGACGAGCACCTCTATCGACGGCGCCATGGCGCAGGCGATGCCGGTGATGACATAGCCCGTCAATCCACAGAGCAGGACCGGCCGGCGGCCGACACGGTCGGACAGCGGTCCGAGGAAGAGCTGCCCCCCCGCAAAGCCGAGCACGAAAAGCGACAGCGTCCATTGTGCTGCGGCATGACCTGCCGACAGCGCGGCGGTCATGGCCGGGAGGGTCGGTAGGCTCATGTCGATGGAGAGTGCCGCCAGGGCCGTGATCCCCCCCAGCAGGGAGGAAAAGGGGGCCGTACCGGTCTTGACCTTTACCATATGCCACCTGCCCGGGTCGCAGCGACGTTGAACAACGACGGATATTCCGGCAGCTTCATGAAATAGCTCCTTTTCGCACACCTGCCGTTATAAACTATTGCGTGTAATTTTACATGTAATTTTACATTTAGCAAGACATATTTTGGAGAGGGGGCATAGGATATGACTTATATGACTTATATGACTTATATGACTTATATGACTTATATGACCTATACGTCCCATAAGCCCCCTATCCCACCCGTGCCCTAGTTGCTCCCCCTGAACAAACCTGCCAGCTCGAACGCAAGCTCCACGCTCTGTTCGGCATTCAGCCGCGGATCGCAGGTGGTCTGGTAGTTCTGGCCGAGATGCTCGTCGAGCAGTTGCCGACCGCCGCCGGTGCACTCCGTCACGTTGTCCCCGGTCAGTTCCAGATGAACGCCCCCCGCGACGCTCCCTTCCGCATGGTGAACGTCGAAGAATTTCCGTATCTCTCCCAGGATGTCCCCGAAATTCCGGCTCTTCTGGCCGAAGTCGTTCTGGTACGTATTGCCGTGCATCGGATCGCAACTCCAGACCACCTTGAACCCTTCCCGCTGGATCTCCTTCACCAGGGGGGGGAGGAAGCGGCCGATTTTATCCGTACCGAAGCGGGTTATGAGCGTGAGCCGCCCCGGTTCGTTGGCAGGATTGAGAATGTGCACCAGCCGTTTGATGTCGTCGATCTCATGGGCGGGGCCGACCTTGATCCCGACGGGATTGCGGACTCCTCTCAGGAATTCCACGTGGGCGCCGTCGGCCTGCCGCGTCCGGTCGCCTATCCAGAGCATGTGGGCACTGCAGTCGTACCAGTCACCGGTGGTGGAGTCCCTGCGGGTCATGGCCTCTTCGTAGCCGAGGAGCAACGCCTCGTGGGAGGTGAACAGGGTCACCTGACCCATGATGGGATTATTGCTGTCGAGCCCGATGGCGGTCATGAAGTTGATGGTCTTCCCGATCTCCCGGGCTAGCTGTTCGTACTTCTCCACCGTGGGGAGAGCATCGAGGGATTGCCGATGCCATTCCCGCACGTGGTCAAGCGCTGCATACCCCCCCCGGGTGAATGCCCGGACGAGGTTGAGGGTGGCGGCCGCCCGGAAATACCCCTCCTGCATCCTGCGCGGATCGGGTGTCCTGGCCTCCGCCGTCGGCTCGGGGCTGTTGACCATGTCCCCCCGGTAGCTGGGAAGTTCCACGCCATCCACCAGTTCCGTGTCGGACGAACGGGGCTTGGCGTACTGGCCTGCCATCCTGCCGATCTTGACGACGCGTCGCTCCCCCGCGTAGGCGAGAACGACCGACATCTGCAGGATGACCTTCAGCATCTCCCTGATGGCAGGTCCGGTACAGCGGGAAAAGTCTTCCGCGCAGTCGCCGCACTGCAGCACGAAGGCTTTCCCTTCCCCCGCCTCCGCCAGCTGTTCGCGCAGCGTCCTTACTTCGCCGGCAAAAACCAGGGGAGGAAGTTCCGACATATCCCGCAGCACCTGCTCGTAGAGAGCAAGATCGGGCCATGCCGGCTGCTGCCGGGCTGGATACGAACGCCACGCCGATTTAGTCCATTCTTTCCCGCTCATCACCCGACCTCCTCTTTTCCGATTTTCACCCACCCACGGGCCACGTCACCAGTACCAGTGGGAACCGACCCCTACTTCGCACGTGACGTTGCCGACCCCCTTCACCCGCCGGGCCACGTCGGGAATCGCCCGCACCACGTGCTCGGAACCGGCGCTCCCCGTGATGATCACCCGGCCGTTCTTCGCCTCGACGCGCACGTCTGCCGATTGCGTCTCCGGGTTCAGATGCAGTTCCGCCCAGACCATGCTCTCCAGCAGCAGGTCGTCAAAGGCCTGCCTCGTGGCTTCGTCGGGGGTGAAACTTTCCAGGCCGGTCATCTGCAACAGGGTCTGCACCGCATCGTCAATGCGTATCCGCTCGATATTCAGGACGATGTCGTAGAGGGAAGGGTCCTGCCAGTCGACGCCGTACAGGTACCTCGACCAGTAGACGCTTTGCTTGTCCCGGCGCCTTATTCTGGCGACAGCCTGCTCGCGGGTCGCCCCATGCCGCCGCATGGCAGCTTCGATGCGGTACTCCATGCTGGCGATCACCCGGATCCGCAGGACATGGAAGACCCCCCCCAGCAGCAGGTGCCCAGCAAACCCATGATACACCAGATTGCCATCGTGGGACAGCTTTAGCAGCGCAGCCCTGATCACGTTGAGAATCGCCGTCCGTTTGCCGGATGACAGGCGGAGGATGCTGGGGGGTTTGATCAGTGCGGCATTGATCTCGGATTCAGGGACGCCGAAGTCCTTGGCCGCCGAGAATATGTTTTCCTGGCTGACACAGGGGTAACCGAGCTCCCCGGCAAGTTGTTCGGCAATGGTTTTCGCCCCGCTGTACGTACCCCGTGATATCGTCACTATCGCCATAGTCAGCCCCTTTCGCCGGCCGCCAGCTGCCTGCTCACCAGGGACATCAGCGCCGCAACCGCCAGCATCGCCATGATCAGGATGTACGACATGTCCTGATTCCCGGTCACATCCCTGATGAAGCCGTTCAGCAGCGGCATGACCAGACCGGCCAGGCCGAAGGCCGTGAACAGGCACCCGTAGTTGAGGCCGAAATAGCGGATCCCGAATTGATCCTTGCATGCTGCGGGAAAAATCGCAAGGTTTGCCCCGTAATTGAGCCCGACGCAGAAGAGAACCGCGAGAATGACGAGCCCGTTCCCCGTCGCCTGCTTTGACGCCCAGAAGAGTGCGCCGATCATCCCCCCCTGGAACAGAAATTCGGCGAAAAGGGTAAGGTGCCGGCCAATCCTGTCGGAAACCGCTCCGGCGATCACGCGGCCGACCGTATTGCCGAGGGCGAGCACCACAACCGCCAGGAACGCCAGTTCGCCCAGGGCCTGCCTGCCAAGGTCGGCGGCAACGCTGATGAATGTCAATCCGGCCGAAGCGCCCACGAAATACATCAGGTACATCAGCCAGAACTGCGGGGTCCGCACCATCCGCTGCCAGCCCGTTTCCTGCTGGGAGGACATTCTCCGGTCATGGGTGCCCGGCACGGCGGCAAACCCCAGGGGGGGGTTTTCTATGAACCAGAAAAGGGTTCCCACCACGAGCCAGATGAGCACCCCCAGGGAAATCATGGCCTGGGACACCCCCTGTTCGACCACCCCCGTGGCGGCGGTCACCGCGAACCGGTTGAGCAGCCAGGTGGTCAGGGGGGCGAGAAACACCGGCGCCAGTCCGCTCCCCGCCACGACAATGCCGACGACCAGCCCGGTATTCCGGGGGGGGAACCATTTCATTGCTGCAGGGGTCAGGGCGGAATAGCCGAACCCGACGCCGATGCCGGTGAATACCCCGAAACCGACGACATACGCAAGTTTCGAACCACCCCCCACCCCGGCGATAACGCACCCCAGGCCGGCGAGCACCCCCCCCAGAAGAACCACCCAGCGCGGCCCGAAGCGGTCCTGCAGACGGCCGGCCGGCACCATGACCAACGCGAACATGACGCACATGACCGAATAGGGGAGCGCCTTGTCGGCATTGGACCACCCCCAGGACGCGGGAATCCCGGCCTTGACGACACTCCAGCTGTACAGGATGCCGAACACGATCCCCATGGCAACTGCCGCCGCGACAACCAGCCACCCGCGAAACAGGGAAATGGTAATATGTGTGGGAGTGCGCTCCAGCAGCGAATTCATGGCTTACCCTCAGGGGCACCCCTGCCCGACCGCATGGTCATAGATCTTTTCCAGGTCCTTCATTCTTTCCAGAAGGTTCGTGGGACAGGTGACCGCATGCATCCATCGGTCGCACCACTTGCAGGTGCCACAACCGTTCAGCGTCTTTACGCAGGGGACCGACCCCTCGACGAAGGGCTCGATAAACCCCTCCAGCTCCTTGTTGTTGATCTTGAACCGGCACGGCTCCAGCTTCCTTCCGGCCGCAGCCTCCCACTCAGGCCGGACGGAGCCCGGCTTTTCGATGAACTCCCAGATGTCACCCTCATAGCTTCCGTACGCGTACGCCCTGCTCATGCGGAGGATCCAGTCGGAGCTTTCCGTTCTCCCGGCGAGCTTCATGAGGCTCGCCCCGGCATCGAAGAGATAGTGGATGTCTTCCGGCCGCACCCAGGGAGCCTTGAGCGAGTATACGGGGTTCTTCATCTTCGCCGTGGTGCAGAGTATCCGGCACAGGTCCGGCGCCTGGTAACCGCTCCCGAGCCGCGATGAATGGGCCGTATGCTCCTGGTGGTAGGCCTGGAGCGAACAGTCCGGGAGGCAGGCCTCATTCACCAGGACGATGATGGGATGCTGGGGGTATTTCCGGTGTATCTTCCTGATGAGTCCGACATTCCTGCTGTGCCGGTTGTCGAGCATGATCCTGTCGATATGGGTGTACTCGATAAGCTGCTTCACCCTTTCCACGGAATCCAGATGATTGTTCACGCTCGACGTGACAGGTATGCCGGGGAACCACTTCTTGAACTTCAGGCAGAGGAGCGTATTGGTCACCGTGAAGCTGTCCACCCCCGCGTCGACCAGCTTCTTCGCCTCCCCGTACAGCCGCTCCTGGAACGTGGCGTCCCATTCGTTCCCCCCCATGGTTATGGCGTTCCATATGTATTCGAATTTTATGTTGTGGCGGTGGGCCTCTTCTATGTAGGCTTCAAGGGGGAGCGTTCTTTCGTGGACCGTATTGGAGGTGCGCCCCGATCCCATCACCGAAAACTTGTCGGCCGCATAGACCTCCATGATCGGGTACAGCGTCCGGCTGGCGGCATTGATTTTCGCCATCTCCCCGAACAGGTCGATGTCCCAGTTAAAGGGGACCTTCAGCCCCTTTTTCTGCTGTTTCTGTCCCTTGATCATACCGCACTCCTTCCGCCCGCCGCAACTTTTAGTTGCAAAATACAACTATCATCCCCAAAAAAACATGTCGCGGATTCCCCTCCGCCACATGACATTTATAGTTGCATAATACAACTTGTTACGGTAAAGTCAAGGAGAATTCGCCGCAATCAAAACTCCGTTTTCGGGGTCCAAGCCCCACCAACGGACAGCGAATATTCAGCTGTCTTCACCAAGTGCTCGACATACGGGCAGATACTGGATAGTATTGCATGCAACAAAACATGTAAACGGTGTTTGAGCCGCTTACCTCACTTCAGGGAGACGCCTATGGAATTCAACCATTTCGACGAAGCAGGCCAGGCAATCATGGTCGACGTGAGTCACAAGCAACCCACCTTGCGGATTGCGGTCGCCGCCGCCACGGTGCACCTCTCCCCCCCCATCGTGACGGCCATCGAGGAGAAGCGGACCAGCAAGGGGGATGTGCTAGCCGTGGCCCGACTGGCAGGGATCGCGGCGGCCAAGAAAACCGCCGACCTCATCCCCCTCTCCCACCCCCTGGCCATCCATAACGTGGCGGTCAATTTCACCGTGGACCGGGACGCGGGACGCATCGGGATAACGGCGACGGTCAAGGCCCTGGAGCGGACCGGCGTCGAGATGGAGGCGATGACCGCAGCAGCGGTAACGGCGCTCACCGTCTACGACATGTGCAAGGGGACGGACAAGGGGATAACCATCGGCGACATCAGGCTCCTCCACAAGGAGGGGGGGAAGAGCGGCGTCTACCGGCGGGAGGAGACGCCATGAAAGCGGCCATTCTCATTCTGAGCGACAAGGGGTCACGGGGAGAGCGGGTGGACGGCAGCGGTCCGGCCCTGGAGGAATGGCTTACCGGGCGGGGGGCGACGATTGTCAAACGAGAAATGATCCCCGACGATGCCGGCTTGATCGAGAGGACCCTCCGGAAGTGGGCCGACAGCGGGACGGTGGATCTCCTCGTCACCTGCGGCGGAACCGGCCTCTCTCCGCGGGATGTCACCCCCGATGCAACCAGAAGGGTGCTGGACAGGGAGATACCCGGCCTGGGGGAGGAGATGCGCCGCGCCAGCGCCGCCATCACTCCCCACGCCCTGCTCTCCCGGGCGATAGCGGGAGTCCGGAAATCCGCCATGATCGTCAATCTCCCCGGCAGCCCCAAGGGGGCCATCGAGAACCTGGCCGCCATCTGGCCAGCCATCCCCCACGGCGTGGCCAAGCTGCAGGGGGACCCGGCCGACTGTGCCGATTCCCGCCCCGCCCACCACCATGCCGTTCCCGCCGTCTCCTTCGTCGCCCGCTCGGGGACAGGGAAGACCACCCTGCTGGAGAAGGTAATCCCCCTCCTGAAAGAGCGGGGCTGGCGGGTGGGGGTGGTCAAGCACGACGCCCACCGGTTCGACATCGACCACCCCGGCAAGGATTCCCACCGACTCACTGCCGCCGGCGCCGACACCATGCTCATCTGCTCGGCGGAGAAACTGGCGCTGGTCAAGCGGCACGAGGCCGCCCCCCCGATCCGGGAACTGCTCGCCACCTACTTCACCGACGTGGATATCGTCCTCACCGAAGGGTTCAAGCAGAGCGACCTCCCGAAGATCGAGGTGAACCGGAAGGAGCAGGGGGAAACCCTCATCTGCCGGGGAGAGACTCACGATCCGGCCCTCATCGCCGTCGCCAGCGATGGAGAGATGGAACTGGACGTTCCCCGCTTCGACATCGACGATGCACCGGGCATCGCCTCGTTCCTTGAGAAACAGTTCCTCCCCCGCCGTAACGGCGGGGAGTAGTGCACTCATTCATCCGGCAGTTGAGGTGGTCCGGAGAGAACGACTTTCCCTGAAGTTTTGTGGCTCTTTGCGAAACGGAGCGAACAGCAGCCGCATTGTCTGAACCCGCAAGGGTGAGTTTGCGGCTGCGGCGCAGTGAGCCTTAGAGCCACAGCTGAAGGGAAGCGGAGTGAACGGAGGACTTCTTCAACTGCCGAACTTGTTCATACAATTACCATGCAGAGAGGAAAACGATGGACCGACACCCCACCCCCGACAGCCTTGCACCCAACGGATTCCGCCAGACCATCGACCTCCGGACGACGGAACTGAACGCCGGTCACGCCGTCATGGAACTGACCATAGACCCCCGGCACATCAACAGCCAGGGGAGCATCCATGGCGGGGTCCTGGCGACCATGATCGACAACACGGGGGGGCTGGCGGGCTGTTACTGCCCCACGTCGAAGAACACCCGAAAGGCGGTGACCCTCTCCCTCACCACGAGCTTCCTCGCCCCCGTTTCTTCCGGAACCATCAGGGCGGTCGGGCGCAAACGCTCCGGTGGCCGGCGGATATTCGTCGCCACGGTGGAGATTACCGACGCACAGGGAACCCTCCTCGCCATCGGCGAAGCCACCTACCGGTACTTCGATTGAGACGGATGCCGACGTGACGGAAAGATGGAAAATATTCGCCACCCTGGCCGTCATGTTCCTGGTCGGCTTTTTTTACCGCATCTCCATGGCGGTGGTATCCCGCGACCTCGCCATGGACCTCGGACTTAGCGCGGCACAACTCGGCATCGTGTCGGGGATTTTTTTCTACGTTTTTGCCGTTGCCCAGATTCCCCTCGGACCGCTCATCGACCGGATCGGCGGCAGGCTGATGATCTCCGCCATGGGAATCGTCACCACGGCCGGATCGCTGGTCTTCGCCCTGGCCTCGGGGGAGCTCTCCGCCGCCGCAGGCCGGGCACTCCTCGGCCTGGGGACCGCCTGCGTGCTGATGGGCTCCCTGAAGATCTTCACCCACTGGTTTTCGCCCCGGGAATTCCCCAAGGTCTCGGGATTCATGATCGCCGCGGGGAACCTGGGGAGTGTCGCCGCCACCGCACCGCTCGCCTATGCTATCAGCATTTTCACCTGGCGCCCCACCTTTCTGGCCATGGCCCTCGTCCAGGCCCTGGTCACCCTGGCCGTATTCCTGTTCGTCCGCGACACGCCGACAGACGGCGCTAAGCCGTTTCCCCCGCTGCCGGACCAGGCAGAAGAAGATGACAGCACTGTTTTCGCGGTCTGGAAGTGCCTCATCTCCTCAACCGACTTCTGGATGACATCGCTCATCGCTTTCTTCTGGTACGCCAACTACATGGTGCTGATGGCACTCTGGGGTGGGCCCTACCTGATGGAAACCGTGGGACTGAGCCGTTCCCAGTCCGGCACGATATTGCTCTGCACATCGCTCGGCTACATCAGTGGCTCGCTTCTGGTGGGAAGGGCAGTCGACTGGTTCGGCGGCTCCCTGGAAAAGACCATCCTCTGCGGCCAGACCATCCTGCTCCTGGCCATGACCGCCATGCTGGGGCCGGCCGACCATGCCTCACGGCCTGTTCTGGCGGCCATTTTTTTCACGGTCGGCCTGGCCTCGGCGTCGGGAGTGATCATCTACCCCCTGGCGCGCAGGCTGGTCCCCTTCCGGTATGCGGCCACCGCCATGACCGGCGTGAATTTCTTTCTTCTCATGGGCGCCGCGGTGATGCAGCATGTCATGGGGCACTACATCCACTCGTTCCCCCGCGGCACCGCCGGCCATCCGCCGACCGCCTACCATGGCGCCTTTCTCATCCCCATCTGCGGCCTGGCCTGCACCCTCGTTCTCTTTTCGGTGCGACGGCTCAGGAAGGGGTTCTAGGTCCATAGCACCAGATGGGTACGGGGAAAATGGATTACGAAAAGAGTACGCCAACTACTCGATGCGTCTCTTCCCCCACCCAACCCTCCCCCTCCGGGGGAGGGCAACTCGTCAGGTTTCGTCTCAGTAAGACTCAGGAAGAATTTCGGCGGGAGAGGGTCGGCTTGCTCACCAGGGTCAGGCCGGCGAGAACCAGGAGCGCTCCCACGGCAAAGAAGAGGTCGATGGATTCGTGCAGCAGGAGCACGCCGAAGGAGACGCCGAACAGGGGGGCCAGGAAGAGGAAGATGGAAAGCTGGGAGGCGTTGTAGCGGCGCAGCAGGGAGAACCAGACAAGATAGACGGCAAAGGTGATCACGACACCCTGGAACAGCACGCTTCCCCACGCCAGGGGGGTCGAGACAAAGCTGGCCTGACCGGTAACTACGGCATAGCCGAGCAGCAGGAGGAAGGCGGCAATCAGTTGGTAGAGGAGGGTCTTGGTCGCCGGCGCGTCGGCCAGGCGGCTGCACCGTATGATCACCGTCGTGCTCGACCAGAAGATCCCGCCGAAGATGGCGAGAACATCCCCCCACAGGACACGCCCGTTGATGCCGGACTGAAATATCCCCCCCGCGAAGGCCGCCACGATGCCGCAGAACGCCAGGCAGATCCCCAGCCATTGATGGCGGCGGAGCCGTTCCGCCGGCAGGAACCGATGGAGCGCAAGGGCAGTGAAGATGGGAGCCGTATAGAGAAATACCGACATGTGCGATGCCGTGGTGAAGCGGAGCCCCTCCGCCACGAACATGAATTCTACCGAAAACATGGTGCCGAGCAGGAGGCCGGGGAGCAGCGTCCCGTCACGCAGGCTAAACCCTTCGCGCCGCCAGACAATGAGCATACCGATGAGGATGGCGCTCACGCCGGAACGAAGCGCTATCTGCAGGATAGGCGCCATGTCCGGTGCTGCCATCTTGATGACCACCTGGTGCAGGCCGAGGACAACGCAGAGCACGATCATGATTATCGTCCCGGCACTGTCCATTGGTCTGCGCGCTACGTCCGCCATCCGCTTCTCCCCGCCATGCCTTCACGTAGAAACGCCATCCGGTTCGAACTCCGGCAGCGCCCTTCGCCCTCCAGAACTTCAGGATTTGTCGTCACCGTGCAGCTTGTAATCGATGCTGTCGATGAGAGCCAGGTACGAAGCGTCGATGATGTTGTCCGACACCCCCACCGTTCCCCACCGCCCCTGCCGGTCTCCCGACTCTATCAGCACCCGCGTCGAAGAGGCCGTGCCGCTGCCGTTCGGCAGCACGCGCACCTTGTAATCATGCAGCTTCAGATCCTTGAGCTTCGGATAGAATTTTTCAAGTGCCTTGCGGATGGCGTTGTCGAGGGCGTTGACGGGACCGTTACCGAGGGCAGCCGTGTGTTCGGTCTTCCCCCCCACCTTGATCAGCACCGTCGCTTCTGATGACGGCCTCTGGTCGTCTGTCCGCTTCTCGTCAACGACCCGGAAACCGAGCACGGAGAAATAGTTCCGGTGGGTGCCGAGGGACTTTTTCATGAGCAGCTCGAAGGAGGCCTCGGCCCCCTCGAACTGGTATCCGCAATGCTCCATCTCCTTGATCTTCTCCAGGATCTCCTGGGTCACCGGGTCCTTGCTGTTGATGTCGATGTTGAACTCTTCCGCCTTGGCGAGGATGTTGGACTTCCCGGACAGGTCGGACACCAGGACCCGGGTGGCATTCCCCACCACTTCCGGCCTGATGTGCTCGTAGGTTTCCGTGTTGCGCAGGATGGCGCTCACGTGCACCCCCCCCTTGTGGGCAAAGGCTGAATTCCCCACGTAGGCCTGGTGCTTGTTCGGGGCGATGTTCGCCAGTTCGTACACGTACCGGGAGACCTCCCGCAGCCGGCGCAGTTGCTCGTCCGGGATGCATTCCTTCTTCAACTTGAGCCTGAGCCCCGGGATGATGGAGCAGAGGTTGGCATTCCCGCACCGCTCGCCGAAGCCGTTTATCGTCCCCTGGACATGCACCACCCCCTGCTTGACGGCATGCAGCGAGTTGGCGACGGCACACTCGCTGTCATTGTGGGTGTGGATTCCCAGGGGGGTCGTGATCTGTTTCTGGACCGCCTTGATGATCTCCGTGATCTCGTAAGGCATGTTGCCGCCGTTGGTGTCGCACAGGACGATACAGTCTGCCTTGGCCGCCTCCGCAGCCTGCAGGGTCTTGATGGCGTATGCGGGGTTCGCCTTGTATCCGTCGAAGAAATGCTCCGCATCGTAGATGACCTCGTCGACGTTCTCCTTCAGGAAGGCCAGGGAATCGTTGATGAGCTCCAGGTTCTCCTCCAGGGAGATGCGCAACGCCTCGCGGACATGGAAGTCCCACGTCTTGCCGAAGATGGTGATGACGTCCGGTTTCGCCGCCACCAGCGTCCTGATGTTGTGATCCTTGTCGGGGGTGACCTTCGCCCGGCGGGTGGAGCCGAAGGCCGCAATCTTCGCCTGGGACAACGTCTCCTTCTTTATCTCCTTGAAAAAGGCGATGTCCTTGGGGTTGCTTCCCGGCCATCCCCCCTCGATATAGTGAATCCCCAGCTCGTCCAGTTTGTGGGCAATGCTGATCTTGTCCTTCATCTGGAACGATACGTCCTCCCCCTGGGTCCCGTCCCGCAGCGTCGTGTCATAAATCTTTATGAGTTCCATGCACTCCCTCCTTTACCCAATGTGCCGCCACTATTTTCATGCAATTTTACATGTAATTTATATGCAGTAATCGTATTCTGTCAATTGATAATTTCACCACCGGGAATCATGCGAAGAATCCAATGCCCGGAAGAAGCGGTGCGTGATGCGGCATTCCGTCGCCATACCGCCATACAACGGAACCGATTGCTCCATACCACCACCTGAAAGCCCGCACCCTCCCCTTCTCCCGAAGCGGGTGGCTGCGTTATCCGCAACCCGAACCTGGCAGCCCCACGGCACGTGCCGCCACCGGTCTTCCCGACACACTATTCATGGGCTTTTATGGTTCCCCGCCTCCATCTTGACTGAGCATTTACCTCCCGGCACCACCATAGTCACCCCGAGCGGCAAGGATATTGCAAAAATCCTGCGGCCGCTTGAAAAAAAGCCGTTGAATTCCACTGTTTTAATACTGGTCTGCGATGATTTTTTATGATACGGACATCAGCATGCCGCTAATTAACCCTGACGAGGTATTTCCATGACCAAAGCCTGCATCGCCGAAAAAATCCACGTCACTACCGGTTTTTCCCTGAAAGAATCCGCCGACATGCTGGAAACGACCTTCAGCATCATCAAGAGCACCCTTGAGGCGGGCGAGAACATCAGAATCACCGGGTTCGGCAATTTCGAGGTGAAACAGAAGCATGACCGCCGGGGGAGAAACCCCCATACGGGCGAAACCATCAGGATCTCCGCCCGCAAGGTCCTGACGTTCAAACCGAGCACCATTCTGAGGCACGCCATCAACCGGCAGCCGTAAACCACCCGCGATCTTCACGCGCAACCCTTGCCGCAAAGCTGTCAGAAGGTGAAGGCTCAGGGATCCTGCATATGAAGCGTTTTTTCTCCTTACCCATACATATCCAGCTGGCCACCCTCGCACTGCTGCTGGCCCTCCCGACCATCGGCATCATCTTCTATTCGGGGCTGGATCAGCGCCAGGACGCCCTGAGTGGCGCGACGAAGAACATCCAGGAACTGGCCAACAATATCGGCCTCGCCCAGGACCAGTTCCTGAACAGCAACCAGCAGCTCCTGGAGACCGTGGCGCGACTCGACCGCGTCAAGAGCAGGGACCGGGAAAAGGTCCGGCAACTCCTGACCGAAATCTGCCAGCGCAATCCCCAGATCAAACACCTGGCGCTTGCCGACGCCAGCGGTAAAATCTGGACAGCAGCGCCCCCACTGAAGGAAAATGAGTCCATCGCCGACCAGCGGCAGTTCGTGAACGCCCTGGCAACGGGTCGCCTTTCTTCGGGAGAATTCCGGCCAGCGGCCGAAGGCAGTGATTTCACCCTCGACTTCGCACTCCCCATCAAGGACCAGAGCGGCACCATCATGTGGGTGTTCAATTTTGCCGTCGACCTGGGTGACTTCAGGAAGATACTCCTCAATACGGGACTCCCCGCCGCAACGTCGTACATCATACTTGACCACAAGGGGACCATCCTCTTCAGCGGCCGTGAACCCAAACTGGTGGGGAGGACCGACAAGAAGGAGTATTTTGCCCAGATGCAGGGCATCGAGGGGATCGGCTCGTTCCGGGGAATCGCCCATGACGGTCTGGAACGGCTCATTGTCTTCAGAAAGCAGCGCCTGGAACATGAAGCGACCCCCTACATGTACATCCGCACGGGGATACCCTACCGCGATGCGGTGGCCGAGGCGAACGGCGCCCTTATGCGCGACATCATAATCCTGGCCCCCTTTCTGGTCGTAACGTTCCTTATTGTCCTCTACCTTGGCCGGCGTTCCATCGTCGACCGGGTCACCACTTTGAAGAACACCGTCGACACCGTGGCCCAGGGGAACCTGGATGTCAGAATTGCCGACCATGTGGCGGGGGGGGAACTGGGGGAACTGGGTCAGGCTTTCGACACCATGGCGCGGAAACTGGCCGAGCGGGAGCACGAGCGGCAAGCGGCCCAGGATGAACTGGTTGCCAAGCAACGGCAGCTGGAGCAGCTGAACGCGACCCTGGAGCAGCGGGTTGCCGAAGAGGTGGAGAAAAACAACCGCAAGGAACGGATCATGTACCAGCAGGCCCGCCAGGCCTCCATGGGAGAGATGATCAACTTCATCGGCCACCAGTGGAGCCAGCCCCTGGCAACCATCGGGCTCCGTTTCCAGTACCTGCAGCAGGCGTACCACGACAAAGAGCTCACCCCCGAGATAGTCGACCGGGAAGTGAACGCCTGCCTGGACAAGCTCGACTACCTTGCCGACACCATTACGGACTTCCGGAACTTTTTCCGGCCGGAACGGGCTCCCTACCCGTTCGACCTTGAAAGGGCCGTGGAGAGGAGCATTTTCTTTGTCCAGTCATACTTCGCCCAGAATGCCATCGACCTCCGCTTCACGAACCTCGCCCCCGGCATCCTGGTTAACGGCTATCCCAACGAGTTCTCCCATGCGCTCCTGAACATCCTCTACAATGCCAAGGACGTCCTGCTGGAACGCGCCGTCGAGCAGCCATCCGTAGAGGTCTGCTGCCGGCGGGAGGGAAATGCAGCGGTCATAGTCGTGAACGACAACGGCGGAGGGATTACCGGCGATGCCGACAGGATATTCGAGCTCTACTTCACCTCCAAGAAGAAGGAAAAGGGAACCGGCATCGGGCTCTACATGTCGAAGATGATCATCGAGAAAAACATGGGGGGTAAAATCACGGTACGGAACACTCAGGCCGGGGCGGAGTTCGTCATCGAACTCCCGTCGGCAACATCCCTCCCCCAGGACGGAAAAGAGCAGACGGAAGGATCCCTGTCCTGCTGACGTGAGAGCGGGCCGCGGCGCGGGCAAACAACGTTGCAGCCGATTGCAAAAAAAGGCTTCACGGAACTCCCGTGAAGCCTTTTGTGCGTACGACGGCGAGAAACAACGAAAACCAGCCGTAAATCAGGGCACCGAGGCCGGAAGGCCCCCCTCGCCGAGAACCCCCGTCGTCCATTTCAGATTGACCAGGGCCGCCAGGTAATCCCGCCGGGCAAGGGCGAGGTTCCCCCTGGCCTGGTTGAGGTTCAGTTCGGCATCGTCGACTTCCAGCCGGATCTTCACCCCCAGTTCATATCCTTTCTCCGCCATGGTCAGGAGCCGCTCTGCCTGGGCCACCGTCCCGGTCAGGGCGGTGACGATCTCCTGCGCCTCCCGGACGTGGTTGAGGGCGTCGCGGATCTCCAGGGAGATGGCGTCGGTCTGCTTCGCCTCGTCGATCTCCAGGGCGTGCCGCTCACTTTCCGCCTGGGCCACCTTGCCGCGCGTCTTCAGACCATCGAAGAAGGGAAACGAAAGGTAGAGGCCGACGTTCCAATCCTGGCCGTCACCCCGGGCATCCCCCGCCTCCAGCCATCGCCGGCCGTATCCCCCCTTGATGTCAAGGCGGGGCTTGTCGTCGGCATTGGCGATGGTCACGAGCTCGCCGGCGATCTCCTTCTGGCGTCTCAGCTCCTCCAACTCCGGCCGACGCTTGCGGGCCACCGCCAGGGATTCTTCGTAGGAAGGAACCGTTTCCGGCGCAGCGTCCAGCCCTCCGGCCACCTCCACATCTTCCTCCAGGGCGAGGAGGAACCGGAGCCGGTCTTTGGTGCTCCGAAGCTGGTTTCCGGTCCGTATCAGGTCGGGACGGGCATTCTGCACCGAGACCTCCGCCGCCAGGACGTCGTAGTCGGTGGCGACGCCGGCCGCGTACTTGCGCCGGGCTTCCTCCAGATGGCGGCTCTTCTGCTCAAGGTTCTGCCGGGAGATGGCGTGCAGTTCCCGGGCCAGCAGTATGTCGTAGAAGGCGGTGGATATATCGCGGTGCGTCCCCTGCCTGGCCATGCGCAGACGCTCGTCGGCGGTCCGGAAGCCGATGTCGGCGGCGCGGATGGCTGCCCCCACCTTCCCCCAGGAGTAGACCACCTGGGAAAGCCCCAGTTCCCCCCCTCCCGTGTCCTGGCGGGTTGGGATGAAACCTCCCGTCAGGACTTTCTGGCTGTCATTCTGCTGCCGGGAAAGCTGACCGGTAAGGGTGAGCTGGGGAAGGGCCGCGGACCGTTCCTCCACGTACCTGCCCTGCACCTGACGGTAGAACTCCCGCGCCCTGAGGATATCCCGGTTGCGTTCAGCGGCAATCTCCAGTGCCTGGTCCAGGGTGAGGGTACGCACCTCGGCAGCGCGGGCAATTTGCGAAGAGCAGATTATGACCAGGAAAAGGGAGATGCACGTAACGCAGGGGCGCAGAGTCGCAGAGGAAATTCTGTAATACTGATATACGCTTTCCAGCAGGGCAATACCCGCGGTAAATTGTCCGGAGAACCCAGGGATATACTTTCTCTGCGTCTCTGCGTCTCTGCGTCTCTGCGTTGAAAAGCACGGAATTTTCATGCCACTTTCCCCTTCCCCCCGAACTTCCGCTTTACCCACCCCCCCAGGTCGTCCATGTAGGTGTACATGACCGGCACCACCAGGAGGGTCAGCAGCGTCGAGGTCAGGAGCCCCCCCACCACCGCCCTGGCCATGGGAGCGCGCCCTTCGCCGCCGGCACCGATCCCGAGAAAGAGCGGCAGCATGCCGAAGATCATGGCCAGGGAGGTCATGATGATCGGTCGCAGCCGCGTCCGCCCCGCCTGGATGATCGCCTCGCGCCGTGGCATGCCGTCCCGCCGCCTGAGCACCTTGGTGTAGTCAACCAGCAGGATGGCGTTCTTGGTCACCAGCCCCATCAGCATGATCAGGCCGATGAGCGCCATGATGTTCACCGTGTCGCCGGTCAGCTTGAGCATCCCCGCCATCCCGACGATGGAGAGAGGAAGGGACAGCATGATCGCCAGCGGCTCGAAGAACGATTCGAACTGGGCCGCCAGGATCAGATAGACGAAGATGATCGCCAGCAGCAGCGACTCAGCCATGTAACCGAAGGACTCGGCCATGTCCTCCGCCTCGCCCGACAGGTTGATGCCGTATCCCGGCGGCATGCTGATCCGTTGGGCCGCAGCCTCCACGTGCTTGACCGCCGTACCGATGGGGAGGTCGTCCAGGTTGGCGGATACCGTCACCTGGCGGGCCAGGTCGCGACGGTTGATTTCGGTCGGGCTGGCGGCGACACGGGTGCTGACCAGGCTTGCCAGGGGGACCAGCTTGCTCCCCCCCGGGGCGTCCGGCACCGAAATCTTCAGATCGGCGACCTGCCCCGGATTGCGGCGCAGGGACTCGGGCAGCCGCACCCGCACGTCGACCGCGTCCCCGTCCTCGTCCTCGTAGGTGGAGATCGCTTCCCCACCCACCAGGCGGGAGAGCGCCGCCACCACGTCATTGGTGGTGACCCCCGCGGAAAACGCCTTTTCCCGATCCACCTTCATCCGGTATTCGGGGATGTCATGCTCCAGGGTGACGGAAAGGTCGACGATCCCCGGCACCTTGTACAGCTCTTCCTTGAGCTTCTGTCCCAACTGCTTCAGGGTCGCCAGGTCGTCCCCCTTCAGGTTGACGTTGAGGGGCTTCTGGGCACCGCCGATCTGCCCCACCTCCTCGATGGAAAAGGTTATGCCGGCAATCCTCTGGAGGCGGCCCCGCACATCGCGCTGCAGCTCGAACTGGTTCCGCGTGCGCTTGTCGCGATCCTTCAGCTTGACGTAGAGCAGGCCGTCACGGACCGTCCCGCTGTCGCCGGCGCCGATGGTGGCATAGGTGTGGTCGATCTCCGGAATCTCCCCGACGGCAGCGAGCACGGCGCGGAGGCGGTCCTCGGTCTCGGCAAGGGCCGCGTCGGGTGAAGTCTTGAAGGATACCTGGAACTCTCCCTTGTCCTCCTTGGACATGAAGGAGGATTCCAGGGTGCCGAAGATGACGATCCCGCCGATGAACGCTGCGGCAGCCGTAAGCATCACCGTTTTGCGGTGGTCGAGGGCCCAGCCGATGGCGCGGCGATACCTGTCCGCAGTCAGGTCGAACCAGTCGTTGAACCGCTCCAGCCAGCGCGCCAGCCCCTTCCGTTTCCCCTGCAGGTGAATGGAAGGGTCGTGCCAGCGGGAAGACAGCATCGGGTCGAGAGTGAAGGAGACGAACAGCGACACCAGCACGGCAAAGGCGACGCTGATGCCGAACTGGAAGAAGAAGCGCCCCACGATGCCGCGCATGTAGGCCACCGGGATGAAGACGGCGACAATGGACATGGAGGTGGCGAAGACCGCCAGGCCAATCTCGCTGGTGCCGAAGCGGGACGCCTCCATGTGGTCCTTCCCCATCTCCAGGTGCCGGACGATGTTCTCCCGCACCACGATGGCGTCGTCGATCAGGAGGCCTATGGCCAGCGACAGCGCCATCAGGGTCATGACGTTGAGGGTCATCCCCATGGCGTTCATGATGATGAAGGCCGACACGACGGAAATGGGAAGGGTCACGCCGGTGATGACGGTTGAACGCCAGGAGTTGATGAAGCAGAAGACAATGAGCACCGTCAGGATGCCGCCGATGATCAGGGTCTCCTGCACGTCGGCCAGGGACTCGCGGGTCATGATGGTGCCGTCGCGCACCATGGTCAGGGTCACCCCCGGCGGCAGTTCCTGCTGGACCCTGGCCATGTTCTTCTTGACCGTGTCCACCAGCTCCACTTCGTTCCCCCCCGATTGCTTGTAGATGTCGAGACCGATGGCCGGCTGACCGTTGACCAGCGCCAGCTTGCGCCGCTCCTCCGTGCCGTCGGTCACGTTGGCAACTTCCCCCAGGGGGATGGGGCGTCCCCCCCGCTGGGCGACGGCCATGCGACGGTACTCCTCGGACCGGTCGGGCTTCCCTTCGATCCGCATGGGATATTCGGCGGTCCCCCTGGTCAGCCGCCCCAGGGGAGTATTGGTGTTCTCGGAACGGATACCTTCCACCACGTCGTTGACGCCAAGCCCCAGGCTGTCGAGCCGCACCGGGTCGATCTCCACGCTGATCTCGCGCTTCTGGCCGCCGACCATCTCCACCTTGCCGACCCCGGCCACGCTCTCGAACCGCTTCTTGATCCGCTTCTCCACCAGGGTCGTCAGTTCGCGGGGGGAGAGGGTGGTGGACTGCACCGCCAGGGCAGCCACCGGCGCGGCGTTGAAGTCGAGCTTCTGGATGATCGGCTCCTCGATCCCCTGGGGAAGAGTGCCGCGGATGGAGCCGATCTTGGCCCGCACCTCCTGCGCTGCATCGTTCACCTTCTGCTCCAGCTGGAACTGGATGGTTACCGTCGAAACCCCTTCACGGGAGGTGGAGAACACATGTTTCACCCCGGCGATCTGGTTCACCGATTCCTCGATCCGCTTGGATATCTCCCGCTCCACCGTCTCCGGCGAGGCGCCGGGGAAGGTGGTCACCACCGAGACCAGCGGAAACTCCACGTTGGGAAACATCTCGACGGCAAGACGCTTGTAGGAGAAGAGGCCAAGGGTGACAAGCGACAGGATCATCACCGCGGCGAAGATGGGGCGCTTTATGGAAAGATCGGAAAGAATCATGGCAAGCTCCGAAGAATGGGTTGACCGGCGGGATCTCTGCCACGCAGGTCACCGCTCCCTTCTGTAACGTGGTGCTACCTTCTGAAGACCAGTGCCGTTCCCGCCATGAGCAACGCTATGCCGAAGGCGCGCTTGCCGTCCAGTGGGATTTCCCGGAAACCGAACATCCCGAAGTGATCGAGCAGGGCCCCGGTGGCCAGCTGGGCCGCGATGACCGACGCCATGGCAGCCGTCGTGCCGATGCGCGGGACAGCGACAATCGTCATGGTGACGAAGAAGGCACCGAGCAGCCCGCCGCTCAGTTCCCACCAGGCAGCATGGCTTACCCCCCGCATGTCCCCTTTGCCGACCAGAAAGACCAGTATCAGCAACGCAGCCGCCCCCACCGTGAAGGAGATGCACGAACTCTCCAGAACGCCGGTCTTCTGGGCCAGCCGGCCGTTGATCGAGGGTTGGAATGCGACGGCAACCCCTCCGCAGAACATGAGAAAAAGCAGCAGTACCTGGTTCATCGCTCGAATCCTCCGAAATTACCTGACTATTTGCCCGCCGGGGCCGTCGTCACCCGGTCTCCATCCTTGAGGGCAAATCCGCCCCGCGTCACGTAGCGCTCGCCCCCTTTGAGTCCGGCTGCCACCTCCACCTGTTCGCCGGTCACCGCCCCGGTAGTGACGGCACGGAGTCGGGCCGTGTCCTGTTCCACCACGAACAGGTTGGCCTTCCGGGCCATGGTGTCCCACGCCGCCAACGCACTCCGGGGAACCTGGATGACCCCCGTGCGCGTACCGAGAAGGATTCTCCCCTTGACGAACAGTCCCCCCTTGAGAAGCTCAGCGTCGTTCCTGACCTCGGCGATGACCTTCAGGGAACGGTCCGCCGCGGAGAGCTCGGGGTTGACGAACATCACGCGGCCGGTGAAGGTCTTCCCCGGAATGGCGTCCACCGTGAATTCAAGGGGCTGGCCGACCTTCACCCGCGCCGAATCTGCGGAAGAGACGGTGACCGTCAGGTTGAGGATGCGATTGTCCACGATGCGAAACACCGGCTTGACGGCGGCGGCATCCCCCGCCAGGTCCCCCACGTTCACATCCCGCAGAGCGACCACCCCGTCCATGGGGGAGGTGACGAGCCCTTTCCGGAGCCGGACCCTGGCCTGGCGCACCTCCTCTTCGGCAACCCGGATCTGGGCCCGGGCCGCCTCCACCCTGGCAGAGGACGCCGCAACCTCGGTCCGTGCGTCGTCCACCGCCTGCTGGGTGGCAAGCCCCGACTCCTTCAGCTTGAGCATCCGTGCCTGTTCCCGCTCGGAGCGCGTCAATTGCACCTGGGCCTGGGCGAGGCCGGCCTTTGCCGATTCCACCCCCGCTTCCGCACGCTTCACCTGCGCTTCCGTCTCCCCCACGTCGATGCTGGCCAGGGGCTGCCCCTTCTTCACCCGCACCCATTCCGTCACGTACACCTGCTTGACGAGGCCGGGAATCTGGGTCTTCACGTCGGCCGAGAACTTCGGCTCCAGGCTCCCGGTCACCTCCAGCCCCTCAGCCAGGTCGGCACCCCCCGCCGCAGCGACTTCCACGGCAACCGGCTGCTTGACCGCCGTCCCTTCCCCACCCTTTTCCCCGCTCCTCTTCGTGCAGCCGCCGGCAATGGACGAGAAGGCCAGAGCTGCCGCGACGAACAGCATCGCCCCTGCATGTTTCATGGTTTCACCCCTTGGGAAAATCCGTCAAGGATCAGATTGAGTATCCGCACCAGCCCCTCCCGGTCGATGCGGGGGGGAGTGTGGCACAACTGCTCTTCCATGACGGTGTTGAGACAGGAGATAATGGCCCAGGTCGCATCCTTCTCGTTCACCGCCACCAGTTCCCCCGCGGCGATCCCGTCCCGCACGAAGCCGGCCAGTATCTCCAGCATCCGGTCGAACGGTTCCTCGTAGGGAAAGGGGGGCGCCCCCTGGGACGGGCCGAAATAGAGGGAATAGATGAGCCGCACCACCTGGACATGCTCCACGAAGCCGTCGAAGCACCCGGTACAGAAGGCTGTCAGGCGCTCCCGTGCCGACCCACGGCCGGTGGCAAGAAGATTGAGCCGTTCCGCGAACAGGGCATAGGTGCCGTTCATCAGTTCGAGATAGATCCCCTCTTTGCTCCCGAAGTAATAGTAGAGCACCGGCTTGGTAACGCCGGCAGCGGCCACGATCTCCCGGACCGACGTGGCTGCGTACCCCTTCCGGGTGAAGCTGTCCAACGCCGCAGCCAGGAGCCGCTGCCGCACCGCAGCATCGGCCCGTTCTTCCTTGATCTGCTGTCCCATGCTTCCTCCGCGGGTGTGTCCCCGAACCTGTTTACCTAACGGTAGGTACATCCTTGGAGTAAAAATGTCAAGGGGGAATATGTCTGCCGGAAAAGGTGGGAACCCGTGATGGAGGGGGACGCAGCGCGAGGAATGATTTGCTTTTTTCTCGGCAAGTTTATATATTGATACGATGCATTAATTTGAAAAGGCAGGCTATGATACGAACAATACTCCACTTTCCCGACCCGGAACTGAAGAAGAAGTCAACGCCGGTCACGGTGATCAACGACGCGACCCGCGCCCTGGTGCAGGACATGGCAGAGACCATGTACGCCGCTCCCGGCGTCGGCCTCGCCGCCCCCCAGATAGGGGTCCATCAGCGGGTCATCGTCATCGACGTCTCCCCCAAGGACGAGGAACCTGATCTCATCGTCGCCATCAATCCGGTCATTGTCCACGCCGACGGCGAATCCTACGAGGAGGAGGGGTGCCTCTCCGTCCCCAAGTATGCGGCCAACGTCCGCCGCCACGCCCGGGTGGTGGTGAAGGCACTGGACCTGGACGGCAACGAGGTCACCTACAAGGCTGACGAACTGCTGGCCATCGCCTTCCAGCATGAAATAGACCACCTGGACGGCATCCTGTTCGTAGACCACCTCTCCCCCCTCAAACGGGAGATATTCCGCAAGCGCTACCGCCGTTCCCGGGAAGAGGAAGAGTAATCATGCCCCTCCGCATCGTATTCATGGGGACGCCGGAGTTCGCCTGTCCAACCCTGCAGATGCTGTTCGACCGGGGTGAGGAGGTCATCGCCGTGGTCACCCAGCCCGATCGCCCCAAGGGGCGCGGCCAGAAGCTGACCCCGCCGCCGGTGAAGGTCCTTGCCGAACAGCACGGCGTGCCGGTACTGCAACCAGTGAAAGTACGCGCGCCGGAAGCCATCGCGGCAATCCAGGAGTTCCGCCCCGACCTCATCGTGGTGATCGCCTTCGGCCAGATTCTTCCCAAGGCGCTCCTGGACATCCCCCCCAAAGGATGCATCAACGTCCACGCCTCGCTCCTCCCCCGCTACCGCGGCGCCGCCCCCCTCAACTGGTGCATCGTCAACGGCGAGACCGAAACGGGGGTAACCACCATGCTCATGGACGTGGGGCTCGACACGGGGGACATGCTGGTGAAAAAGGCGATCCCCATCGACCCGAACGAGGACGCCCAGTCCCTCCACGACCGGCTCGCCGTGCTCGGCGCCGCGGCCATGGCGGAAACCCTCGACCTTCTGGCCGCCGGCCGGCTCGTCCCGGAAAAACAGGACGACAGCCTCACCAATTATGCCCCGATGATAAAAAAAGAGGATGGGCTCATCGATTGGGGTAAAGAGCCCCGGGTCATAAAGAACCTGGTACGGGGTTTTACCCCCTGGCCGGGCGCGTTCACGACCCTGGAGGACAAGGCCCTCAAGATCTGCCGGGTCCGGACCGGCGAGGGACACGGCGCACCCGGCACCGTTCTCAGGGCCGACAAAAGCGGGCTGGAGGTCGCCTGCGGCAACGGCAGTCTCTTCATCGAGGAACTGCAGCTGGAAGGGCGGAAGCGTCTCCCTGCTCAGGAATTCCTGGCCGGGATCAAAATAGCCGCGGGGACCGTCCTCGGCGCCGGGGAAATGCACCGTGGCTGACGCGAACAACACACCGGCACCGCCACGCAAACGGCTCTTCGTCGCCCTCATGGGGGTGACCTGCATCATCATCGTGGGGCTCATCTACCTCATGTGGTGGATACCGACCCGGGGCCTGGCCAACATCCACCCCAACCTCCCCCACATCGTCGGCATCGTCACCGCCATTCTCTCCGGCCTCGCCCTCTGCGGCACCGCCCTGCTGGTCCTGACCACCGCCCTGGGGAAAGACATCCTCTTCACCCGCTTCATGCGCCTGGTGGTGATCAAGTTCCTCCTGCCGGTGATCGAGGCGATGGGGAAACTCCTCGGCATCTCCAAGGACACCATCCGCCAGTCGTTCATCGCCATGAACAACAGCCTGGTCCAGTCCCAACGGCTGCTGGTGCCGGCAGACCGCATCCTCATCCTGCTCCCCCACTGCCTGCAGCTGTTCGACTGCGAGATCAAGGTGACCGGCGACATCAACAAGTGCGTCCGCTGCGGCCGCTGCGACATCATGGGACTGGCGGAACTGGCCAGGAAATACCAGGTGGACATATCCGTCGCCACGGGGGGGACCCTGGCCCGCAAGGTGATCATCGAAAAGCGCCCCAAACTTGTAGTGGCGGTCGCCTGCGAGCGGGACCTCACCTCGGGAATCAAGGACTGCTATCCCCTCCCGGTCATCGGGGTCCTCAACGACCGCCCCTTCGGCCCCTGCTTCAACACCAGGGTGGACACGGAAAAGATCGACGCCGCCATCGCGTCGGTGCTTACCTATGCCTGACAGGCTTCACCGCAGAGGGACGCACGTAAAACCGGAACAGGGCACAGGCGCGAAACGCCCCGGCAAGGGCGGATCGGCTCTCCTCCTCGCCCTCCTCCTCTCGGCATCGTTCTTCCTTATTCATGCTCCCGGGGCGACCGCCGCCACGATCACCGGTTACACCCCCATCTTTCGTACCGGACACGACCGGACCGGCACCCTCCAGATCGCCATCCGCCGGTTCCAGCAGAACGGCACTCCCCGGCTCCTCGTCGTCAACCCGGCGACCCTCGCCACCGCCACGGTAGCGGCGACGGAGATGGATTTTGGCAGGGAGATTCCTTCCGCCACCCTGCAGGAGACCCCCTACCTGAAGGCGCTGGTCCGCCACACCGCCCCGCCGTTCCTTCTTCAGAACCACGGCGCCCGCCATGCCGACCAGCCGGTTGACGGCCTGTTCCTGACGGTGGACATGTGCCCGTCGGTCCGCCCCTTCGAACGGGAATTCTTCGTCGCCGTGTCCCGGCTATCTCAGAAGAAGGAGGGGCCGGTACCGGTGGCCGTCGCCATGACTGGCCGCTGGCTTGAGCAACACCCGAAGGAGTTGGCCTGGCTGAAGGAGCAGGTGTCGGCCGGCCGGCTCGCCATCACCTGGGTCAACCACTCCCTCACCCACCCCTACGATCCACGGGTCCCCCTGGAACGGACTTTTCTCCTCACGCCGGGAACCGACCTGGAACGGGAAGCACTCGCCACCGAGGTGCTCCTCCTGGAAAACGGCCTCACCCCCGACCCGTACTTCCGTTTCCCCGGCCTGGTGGCCGACGGCGCGCTCATCCGGGAGCTTAAAGAGCTCGGCCTCATCCCCCTGGGGGCGGACGCCTGGCTCGCCAAGGGGGAAACGCCCCGGCCGGGGAGTTTCGTCCTCGTCCACGGCAACGGCAACGAGCCGCCGGGCATAAAAAAAGCCCTGGCGCTTTTCACGTCGGGCCATCTCCACCTCCTCCCGCTTTCCCGGGCCTTCACCACTGCTACTCCCCCCTGAACCGGCTATCCCGCCACCGCCACTCCCCCAGAAGTTTTTCCAGCTCCATCACCATTCCCTCCCGGTGGGTACCTCCCCAGTAGATACGGCCGCAGGCCAGACATTCCCGGAATTGCTCCCGGGTGTCATGGACATAGGGAGGCACCCGTTGCGCCACCTTCATCCGGTCCATATCCCGCAGCGGCTCGTTGCACTCCAGGCAGCGGGTGAGGAAACGTCGGAACGGGTCGATACCCAAGGCCGTGACAACCTGGCGCAGCTGGTCACGCCAGTGATCCCCCACGACGAACAGATGGTGCTCCCGGGCCCAGCGGCGGCGGATCAACAGGGTATCGCGGGTCAGGATCAGCCGCCCCTCCTCCCGCGCTCGTGCCACCAGTTCGGCATCGTCCAGCAGCGGCTTATAGGCGACGTCACAGCCGACAACCCTGAGCCAGCGGGCCAGCTTCCCGAGCATCGTATCGGCGAAAAATTTCTGCTCCATGGCTATCAGTATACCGCACCCGCCGTGTCGTTCCTTCCTTTCCCGGCCCTTTTCTGCTATAGTTCCGCCTGAAATCCCCGCACCATGCAGAGGTCCGCCATGCCCTTTCTCCTCAAGCTCCTCATCACCAACGCCGTCATCATCGGCTGCGCCCAGCTCGGCCGGAAGCTCCCCACCATGAGCGGCCTCATCGCCACCATGCCCCTCACGTCGCTTCTGGTGCTCCTCTGGCTCGCCGCCGACAACCCCGGCGACTACCGGCTCTTTTCCGCTTACACCCGCGGCGTCCTCTGGGGGATCATCCCGACCGTCCTCTTTTTCGTCGCGGTCTGGTTATGTTTCCGCCGCCAACTGACCCTCCCCTTCGCCCTCTCCGCCGGCTTCGGCGTCTGGCTGGCGGGTGCTGTTGTCCACCAGTGGCTGGTAAAATGAGATTACTACTATTTCTTACCCTTCTGCTGCTCTCACTCCCTGCCGGCATCTTCGCTGAAGCTCCTCACCCCCCCTACGCCGTCGCCCGCATCTCCACGCCGGTCCTCAACACCCCCGCCTTCGCCGCCGTCTTCGGCGGAAAAGACGGTGCCACCCTGAAGCTCGACCGCTGCGGCCAGATTCGGGAAGTGGAATTCATCGCGCTTCCCGGTACGGTCTTCCGTATCGAGGGGGAACTGCGCCAGGGAAAAGCCACCATCTACCGGGTGACGAGCGGCGACTACCCCTACCCGGCCAAAACCGGCTACTACATCGACAGCCGTTTTGTCACCACCATCATTGAGCGGCCGCCGGAGCGGCCCCGCTGGCTTCCCGACCGGCAGACCATTACCGACCGGCTCCTGGCCGCCGAAGGGAAGAGCTACGTCTGGGGGGGAAACGTAAGTGGCGGGGTTCCGGAAATACGGGAGCTTTACCCACCGGCGTCCGGTGTGCCACATTCCGCAGGGCTTGACCAGCAATGGGAACTCGCCGGGCTGGACTGCTCCGGCCTCCTCTACGAGGCAACCGGCGGCTTCACCCCCCGGAACACCAGCGCCCTGGTGCGCTATGGGACGGACATTCCCATTTCCGGGCTCACCGCCAGTGAAATTGCACGGAAGGTGGAGCCCCTCGATCTCATCGTCTGGGAGGGACATGTGCAGATCGTGCTGGACCGGGGTCGGCTCATTGAAAGCCGGCTGGAGTGCGGCGGCAAGGGGGGAGTGATTGTGAGGCCGCTTCGGGAGGCGCTGGCAGACCTCGTACGGCACCGGAAGCCGCTCGATGATTACGGCACCGGCAAGGGAAAGGGGTTCGTCCTACGGCGCTGGTTTCCGGCGGAGCCGTAACGGTAAACCGAGACCTACCAGTGACCGCGCCGCTTCAGTTCGTCCGTGACCAGTTTCTTCTGGGCAGGGGTGAGGCGGCGGGAGGCAATGATCCCCTGGAGGTCGTTGACGGAAAAGTGTGGGAGCAAGAGGTTGAACCAGACCGTCGGGGTGCGGGGATTCTTGAGGATGGCAAGCTGGAGATTGGGACGCCCCTTCCAGCGGGGATGGCGGGCAACCATGGAGATGGTCTCCGCCGTCGATTTGGAGCTGTTGAGAAATTGAAATATGACGGACTCCTTGAGCCGCGGGTTCTCCAGGCAAGGGTCCATGAGCCGCGAATCCCCTTCCCGGAGCAGGGCCTCCACCACGGTGGATGTCCCGCGCCGGGCCAACGTCAGCTTGTTGCCGAGGGGGGTCGTGGGGAGCCGCTGGATGATGGCCCGCTCGGCGGCCAGCTTCTGGTCGGGAGTCCCGCCTGCAAGGAAACAGATGTCAACCAGCTCGAACAGGTAGAGATGGGGAAGGAGAGCCAGGGTTATCTGTCCCGGCGTGCCGGGGTTATGCACCATGGCTACCTTCAGCTCGTGGCTTTCGGCAACGAGACGGTTTTTGTAGAGTGACTTGAGAAGGTCTTCCGACAGGTCCCGCCGCTTCAGCAGAGCCAGCAGGTGGTTGTTGTCCAGGCAGGGATTCTTGATCGCCGCCAGGAGCACCTCCATGGAAGAGTCCAGGAGCACCTCGTACAGCTCTTCCTTGCCGGCGGTCAGCGCCCGGTGGAGCTGACGTGACAAATTTGGGTCCAGGCTTGCAAATTTTGCGAGTCCTTCCATGGGAAAACCCCTTGCCGCAATCCTGACTGACTGTTCGTACCGGCCCGGGCACGGTTCATGTCGTGCGGCGATTTTCGGGGGTTTTCATTCTGCACAACAGGAAAGCAGGCTCACATCCCGGCCGAACCCCTGGGCGCAGAGCCGCAATCCCTCCCCCATTGACGGGTAAACATGCAAGCTGTTTGCCAGTTCGGCAACCGTCATCCGGAACCGGACTGCCAGGGCCGCCTCGTTGATGATATCCGCTCCGCGGTGGCATGCCAGATGGACACCCAGAATCCGCCCGGTTGCGGCATCGGCAACCAGCTTGATGATACCGGCCTTCTGCCCGGTGACATGGGCCTTGGGAATGGCGGAAACAGGAAGGATGTTGCTCATCACCTCGTAGCCCGCCTTGCGCGCGGTGGCCTCCGTGTGACCGACCAGCCCCACCTCCGGGTCGGTGAAGATCGCCATGGGGGTCGACAGGTGATCCAGGGTGCAGCCGCACCCCGGTTCGAACATGTCGTCAACCGCCACAACCCCCTCCCGCGCCCCCGCCGTCGCGATCATCATGCCGCCGGTCACGTCGCCGGCTGCCCATATACCGGGTGCCGAGGTCCGCAGACGTTCGTCGACCCGCACGAATCCCTTCGGCTCCAGTTCCACCCCCGCCCGGTCCAGGCCGATGCCGGCCGTGGCCGGCGCGGTCCCGACCGCTACGAGGAGCCGTTCGGCGGAGAACTCCACGGGCGACCCTCCCTGCTCGCACTGCACGAACGTCGCACCATCCCGGCGGGCCACCCCGCAAACCGTCACGTCCAGGACGATGTCCATCCCCTCACCGCGCAGCGCCTCCTGCACCGCCAGGGCCACGTCACCATCCACCGCCGGCAGGACCCGGGGCCCGTGTTCCAGTACCGTAACGCTGGTGCCGAGGCGCCGGTACATCTGCCCCATTTCCAGGGCGATGACCCCGCCGCCGATGATCACCAGCGACCGGGGAAGCTCCTTGAGGAGAAGGGCACTGCGGCTGGTGAGAAAATTCCCCTCCGTGAGGCCGGGAATGGCCGGAATGCGGGGGTAACCGCCGGTGGCGACCAGGAATCTCTCTCCCCTGATCCGCTGCCCCTCCACCTCTATCGCATGAGGGTCGAGAAATCGGCCAGTCCCCCTGAGCAGGGTCAGTCCCGGCACGTTGTGGAGGATGTCCAGATAGCGGGTCTGGCGGAGATGCCCGACCACCTGCTCCTTGTGGTCCGTGAGGCAGGCAAAGTCCACCCCCTCCTCCCGGAGGCCGAGCCCGACCCTTGCCCCGAGGCGGGCATCCTGATAGAATTGTGCGGCATGGATGAGGGTCTTGCTCGGTATGCATCCCCAGTTGATGCAGGTCCCCCCGAGCACTCCCTTTTCGATCATGAGCACCCGGGCGCCGCGGGACTGGGCCCGGAGCGCCGCGGCAAATGCGGTGGACCCCGAACCGAGGATTATCAGGTCGTATTCGTCAGTCATCGCTGTCTCCTGCTTCCAGTGTACCGTAACCATACCTTCTTCGCACCATGAAAGGAAAAACCATGGAAAATGGCACATTGACCGGCCGGGAAGCCCGGCTGGGCGCCGATACCCTGCGCATGCTGGCGGTAGATGCCGTGGAACGGGCCAATTCGGGGCACCCCGGCCTCCCCATGGGTGCCGCCGACTACGCCTTCATCCTCTGGCACAACCGGCTCCGCTTCAACCCGGCCGATCCGGCCTGGCCCGACCGGGACCGTTTCATCCTCTCGGCCGGGCACGGCTCCATGCTCCTCTATGGCCTGCTCCACCTGTTCGGCTTCGACCTCCCCCTGGATGAACTGAAAAACTTCCGCCAGTGGGGAAGCAGGACGCCGGGGCATCCCGAGTATGGCGTGACACCCGGCGTGGAGGTGACCACCGGGCCGCTGGGGCAGGGGTTCGCCAACGGGGTGGGAATGGCCCTGGCGGCAAAAATGGCAGCCGACCGCTTCAACGACACCACGTTTTCCCCCATCTCCCACCGGATTTACGCCCTGGTGAGCGACGGCGACCTGATGGAAGGAATCAGCCAGGAGGCGGCTTCCCTCGCCGGCCACCTGAAGATGGGAAACCTCATCTACCTCTACGACGACAATCGTATCACCATCGAGGGGAGCACCGATCTCGCCTTTTCCGAGGATGTGGCGGCACGCTTCATGGCCTGTGGCTGGCATGTCCAGAAAATCGATGGCCACGACGTCGCCCTGATCGACGCCGCCCTGGCCGCCGCCCGGGCGGAAGAGGAGCGCCCCTCCCTCATCATCGCCCGCACCCACATCGCCCAGGGGAGCCCCGGCAAGCACGACTCGGCTTCAGCCCACGGTTCCCCCCTCGGGACAGAGGAGGTGGCTGCCACCCGCCGGAACCTGGACTGGCCGGCCGACCCCTTCCACGTTCCGGACGAGGTCAGGGAGCTCTGCGCCCGGCGCCGTCAGGACCTTGAAACAATGTACGGAACATGGCAGAAGGGGTTCCGGGCCTGGCGGCGACGCAATCCGGAACGGGGGCGGCTCTGGGACAGCATGTGGCGACGCAAGCCGCCGGCTGACCTCATGCAGAGGCTCCTTTCCGCCGTCGGCGATGGGGATGGCGCCACCCGCGCCCTTTCCGGCAAGGTCATCCAGGCAGCGGCAGCGGCTTTACCGGAGCTGGTTGGCGGCTCGGCCGATCTGGAGCCCTCAACCAACAGCTGGATCAAGGGTTCGGAGGGGATCGCCGCCGGCGACTTCGGCGGCCGCAATATCCATTTCGGGGTGCGGGAGCACGCCATGGCCGCCATGATGAACGGCATGGCCCGCTACGGCTGTTTCATCCCCTTCGGCGCCACCTTCCTCGTCTTCTCCGACTACTGCCGCCCCGCCATCCGCCTCGCCGCCCTCATGGAGCAGCAGGCGATCTACCTCTTCACCCACGACTCCCTCTTCGTCGGCGAAGACGGCCCGACCCACCAGCCCGTGGAACAACTCTCCGCCCTCCGCCTCATCCCCAACCTGGCCGTCTTCCGGCCGGCCGACGGCGTGGAGACGGCACTGTCCTGGAGTGCTGCACTGCAGCGTACCACCGGCCCTTCGGCGCTCATTCTCACCCGCCAGAAACTCCCTTCCCTTGGGAGGGGACCAGCTTTCACCCCGGAGATGGTCCTGCGGGGGGGGTACGTGCTGGAAGCGGGTGGAGAAAAGCCGGATGTGGTCCTCCTCGCCAGCGGTTCGGAGGTTTCCCTTGCCGTGGCGGCAGCAGCCTCACTGCGGGAGCGGAAGATTGCCGTCCGTGTCGTTTCCGTCCCCTGCCTGGAGACCTTCCAGAAACAGCCCGCCAGTTACTGGAGGAAAGTAATTCCTGCCCGGGTCCCCCGGGTCGCCGTTGAGGCCGGTCGTGGAGAGCTCTGGTGGCGCCTGCTGGGATCCCGCGGCCTGTTCATCGGCATGGAAACCTTCGGCGCCTCGGCGCCGGCTGAGGTTCTGGCAGAAAAATACGGACTGACCCCCGCACAGGTTGCGGAGCGGGTTATACAGCACCTTCGGAACGGAAAGAAGAAACAGCATATTGCATAAAACCGTCGGTTGAGGTTATTCTGCACCTCACGTCCCTGCCATCGGCAGAGGTCTGCATCCCTTACCACTCACGGAGGAGAAACCCGCCAATGGACAACAAGGAAAGCCTGAAAAAATCCCTGCTCTTCTCCGGCCTGGACGACGGAAACCTGGAAGAGGTAGCGGCCATCGTCTCCCGCCGCAGTTTCGCCAAGGGGGAGACTCTTTTTGCCGAGGGGGACACCGCCAACGGCTTCTATCTCCTCGCCGCAGGCAGCATGAAGCTCTGCAAGGTCTCCCCCGACGGAAAGGAAAAGGTGCTCCACTTCGTCCATCCCGGCGAGACCTTCGCCGAGGCCGCCTTCTTCGGCGACGGCCGCTATCCCGCCGAGGCCCGGGCACTGGAAAAGGGTGAGGCCCTTTTTTTCCCCCGCGAAGCTTTCATGGGTCTTCTGGAGCGCAATCCCCGCTTTTCCCTCAACCTGATCGTTTCCCTGTCGCTGCTGCTCCGCCGCTTCGCCCGCCAGATCGAAGAGCTCTCCTTCGCCGAGGTCCCCGCCCGCCTGGCCACCTACCTGATCGAGCTGGCGGAACGGAAATCGACCTCGTTCCAGGGGAAGACCTATCTCGACCTGGACATGAAAAAGGGGGAGTTGGCATCCCGTCTCGGCACGGTCAGTGAGACACTTTCCCGCACCTTCAGGAAGCTCAAGGAGGAAGGGATTATCGACGTCGAAGGGAGCAGGGTGCTGATTCACCGCATGGATCGACTGCACGCCCTGGCCGGCAGACCGCCTGCCGCAAATGGGGCAAAGATGGGATGATTTAGGGAGCAGATTCTCCCGACCCCGTGGCACGAACTCAGAAACCATCCTGTTTTAAGCCCGTTACACGACTCAGGGAACTGGCACGCTCCCTGCTAGATGACAAATACGAGCAGCACCCATCAACCACGAAGAGAGGTTCACCATGAAAAAAGTTCTGTCCGCCATCGTTACCGCCCTCGTAGCAGTTTCCTTCGCCGGCCTGGTCTGCGCCGCAGAGCCCGCCCCGGCTGCTCCGGCCGCCCCGGCTGCCCTCCCCGCCGGCCACCCGCCGATCAAGAAGGAAGAGAAAAAAGCTGTAAAGAAAGCCAAGAAGGCCAAGAAAGCAGCGAAGAAAGCCGCTGAAACCCCGGCTGCTCCCGCTGTTCCGGCCACACCCGCTGCTCCGGCCGCGAAGTAATTCCGCTCTACCAGCAAAAAAGCCGCATCCTCACCGGATGCGGCTTTTTTTGTTCTGAAGCAGCGGTGGCGGCACTTCAGCTGGATGCGAAATGCCGCAGAAGCGCCATGCCGATTAGCCCGAAAAATGCCAGGTGGCCGAGCACCCCCACTCCCACCCAGATGTTCCTGTCGCTCCCCGTCGTCGGCACTTCCACCTCCCCCCGTATTTCACGCAGTTCCGCATAGATGAGGTAGTGGTAGATCATGCTGAACGGTATGAACAAGAGTGACAGGAACGACCCGGCGACCGGGATCATTCCCGCCGCCACCGAAATGAGCCAGAGCACGAATATCCGGAAGAATACGTCGAGCCAGCGCCCCTTCACGTACTCCTTGCTCTTGAGGAGTGCTGTCATCCCCCGTTCTCCCTCGGCCACCAGGACGAACTGGCCGAAAAAGAACCAGACGTAGAAGATTACCCCCGGAACGATGAAAAGGAGAAAACCACCACCGATGATGAACCCGGCGAGGGAATAGAGCCAGATGAACGAACCTAGCCGCTCCCACCCCTTTACCAGGGAATCCCGTATCCCCAGGGTCTCGTCAGCAACGGCGAAGACCAGGGCGGCCCCCCCCCAGTAGGCGGCGCAGAGGCCGACGATCCCGCCGGTAATACCGCCGCCGATCAAAAGGGGACCCCGTCCCTCCGGCATGACCAGGGATATGAGAAAGCCAACCCCGAGGAACAGGCCGACCGGAACGAGCACGCAGGCGATGATGACCAGGTAAAGGACGAGAAGTACCCCGATCCGGTTCTTGAAGACCTCCCACGTTTTAGCCAAGAGGTCGCCGAGCCCCGAGAGCTCCCGGCGGGAAGCGGACTTCCTGGCATGCGCCGTCTGCTGGGACTGGCCGGTGGCGGACGGGGAGGGTGAAACGGGCGGCGGGGTGGGGGGGACAGGCTCCGGTACCGCGCATGGTTCGCCTGGTGGAGAGGGGAGCACGGAGGCAGGTTCGGTTGTAGCTGCAACCGACGCCCTGGCTTCGAAAAAGAATGATTCTTTACAGCGGGGGCAGGTTACCCGGACCGTTCCTGCAGGAACGGTGTCTGCCGCTACCTCTTTAGAAAAGCCGCAGTGGGAACAGGTAATGGTGACGGTTGTCATGCGGGCTGACCTCGCGGGAAAATTTCGCATGACTTTACCACACTGGTCAGGCTTGGCAACCAGTTTCTCAGTCTGAGGTCCCGCCTAGCGGCAGTCCTCCCGCCAGAGGCAGGCACCCTGGCCGCACTGGTCCACCGTTCCGCTCTCGAAACAGGCAGGGTTCCCTTCCGCGGCCTGAATAGCCCTGATCAGGTCGGCTTTCTTCATCTTGCCCGCTTTTACCCCCCGCTTCCGGGCGATTTCCCTGATTTCGTCCAGCTTCATACATACCCTCCCACCCCGGTGATTGGCCCGTCTTTCCGTCTCCCGGAACAAGCAGGCTGTCAGGAGTATACTACGGTGGTTAAGATATTCAAATGTCATTTTATTTTTGCGCCGAAGCGGACGGCTGCCGGGACAGACGTCATCCGGCCTCCACCCTGTTCCGCCCCCCCTGCTTGGCCCGGTAGAGGGCCGCGTCCGCCCTTTTCAGGAGGGTTTCGCTCCCCCGGTCACCCGGTTTGGAGAGGGTCAAGCCGGCGCTCAGGGTGATAACGACATCCTTCTCCCCGTCTCCCATCGGTTCCTGGCTGACCACGGTCCGCAGCCGTTCCGCAAGATGCAGCGCCTCTTCGGCTGTCGTGCCGGGGGAGATGACGAGGAACTCCTCGCCGCCGATCCGCCCGATGGTGTCGTAGCGGCGCGTGGCCTCCTGCAGGCGCTTGGCCACGCGTTTGAGGACAAGGTCGCCGAAGGGGTGGCCATGGGTGTCGTTGATCCGTTTGAAATGGTCGATATCGAGGACGATGACGCAGAGGGGTTCCAGCAGCCGGCCGGCCCGTTCGAATTCCTCTTCGAGCCGCTTCATGATGTGTCGCCGGTTCCTGAGTCCGGTCAGTTCATCGGTGGAGGCGAGCTTCTTGAGCCGTTTCTGCACTTCGTCGAGCTTGATGACAAGCCGCCAGGTGAGAACATAGATGAGCGCCACCAGGAGACAGATTGTCAGTACCGCAGCGACAATAATGAGTATTTTGCTCGCGCGGGTTTCCCTGGCGAGGGTGGTCGCGGGGATGGTGATACTTATGGCCCCGATGACGTCTCCGACCTTGTATCCCTGGGTGGCGTGGCACTCAAGACAGTTCTGCTCCACAAAGAGCGGCTTCAGGTAACGGAATGAGGGGTTGTCCCCTTTTTGCAGACGATGCCACTCCCCCTCCCCCCGGGCAAACCGGTCGAACGCCGACGTTTCCAGCGTGTCCGGCGCGTTGGCAGGGTCGATGGGCTGGGGACTGACGATGCGGAATCTCACTCCGTCCTGCTCTACGCTACGACGGGATATCTCCTCGATCATGATGGCATGATTGCGGATGGTGAACGTCCGCCCCCCCTCCACCTGAACATCGGGGTTCACACCGAGTTGCCGGAGATAGACGTTGGAATCGACCCCGCGCCGCTTTTCCACGTAGACGCCGCCGTAGTCGTAGTTCCACATCTTGGTATGCTCGATCAGATCGGCATAGGTTGCCGCCTGCTCCCGCACCCGTTCGTACATCAGGGTGGTGGTGCGGGTGTAGAGCACTGCGAAGATACCGGTGACAATAAAGGCGACGAGCGCACCGAGGGTGATCACGAACAGCTTGGCATGTTCGAAATACTTGAACGGTTTGGGCCAGAGACGGAGTGAAAAGGGGGAGGATTTCAGGATGGGGCTCCTTCCTGCCGCGACGGATTGGCCGGGCTGGCCTGGCCATCAGTGAGCTGGCGCAGGACCTTGAGGAAATTCCTGGTCAGGAGCGGATGGAGTTCGCTCCCCGCCTGTTCCAGCATGATGGCGGAAACCTCTTCGAATTCCAGTACTCCCCGGTAGGCACGCTTACTGCGCAGGGCATCAAAGTAGTCGGATATCGTGGTCATCTGGCTGCAGAGGTTCTGCCGCCACCCGGGGGAGACGGCGGGATAGCCGGCGCCGTTGAATTTCATGTGGTGCTCGAAGGCGGTCACCACCGCCAACCGCGGCACACCCGGGGTATCGAGGAGGTATTGGGCACCCTTCAGGGGGTGCTCCCGGACCAGTTTCCACTCCTCGTCATCAAGGCGACCCGCCTTTTTAAGGATTTCTTCGGGGATGAACAGCTTGCCGATATCATGGAGCATGGCTGCTACCCCTATGTCGTGCAAGAGCGGGCCGTCGATGCCGAGTGCCATGGCCTGGCCAAGGTTGAGAATGCAGACATTGGTGGAATGGGTAAAGGTGTATTCATCCAGTGCCCGCAGCGGTGCAAGAGCCAGGAGCGGGTTCCCCACCTGCTGGAAGGCGTCCACGAATCCGGCCACGATCTCGGAAATACCGACCACGTGGAGCTTCTGGTGCCGGCGCACTCCCTGGTAGATGTCCATGAAACGGGCCAGTTCTTCAGCCGGGATCTCCGCCAGAGACGGGGCCGGACGTTCTCCGACCTCGTCCCACGTTGTCGCGTCATCAGCGAAGGGACTTGCGGTCAGAACCTCGAGCCGTCCCAACCGGACGTGCTCGGTGGAGCGGACCACCCCTCCGCCTCCCGTCTGCCTGGACAGACAGCCCACCAGAAGCTTCAGTTCCTGACGGGTAATCCCCCGAAGCAGCCGGAGGTGGCCGATGCCACGGCTTTTCAGGGCGCGGGAAAATCGGTTGACGTACATGTTGCTGTCGAGCGGGGTGCCGGCAAAGACCAGTTCCTCATCGACGAGGAGCAGGGCGACCTCCTCTCCATCCCCCATTGTCTCCAACAGGTCCGCCAGGGCCGTCTCGCAGAGACGCGCTACCTGCTGGTGCTCCAGATCATAGAGAGCTGCATTGGAAACCGCCGTCGTCAGATGACGGATACAGCGTTGCAGGCTTGCACGCCGGTCGCCGCTCATGCCCCCCTCCCCTTCAGACGATGCAGGACATCGGACGCCGCTTCGGCAAGCTCACGATTGTCCCCATTGCACAGTTCGTCAAGCAGGTAGCCAACCCAGGACGGGGGGTAATTCACCAGGGAATGCACAATTTTCACCTTGAGTTGGGCATGCTTCTGGGGATGGAAAAGATTGCGCGAACGGAGCAGCCCCACCAGTTCCGGCAGCGCGTCCACATGTCCCATCTCTCCGAGGGTCTTCACCACAGCGCACTTGAGCTCAAACTCATAATCGGCGATGCCTCCCTTCGCCAGGAACGCCAGGAGCTGGGCTACAACCTGCGGGTTGCGACTCTGTGCCGCCAACTGAACCCCCATAAGTCGCTGTTCACGATCTTTGCCGGCCAGATAGCCATGCAGGAGCCGATCGGATTCCGGATCCTGGTAATGGAGGAGGGTCTTGAGCAGTTCCTGGCGGACTTTGGGATGGGGATGGTGCGAGAGTCGCTTAATATGCCGTACCACCGTCGGGTCATCGATGTTGCGCAGAAGCACGAGGAGGTTTCGGACGAAATACCAGCGGCTGTCCCGTAACCGGGCCAGGGTGGCGTCCCTCGTAACAGTTCCCATCTTCTGCAGACAGTCCATGTAAAAATGGCGCAGGGACATGCGCTGTTCCTGCGCCAGAGCATCAAGAAGCGGCCCCGCAAAGGGAGCACCAACCCGCAAGATCAGCTGCCTGATCTCGTCATACTTGGCCTTTCCCCAGAAGGCAAGCCCCCGCACCACCTCGGCCACGAACTCAGGCCGGGCGAACACCGCCAGCACTTCGCTCGTAAGCGCTGTAACGCGCCTCTCCACCGTGGGGGGCAGACTCGTCAAGCGATCGTACATGGTCGCAAGGGAAGCGAAATCGCCCATTTCGAGAAAATAGCCTGAGAGGTCGAGGAGATTTCGCCGCAGTATATCCGGCTGGCAGTCCTCGGGGAGTTCTTTGAGGATTTCCAGGATCACGGCATTAACCTCGGTCTCAACACAGTGACTGGAAAGGGTCTCCTTCAACGCCGCGATTTCATCCTCTTCCAGGGCGGATATCCCATCGATGGCCACGATGGTACGAAGCGTCTCCTGGTATGCGGCGGGGAGAAACCGATCGCCGTCGTCCTCGCGGAAAATTACCGCCAGTTTGTCGCTCAGATCCTGATCAAGCGATACAGGCCGGTTTGTCACCTGACTCGGCATCCCCCCCTGGGGGGCATGCGCAGCCAGCTTCCCCACCAGATCCAGAAGGACCGGTGAAAGGGAAGAGTTGCTGGCACCGATCTGGTCCAGGGCGTCCAGCACAACCTCGGACGGAAAGCGTTGCACCAGTTCCTCGGCCAGGTCCTGGCGTCCCGGCAGGGCGCTGAAGGTACTGATGAGAAACTGACGGCGCAACTCCGGATTGAGGTGGCTGATGCAGGCGGTCAGCCTGTCGAGGGCCTCCCCATCGCCACTCCCCCCCGTTCCCCGCCGGTCCATGTTCCGCAGGAAATCGGTGACCGCCTGTTCGTAGCTGGCCATGCTCTTCCCCGGTTTCGATGCAAGCTGCCGGTTCAGGGCCTGGGCCATCATCTCCGGAGAGACGGCGTCCCACGCCACCGCCCGTTCCCCCCAGGGGGCGAGTGTCCCCTCCAGCAGACCGTGAATGAACTGTTCCCAAAGCTCTCCCGTCTCCCGCTCCATCGGGATCAGCATCTCTTCATCGGTGGCATGGAAGGAGCTGTAGTCAATTGCCCGGACCTGCAGGTGGGTGATGCCGGCGGCGGCAACCACGGCCTCTACCCCGCCCCGTCCCCGGACTTCTTCCTTTTTCAGGCAGAGTATTTCGTTGAAACGCTGCAACTCCTCCGGAAGCAACTCGCCGCTGAAGCTTATGGCCGCAATGCCATGACCGAAGAGGGCGCGAGCCAGGTCGCGGTAGAGGGGATTGTTTCTGTCGAGAAATCCGTCACCGATTAAGAGGGTATCGCGGGCGATGCCGATGGTGAGGACAGGCTGGATTTCGAGGAGTTGTCGCAGCAACCGCAGGACCTTGCCGACAGACGTCACGATAACGGGGTGATTGGATGGATAGGCGGTAACATGGCGACGGGAGATATTCAGCTCGCAGATAAAGTCCGACAGCAGCCTGGTATCCAGCCCCAGTTCAGATTTTTCCATGACATCGGTGGACACACAAGCCCCCGTCTCCATGAAGCGCCTTACTGCGCACGCACGATGCTGTAGTATTGTAGGTAAAATGCCATGGCAAAGAGCGGCGGCACAGCAAGAAGCGTAAGAGAAGGAGGAAGAGAAGGAGCCGCACTCCGGCTGTTACGTCGTGCCATCATTTTAGTATAGATGATGATACTTTACAAGCTTCGATGCGGTCGAAGAAAGGGCTGATGGTTGACTAGGGAGGACAGCAGCCGCAGACCGAGCGGAACAGGGTGGTGCTGAGATAGCGGTCTCCGCGGTCGGGAAGGATGGTGACGATGGTGCCGCTGTCGAGGTTTTTTGCCGCTTCGATGGCACCGGCTACGGCGGCGCCGCTCGACATGCCGACGAACAGTCCTTCCCGCCGGGCCAGTTCCCGGGCCATGGCAAAGGCCTCTTCGTCCACGACGGTGCATTTTCCGTGCAGGGTTGACGGCTGGTAGATCTCCGGGACGATAGCCTCCTCCATGTTCTTTAGCCCCTGAATCGCGTGCCCCAGGGGAGGTTCCACCCCGATCACCCTGACCCGCGGGTTGTGCCGGCGAAAGTATTCCGCCACCCCCATGAGGGTGCCAGTGGTTCCCATCCCCGCTACGAACAGGTCGATCTCGCCGTTGGTCTGCCGCTGGATCTCGGGACCGGTCGTTTCCACGTGGGCAAGGACGTTGCAGGGATTGGCGTACTGGTTGGGCATGTAGTAGCGGTCCGGTTCATCGGCAAGAATGCGGTGCGCCATCCGGATTGCCCCGTCCGTCGCCTCGCCGGCAGGAGAAAGGACCACCTCGGCGCCGTAGGCCTCCAGGACACTGCGCCGCTCCTGGCTCACGCAGGCAGGCATCACCAGCTTGACCCGGTACCCCTTGGACGTGCCGAGCATCGCCAGGGCGATCCCCGTATTGCCGGATGTCGGCTCCAGGATTATCTTCCCGCGGGACAGCGCCCCACTCTCCTCGGCCCGGGTCAGCATGTACAGAGCCGGCCGGTCTTTGATGGACCCGCCGGGGTTGTTACCCTCCAGCTTGGCCAGAATGCGGACCCGCGGGTTGGGCGAGAAGGAGGTCAGTTCGATGAGTGGCGTGTTGCCGATGGCGGCGGCGATGCTGAACGGCTTGTGGTTCATGGTGTACTCCCGTACATATATAGGTTACCGTGGTGCCGGTGCACCGGTACGCGGCTTGCGCCGCCTTCGCCGGCGGCGTTTCCCGGCCGGCGGGGCACCTTCGTGTGTGGCATCGACAGGGGGAAGTTCGACGACGTTCTCGCGGCTGTAGCGGTCCCACCATTGCCAGACATCCTCCCCCCCGTTCCCCATCTCCGCCTGGAGGCGAAGATAGGCCAGCGCAGCGGAGAATCCGGGGCGACCGAGAAACGACTGGGGCCGCTTTCCCGGCATTTTGCCAAACCGCTGCTGGTTGGAGAGAATATCGCGGACCTGCATGCCGATCCGGTTCGGCACAAGGACCGTCGGCGCCAGTTCGCCAAGCCAGCCGGCAACAGCCTGGTTCAACGCCTCCTGGGGAGAGGCTCCCCCCTGCCGGAACGCAGCCGCCGATTCTTCCAGATACTCGCCGAACACCAGGGCCAGGAACAGGGGCGGCGCCACAGCCTCCCCCTGCTGCACAAGAGCGTCAACGCTGTCAAGAGCGTGGCTCACCCGGGTATGGGGAAAACCGTCCGTCTCCGTGTCGAGCCAGGAACTGAAGCGGGGGAACAGGGGGGCAAACAGGCCGGTCTGGCGCAGCAACTGATAACTTTTCTCCCCTTCCCCGAGCAGGAACAGCTTGAGCATCTCCTCGAACAGACGGGGGGGAGCGGCACGGCTGATGGTCGGCGCCAGGTCAAGGATTGCCCGCCAGGTCTCCTGTTCCACATTGAGGCCAAGCATGGCGGCAAAGCGGACCGCTCGCAGCATCCGCACCGGGTCTTCGATGAAACGCACCGAAGGATCACCGATGGTCCGGATAACACCGGCTTCCAGGTCCGCCATCCCTCCGGCATAGTCGATAAGGGAAAAATCGGCGATGTTGTAGAAAAGGGCATTGACCGTAAAATCCCGGCGCAGGGCATCTTCCCGGGGATCCCCGAACACATTGTCCCGCAGCACCATCCCCTCGTCGCTCTTGAGGTGACGCGGCGGCCGGGGCGCAGGTTCGGCCTCGGGAGAAGGGGATGCCGCTTCCCCTCCCCCGGTAGTCTCCGTCGTATCGTCGTCAGCCTGCAGGGCGCGGAAGGTGGCCACCTCGATCAGTTCGTCCGGGAAATGGATGTGGGCCAGTCGGAAACGGCGGCCGACAAGGCGACAGTTGCGGAACAGCCGTTTGAGCTGGCCCGGCGTCGCGTCGGTCACCACGTCGAAATCCTTCGGCTCCCTCCCCAGGAGGAGGTCACGCACGCACCCCCCCACCAGGTAGGCGATAAACCCCTGGTCCCGCAGACGGTACAGGACCCGCAGGGCATTGGGACTCACCATGCTGCGGGAAATGGGATGGGCGGTCCGGGGAATGATTAGGGGAGTTATGGTTTCCATGGGAGCTTCATTACTACCATAGACGGTAGAGAAATGCAAAGAACCGTAGGTGATGACATCCATTCCTGCTATACTGGAACGATAGTATCCCCTGACGAGGTGCGGATGTTCGGCTGGTTCAAAGCAAAGAACGATCCCCCGCTGGTCTTTCCGGACAACGTGGCGGCCTTCGAGTACGCATGCTCCCACATGGATTACCCCCTCCTGCTCGGGTCGGTCATACCCGCCCTCGTGGAGGAAGAAGGAAGAACGGGCGCAGAGGGCGAGCGGTATTATCTGCTCCGGCTGGCAACCAGGGGGGGTGATCGGACCGTATGGGGCTGCACCCTCAAGGAAGCAACCGATTTCCCCAATGTGGGTGACCTGGTCGGTTTCCGTATCGTCACCATCGCCTCCGACCTCCCCGCCGACATGAACCTCATCGGCTACGTCGCCTGCCAGTTCGCGCCGGTGCTGGTGAAGGAAAAGGGGTGGCGCATCGCCCGGAATCTCACGCCGGCAGACATCAAGCCGGAACTCCATATGTGAACAGCCGGCAACCTGGCTCCTGCAACGAATGGCATTTTTTTGACCTGCGTCATGGGGAATCCCCCTTGATTCGGCTATGCTCGCTCCCATGGAACAGTTCACCCCCGATCAGAAAAAAGACCTGAAGGTGCTCGTCGACTTCGTCCGGATTTTTTGTGCAGCCAGACACGAGGGACAGGCGGCATTCCACATTCCGCCCGAACTTTCGGGGATGTTTCGCAAGGAAGTCGCACTCTGCCCCGATTGCGCGGCACTCCTCGATTACTCCCTTCTCAAGCGCCGCAACTGCCCCCTCGATCCGAAACCATCCTGCAAACACTGTAACATCCACTGCTACAGCAAGGAATACCGGGCTCGAATCCGCGAGATCATGGCCTTCTCCGGGCGGAGGATGATTATGAGGGGAAGGCTTGACTATCTCTGGCATTACTTCTTTTGAAAGGAATAACCCATGATCAGAAAAATTGTCCAGATCGACGCGGAAAAGTGTAACGGCTGCGGGGAGTGTGTCCCTGCCTGCGCCGAGGGGGCCATCAGGATCGAGAACGGCAAGGCGGTCCTCTCCGCCGACAACCTCTGTGACGGGCTCGGCGCCTGCCTGGGGGAGTGTCCCCAGGATGCTATCCACATCATAGAGAGGGAGGCGGATGAGTTCGACGAGGAGGCGGTGGCCCATCACCTGGCGCAGACCCTTCCCGAATCTGACCACACAACTCCTCCGCCCGCGCCTCAGCATGCTCCCCACGGCGGCTGCCCCGGCTCCCGGGCCATGACCCTGGAGCCACCCCCTTCAACCGCAAGCCCGACAGATACGGCAAGCCAGCCGAGCCAGCTCGGCCAGTGGCCGGTTCAGCTCCACCTGGTGCCGACCTCCGCCCCCTATTTCCAAAACGCCGACCTCCTCATCGCCGCGGACTGCGCTCCCTTCGCCTACGCCGGTTTCCATCGGGATTTCCTGGCGGGCAAGGCACTGGTGATCGGCTGCCCCAAGCTGGACGACAACAACTTCTATGAGGAAAAACTGGCCGAATTGTTCCGGGTCTCCAGCATCAAGAGCATCACCGTTCTCCGGATGGAAGTCCCCTGCTGCGGAGGCATCGTCATGGCGGCACGGCGTGCCCTGGCGGCAAGCGGCAAGGTTATCCCGTTCAAGGAGGTCACCATCGGCATCCGTGGCGAGGTGAAGTAGCAGCTCCGTACCGCACCATTTCCCCTGCAAAAGAGGCGCATACGACAAAAAGGACTTTTTTTATCTTTTTACATTGACAACCGTTCGTGGGGCTGTTAAGGTTTCCCTGCATCGCATTAACTCCCCCTGAGAAAGGAGATTCATCCCCATGAGCGTCTGTACCCTCGTAACCCAGGAAGCCCCTGACTTTATCGCCGACGCGGTGATGCCGGACAATACCTTCGGCCAGATCCAGCTCTCCAGCTTTCGCGGCAAATACACGGTTCTTTTCTTCTACCCCCTCGACTTCACCTTCGTCTGCCCGTCGGAGATCCTTGCCTTCAATCAGCGGTTGGCCGACTTCAAGGCGAAAAACTGCGAAGTAATCGGCGTTTCCGTCGACTCCAAGTTCACCCATCTGGCCTGGAAAAACACCAAGGTAGAGGACGGCGGGATCGGCAACATCCAGTATCCGCTGGTGGCGGACATCAAGAAAGAGATCGCCAGGGACTACGGCATCCTCTTCGGCGACGCGGTTGCCCTCCGGGGACTGTTCCTCATCGACACCAAGGGGATCGTCCGGCACGCCGTCATCAATGACCTGCCGCTGGGAAGGAGCGTCAACGAGGCGCTGCGGATGGTCGACGCCCTCCAGTTCGTGGAAACCCACGGTGACCAAGTCTGTCCCGCCAACTGGCAGGAGGGGGACGAGGCGATGAAACCGACGGCGGAAGGAGTGGCCAGCTACCTGGCCAAGCACGGCAAGAAATAATCAACCTTTGCGGTAAACGGCGCGGTTATTGACCGCGCCGTTTTTTATGCGGAAAGCGTATGGACGCCATGGACGCACCCCGATTCGAGGAGAGCACCCTTCTGTTCGGCCGGGACCGGACGGAGCGGGTCGTGGCGGCCGAACTGGCCGGCCGCTTCATCCGCCTTTTCACCCGTACCCCCGACGGCGTCTTTTTCCACGACGACCCCTTTCATCCCTTCATCATCCTTACCGGTGACCACCTTCTGTCGGGCTTTGCCGGTACAACGACCACCAGGGCACTGGCCGGCAGCGGTGAATTTCGTCACCTGGTCCTCTTCAACGATTGGCGCACCTGCCTGGACGCCCGGGATTACCTGGTCCGGACCACAGGCAAGAGCCCTTCGGCCACTGCCGCCCCCTACCTCTTCTTTTCGGACCCGATCCACCAGCACCTGCTCTTGACCGGCAAGACCCTCTTCAAGGGGATCGAGTTCCCGGAAATCAGACGGCTGGCCCTCGACATCGAGACCTGGTGCGCGCCGGGATTCGAGTTTTCCAACCCCCTGCGGGAAGAAGACCGGATCATTTCCATCGCAGCGCTCGACAGCGACGGGTATGAAGAGGTGCTGTCCGGCCACGATCTGGACGAGCCTGCCATGCTGGAACGTCTGAACCGGATAATCCGGGAGCGGGACCCGGACGTCATCGAAGGGCACAACATCTTCCGCTTCGACCTGGAGTACATCCGGGCCCGCGCCTCCCGCCACGGCATCAGGCTCGCGTGGGGGAGAGACGGAAGCGAACCGCGGGTTCACCCCTCCCGCTTCACCGTCGCCGAACGGATTGTCGATTACCCCCGCTGGAACATCTACGGCCGGCATGTCATCGACACCTACTTCCTCCTCCTCGTCTACGACGTGGGAAACAGGGAGCTGGAGAGCTACGGGCTCAAGGCAGCCGCACGCCATTTCGGGCTGGCACGCCCCGACCGGGTCTACCTGGAAGGGTCGGCTATCGCTCGCACCTTTTCTGAAAACCCGCAGGTTCTTGCGGATTACAACCTGGACGATGTCCGCGAGACCCTTGCCCTCTCCCGTCTTCTGGCCTATCCCTACTTCCTGCAGACCCGCATGTTCCCCTATTCCTACCAGAACTGCCCGATCCGCGGCAACGCGACCAAGATCAACGCGCTCTTTCTGCGCGAATACCTGCACCGGGAAACAGCCATCCCTCGCCCCTCAGGAGCTGGCGAACTTGAGGGGGGATACAACAATCTGTTCGTCACCGGTGTGGTGGGACCGGTTGCCCACTGCGATGTGGCATCCCTCTATCCGTCCATTCTCCTTGCCTACCGGTTGCAGCCTGACCGGGAGCACCTCGGCCTGTTCCTCCCCCTTCTTGACGAATTGCGGACCTTCCGGCTCCGGGCAAAGAAAATGGCCCGCGAAACCTCCGATCCTCACCGGCGGGACTACTACCAGGCTCTCCAGCAGGCCTTCAAGGTCCTCATAAACTCCTTCTACGGCTACCTCGGGACCACGATCCACAACTTTGCGGACATGGGGCTCGCGGCCGAGGTGACCCGGCGCGGACGGGAGATCATCAAGCAGATGCTCGCCTGGCTGGAAGCGGGAGGCGCCAGGCCGGTTGAAGTGGACACCGACGGCATCTACTTCATCCCTCCCGCGGGGGTGACGACCCCGGAAATGGCGGCTGAACTGATCGGGGAGCTTTCTGCTGCCCTCCCCCCCGGCATAGAAGTGGAAATGGACGGCTGGTACCGTGCCATGTTTTCCTACAAGATGAAAAACTATGCCCTGCTCGACGATGCCGGACGGATAACCATCAAGGGAAGCAGCCTGAAATCACGGGGAATCGAGAAGTACCTGCGGGATTTCACCGCCGAGGCGGTCCGGCTGCTCCTGCATGGTGAAGGGGTTCGTATCGATGAGGTCTACCGGGAATACCTACGGCAGCTGCGCGACCATGCCATACCTATTGACCGGCTGGCAAAGACCGAAACACTGACCGAGTCTCCGGCCAGTTACCGGCAGAAAGTGAACCTGGGGAAACGACTCCCCGCGGCAGCCTTCGAACTTGCCCTTTTGTCTGGGCGTGACTACCAGGCGGGAGATCAGGTCAGTTACTACGTCACCGGGCACGCGAAGGGAGTGACCGCCTACGAAAACTGTCGTCCCGCCGGCAGCTACGATCCAGCCCTTCCCGATGAAAACGTTGAATACTACAAGGAAAAATTGCGCCACCTCCACCGGAAGTTCACCCCGTTCATGCCAGCCGAAAAATCGCTGTTCGAGTGAAACAGGGTGAAATCCCGCCAGAGAAGGATTTTCGCTACACTGAAATGCCCCATGGCCGGAAAACCGAAGGCAAGCGGGCCTAAAAGATGCTACTGCACCGACACAAGCTTGCCACGTCCCATTAATTGTGTTAAAAGACAATTACATTCAATATGTTCGTGCTTGTGAAAGGAGATTTTATATGCGGATTCTCACCAGAGCGCTCCCCCTCCTGCTCATCCTCTGCATTGCCAGTCCGGTCCTGGCCCAGGATTCCCCGAAACCGGAAGCAATTGTGGACAAGATGGCCTTCAAATTCGTCCGCGGGGCAACAAATGTTGTAACGTCCATTGCTGAACTCCCTAAACAGACCTACCTGAATGTGCGGGACCGGGGACCTGTCGGTTACGTGGTCGGGCCCCTTGCGGGTATAGGCATGACGGTGTACAGGGCCGTGATGGGGGCAGCCGAGACGGTGTTCTTCATGGTCCCGCAACCGGGTTATTTCGACCCCATGGTCGATCCCGAGTATGTCTGGCAGGGATGGGAAGAGATGCGCAGCGAACCCATACATCAGGCCGACGCAGAACAGCCGGCGCCGGCAAAATGATATGAACCGGCATGCACTGAAAAAGATGGCCGGTGTAGCACTGTTGTGCGGGGGGCTCCTCTGTGGCCAGGCATTATCTGCCCGGGCCGACAACTTCCAGACCGTGGAGAGTTCCTCTCCCCAGCAAGTGGTCGGCAGCATGTCGGGCAAGATGGTACGGGGGATCACCAACGTTGCGACCGGCTGGCTGGAATTCCCCATGCAGATATACCTGACCTTCAAGAATGAGGGTGTCACGAAGGGACTGACCGTCGGCCCCCTGAAAGGGCTCGGGATGACTCTGGTCAGAACGGTGACCGGAGCAGCCGAAACCACGACCTTCTTCCTCGCCTATCCCGGTTTTTACGACCCCTATTTCGAGCCGGAGTTTGCCTGGGAAGAAGAGTGACCATCCCACGGGTTTCGACTCGGATAATCACCGTACCGAAACTGCAGACAAAAAAAAGCCGCATCCGAGGATGCGGCTTTTTTCGTGAGCGGTGTGGCTCGGATTACTTCGCAGCCGGAGCGGCAGGAGCAGCAGCCGGAGCGGCAGCTTCTTCTTTTTTCACGGCTTTCTTGGCTTTTTTCTTGGCTTTCTTGGCCGGCTTCTTCTCTTCTTTCTTCACTTCGGCAGCCGGAGCAGCAGCAGCGGCAGGGGCAGCAGCCGGAGCAGCCTTCGGGGCCTCAGAGGCGAACACTACGCCAGCGAAAGAAACGGCAACAAGAGCGGCAACGATGGTGGATAGAACTTTTTTCATTTGTACTTCCTCCTAAAGAAATGGTTTAATCGACTTAAAGCACTAGCCATGCCAACCTGTAAATATCCATATATTTTGCATAGTTACACAATCCTCCCCCCGTATAGCGTCACGCTGCCACACCCCACGGTACCGGAAAACATCCAATCTCTGCCTTATTTGCGGCATACACCAAGTCAGCGACATGGTCACGGCATCCTTGCTTGCTAAAAACGTTGAATTGTACTATGTTGGCAAACAGATAGGTCGTGGCGGCAGCCCCCGCCGGGACCTTTTTTTGTCGGAGCGGGTCCCGCGGCAAACACTTCACCACGCTCACGACAACCGTCCAGGAGTATTAACGTGCTGAATGACGACTTGCTTGAAATTGAAAAACCTGCCCGCTACATGGGGGGCGAAATGGGAGGGGTTCGCAAGGAACGGCCGGATATCCGCTTTGCCCTGGCCTTCCCCGATGTGTATGAAGTGGGAATGAGCCACCTGGGGTTGCAGATTCTCTACGGAATCCTGAACGGCGTCCCGTGGCTTGCCGCCGAACGAGCCTACGCCCCCTGGCCCGACCGGGAAGAGCAGCTCCGCACCGAAAAATCCCCCCTCGCCACCCTGGAAAGCGGCACGCCACTCGGAGCGACGGACATCATCGGCTTTACGCTCCAGTACGAGCTTTCCTACACCAATATCCTCAACATGCTGGAACTGGCCGATATCCCGCTGCTGGCCGCCGAGCGGGACACATCCTGGCCGCTCGTCATAGCAGGCGGCCCCTGTGCCGGAAATCCGGAACCTCTGGCCGATTTTTTCGACGCCTTCCTGCTGGGTGACGGAGAAGAGGCATCCCTTGAGATTGCGGAAGCCGTTCGCCGCTGGAAGCTCGATGGAAGCGACAACAAGGCGGCTCTTCTCGATGCGCTGTCGAAGATAGAGGGGGTGTATGTCCCCTCTTTTTTCACCGTCAGCTACGGGAAGAACGGACAGGTCGCGGCCATCGATCCCCTCAAGCAGGGCTATGACCGGGTAAAGCGGCGGATACTCTCCGATCTCGAAGCTGCCCCTTACCCCACCGCGCCGGTCATTCCCTTTCTGAAGACCGTCCATGACCGGGTAAGCCTGGAGATCGCCCGCGGCTGCACCCGCGGCTGCCGCTTCTGTCAGGCGGGCTATCTCTACCGGCCGGTGCGGGAGCGCTCCCCACGGCGGATACTGGAACTCGTCGAAGCGACCCTGCGCAACACCGGTTACGACGAGATTTCGCTCCTCTCCCTCTCCACGGGAGATTACGGCTGCATCGCGCCGCTCCTCAAGGAACTGATGGCAACGTATGCTGAGCAGCGGATTGCCGTCTCTTTTCCGTCGCTCCGGGTCGGCTCCCTCACCCAGGAACTGGTGGAGGAAGTGAAAAAAGTTCGCAAGACCGGCTTTACCCTCGCCCCGGAGGCGGGGAGCGAGCGGCTCCGGCTGGTGATAAACAAAGGGATAACGGAAGACGACCTGCTGCAGAACGCCGCGGAGGTCTACCGGGCCGGCTGGCGACTCATCAAGCTCTATTTCATGATCGGCCTTCCGACAGAAACCATGGACGACGTGCTCGGCATCGCCGAACTGGCAAAGAAAGTCAAGCAGCAGGGGAAACTGTCGGGCCACGGCGGCGAAGTCAACGTTGCGGTTTCCAGCTTCGTCCCCAAACCCCACACCCCCTTCCAGTGGGAACCCCAGATCAGCTACGAGGAGATCCTCACCAAGCAGGAATTCCTCCGGATGGAACTGAAAAGACGCAAGCTCAACTTCAAATGGCAGGATGCACCGCTGACCGTGATGGAAGGGGTCTTCGCCCGCGGCGACCGCCGCCTCGGCAAGGTGTTGCTGGAAGCCCGCCGCCTCGGCTGCCGCTTCGACGGCTGGGGCGAACATTTCAGCTTCCCCCGCTGGCAGGAGGCATTCAGAAACTGCGGCATCGACCCCCGCTTCTATCTCCGCCGCCGCGACCCGGCGGAAATCCTCCCCTGGGACCATCTGGAATGCGGTGTAGCGAAGGGATTCCTGCTGCGCGAACTCGCCAACGCCATGGCCGATGATGCCGCCTACACCCCCGACTGTCGTACCGGCGCCTGTACCGTCTGCGGGGTCTGCGACTTCGACAGGGTAGCAATGCGCTTGAATCCTCCGGGGACCTCGGAGGCGGGAACTCCCGAACCCCAGGAAACGCCAGTCCCGGCGGAAACGCCACCGACCCGTATCCGCATCCGCTTCAGCAAAACGGGCCCCATGCGTTTTTTGAGCCATCTTGAGATGCTGACCCTCTTCACCCGGGCCGTGGGGCGGAGCAGGGTGCCGATCCGCTACTCCCAGGGGTTTCACCCCCACCCAAAATTCTCCTTCGCCACCGCTCTGTCGGTGGGGGTGGAATCGTGGGCCGAGTATCTGGACATGGAACTGGCGGAGCCCTGGAGCGCCGACAAGGTGAAAGATGCTCTCAATTCGGTCCTCCCCGCGGGGGTTGAAATTCTCGAAAGTGCAGAAATCCCGTTGAACAGTACCTCCCTGTCGGTTATCATGGATAAGGTGCGCTACCGCGTCACCCTTCCCGGCGAACGAGACCTCGACCTGCCGGCACGGGTTGCATCCTTTCTCGCCCGGGAACATCACCCCTATCACCGGGAGAAAAAGGGGAAGAGCCAGGATTTCGATCTTCGTACGGAACTGCACGACCTCCGGACCACCGACGGCAAACTGGAGATGGTCGTCGGTCGCGGCAAGCCCCTGGAGTTCACCGCCGTCATCACCGGCCTCTCCCCGGAAGAACTGAAGGGGACGCGTATAGAAAAGCTGGAAGTTTTTTTCAACAATTCACCCTTTTGAATACTTTTTATCTATAACGCTTACAATTGAGAAACGTGGAGTTTTTTGCCTTGGCATGGCAGTCGAGGGAGCGCGCGAAGGCGTAGTACCCAAAAATCGGGTATAAACAGCGCTACGTCGCACAGGCGACCCCGAAGGCTTACGCAGCCACGATGAAAAAGCCGCGTTTCCGGGAGAACAGATGGGCAACGAACTGGTCATCAACACCGCCTCCCACGAAACCCGCATCGCCCTCATCGAGAACGGCACCATTGCCGAACTCTACATCGAGCGGAGCAGGGTCAAGGGGATCGTCGGCAACATTTACAAAGGGCGGGTCATACGGGTGCTTCCCGGCATGCAGGCTGCCTTCGTGGACATCGGCCTGGAAAAGGCAGCCTTCCTTTACGTCGCCGACGTTTTCGACGCCATGGACGAGTACGAGTCGTTCATGGACGGCAACGGCAAGAAGGAAGAGCAACCCGAAGGGGAAGAGCCGGTGCTTCACCCGCTTCACCCCATCGAGGAACTCCTTCAGGAAGGGCAGGAGCTCCTGGTCCAGATTTCCAAGGAGCCGATCGGCACAAAGGGGGCACGGATCACTGCCCACATCTCCCTTCCCGGACGGCACCTTGTCTACATGCCGACCGTTGACCATGTGGGCGTTTCCCGCCGCATCGAGGACGAGGTGGAACGGGAACGGCTCAAGGACGTCGTGGAGCGGATCAAGCCGGCGAGCGGCGGCTTCATCGTCCGTACCGTCTCCGAGGGGAAGAGTGAGGAGGACCTGGTTGCCGACCTGAACTACCTGACCAAGCTCTGGGGGGAGGTGGTCAAGAAGAACGAGAAGGCCCATGCTCCCAGCCTCATCCATTCCGACCTGGACGTAACCCAGAAGGTGGTACGGGATATCCTCACCGAAGCGGTTGACCGGATCGTGGTGGACTCCAAGCCGGAGTATGACCGGATCGTCCAGTTCATCACCACCTTCATGCCGAAGATGAAATACTCCATCGAACTCTACGACGAGGAAGAGCCGATCTTCGACCATTTCGGCCTTGAGGTTGAGATCAGCCGCGCCCTGGGACGCAAGGTCTGGCTGAAATCGGGCGGCTACATCATCATCGAGCAGACCGAAGCACTCACGGCCATCGACGTCAACACCGGCCGATTCGTGGGAAAGCACAACCTGGAAGACACCATCCTCAAGACCAACCTGGAGGCGGTCAAGGAGATTGCCTACCAGTTGCGCCTCAGGAACATCGGTGGGATCATCATCATCGACTTCATCGACATGGAGAAGGAGGTCAACCGGGACAAGGTATTCACCGCCTTGGAAGAGGCGCTGAAAAGCGACAAGTCCAAGACCAACATCCTCAAGATATCCGAACTGGGGCTGGTGGAGATGACCCGCAAGCGGGTGCGGGAGAGCATCGGCCGGATGCTCTGTGAGCCCTGTCCCTACTGCGAGGGACGCGGCTACGTAAAGTCCAAGACCACCGTCTGCCACGAGATATTCCGGGAGCTCAGGCGGGAGATGCTCGACATCCGCGGCACCAAGGTAATGCTCACCGTCCACCCCCAGGTGGCTGACCTCCTCTACGACGAAGAGCGGCGCGGCCTGGAAGAGCTGGAAAAGAAGTTCAAGAAGCGGATCACGGTACGGGCAAAGCCGGGCTTCCACCAGGAACAGTTCGAGATCGCCATAAGTTGAGGGAAAGGGTGGGGACGGGCTCGAGGAAAAATGAGTCCCGTCCCCACCCCTTGCACCTCTGCCAAGCACCGATTGGTGCCATAAAAGCCACAAGGAGGAACAGATGGTATTCGCCGCGAAAGTTTCCGAAGTCCCTCTCTGGGGGAAAAAGGTCGTCTCCGTGAACGGGCAGGAGATTCTCCTGGTCAACAGCAAAGGGACCATCTACGCCTGCGAAACCGAATGTCCCCACCAGGGGGCACCCCTCTCCGGGGCACTCCTCAAGGAGGCCGGCATCATCACCTGCCAGCGCCACGGTTACCGTTTCAACCTGCAGACCGGTGAATGCCAGGATTACCCGGAGTACACCCTGAAAACCTACCCCGTCCAGGTGGTAGGTGACGAAATCCACGTGGGAATATGATCCCCCTTGGAAAATTTGCCTTGACATGACAATGTATTTCCGCTATTTTTTAGCGCTCACGCTAAAAATCGGTAAAGGTGGTGAAGCTCAATGTACGCAGTAATTAAAACCGGAGGGAAGCAATACAAAGTTTCCGAAGGCGATCTGTTGAAGATCGAGAAGCTCGAGGGGGCCGTCGGTGACACCGTCGAACTCAGCGAAGTCCTGATGGTTGGCGGCGATACGGTCAAAATCGGAACACCGTTAGTGCCCAGCGCCTCTGTGGTCGGCAAGATCGTCGAGCAGGGGAAAGACAAGAAAATCCTTGTCTTCAAGTCGAAACGGAGAAAAAACTCCAGGAAACTTAACGGGCACCGTCAACCGAGAACCATTCTGAAGATCGAAAAGATTAACGCCTAAACAAGTTTTACCTGATCAAGGAGATAGCACCATGGCACACAAGAAAGCCGGCGGAAGTTCGCGTAACGGCCGCGATTCGGAAAGCAAACGCCTCGGCTGCAAGAAGTTCGGCGGCGAAGCCGTCACGGCTGGCAACATCATCTACCGTCAGCGCGGCACCCAGATTCATCCAGGGACCAACGTCGGATGTGGCAAGGATTACACCCTCTACGCCCTGATCGACGGCGTTGTCAAGTTCGAACGGCTCGGCCGGGACCGCAAGAAGGTTTCCGTCTACCCCGCAAACTAGGGAGCAAACCACAAACAACGCAAAAGCCTGGGACTGCAGAGTTCCGGGCTTTTGTTGTTTGAACGGAGAGGGAGCGACCAGCTTCCCTCTGAAAAAGCAAGGGACAACATGAGCTTCATCGACGAAGTAAAGATCCACCTGAAGTCCGGTGACGGCGGGGCCGGCTGCGTCTCCTTCCGGCGCGAAAAATTCATCCCCTACGGTGGCCCGGACGGCGGGGACGGCGGCAAGGGGGGAGACGTCATCATCCAGGCATCTTCCGGCCTTTCCACTCTCCTCGACCTGCGCCAGCGCCCCCACCAGAAGGCCAAACGGGGGGGGAACGGCATGGGGAAGGACCGTCATGGAGCATACGGAGACAGCCTGAAGATTCTGGTCCCCGTCGGCACCGTCATCAAGGATGCGGAGACCGACGAGATACTGGCCGACCTGACCGAGCCGGAGCAAACCGTCGTCCTTCTCAAGGGAGGCCGCGGCGGCCAGGGTAATGCCCGCTTCGCCACCTCCACCAACAAGGCCCCCAAATTCGCCCAGCCCGGCGAGCCGGGGGAAGAGCGCTGGGTCCGGCTGGAACTGAAACTCATGGCCGACGTGGGGCTCCTCGGTTTCCCGAGTGTGGGGAAATCGTCTTTCATCGCCAAGGTCTCCGCCGCCCGGCCGAAGATTGCGGACTACCCCTTCACCACTCTCGTCCCCAACCTGGGAGTGGTGGCATACAAGAATTACCGCTCCTTCGTCATCGCCGACATCCCCGGCCTCATTGAAGACGCCCATGCGGGGGCGGGACTCGGTCACCGCTTTCTCAAACACCTGGAACGGACCGGCCTGCTCCTTCACATCCTGGATATCTCCTGGATGCCGGAGCGAGACCCGATCCGGGAATACGAGGCACTCAACCGGGAACTGTCGCTCTTCAATCCCGAACTGGCGGAAAAGACGCAGATCATCGTCATCAACAAAATCGACCTCCCCCAGGTAGAGGAAAACCTTCCCCGGGTCCTTCCCTGGTTCACCGGGCAGGGACTCAAGGTTTTCCCCATTTCCACCGTCACCGGCCGGGGGATACAGGAACTGCTGGACGAGATCGCACGCAACCTCTGGGGTGAACCGGCCACCGAGGAGTGGTAACGTTTGCCATGCCCGGGCAAACATGATATGTACTTCCGTATCCTTCGTGACGGCGTCAACGGGGAGGCGGTACCACTGCAAAAAGCGCTCAGGTAGGGCATACCAGCGAAAACAGGCACGCATGCGCGAAGAAATTCTCCACAAGGTCAAACGACTCGTCATCAAGATCGGCAGCCGGGTTCTCACCTGCACCGACAACGGACTCGACCTGGCCACCATCGGTCGACTCGCTGCCGAGATCACCGCTCTGCGAAGGCGGGGTATCGAGGTCATCATGGTCTCCTCTGGTGCCGGTGCTGCAGGGCGCAAGGAGCTCGGCCTGGACGACCGCCCCCGGACCATCCCCCAGAAGCAGGCGGCGGCAGCCATCGGCCAGCCACGGCTCATGCGCGCCTACGAAGAGGCATTCGCCGCCCACGGCCACAAGGTTGCCCAGCTTCTCCTCACCCGGCACGACCTGATGGACCGTCAGCGCTTCCTCAACGCCCGCGCCACCCTCGACACCCTCCTGCACTTCGGCATCATCCCGATCATCAACGAGAACGACACCGTCGTGGTGGAGGAGATCAAGTTCGGCGACAATGACAACCTGTCGGCTCTGGTGACCAACCTGACCGAAGCCCAGCTCCTGGTGATCCTGACCGACATCGACGGCTTCTACGACGCCGACCCCCGGGAACACCCCGGAGCCCGGCTCGTACCGCTGGTACGCGCCATCACCAAGGAAGTGGAAAAAGCAGGGGGAGGCTCCAGTTCTACGGTCGGCACCGGCGGCATGGCAACCAAGCTGGCGGCAGCGAAAAAGGCGGGGCAGTTCGGCGTGGCTACGATCATGACCAACGGCATGACCCCCGGTAACCTCATCCGTGTCATGGACGGGGAAGAAGTGGGAACCCTCTTTCTGCCGGCCAGGACAGTGCTGAACCGGCGCAAGCACTGGATCGCCTATACCTTGCGGCCCCGTGGCAGGGTCATCGTCGATGAAGGGGCGCGCAAGGTTCTTGCCCAGCACGGTCGAAGCCTCCTCCCCTCCGGCATCGTCGAAGTCGAGGGAGAGTTCGAACGGGGAGCCTGCGTGCGGGTCTGCGGCCCGGACGGCACGGAGTTCGCCCGCGGCATCGTCGACTATGCGAGCCAGGAGCTTGCAAAGATCCTCGGCCACAAAAGCGGCGAGATAGAAACTATTCTCGGCTACCGGTACGGGGACGAGATCATCCACCGGGACAACCTGGTGGTACTGTAGCCGTACAAATAAAAAGCGAATAGCACACGGAAAAAGCAGAAACTGCGGATAAAGGCGGATTTTCAACATCAGTAGTCTCGTCAGCTGCCCGCGCAAAGGCCTTCTCCCTCTCTGCACGGAGTGACGCTGAGCAACCAAGATGGTTATCCGCTGTTATCCGGTTTTTTCCGCAGTTTCCGCGTTCCATTCGGGTTTGAGATTGTATCCTGTCCATTCAGACAATGAGGTTTTCAGGAGGTGGTTGCCGTGACCATTGCCGAACAGATCAGAAAAATCGCCCGTGACGCCCGCCAGGCCTCCCATGTGATGGCCCGCCTCTCTTCCGGCGCGAAAAACGGGCTGCTCCTCGCCATGGCCGACGCCCTCGTCGCCAGTACCTCCATGCTCGTGGAGGAAAACAGAAAGGACCTGACGGCTGGAGAACAAAAGGGGCTTTCCAGCGCCATGCTCGACCGGCTCATGCTGGACGAATCGCGGGTCAGGGCGATGGCAGACGGTCTTCGGGAAGTGGCGGCCCTCCCCGATCCGGTCGGGGAAGTGACCAGGATGTGGAAACGCCCCAACGACCTGCAGGTGGGCAAGATGCGTATCCCGCTGGGGGTCATCGGCATCATCTACGAGGCGCGCCCCAACGTCACCGCCGACGCGGCAGCCCTCTGTCTCAAGGCGGGGAACGGTGTGATACTGCGTGGCGGCTCAGAGGCGATCCACTCAAACCTGGCCATTGCCCGCATCCTCCAGGCCGAGATGGACAAGGCCGGCATCCCGACAGCAGCCCTCACCGTCGTTCCCTTTGCGGAGAGGGAGGGGGTGCTGGAACTGCTCAAGCAGGAGGAGTGCATCGACCTGATCATCCCCCGTGGCGGCGAAAGCCTCATCCGCTTCGTGGTAGAGCACTCCAAGATCCCGGTCATCAAGCATTACAAGGGGGTCTGCCATGTTTTCGTCGATGCCTCGGCCGACTTCGACATGGCGGAGCGGATCATCGTCAACGCCAAGACCCAGCGCCCCGGCGTCTGCAACGCCTTGGAGACAATCCTTATCCATAAGGACGTTGCCGAGACCTTCATCCCCCGCATCGCCGCGACCCTGACCGGCCTCAAGGTGGAGCTGCGGGGGGACGACTGCTTCCGACAGTTTGCCTCTCAGGCCAAGCCGGCAACGGAAGAGGACTGGCACGCAGAGTACCTGGAGCTGATCCTCGCAGCCCGGGTGGTGGACGATCTGGACGAGGCGATCGATCACATCAACCGGTACGGATCGCTTCACACCGAGGCGATCGTCACCCGGGACTACGCCACCTCCCAGCGCTTCATCCGGGAAGTGAACTCCAGCTGCGTACTGATCAACGCCTCCACCCGCTTCGCCGACGGCAACCAGTTGGGACTCGGCGCGGAAATCGGCATCTCCACCACCAAGCTCCATTCCTTCGGTCCCATGGGGCTGGAGGACCTGACGACAACGAAGTTCATCGTCTACGGCGACGGGCAGGTAAGAACTTAAAACAAACACGGTTTACCACTGAGGACACGGAGATTTACAGAGGGAACGCAGCACTGGCCAAATTTGTTGTGTAAGGCTGACTGCACACACAGTTTACTTCAAAATCATGCAGTCACTGAAGGTTCTCCGAGACCTCTGTGGTAAAGCTTTTTGCGGGTATTTATGAAAATCGGCATCATCGGCGGCACCTTCAATCCCATTCACCTGGCCCATCTGCGCATCGCCGAGGAGGTACGTGACAGCCTGGACCTGGTGCGGGTGGTATTCATCCCGGCGGCGTCGCCACCCCACAAGCCGCTGGCGGGAGAGATCCCTTTTGTGCATCGGGTGGCCATGGTGCGGCTGGCGGTACAGGACAACCCCGCCTTCAGCGTGTCGGAGGTGGAAGGTGAACGGGGGGGAAGGTCCTATTCCATCGACACCCTGCGAACCCTGCGGGCCGACCGCCCCGATGACGAATTCTTCTTCATCGTCGGCAGCGACTCCTTTCTGGAAATCGGCAGCTGGCATGAATTCGCCGCCATCTTCGCCTGCTGCAACCTGGTGGTTGTTGAACGCCCCGGTGCCGCCATTGCCGACCTGCAAGCAGTTCTCCCCGCCGCCGTTGCCGGGGAATTCCGCTACCTTCCCGCGGAGCACCGCCTTGTGCACCGCTCCGGCTACTCGGTTCACTACCTACGCGGGATTCCCTTCGATATATCCTCCAGCGCCATCCGGGAACGGGCACGGCAGGGACGTTCACTCAGATACCTCGTACCGGCAACGGTCGAGAATTACATAAAGGAACAGAGGTTGTACGCACATGAGTACTAAACAGATTCTCGAGGCCCGGGAACGAGCCATCAAATCCGCCGCCCTGGCACTCGACAAAAAAGCTCTCGACGTTCGGGTCCTGGAAATACGAACGCTTTCCTCCATCGCCGATTACCTGGTACTGGCATCCGGCCGTTCGGACAAGCAGGTCCAGGCCATCGCCGATTCGGTCCGGCAGGGGCTGAAGAAATTCGGCAAGGTTCTGGACATCGAGGGGGAGAAGGAAGGAAACTGGGTCGTGATCGATTACGGTGACGTGATCGTCCACATCTTTCAGGAGGAGCTGCGCCGCCGCTACGACCTGGACGAGCTCTGGAGCGCCGCACCGGAAGTGGAAATCCCCGCCGAATACCGCTGGGAAGACAAGGAACCGTGAAGATCAGAGTCGTCTGGGTCGGCAAGACCCAGGAGGCTTGGATAAAGACCGGCATCGAGGAATACGCCGGCCGCATCCGGCGCTATGCCCCCCTGGAAATTTCCGAGGCAAAAGAGGAAAAGGGGGCAATGCGTGAGGCGGGACGTGCGGCGGAGTGCGCCCGGCTCGCAAAGCTCCTGCCGAAAAACGCCTGCCTCGTCCTTCTGGACGAAGGGGGAGACGAACTGGACTCCCGCCAGTTGGCCACCTTCATCGAAAAGCAGCGCGACAGCGCCGTTCCCGAGTTGGTGTTCGCCATCGGCGGAGCCTACGGCTTCAGCGACGAGTTCCGCCGCCAGGCCCAACGCACCATTGCCCTGTCGCGCCTCACCTTCACCCACCAGATGGTGCGGCTTTTCCTGCTGGAACAGATTTACCGTGGATTCACCATTCTCAACAACGAACCGTACCACCACTGAACCGGTGAGGCGGGAAGTGAAGCGTGAGGAGTGACGTATGCCGAAAAAACAACCATTGCTGCTGATGATCCTCGATGGCTGGGGACTGAACCCGGACCCGGCGCACAACGCCATCGCCCAGGCCCGTACCCCGAATATGACCGGGCTCTGCCGGGAGTACCCCTGTACCGACATCGGCACGTCCGGCATGTCGGTGGGGCTCCCCGACGGCCAGATGGGAAACTCGGAAGTGGGACACCTGAACATCGGCGCCGGCCGCATCGTTTACCAGGACCTGACCCGCATCTCTAAGTCGATCAGCGACGGTGATTTTTTCAACAATCCGGTGCTCCTCGATTGCATCCGCAGAACTAAGGCCGCCGGTGGCCGGCTCCATCTGGCCGGCCTCGTCTCTGACGGAGGGGTCCATTCCCACAATTCCCATCTCTACGGGCTCCTGGAACTGGCCCGCCGCGAGGGGGTGGAGACATTCGTCCATTGCCTCATGGACGGCCGGGACACCCCCCCCAAGAGTGGTGCCGGCTTTCTCGCCCAGTTGGAAGCTGAAATAGAAAAAATCGGGGCGGGAAAGATCGCCACGGTTATCGGCCGCTACTACGCCATGGACCGGGACAACCGCTGGGAACGGGTTGAGCAGGCCTACAATGCCATCGTCCGCGGCATGGGTGAACAGCGGAAAAGCGCAGCGGACACCATGGCGGAGAGCTATGCCGCCGGCGTGACCGATGAGTTCGTGAAGCCGGCGGTGATCGTTGCCGGCGGTCAGCCCACCGGGACCGTCCGTGACGGTGACGGCTTCATCTTCTTCAACTTCCGCTCCGATCGGGCCCGGGAGATCACCCGGGCGCTGGCCCTGGACGACTGCCCGGGCTTTGCCCGGCAGGACCGGCCCCGGCTGGCCTCCTACGTCTGCATGACCGAGTACGACGCCACCTTCGGCCTCCCCATTGCCTTCGGTCCCGAGTCCCTCACCAACATCCTCGGTGAAGTACTGGGAACACAGGGGCTGACCCAGCTCCGGATTGCCGAAACGGAGAAATATGCCCATGTCACCTTCTTCTTCAACGGCGGGATAGAGGAACCTTTCCCCGGCGAGGAGCGCTGCCTCATCCCCTCCCCCAAGGAGGTCGCAACCTATGACCAGAAGCCGGAAATGAGTGCCTACCTTGTCACCGACGAACTGCTGAAGCGTCTCGATACGGGGAACTACGATGTCATTGTCCTCAACTTCGCCAATGCGGACATGGTGGGTCATACCGGCATCATGCCGGCCGCCATACGGGCCATCGAGACGGTCGATGACTGCGTCGGACGGCTGGTGGCAAAGGTGCGGGAGATGGGAGGCACCGCCATCATCACCGCGGATCACGGCAATGCAGAAGTCATGGTGGACGAAACCGGCGGCCCCCACACCGCCCACACGACCGATCGGGTGCCGCTCATTCTGGTGAATGACCGGTGCAAGGGGAAAACGTTGCGGCCCGGCATACTGGCCGACATCGCGCCGACCATGCTGCACCTCCTCGGCATCCCCCAGCCGAAGGAGATGACCGGGAAAAGCCTTCTTGCGGAGTAATTCCTCGACCTGACATGGTCACTGAGCACAAGAAAAGGCGGCCGCTGCATGCGGACCGCCTTTTATCTTTCTGGCAAAAAAGGGAGTTCAGCTCCTTTTCGTGTCAGGCCTCTTCTTCTTCCCCCAGGGCAATCTCCCGGTAGGCCCGCTCTTCCTCGAAACGCTTAGTCTGTGCCTGCTGCTTCTCGATGTCGGCCTTGCACTTGACGCAGTAGCGGGCAAAGGGCATGACCTTGAGCCGGCCGAGGGGAATCTCCTCCTCGCACTCCTCGCAGATACCGTACTCTCCGTCCTCGATCTTGAGAAGGGCCTCGTCGATGTTGTGGAGCTTTTCCCGCTCCCGGTCATTCAGCAGCAGACCCAGTTCCCGGTCCCGTTCCGATGAAGCCTGATCGTAGATATCTCCGCTCGGCTCACCGGCGGAGAGGCTGGAGCCGCTTTTGACCGCCTTGTTTATCTCCGTCAGCGTATCGTCCTTCATTCTCAGGAGGATCGCCTTCATCTCGTCCATCTTTTCAACCATTACACCCACGCTCCGTCTTGAAATGTCCCCCTTCGAGGCGTCGCAATAATACAGTAATTTCCCCTTTTGTCAAGGAAAAAGCCGGGAGGAGGAAACCCCGCGCCGCGGCTTTAGTCAACGATTTCCCCGATAAGATCGTAGTCCGAGGAATCGGTGATCCGCAGATTGACGATATCCCCCACATTGGCATTGCCGGCGGTGACATAGACCTGTCCGTCGATGTCGGGTGCCTGGCGGGCCGAGCGCCCCCTGAGAAGGAGTTCGGTCTCCTCGCTGTACCCTTCGATGATAACCTGCTCCACCGTATCGATCAGCTGGCGGTTGCGGCGGAAGGAGAGGCGTGCCTGGGCTCGCATCAGCTTCTTGTAGCGTTCCCGCTTGACCCGCTCCGAAACCTGCTCCGGCATCTCCGCCGCCGGCGTTCCCTCCTCCCTCGAGTAGCAGAACACCCCGAGCCGGTCGAACTGGGCCTCCTCCACGAACCGGAGGAGCTTCTTGAAATCGTCATCGGTCTCGCCGGGGAATCCGACGATGAGAGAGGTCCGCAGGGCGACGCCGGGGATCGCTTCCCGCAGCCGGGCGATGAGCGCCCGGATCTCCGCTTCCGAACTGCGGCGGTTCATCTTCTTGAGGATGGGGTCACTGATGTGCTGGAGGGGGATATCGAGGTAGTTGCAGACCTTGGCTTCGGTCCGGATGACCTCGATGAGACTCTCCCGTATGCCGTCGGGATAGGCATAGAGAAGCCTGATCCAGGCAAGCCCCTCGATCTTCGCCACTTCCCGGATGAGTTCCTCCAGGGTCGGCCGATCGGGCAGGTCCTGGCCGTATCCGGTTATATCCTGGGCAATCAGGTTGATTTCCTTCACCCCACCCGCCACCAGTGTGCGGGCTTCCTCAAGGAGCCGGGCCATGGGGCGGGAACGGAAAGAACCCCGCAGGGACGGAATGACACAGTAGGAGCAGCAGTTGGAGCACCCCTCGGCGATCTTCAGGTAGGCGGTGTACGCCGGAGACGACTTGAGGCGGGGAAGGTTCTCGTCGTAAAAGAGGTTGGGATCACCCACATAGCGGAGCTGCTCGTCGGTCCCCTCCTTTTCCGCGATGATCTCGGCGATGCGCGGGTAATCGCCGGTCCCGACGAAGATGTCCACCTCCGGAAGCTCTTGGGCCAGTTCCTCCTGGTAGCGCTGGGGGAGGCAGCCGGTGACGATGAGAAGCCGGCAGCGGGCATCGTGCTTCCGGTCGGCCAGGTCGAGGATGGTATCGATGCTCTCCTGCTTCGCCTCTTTAATGAACGAGCAGGTATTGACGATGATGATATCGGCGTCCCGTTCATCGGTCGTGATTTCGTACTTCTCGTTGGCCAGGTAGCCGAGCATCACTTCGGCATCCACCAGGTTCTTCGGGCAGCCGAGGCTGACCAGGCTTACTTTCTCTTTTGCTGTGCTCAATATGACCTCGTGGAAACAGTATAGTAGAGGCACCCGCGTGGGTGCCCGAATTTACGACCTGAAATTTATGAATTGCATCTCGATGCCCAGATCCTTCCCCTTCAGTATCCGGATGACCTCCTGCAGGTCGTCGATGTTCTTGCCGGTCACCCGCACCTGGTCGTCCTGGATCTGGCTCTGCACCTTGAGCTTGGTCTCCTTGATGACGGCGTTTAACTCCTTCCCCTTCTCTTTGGATATCCCCTGCTGGATGGTGATGACCTGCCGCACCATGCCGCCGGAGGCGGACTCCGCCTTTCCGTACTGGAGAGCCTTGACGGATATCCCCCGCTTGATGAATTTGGACTGGAGGATGTCAATGATCGACTTCAGACGGAAATCATCGTCCGCCAGCACCTTGATGCTCTCCTTTTCCTGGGTCACCTCGCACTTGCTCCCCTTGAAGTCGTAACGTTGGGCGATCTCCTTGACGGTCTGGTTGACCGCGTTATCCACCTCCTGCATATCCACCTTGGAAACAATGTCGAATGACGGCATCCCACAACCTCCTTAAATAAATCAGGTAGAGGTATTCGTTCGCTGTCGCTCACAGGTAAAGGTAATGAGAATCAATCAAAACGGTTTCTCTACCTTTACCTCTACCTTTACCTGTTCTTGATGACTTCCACTCCGGCGGGCACCTTGAAGGTGAAGCGGTTGCTCCCCACGCCACGATTCACCTTCACCCTGCTGTAGTCGATGGTGGTCTTGTTGCCGAGCTGGTCGTACACAACCGACGTGAGAATGGGAAACGGCATGTCCGGTTTGTGTTCCACCAGAAAACGATCCACTGCCGCAGCGGCGATGGTCAGCTGAAGCCTTGCAAGTCCCTGGCTCGGCTTCTTCGGCACGAGATCGAGGACATAGTTTCCTTTCCTGTCCCGACCATCGCCGGCAAAGCTGATGGTGAAATCGCGCGATACGCTCCCCATCCCTGCAAGATAGTTGAGCGCCACGCCGTTGCCTCCCTCGAACATGGCCGCCATCTCCATCACCATGACCTGCCTGTTGTCGGGGAGGTAGTACCAGACCGTCTTGCCGTTGGAGATGATCTGCTGCTTTGGCTTTGAGTAGTTGAAACGGAACATGGCGTTTGCTCCCGCCGGCTTCTTCAGGAACAGCTCGCCGCCACCCCGCTCCTCCCGCTTCATGGCGGCAATGGTGGTGCGCTGGGCGAAGTCGGCCTGCAGGTCGGCAAGGACACGGTACCCTTGCTCAAGGGTGTCGACCACATCCTTCAGTTCGGCGGCGGCAGCCCCTTGAATCATGACCGCCACCATCATCAGCGAAACAAGCAATCTCGGCATGTACGTTTTCATAATCCGTCCTGCGCCGGACCCGTCCGGCTGAATGTGCAAAGGCGACATGAATCATGTCGCCTTTGCGTGACCGCTGCAACCGGCGGCCGGACCCGTCCGGCCTTACCTGCCGGTTGGCGGGCGCACCACCTCAACCCCGGCGGGAACGGTAAAGGTGAACATGCCGTCCATCAGTCGCGAGTTCGCCCTGACATTACTGAATTCCATGATGGTCGTGTTCCCCTTGGGGTCGATCACGGTGGACGAAAGCAGGGGAAAGGCAAACTCGGGCCGGCGGGGATCGTTTATTATCCTGGTGATATCCCGGTTGTTCTGCACATAGGCGAGCACCGCCTCGCGATGAATCACGAGGTACATCTTTGCGATGGTGACGGAGGAACGGCGCGGCGTGAGCTCAAGAACATAGTTGCCCGCCATATCCTGCTGTTGGGAGGAAAAGACTGTCAGAAAATCCTTGGAAAACCGTCCCATCCCCTGGAGGAAATTGACCGGTTGGTTGCTGTACTGGCCGGCACTGAAGGGACCGAAGAAAAAGCTGACGTCGCTCTGGATCACCTGGCGGTTTTCCGGCAGGTACATCCACATGGTCCTGCCGTCACAGACGATTTCCTGGGTCAGGGGACGGAAGTAGTCGAAACGGAACATGAGCGGGCTGGAGGAGGTGGGTGGTTTGAGAAACATCTGCCCTTCGGCGCGCATTTCCCGCCGTGAGGACGCCAGGGTCGAACGCTGGAAGAAGTCCGCCGTCACATCGTTCAGAGAGCGGTACGATTTTTCCAGGGTATCGATGACATCGTTGAGCCCCACATTCACCCGAGGAAGGGTTGCGGCCTCGGCAAAACCGGTGCCCAGTGCCAGAAGCAGAGCTGCAGCTACCATGCAGAACCTTTTCATAAATGCCTCCTCCTGGGGAAGAACCCTATCCGGGCAACCAACGACAAGCGGCGCCACTCCGGGCTAAATGGTTTTGCTCGGTTTCTGCATGGCCTTAATGAGCATCAGTCCGCTGCTGACATGGAATTCGACGGTACGCCCGTAGTCTCCGCCCGTGTCCTCAGCCAAGAGCGGTATTCCGTGCCCGGCAAGGGTGTATTTGGCGGAATCGACGTTACGCTGGCCGATATCCCCCCGAAACGACCGGTATTGGGAGTCAAACATGCTGGCGCCGCCAGCTAATTTTGCCACAAGTCGTTCCTTGGCGCAACCACTTTTCACCAGCTCTTCAACCATGTAGTTTATGGCAAGATCAGTGAATTTGGCCGATTTAACGGGGGGCAGGGTCCCTTCGTGGCTGGTGGGAAGCAGGGTATGTGCCAGCGACCCCATGCGCAGTTCCGGGTCGTAGAGAGCGATACCGATGCAGGAACCGAGCCCGTACGTCATCAGAATGCCAGGAGCAGCGGCAAACCCGTACTCCGACAGCCCTATGATGGTCAACTCACCCATGGATAACACCAATTGACTTGAGTATGACCTGCAGGGAGGGAGGGTCGGGAAGGAGGAAAAAATGCCCCTTCACCTGTTCTCCCTCCTCGAAAAACTCGGTTTCCACCATGAGCGACAGGTCGCCGTCCGCCGCCAGGTCGACAAGGACATAATCTACCACCGCTCCCGCCATATCGAAGGAGAGCACCGGCACCGAGGGGATGAGCGTCATCTTCAGCATGGAACCAAGGGCATTCAGATAGGCCGACGCAAGGATGTTTCCCACTTCCTTGAGGGCGGAAACCTCCAGTTCGCTCAACAGCCCCCCCTTGGTGTTGTCCCGGCTGAGAAGCTTGTCCAGCATCCTGATGGCATTTTCCCGCCGGAAAATCATGAGGATATTGCCCCGGGCGCTGCCGAGCACCTGGAGGTAGATGCCGACCACCATCTTTTCCGCACCGCCGAGCAACTCGGGCACCTTGGAGATGTCGGTGATCAATACCTGCGGCACCTGCAAATGAACCGTTTTCCCGAGCAACTGCGAGAGCGCCGTGGCGGCATGTCCCATACCGATATTACTCACCTCGCGCAGCGCATCTATTTGAGCCTCACTCAGATTTGCAATCCTCATACGCATTCCTTTCGGGATCAGGACTCCGACGACTGTTTACAGAATATTGGCAACATCCAGGATGAAAACGACCTCACCGTTCCCGAGCACCGCCCCCCCCCCCAACCCTTTCATACTCGCCAGGGGGCGCCCCAGCGGCTTGACAAAGATCTCCTGCTGGCCGATAAATCCGTCCACCACGAGACCGACGCGACGCCCCTTCAGCTCACTCACAAAGAGGGAGAGCAGTTCACCGGCATGGCTGTGGGGAAGACCGAGAACCCGGTTAAGGCTCAGGAGCGGCAGCGGTTCGCCGTCGAAATCGAATACTTTCTGTTTCCCGCGACTGGAGATGAGATCACGCCTGAGCTCCACCGTTCGCTGAACACTGGTGACCGGAATCGCCACCGTAATCCGGGCAAGCCTCACCAGCAGGACATTGATGATGGCGATGGTAAGAGGAAGGCGAAGGATGAAGCTGCTCCCCTTGCCCAATTCCGACTCGATGGTCAGATTCCCGCCAAGCGCCTGGACGGTGGAGCGAACCGCATCCATCCCCACGCCACGCCCCGACACATCGGTCACTTCTCGGGCGGTCGAGAAGCCGGGGATACAGGTAAGCATGAACGCCTCCCGGGCCGACATGAGCCGGCCGGCCTCCGGGCTGACAAGTCTTTTCTCAATAGCCGTGGCAACCAGCCGGGCAGGGTCCATTCCCCTGCCGTCGTCCTCCACCACAACCACGACCTGGTCCTTTTCCCGGCGGGCAATAAGCCGGATTCTCCCTTGGAGGGGCTTTCCACACGCCCGGCGCTCGCCGGCCGACTCCAGGCCATGGTCTACGGCATTACGCAGAATATGCACGAGAGGATCCGAGAGCCCTTCCAGAATCCCCCTGTCCAGCTCGATCCCTTTTCCATCGACCTCGAAGACGATCTCTTTGCCGATCTTTTTCGCCAGGTCACGCACGACGCGGGGAAACCGGTCGGCGATCGTCGAGAATGGGACGAGGCGAACCAGCAGCACCTCGGTGTGCAGGTCACGCAATAGCCGGGAAAGCTCCACCGTCGCCTCGTCCAGCAGGGGCGAAGCCAGCTCTCTCCCAACGGTCATAAGCCGGTGCTTGTTCGTGATCAACTCGCCGGTAATGTTGATGAGGTGATCGAGCACCTCGGTCCGGACCCTTACCGTGGATGCGTCACCATACCGGTCCGGTTCCCCGTGGAGCGGGGTTGCCGACGATGGCTGTCCATGCCTGGCTGTTGGCGCAACTGCCGCATTGTCCCTTCCATCTGCCGCCGCGACCCCCTCCGCGCCAGGCCGGTAGGTGGCCAATCGCTGCACCAGATCTCCGATGTCTCTGACTGACTGCAGCTCATTCGCCACATCGGTGATCATCATCTCCAGCAGGTCCGCCCCCTCCAGGAGCAGATCGGCAATCCCCCCATCGAAGACCAGTTCCTCTTTCCGGACCCGATCCATGATATCTTCGATCCTGTGGGACAGTTCGGCAATCTCGCCGTATCCCATGGAGGCCGCCATCCCCTTGAGTGAATGGGCTGCCCGGAACAGGGCATCCACATCCGCCCGACTGCCGGTCTCCTGCTCCATCTTGACAATCAGTTCGCTGACCGCCCGGAGATGTTCCCGGGACTCGGAAATAAACAGATCCCGGTACGGGGACATATCCATGGATCAGGCTCCCGCCACCCGCTTGATGACCTCCTTGACCCGTTCCGGATTGAATGGTTTGAGGATGAAATCGCATGCACCGGCTTCATGGGCAGCATGTACGAGCGATTCCTGCCCGACCGCGCTGCACATGACAACGCAGGCGTTGGCATCGAGGACCCGGATCTCGCGCAGTGCCTCAATGCCGTTTTTGACCGGCATGACAATATCCATTGTGGTGACAGTTGGGCGGAACTCCCGGTATTTCCGCACCGCATCCACGCCGTCAACTGCCTCGGCGATGACCTCGTACCCCTCTTCCTCGAGGATGCCGCGCAGCATGTTGCGCATGAACAGCGAATCGTCAACCAGCAAAACCGTGAGTCCCATATTTCCTCCGGTGTCAATCCGGGCCGGCCAGCACTGGCCTGCCGCTCATCAGCCCGAATTATCGTTTGAGTTGCTCTTCTACCCTTTCCACAAGCCGGTCAAGAGCCAGAATCCTGATGGTGCCGGTGCCGCTCCGCACAACCCTGGCAATCAATCCATCGGCAGGGGGATCTGTCCCCGCCTCTTCTGCAACAAACCCCTCCACGCCGTCCACCCACAGCGCAAGATTGGCGATCCTGCGGTCAAGGACGAGGAACTTGCCCTCGACCACTGCCTCACCGCGAGCGAACAATCTGGCAAGATCGAGAACTGCGACCAAATTGCCATGGACGTTGACGACACCCCGGATAAACTCGGGCGCACGGGGTACCGGAACCGGCAGGGACGGATCCATGACCTCCAGCACATCCTGAAGAGAAAGGCCGTACCGCTCTCCCTGCAGAGTAAAGACGAGAAATCCGCGGGACGAGGCCTTCATAAGACCGGCGCTTCGTCCAGGTTTACCTTGAAGCGCTGCACGACCACCAGAAGCTCATCGGCCAGCTTGGCCATTTCCTGGGCAGCATGGGCCATCTCCTGCATGGCCGCCGACTGCTCTTCCGTCGCCGCGGATACCTGCTGGGTCGAGGCAGCATTGTCCTCGGCAACCCTGGCAATCTCATCCACCGCCCTGACCATCTTCTCGGCGCCGTCCGTCTGCATATGCGACAGATCGGCGATACTGTTCGCCTTATGCTCCGTTTCGATGACCGTCTCGAGAATCTCCCTGAAGGATGCAGCGGTAGTGTCGATGTTCTTTTTCCCGACGACAATCAGGCGGGAGCTTTCCACTATCGTTTCATGGACCCGGCCGCTCTCTTCCTTGAGCATGGAGATCAGTTCGACAATCTCGCCGGCATACTTGCTGGTACCGTCGGAAAGCTTACGTACCTCCTCGGCGACAACCGAAAATCCCTTGCCATATTCTCCCGCACGGGCCGCCTCGATGGACGCATTCAGTGCCAGCATGTTGGTCTGCCGGGCAATCTCGCCGATGAAATCGGCAATTTTGCCCACCTGCTGGAGCTTGCCGTTCAGGGCGATGAAGCGCCGCCCCATGGTCTCTGCATTGTCGAAAAACTCTTTCATCCTTGCCAGTGAATCACTGGCAAGCTCGTCACCACGCTGCGCGGTGATGCTGGTGTCACGGGCTGCCTGGGCCGCTTCCCGTGCACGCTTGGCCACCAGTTCAACGGAAACCGCTGTTTCGTGAATAAGGGCGGAGGTCTTGCCGACCATCTCCACCTGACTATCCGCCCCGCGGGATATCTGTTCCATCGCCTTGGCGACTTCTTCGGTGGAAGCGTTGATTTCGAGAGCCGATGAAGAGAGCGTACGCGCCGATTCGGTTACCCGCTCCGACGTTTCCTTAATGTGCCGGACCAGATCCCGCAGACTTTCCACCATCCGGTTGATGGAGCCCCCCAGGTCGTGGGTCTCATCGGGGAAACGGGATTCCTTCAGGGTTACATCCCGTGTCAGGTCTCCCTGGCTTATCGCCTCTGCCGACTGGGTGAGGCGGGAAATGTTGCGGGTAAAGCTTCGCGAAAATATCCAGCCAAGCACCAGCCCTATGGTAAGGGCCACCACATACGAGAACACATTGGTTATTTCAGGCGCATAACCAAGCTGACGCACCAGATCCGGGGCAAGGGCCACTGCCCCGACCACCATCACAAATCCCATGATGAACTTGTATCCTATGGGAACATACATAGATCAATCCTCTCTTTTCTCGGCAAAACTTCTTTCGTCACACTTTCCGGTATATCCGTTCAACCGGACAGATGGGCTGGAACCGGCTGCGAGCCCCCCCCACCAGTGTTTCCGACTTGCCGAGAATGAGCACCCCTCCCGGATGCAGCTTGTCGGCAAACCGGTGAAGAATCGCCTCCTGCTGTGAACGTTCGAAATAGATGAAAACGTTGCGGCAGAGAATCAGATCGCATTCCGGGAAGGAGTCCAGGTGGCCAAGATCTGCCTGGCGGAACTCTACAAGCGATTTGACCTCCGGAACCACCTGGTATCTGCCATCACGTTCTACGAAATATTCTCGACGCAACTCGTCAGAAACCTCTACCAGGCGTTCTTCACCGTAAATACCCTCACGCGCCATATCCAGAATGGCTGCATCCACATCGGTGGCAAGGATGGTGGCCCCAATCCTCTCCAATTCAGGCGCAAAGAAATGACTGAGGAGCAGTGACACCGAATAGGGCTCTTCACCGCTGGCACAGCCGACGCTCCAGACATGCAGCCCACCGGTTCCGTTTATTTCGGGGAGCGAAAAAAGAAAGGGGAAAATTTCCTGGCGCAGCTTTGTGAACATGGGGGGATTGCGGAAGAACTGACTGACATGGATGGTAAGCACCTTCAGCAGCCGGTCAATTTCCTCCTCGTCCTGCAACAGGAGGTTGCAGTACTCTTCGGCACCGATACAGTTTGTCGCCCGCACCCGGATAGCAATCCTGCGTTTTATGCACTTGTCCTTGTAACTGTCCAGGTTGATGCCACGGGCATTCTTCATTATCCGGCGGATAGCCTCGAATGCTTCCGGAGAAATGTCGGGAAAATTCTTGAGTTCCAGGTATGTTTGACTGGCAACCGATATCATGTGGGGAGAGCCGCACCATCCTTTGCAGATATGCCGTCAATGTCACGTCACTTCAGGAAGCCGGCTGGAGGCCGCGTCCCGCGTGATTCCGAAATGGTTATACCCCAGCCGTGCCGGGAAGTAGGGATTACCGGCAAGATCGGTCATCGAAACCCCTGCGCCGGCGATGATCTCCCCGATGACGGTTACCTGCACACCGCAGTCAGCCAGAACCGAACGGATCACCGCCTCCCGTTCCGGCGCGGCCGTGAAGAGGAGCTCGTAGTCCTCGCCTCCGGCAAGAGGAAGGACAAGGGGGTCGTTTCCGCCCGTGGCAAGATGATGCCGACACTCCGCGGAGAGGGGGAGCCGGGACAGGTCAAGTCGCGCGCCAACACCGGACAGATCAAGGACATGACAGAGGTCGGCCAGCAGCCCGTCGCTTACGTCGATCATGGCGTTTGCCAGGCCCGCTTCGGCAAGCCGGATACCGGCCGCTACCCGGGGAAGGGGATCAAGATGCCGTTCCACGGATCTCCCGGAGCGAACACCCTGCCTGAGGAGTTCCAGTCCGAGGGCCGAGTCTCCCAGGGTCCCCGTGACCAGCACCAGATCTCCGACGCGAGCCGTCGACCTGCGCACCACCAGGCCGGGACACTGCTCCCCCAGGGCAGTGACTGATATGACCAATCCTCCCCTAGATGCACAGGTATCTCCCCCCACCAGTGCAACCTGGAACTCGTCGGCCAGCGCAAGGAAGCCGCTGGTGAACGCATCGAGGAACTCCACGGGAAGAGCCGGCGGTATGGCCAGGGAAAGAAGTGCATGCCGCGGCTGCGCACCCATGGCAGCAAGATCGGAGAGATTCACCGCCAAGGACTTTCGCCCCAGGGTACGGGGGTCGGAAAGGGCAAGGTCAAAATGGACCCCTTCCACGAGCATATCCGACGTGGCAAGGGTTACCTTCCCCGCAGCCGGGGCCAGAATGGCCGCATCGTCGCCAATGCCGAGCACCACTCCAGTCCTTGCCTTGGCCTGACCGGCGAGCCGGTCGATAAAACCGAATTCGCCCAGCTCTTCAAGCTTCACGCAACCACACCCTTGCGTGGTTTTACCAGCACCCGCGGTGTTGGGACCTTACCCTTGACGGCCGGCGCTTTGCCGTGGCGGGGCGATGGCGGAGGGTAGGTTTCCAGCGCCACCCTGAGGACTTCGTCAATGGTCCTGGCAGTGACGACCTTCACCTTTTTCAGGATATGGCGGGGGACTTCTTCCAGGTCCTTTTTGTTCTGTTCCGGAATCACGACCGTCTTGACCCCGGCACGGATGGCGGCAAGCATCTTCTCCTTCAGCCCCCCGATGGGGAGAACCTTCCCCCGCAGGGTAATCTCGCCGGTCATGGCAACGTCTTTCCGGACGGGAATCTTCGTGAGGGCCGACACAAGGGCCGTGGCCATGGTGACCCCCGCCGACGGGCCATCCTTGGGGATGGCGCCGGCCGGGACGTGGACATGGATCTCCATGTTATGGAAGAAGTCAGTGGGAAGGTTGAGCTCCGTTTCCTTGGAACGGATGTAGGAAAGGGCCGCCTGCACCGATTCCTTCATGACATCGCCAAGCTGGCCCGTCAGGGTAAGCCCACCTTTCCCTTGCATGATGGTCGCCTCGACGAAGAGCACTTCCCCGCCGACGGGCGTCCAGGCGAGCCCCGTCACCACCCCCACCTCGTTGCGCTCCATTTCCTCTTCCCGGAGGAACTTGGGGGGGCCGAGGTATTTGGCCACGGTCGCCGCATTGACCGTGAAATGCCTCTTCTCACCCTCCGCGACCTTGCGGGCCACCTTGCGGCAGATGGAGCCGATCTCCCGTTCCAGGTTCCGCAACCCCGCTTCCCGGGTGTACTTGGCGATGATCGCCTTGATCGCCTCGTCGGAAATGGTGAGGGTCTGCTCCGTAATGCCGTTTTCCTTGATCTGGCGCGGCACCAGGTAGCGCTTGGCGATCTGCAGCTTTTCCTCCTCGGTGTAACCGGCAAGGTTGATCACTTCCATGCGGTCCTGCAGAGGCCCGGGGACCGGATCGATCTGGTTGGCCGTCGCGATGAACATGACATTGGAAAGGTTGTAGGGGAGGTTGATGTAGTGATCAGAAAAAGCGTGGTTCTGCTCCGGATCGAGTACCTCCAGAAGGGCGGACGACGGGTCACCGCGGAAATCGGCGCCGATCTTGTCCAGTTCGTCCAGCATGAAGACCGGGTTGTTGGCACCGGCCTGCTTGAGCCCCTGGACTATCCTCCCCGGCAGAGCCCCCACATAGGTACGGCGATGCCCCCGGATTTCCGCCTCGTCACGGACCCCTCCCAGAGAGATACGCACGAATTTACGTCCCATGGCGCGGGCGATGGACTTGCCGAGCGACGTCTTCCCCACCCCCGGCGGCCCGACGAAGCAGAGAATCGGCCCCTTCATCTTTTTCTTAAGCTTGCGCACCGCAAGGAACTCGAGAATCCGCTCCTTGACCTTATCCAGATAGAAATGATCCTCGTCGAGAATCTCCCTTGCCCGCTTGATATCCAGGGAATCCTTGGTCGACTTGCTCCAGGGGATCTCCACCATCCAGTCCAGGTAGGTCCGGAGCATCCCCGACTCTGCGGCATCCGGGTGCATCTGCTCCAAGCGCCCCAGCTGCTTGAGGGCTTCCTTTTCCACCGCCGGCGGCATCTTGGCCTGCTCGATCGCCTTGCGCAGCTCGGCGATCTCCTCGGCGCGGGCATCGGTCTCCCCCAGCTCCTGCTGTATCGCCCTCAGCTGCTCACGCAGGAAATACTCCCGCTGGCTTTTCCCCATTTCTTCTTTTGCGGCAGACTGGATGCGGGCCTGCATGCTGAGAAGTTCGTACTCTTTGTTGAGAAGCTCGTTAACGCGCCCCAGCCTCTCTATCGGGTCCGCGATCTCCAGCAGGCGCTGGGCATCCTCCACCTTGAGGCCGATATTGCTTGCCACAAGATCGGCAAGACTCCCCGGCTCCTGCATGTTTTCGACGATCACCATCACCTCGGGGGAAATTATCTTGCCAAGGGAAATGACCTTGCCGAGCTGCTCTTTGACCGTCCGCATGAGCGCTTCCGTCTCAAGGGAGTTCTCCGCGACTTGGGGATCGGCAATCCGTTCGATCCGTACCGAGTAGAACGGTTTCTCCGCAAGATATTCGGTAATCCGCCCTTTCGAAAGCCCTTGCACCAGGATTTTGACCCGACCGTCGGGAAGCTTCAGCATCCTCATGATCATGGCTACGGTCCCGGTGCTGTAAATCGTATCCGGCGTCGGTTCTTCCTCCCCCACCTCCCGCTGGGTGGCAAGAAAAATCAGGCGGTCCTGGGAAAGGGCGTGATCCACCGCAGCTATGGAGATTTCCCGCCCAACGAAGAGGGGAAGGATCATATAGGGGTAGACCACCACGTCCCGCACCGGCAACAGGGGCAGGACATCGGGTATCTTCAGTTCCTCGTTGTCCGGTTTGACTTCCATGACCAACTCCTTCATCTCCCGGGGTATCCCGGACCGTCGATGCATTCGGATTCAGCGTCCAATCCCGCTTTCAGAGCGGGTTGATTTACATGATTTAACCATCTTTGGGGCGAAAGTCAAGGTAATCTGGCCTTGGGGCGCGGAGAAATGCCGCTGTCAAGGGCGTCAGTCGCCTTAACCCGTGTAAACACCCGTAAAGAGCCAATCTGACCTCTTATGAATTGAACTTTGGGTCACTGCTGTGTATAATCCCCCAGCCTTTAAATCCTAGCGACCCATGAGGAACAGATGAGAATCTATCTGCTGCTGATTACCCTGCTCGTGTTCCCCCAGCTTGCCTGGGGATTCGACTGGGGATTCGGACCGACGGACAATTGTCGCCAGGCGCGGGAAATGCTGGCGGAACTTGCCAATACCAAAGAGAATGCAGCGCGGGTGGCGCTGGAAACCAGAATACTCAATCTCTGCCCCGACGGCGCCGTCGGCCATTTTGTGCAGGGTGTCCAGCAGGAATCGGGAGGCAATACCGACCGGGCTGTCCAGGAGTATCAGGAAGCACTCAGGGACGATCCGGCATTTTACCAGGCGAGCGGCAACCTGGGTCTTCTCTACCTGCAAAAGGGGATGCTCGACGAGGCGGCGCTCGAACTGACCAAGGCAGTGAAGGATGCGCCCGACCCCCGTTACCAACGGGGGCTGGCAAAGGTTTTCAGCGAACGCAAGCTCTATACCCTCGCCATCCACCACTATACCGAGGCTCTCAAGGGGTTCCCTTCAGACCCCTCTCTCCATGCCGGGCTGGCCGATGTCTACGTTGGCATGGGGCAGACAGACAACGCGGAAGATGCGTACTCAAAAGCGCTTGAGATAGATTCAGAGTACGAGCCGGCCCAACTTGGCCTGGCCAGGCTCCTGATCGAAAAGAACCAGCCCGATCGCGCCCTGGAAGTGCTGAAAAAAGCGGCAACCGCCAGTCCCCAAAACAAGGGAATTCACCGCCTTATGGCAGATGCCTACATGAAGAAGGGGGACCGGAAATCTGCGGAATACGAAGCCGTCCTGGGAGGGATAAGCAGCTCTGGCCAGTTCGACGAACACCTCCTCAAGGGAGATGAGTACTTCCAGGCGAAGAATTACGACAAGGCCGCCGTCGAGTACCTGGCCGCCATCAAGGAAAAACCGGAACGGCCGGCCGTCTTCCAGAAACTGGGTGACACCTATCAGGCTGCCAACCGGGATGACGACGCTGCATCCGCTTATCGGGAAGCGGTGCGCCTCAACGGAGGAAGCGCCCCGGTCCATTACAGCCTGGGCACCATCTTTGAAAAGAAGGGGCTCCTGGACGAAGCGGTCGTGGAGTACCGGCAGTCGCTCAAATACGACAACGACTTCGGCGATGCCCGACGGCGCCTGGCAGACATCTATTCCCTGAGGGGAAGTTTCCCCCAGGCCATCGAGCAGTATCAGGAACTCCTCAAGAACAGGAAGGACAACCCCCTCATCCACTTCAAACTGGCCCGCGTCTACGTAAAAACCAAGAATTACAAGGAGGCGGTCGCGGCATACGCGGAAGCGGTCCGGCTGGACGCGGAAAATCTGGAGGCCCACCGGGAACTGGCAGCCCTCTACAAACGGAACAACCAGATGGATGCGGCGGAAAAACAGTACCGTGAGGTGCTTCGCCTGAAAAAGGACGACGCCGACGCCCGCACCGCCCTTACCGCTATCTACGTCAAGAACAAAAACTACGACGAATTGGTCAAACTCCTCAAAGAAAGCGTGGAACTGGCGCCCAAGGACCCCAACGCCCACTACAAGCTGGGGATTATCTACGAATTCAAGAAAGAATATGAAAACGCCATCCCTGCCTACAAGGCCGCCATCGAGTTGAAGGCTGACCACGCCAAGGCCCTTAACGCCCTGGGACGGGTCTACATGAAGACCGGCAACATCCAGGAGGCAAAGGAAGCCTTGGAGGCAGCTAAAAAAGCCGATCCGGCCCTGGAGGAAACCGCGGTTCTCCTCAACAATATCCGGGACGAACTTTCGCCGGAACCCCGGCATAAGGGGAAAAAAGTTACCAAAGGGAAAAAAGGGAAGAAAGTTAAAGCCGGGCAGGCGACAAAAAAGGGCAAGAAGAAGAGCGGTGCAAAGGCCGGCACCCAAAAGACGGCCAAGAAGGGGGCCAAGAAGGCCAAGCAGTAGCTTGCTGCGCCATCAGCCCTCACCACGTCACGACAGGCCGGAGTCACTTCCGGCCTGTTTTTTTTATTCGGCAAATGCAAAGAGGCCGGGGATTCCCCCCGGCCTCTTCCGTTTCGCCCAAACATATAAAATTGTGTCAGCTCGATTCTTGTGTCCCGTCAGCCAGGACGATGATCCTGACCCGGGCGACCCCCTTGCCGAGAAATCCGAGCTCTCTGGCCGCCGCGCGGGACAGGTCGATGAACGGCCTGCTCCGCTTGCGGCAGCGGTCATTGACCGTAACCACGACCTCTTTATCGTTGGCGAGGTTTATAACCTTCACCCTGGTACCGTGGGGGAGATCCTGATGAGCTGCCGTCAGCTTTTCCGGATTGTAGCGTACCCCCGAATTGGTTCTTCTGCCGTTGTAGCGTTTGGCGTAGTAGGAAGCGATCCCTACCATCCCGTCACGTGCCCCTTCCGCCGGGGCGGTGATCTCTGCTTGGTTGCTGTCGGTTTTGGTTTCGTCAGCCTGCAGGGGAAGTGTGTGGACCATGAGGGCCAGCTGGCAGAGAAAAACAATCAACGCCAATCTGCCCCTCGGGTTCGGTGTTGCCATGCGCACCTCCTTCTTGGGCGAGGGGACCTTATAGCACAGACGAGTTACCCAGGTCAAGAAAAAGGGAGGGAAAACGGGCGTAATTTTTTATTTTTCAAGCAGTTACCGCATCTTAACGGAAACACACAGAGTTACGAGGGAAGGAAAATGCTGTGGGTGGACGGGGGGATGAGACCGGCCTTTTCGGCACGTCCCAGGAGGGTTTCTACGGCGGACTCCCCCTCGGGGCCGAGGGCAAGGGAGAAGGGATTGACGTAGAGGTCGATGTGGGCTGCGCACACCTCGTCGCTCAGTTCCTGGGAATGGGCGCGTACATAGCCATTGGCAGCTTCGGGATGATCGAAGGCGTATTGGACGCTTGACCGGAGCGCCCTTTCTACGGCAGTGACCACTTCTGTCCCGAGAGCACGACGCATCACGATCCCTCCCAGGGGGATGGGACAGCCCGAATCCCGCTCCCACCACTCCCCCAGGTCCAGAAGCCGGACCAGACCGTAATCGGCGAAGGTAAAGCGCGATTCGTGGATGATGACCCCCGCTGCGACCTCTCCCCGCCCGACGGCGCCCATGATCTCATGGAACGGCATGAAGACCAGGTTGTCGAGGGCCGGGTCGAACAGGCGGAGCAGGAGACAGGCGGTGGTATAACGGCCGGGAACGGCGATCGGCTTACCCCGCAGCGCTTCGGGGGAAAGCGGCTGCCGGGCGACCAGCAGGGGACCGCAGCCCCGGCCAAGGGCTCCGCCGGAACGGAGTACTACGTAGTCATCCCGGATGAAACCGAGGAGGTGATAGGATATCTTGCTGATATCGAGAGCCCTGGCCAGGACGAGGCGGTTGAGGGTCTCCACGTCTTCGAGTCGCTCCCGAAAGCGGTAGCCATCACATGCTACCACGCCATGAACCAGGGCATTGAAGATAAAGGTGTCGTTGGGACAGGGGGAAAAGCCCAAGGACAGCTCCCTGTCGCTCCCCGTACCGGCCACAGGGGAGGAAGCGGGTGACAGCGAATGGTCACTCACGGGACCCGGACTCCTTTATGGCAAGACTCTGAATGTATTTCAGGACGAACCGCTGGGCGTTCTCCACGGCGCGGGGGATGTTCCAGCGGGACAGGTCACGGTCCTCCACCGGGTTGCTGATCCCCCGCACCTCCAGGCAGTCGATGCCGTACATGAGCGACACATGGGCCACCGCCGCACCCTCCATGTTCTCGCAGAGGGCATCGAACCGGCCGGCAAGTTCCCTCCCGCGGGACGTGCTGCCGCTGCAGGTGGAGACGGTGACGAAGCGCCCCCGCTTGACGGGAATGCCGAGGGCTGCCGCCAGACGCATGGCCTTCTCGCTCGCCGAAAAAGAGAGGGGGAATTCGTTGAAATAGCGCCTCCCCTTCCGCTCCAGCAGGGGAATGCCGATGATGTCCAGAGGCTCCCAGCCGGCCGGGGTGAGCACACCGTCATCTCCGTAGGCCTCGACACTGGCAACCGCCAGATCGCCGACCGCGAGACCGCTCCCGTCATAGGCGCCGGCACAACCGGTATTGATGACGAGTTGCGGCCGGTAACGCTCCACCAGAAGGGTCAGGGTCGAAGCGGCATTGACCTTTCCCATGCCGGTTACCCCCAGCACCACCGATACACCGTCGATCGTTCCCGCGTGTACCTGGCGGAACTGCACGGAATCCTGCCGTCCCGGGCCGATTGCCCTGACCAGGTTGTCGATTTCCGGAAGGGTTGCGGCAATGACGAGTACCGGAGCGCCGTTTTTCGGTATCACTGTCTCCATGGTGGGGCGAATGGTAGCACAAGGGCCGCGATGAATTCAAGACCGGTCGTAAACGGCACCCCTTTCACTGCAAGGAAACCGTACCGGGACCTTGCATCTGCACCTCGCATGAAGCATACTTGGAGCAATTCCGTAGCAGAACCCTATCCTTCACAACCGGAACCACCAGGCCCCACCATCGCAAGCGGCGGCGGAGCCTTATTTCCGCTTGCATACAGAGGGGACATCTACTATATTTTCCTGGTTTCAATGACCTCGGCAAAGGGCAGTTGCATGCAGAAATGGGTCGTACCCCTTAACATCGCGCTCACGCTTCTCATCCTTTCGGTCGTTGCCCTGATCGCCTCCGATCTTGTCTCGTTCCGCCTTGGCAAACTGTTCCCCGGCGCCGCAAAAACTCCGGCAGTCGCCACCCTCCCCCCCCCTGCCGCCGAGGACCTCATGTCGTTTGCGCCGATTCTCACCAGGGGACTGTTCGGCAAGGCAACCCAGGGACAGCTTACCCCCGTCATCGCCACGTCACCCACGAAGCAGGCAGGCACCTCCCAGAGTGACCTGCTCCTCCTCGGCACCGCCCGCGGGTCGTTCCGGGAGACCTTCGCCCTTATCCAGAAGATATCCAGCAAGGAGGAGCGGGTTTTCCGGCTCGGCGACCAGGTGTTCGACATGGGACCACTGGTGGCAGTCCAGAAGGAAAGCGCCGAAATACTGGCCGGCGGCCAGAGGGTGAAGATCCTCACCCCGACGGCGGTGGCTGCCGAAGCCACTTCCAGCGCAAGCCAGCCCCCGGCGCAGGGGCGTGGTGGCCTCGCCACGCAAGTGGGGACCGGGAGCTACGTCATTGACCAGCGTGCCCTCAACGCGGCGCTTGACAATATCGGCCAGGCCATGACCGATGCCCGGCTTCTTCCGAGCATGAAGGACGGTAAGGTTGAAGGGTTCAGGGTCTCTGAAGTCCGGCAGGGGGGGATATTCAGCACCGTCGGGATGAGAAACGGCGACGTGCTCCTCCGGATCAACGATTTCCCCATCGATTCGCCGGAAAAGGCAATCCAGTCGCTGGCATCCCTCAAGGGGCAGAGCCGCATCAAGCTTGACCTGGTCCGGGACGGCCAGCCGACCTCGTTCAACTATGACATACGATGAAGAAGGCACGGGCAGGTTCCAAACCACCATTTTCATTCCATGTACCTCTTGTGGAGGCATCCATTGACTAGACATATTTTACGTTTCTTCCCCACGACTCTCCTTCTGCTTCTCCTGACAATGCCAGCGGCAGCCCATGCCAAGGGGGTCATACTGAACTTCAACGAGGTGGACATCTCCACCATGGCCAAGTTCATCAGCGATCTGACGGGGAAAAATTTCGTCATGGACGACCGGGTCAAGGGGAAGATATCGGTCTTCTCGCCGGCCAAGCTCTCCACCGACGAAGCGTTCAATGTCTTCACGTCGGTGCTGGAACTGAAGGGGTTCACCGTCGTCCAGGCGGGGAAGGTCTACAAGATCGTCCCCATTTCCGCTGCCAAGCAGTCGGGGATGAAGATACTCAGCGATCAGGAGCGGGGGGCGGTAAACGAAGCGTACGTCGCCCGGGTCATCTCCCTCGACAACATCTCCAGCCAGGAAGCGGTCGCCTTTCTCCAGCCGGTGGTTTCCAAGGACGGTTACATCTCCTCCTTCGGTCCGGCCAACATGCTGCTCGTGGTTGATTCTTCCCTCAACATCGAGAAGGTCCTCGGCATCCTGAAACTGATCGACACCAGCCAGCGCCGCGAAGGGGGAGAGGTGATCTTCCTCAAAAACGCGGCGGCCGACAACGCCGCCAGCGTGGCACGGGAATGGCTCGGCAACCGGGACAAGGCCACCACGCCTCGCACCCCGGGCCAGAGCGTGAGTTCGGGGATTGGCGGCACCATCATCCCGGACACCCGCCTGAACGCCCTCATCGTCTTCGGCAGCGACAAGGACAAGGAGGACATCAAGAAGCTCGTCGCCATGATCGACGTGGTCCCCCCCTCCTCCAGCAGCAAGGTCAACGTCTACTCCCTGGAAAATGCCGACGCCACCGAGGTGGCCAAGGTTCTGGACGGGGTGGTGAAGGGAGCGCCGGCAACCCCGGCCGCCGGTGCCACAGCGCCGGCCCAGCAGTCCCCCTTCGAGGGTGGAAAGATCACCATAACCCCCGACAAGGCAACCAACTCCCTCGTCATCATGGCCTCACCCAACGACTACCAGAACCTCCTCCAGGTGATCCAGAAGCTGGATAAGCGGCGGCGCCAGGTCTTCGTGCAGGCGCTCATCGCCGAGGTGTCATTGGACAAGCTGAAGGAGCTGGGGGTGCAGCTCGGCGCCACGGGCGGGGGAATCACCGGCAACACCGCCGCCGCCGGGGCATTTGACCCGTTCAATTTCATCGGCGCCACCGACCCGGCCCAGGCCCTCATCACCACCTTCCTGACGGGGGTTGCCGGAAACACCAATCTCCAGCTCGCCGGCAACCTCAAGGCGCTCTTTACCGACGGGACGGTGAACGTTCTCTCCACCCCCAATATCCTCACCTCGGACAACAAGGAGGCGGAGATCTTCGTCGGTGAAAACGTCCCCTTCCGGGGAAGCATTACCTACGGCTCGAGCAGTCAGATCGCCCCACAGCAGTCCATCGAGCGGAAAGACACCGGCATCACCCTCAAGATAACCCCCCAGATCAGCGAGGGGGAATACGTCAAGCTTGACATCTACCAGGAGATCTCCGCGGTCAAGGACGCTCTCAGCACCGGCGCTGCGGCCGACATCACCACCACCAAACGTTCGGCCAAGACCTCCGTTGTCGTCAAGGACAAGGAGACGGTGGTCATCGGCGGCCTGATCCAGGACCAGGAAACGGAGACCATCAAAAAGATCCCCCTCCTGGGTGACATCCCCCTCCTCGGCTGGCTTTTCAAGACCACGAGCAAGCAACGGAAAAAAACCAACCTGATGATCGTTCTCACCCCCCGCATCGTCAGGGGGGTGGAAGAGATGGCCGATATCGCGGCAGAGCAGAAGAAGCGTTTCAGTGATGCAACCACGGGAGACCGCTGGCTCGACATCAACGAACAGCTGCAACGGTACGGCAAGAAACCCGAGGAGACCCCACCGACGCAATGACCATGACCGCGGAACTGGAAAACCTTGCCGGCCGGCTCGGCCTCCCCTGCCAGGCGGAGATCGATGACAGCCAGGTGGATACGGCTCTGCTGAGCAGGCTCCCCCTTGCCTTCGCCCGCGCCAACCTCCTCCTTCCCCTCCACGAAGAAGAGGGGAGGCTCCTGGTGGCTATCGGCGACCCGGCAAACCTCCTCTCCCTGGACGAAATGCGGGGGCTGTTCGCCATGCCGACGGCTGCCGTGCTGGTGCCGCGGCAGGTGCTGCTGGACGCCATCAACCGCCTCTATTCCCGGCTCTCGGGATCGGCCCAGGAGGTTGTGGAAGAGTTGCAGGGGGAAGATCTCTCCACCATCGCCACCGAGCTGGCCGAGCCGAAGGACCTCATGGACCTCGCCGACGAGGCGCCGGTCATCAGGCTCCTCAACTCCATCCTCTTCCAGGCGGTGAAGGAGCGGGCCAGCGATATCCACATCGAGCCGTACGAACGGGAACTGGAGGTCCGTTTCCGGATCGACGGCATCCTCTACAAGATGCTCTCCCCCCCCAAGGTGGTCCAGGAGGCCCTCATCTCCCGGGTCAAGATCATGGCCTCCCTCAACATCGCCGAGAAACGCCTCCCCCAGGACGGACGGATACGGGTCATCGTCGCCGGGCGGGACGTGGACATCCGTGTCTCCATCATCCCCACCTTCTTCGGCGAGCGGGTGGTGCTCCGCCTCCTGGACAAGCAGAAGGGGATCATCTCCCTCTCCCACCTGGGGTTCTCGGATACGTCAGTCCAGACGTTCGAACGTCTCCTGAAGCGGACCAGCGGCATCATCCTCGTCACCGGTCCCACCGGCAGCGGCAAGTCCACCACCCTCTACGCCGCCCTCAACTACCTGAACTCCCCCGAGAAGAACATCATCACCATCGAGGACCCGGTGGAGTACCAGTTGAAGGGGGTCGGCCAGATCCAGGTAAACCCCAAGATCGATCTCACCTTCGCCAGCGGCCTCCGCTCCATCCTGCGCCAGGACCCGGACATCATCATGGTGGGGGAGATCCGGGACGCGGAGACGGCGGAAATAGCCATGCAGGCGTCCCTCACCGGCCACCTGGTCCTCTCCACCCTCCACACCAACGATTCGGCCACCGCGGTGTCACGGCTCATCGATATGGGAATCGAGCCGTTCATGGTCGCCTCCTCCCTGGCAGCGGTCATGGCCCAGCGGCTCGTCCGCAAGATCTGTCCCCACTGTCGCGAGGCGTACACACCGGACCGGCAGTACCCGGGGATCGAGCTGCCGTCGACCCTTTACCGGGGGAAGGGTTGCGACCTCTGTTTCGGCATCGGCATGGCGGGGCGGGTCGGCATCTACGAATCACTCCCCGTGGACGCGGAACTCTGCTCCATGATTATCCGCCGCTGCTCGGCGGGGGAGATCAAGGAATACGCCATCGGCAGGGGAATGAAGACCCTCCGGGACGACGGCATGGCCAAGGTTGCCGCCGGCATCACCACCATCGAGGAGGTCCTGCGGGTAACCCAGGAGGATTATGCCGACCTTCCGCTATAGCGCATTCAGGGCGGCAGGTTCCGAGGTGGCCGGCACCATCGATGCCGAAAATCTCCGGGATGCGCGGCTGCGGCTGAAGAACCAGGGACTCTACCCGAAGGAGCTTGTCCCCGATACCGGACTACCCGGCGATACGCAGCGGCGAAGCTGGCGACGACGGGTCAGTATCGCCGACCTCTCCCTCATGACCCGCAGGCTCGCCACCCTCATCGGGTCGGCAGTGCCGGTGTTCGAAGCGGTCACCACCCTCTACGAACAGGAGCGTCCGGGGGAGCTGAAGAACATCCTGAACCGGGTCCGTGACCGGCTGGCCGAAGGGTCCACCCTGGCCAAGGCTCTGGGGGGCGCACCCCACGTCTTCAGTGAAAGCTACATCAGCATGGTGGCAGCAGGCGAGGCGAGCGGGGCGCTGGAAACCGTCCTGGAGAAACTCGCCGGCTTCCAGGAAGACCAGGAAGCGGTGCGGAGCAAGGTGGTCACCTCCCTCGCCTACCCGATCCTGATGCTGGTGGTGGGGAGCGGTGTGATGCTGTTCCTCCTCGCCTTCGTGGTGCCGAAGATCATCACCGTCTTCCAGGAGAGCAAGGCAACCCTGCCGCTCATAACCATCATCCTCATCAAGGTGAGCACCCTGCTCCAGAAGGGATGGTGGCTCCTGGTACTGGCCGGCTGCGGCGCGGCTATCGGCTACGACCGGCTGCGGCGCAGGGAAAGCGTGCGACAGTGGCAGGACCGCTGGCTGCTCCGCCTTCCCCTCGTCGGCCCCCTCATGCAGCGGCTGATCCTCTCCCGCTTCGCCAAGGTGCTCGGGCTCCTTCTCGCCAGCGGCGTGCCGGTCATCCGGGCCATGGAGATCACCGGCGACGTAGTGGTCAACCGTGAGTACCGGGGGTGCCTGGCCCAGGTCCGGGAAGAACTGATCCAGGGGGGGACCCTGGCGGCCGGCCTCGGCAAGAACCCCCTTTTCCCCCCCCTGCTCGTCCACATGGTGGCGGTAGGGGAAAAGGGTGGTGAACTGGAACAGATGCTCGCCAAGGCCGGGGGCGCCTTCGAAAAGGAGTTCGACACCGCTGTCACCCGCTCCATGGCCCTGCTGGAGCCGCTTTTGGTACTGGGGATGGGTATCTGCGTCGGTTTCGTGGTCATCGCCGTGCTGCTCCCGATCTTCCAGCTCAATCAGCTGATCAAATAACGTTCAACGTCCCCGGTTAAAGGTTCGACGCTCACACCCTGACGGCCTGCAACCTTGAACGTTGAACGTTGAACCCGTCTGAGGAGGTCTTTTCATGAACAATGCATTACGCGATAACCGCGGCTTCACCCTCATCGAAATCATGGTGGTGATCGTCATTCTCGCCCTGCTGGCAGCCCTGGTCGGCCCCAAGATCATGGGGCGGAGCGACGACGCCAAGATATCCGTGGCCAAGAACCAGATCCGGCAGATCGAGAGCGCCCTCAAGCTCTACAAGCTGGACAATGGCGCTTACCCGACCACCGAGCAGGGGCTGGCGGCGCTCATTACCAAGCCGACCGTCGGGGTGATCCCGAAGAACTACAAGGCGGAGGGATACCTGGAGAGCAAGCAGGTTCCCCAGGATCCGTGGAAGACCGACTACGTCTATCTCTCGCCGGGTGAGCACGGCGACTACGACCTCTGTTCCCTGGGCGCCGACAGCGTCAAGGGGGGGGAAGGGAAGAACGCGGACATCTGCAGCTACGACATGAAATAGGGAACGCGCCTTTTCCGCAATCTCGGCGTTGGTCGTCGGAATTCCTTGTGACTCGGCCTGCGGCCGCCCCCTTCGGGGCGCCTTCGCGGTCCAATTTCGCAAGCGAAATTGTGCGGCGGATATTTCTCGTCTCCGCATCATCCCTCGACCGCCTTGACCTTGCGAAAAAATCGCGTTCCCGACCGGACCGTGTTTTATGTTCGAACACCTAGATCGTTGAGTTGTGGTGACAAAAACTCAAAATTCAAAATTCTTTAGGCCCGCAGTTTGGGTCAAAATTCAAAACTGCCGTTCCGGCGGTTTTACCCTCATCGAGCTGGCGGTTGTGCTGGCCATTCTCGCGACGGTTGCGCTCCTGGTATTCCCCCGGCTCCCGTCGACCGATGCCACCAACCTGCGCGGCTCGGCCCGAGCCCTGGCAGCAACGATCCGTTACACGGGAGACAAGGCGATCACCGCCAAGAGTGCCTACCGTCTCCGGGTCAACCTGACCGACAACAGGCTGGCGGTGATAAAGATGGTGAATGGCGAGGAGAGCACCGACTCCGACCCGTTTTTCAGCCGACAGATACTGGCTGACGGCATCAATGTCGAAGACATGACCATCCCCCGCCTCGGAAAAATCACCGCCGGCGAGGTGGCTGTCAACTTCGGCCCGGGAGGGCTTGAGGATTTTGCAGTCATTCACCTGAAGGGGAGCCGCGACAGTCATTTTACCGTGACCGCCTACCCCCAGAACGGCAAGGTCAAGGTCGAAGAAGGTTACCGGGAGGCGGGTCCATGAAGGGGTTCACCCTGCTGGAGGTGATGGTCGCCCTGGCAATCCTTGCAGGTGTCATACTGACGGTCATCACCTCCTACAACTATCACCTGGGGGTGGTGGTGCGGGACCGGCAGGAGACCGAGGCCATGCTGCTGGCCCGGGCCAAACTGGACGACCCCGACTTTCTGAAACAGAGGCAGACATCAGGGAACTTCGCCCCCCGGCATCCCGACGTAACCTGGAAGGTAGAAACGGCCTCCGCAGGCATTCCGGGGGTTGACCGGCTGACCTTTACGGTCGGCTGGGACGGGGATCGGCACAAACTGACCCTGACGAAATATCTGGAAAGTACCGCAGGGGCGCCGGGTTCATGACAAAGGCAACGACCGACGCGGTTCACGACATGAGGCGGAAGGAGAGGAGTGCGGGGTTCACCCTGCTGGAACTGCTGGTTGCCCTGTCGCTCCTCGTTATCCTGAGCACGGCTCTCTACGGCACCTTTTTTGCCCTGACACGGGGCCGGGATACGACGGCGGCCGGGATGGAAAACCGCCGTGAACTGCGCACTACCCTTGATCAGATACGGCGGGAGCTGTCAGGGACGTTCATCCGCGGGCCGGCAGCACCGGGGGAAAAACCGCTGGTATCGTTCGTGGTGGAAGACCGTGACTCTTTCGGCAGGCCAGCCTCGACCCTGACATTCACCACCATCGTCCCACCCCGGAGCGACGACCTCCCCACATCGGACCAGGTGACGGTACGCTACGGTGTTGAGGAGAAGGATAAACGGCTTGAGGTGACCCGTGAGGCCCGGGACCGTTACCTGGGCGGCACCCCCCTCCCCTACCCGCAGATGGAAGATGTGGAGGGTTTTCTGGTGGAGTGCTACGACGGCAACAAATGGGTCAGAACCTGGGACACCACGCCCGGCCTCAACGCAGGGCTGCCGAAGGCTATCCGGGTCACCATCCGGCTCAAAGAGGGGGACGGCACCACCGAATTCTCCACCATAGCCACGCCGCGGGTTACCAGCAGGTGAAGAGCGAAAAAGGGTTCGCCCTGGTCATAACCCTCGTGGTGAGTGCCCTGCTGGTGGCACTGGTCACCGAATTCGTCAGCGAAGTCTATGTGGACACCAGTTCGCGGCAGAATTTCGTCGATGGCCAGCAGGCAAGCCTTCTCGCCGAATCCGGCGTGGCCGGCGGGATCAAGGTGCTCCAGCTCACCATGGCAAACCAGGGATTCACCTCCCTCCTCGACCCGTGGGCGAAGCCGCTGAAGCTCGACGACGAGCAGGGCTCCGTGGAAGTGACCATCGAGGACGAGGCCGCCAAGATCAACCTCAACTCCATAGCCGGGTCGAACGGGACTTTCATCGACGCCTATTATCCCATAGCCACCCGCTTTCTGAAGAAAGCCGGCTTGTCGCCGGATCTGTGCGACGGCATTGCAGACTGGGTGGATACCAACGACGAACCAAAGCCTGCCGGAGGGGAAACGGCCTATTACCGCACGTTGCAATCACCCTATGGGGCAAAGAACGCATTTTTCGACACCCTGGACGAACTGCGGCTCGTCAAGGGGTTCGATGCCACGACCATGGAACGACTGCGCCCCTACATCACCGTTTTTGCCAATACCCTCCCGGGTTCACCGACACCGGTCAACATCAACACCGCCCCGCCGGAAGTGCTGGCAGCCCTGGACGAAGGTCTGAGCGATGACCTGGTGGGACGCATAACGGACTATCGGAAAACCACGCCGTTCAAATCACCGGCTGACATCCTCAAGGTCGCCGGTCTGGATAAAATCGGGATCGCGCTGCAGACCCGGATTCAGACCAGAAGCACCGTCTACCGCCTGGTCTCCCGCGGGCAGGTGCATGAAACCGCGAGGATAATCGAGGCGGTGGTGAGAATCGACGGCAACCAGACATCGATGCTCTACTGGAGAGAATACTGATGACGTACCTGATCGTACAGTTGACGAAGAGCGAAGTGCTCTGGGGGCGTTTCCAACGCCGACGCGGCGAACTGGCGTTCCTGGGGGGGGGACGCAATCCCCTCGCCGGCGACCCCTCTTTTGCCGACCTGCTGAAGGAGCTGGCCGGCAGCCGTCGTGAAGGGGAGAAGGTGGTTCTGTCTCTTCCCCCCTCCAGTCTCTTTCTGCGGGAGCTAGACCTCCCCCTTGCGGACCGGCGCAAGGCACGCCAGGTTCTCCCCCTGGAACTGAAGGGGGAAACGGCCATCGACACCGACGAACTGGTATTCGATGCCCTTCCCCTCGTCGACGGCAAGACCCTGGCTGTCTGGAGCAGGCGCACAGAGGTGGCCGACCTGATACGGACCATGACCGACGCCGGCCTCGAACCGGAAATGGTGAGCGCATCCGCTCTCCACTGGCCGGAACTGCTCACCCCGACCGACAACACCGAACCGCTGGCCATTACCGACGGCGAGGCGCTGGCCGTGGTTCAGGCCGGCCGGCTCCTGTCCTGCCGCCCCCTCGCCGAAGGCGACCCTGTTGCAGAAATCGGGAGGACCCTGGCTGCTCTGGAACTCGGCAAGGGGATAGCAGTGAAGGAAGTGCTCCTTCACGGCGACCTGGCCCGCCAGTCACTCCCCGCAACGGCGGCCGGCCTGACGTTCCGGCAACTTCCCCTCGCCGGCTCGCCGGCCCGGACATTCGCCGGCGACGCAGGTGCGGCCCGGGACCTCGCCTCCACCTATGCCGTCGCGGCAGCCTGTGGAACCGGCGGGGCGGTGAACTTCCGGAGTGGCGACCTGGCCTATACTGCCGGCAACGCGCTGGCCCGCCGCAAATTCAGGCTGACACTGGTCCTGGCGGCAATTCTCCTCGTCGCACTCATCGCCGAGACCGGTGTCCGCTACTACCTGGTGCAGCGTGACCTGAAATCACTCGACACCTCCATTCTCTCCATCTACCGGCAGGTGTTTCCGAACCGTAACAAGCCGGTGGATGCCGTCGGGGAGCTTAAGGGGGAGATCAGGCGTCTCTCCGGCAGTTCGACAACCGGCAACGTACTGGCCACACTGACCAAGGCTGCGGAGCTCAAGGGGGATGACGTCACCGGCATCTACGAGGCGGAAATCGACAATGGTCAGCTCCGGCTCAAGGGGGACGCCCGCTCCATCCAGGGGGTGAATGACTTCAAGGCCCGGGCCTCCACCGCCTTCAACGACGCGGAAGTGAGCGAGATAAAATCCAAACCGGACGGAACCGTCAGCTTCCTGTTCCGCGGCACGTTCAAGGAGGAAAAAAGGTGACCTATCTGCGCCTCCTGGCCGAACAGTACCGCAATCTGGACAGTACCACCCGCCTCCGCTGGGGGATCGGCATCGCCATCGTCCTTGCACTGGCCGTGCTTTTTTCCGCCGCCAACAGCCGCATCGCCCATCTCGCCAAGCTGCGGCTCGCCCGGGAAAAGGACGTAGCGGAAATGCTCATTCTCAGGCAGCGTTACCAGGTTGCCAACGCCGGCGCCCAGAAGCTGGCTAACCGCCTTGCCGCAACCCGTCCCGATGACTCCCCGGCCAAGCTCATCGAAGAGATCGGCATCAAGGGGAAGAACAGCCAGATCAAACCGGTCAAGGGGAACGAGCAGCCCGGCTACAGCGAGGACGCCGCCGAAGTCAAGCTGGACGGACTCACCGCCAACGAGACGGTCAACCTTCTCCACCGGCTGGAGAAGGGGAGCAAACCGGTCATCATCAGGAAGGCATTCATCAAGACCCGCTTCGATGATCCGGCGCGTCTTGACCTTACCCTCACCATCGCCCTCCTCAAGGCGGCCCCGACCGGTCAGCGATGAAAATGCGGCGCGGGCTCTCTATAGCAGTCGGTATCCCGGCGGCACTTTGCCTCCTCCTCGTCCTGACCATCTGTTTCACCCCCGCCCGGGAGCTGCAAGGGCTCGTCGTTCGGGGCCTGGCCAGCGAGGGATATACCTTTCGCTCCGCCAGCTTCGGCAAGGCATTCCCCCTTGGCCTCACCGCCCGCGCCATGGAGATCGGGGACGAGCGCGGCCCGCTTTTTCGAGCCGACACGGCAACGGTCCACCTTAAACTCCTGCCGCTCTTCCTGGGAGATATAAAGGTTGCCGTCCGGGCCCGTATCGGCAACGGGCAGATAGAAGGGGCATGGTCCCGCCGCAATGGTGGAGAGCTGCATGCCACCGATCTCCGGCTGGAAGATATCCCCTTCTTCCCCACCGCCACCGGTGCCACCGCCAAGGGGGTCATGCGGGTGGATGCAGATCTGCGGGGGAAGCTGAACGCACGCCGGGGCGAGATAAAGCTGGATGTCAAGGGAGCTGAGCTCGCCGGCATAAAGATCGGCGGCACCCCCCTCCCCGACGCCGGCTACCGTCAGGTCCAGGGGATGCTGAGAGTCGCCGGCAGCAAGGCAACCCTGGAGAGTTTCTCCCTGGAAGGCGAAGAACTCTACGTGCGGCTCAAGGGTGACATCCCCATCGTCTCCCCCCTGGCCAACGCCCCCCTCAACCTGACCCTGGAATTGATGCCGAAACCGGATTTCCTGGAGCGACAGAAGTTCGTCTTCCTCCTTCTTGCCAAGCACCTGACGTCGCCGGGACGCTACGAAATCCCGATCAAGGGTACCCTCTCCCGGCCGGCCCTCCCCTGATACCTCTTTTAGTAAATTTTTTAATTATAGAACGGCAGTTTGGCATTGATTTTTTTGCCGGTCTGGCTACAATTGCAGGGATTTTCCGCTCCCCTTCGGGCGGGCGGCTATTTTGCCAGGAGTAACGGAATGATCCAGTTTGCCGGTGTACACAAGTGGTTCAATCAACTCCACGTACTGAACGATATCAATCTCCGGATTACGCCGGGTGAGGTGCTGGTTGTCTGCGGACCGTCCGGTTCCGGCAAGTCGACCCTCATCCGTACCATCAATCAGCTGGAGCCGATAGACAAGGGGAAACTGGTCGTCGACGGCATGGATCTCCTGGACAAAAAGACCGATATCAACAAGCTGCGCGCTGAAATCGGCTTTGTGTTCCAGCAGTTCAACCTCTATCCCCACCTGTCCGTTCTCGGCAACATCACCCTGGCCCCCCTCAAGATCCGCAAGATGCCGAAGAAGGAGGCGGAGGAACAGGCCATGACGCTGCTGGCGCGGGTCGGGCTGGCCGAAAAGCGGGACGCCTACCCGTCCCAGCTTTCCGGGGGGCAGCAGCAGCGGGTGGCCATTGCCCGGGCTCTTGCCATGAAACCGAAGATCATGCTGTTCGACGAACCGACCTCGGCCCTGGACCCTGAGATGATCGGCGAGGTGCTGGCGGTCATGCAGGGTCTGGCGGGGACCGGCATCACCATGGTGGTGGTGACCCATGAAATGGGCTTTGCCCGGGAGGTCGCCCACCGGGTCGCCTTCATGGACCACGGAGTGGTGCTCGAGGAGGCGAAGCCGGAGGAGTTCTTCCGCAACCCGCAGCACGAGCGGGCACAGCAGTTCCTGAAGCAGCTCCTCTCCCCCATGCACTGACGGGAGGGAACGCGACTTTCACACTGGCTCTGCGTAAGCCTTGGGGGCTACACCTCCGCACTCACCCTTGGCGGCCTTGATCCAGCGCAAAATCCACGTTCCCCGTGTATCTCCATAAGGGGAAAGAGCAGGACAATTCAATTGAGGAGGGAACCATGAAGAAGCTTGCAACACTCGCACTGGCAATGGTACTGGCTGGCGTTCTCGGCAAGGCGGCACTGGCTGCCCCCCCCGCCGATACCCTGGCGGAGGTAAAGAAAAAAGGGGTGCTCGTGGCGGGAGTCAAGGACTCTCTCCCCCCCTTCGGCTACATCGATGAAAAAAGCCGCACCATCGTCGGCTATGACATCGATTTCATCAACGCCATCGCCAAGAAGCTCGGCGTCAAGGCCGAACTTAAACCAGTCACCTCGGCGAGCCGCATGCCCCAACTCCAGGAAGGTAACATCGACATCATTGCCGCCACCATGACCAAGAACCCGGAACGGGCCAAACAGATCGACTTCAGCCATACCTACTTCTTCACCGGTCAGAAATTCATCACCAAGAAGGGGGCCGTCCGCAGCCTGAAAGATCTGGAAGGGAAAAAGATCGGCACCGCCAAGGGTTCCACTTCGGAGCAGAACGTCAAGAAGGCTATCCCGAGTTCGACGGTTCTCTCCTTCGACGATTACCCCCAGGCGTTCCTGGCACTGCAACAGGGGAAGGTCGCTGCCGTCACCACCGACGAGGCGATCCTGGCCGGCATTCTCGCCAAGGCTCCCAACAAGGCACAGTTCGAGATCCCGAATCTCCAGATATCAGACGAACCCTACGGTCTCGGGATGCGCAAGGGTGACAAGAACTTCGTCGACTTCGTGAACAAGACCATCCTGGAGATGGAGAAGAGCGGCGAAGCGAAGAAGATCTTCGAAAAATGGTTCGGACCCACGACCCAGTTCCATCTGCAGCGGAATTTCAAGATAACAGCGGACAAATAACAGCAGGCGCAAGGCACTAGGCTCTAGGGGTAATCACCGTGCCCAGAGCCTAGTGCCCAGAGTCAGAGGTTTCCTTGCTCACGTATCAGTTCGACTGGTCGGTCGTCACGTCCGGCAAATATTTCGAATGGCTGGTGTCCGGCTTCATGGTCACCCTCAAGCTCTCCGTGGTCGGGATCATCCTGGCGTTCATCGTCGGACTCCTCATCGCGGTGATGCGCATGAGCCACTTCCGGCCGGTGCGCTGGTTCGCCCTGGCATACCTGGAGTTCTTCAGGAATACCCCGCTCCTCGTGCAGATATTCTTCTGGTACTTCGGCTCCTACAAGATCCTCCCCCAGGCGGTCAACGACTGGCTGAACAGCACGAATTTCGAATTCGCCGCCGCCGTCATCGCGCTCACCATCTACACCTCGGCCTTCATCGCCGAGGATATCCGCTCCGGCGTCCTTTCCATCCCCAAGGAGCAGATGGAGGCGGCCCGCAGTGCCGGTTTCTCGTACCTCCGTTCCATGCAGTACATCATCCTCCCCCAGGCGGTCCGGATTACCGTTCCCCCACTCGTGAACCAGTTCCTCAACCTGGCAAAGAACTCGTCCCTGGCCATGACCATCGGCGTCATGGAACTCACCTACCAGGCCCGCCAGGTGGAGAGTTACACGTTCAAGGGGTTCGAGGCGTTCACTGCGGCAACCATCGTCTACCTGGTGCTTTCCACAAGCATTACGGCACTGGTCCATCTCTACGACAAGCGGGTCCTGAACCCGAGCCGGGCGGTGTGACATGGACGCAATCTTCAATTTTCAGGTCATCACGGACAATTTCACCTATTTCATGATCGGCCGGTTCCCCCACGGGCCGCTCGGTGGTCTGGGACTCACCATCTATCTGGCCGTGGTGTCCTGCATCCTCTCCTTTTTCGGCGGCCTTGTACTGGGACTTTTGAGCCTGGTCCGCAACCCGTTCATCAGCTATCCCGTCAACCTGTTCATCAACGCAGTTCGCGGCCTGCCGCTGCTCATGGTCATCTTCTGGATGTACTTCCTCCTCCCTGCCCTCATGGGGCGCACCGTACCGGAAAGCCAGACCGTCATCATGGGGCTCACCCTCTTCACCTCCGCCTACATGTCCCAGATCGTCCGTGCCGGCATCGAGGGGATACCACCGGGGCAGACCGAAGCGGCCATCTCCACCGGTCTGAAGCACTGGCAGGTGATGCTCTACATCGTGCTTCCCCAGGGGCTGCGCAACATGATCCCCTCCTTCGTCAACCAGTTCGTCTCCCTCATCAAGGACACCTCCCTCGCCTTCATCGTCGGGGTTTCCGAACTGACCCACGTCGCCACCCAGGTCAACAACCGGACCATGGCCTACCCGACCGAGATATTCATCTTCATCGCGGTGCTCTACTTCTTCCTCTGCTATGCCTTCACCAGCCTCTCCCGCTGGCTGGAACAGCGGCTCGCCTGGCGCAAGGCCATCTGACCCCCTCTGACTGACATCAATCGACGCAAAGACGCAAAAACGCCAGAAAAAGAGCCGGAGGCGTGGTCCTCGCTCCTTATTGCGTCATCATACAGCCAGAATACGTACAGCTTGTTCACCGTTTGCGGGATTATGCGGATTGACGTTGATAATCGGCAGACGCCTGCAACCGCTTCACCCGCTCCACAACCGGAGGATGGGAATAGTAGAACCAGGCGAAGAGGGGATGGGGGTGGAGATTGGCGAGGTTTTCCGCGGACAGCTTGATAAGGGCGGAGGCGAGCGCCTCGGGATGGCCGGAGAGCTCCGTGGCGTAACGGTCCGCCTCCCGTTCGTGGCGGCGGGAGAGCCAGCTGGAGAAGGGGGTGAAGGGAAATGCGAGCATTGAGCCGAGAAAAGCGAGGATTGTCAACTGGGCCGCGAAGGAGCCCCCCTGCAGGCCGATGAGGCCGGGAAGTCCGCCCCAGCCCAGCAGCCACCACGCCGCGAAACAGGCCAGGAGTGCCCCCACCTCGGTCATCACCAGCTGCTTCCAGAGGTGCCCCTTCTTCCAGTGACCGATCTCGTGGGCGAGCACCGCCAGGATCTCCTGGTGGGTCATCTGCCGGATGAGGGTGTCATAGAGGACAATCCGCTTCACCCGGCCGATGCCGGTAAAATAGGCATTGGAATGCTGGCTCCGGCGCGATGCGTCCACCTGCATGACCCGACTCACCGTGAGTCCGGCCCGTTCTGCCATGACGCGGATTTCATCCTCCAGCCCCGCTTCCTTTATCGGCTCGAACTTTATATGGGCTAGGTTAATGGGTGTCTAAAAGTGCTCTTACGATACATGCATTTTGATTATACGTTGTAAATAATGGGTGTCTAAATAATTTCATTGCTTAGTAAAATTGAGCTTAAACCAAAAGAGCAATTAACACGCGCAGAATAGTTCTTTTCTGATTGAGATCAGCATGTTCAATCAGTTCAAAAATCCTCTTGTCGACCAAATCGCGTTCTTCAAGGTGCGAGTAATCAAAAAATAATCTGATGTCTTGATTCAATGCTGTGGCGATGCTTTCCAAGGTGTCGAGAGAAGGATAACCTTTACCAACTTCGATTCTGCTGAGATGCTTCGGATCAATTCCTACCTTTTCCGCTAACTCTTCCTGAGACATGCCACTTGTTTTTCGAATTTCCTTAATTCTCAACCCCAGCAATTGTTTGGTTGTTTTCATGGCGCCTCCTGGGCTGTACTATCCATTTATTTGGACCAGGAGAAAACCGTGTTAAAAGACGATAATTGGCTTAGAATTCTACGTTTTATGTGGTATACATCACACTAGAAGTAGAATTGATGGGTAATATGTCACATAAAAAGTAGAGTTGTGAGGCAGGGATGTATATACGGACAAGGGAAAGCTGGGAAGTGAAATCGGACTATCTCAATGGTCTTTTTGGCGAAGAGGATGTGAGAAGATACCCGTTCGTGGAACTGGGTCTGAATCTCAAATTATTCCATGTTGACGTCCATCATAAGCTGGATGATGACGGAATGTCATATTGCGACAGATGGATCTTTGCACAGTTGGAGGATATGTTCGAAGCTATTGAATCAGCTGCCCAAGCAGAAAAAATCACGATTAGCCTGCAAAGCAGGCGATGCGACAATCCCGACAATGAATACTCGATCAGCACCATCACAAAAATTATTAAGGGTGAAGACGCGAATGGTCAGGTATGTTATGTTTTCAAATGCCTTAACGGGAAATCATATATGCAACCATGCATCGATATACAGGAAGACCAAATCCTCAATCCTCGTGTCGTTTATTCTTTGAAGAGCTAACGGGGGCCTTATAAGGGTTGGGAATAATTCCTTCAGAAATCTGCAGCTCTCGAGTAATTCATGGTCCCCGGATTATCGATTCACCTGGAGTAAGAACTAGGTTTAGGAAAGCCGCCCCGGACAACAACCACGACAATTGAAATTGAGGACTGGCCGGTCTTATGAACAAAGACCTCAATATCATTTTCTACGACTCCGACGGGTGCAGATTTCGGTGAGGCTTCGAGTACGGACAACACACCAATTCGCTTCCCCAGCCCGATTGCATATGCAGCGGTTTGATCGAAGAATTTAGAGAAGTCCTTCGGAAACAGAACCTTGCTGTTCTCGACTTTCAATTCGATTGGGATGTCCCGAAATGTGAGATCTGTGATCCCGCCTGCTGCTTCAGGGTGACCTTGCAAGTGCTCACCAATATCGCTCCGGTTCCGGAGCATCTCAGTGGCTTTGTTTTGGAATTGCGACTCTGACGTACCAGTCTCGAACAAGCCTCCTTTCAGAGCTTGCGCAGCGATGTTGCCCAACCCACTAAGAACTATCATTGTGTTTGCAACATCATCTGAATGCAAGCCGGGGAAGGTTCTCAACTTGTTGCGAACACTGAGGAGGTGCCGATCAACATTTGAAAACCCAGTCAAAGGGTTTGAAGCAACATCACTTCCCTCCAAGAGCAGCCTCCGATGCCCTACGATTGCAACATCACGGCAATTGCTCGTGTCGTCGAACTCCGCCGCGTAAAGAAACTCGTATGGTCTTGAGCCGAATGAATGAGCAACCTCCAGAACCGCTCGACCGGTGCCAGTAAATATGAACGGACCTTCCCCCTCGGGTTTTTCGAACCTGAAACTTGGCAACCAGTTCTGCTCGCGAATGTCGATAGTTACAGGCGTCAACGAAAGGACGCTCGCACTCTTGGGCCAATTCGAAACCCTGACTTCTATTGTAAGGTCGTAAGACGTCCCAGGTTTAAGGTAGTTCCAGTGCTTGGCCGGCTCTCCATCGATGTCAAACTTCAAGAACGCTACGGTGGTTTCGAGTTTCTCGGCCTCTTCTGAACTTCCGTTAAAACCAGAAAAACGAAGTCCTCCAAAACCTCGATAAAGAAGATTGGCAAACAAGAGAAGCGGCAAGGTCCATCGTTTCATCTGATCTTGTATTGCGGTCAATTCGTCCAAGCTCTTGAGAGCTTCTACTTGACTCAGAAACGTGTTCAGTCGTTCATCGGCAGCAAAGCTCAAAGACTTGTCAACCTCTGATGCTTTTAGTTTCGCCGAACTCAAGAACCTTTGAGCATCTGGTTCCGCATTGCGTATGGCATGTTTCCACTCAGCCAAGAGAACAAAGATGGCAATAGCAGTGTGGTACGCGCGGTACTGATCCTCGACGTCACCTTGGCCGAACTCAGAGATTATTATCTCAAGTTCCAGGCAAGCTTTTTTTAGGCGCTCAAAGTCATCAGGCGAAGGCTTGAGTGCCCCCGCAAGACTTGCAGCAACCTCAATCCTCGAAGAAAAACCCCGACGGAAAATCTCGAAGTTTGGCTCGTTCCTCATTCTCTTTCTCCAGTTCATTCAGAAGGCTGCTCCATTCTTCGATCAACTCAACAAAATCCTCTCCGTTTTCAATTGCGCGTTCAATCTCGGAGGCCGTCGCGACCAAAGCGGCTTCAATTCGCCAATGCTCATTTCGGTCCTCTGCTGGGATGCTTGCCATCAACTCCCTGAAACAAGTGTTTGCAGCTGCATGGTTACCTGCCTTGGTCAACGCGGCAGCATAAAGAAGAGCCTCCACAAAGTCTTCCGGTTTGAATGGTCTGAGTGCTTCGAATGCCTTTCTGATGTCGCCTACACAATATTGAAGCTCATTGTGTGGGGCACTCAAGATCGCAGACGCGCAATCGTCGATAGAAATTGAGCGCGTATAGTCATCTTGTATTGACTTCAGAGCTACCTTTACGAATCCAGGAACGGTCTTAAAGCCGTAGTGCAGCCGATCAACGGCACGGTACAAGGCACTTCCCTCCAAGCAGAACAAGATACCCGAGAGCAGCTCTCCGAGCTTCCCTTTTCTTTCTTCAGGTGATAGGCAGAGAAACGCAAAAGCATCAATACAGTCGACAACGAAGTCCTCTTGCTTGCTTTCTTGAGAGTAGTAAACAATCAGGTTCCAGAGCCCGTGCTTGATAACGCTTCGTTTTTCTTCAGGAAATGATCTACGTCTCAAAGAATGGACGGCCGACTTATGAACCATGACATATGGGTCCATAAGCAAGACGGAAAATGCTTCAAAGAACAGATCGGGAAAGTTTTTCACCAAGTCGTATGGTACATCCTCCCATGCTTGTACAGCGCTGGCACGAACCAATGTGCTTTCGTCCATAAGTGCACGATACCAATCAGAAAGTACTAGCTTTAGACTCTCGACCCCGGTCAACAATTTTGACACATGAGCGATCATGTTCCCACGCATTTGCGTTTGAGCGTCGGGCAATTTCCGATAAAGTTCCAGGAACTGTCCAATTCCTTCTGGTCCCTTGGACTTTGCTCCGACTGCAGCCCATTCGATTAGCGCACCCTGCAAACTGTTAATGGCGGTGCGTTTGTTACTTCTCTCCATATGATCGAGCACATTGTCAGCCAGTACCAGAGGATGCTTAGCATCTACCTGATCATACTTTTCACTAAGAGTAGCAGCAGCGCCAATCAGATCATCAAAATGCTCAACTGCGAGCTGAGCAAACTCGTCCCATGAATGTCTGAAGAACTGTCCCGCATCATCCATGCTGTCTGGGCGTTCTACAGCAGCCCAAAGCAATCTTCTAAATGCTATCCTTTGTGCCGTTCCTATCTGTACCTTTTCCCGATACCGGTGATTCAGCACCGAGTCATAGGTTCCATGAGCTTCTTTTCTTCCTGTATCATTGTTGTCAGCGAGGAAAGATTGGATAATTTTGTCCGTTTCCTCAGGAAAACGTCCTAGGCACTTCGAGGCTGCTTCTCGAAGATAGTAAAGCACGCTGCTATCCCGTCGCTCACCCGGAAGCAGAGTTTTTCTGCGCATCAATTTGGCGAAGATGCTTCTAGCATGTCTTAAAAGCAGCTCGTCACTATCTGTCGCGAGTATGATCTCAACGGCGGCCCCTATGTTATTGGGGTCCGAATCACTTAAAAGTTCGTCGACCTCCGCACAAATCTCAACTTGCATTTTCTCAAAGAGGGAGTGGATTGGCGCAGCGTCAAGACTTGTTTGAGTGCTTCCTCCAAAATGCATTGTGGGAGGCGGCCCTATAGCCATCGACACAAAGCGATGTAGAACCTTTGTTAAGTCGCTTCGAGAAAGCTTTTCCGCATGTGATAGAACCACATCGATGGCTGCTGAAGATTTCTCATAATTACTTATCAGCCGCACTCCTACCAAGAGTTTTTCTTCTGGTTCTAACGGTGCCCTAAGCAAAGCCTTCGCGGCATGTTTAGAATACGGCAAGTACTCGTTCAACACTGCTGGCAAGAGGTGTTCGATCACTCTTCTGGTAAATGTCTCAGGGGCAAGGTTTGCAAGTTGCTCCAGACGCGGATCGTCACTTGCTATGTTTTCCTGATCAAGCTCATCCAACAGATCGAAAACGAAGGTTTCTCCCAGAGAAAGTTCGTATCGAAGTTTTGCCCTTTCTTGCCGTCTGTCGAACTGCTTCTGCTTTCTCCCCCTTTCTTCTTCTTCGCGCGCGCTCTTTCGCTTTTCGGCAGCTTTTTCCCTTGGGCCAACAAAATCCAAAATATTGGGAAATCCAACGGGAACTCGCTCCTTACACCCCTTGCAGTTATTCTGGTAGAAGTCATAAACGGCATCTTCCAGCAACCAACAATACATTGAATTTTTCTTGGAAAATTTGCATTGGACGCCCATGTGTCCAATTGGAAGGCCAGTTGCAGCTTCAATCATTCCCCTGCCAGGAGACCTTACGAACTCGGCGTGGAAACACCAATTGCTAAGCAACTTAGTTGCCTTTAGGTTGCGCTGACCCGCTTCTACTGCGTTCTTGTAGCTGTCTTCAAATTCATCCATTTTGACTACCCTTCAAGCGCAATTTCAGGAATACCAGCAAGTAATAGGGGGCAAGGCAGGTGTCAGGGGAAAGACTAGAGAGTCAGGGCTACACAATTCATTGGGGAAAACCGGGACAGATCTAATATCTGTCCCGGTTTTCCCTTGTGAGCCTAACGCCAGCCATGTCCTGTTAATGACAATTGCTATCCCTTAGGAAGTGGATGTCCCTTTAACTCATCCGCTGACCGGCGTAAGGCCACGACGGCTAGCGAGAAGAGCGACGTCCTTTGGGTTGGCGCTGCGGTGGAGGCGCTGTAGAACACCCTGCTGTGTCTCGGGCGTCCAGAAGATCCGCAGACGCTCACGTGCCCGAGTTACGGCTGTGTAGAAGATGTTGTGTGTAATGTCCTCTTCATTGGCATCGGTGATTACGATCTTGACGGAGTCATATTCGAGGCCCTGCGCTTTGTGGATCGACACGGCGTAGGCCACCTGGAATGGCACGGTGGTATTCAGTGAGTCGTCGTCCTCATCGCTGGTGTCGTACTCGTAGACGGAAAAGCGCACAGTCGAGCCACCCATCCATTCGAGCTCATCACCGACGACGTCGAACTCGCTGAGCGGTCGATCGAGCTCGACGTCGAACTGGATATGTCCAGGGACGTGCTCGATGCCGACGATTCGACCCTTCAGGTTGTTGTAGATCACCGGTCGGAACCGCTCGGTCTCGTGGAAGAGGACTGGGTCGCCGATCTTGTACGTGGACTCGCGCCAGGTGGTCGCCGTTCCGGGGTTGCTGCTCTGCAGGAATCGGTTGATGTTGTTGATGCCATAGAGGCCGTCGTAGTTCAGGCACAGGATAATCTCGTCCTGCCCTTGGGGTTCGAACAGCGTCTTGTCGAGCACGGTCGAGTACCCGTTCCGCGCCATCATCTCGGCGATGTCGTCTTCAATGGCTCGAACCTTGTTCCAGAAGGCCAAGAGTGATTGGTTCCTGGTTCTGAAGGGCGTCGTCAGCTCGAACACTGATGTGCTTGGGATGAATGAGCGAATGATTCCGAACCAGTTGCCGAACTGGATCGACTCGATCTGGTAGACGTCACCGACGAGTACGAGCAGCCTGAAGGAAGTCTTCTCCAGCACCTGGATCAGGTCTGCGTTGCTCACGGTACTGCACTCGTCGATGATGAGGAGGTCGTAAACCGGATCGGTGGTTCTCCTGTAGATCTGGCTGCTGATTGTTCGGAAGTCCGAGTTCTGCGCGGTTACCTTACGCTTAAGGTTGTCGACAGCTGGGTTGGTGTGCGCAAGGAAGAGCTTCTCCTTGTCGTTGAAGTAGTGCGCGATGTGGTTCACCATCGTTGACTTGCCAGTGCCAGCCGCCCCGTAAATCAGAGCGACTCGCGACTGGCTGAACAACTGCTTGAGCGCATCCTTCTTCGCCGGGTCGTCGATGCCACGAGGTGTTTCATCGAGCCAGCGTTCGACGGCTTGGGTGTAGCCAGCGATCCCGGACAATGCGTACTCCTGAAGCTTCTCGACGATGGAGACAGTGTCGTTCTCATACCCGCAGATGAAGACGTGCCCCTTGTCGAGCACGAGCCGGCGCTCCGTATGCTTGTAGTAGAGCTTGTTGTTGTAAGTGGAAATCAAGCCGTTGACGTCGCCGAATTCCTCAAGGTCGACCACGGGCGTGTAGAGTATTCCGTGACGCTCCACATTGTTCATCACGCGTCGAGCGAGCAGTTCGTGGTTCCGAGCGGTCGCGTCGAGGCTCTCGACGAGATCCCAGTACCGGGGGTTGTGTGCGGTCAGCGATGTACAGAACGGCATGGTGTCAAACGGAATGCAGCCGTACCAAAGCTTCATCCCGGAAAGACGGTCACAGCCGTCCCGGTAGTACTGTGGCTTGAGTATCTGGTTGTGCATCCGCAGCATGAGATATCGAAGGACGTTTTGACCCGGAGCGCCTGACCTCACGACGCGGCGCGCCTCATCCAGCACGGGGAAGATCTGCGGCTTGGCGACTCCAGCCGTACCTGCCGCTCTCACCGCCACGTACTTGTTGTCGGACATATCAAGTAGGTCGAGTAAGCTATCCGAGCCCGCTGTCAGGTCGTGCATCAGGTAACGATATTCTGTCGAGCTGGTCTGCACGCTCAAGGCGATGCCCAAAAGACGTGCGAAGTTGTTGAACTCGCACGGGCGGATCGAGACCTCCCATTTACGAATGATCGTGATCGGCATCGTCTGGCCAAGCACTTCGATCGAGTCCCGCTGGAGCGTTAACATGGCCGCGTACTTGTCAGTTATGTCGATGTTAGTGAAGGCGATGATGCGGTCGAACTTGCTTACCTTGTTGACGGCGCGGTAGAAGGTGACCTCGTAGTAGATGCGGCCGCCGACGAAGAATGGGCGCGTTTTGTGGATGTAGTACCGATCCCGAGTGCTGCTGTCCGGCGGAGTTGAACGGACCGCCCCAATTCTTGCGGCAATCTTCTCGTGGTACTCCCTCAGCGACGGATCGAGGTCGACCGGGAAGGCTTCGAGGTTCGCCAGCACTACGACCCCACAGTTGTCTTGAAGCAAGCTGCGGATGCGGTGCAGGTACTCGTAGTACTTGAGCATCAAACGCTCGGAAGCGTCCCCGTCCAGGGTATAGTGGGAAGCACTTTTCTGAATCAGTTTGTGAAACTTGCCGAGGAAGTTAAACCTTGCGTTGCTCTTGACGAAGGCGAGCGCCGGTTCTACCGCGGCGTAGTTGAATTCGGCATCGGGTGAGCCCATGTGGAGACGGACTGCAACTCCCTCGACTAGGTTCCGGAGCTGTGAGAGGACGTTCTGCGAGAGCAATGCCCGCTGGTCAGCGAGCAATTCAATATTCCGACAGATCGCCTCGTCAGCGCTCTGGATCTGCTTGCTGACCGTAATCATTAACTGTCAGGTCTCGCTTGATTAATGAAATTCATGGGTGTCCTTTTCTTGCTCATGGCTAGATTACGAAAAGAGATAACGAGTCCAAGCGAAACCGCAAAGCTTATCTCTCAGATTAACTAAGAGGCATCTTCGTCGTCATCGTTTTCATCACCGTCATCTCCCATCCAAGGAAAGATCCGGCGCGGGAAGATTTCTTCAGGGAATATCTCCGAAGGAAATGGACTATTATCACATGAACTTGGTTTCTTTTTGGGAGGATCGGTCATTAAAGAAGCCCCTATGCTGGAGTATAACCATACGATTTGAGCCTTATTCTCGCCTGATTCTTCTCTTCATCCGTGAAGAGTACAGAAAATTCTGGGCTAAGAACAACCGCCTCAACAGAAATATCCAGGCGCTTCAATTCCCATAATTTTGTGAACCCATCTGAGGGTTTGCTTGATGCTATCAGCCTTTTTGCAGCCTCAAGTCCACCATGTTCAGTAACCATCTTTAAAAAGTAAGTCGGTTTAAAATTGCATTCGTCCCTAGCCCGCTCGAAAACATTAATCATGGCCTTATGGAAAACTCTTTCCAATTCTTCCATAACCGTCCCCCAACCTGTTTAAGCTACCTTATCGGCTTTCAAAACTTTTCCTATCTCATCACGGAATGCCGGCCCGTCTGTTCTCAGGTCTCGATTCAGCTTTACAAATTCCACTCTGATCCTGTGGTTGCAGTAGTTTCCTTGGATGACGTAAGACTTTCGCGAAACACCATCAACATAAGGGAACAGGAGGATATTGTCTGGACATTCGTACCTGTGGGCATAGGCATAGAGCTGATAAATGTCAGCTTGTGATACTCCGTTCTTCGCATCCTCGGCATCGGAGAGCAGGTGCTTCCATTTGGTGTCGAGAATCAAGCATGATTTACCAGGCAACGACTCGATAATAAGGTCCGGCTTTAAACGGTATGAACCACAGGAATCACTCTCTCTCTTGAGCAGCCATTCCCTCCGACCAATAGCTTGGGCATGGATACATTCACGCGATAACCCGAGTTGATCCGCATAGCGATGGATATAGCGAGCGATGAACTCCTCAAAAAGTTGCTCCATGGGGAAGAGGAGAGAAAATGAGTTTTCTTTTCCCATAGTCCATGTCGGACTCATCCCTTTGAGCACCAGCAGCGAGAAATTTACGAGCGGCTGGAAACGCTCCGTGTTCCGGTTGTAGTGAACATCGGCAAAGTGGTGTTCGGCGACCTCCAGATCCGTTACCTCGTCAAGCAGGAAAAGGATTTCACGCAACTTCTTTTGTGCAGATGCAGCCTTGGAAATGAACAGGAGCCGGCGGCTTGCCGCCTTTAAAATCCTGTTGATCGGGGTATCGGAAATGAAATCATCGTACCGGCAATAGAGCCGTTCCCTATGCAGTGCGTTCATCGCGGCATGCTGCCTGAGCAAAAGCTTTCCCTTCAGGCAACGGAGATTTTCCTCCTGGGTCACGTAGGTGTGGTCGATCCCGCGTTTCAGCTCGGACAACGTACGCGCCGCAAAAAGCACGATAAGCTGTTCGAGAAGTGGCATCTTCTGGGTGCCGATGGTGGCAAGGTCCCGATCCTCGCCGACGATCTTGCGGGTCATGGAGAGCATGTACAGCAGGTTATGCTGCGCCCGCATCTTCCCGGGTTCGTCAGACTTGTCAATTTTCGGGAGGATCTCGATACTCCCACCCGGAACTGCAATGACACCGACGTAATTCCGAGCCCGAACAAACCTTCGGTCATACCAGTCAAAAATAGGCTCTCTCCCCGAACCACACCAGGTCTCGTCAAAACCTTGGATCCGAGAAAGAAGCTTCCTATTCTGCTCCGTGCGTGGGATACGCTCGTATTCGGTGACCTTGAGATACTGCATCTACCCTTCCTGACTATCCGCACTCTTGACAGCATGTGGCTGGTATATGGCCGTGAGGTAATACTTCAACTTTTCACCCGTGGCTTTGCTGAATTCAGGATTCACGTCGTAACGGCAGCAATCGTCGTAATCGAGATGGTCGAATCCAAGGATATCCTTTTCCAAGAGACCTTCAGCCTTGATCGCTGGATACTGGTTTTTGGTTACCCCGCCGTTGCCGTTGGTGCCGCAACCCAGTACCAGGCAAATCTTTTCCCAGTCGCCATAGAAATATTCCTGAAGCAGTGGAATGATGTTCTGCAGGAAAACATCCCTGAGACCCTCGAGTGTCGTGCAATTCAGGAAAAAAGAATGGCCAATCATATGGTCGCGATCATAGAGGAATTCGATGCGGCGATTGATCTTATCCAGGAGCGCCTTTACATTGACACCATCGATGGAGCCAATTTTTCTCTCAATCAAGTCCAAGTCCGGCATCATCTCCCTGAACTGGAAGCGACGCCGTAGGGCGATGTCGATAAAGGCAATTGAGCGATCGGCAGTATTCATCGTGCCGATGATGGAGAGGTTGGCGGGGACACCGAATTCTTCTTTCGAATACGGCATACGTGCCCGCATTCCCGTGCCGTCTGTCCTGACACGCTTGTCAGGCTCGATCAGGGTGATTAGCTCACCGAAAATTTTGCTGATGTTCCCCCGGTTTATCTCGTCGATAAAGATGGCATACTCGTTTGAAGGGTCCTTTTCCGCACGCTGACAGATTTTTTTGAATATCCCAGGCTCAATGCGGTATTGCACATCCCCCTCTCCAGTGTCTTCCATGATCGGACGTATCCCTTCGACAAACTCTTCATAGCCGTACGACTGATGAAAAGTGACAAACTCGTATCGCTTGATGGTCTCAGTTGTAGGAATTTTCTCGGAATTATTCTTGAGTTCCACAATTTCAGGCGCTAGGTCCTGAAGGAGTTCATCTTTTACTGACCAGGTCGAATCAGCATCTTTCCAAAAGAAGGGTGGATCAAGCTTCTTTTGATAATTTACATGTGGGCAGGCTTGAACTGTATGGCTTTGCAAGGTCGCCCACAGCCGGGCATTCGGGCTCTGAATATTCGTTTGCGCCAACTTTGCCTGTACAAGAGGATGAGGCAGCAGATCAGGGACTCTCGTCGGCCCCATAGCTAATACTGCAGCACCGACAACTTGCCACCATGGCTTATCTGCCACCAGTCGAGCTAGATAGCTTTCTTCGGTTTCCCCTGCACTGTTGGTCGTATAGTCTTTGAAGTATTGGGTGAGGTGGTAGGTCTTGCCGGTTCCTGGGGGGCCGTATAAAATGAGATTTTCAGCTATTGTATTCATTTTAGATGGTTTTACGGGGATATAAGTCTCATCGCTTTCAGAAATCTTCCCCACTGGCTCTTCTCCTTCATTTCCTGCAAGCTCTGAAAGAGTTAGATTGAAATAGGGTTTAAGAATTTTATTTTCAAATAACTCTAATTCATCATATGGGACAAGCTTACAGGTTGATCGATAATTTGGAGTCCATCCTTTCTGAACATCGCTATATGACTTATCCCCATCAGATGTCTTGATAATAGAATACTCTCGTTGTAGCCATCCCTCATCTTTAGCAGATTGTTCAGCTTTTGATTTTATCTTTCCAAGAAGTTGGATATAATTCCCATGACAAAGATAAAAGATATCATTTTCAAGCATTTTTTTATAAAAAGCATCACCTTGCCCTTTTGCTGTGTCTGAATGCACTACAACCAGTTTTTTATGTAAGAGTTCAACTCGTTCTTCTTGGCTGAATTCATTATCACCATGCGAGATTTTCCAGACTCTAAGCCGTTTGATCCAGTGATCCCATATATCATCCCCGTAACGCAGGATAGCCTGTCCTTCAGGCTTTTTTGCAAGTAGTTGCGAATATACATAGCTGAAAGGCTTATCAGCGGCTGTGGCATCTTTCAGATAATAAACCAAGGGCTCATTTAAAAAGACATTAACAATTTTTGGATTGTTTCTGTCCTGGTAATGGAAGGCAATTTTCCACTTATAGGCATCACCCAGATCAACTCCGTCAATTGCCGCCAGGTCGCCCCGTTGTGCCGCTTCGATAATTGTGACGATAAGACTTCGCACATGCTCAAAAGCTTTTTCAGCCGTTTCCCCGTACTTAGAGTACCAAGCGTATTTTGAATCGTACGAGCGCCCCCGTCCGCTTTCTTTTACTTCACTACTGCCTCGTTCGTACACTCCGAATTTGAAGGAAGAGCCACCCCAGATGCTGCCCATCTGATCAAGACGCTTTTCTATCCAGTAGATGAAAGTGTCTTTGTTGCCAACGTTGGTGTATTCGGCAAGAGACATCACCTTCACGCGTTCAAGTGGCCATGTGCTCAGAAACTCATCCCAGATCTTATTTGCAGTCTCTGCGTCAAGATTCATGTTCATAACTCCTTACGGATATTATTGAATTCGACTTTTGGCAATCCGTTTTTCCTCTTCGGTGAAGAGCTCCGAGTATTCAGGAAGCAGCACATGGGCTTCGACGGTGAGGTGCTTGCAGTTGCACATGATGAGATGGATCAGCCCTTCGTAGGACTTGTCGTTATGCAGTAACTCCTTCGCCGTTGCTACTCCGCCCTTGCTCTTGAGCATGATCAGGAAGCGTTTAGCGTCATAGCCACATTCTTCTTTTGCCCTCCTGTAAATCTCATACATGGCAAGTTCGAAACGGTTCTCCAACTCAGGCATTAGCAATTCTCCCTTTCAAGTGAACGCCGCCAGACGAGTTTGGACAGTCTCTGGGGGTGGGGTCCGTAACACGTTCCATGCAGCATCCAGAGTAGGCTTGTCAAAAGTGTTCACCAAGGCATAGTTCCAGTCATCAAGAAAGATTGAACGTTGGGCTTCAATGTCTGCAATCAAGGGTGCGGCTACAGCTGCGTTGACACGGTTCATTGCCTCTTTAGCACTCTCCCACAGCTCGGCAAGGGTAAACTTTGTCCAGTCATCCCTGAAAGTTACCTTGCCGTCATATCTTTTCAGCAGGCCCCGAAGATCAACCTCGAATGTTGTACGGAGCCAACATGCTGCATCCAGGAGCTCTTCGCTTGTTGGAGTCGGCTTTTGCAGGAGGTCAAATGTGTTTTTTGCAAAGTTGGTAGTCCCATCCGCAAAATCCAGCTTTTTTACTGCCTGAATAGCAGCATCGACCTCGCCGGGTGCTAGAGTAACAGGGTGGAAGTGTGCAAGAGGGTTAAGGACTCCTGAGCGGAAGAGCTTGATGCGCTGCAGAGTAAAGAGCGACTTGGGCATTTTCCCGTCCCACAGGAGGCGACGCTCGATCCCTAGCAGAAAATGGTCGGTATTCAAATGACGGCCCTCAAGATCGTAGGGCACTTGAATCTTACGTTTACTACAATACGATTTGAGCTTCACTTCAAACGCTGCGCGAGCATGAAGAGCTGCAGTTCTCAAATCATGCTTGACGTTAAGATGTTCTTCTGCCAGCAACAAAAAGTGTTCAGCTAATTTTTCGGTTTGGGGTTTGAGCACCGGGGCGTCAAAAACGAAAGTCCCTTCTTTTACCTTCTGTCTATGCATCTCATAAACTGTCCACTGAGTCGGATTCATCAACGCGAGTTGGGCCATTTCAAACCAGACGTGATCATGCGTCAGCAAAATCACCTGGTAGTCTGCAAACCTTTCTTCGAGAATCCTGAGAACCGGCAAGCGGTTTGAAAGATCCAGTCCGATAAGCACATCATCAAGGACAAGCAGTTTTGTGGGAGTAGCTACGCTTGCAGGTGGCCGAGGATTGCTGAGGATTGCACCGGCAAGATAAAGAGATATTGCTAACGCTGAAAGCCTAGCCTCGTTAAGGAAGGTATTCCAGTCCGGAATCTGAACACCGTTTAGTTCTACCTCAAAATCAAGAAACTTATTTTTAAAACCCCAATCTCTGGAATAATGCGGAGTACAATCATAGTGAACAGTTGGAACATCCAGACGAATTTCCAGCCCAGCCCCAGTGAAATATCTAAGTATTTCCGTTACAGCTCTCTGTACATCTGGCAATATTCCGCTAAATCCATCGTTAAACTCCTTTTCTGCTGCGGCCAATTGTCGAAGTTGATTACGGGTACGTCTTTTGGGCTTACTCCCGCGAAAATCAGCCCAGAGTTGTGATAGCGATCTTACCCTTCCGCCAGTCCCGACAATGGGAACATTAGCTAGGAGCGTGGTTACAGCCAGTTCAAACAATTTTTCTCTGACATCAGCCACGTTGAAGTTTGTTTGAAGCAGCGAGCGGTACTCAAGCAAAGAAGCACGACGCGCTGTATCTACCCAACGTTCTCGGGTAGCCTGGGGTAATGTTCGGTCTCCATGTGGCCGAGATCCAAGGCAATGCCACACATGCAGTGTACCGTCTGAAAGCTCCAATGATACATGACCATCTATGCAAGATTTATCCGGGCCTGCAGAGAATATGTTGCGGTGCTTATGAAACGGCTGTGCTTTTGGATCAAGGTTTAAGAACTCTACCAGAGCCTTATAAAGGGACGATTTGCCACTACCGTTTTCGCCATAGAGAAGCAGGTTTTTCCCGCCAGCCAAATCGAATACTTCCGGCGCAGGAAACCCACGAAAGTCTTTTAGTTCAATTTTGGAAATTTTCATTCCTGCCCCTCGATGATCCGCACAATCTCCAGAGACCCAAGGTTAAATAGCGCCCCCCGCAAGGGGTGATCGGTATGGTAAATCGTCTCGAATAACTTGCGGAGTCGATCAAGGCGCTCGGATTCAGGCAGGGTATCCAGTTTCGGGAAATTAGCCTGGGCTACGAGGTCGAAGATATGAAGTTTGCTGGAGTGTAGTTCCTCAGGGAAGTAAAGCTCGTACACCAGCCCATTAAGTATTTGCTCGAAATAACCCAGCATCAAAGATTCGCGCGCGGTCTTCTTGTCAGGACAGTTTGTAAAAGTTTTATTTAGCCAGAGGAGGTAGTCTACAAGCCGAGTAATTAATCCTTCCTGCTCGGTACTTGCGCTTGCTATTGGCAGCTGAGACAAGAACTGCCGGTTAGCAGAACGGAAACCTCCTCTGAATGGAGCGCTTACATGGGGAAAGAACCAACGTAATACTGAAGAATTAAGAAGTGCCTGAAGATATTGTAAAGATCGACTGGCAAATTGCGGTTTCCAAGTGACGCCACCAACGTCAACATTGTCTAGGAAATGGTTGCCTAACAGGTCAGCCCCAGCATGAAGATGGTCCACAAGTCTGGGGACACAGATTTTAGGCACTGACTGGCGGTTCATATTCTTTAGATAGATGTAACCGTGCCAATCATTATCACGTAACCGACCATCTTCGCGGTCTTCCAATCTGGCTCGATTTTTCTCCAAGTACTCTGCAGTAAATGGAAATTTCTTTCTAAGATTGGCTAAAGGGATTATGGATACTTTTTCTCCAACAGCATAAGGAAAGAGAATGTATTGCCTACTTGGCAATGGGGCATAACTTCCTACATCCGTCCCGCTAACTAGAGGAAAAACTAAATCGTCTTCCAAAATTACTTCTTGACCAAGAGCTTTTGATTTAAATCGAGACTTCCCATTTTCGCATCCAATTAGATCAAATATAAAAACGTCATCGGCACTTGTTTGAAGTCCAACAAAAATGTCAGCCACATCAGAAAGCTTCTGCGGCATCGATTGAAGACGCTCAAAAACGTTTGCCCCTTGCCCAACCGTAAAGTTCCACTCTGCCGGACTGATAGACCCAGCAGGAAATGATCCTTCAGTTCCTTGAAAGGTGCGCAACCACTCCTCATAATTATCAGAGCGAACGAAAAGACATGTCTCCGCCCCTGATTTATCAAGGAATAAGAGGCAGACATAATTTGTTGCACCGGGAAAGACCTGTTGATCGCCAAAATGAACAATGTGTCGCAGATAGCGACCTTTAGCGATAAGGGCGCGTAACTGTTCGCCATACTGCGCATTAAAAAACTTATGCGGAAGAATATAGGCAAGGTGTCCGGAAGGTTTCAGGAAATACAATCCCGCTTCGACGAAAACTACATAAAGATCGTAATTCCCCTTTTTGGCTGAGTCATAATGTGCCTTGTAATACTCGACAAGCTTCGGGTCCTGCTGTTTTAACGTCTGTAATCGAACATAGGGCGGATTGCCGATAAGAACATCGAACCCACTCTCAATGTAGCTTGACGGCGTCAGCTCCATCTGCCCCGAAGTTTCATTGATAAGCGCTAGCTTACCAAGGAGTGTGGCCGGAGATCCGCCATCTACCTTTACTTTCCCTATAGGGAGACCAAACATCCATTCAGAATCGAAGAACGGCGCAGGGTGGTTCTGGTCGTATGGATTCCAGGCGGCAAGCATGCGGGCAGTGGTTGGGTCCCAGCCGGATTGTTGAAGAAGCCGTGCGATATCGGCCCGTAGTTGGGCGTCGCGCTCCCGGCATCTGGCTTTGCGGGCCGGGGTACGGGCATTAAAATGGTCGTGCCGGATCATTTCAAGTTGCTGCCGGAGGGGACGTATCTCGCTTTCGAAAAGCTCCATCTGGCTACCGGGCTTGTCTATTGAAATGAGCGAATCAGCAGCAACGATTTTGGTCTCCAGGTTGGGTAGGGGACGCACTCCCATATTGGGTGCCTGCTGATTTACATGCTGATCGACGATAAGGGCAATAAAGAAACGGAGCTTGGCAATCTGTACTGCAATGGGCTGTATATCGACTCCATAAATGCAGTTTTCGATAAGGTAGAGTTTCCGGGCGAAGTCGAGTGCATGGAACCGGGTATCGAAAGAGTGGCGGATATCTTCGATGCGGGCTTCGCACTGTTCCACCTCTTCCCGCTGGGCTGCGGCCTCACGCAGGATATCGCAATACCGTTCGGCTTCGGACAGCCGGTCGCGCTTCCAACTTTCGTTGTTGGGATCGAGCTTCTGCAACAGATCAACTAGCCGATGAAGCGCACCCATGGGGAAGGCACCGGAACCACAGGCAGGATCAAGGATCTTGACGCGCCCAATGGCGGCAATAAGGAAAGCGGTTTCGGCAGGAGTGAAAGGATTGTGGAAATGCTCAGGCTGGGAGGTGAAAAGCTTCTTTAAAATCTCGCGATATTCGGTAGCTGTTCGGCGATTATTTGCCGACATGCCGTTAACAAGTTGGGTTTCAAGATAGGCTGACAGTGAGTCGTCAACCATGTAACTGACGATTTCACGCGGTGTATAGAAAGCACCGAGAGCTTTCCGGGCGGTGCTCCTGGTGTCTTCATTGTACGAAGCGAGAAGGTTTTCGAAAACTTTGCCCAACAATTCCGGATCGAGAGCAATCTCCTCTTCCAGGGGAGTGTTCTCCTCGACGGTAAATTTGTAGCGGCTTAGGATTTCGATAAGACCGCGAACTTTCTCCCGCCTGCGGCGATTGTCGTCATAGACCGTGCTTAGGTCAACCTCGCGCTCTTCGCCGAAAAAGAGTTCATTCGGCAAGCTGATGCAGTTATCCTTGCGTTCGGAAAAACCATCAAGAAACACCATCGGATCGCTGAACTGGTCGTCAAGGCATTCGAACAGCCCGCCATTGACAAAGGGGATATGATCACGCAATAGCAATTCGATACGGCTGAAGTCGTTGACCAGGTCCTGATACCGCCACAAATTGGTAACGCCACGATTGCCATCTCGTGTGCCCTGATACTTCTTGCGCCAGTCACGTTTATCTTGTTCCTGATTCAGGGTAGCGAAAAAGAGATTTTGCAGGAACACGCAGTAGTAGGAACCGGCTTTGGGGGAAAAATCCTTGAGAAGTTCTTTTGCCGTGCGGTGGCGGAACATATCCCGAGGGATAAGCCGTTTCTCCTGCAGAAACCAACAGAAGATAAGGCGGGTCAGAAGGCGGATGAAGAAAATGGACCTTTGTTTGTCCCGCTCTTTCATATCCGCAATTTCCTCAATGCTGCGAGGCAAGACAACCTCATCATGATTGAGTGCCCAGAAATACCAGTTGGCAACCTCTCGATAGAAACGCTCGTTTAGGGCATAGCTACCCAGCCGTTTTTCCCATGCCTGATGCAAACCGACAAAGTTGTGGAAGCGGTATTCGTCGTGGAGTGTACCGAGAGACAGGTCAGTAAGAATCTCGACATGCGCCCGGAGCGGATCGGCAAAGAAAATGTCTTTGATGAGAGTTATTTTTTCCAGCACATCACGATCCGACGCTTTCTTGTGCAGACGCCGATTGATAACCCCAAGGGTCAGGGTGTCGCCATGGCGGAACAGAACCAAGGCCGGCATGGGAAGCGGCTTGTTAATCAGCCTGACAAGCCGGGAAAGGGAGGTGCGGGTTCGAGGCGTGCTGTCGGAAAGTTCAACAACGAAAACCAAGTAACTTTCGATGCGTGCCCCGTCAACTGCCGTACTTGAATCGAAAAGATCACCCTGACTAAGGCCAAGCGCTGAACCTACTTCCATATCCGTGAGCTGGTAAAGAAAGTGCAAGCTTTTGCACCCGTTTGTCAGTTCCTGATGGTCTTTTTCCGTCAGAGGATGTGTAGGATTCGCGCTCTTCACCCAGCCGATAAAATCCGCAGGGGTGGCGATCTTCAGCACCCGCTCGTCACGCTGGCTGTTGTAACCCAGGGTGTCGAACAATGTGCGAGCAGCTTGCGGCAGGGGCTCTGCAGCAAAGGCGGCAAGTGCCGTCTGGATCTGTTCTTTTAACTCAATTGCTGTTGACGGTGGCATCTATCTCTTCCTCTATTGCGGCTACATGATAACCAGCCAGGTAATCAGTTCAAATTCACCAGTATCAGCTGCTGGTGTTTCTGCAGCTGTCGGCAACATGCCGCCACGACTAGAGAGCAAGGCTACTGCAGCGCGACGCTGGAAAGTATGCTGGATTGAAGCAAGGGCTTTCTGGATCAGGACGTCGTAATGACTCATGTCCGAGCCTTCGCAGGTGCCGGCATTGAACTGTTCGCACAACTTCCCTATGGCGCTCTCTTCCCCAGCGGCAACACTGCGCAGGAGCAGGAGCGACTCCTTCGGTTGGGCGAAAGAATAACGCACCGTGCCATCGTCATGGACGTAGACAAGGTAATGGGGTGACAACGGGTTGATGTTACCCGAATCTGTCGGGCGTTGGGTCGATGCTGCTAAAGTTGCCGCATTGTGTCGCAAGCAGAAGATGACACCGGGTTTGCAGGCCGGAATATCCGGTTTGGGCGCCACCACGGCATACAATCCCGTGTCGGCCTCTTGCAGCTCTGCCTTGCGGGACTCGATATACTGCAACAGATCAAGGCGAAATTCGTCCAGAGAAAAGTCGGTCAGTGAGACACTGTCGTCAAAGTCCTCTAGGTCCAGAATTTCATTCTTCAATCGCTTGAGTTGCCGGTCTCGGAACAGGAGGTCTTCCTTGATGAGCTCCTCAAGTTGGCCAGGATCGAGCAAATTGTCGGTCTGGGTGGCGGATATATCCACCAGCGCCATTCGGGCTTCCACGCGATGCTTGACGTTGAGGTAGCGATCAAGGTCGGCAACTGGCCAAAAGTTAACCAGCCGGACTTCGCTGTTTCTTGAACCTATCCGGTCTATTCGACCAAAACGCTGAATGATCCTGACCGGGTTCCAGTGGATATCGTAGTTGACTAACTTGTCGCAATCCTGAAGGTTCTGACCTTCGGAGATACAATCCGTGGCAATAAGCAGGTCAATCTCTTCATCCTGAGGAAAGCGGGGCTGCTCGACACGGGACTTGGACAACGGCGAAAAGTTAGTCAGGATATCGTCATAATCGATGTTGCCCAAAGATGTCTTGTTGCCGCCGTCACCAACCACAAGGGCAGTATGGATACCCAGGCTTTGCCGCGCCCAGGGAGAAATCTGTTCATAGAGGTATCGGGCTGTGTCAGCAAAAGCTGTGAATATGAGTATCTTCCGGTTCGGTTTGCCTTCAAGGTTTGTTGTCGGCTCAGTGATTTTCTCTTCAATCAGCACACGTAAAGCAGCTAGCTTACCATCCCTCTCTGGCTTCACCGCATTGGTTTTTTCCAGAAGAAACTGAAGCTGCACACGATCCTGCCGGACCTCTTTCAACCACTCGGGGAGCTTCAGATGTCCGAGGTGAATGCGCCGTTTACCGCCGATAGTGAACTCTTCAGTGTCAAAATCAGGGTCTTCAAATTGGTCGGGGGTTAGCAAGTCGTAGTCAATCTCGGGATTGTCCTCGACATGCTTTTCAAAGGCATTAATGCGTTCTTCCAGCTGGTCTATTTTGTCTATGGTACGTTTCAGGGTAAGCCGGAAGGAATCGATGGAACTTTCCAGGCGCTTGAGGAAGTTAACCTTCATCATCGCAACCAGTATCTTTTCACGCCCTTCCTGGGTAAACCCGCCAAGGATCTTGTCCTGATATCGTTCACGCACTTCAACGGGTAGATCGTCCCGCAACTTGGCAGTCGGGTGATATAAGGCGAGGTTGAGTGCGCTGATTTCCTGGTCGAGTTGCTCGAAGGAAAGAAACTTCTGCTGAAGATCGATGGAGGGGTGAAGCGAACGCGGGGCTGTGCGGCGAGGGAAACCGCCGAGACGCTTCATCTCGTCCTTGTAGTAACTGGCAATCTGGCTGCGGGAGCGGGCAATACTGAGACCATCCAGCATCTTGAAGAAGTCTCCGCCTAGTGCCGCCAGAAGATCTCGGGTTTTCCTCTCCGCAATCGGTTTTTTGGCCCATTGGGTAAAATGGGTCTGGGCTTTGCGGCTGGTTTCACGGATTGATTCAATGCCTAATTTATCCATAAATGCGGCGTCCGGTTTTGAATCCCGTGCCACATCACCACCGGCAATAAAAGAAATCTGGTTGCGCAGGTCGGATAACTGGTTGTTAACCGGTGTTGCAGAAAGTAACAATACCTTGGTGCGAACTCCGGAAGATATGATGTCTTCCATAAGGCGCTGGTAACGGGTTCGTCTTTTCCCATCCTGTGTAATACTGTTGTTTCTGAAGTTGTGTGATTCATCAATCACCACCAAATCATAATTGCCCCAGTTCAAGTCATGAAGGTCAATACCTTCTACCTCTCCCTTTACGCGGGAAAGGTCGGTATGGGAAAGCACGTCATAACGGAAACGATCCGCCAGAAAAGGGTTAAGTGTGCTGTTGGCGCGATAAACAGTCCAGTTGCGGCGGAGCTTCTTGGGACAGAGCACCAGCACACGCTCGTTTTTCAATTCAAAGAACTTGATTACCGCCAGGGCGGTAAAGGTTTTGCCGAGACCGACGCTATCAGCAAGGATACAACCGTTATTGGCAAGAATCTTGTTGATGGCGGCCTTGGCTCCGTCTTTCTGAAACGAGAAGAGCTTCTGCCAGATATGGGTATCCGGAAGGGCAGCGCGGCGGAGGGATTCGTCAATATCGCGAGTCCCATCAAGATAGTCACGAAAGAGATTGAAAAGGGTCAGGTAATAGATGAACTGCGGGGAGTGATCGTCATATAACTGGGACAGATAATTAAGAACGTCACCCTTTACATCCGCCACAAGATCCTTGTTATTCCAGATCTCATCAAACCACTGCTTAAGCTCATCTCGGTCGCGGTCATCGGCAACTTCAAGATTCAGTTCGATATTCGGGTTAATCCCATAACCAAGTCCGCTGACGGTGAAGTTAGAACTGCCAACCAGGGCTTTTTTTCGGCCATCGTCATCAATGTGGTACATTTTGCCGTGTAACAAATTAGCCTGCTTGATGGACCTGATATCAACCTTATCACTGATCCAGTCAGAGCATTCCTTGGCCAGGCACTTTTGCTGGAGCTGGTTTCCGAGGTCAAGCTTGTCGTCCTTTAACTTGAACGCCTTCTTCTCTGTTCTATCAGGATCTAAACTCTTAACAAAGCTGGGCTCTCCAAAGAGAAAATTGAGATGGTCAATCTTGTGAAGGTGCTCCTTCAACTTGTCATAGGCATAGATGGTGAAGTAAGCGGATACTATAGAGAGTGTAGAGTTGTCCTTGATACACTCCTTCAGAAAGTCGCCCACCTTGCCACGCGAGCGATTGTCTTTAATGGCTGACTGAAGTGTATTACCCATTTAAGAGCACTCCTTATCAAAATCAAAAACCGCCTTGCCATCAAAAATGAGAGGCATAGGCGGTTTAGTTTCATCTATGTTTACACGGGTGGAGCCTAACATTCATTATCTCCATAACATAGCAAAATTACGCTATTTTAATACATCTTTTCTGCCTCCATGTCAATGACAAAGGGCCACCAACTCTGAATTGTGAAACGAATGCCGGCGCCCTGTGCCGTTTCGCACGCACGTAAGGCAATCATCGGCTTGCAAATCAAATTTGATTGAGATCCCGCACACGCTCTACCACCGGCGGGTGCGAATAGTAAAACTTCGCGTATAAAGGGTGCGGATGGAGGTTAGAAAGATTTTCTGTCGATAGCTTCACAAGGGCAGACGCAAGCGCCTTCGAATTACCGGTAACATCGACGGCAAAGCGGTCGGCCTCACGTTCATGCCGTCGAGATAACCATGCCTGAATTGGCGTGAGAGGGAACATCACCAGCGAGCCTATAAAACCAAGGATCACCATCTTGGCAGGAAGTGAAATTTCTGCGGGAAGGCCAAGCAATCCAGGCAGTCCCGGCCAGTTCAGGAGATAAAAGGCAATCCACGCTCCAGCCAGCCCCATAATCTCCACAGCAAGCAATCGTTTCCAGATGTGCCCCTTTTTCCAGTGACCGATCTCATGGGCAAGCACCGCAACTATCTCACCGTGTGTCATCTGTTTAAGCAGAGTGTCGTACAGCACGATGCGCTTGACCTTGCCGATGCCGGTGAAGTAGGCATTCGAGTGCTGGCTGCGCCGAGATGCATCCATCTGCATTACTCGCCCGACCTTCAACCCAACCTTTTCCATCAATACGCGGATTTCATCCTCCAGCCCCTCTTCTCTAATTGGCTCGAATTTATTAAACAAGGGCTCAAGAAAATACGGAGAGATGAACATCATAAAGAGGCTGAAGACGGCCATCAATGCCCACACCCACACCCACCAATGCGCAGGGCTCCATTGTACGAGCCAGAACGCTGCCGAAACCAACATCATCAGTATGGTTGAAGCGATTGCCTGCGACTTGAGGAAATCGGTAAACCAGAGGCCTGGCGTCATGGTGTTAAATCCATAGCGAGCCTCAATACGAAAGGTTCCGTAAAGGTCGAAAGGAATACCAAATAGTTCCTCAGCCCATGTCAGAATGAGGAAAAAAAGGGCAGCAGAGAGGATGAAAGAATCAGAGAGACCGTGGATAAATTGATCGTAAGTTGCTATCAAACCGCCAAAAAGAAACAGCATGAGCAAGAGGTTGTCGAACAGGGAATCCCACAGGCTGAGGCGGCTGCTGTCGATAGTATAGGATGTGGTTTTGCGGAGAGTAGCCTCATCAACGACGCTTTCAAAACCTTCGGGGATCGAAGCCCCATAACGCTTGAGATGACTGATGTTCAGGTGTCGTAGCCAATATGTGAATAAGGTTACAGCAACATAACACAGGAATAGTACTGACTTCATATATAACGGCTCCGAGAAACAATATGATTTATGTTAAAGTAGCGCTGGACTGCATGTTGGGCACAAGTTCGCCAACAAGCCTGGAAGTAGTATCAAAATACTCGTCGAGAACTTTGATCACTGAACCCTCGAAGTCAAGCACCTGAATCAGATCCACATAAAATTTGTATGTGGTGCCAACATCGGCATGGCCCATCATCTGGCGCAGTTCCTCGTCAATATGTGGCTGATATGCATTATTGCCTAACATACCACTCTTCTGCAGTCTATCGTAAATAAAGTAAGTCGCAAAATGATGTCGAAGCATCCTGGCCGTGAAACGATGACCTGAGTAATGTTCGCACTTACCTACTTTGCTGAAGTGGCTCTGAATCATGTCGTAGGTTACAATGTATCCTTTCTGAGACAAGAAGAGGTACTGATTGCTGGGGTTTTTGCCATGTTTTTTGTAGAAAAGTCTGGCTCGTCTGATCCTTTCGGGCATCCAACAACAGCAGATCAACTCCCATAATGAGCCGGGAAATCTTATGCTTCGCACCTTGCCCTTAGATTCGAACTCGTAATTGATTGTTGGCGGTATAACGGCACCTTTCGTTTCATACGGATGAAGTCCTCTATTGGGTTCGTCAATTTTACCGCGATACGGCAGCTGGAGCAGATCTTTGGGCCTGAGTCCTGTCGATGCAATAATTACAGCGATGATTACATAGACAAAATCACCGAGTAAAGGGATGGCCTCCGTCAGCTGCTCTCTGGTAACGACAGCATCTCTTTTATTTTCTATTGCCGTCATTGCCTCTGGACCAATGTTCATAGCGATCTTATCTCGCTTAACACTGGTGCCCCACATTCCGACGTTAGGCAGCTTGAAGGTTACCGATTTAACATCAAAGTCCCAATAATGTTCGTAACCTTGTTTGCGGGCCCAATCGTAGAAGTCCTGTAGGCAGTATATATAGTACTTAAGGGTACGTTGCTTCAGTCGATTCTTGTTATTTGGCGGTTGCACCAGATAATTGGCATATTCATACATAATGTCTTCATCAACAAGCCGCCAATTCTTTGCACCAATAGTTTTTCCGGATACGTCCTTTGCAACATCCAGCCAACGGAGAAAGCGCTCCAAAATCCAGGAATATGTTTTTATCGTTTCGGGACTTGTTTTTCCATGTCTCATAGTTGTGAATCGCCGGCGAATGAGAGCAAGAACCCACCCTGTAGGCTCATCTATGACCTCATAGTCATCGGTCATGAAAATCGGTACCCTATCCATTTTATACTTCGGGTTCTGTTCAAACGCATTAGTTCTAAACGTCCTCATGCCTTCTCCTCGAAATGCTAACTTGTTAATACATCTAAAGGGATACAGGCGTTCACTGTTTAGAGTTTTTTCACACTAACGCATGACTCTTAAGATCCTTTCGCAACTGCCTCTATCTGCTGCTGATAGGTATTTAGCTCATCTCTAGCCTGCGAAAGCGCCTCAATTAGAACAGAAAGGTCTGTCTCTATCTCTTCGACTTTGATTCCATCTCGACGTCCATTTGAAAGGGGGGTGCCGCCAAGCACACCCTTACTCCGCAGCCTGCTTTCAAGAACAATAAGATGTTCTTTGACTACAGGGTTTTGACGCAAAACACTCCTGCTGAATCCGCATGCTGCCAGCACTTTCGATCTGGAAATCTTTTTACCGTCTAGTGTCACATACTCAGACCAGCTATTCTCTTGGTCAGTCCGAGCAATGAAGTCCCTAAAAACATCGGCATTGGCCTTGCCCTTGTCTCTGCCTGAGCAACCAATCATGTATTTACTCCGAAGAGCTCTATAGCATTAAAACCTTCAGTAAGAGAGACTTCCTCAAACCTCTCTCCGATTTGCTTGATCAATTCTTCACTGACCAGGTAATTGCGCTTCTTTCTGTTGCTGTCAGCATTTCGCTTAAGGCACTCCTCGATTCCGGTCATCACTCGTATGCACACAATCCTGCAATTGGGAGCAATGCTCCTTATCCTGCCAAGGAAAAGTTGGCGAATATCTCGCGTGTGCCCCGTACCATCAATATAAAGTGGTCTGGATATCGGCATTCGCCTGTGGTCGCGGATGATGTTTGATTTGCCGGCAGCGAAGTTGCCACATAGCAGGTACACAATTCCCGGACCCGTTTCGGGATCGGCAAAGAGATGGTCCAGCATGTTCATTGCTTCAAGATTGTGCCGAAAAAGGTCATCATACTCAAGAGAGGGCCGGTTATCCTGATAGATGTTGATGGTTGAGGCAGGCGGCTGAAAAGAGGCTATAGCGGCGCCAGCCCCTGCGGTTGCCTTTAACTCTCGATTTTGGTTCTTCAAGCTTTCAACCATTTTCTTAAGTTCTTCGACTTGCGCGGCAAGGTGCGCTTGCTTTTTCCTAGTGTTTGGAGCTTCGTCAGCGATCTCCTTGTAAGTGTGCACCTGCTCTACGAGCTTAATTATCGCCCGCACCGAATCTAACCTAAACTCCTCAAGGTCCTTCAAGGCTTTGTTCACATCGTCTTTGAGTTTATGCAGTCTCAGTGATTCCTTCGAGCTCTCTGAGATCTTTACAACACCAACAGTGACGTCTGGTGAAGCTTTCCCCTTGACAGTGTCTCTGAATTTTACCCAGTCCGGCTTTTGTTGATTAATAGTCGAACGGGCTATACCGGCATTTTCTGCGATCGCAGTAATAGTCGGCTTTTCGCCTTTGAGACGTAAATCATTATACGCAGCGTACGCATTATCGAGCAGTTTGTCGTGGGTTTTCACAGTATTCTTGCTCATACTGCCACCACGTAGAAATCTGGGTAGGTTGCGGCCACTTCTTGGCGGCCAAGTATCTCTTCAAGCCTCATCAATCCGTCAGTTACGAATCTTTGAGAAAACTTACGCTGTTTTTCACTGCAATTTTCGTTTTGCATAAGCTGTCGATGGAAGCGGATATCATTTGACAAATGTGGTACAGATTTTTCGGTAAAAATGGCATTCTCGCAGCTGACGACATTACATGTGCATGAGTTGGGCGTAAAGTTAATAAGCGGCTGGCCTCGGTCTGTACAGATAACCCCAAGCACACACCGGTGCAGCAACCTCTCGCCGCACTCCAGTAGCGAGTCTATATACTGATTGAGTGACTCGCCGTTATCGTTGAGCTGCGAATAATAGGTATCTTCAGAAGCTTTCAAAATCTCTGCAGAATGAACACCGCCAATCTTGTGACACAGAGCCGCCTGATATACCTCCTTAAATAGCTCTTTTTCCTGTTCCTTGAGAGTTTCTTTCAGCTCCTCATCCATCCCGGGCAGTTCAACTATGTATTTCAGTGTCATCGCCAGACTACTGTGTGAGAAAAGACGCTTTATCAAAATGAGATTTTCTGGATTATGATAGACGGCAAACATGGCCAATGATTTTCGAAACTGGTGGGTTGTGGGGGAACTTGATAGTTCGAGCGGCTTACAGAACTTCCTGATAATTCCATTATCAGAGATAGCAATTGGAATTCTGCCGAACCCCAGCAAAATTCTGACCGCCAACAGGTCAGTATTTGCAGCAAGGCGGGCTTTTTCGGTTAGTCGTTCGAGTATCTGGTATGCCTTAGCACCGATTTCAGGAAAGGGAATGGTAACAAGTTCCCCAACCCCACCTATAGAACCTTTGAATACCTCAAATGTTAATGCATAGTTCTTGTTTGATCCGGCTATAGGCCTGACCTTTCCGGCTTTAAGATTCACAAGCTCACTAACCCGCATACCGGTAACGAGTAGGATAATTATTCTGCATGCCGTGCGTAGATTCATTATGAGAACGCGAAAGTGTTTGTAAATTTCCTGTCGATCGATTTTGCAATAAGGGTCAATCTGTTCGACATCAATGTCCAGTTCGCCGGCAAGCCTAAGTATATCTGCCCGCTTCTGTTTCAGTAATTCATGGCAACTGCCTTTTGCGAATTCCCTGTGCAAAGGCCAATCTGGATGCGAAACAATAGCTTTTGCAATTGCGTACTGCGAGTCTTTGCTCACCTCGGACGTCAGTCTGAAAGAATCGACTTCCCAGAGCCCAGTTTCATTCCTTTCTCTGAGAGCATTGATAGTTTTCGGCCACGAAAATCCTAGCGCATTTTTGTCCTTTCCCGTCATGTAAAGCCAGTAGACATGATCATAAGCGTAAAGTATATCTTCGGCCTGCTCCTCAATGATTTTTATACAGTAAGGGACCAATACGGCGAGATCTTCAAGCGGCACTGGCAAAATCGAACCCTCTTCAGCCTGCTTCTGTCGCAGGGTACTTGAGGAGAGGTATTTAAGTTCGTCCTCATCAAATTCAACGCAAAACGCAGGTGGGAGCATTCCGGCTACTGAATGCTCATGCCATATCCGAGCGCTCTCTACGAGCTGTTTCTTCCTGTTTGCAGTCGGCGCACACTCTACCGCCTCTTCAATATCATCCAACGAAACGGCCATACCACCTGAAAATGACCCGTTCGCGGTATCAACAAACACATCCATTTCGTAGAGAAATTTTGCCAATACCATCAAAGAAGACTGAATGCCACGCGACGATGCCAACGTTGTGATACGGGATAATATCGCGTTTTGAGGTAAATGATGATACGTGAGTGCTTTGACAAACAACATGAGCGGCCAGCACTCGTCATCAGTTAACTTTACTCCGCCACCTAATTTTTTATCAAAGGAGAGGTCGTTTACATCTCCGATACGATTCATTCTTGAAAAACACCACATGTCATCAGAAAATGATGAAAATCCCGATACCCTTATGCTTTCCCACTGTTCAAAGGGTGTCTCAATGGATATCATGCACTCACCCTCATAATCTTGGGCAGCAGAACGTCACCTCTACTTGCCGCTAGTCGCGCCTCGTCGACCGACTGGCGGTCACTCCACCTGTCGAGAATGGCCTGCCATGCATCACATTCATCACCATAGTTGGCTATCCACTCTGATGACGGAATATCATTCTTCAATTCCTCAAGGTCCATTAAGCGCCTGGCGATGAATGGAAGAGTTTCGGCAAACACGACTGCTTGGCTACAAAGACAACACTTGTTAAAAAAGCTGCATTCTTGGTTTCTAAGGAAATCTCTGTATCCAGGCCATGTAGGATTTTTTGAGTCTGTGCACGCCAATATGTAGGTGTCGCTTTCGGGTGACATAAGTCGCGTTATGATCTGTTCTTCCAGCCCGGTTTCATCTGCCAATGCCTTGGTCAATCTTCTGCGTTCGACTTCTGAGGTAGCCCTGTTTATAGCATCGCGAAGATCTTTTAAGGTTTTAGACTCTACCACGCGAAGATTAAAATTACTGATATTGTCAATATAGAGATTTTGAATCTCAATGATGCGCTCATCAAAGATATCGTTACTTGAGTTATCAGAGAGATAATACTTGTCAGTTGTGCTCATGTTCTTATGCTTCAATGCACGCGTTATCTCCTGCACATTATGACCATACCGTTGCAGAAGGGTCGCATACCCATTACGAATACGGCGGTGATTTATTCCGCCACCTTTTGTCTCAACAATGCCCATTTCAAGTAAACTATGCCGCTCAATGAATCGTCGACTTGTATTACAAAGTTTTGTTATTACATCATGAAAGTTGTTTAAGACTTCTATCGTGGTTCCAGGCATGGCTTTGAAGACTACTGGCAAATATTGCCATAAACTGCCGTGGTTGTAATGTGGGCTGGATTTATACCGAGTGACGATTGACTCTACATATTGAAGAATCCCATATATACCAAAGCTACCATTTCGCATACACAGGATGGATTGAGTATCTTTTGTCCGTCCCTTATAGGAGTGCAGCATCACATACTTGTGAGGTTCATGCAGGCTCGGTGATGTGTGTTTGTCAAGGTCGTCACTGAAATTTACTACTGTTTCCAAGTTCAAACCTGAATAGATCAGTACATGGAGCAAAAAGGGATAAAGTGTGCATGGAGTAAAATGCATTGCGGCATGCAGCAATTCTTGACCTTGGCGAAATCTTAAAATATTGAATCGGGCAGGAAGATTATTCACACAGTATTTGAGGTACTGACCGACTCGATATCGCGATGATGTCCTTTGGCTCCAACGGTTCAACCTAGGCTCAACGCATTTATTCGGATTGAAAAAGCCTTCAGCTTCCCTCGCTGTCATGTTCAAAGGGTAGTCAGGATAATCGAGTTTGACTGCGGCAAGCGTCATGAGCAGAAACCTTTCAGCGACTTCTTCATTGACAGCACCCTTCGGCGGCGGTGGGCTATCGACAGTAATCCTTTCGCAATTATTGTCTATCGATTCATAGAATGAATGCAGTTTCTTGACCGCAGCAATATCAATAATGCAAGCATTTCGGAGAGCTGACATTTGAGCAATATTCAAACCTTGTGTACCCTCAGTCCTGCCATTAGAACTTATTCCTCGAACAGACTTGAACAATCTGCTGCCAACCGCCTGCTCACGGTGGTAGCGCTTAACGAGGGCATAGACCAATCGCTTTATACTGGCGAGGCGGAGCCGATTTACATGCCTTTTAGGAAAGACGTATAAGAGATAGATCCTGAAAGCATCATGAGTTAAAGTAGTAATGTCTGCAACACAGGTTATGGCTTTATCGTGAGGGAAATTCTTGTCATTCAGAAATTCAACGAATTCAATTATGGTATACCTACTGTTCGATGGAGGTCCGCATGATTGCAAAGGGTCTGCGATCAGCTGCATGCCGTGAACAAGCTGTTCAATAATCAATTTGCTGCAAGGATACCGCATATGCAGTTCTGTAAAATCGTATCGTAAAGTGTGCTTTTTCCCCTTGTCAGTTGACTCCAGCAACAGCAATTGCGGCACTTCTCTCGGAAATATAGCTCGCGCTGCAGCACGAGTCTTTGCCCCAGCCTCGTCAAGTTGAAGACCTACCTCACTCTGAGTTTCAAGTAGTTTCAGAGTTTTATCTCTCTTGCTATCAGTATATCTATCCAGATTCTTTGCCATTATCACTTCGTCTCTTCTCAATTCATGTGAAGCGTGTGGATAAGAATAACAAGCTCAAATATAGCAAAATGCAATTTTTGCTTGCTGAAATTGGTCTCCCGATCTTGCACCTAAAACAATACCTTGCAATGTTGGTAATTTCGGTTTTAATACAGTGCATCAGGAGCCAATATTATGGAAAATATATGTGTTGGGCTTTCAGTTGAAATGGTTCGGCTAGAAAATCTAAGTCGTCTCAGACGGATGACTTTAGCTCAGAATGGACTAAAACTCATAACTACCAATTGGTCCGTTGATTCTGACTTTGAACTATTTTACAGCAACGTAACATTAAATTTTAATACTGGCACAATGTGGAATATACGCAAATATACCAAATCATTTTTTAATCATTTAGAATTACTATCTAATATATATAATGTCAGTATAAACGAAGTTGCTAGACGTGCTATGGCTGCATATTTATACTATTTAGGACATACATATGTTATGAATGCCAAAAATGCCAAAAATTTAACTTATTGTGACAATAATAATATCAAGAAGGTCAGTGTCAAATTCAATGATATTGTTTTGGAGAGAGCTAGTGAATTATCACACAGATTAGGAATCCATGATATTGCTCGTCATGGATTAGACTTTATGGCAAGAATGGGTGTCCCCGAATCTGCAAACCTAGTTGCAGCCGCGGCTCGCGGCGATTTAAAAGTCACATTTTGCTTTAACCGTGAAAATAGGAAGAAAATTGACGTACTGCTGGATAGCAGCAACATACCAAAAAACAAGACCTATCACGCAACCGCTGCCGCCATACTTCGTATCGCCGTTGTTAGTTACCTTGATTACGTCCAAAAAAGGCTAACGGAATTTGAGTTTCGGGACCCGTCAATCCCGGTACATAATAAACTCCTCTCGGAAATTCTATTGAAAACCTTTTGAGAGTTAATGCAAAAATAGACATTTTCGAGTCGCAATTTACTAAAAAGTGCGAATCGAGACTTGTACAATGTGTGGACAAAATGATTAGAGGGTAGAAATGGACAAATTTGGTAGGGATGATGCTTTGAGCGCTTTATAGTCGAGCAGAGAAGGCCTCTCACTCATTGACTGTCCAGATTTACTAAACGGTATAAACCACATGTTGAAAAGTGGCTCGATGACGTAGGGAGAGAGGTACATGAGAAACAGGGAAACGATGGCAAAAAACCCCCAGACCCAGAGCCACCACCACGCCGGGCTCCAGCGGACCAGGACCAGCGCCCCCGCAGACAGCCCGCAGAGCAGGATTATGGTGATGGCTGTCCCTTTCAAAAGATCGGCTAACCAGAGACGAAGGGTGCTGGTGTTGAATCCGTAGCGGGCTTCGAGCCGGAAGGTCCGGTAGAGATCGAAGGGAATGTCGAGCAGGGTCTGGACGAGGGTTATCAGGAGGAAGAAGAGGACCCCGCCGGCAACGAACGAAGGGACAAGGGAGGCGACCCAGCGGTCGTAGAGGGGAAGCACCCCCCCGAACAGGAAGAGGAGCAGGAAGAGGTTATCATAGAGCGATTCCAGCAGCCCGACCCGACTCTGGTCCAGGGTATAGGCGACGGTCCGGCGCAACGTCTCGCCATCGAGGATCTCCTCGAAGCCGGAAGGAATCTGGTTGCCGTGGGCACGCAGATGCCGCAGGTTGAGGGTACGGAGGAGGTAACCACAGGCGGTGATCAACAGAAAGACACTCAGGAGGAAGACAGTCATGGCCGGCATCATACACGAAACGGCCTACGGCGCAAAGAGTGATTGTACGGGTTGATTGGGCAGAGCGGCAGGGGTGGGGGACAACGTTACGACTTCAGATGGGGAAAGGCATTCATGCGACCACAGGTCGTTTGCTGCAACGCGCTTAATCCGAGTCGTTGCTCCGGTTCTCCCGCGCCTCCACGAGCAACGCGGTTATTTTCTGGGCAAAGAGCGATTCAACGAGGGCCAGCATCAGCGAGACGGCTGCATAGACTGCCGTGACCTGTGACAGCCTTGGCGACACCTCAACAAGAGAGGTCCCTCCAACGACATTCGCCATCACGAGGGCAAGGACGGCAAAACTGAAATGCCGCTGCATCCAGAGCTTTTTGTCAGCCAGCAACACCAGGAGCGGCTCCCTCTCCCCTCCCTCCAGATGGTTCTGGAACGACAGCCAGTCGCCATAGATCCGCGGAAACGACAGGGAGAGCAGAATGACTGTTATCACGAGCATCATGGCCGACAAAAAATCCATGGCAACCTCCGGAACTTGCACACGTCATCGTTCTGTCCCCAAACTGCATAACAAAAGCCAGTTTTGCCACTCATTAAAATTATAATCCACTAAAACATAAAGTGCTGCAATTACGACGTGTTGGACAATTAAACATAATTCATATTAATATATGTTTAGGTCCGACTGAGTTCCCGGGTATTTGATCGGTACTATTGCGCCAAATAACTGTTAACCAGCAGGGTCCGCGCAATCGTCAACTGGCGAAACTACATGTATTATCACTTCATTATGCTTATTCAGCAAAATAACTGGAAATTCAATAGATACGTTAAATAGCCAAATAAGTAGTTGCAGTTCAGACAAGAACTCCATACGCCAACCGAAAACAGCCAACTTCGTAGTGTAGTAAATAAAAGAGCCCCCTTCCGAATGGGAGGGGGCTCTTGTGTGTCACGTCAGCTTGTGCGTGGGCTAGATGACCCGCCGGCCAGAACGGCCGGAACTGCTGCCCCGGTGCTCCACCACGACCGGCGCCTGTTCGCGGCGCGGGGCACCCCATTTTTTGATGCGGGATTTGCCGGCAGCCTCACCCTTTCCCTGCTCGCTACGCTGTCCGCCTGCGGAGAACTTGCCCGGCTTCCGGCCAGGACCGCGCGAATCGCTGCGGGGGCCATTGCCGGTCCGGGCGCGCAGGGGCCGGGTCGGTTCAAGGCCGGGAATTACGTGCTGGGGGAGTGACTTGCCGATGAAGCGCTCGATCTTCTCCAGGTAGTGGATTTCGTTGAGTGATGCAAAGGAGATGGCGATGCCGCTGGCGCCTGCCCGGCCGGTGCGGCCGATGCGATGGACGTAGTCTTCGGCGAATTTTGGCAGATCGAAGTTGATGACATGACTGATACCATTGACGTCAAGCCCCCGCGCCGCCACATCAGTGGCGATCAGCAACCGGACCTTGCCCCGCTTCATGTTGGTGATAGTGCGATTGCGAGCCCCCTGAGTCATGTCGCCATGAAGGGCGGCAACGGAATGTCCCTGGGCATGGAGTTCGCAGGCCAGCTGATCGGCTGCAACCTTGGTGGCGGAGAAGATGATCGCCCGGGTCAGGTCCACATCGGAGATGAGATGCTGGAGCAGGCGGTTCTTGTGCTGCAGACTGTCAGCCACGTGGAGCCGCTGCTCGATGGTATCGTGGGTGATCTGCTTCGGAGCGATCTCGATCCGCACCGGCTCGCGCAAAAGGCGCTGGGCCAGGCCTGCCATGGTCTTGTCCATGGTTGCCGTGAAGAGGAGGGTCTGACGGTCGGCGGGGGCGGCGGCGGCAATCCGGTCAACGTCCTCGCTGAAACCCATGTCGAGCATCCGGTCCGCCTCGTCGAGCACCAGCACCTCAAGACGGTTCAGGTTAATGCTCCCCCGCTCCAGGTGGTCGATGAGCCGACCCGGCGTTGCCACCACGATGTCGAGTGGCTGGGAGAGAAGGCGGAGCTGCTCACGATAGGGCATCCCGCCGAGGATGGCAGCGCTTCTGACGCGCATGAACTTGCCGTAGGTGCGGACCGCATCGGTAACCTGATTGGCCAGTTCGCGGGTCGGCGTCAGCACCAGTATCCGGGGCCCACGCCCCTTAAGCAAAGACGGCTCGGACAGGCGATTGAGGGCAGGGAGCACGAAGGCCGCCGTTTTGCCAGTACCCGTCTGAGCAGTGGCCATGAGGTCATGACCGGCAAGGGCCTTGGGAATGGCCTGCTCCTGGATCGGAGTGGGCTCGGTGTAACCGCAGGAGGTGATGGCCTTGAGAATGGCGGAAGAAAGCTGCAGATCTGCAAACGACATGGATATCCTTTTCATTGGCTGGCGGAGGCATGCGAGGGCCGTGGGACCAAACGGATGATCCACAGACGTAAACGGCGACAACACAGGGACGACCGACTTTGATTCATCGTCGCCAACCGTGTATCGTACGCTGTTTCAGGAGAGAGAGGCCGAAAACAGAGAGGGGGGTTAGTGAGCGATGCAGCAGGGGCGGCATGGTGACTGCAAGCCGCCGGGCTGGAACAAGCAAGCTTTGTACTATAGATGTATTTTTTTACGATTGCAAGCTTTTTATTCTTGAGGTGCCGCCGAAACGCCCAGTCCTGCTCATCGGGACAGGGAATGCTCCTTCGGAAGGGTGAGGCAAAAGACAGTACCATCGGGCTCGTGGCTGGAAAAATGCACCTTCCCTCCCAGGTAGCGCTCGCCGAACAGCTTGATGCTGTACGTGCCGATCCCGCGCCCCACCTCGGCCTTGGTACTGAAAGAACGCTGGAATATCTGCAGCTGCGTCTCCCGGGGGATGACTCCAGGGTTATGCACACAGAGCGATATGGTAGAAGGTCCCGTCTCCGCGGAAATCGTCACGGTCTCCCCCGCTTCGGTCGCCTCCAGCGCATTCTTCACCATATTGCCGAGAATCCTTCGCAGGATAGCCCTGTCACTGACGATGTGACATTCCGGCACCGCTCCGAGCAGCAGACTCCTCCCCGATGCAATGTCATGGTTGACATAGAGGGCCTGGATCTCACGCAACAGCTCCGGCACCGACAGGGCCTTGAGGGTCGGGCGAAACTCCCCTTTTTCCGCCGCCACCAGTGCCTGCTGGTGGGTTATCTCATCCACCAGTTGCTGCGCCAGGTTCACCATCCAGTGACGGTATTCCCCATCCTGCTCGGGGGTGAGGATGTCCCCCCGGGCAAGAACTTCGGCGAGGCCTCGAATGCCGCCGGCAGTATTGATGATGTCATGGAAAAAGACCCGTTCCAGCACATCGCGCCGCTTATCGGCGCTGATGTCCCGCATCGAAAATACGGTCAACCGCATGTCCCCGACCTGCACGGGAGTCGCCGTCACCTCCAGGTCGAGGCTGGCGGCCCTCTCGGCATCCATGGTAATCCGGCACTCCTGGGTCGAGGAATGAGCCTGCTGCTGGCTATGAAGAATTGCCATTACCGCGCCGCAACCGGCACAATGTTTCCCCGTCCCGCACCCCCCCGGACCGTCTCCCGCATGGATGCAGTTGATCGCTTCTCCTGGCCGCTTGCCGATCAAGGCATCCGGGTCGTCTATGCCGAAGGCGGCCAACAGCCGGCCATTGACCGCCAGCACCTGCCGCTCCTCGTTGAGAACAACGCCATAGGCAGGCATCGTTTCCAGGATAAGCGAGATGGTCTCTTCCACGAGTATCCTGGACCGGGCACTCTGCACCTCTTCAGGGAGAGCCCTCCGTACCGGAGCAAACGGAATTGCTGCCGTTTCGTCAGCAGTAATATGCATCTACAGCTCCTGTCATGCTTCTTCCGGGAGTTCCCCGGAGTGGCCCAGGCGTTCCGGCGCTCCGCCGGCAGGAAGAAGAAAACGTCGCTACGGAAAACCGACTATTTCTGAATTTTCGCCTCTTCCACAATGACATCGTACTTGTAGCCGCTGCCAAAATCCTTGTCCTTGTAAAGGGTCCCCTGCATGGTCACCACATCCCCCACGGCAGGCAGGTCCTGGGAAGTAACCACAAGGTTGTTGGTCCCCTTTTTCTGGCTACCGCTACCGTCCTGCAGATGGATCCAGTTTTTCCCCATGATGCCGCCCGAAACCTTGACGACCTTTCCCCGCACCACAACCTTCTTCCTGTCCAGTTTCGCCTTGTTCTTGTAGATATCGCCTACGGTATACGCATTGGCACCGGCAGCTTTCTCCACCTTGACCGTCCCAGCCTGTGCGACTATCGCCCCTTTACTCCCGGGAGATTTCTCGCCGGCATCCAGATCAGCGTCCTGCTTGTCCAGCGGGCTGTTGCAGAAAACAATCCGGTCGAAGCTCCGCTTGAGGGTCTTGCTGGTGAAGTTCCCCATCTCCGTACCCGACGGGCAGCTCACCTCCTGGCCGACCTTTACGCGGGTTTCCGGCACTGCGACCCAGGTCTTCTTCCCGCTGCTCTCCAGATTGATGTAGGTATATCCGCCGCTGTTCATGGTTTCGACGATCTTCCCCGAAACGGCGCCATCCCCTTTGCCTTCCGGAGCGGGGTTACCCGCCTGCGGAGGTGCAACGGGCGTCTGTCCGGCGGTAGCCGGATGTGGGGTTGTTGTCCCGGTCGACATATTGCCGTCGGCCGCTCCCCCCAGAGTGGGCAGGACCAGCATCCAGGCAATAGCGCTAGATTGTACGAACTTTTTCATTGCATGACTCCCGTAAAAACAATGTGATGTAGTGCCGCCACCATCGTTGATGTGGCCTTACGAGACTACCTTTTTTTCAATAAATGTACAAGCATGATTGGCGTATGACGAGCCGCTTTGCCTCCTGATGTCACGGGAAGAGTCCATCCGGAATTGTGTAATGGGACGTATGCTCTTCCCCTGGACACCACTGGTGATTAATCAGGCAGCGAAACGGGCAAAACCGACGTCGCGACAGCCGAAAGCCCCTCTCCATGCGGATTCGGGCGACTGGCATGTTCCGTGTATGGAGTCCATGGCATGACAAAGGGAGGCTACTATGGAACGAATGATTGATGGGGTATCATACCTGACGGTTGACGAAGCGGCGGACCTGCTTGCAACAACACCGACCCGGCTGCTGATGCTGATGAGGGGAAAATGTATCAGCGGCATGCGCGCTGAAGGGGAATGGCTGGTTGCTGCCGATTCGCTCACCGGCTGGGCCGCCAGCGGACACGTCGTGAAGCTGGGGAAGGGTTGCGCCGGCTGCAGCTCCTCGGCAGAGGGGTGCGCGTGCCCGGGCGACGAGGCGGACCGGCAGTAACCAGTCTGAACGGGAAGCGCCCTTACCGCGATAAAGCGATTACTGCTCCCATCAAACGGTGCACATGACCCGCCGCACCCGATACTCCCCGCCGATCACCAGAAACTCCCCCTCACCCTTCAGGATACTGTTGGGGAGGAGACCGTTGAAGAAGAAAACCTTGACCAGCGGCGCCCTGATCTCCCAGACGGTATCGCCGAACTCCCAGGCCCGTTCCTCGTCCGAGGTGAACGACACCAGGTTGTTCAGCCGGACGATCTGCAGCCGTCTCCCCTCATGTTCCAAGAGCTCGTAATCATCGGCGTCGTTGGTGCCACGGTAAAGGGTTATGTGCCCGCCGGCCGGGTAGAGGCTGGCGAGTTCAAACTGGCAGTATTCGTAGAGGAGATCGAGCTGGGAGTTGATGGCGTTGGTACGGGCGCTTCCCTTCATCCGGTCGTAGGCGAACAGCTGGTATTCCTCGCTCAGGATGCCGGGAATCCGCACCTTGTGAAACGTCGGCGGCAGGCCGAGCCGGCTTTCCACCCACCCCTTGAGCACGGCCCCCTCGACGGAGTTGGCGTCCATCATCCACCCCCGGAGAAAGCGGAGATAGCTGTTCCTGATGCTCTTGCGAGCGGGCGCCGTTCCCTGGCATTCCCACTGATGGAGCTGGAACTTGACCGACATGTAGTCGTTGAAGATTTCGGCCCGCTGCTCCAGGTTGGGGATGGAAACCAGCTTCTCGAACAGAAAGCGGTTCGCCTGACGCACTCCCTGAATTTCCAGCGGTTGCGGGTGATCGTTGAAGTGGCGCGAGGCAATGACCCACGGGGGAAGGTTACACAGGTTGAATGGGGAAGTGGTCATGGGCCATCACCTCGTTGTGATCACGTAGGCACATCTGTGCGGCCCCCCTTATCGTGTAGATCCGGGAGCCTTCTCCTACAGAACTCTGGACAGTTCAAGCAGCGTCTTTCTGATGGACCCGTCGGCCACGAACGTGTCGAGGCCGAGCCGCTCCATCTCCAGCTGTGGCCCCTGGCCGATCTGGGCGCAGACCAGCGCCCGGCACCCCTTCAGGGCATCGGCGATCTCCTTGAGGATGGGGGCGCGCAGGGGATGATCCTGGTCATAGGTGCAGTAGCGCTGCACCTTCCGTTCATCCACCAGCTTCGCGTCACTTCCCTCGACCTCATAAATCAGGAACCGTTCGGCATGGCCGAAATGCTGGTTGATCTCTTTTCCATCTTTTGAGGCAACTGCGATAAGCATGGAATACCTCCTTTAACAGGGACCGGGGACCGGGGACCGGAGAAAATCTTCCAGAATACCGGTCCCTGGTCCCCGGTTCCGGCTTTACAATACCACCGGTTCGAAGGTGAAGCACTTCTTCGAACACGTCCTTCCGCATGCCTGGCAGCCGATGCAGTTGCCGGGGTTCTCCACTTTCATGAACATCTTTGCCGAATCATCTTCGTCCAGCTCCTCGAACGCCAGCACGTCATGGACGCAGACCTTGAAACAGCGGCCGCAGCCGATACAGGTTTCCTCATCGATCGCCACGATGAACTGGGGAGTGTACTCGGTCTTGTCTCGTCTCAATCCGGTAATGTACGCCATGGTTCTATCCTCCGTTGTTAGTGGGGGCGGAAGGCGGGTCCGTAAAACAGCCCGTGCTCCCGGACACCCGTTTAATCTTCTTCGTCAAACGCCGGGGTGGTACCCTTATGCATCGCCTTCCGCAGCCAGGGCGGCGGGTTCCCCTTCAGCACTTCCTGCAGCTTGCCGACGATTTCGGCCACCGGCACCTCGGTGGTGGTCTTCATCGGATGGATTTTCTGCGCCACCAGCTTTGCCGCCGCCGGTCCGCCGATTGCCATGGTATAGACGATGGCGCAGCCGCCGAGGATATTCGCCCGCGCGGCGATCTTGTCCTCTTCGTCCTGGCCATGCACTCCCACCTTGAGCACCTCCTGAAAACTCGCCTCCTCCGGCCCGACCTCCCAGATGTGAAACTCCGTCGACATGCCGAAGTGCTGGTCTATCATCTCGCCGGTCGTGCTGGTAAATGCAATTCTCATGATCTCATCCACCTTTCAGTTGTGCGCCAGTTTCTGCGCTTCTTTGGCATTGGCCTGGAACATGGTTGCCAGTTCGAAAACCAGGTTCATGGTCCCCTGGTACCCCACCCACATTTTCTGGTGGGCGCCGAGGCGGTCGAACACCGGCAGGCCGGTGCGCAGATGGCTCTTTATCCCAAGCCGGGCAGCTGCCTGCCGGCCGTTGCTGTTGGCCACCAACAGGTCGGCGCCCTGTGCGACATCCTCCAGGTCCTCCAGGTCGCCGACGAAGAGGTTGTCAACCGGCAGCTGATCCAGCCCCCTGGTCCGGGTAGCGGCAATGGCGGCCTGGATATGGCAGCCGAGACCGGCAAGGAAGGTGGTCATCCCCTTCAGGTGGTCCGCCTCCAGGGCCAGGGCGACCTTCTTCAGGCCGAACTGGTAGTGACAGTCGACCATGGCATCCATCAGACGGCTCCGCCAGCGGCGGAAGCGTTCCGGTACCGGCCTGCCGGAGATGGCGGCAAGAACCGTCATCAGCAGGTCGCACTCGGCCAGGCCCGTGATGGAGGTAAAACCGTAGGCCGGGATGGCGAATTTGTTCTGCAGCTCCCCCGCAGCATCGGCCAGGGAATCGCCAAAGTAGAGGGTCGCCGCGCTCCGCCCCGCCAGGCGGATACGCTCGACCGGTATGCCACCCACGGAGAGGGCCGAGACGGTTTCGTCGATGTGCCCGTCAAGTGCGTTGGATATGTCCGGAATCACCAGCGGATCGAGCCCGAAGGACTCGCAGCTCTCCTTGATCTCCTCTACCTCGGCAGGAGTCAGCTGGCAGCCGGGGATAATGGTGACCTGATTGGCTATAGTCTCGCCCCCCTCGGGAATGGCGGAAACGATCGCCGTCACCGCCGCTGCGTATCCTTCCTGCATGGAGCCACAGTAGTCGGGGGTCGATGCCCAGATTACCGGCACCCCGTCGTGCTCCGGATGCTCCTGACGGAACTGGACGATGGCGCTCCGCACGTCGTCCCCCATAGTCTCGGTGAGCCCCGAGGTCATGACCCCGACCACCCGGGGCCTGAATTTTTCCATGACCCGGCCAAGCCCCTTCTTCAGGTTCTCCCAGCCGCCGAAGATGGCGGTATCCTCGCTCATGCTCGTGGAGTTGAGCGCGATGGACTCCTTGAAGTGCCGGGAGAGCTGCAGGCGGATGAAGGTTGAACATCCCTGGGCACCATGGAGGAGCCCGAGCATCTGGTCGATCCCCAGGTAGGCCAGGGTGGCCCCCAGGGCCGGCGAGTTCTTCTGCGGGTTCACCGTGGCGTTCTTGGCCGGCACCTTGACCCGCGAGTTTTTCGTATCCTCCCCATCGAGCCGCGCCGCCAGCCCTGCCGCCCGGGAAACATCCCCTTCCAGTGCGTCTTCGCCTTTTTCCCACGGCGCCTTGCCGTTGAGCACCGGCCAGATGGGGTTATTCACCGTCAGGTCCAGCTGCTTCGCAAAGGTGACCATCCCCTCGTATCCCGCGTAGGGGTGGGAACGGCCATGGTTGATGTCGAGAAACGGCGTCCTGGTCTTCAGCGCCAGGAACTTGGTCTTGCCTCCGGCAACGATAAGGTCAGGCATCTTGTCGTACATGACCAACAGGAGTCCCGCGGTGCTGGTATCCTCGATGATCCGGGCATCCTGGTGCATCAGCGCCTTCATCCGATAGAAATCTTCCAGGGTCGAATTCTGGGTGCCGGCGGCGAGGATCTCCACTCCCAGCTCGGCCAGGGCATTGACCATGGACCAGGTCTTGACTCCGCCGGTGAAGAGTACCGCCCGCTTTCCGGCCAACCGTGCCTTGTAGGGTGCAAGCCGTTCCCGGCAGCGGGTCTCTTCCTCTTCCAGCAACTTCTCCACCCGATCCTGCATCACCCGCTTTTCCAGCCCGCCGACGGTGTTGTCCAGTTCCCGGGCGATGTCCCGCAGCGCCTTGGCGGTGTCGGTCATGCCGTAGAACGACTCCTCCAGATAGGGCATGCCGTAGGTCTTCTGCATCTTCTTGGCAAGATTGGTGAGGCTTTTGGAGCAGATGATCACGTTCAGTTTGGCCCGGTGGGCGTAGCGCAGCTCCTCGAACCTGGCATCGCCGCTGAAGCAGGAGAGCACGCGGATGCCGAGCTTGTCGAAAAGCGGCAGCATCCCCCACAGGTCGCCGGCGATGTTGTACTCGCCGATCAGGTTGATATCGTAGTCGGTGGTACATGCCGGCTCGGCAGTGCCAATGACATGCTTGAACAGCACTTCGCCCGCTAGGCGGTTGCCGATGTTCTTGTCGCCGATGAAGCCGGGGGTGTTGACCGGGATGACCGGGATGGATACCTTCTGTGCCGCCGCCCTGCAGACCGTTTCGATGTCGTCGCCGGTCATGGCGGTCACGCAGGTTGCATAGACGAAAATCGCCTTCGCCTCGGGATAGCGCCCCACCAGTTCCTGGATGGCCCTGTAGAGCTTCTTTTCGCCGCCGAAGATCACGTCGTTCTGCAGCATTTCGGTGGTAAAGCCGCGACGGTAGAGCTGGCAATCGCTGGAGCGGGCCCCCCGGTTGTCCCAGGAGTTGCCGGCACAGGCAATGGGGCCGTGCACCAGGTGGATGACATCGGTAATCGGCATCAGCACCACGCGGGCGCCGTCATAGGCACAGGAGCGTTCGGTCCCCTCTCCCGGCTCCGATTTCTTGCAGAATTTGGGGGCGCCGGCGTCGTGGGTGTCACAGTCGGTTGTATCGTACCAGTCGGGTTTCGCCATGGGGCACCTCGATTCGGTTCAGGGAAAAAGTGGATTACATGGGACATCGCTGCCGCCATGTAATCCCATTGAAGGAGGTACTGCTTTGCTGCAGCATGGGGAGCGACCCAGACTACATCTTGAAAATCATAGTGCGCGGCGCGGAGGTTACCGCATCATCTCGAAGTAGCGCTCCTCGCAGGTTTCATCCCTGACTTCGATGAACTTGTTGCAGATCGTCGTCATCATGTTGATCACCCCTTGGTAGCCGACCAGCGGGTAGCGGTGCAGGTTGACCCGGTCGAAGTTCGGGAAGCCGAAGCGGAAGAGCGGGATGTTGGCGTCACGGGCCGCGAATTTCCCGTGGGTGTCGCCGATCATGGCATCGACCGGATCCGTCATGAGGAGGCTCCGCATGTGCCAGAGGTCCTTGTTGATGTAGATCTTGCCATCCTTACCGTCCTGGGAAGAGTCGAGCAGCGCCTGCAACTCTTTCTCCACCTTCTTGGTCCCCTTGCTGCAGAGGATGTGATACGGCCTGGCCCCCACCTCCAGGAGAAAGGAGACGTAGCCCATCAGGTAATCTGGGTCGCCGTAGAGGGCGAATTTCTTGCCGTGGATGTACTGGTGGGCGTCGGTTATGGCATCCACCGCCCGACCGCGCTCAGCCTTCAGGGACTCGGGAACCGGCTTGCCGAACAGTTCGGAAAGTTTCAGCAGCAGGGCATCGGTCTTCACAACGCCGAAGGGGATCGGCAGGGAGACATGTTTGCCGGAGAAATTGTCCTTGATCCAGGTAAAGGTCTTGGCGGTGGCGTAGGGGCCGAGGGTCAGGGTCGCCTTGCCGTTAACGGAATCCGCCGCCTCGTCCAGGCTGGTTCCGCCGGGGTAGGTACGGTAGGTGCCGTCCAGCGGGGAATCGAAGGTCTCGGAGATATCGGCCAGCAGGGTGTAGGGAATACCGAACTCTTTCAGTATCCGCTTGTACTCCCGGTAGTTGCCGGTATTGGCGTCAAAGCCGGGGATCAGGTTGAGCTTGCCGGTGCAGCGTCCCTCGACCTGTTTCCCTTCGGTGAGGGTCTGGAGGATGGAGAGGAGCATGGCATCGTAGCCGTGGATGTGTGAGCCGTTGAAACTCGGGGTGTTGGCGAAGGGAAGGGGGAAGTCCGCCGGGACACACTCCTTGTTCTTGGCATTCTTGATAAAGGCGGTCAGGTCGTCACCGATGATCTCCGGCATGCAGGAGGTGAAGATCGCCATCATCTTCGGCTTGTACATGGTGTAGGCGTTTTCCAGGGCCTCGTGGAGGTTGTTCTGGCCACCGAACACCGCGCCGTCCTCGGTCATGGAATCGGACACCGCCGGCGCCGGCTCGCGGAAGTGGCGGTTCAGGGTGGAGCGGTAGTAGGAAGCGCACCCCTGGGAGCCGTGGACGAAGGGGAGCGTCCCCTCGAAACCGTGGGCAGCCAGTTCGGCCCCCAGTGGCTGGCAGGCATGGGGAGGGTTGATCACCAGCGCCTGGCGGGCGAAGTTCTTCTCCTTGTACTCCTCGGTATTGATCCATTCCGCTACCCGCTTCACCTCATCTTCGGGTATCTCGGTTACATATTTCACCGCAGCATCTGCGCTCATGGGAAACTCCTTCCGGTTGCGGACCAATCTGTCCAGCAACTGAATATGTTTTTGGGTTGAACCTACCGGCGTCCAATTTTTTAGTCAGGTCGGTGGCGCCAAGGAAGAGCACGGAGGCGTGGCAGCGCCACGCCGCACAAGCGATGACGAAGGCAACCCCGAGCTGGCAAAAAAGTGGGCGACGTTTTAAAATGGTGACTTGACCAACTTCCAGGTCGGGCTGTTCACCGCCATATCCACATCCCGGGCAAAGATCGGGAAGCCGTTGTAGGCGTGGTACGGTCCGGAATAATCCCAGCTGTGCATCTGGCGGAAGGGAACGCCCATCTTCTGGAACAGGTACTTTTCCTTGATGCCGCTCCCCACCAGGTCGGGGCGGAGCGTGTTGACGAACTCCTCCAGTTCGTATTCGGATGCGTCATCGTAGATGACCGTCGCTTCCGGCATCTCCACCGAAGTCCGCTCGTAATCGTCGCCGTGGGCGAATTCGTAGCCGGAACCGACCACCACCATCCCCAGATCGGCATAGGCATTGACCGTGTGCCGGGGACGCAGGCCGCCGACGTAGAGCATGACCTTCTTCCCTTCCAGGCGCGGACGGTACTCGTCGATCACCGCCTGCATGAGCGGGTCGTACTTGGCGATCACCCGCTCCACGTTCTCCTTGATCCTGTCGTCGAAACGCCCCGCAATGGCCCGCAAGCTCTCCCTGATCTTGGTCGGGCCGAAGAAGTTGAACTCCAGCCAGGGGATGCCATATTTCTCTTCCATCACCCGGCACATGTAGTTCATGGAGCGGTAGCAGTGGATGATGTTCAGTTTCACCTTATGGGTGGCGGCGATTTTTTCCAGTTCGCCGTCGCCGGTCCAGACCGCCTTGACGTTGAGGCCGATCTCTTCCAGAAGTGGTTTCACCGACCAGACGTCGCCGCCGATGTTGTAGTCGCCGATGAGGGCGATGTCGTAGGGGGTCTCGGGTTCTGCGAATTCCCGCGTACCGATGATGTGATCGCGGATCGTGTCGTTGGAGATGTGGTGGCCGAGCGACTGGGAAACGCCGCGGAACCCTTCACAGTTGCAGGGTATGATTGGCAGGTCCAGTTCTTTTGCGGACTGCTTTGCCACCGAGTTGATATCGTCGCCGATCAGGCCGACCGGGCACTCGGAGAGGACCGAAATACCCTTCGCCAGCGGGAACAGTTCGTGGGCCTCGACCAGCAGCTGCTTCAGCTTCTTGTCGCCGCCGTAGACGATGTCCTTTTCCTGGAAGTCGGAGGTGAACTGCATGGCGAACTGGTTGACCCCGTTGATGCCGGTCATCAGGTTGCGACGCGTCCCCCAGGAGTACCAGCCGCAGCCGACCGGGCCGTGGGAAACATGGACCATGTCGCGGATCGGCCCCCAGACCACCCCTTTGGCGCCGGCATAGGCACAGCCGCGGGCACTCATGACACCGGGCACCGTTTTCCGGTTGGATTTCACGCAGGCACTCACGCCGTCGTTGGGGGCCAGATGGGGAGCCCGTTTCTTCTTCGCCTTCTCGGGATACACCTCCAGGGCCTTGTCTATCATCTCCTGGGTAGATTCCTTGGTTATACCTTCTACTTTCTTTATTTCACTGGACATAATTCGCTCCTTGGATTTCTTATAGGCTTCATAGGGCCTATAGGTCGTAAGGACCTATGAAGCCGAAGTTCTCATCTCGCCGCAGCTTCAGCTACGCCGACGATGGTCTCATCCTCCGCCTCCATGATGCCGAACTCCATGAGAAGGTCTTCCAGCTCTTCCATCTCCAGCGGCGTCGGCACCACCAGCATCTTGTTATCGGCAATTTTCCGGGCAAGGGTCCGATACTCCTCAGCCTGGGGATGCTCGGGGGAGTATTCGATAACGGTCATCCTGCGCAGTTCGGCGCGCTGCACCTGGTTGTCCCGGGGAACGAAGTGGATCATCTGGGTGCCGAGCTTCTTGGCCAGGGCGTCGATCAGCTCATACTCCTTGTCGGTCTTCCTGGCATTGCAGATCAGACCGCCGAGTCTGACTTTGCCGGAGGAGGCGTACTTGAGGATACCCTTGGCTATGTTGTTGGCGGCGTACATAGCCATCATCTCGCCGGAACAGACGATGTAGATCTCTTCCGCTTTCCCTTCGCGGATCGGCATGGCGAAACCGCCGCAGACAACGTCGCCGAGAACGTCGTAGAAGACGAAATCCAGGTCAGGGGTATAGGCGCCATTCTCTTCCAGGAAGTTGATGGCGGTAATGACGCCACGGCCTGCGCAGCCGACTCCCGGCTCGGGGCCGCCGGACTCGACGCACTTGACGTCGCCGTAGCCAACCTTCAGCACGTCTTCCAGTTCCAGATCCTCAACGGTGCCCAGTTCGCGCACCAGATCCATAACCGTTGACTGTGCCTTGGCGTGAAGAATGAGGCGGGTGGAGTCCGCCTTCGGGTCACAGCCGACTATCATGACTTTTTTGCCCATGGAGGCCAGGCCGGCCACCGTGTTCTGGGTTGTGGTTGATTTGCCGATGCCGCCTTTGCCGTAAATCGCGATCTGTCTCATTGTCCTGCTCCTTTCGTCCACCAATCCGTGGACCGCACGTGAATTTTCGAGGCACCCAAAGATGCCCCCAGTGTGTATTGGCGGCGCCTTTGCCGGTGAAGTCTGCTCCCGAAATTCGGTGGGAAGCCTTTGTGTCCCCTCTGCGAAGAGAGATTCAATTATGATGCGTCAAACCGCGAGCGGAAAGGTATCCGTACCGGCATGGAGGCGGGAAAGATCGCGGTCACTGAGCGCTCTCTTGTTGTGCTGGGCGATGGCACGAACGCGGAAAAGAAGCCGCTCTGCCTCGTCGCGTGCAACCGTGATCCCCATCTTCCGGTATCGCTCGATCAGGCCATGCACCCCCGAGTGCTTCCCCACCACGATATGCCGTGACAGTCCCACGTCTTCCGGGTCGAACCCTTCATAATTCCGGGGATTCTTGAGCACGCCATCGGCATGAAGCCCCGACTCATGTGAAAAGACCTTTTCCCCCACAACTGCCTTCCAGTCGGGCACCGGTCGATGGGAGGCGCGGCCGACCAGGCGGGAAATTTCCCGAAAACGGTGGGTGTCGATTCCCGGATCGATGCCGCATGCGAGCTTGAGCCCCATCACCACCTCTTCCAGCGCGGCATTGCCGGCCCGTTCCCCCAGTCCGTTGACCGTCGTGTTGACGAAGCGGGCGCCTCCCTTTATTCCCGCGATGGCGTTGGCGGTCGCCATACCCAGATCGTTATGGGTGTGCACTTCAAGCGCGAGCTCCGGTATCTCCTGCCGAAGGGCTCTCACTTTTTCGTACATGGCAAACGGGTCGAGGATCCCCAGGGTGTCGCAGAAGCGGAAGCGGTCGGCACCATGTTCCCGGGCGATGTGCATCAGTTCCATGAGAAACTCCATGTCGGCGCGGCTGGCATCCTCTCCTCCGACCGACACGTAGAGACCATGCTTCTTGGCAAAATCGAGGGAGGCTACCAGCTGTTCCTTGACCCACTCCCGGTTCTTGCGCAGTTTGTGTTCGATCATGATATCCGACACCGACAGCGAAATGTCCACCGCCCCCACGCCGCAGGCCAGGCTCGCTTCGATGTCGGCCTTGACTGCCCGGTTCCAGGTGATCAGCCGCGCGTTGAGCCCGAGATCAACCAATGCCCGGATCGAACTCTGCTCTTCAGCACCCATCGCCGGAATGCCGCATTCCAGTTCCTGGACCCCCATACCATCCAGCATCCGGGCGATGGCAATTTTCTCTGCTCTGCTGAACACCACACCTGCTGTCTGCTCGCCGTCCCGCAAGGTCGTATCGTCGATGATGATGTCAGTTCCCATATCCATGGACTTCTCCAATCGCACACAAAAAAACGCCCAAGGGATCATTCCCAAGGGCGCCATTGCCATTTGCGAGGTTCTTACCAACCACTAAAGCACAAGCTGTGCCACACCACATACCGCTGTATTTACAGGGAAAAATTCGTTGCGCGGGGAATTATGCCTATTTTGTCAGCAATAAATGCAGCACCGTGCCGGAAATTTCGCCTATACTACCCGGCGGATGAATAGTGACTCCAAAATCGGCAGCCTGTGCTGAAACTGTGCGGCGGGAAATCGGGCAGGAAGAGCGACGTGACGACCGAAGAACAAAAAAGCCCTTCCAAGGTAACTTGGAAGGGCTGCATTTTGTGGCGTCCCCTACCGGATTTGAACCGGTGTCGCCGCCGTGAAAGGGCGGTGTCCTGGGCCGGGCTAGACGAAGGGGACATGGTGAGCCGCGTTGGGATCGAACCAACGACCACCTGATTAAAAGTCAGGTGCTCTACCAACTGAGCTAGCGGCTCGTTGCGACAAGAATAAGCTTTATACTACATTACGTTTCCATGGTCAAGATTTTTTTTGCCTTGCATTTTTAGTCGAACGGATTGTGCAGGATGATGGTTTCATCCCGCCGCGGGCCGACCGAAACCATGACGATCGGGCAACCCGACAGTTGCTCAAGCCGCTTTACGTAGTTCCGGGCGTTCTCCGGCAGGTCGGCGAAGTTTCGGATCTTGCTGATGTCCGTCTGCCATCCCGGCAACTCCTCGTACACCGGCCGGCATTTTTCGAACAGATCGAGGTTGGACGGCAGTTCGTCGAGGATTTCACCGTTACAGGAGTAGGCGGTACAGACCCTGATCGTGGCAAATTCATCGAGCACGTCGAGCTTGGTCAGGGCGATGCCGGTCAGCCCGTTGACCCGCACCGCATATTTTGCCACCAGGGCATCGAACCAGCCGCACCGGCGGGGACGACCGGTGGTGGCGCCGAATTCGTGGCCGGTGGCACGAAGCTGTTCGCCGGTGGCGTCCAGGAGTTCGGTCGGAAACGGTCCGCTGCCGACCCGCGTGATATACGCCTTGGAAATGCCGATGATCTCGTGGATGTCCCGCGGGCTCACCCCTGTCCCGGTACAGGCACCTCCGGCACAGGTGGATGACGAGGTGACAAAGGGATAGGTCCCATGATCCACGTCGAGCATGGTTCCCTGGGCACCTTCGAACAGGATCTTTTTACCTTCCCGCACATCCCGGTGGAGCACCAGGGTGGTGTCGGCGACATAACGGCGGAGAATGTCCGCATAACCGTTGTACTGCTCGAAAATCTCCTCAAAGGTGAGGGGCGACTCTCCCAGCATCTTTTCCAGGATGAAGTTCTTCTCGGGCAGCTGCTCTTTCAGCTTGCGCGCGAACTGATCCTTGTTGATGAGGTCCATGAGCCGGATGCCGCGGCGGCCGATCTTGTCCTCGTAGGTCGGCCCGATCCCCCGACCCGTGGTGCCGATCTTCTTGTCCCCGCTCTGCGCCTCCCGGGCGATGTCGATCCGCTTGTGGTAAGGCATGATGACATGGAGCGATTCGCTGAGGAGCAGACAACTGTCGTCCTGAAGACGGCCTGCGGCCTTGAGGTTGGTGATCTCCCGGATGAAGACTTCCGGGTCGAGAACAACGCCGTTGCCGATGATGCACCGCTTGCCGGCATGGAGGACCCCCGACGGAATGAGGTGGAGAACGACCTTTTCTTCCCCGACCACCAAGGTGTGACCGGCGTTGTTCCCCCCCTGATACCGCACCACGTCGTCGGCAAACTCAGTGTATATGTCAACGACCTTTCCTTTTCCTTCATCGCCCCACTGGGCGCCTACCACCACGACATTCGCCATTGCCCTCTCCTTGTCAGGACTACTTAGTCGATTCTTGGTCAAAATCCAGGACCAGTTCCGTGCGGAACAGGTCCGATTTCTTTATCTTGAGCCCTTTGCCATCCGCCACCCGGACGATGAATACCTCGTCTGCGGCACAGTCATCCCCCCCCAGCACCAGCATGCGGAGAATGTTCATCCGCCGGGCGTAGGCCAGGGAATCCTGGAAACCTCGCCGGATGATATCCCGGGCGGTGGAAAACCCCTTGCTCCGCAGCGCCTGGGCAATCTCCAGCGCCTCGCGGCGATCTTCCTTCAGATTGAAAAGCAGAAAGTCGCGATTCGTGCTCGCTTGAACGTCTGGCCGTCTCTCCAGGGCATCGAGGAGAGAAAGGATGTTGAATGCAAAGCCCGTGGCCGGGGCGGACATTCCATAGTTTGCCGTCAGAGTGTCATAGCGGCCGCCACCGCAGACCGCCTCTCCCAGACCTGCCACAAATCCTTCAAAGGTCAGACCGGTGTGGTAGTCGAGTCCGCGAATCTCCCCGAGATCGATGGTGAGATGCTCGGTCACGCCGTGGATGTCCAGGATATCAAGCACCTGGGAGATATTGTCGAGAGCCCGGAGGGACCGGTCATTGGTCGCGACCCTGGCGGCCGCGTCGAGCACGTCCCGTCCGCCGAAAAGTCGCGGCAGCGCCGCCAGCGCTTCCTTGCTCCGGTCGTCGAGTGGTTCGGCATCCAGCAGTTCGCGAACGGCTGAAGCATCCTTCTTGCTGATCGCCTGCTGCAGGCGCCTCCCGGCAGTTGCCGATAGCCCCGCAGCCGCCATGATCCCGCGGAAAAACTCAAGCTGGCCTATATCGACCTTGAAGTCGTCGAAACCCAATCCCTGCAGCACCTCGACCGCCATGGCAATCATTTCCGCATCCGCTTCGGGTGAATCGAGGCCGATCAGTTCGACACCAGCCTGGAATATTTCCCTGCTCCGGCCCGACTGGAGTTCTGCGTGACGCAGTACCCGGCCGTTATAGCAAAGGCGGTGGGGAAGGGGGTACCCCTGCATGCGCGTGGCGACCATCCGGGCAACCTGGGGTGTTATATCCGGCGGAATGGCGAGGAGGCGGCCGGTATGCCGGTCGTCGAAGCGGAAGGTCTTTTCCTTCAGCTCCTCTCCCAGGCCAAGGGCCATGACATCCTGGAATTCGAGGAGGGGAGGAATGATACGCCGGAATCCCCACAGCTCGAACACCCGGCGGATCTTCGCTTCAATGTAACCGATCTTCCCCGCCTTCTCGGGCAGGAAATCGGTCACCCCTTTGGGCAACGGGGCTTCTATGGTGGTGGGATTGAGCACTTCGACGCATCTTTCCGAGGGGAATGTCTTCTGTCCGGCGAACGGTCACGATGCCACCGGATCGCCGCAAAACGCCTGAAATGCTAGCAATATACCGTTGGAAAGTCAATGATTAAATCCCCCAACGGAAACGGGGATGCCCTTGCGGACACCCCCGTTAAACCGGACGGAATGACTGACCAGCCTACTCCACTTTCTTGATGTAGAGCGCGCTCGCCCCTGTGTCCAGAAGCCCCGCCTTCTTGACGACTTCCAACAGAACGAGTTCCTTCCGCGCTTCGTCAAAGACGAAATCAGCCAGGTAATTCTGGCTCTGGCGAGTCCGCCATCTCTCTTCCAGCGAAGAGCCATCCCACGCAAATGCAACCATCGCGCTCTTCCCGTAGGACCTGCTGTTCCCCACTACCCAGAAGCCGCCGTTCTGCGGCACGACTATTTCCCCATTTCCGGTAACCACGATCCGCTGCTGGAGAAATATCCAGCGCATGGGATCGCCGGTCGTCCTGAAACTGCTCAGATCGGGCCGCTGGAAATAGAGTTCGGACCCTCCATACTTGTCGCTGCTCCGCCACAACTCGTCCCGGGACGGGGAATAGACCAGCAGGTAGCCGTCGGGATGGAGCACCACGAAATTGGTTTTCCCCCCCCGGTCCTTGAACTGGTTGAAGTTGTAGAGAAAGGCAAACCGGGGGAGCTTTAGGGGGTTCTTCATCTCATAGCGGTCGCCGCTTTTGACAAGTTCATACACATCGCCATAGAAATCCGCGTCGCTCGACATCTGCTGCACGTAAATCTTCTTGTTTCCCCCTGCCAGCGCCATTCCCCGCATGAAGTACGGAAGGTTGTCGGCAATCTTTTTCAGGCCGTTGCCATCAGCAACGTAGACCCGGGAAACGAGTGACTCGCCGCTCAGCACCGTAAGGTAGACCTCCTGCAGGCCATCGCCGTCCAGGTCGGCCGTGTCTACCCCGAGAACCTTCTCTTCCCCGCCGGTTTTCACCTCGGCCAGAAGTTTCAACCCCTCACCCATCCGGTAGTAGTACAGCGCCCGGGGCCCGGCCACGAAGACCTCCCGATCTCCATTATCCAGGGTTTTCCCCATGGCGATGCCACTCATGGCACCGGTCAGCCGCTGGCTTACCCATCCCCCACCCGCCGATTTGGCAACCGGCGTCGCCCGTATAATGTCCGACTGCGGGGCTCCATCGGCAGCTTTCGCCGCGGTTGACGGCTTTACGATGTCGGTGGGCCGGACGATGTCAGTCGGAGGGGCCATAACCGGTACGGCTGCAGCGCCTGCCTCAGCAACCGGCTGGGAAGAACCTATCAGCGCGTATCTCCTGGCAATGCCATCGGACAGCCCCTGCGCCAGCTTGCTGATGGTGGCGATCAACTCATCCTGACTTTCGCCCTGGACAAAGGCGCGGGTAACCACCTCCCCTTTACTGTTTCTTGCAACGGCGTCGATGCTGAACACCTTGCCGATTTGCAGGTAACTTCCACTGACGATCACCTCCGCCCCGGCATTGCTGTCGATGGTGGTGACCGAATCGGAGGCAAGCCTCGAGGTAAGAAGGGTCTGCAGGATGCCCTTCAGTTCATCCTTGTTCTGCCCGCCCGTAACGGTAAATTCACCGACATAGGCCTTTATCGGGGCGGCCTCGCCGACAGGTACGCATATGTACGACAGAAGCAGGATCAGGCATGCTACGAACTTTCTCATGGCAACTCCTTGCAGGTGGTTTCACGGGTAGAGCGATTATGGCAAAGGGTTTGCAGCTTGTCAAAGCATTTGCGGAGGCCGGACCATCGCGTCGCCTCACCGGTCCTCCTTCCCCATAAAAAAAGGGGAGAGTCGCCTCTCCCCTTCATAAACAGTATGCACACAGATTACTTGGTCTGCAGCGCGTCAAGCATGGCTTCCGCTTCTTTCAGTTTGTCCTGAAGCTTCTTCAGCTCGTCGGCGGAATAGACCTTGGTACCCTTCTTGATTTCGGCGTTCAGCTTCTTCATCTTCTTCTGAAGAGTGTCAACCTCCATCATGCAGTTCTTGGAAGCGAGCAGGCACTGGTCCTTCTCTTCCTTCGTCATCTGGGCAAAAGCCGGCACCGTCGCCGACATCATGAATGCTGCCATCACCATAACCGCAACTTTTTTCATAGCCTAACCTCCGTTCACGGAATTGATACCTGATAATTAAGTAGACCAGCTTTTAACACCTTGTCAATCGGGAGAATCGTGCGTCGGAGTTCCCCCCGACGCACGATTCCCGTCATTTAAAAGGTGTAGTTCACCTGCACTTTGGCGGTGTAGGGGTTCTCCGGCCACGAGCCAGTCGTTACCGGCTTGTAGTAGTTACCGAGGAACATGTAACCGGCCTGTACGGAGGTAGTCATGTTGTCGAACAGCTTGTAGCCGACCTCGGTGTTAACTTCGGTACCGAGGAAGTCGCCGCCCCTGTTGGCGCCATTGGTGTCCCGCGAAATGGCGGCCGCACCAACGTTGCTGAACACGAAGAACTTGTCGATGGCCAGGTCATACCCGACGAAGCCGCCGTAAATACCCTGACGGTTGTTGTTCAGGTTCTGCACGATGGCGCGGTCGGAGTTCATGTTGTACTTGTTGCGGAGCAGAATCTGCATTTCGGCAGCGTAGAAGGCGTGAGCAGCCTGGTTGACCGTGCGGTCCGCGACGGTCTGGAAGTCGTTACGGACGCTCGACGAGCTGGACTTGTCGCCGGAGATGTACAGGGCGTTGGTGCGCAGCGTACCAGGGCCAGCCTTAAGCTTGGCACCCACGTTACCGGCAAAGGCACTGACTTTCTGGGAGTTGCCAATAGCTGCTGCGCTACCCAGTTTCCCGGTCTGATAGAGGACGAAGCCGTCGATGGTAGCAGGCCCGACCTTGGCTTCGGCGTTCACACCGAACATGTTGATGGCGGTACGGTCCTGGGTCTGACGGAGAACGTCACTGTAGAGGAGGTACCAGTCAGCACCGAGCTTCACGTCCTTGGTGACGTTGAACTTGGCGTTCAGGTTCACCAGGTCGCGGGTCAGGTAGCCGGGAGTCGTATTGGTGACCGTTCCTTCCAGGTAGGAGCCGCCCGTCACGGCATCGTCAAACCGGAAGAAAGCACCACCGAGGGAGCCGAAGCCCGTTTTGGCCTTGGCCACCACGCCAGCGGCGTCGTTATTGAAGATGATCCCTTTGTAGCCGTCGTCGAAGCCCTGGATACCGAGCTTTACGTTCACGGGGGTGGAGGGGATGTTGAAGTCAAGGTAGACGTTCTTGGTTTCCAGGTTCGTCGTGTCAGCGCCGATGCCACCACCTTGACCGCGACCGGTGGCGTAGGAATTGTCGCCCCAGCGGGAGTCGATCTCGAAGTGGGTCACCAGTTTCAGATCGTCGTTGGCCTTGGCAATGTACATGAGGCGTGCCCGCTGCTCGAAGTAGCTCTTGGTGCGGGGATTGTTGATCGGTGTAACTGCCCCGGCACCGCCATCGTTAAAGTTCTCAATGAACCCCCGCAGCCTGAACAGGCCGTGGAACTCGTTTTCCAGTGCCAGCGCCGGTACCGCCGTTGCGACAGTCAGGGCCGATGCTGCGGCGACAGCCAAAAGTCTCTTTTTCATACTCATCTGTTACCTCCTTCGTTGTTGATTAACAATCAAAATTAAAATTCAATCGCATGCTGCAGTCACGTGCTGTTTACCTTCGGAGTATCACCACCTTTCAGTTTTCAAATTGCCGATCTGCTCGGGTCTGATTAATTCCCCCTCCAAAAGAAAAGCCCCGTCCCGCTTCCCGACATTACGGGCAGACGAAACAGGGCTCTGGACACTTTTGTCCCACGGAACGCAAGACGCGGCTCTTTCCGTTGTACTTCCTGTTTGTGTTCATACGTGTAAGGTTCATTCTTATCCTTGCCCGATGAAGCTGGGTTAATATAACCCCTTGACTGATGGTTGTCAACAGTTGAAGCAACCTGTGACACCTGAGTGCGACCATATCCACATTGCCAGCAACGCAACATACTCTTTTAACAGGGCTTTTGCGCTGTCGGTAAAGCGTATTTGCACAAACGATGTTTTAAAATTTATGAAACAATATAGTGACATTCAAACAAAAGTCAAGAAAAAATTTCCCTCCATTGCCCGGCAGTATCCATGTATTCCCGACAGGACAGGCCGTTAACTGCCGGGCGATCTCCCCGAATCAGTGGTCCATTTGACAGAGCTCGGTAAGAACGCCGTTACTGCTCTTGGGGTGTATGAAGGCTATCCGGGCGCCGTGGGCACCATTCCGGGGAACGGTGTCGATCATGCGGGCGCCATCCGTCACGAGCTTCCCGATGGCAGCCTCGATATCCGCCACTTCGTAGGCGACATGGTGGATTCCCGGGCCGTTTTTCGCCAGAAACCCGGCAAGGGGGCTGTCATCACCCGTCGGCTCCAGAAGTTCGATCTTCGACTCCCCGACCTGGAAAAAGGCGACGCGGACCTTCTGCTCTGCCACCTCCTCGACACCTTTGAATGCCATGCCGAGGATGTCCTGATAAAATGGGATCGCTTCGTCGAGGGACCGGACCGCCACGCCGATATGGTTTATTTTTTCGAGCATCGTGAACCTCGTTACCATAAACGTTGACTGCTTAAACCGTGTTACAAAACAAACTGTTTTCTGCAACGTTTCCGCTTGCAGACCGGTACTTTGTAATTCTTATTCGTTACGTCTAACCCCTCTAAATCTCCCCTTATCTAAGAGGAGATTTCAAGACATCCCCCTTTAGGCAAGTAGAGATTTCAAAGCTTCCCCCCTTAGGTAAGGGGGGACTGAGGGGGGTTAGATTCGGATGTTACAGAGACTAGAGCACCACCGTTTCCTTGTGGGTTCCGAATACGTCGCGAAAGACGTTGGCAATCTCGCCCAGGGTTGCATAGGCCTTGACTGCCGTGAGGATGTGCGGCATGAGGTTGTCGGTCCCCCTGGCGGCCGCTTCAAGATTTTTCAGCGCGCCCTGTACCGTGGCCTGGTCCCGCTGCGCCTTCATGGCGGCAAGGGACTTTTTCTGGGATATTTCTACCTCTTCCTTCACTTTCAGCAGGCCGCTGGGAGGGGGTTCCGCAACCGTAAACTTATTGACCCCGACTATGACCAGGTCATCGGTCTCGATCCCGCGCTGGTAGGCGTAGGCGGAGTCCTGGATCTCCTTTTGCTGGAAGCCGCGGGAAATGGCTTCCACGGCGCCACCCAGCTTGTCGATCTTCTCGATGTAGTCCATGGCAGCCTTCTCGATCTGGTCCGTCAGGGATTCAACGAGGAACGATCCGGCCAGGGGGTCGATGGAGTCGGCCACCCCCGATTCGTAGGCGATGACCTGCTGGGTGCGGAGGGCGATCCGGACCGAATCCTCCGTGGGGAGGGCAAGTGCTTCGTCGCGGGAGTTGGTGTGGAGCGACTGGGTGCCGCCGAGGACTGCCGCAAGTGCCTGGATGGTGACCCGCATGATGTTGTTGTCCGGCTGCTGGGCGGTGAGGGTACAGCCCGCCGTCTGGGTATGGAAGCGGAGCATCAGGGACTTGGGGTCCTTGGCCTTGAAGCGCTCCTTCATGATGCGGGCCCACATGCGGCGGGCGGCACGGAACTTGGCCACCTCCTCCAGCAGGTTGTTGTGGGCGTTGAAGAAGAATGCGAGGCGGGGCGCGAATTCGTCCACATCCAGCCCCGCCTTGATAGCCGCCTCAACGTAGGCGATCCCGTCACCAAGGGTGAATGCCACCTCCTGCACCGCACTGGAACCGGCCTCGCGGATGTGGTAGCCGGAGATGGAGATGGTGTTCCACTTGGGGACATGGTCTTTGCAGTAGGCAAAGATGTCGGTGATGATCCGCATCGACTCTTTGGGGGGGTAGATGTAAGTGCCCCGGGCCATGTACTCCTTGAGGATGTCGTTCTGGATGGTGCCGGAAATCTTGTCCGCCGGCACCCCCTGTTTTTCCGCCACCGCTATGTACATGGCGAGCAGGATGGCCGCCGTGGAGTTGATGGTCATGGAGGTGGAAACCTTGTCGAGGGGAATACCGTCGAAAAGGATTTCCATGTCCGCCAGGGAATCGATGGCGACCCCCACCTTCCCGACTTCTCCCAGGCTCATGGAGGCGTCGGAGTCATACCCCATCTGGGTGGGAAGGTCGAATGCCACCGACAGGCCGGTCTGACCCGCTGAAAGCAGGTACTTGTACCGCTCGTTGGATTCCTTCGCTGTGCCGAACCCGGCGTACTGGCGCATGGTCCAGAAACGGCCGCGGTACATGGTCGGTTGTACACCGCGGGTAAAGGGATACTGGCCGGGGAAACCAAGCTGCTCTTCGTAACCGGGCAGTTCGAAATCCGGCGTGAAGCAGCGTTCCATTTCAATATTGGACGTTGTGGCAAACGCCTTTTTCCGTTCCGGGGACTTGGCCAGTCCCTTCTCTGCCCTTTCCTGCCACGCTTTCTTGCTCTCCTGGATGCTCATGATTTCACTCTCCATATAGCAGATGTAGGGGCGACCAGCCGGTCGCCCCTACGGTTGTTGTCACTTCATTTCAGTGTCAAGCCTAGAGTACCGCCTTGAGATACTCCATGGTCCGCTCCCGTTTTGCCTTTTCGACCACCTTGGCATCCACTTCGACGAACTTCTCGTCCGGAGTGATCTTGAAGAGCGGCTGCCCTTTCTGCACGATGGTGCCGTCTCCCCCCTCCATCAGGATCTTGTCGATGGTGCCGGAGAACGGAGCCCGAATGGTGTTGAACATCTTCATGACCTCGATGATGTACAGGGGCTGGTCCTTTTCGAAGTGCATCCCTTCGGTAACAAAGGGGGGAAGGCCCGGCGCTTCCTGGCCATAGTACATGCCGCCGCAGACCGCCACGATTTCGTCGGCCTTGGTGGCCGGTGGCGGGACGAGGATCTTTTTCATCCGGGCCTGGAGGTCCAGGTCGGTGAGATAATCGGGGATCACTACTTCCAGGTCATCCTGCACACACATATCCCAGAAGTTGGTATTGCCACCGATCAGGAACAGCATGCCCAACAGTTCCATGCCACATTCGTATCCATAATGTGCCGAGCGGATCCGGTCCCACGTCTCGGCATCAAACCCTCCCTGCGGCTTCTCCTTATTCAGCATTTCATTGAGTTTGAAGTACTCGTCCCGCTCAAAACCGAATTTTTCCCGCAGGGTACGGTAGAAGTGCAGCGACTGCTGGAGCAGCTCGTTGTCGTGATCCCAGATGATTTCCGCCGCCGGTTTGTGGGGGCGATAGCTCATGTGCAGGTATTCATAGGTCTCGTTCAACACCCCGAGCGGGTTACGCAGCCAGACCACTTTCCCCTTGTCGATGCGGAAGTTCTTGGTGTTCATGGAAAGCCAGCCGGAGAGCAGATGGGGATCGTCCAGCAGCCGCTCCATGGGCCGCGTGATCAGGGTCCCCTTGCGATCCAGAATGGCCGAGATATTTTTCAGCTCCCTGGCGCACAGGTCCGGCTGGTCGGCATACTGGTCGGAAACCAGTTTGGCGTAGTGCTTTTTCATCTGGATGAAGGCATAGACCACATCCAGCCTGTTTGCCTCTTCCTTGAGAGTGCCCACCAGGGTCAGGTAAGGGACAACGAAGCGGGTGGTGGGCTTGGCATTGACGTTGCGCCCCAGGAACCAGTTGACGAGGCCATAGTGGAACTCCAGGTTGGTAGCCAGGGAACTCCCCCGCAGGGTGGTGCTGCGCAGCACTTCGGAAAGACGCTCGTAGCTGCGCAGGCGGTCCTCCCCCTTGGTGAGCAGCAGGGCGATGTTGGAGTCATAGGCACCGGCAACCTTGTATTTCATGAACAGGCCGGTGTCGGGATTCAGCATGCTGATTCCCTGGTCGTCACGCACCTCACCCTTGATCGGCTTGGACCAGTAACGGATCATGCCGCCGGCATGGGGGGACAGGGAGGCGTCGGTAGCGTTCAGTCGGGCCTCAACCGAGGCATTGAAACGGACCACCCGCTCCGGCTTGGGGAGCCGCTTCTTGTGACGGGCCAGAAGGGCCATGGCCTCGACCAGTGACTCGACGATGAAGAAATCGTTCTTGTCCTTGGGATTGGTGAACTTGAGGGAATAACAGAGTTCGGTCACCCGGTGCTCCACCTGGATACGGGTATTGACCTCCATGAAGTAGTGCCGGTCGCGGTCCACGATGCACTCGAAAGTGGAGGCGGAATCAAGCCCGACCGCTTCCCCGAACCGTGCCGACTCATCTTCCATCCGCTTGAGGACCTTCAGGTCACTTTCGAGCGCCTTGACCTCTTCCTTCCTGCCGGCGGCCTTGGCCCTTTCGATGGCGGCCATCAGCCCTTCCTGGGTGACGGAGACCTCCAGCAGCTTCTGTTCGTGCATCTGCAGGGAGCAGTCGCGCCCCCCCAGAGAAACGCACCATTCACCGTTCCCCAGGAGCTGTATCTCGTTGTGGCGGGTCTGCTCGATGTTCAGTTCGATCAGGACGTTTTTGTTGTCGCCAACGCCGTTGGCTTTCACTTCGTTGAGAACCTCGCGCACAAGGGTCGGGGCTTCGGCGGCGGCCTTGGCGATCAATTTCTCGTCGGCATTCTTGGCAGCCAGAAGTGACGCCCCCAGAATACGCTGTCCCTTCCCCCCCCCCGCCACCGATGGCCTTCAGCCGGAAACGGCTTTTGGGGTGTTTGCGGAACAGCTCGGCCACTTCAATCTGCACCTGGGCACAGAGCTCCTCGATACTGTAGAGATCGATCCCCTTGGCATAGGAGGCCATAAGGATATGATCGGCCAGGGTCTCCAGGGGAAGCTTGGTGTCTTTCAACACCTTGCTGTCACATGACAGCTCTTCGGCCTTGACCAGTGCCAGCAGCTGCTCCCGCGTGGGATGCTTTTTCAGCAGGGTGCGGGCCGTGACGTTATCCACACCCGGGGTGACGCTGACATTCACTGACAGGGCGGTCCGCTTGGCCTCGTCCTTTTTGCCGGCCCGGGCCTGGGTGGCGGCGCAGGGGCCGATGAAGGAAAGCCCGGCCGCTTCGATGGCCGCTACGAACTCCTCATCCTCGGCCATGAAACCATAACCGGCGAAGATGGAATCATAACCGTTATCCTTGGCGATCTGGATGATCTGGTTGATTCGCTCCACCCGCTCTTCCTTGCTGGCGCCGGTGTAGTCGGGCACCCGGTGGACGCGGCGGGAGTCGGTCAACTGGCGCAGTTCGGGGGCCAGGGCGTTGGGGTAGACAATGGAGTCCTTTTCGGAAAGGAGTATCCCGAAATGGGAAATCCCCATTTCATGGTAGACGTCCATCGCCTCCTTGCGGATAGGCCCGCGGCAGACGATCAGCGGCTTCAGGTCTTCGCAGGAGAAGGAACGCACCCACTCGGAGGTGGATTTGGCGAGGCGGCGCTCCCGGTGGATCAACGGGTTGTGCATGTAGTAATCGGCGGCTTGTGGCATGGGTAAGTATCTCCAATTCGTCGAATTAGTTAAGAGCAATTAGTGGAACTCGCGCTGGATCGCCTGCATCGGCCCCGGCTTGTAATGCCTGAGCAGGAAGTTCATGTTTTCACCCAGCACCTTGCGCAGGTCGGTGGGCATGACCAGCGACGATATGGAGCCCAGCGCCAGGCCTTCCTTCGGATTCATCAGCTCTTTTTCATAGCGCATGTTAAGGGCGGCTTCCTCGATCTTCAGCCACTCCGCGACATCCTTTTCTGCGTCCTTCCTGGCCTCGCCGGGATCCATCCCCGCCGCAACCCGCTCCTGGGTCCCCAACTTGACCCGCTCGGCAGCCGCACCACGGACCTTGCGCAACTCGTCCTTGTACACAAACTCCTTGCCCGCAGGCCCCATGACCGCCAGGCGGGTGGTGGGAAGTGCCAGCACCAGGTCGGCCCCGGTCGGATAGTTGTTATAGGAGGCGTATGCTCCGCCGTAAGCATTCCGGATGATGAGCAGGATGCGGGGGGTCCGGATGTCGACGATGGAATCCAGCATGGCACGGCCAGCCTGGACGATACCGCGGGACTCCTGCTCGCGGCCCGGCAGGAAGCCGGTGGTGTCTTCCATGAAAATGATCGGGATATTGTAGATGTTGCAGAACCGGTTGAAACGGGCGATCTTGTAGGCGGAATCCACCGATATCTGGCCGGAGGAAACCGCGCTGTTGTTGGCCACAAAGCCGACCACGTTGCCACCCAGCCGGCCAAAGGCGGTCACCGCCTCACGGGCACGATCGGGCTGAAGCTCAAAATAGTCACCATGATCGCAGATCTGCTGAATCATGATCGATACGTCAAAGGGAGTATTGAAGCCGGTCGGCGAATTGAAGGCTTTCTTCAGCAGGGTATTGATCTCCCAGGTCTTGCGGTCAAGGGGGTCGCTGGTCTTCTGGAAGGGGGCCATGACGCTGTTGTTGTCGGGGATGTAATTCAGGAGCTGTATGGCGGCGCGCAGGGCACCCACCTCGTCCTCCACCGTCAGGTCGGCAACACCGGAAGCACCGTGGACCTTGGGACCACCCAGATCTTCGGGGGTAACGTCCTCGCCCAGGACCGACTTCACCACGCCCGGTCCGGTCAGGCCGAAGAAGGTGTCGTTGGGCTGGATGACGAAGCTCCCCTGGCGGGGGAGGTAGGATCCGCCGCCGGCGTTGAAACCGAACATACACATGATGGAAGGGACCACGCCGCTGATCTTGCGCAGCGCTGTAAACGCCTCGGCATAACCGTCAAGGCCACCCACCCCTGCCGGAACGAAAGCACCGGCCGAGTCGTTCATGCCGATGACCGGGATCCCTTTTTGGCCAGCCATCTGGAAGAGCAGTGCCAGCTTGCGGCCGTTGGTGGCGTCGATGGAGCCGGCCCGCACCGTAAAGTCGTGCCCGTAGAGGGCCACATCACGGCCGTTGATAGAGAGAATCCCGGTAACCAGCGAGGCGCCGTCCAGGTTCTTGCCCCAGTTCTGGAAGAGGATGTTGGGCTCTTTCTCGGTGAGCACCCGGATCCGCTCCCAGACGGTCATCCGCTTCTTGAAGTGCTGCTTTTCGATCTGGGCGATGCTGACCGACTTGATAGGACGCTCGATCAGGTCATGCCCTTCCTTCATCGCCTCCTCGTAGCCACCCTTTTTCCCGGGGATTTCTCCCGGAATGGTGAAATCAACGACTTTCTCGGGCGCAAAGGGGTTCTTCAATGATGCTTGTATCGCTTTTTTAGACATCTCAGCCATCCTTCCGGTACGTGGGATAAATAACGCCAAATCAGTGTAAAGGCTCTGTATTACCGACAATCCGAAGCTTCCAGGGGGGTGAACCTGAGGGTCTCAACGTGGGAATGTCAAACGTCAAACCGTAGGTAATCGTTTACTATCGTGTAACGACGGCCAGCACCTGCACCTCCGAACCATCCCTGGAAAGGAGCCGGTGCTTCATGGATGAGTCGAAATAGACGCAGTCCCCTTCCCCAAGCGTGACGCGTTCGTCATCAAGGAGCAGTTCCGCCTCCCCTTTCATGATAAAGAGGAACTCTTCGCCATCATGGCTGTAGGTATTCTCCTCGGTGGTCTTTTCCGTCACCGTAAGGAGGAACGGTTCCATCTTCTTGTTCTGCTTGCGAAACGAAAGGGACTCGTAGGAATAACCCTGGCTGGTCCCGGCGCGGGAAATCACGCGAGGGATGACCTTCCGCTCACCCCGGCGTACCACTTCGTAGCGGCACTCTTCCTCGTCCTCGTTGAAGAAAAGCCCGATCTTGACGTCAAAAAACTTGGCGATCTTGGACAGGGTGGCAATGGGAGGAGAGACGTTATTGTTCTCTATCTGCGAGATCAGGGCCGGCGAAAAACCGGTTTCCCGTGCCACCGCCTGGAGGGTCATTTTCTTTGCCAGCCGGAGTTTCTTGATCTTGGCGCCGATATTGTAATCGGTCATTTACGCTCCACGTATAAACGATAAAATAAAACTAGTTTCTATTTTACCCGGCAATAGATAAACTATTTTAACTTCTAATGTCAATAAAATTTTTTTACCGAACATAAATTCCGCAGAGCAAAACGCGCTGTTTTTACGGAGTATTTTAACGCTATTGTACGGCTGTTACCCCCATGCGCATAGGGGGTGCGGCGGAAAACAAAACAGCTTGTCAAATTTACGTGGGGTACGCAGCAGTGCTAGCGGAGCTTGCGGGCCAGTATTTCCAGAGTATGCATCACCCTGGTCCGCGCACCGGCCTGCTTGAGTCCATCGGATAACTGCATCATGCAGCCGGGACAGCCGGTAACCACCGCCTCTGCACCCGTATTCAGTATGGCTTCGCTCTTGCCGGCATTGATCCTGAGGGACGTGTCATAGTGGTAAACGTTAAAGGTCCCCCCCAGGCCACAGCACTTGTCGGCACCCTCCATCTCGGCCAGTTCCACCCCTGGCGTCCCCTTGAGGAGTTCCCGTGGCTGTCGCGTGATGCCCCGCGTGCGCAGGTGGCACGGGTCGTGGTAGGTTATGGTAAGGGATTCACCGGCGCCGGTCTCCGCAGGGTGCAGGCCGAGCTGCTGAAGGAGTTGGGCAGCATCGACGGTCTTCTCGGCAATGGCCTTGAGTCGCGCCATGAGTTCGGGACTCCGTTTCCCCACCACAAGGGGATAGAATTTGTGGAGCGCCCCGCCGCAGGTGGCGCAGGCGGTCATGATGTAGTCGGCCTCGTATTTCTCCAGGGCCGTCAGGTTCTTCTCCGCCAGCTCCCGCACCGTCGCCAGGTCTCCTCCCGACATCCCCGGCAGGCCGCAGCACTGCTGATCCTTCGGGATGATGACCGTGCACCCCAGGTGCCGGAAGAGAGCCAGTGCCGCCTCCCCCACCTCGGTATAGACGAAGTTGGTCATGCAGCCGACGAAAAAGACGATGCGGGGCTTCCCCAGCTCTCCCTGGATTACCTCGGGATGACGGTCAAGGAACGGTTTCTTTGCCAGTTGGGGTATATGACGCTTTCCCCCCACGAAGGGAAGGGGAAAGCGAAGCCGCAGGCCAGACGTGGCCGGGACCTTGCGGAAGAAGAGGGGTCCCAGGATGGCAGCCGCCATGGCTCCGAAGTTCATCAGCTTGCGGTTCCCGATGACCCGCCCCACCGCCTTGTGGAAGGTGGTAAGCCCCCGCTTTTGAGCCAGCGCCTCCCGGGCCGCGATGACGATCTCGTCGGTGGGGACCTCGTTGGGACACTTCTCGACGCAGCTGCCGCAGAGGAGACACTTGGACATGGCCAGGTAGGTCTGGTCATCCAGGGTGATGTCCTCTTTCATCAGGTGCTGGGCCAGGGCCACCTTCCCCCGGGCCGCCGCCGGTTCCCGCTGCCAGGCGGCGAACGCCGGGCAGTGGGCTCGGCAGGCACCGCACTTCACGCACTTCTTCAGCTCTTTTTCTACATGTTTCAACGGGTCCAAAATATGAAACCTTTCCTCTTGATTTGTGACCTATAGGACCTATGGGACATACAGGTCCTATAGGTCAGTCTGTCATCACACCGGAAACATCTTGCCGGGATTGAGTATATTATTGGGATCCAGCGCCTTCTTGATCGCCTGCATGGTCGCGATCTGTGCCGGAGACAGCTCCAGCGGAATGAACGGCTGCTTGGAAAGGCCCACGCCGTGCTCCCCCGACATGGTTCCCCCCAGGTCGAGGGCGGCCCTGAAGACATCGGCGATCGCCCCGTGGGCCTTCTCCTCCATCCCCGGCACCGCCTTGTCGATCATGATGTTGACGTGGATATTGCCGTCCCCCGCATGGCCGAAATTGACGATGGGGATGTCGTATTTCTGCTGGATCTGCTCGATGCGCCTGATGACGTCGGGGACCTTGCTCCGGGGAACGACGATATCCTCATTGTACTTGTCCGGGTTCACGTCGCGCAGGGACGGGGAAACGAGCCGCCGCACCTTCCAGAGCGCCTCGGACTCGGCAGCGTCCTTCGCAACCTTGAACTCCACGAGCCCCAGGGGTTTGATCACCTCGTGGATCTTTGCTGCCTGCTTTTCTATGAGCTCCCGGTCGCCGTCCACCTCGATGAGGAGTACCGCCCGGGCCTCGGCCGGCAATCCCAGGTTGAACCGCCGGTCGACACACTGGAGAGTGGCGTGGTCCATGAACTCCAGGGTCGTGGGGATGATCTTGTTGCCGATGATGGTGGAAACCGCCCGGGCAGCGCCGTCGATGGAGTCGAAGGTGGTGAGCATGGTCTTCTTCGCCTCCGGATAGGGGAGGAGCTTGAAGATGATCTTGGTGACAACCCCCAGCGTCCCCTCGGAACCGACGAGGAGGCGGGTGAGGTCATACCCCACGACCCCCTTGTAGGTTTCGCCGCCGGTCCGGATAATCTCCCCCGTGGGAAGGACCACCTCCAGCCCCATGACGAAGTCGCGGGTGACGCCGTACTTGACCGCGCGGGGGCCGCCGGCATTCTCGGATACGTTCCCCCCCAGGGTGGAAAACTTGAGGGAAGCGGGGTCGGGGGGGTAGAAGAGGCCGAGCTTCTCCACCTCCTGCTGGAAGTGCTCCGTCACCACCCCCGGCTCCACCTCGGCAAGGAGATTCTCCTGGTCGATGCGGAGGATCCGGTTGAGACGGGTGGTAACGAGAACGATCCCCCCCCCCTTGGGGAGTGCTCCTCCGGAGAAACCGCTCCCCGCACCGCGGGGGAAGACCGGGATGCGCTCCCCGTTGGCCAGTTTGAGGACCCGGGAGATTTCCTCTGCGTTCCCCGGGTAGACCACCGCGTCGGGAAGAAACTCCATCTGGGTGGCGTCGTAGGAATTGCAGATGAGGTCCTGGGTTTCGGTGGCGATATTCTCTGCACCGACGATTTCTTTCAACCTCTGGATGATAGGTTCATCAAGCATGCGCGTCTCTTTCTGATTAATTGATGGTAGGGGCGTGGTTCCCCTTTTGCCCCTACGAAATCACCGGCAGGACCGTTCCCCCTTCGGGAATGACATACGCCGTATAGTCCCGGGGCAGCATCGTCGCCGCCTTGGCAAGCGCTTCGTCTAGTGACGCCGCAGGGGACATCCCCATGGTCTGCACCTCTTCCGGAGGAAGGCTGGAGACGAGGATGACCCGGTAACGCTGCGCCTTGTACAGGGTGGAATAGGCCGTCTGGCCGTTGATCTCGTAGTGACGCCTGAGTGCCGCCTCGAACTCCGGCAGTTCCCGGTGACGGAACCAGTCGAAGAAGGTGGCATTGCCGTACCCGTCCCGACACTCGGCCAGGAGGACGAGAACTCCCCCCTCCCGCAGCGCCTGGCACCCGTATTCCATGGACTTGTGTGCCTGGATGAAATTGATGTCTTTGGGAAACCCGCCGCAGGAGACAACTACCAGGTCGGCCGATGCGGCGAGACGGCAGGTGAAATGCTCTGCATAGTAACGGCAACCGGCCGCGAAGGCCTCCCGCCAGTCACCGGCAAAGGCGGCGACAATCCGCTTGTCGGGGGAAAGTACCGTGTTGAAGATGAAATCGGGGGACACCAGGGCGCACGCCTCGTCCATAGCTTGATGGACCGGGTTCCCCTCCAGATTGCCGGTTGTCGCACGGAGGTTCTTGCCGTTCCCCTCCCCCGGATTGAGCACGGCGAAGTGGCTGGCCATGCACGCCTGCCTGCTCGCTACGCCAGGCAAAATGGCCTTCCGGCCACCGCTGAAACCGGCGAAATAATGAAAGCCGATGGTGCCGGTAAGGATCACCCGGTCCGCCTCGGTGATGCGCCGGTTGATCTCGACTCCGACCCCGTTGCCGGTTTTCCCCAGATAGACCAGCTTCCCCGGGTCGTCGCAGTCGTGGTCCGTGATACGGATCCTGCCGTAAAGTGCGCCCGCTATCTTTTTATGTTCGGCGTCGGTCTGCTTCCGGTGGATACCAAGGGCGATGACGATCTCGATGTCGCTCTCCTTGATGCCGGCCCGTTTGAGACGTTCGACAAGGAGCGGCAGGTATATCTCGCTCCCGGTATAGCGGGTTATGTCCGACGTAACGATCACCACCCGCTCGCCCCGCTGGAACAGTGCCAGATGCTCTTCGCACGCATCCAGCGCGGCGCTCACCAATGGTTCCGGTCCCGTCGCCGGCTCCGACACCTCTGCGCGTATGACCTCTGACAGGCCTTTGACCACGCCGCAGTCAAAGGCTGTATCTCCATATTTCAATAGCATGATGTGCCCATAATAACCCCTGGACGACAAGAGCGCAAGATGTAAGACGTCATCGGCGTCCGCACAGGATGTTGTTTCGCGGGATATTTTTCTTCGGCTGAGCCCCTACTTTAGTATTGACAATCATCCGAGTTTACTCGTAGAATTCTGCGTTTTTACTCATCCGTAACCACGCCTTTCAGAGGCACAACTATACACAGGAGGATGTTTCAATGGAACAGTATGCAGTGCTCTTCGCCCTGGTCTGCGCCGCGGCTGCCGTCGCTTACGGACTGATCTCGGCCCAGTGGATCCTGGGGCTTCCCCAGGGGAATGAGCGGATGAAGCAGATCGCCGCAGCGATCCAGGAAGGTGCCGGCGCCTACATGAAACGCCAGTACACGATCATCGCCGTGGTTGGCACCATCATGTTCGTGGCACTTTTTGCCACTCTCGGCTACAAGACCGCCATCGGCTTTGCCATCGGCGCCATCTTTTCCGGTCTGACAGGTTTTATCGGCATGTTCGTTTCGGTCCGGGCCAATGTGCGAACCACCGAAGCGGCAAAATCGGGTATCGTCAAGGCCCTGAACGTCGCCTTCAAAGGTGGTGCCATCACCGGCATGCTGGTAGTCGGCCTTGGCCTTCTCGGCGTTGCCGGCTACTACCTGGTCCTGCAGAAACTCATGCCGGGCGCCCCGGTCAAGGATGTGGTCAGCCAGCTGGTCGGTCTCGGCTTCGGGGGTTCCCTCATCTCCATCTTCGCCCGTCTCGGCGGCGGCATCTTCACCAAGGGGGCCGACGTGGGTGCCGACCTGGTGGGTAAGGTCGAGGCCGGCATTCCCGAGGACGACCCGCGCAACCCGGCGGTCATCGCCGACAACGTGGGGGACAACGTGGGCGACTGTGCCGGCATGGCTGCCGACCTGTTCGAGACCTATGCCGTTACCCTGATCGCCGCCATGCTCCTGGGGGCCATAACGTTCAACAACTTCGCCGGCGCCGTCAGCTACCCGCTGATCCTCGGCGGTATCTCCATCGTCGCCTCCATCATCGGTACCTACTTTGTCAAGCTCGGTGCAAGCCAGAAGATCATGGGCGCCCTTTACAAGGGCTTGATCGCATCAGGTGTCATCGCCTGCATCGCCTTCTACTTCGTCACCGTGATCATGTTCCCGGCCGGCAACCCCACCGGATACTCCGCTACCAATATCTTCATCTCAGCCATCGTCGGCCTGGTGGTGACCGGCGCCATCTTCTGGATCACCGAATACTATACCGCCACTGAGTACGGGCCGGTGCGGCATATCGCCGAAGCTTCCACCACTGGTCACGGCACCAACGTCATCGCCGGTCTCGGGGTCTCCATGAAGTCCACCGCCCTGCCGGTGATCGTCATAGCCGCCGGCATCATCGTTTCCTTCAACGCTGCTGGCGTCTACGGTATTGCCATCGCCGCCGTCTCCATGCTCTCCCTCACCGGCATCGTTGTCGCCATGGACGCCTACGGTCCGATCACCGACAACGCCGGCGGCATTGCCGAGATGGCCGAACTGGACGACTCGGTCCGCGCCGTCACCGATCCACTCGACGCCGTGGGGAACACCACCAAGGCGGTCACCAAGGGGTACGCCATCGGCTCCGCCGGTCTGGCCGCGGTCATACTCTTCACCTCCTATGTGCAGGAACTGACCATCGCCAACAAGACTTTCGACCTGTCCGACCCCTACATCATCGTCGGCCTCTTCATCGGCGGCATGCTCCCCTACTACTTTGCCGCCCTCTGCATGGAAGCGGTGGGCAAAGCGGGTGGAGCCGTGGTCGTCGAGGTCCGGCGTCAGTTTCGCGAGATCAAGGGAATCATGGAAGGGACCGGCAAGCCGGACTATGCGTCCTGCGTCGATATCGTCACCAAGACCGCTCTGAAAGAGATGGTCATCCCTGGACTTATTCCCATCGTCGCACCGGTCATCGTCGGCTTCACCCTCGGCCCCAAGGCTCTGGGAGGCGTCATCGTCGGCACCATCGTTACCGGCATTTTCGTCGCCATCTCCATGACCACCGGTGGTGGCGCCTGGGATAACGCCAAGAAGTACATCGAGGATGGTCACTTTGGTGGCAAGGGGGGCGATGCCCACAAAGCCGCCGTTACCGGCGACACCGTCGGCGACCCCTACAAGGACACCGCCGGCCCGGCGGTCAACCCGATGATCAAGATCATCAACATCGTATCGCTGCTCATCGTTCCCCTTCTCAACCGGATGGGGTAGAGCGGTACGCCCTGCAACAAAAGAGTGGCGGCCTCCAGGCCGCCACTCTTTTTTCGGTCAGCATTCGCTGTATCCGCAACGCATTTCACAAATCTGTGGCAATCATCCCGGAAACCTGTTAAACATTAGCACTGGCTAACCATAATAATCCCAACTGAAGGACCGTCGTTCGTTTGTCCTTTCCCCCGGAGGAACCCGTGCCTGGCATTCACGACAACATTCAGCGGGCAGTCGTCGCGCTGCTCTTCACCCTGGTCTGTCTTGCCGGTCCCCTGTCACCGGTGGCACGGGCACAGGGGGACCAGTTCCTCGTCAGCGCCTTCACCCCACCCTTCCCCATCAAGAGCATCGACGTCGAACCGTTCAACCGGAATGACAGTCTGGTGAAAATAGTCACACTGCATACCGTCAAGGGGGGGATGCTCGAAGAGTATTCAAGCCTTCTCCTCTCCCGCGGAATAACCATCTACGGCCCCACCTTCTACGGACCCTTCGATGGCAACCGCTCTACGGTGGATGCCACCATCACCATGACCCGGAAGGTCCCGGGCAACCCGGACGCCGTGGACCTGTCCACCAGTGCAGTGAAAACCGTCGCGGGGAACAGGCCGGTCCCCCCCCTTTTCGTCAATGAAAAAGAATTGATTATCCCTGTCGAAGGGGATTTTGGCCGAAAGTGGCAGCGCCTGACCATCATGCCGGACCGCGAGCCTGCCGGTGGGGAGCCGATGGTAGGGCGTTTTCCCGGGGCTAAACTGCGCCAGGTGGAAACACCCGCGGAGGGGCAGGGAAGCCGGAAGCGGCTGGTTTACGCGACGCGCGCCCCCTTCACCGACGTTCGGGATTACTATCTGAAGCGCCTCAAAGATCTCCACCCCATCGTCACCGTCACCGGCAATCCTGCCGCCCCCCCCACCCCGAGCGAGCTGTTCGGCATCAGGACCCTCGCCCGTCAGGTCACGGTAGCGGGCTACACCTACCGCAACCGGGTAATGTACTATACGGAGGTGACCCTCAAGCAGGGAGGGGATCCGAACCTGGCCGACTATGTGGAGATAGAAGTGCTGGAAAACTGAGACGGGAGGCGACTCCCATCGGGCGGAGCAAGCGCTGCCCCTGAGGAAATTGCTCCCCCGCGCAGCGCTGCCTGTTTATATACCTGCTGTTCTCCCCCGCCTGGCCATCGCTTTTACGTAGAGTTCTTCATAGCCGCGTGCCGCTTCATCCCAGGTGAAGCGGCATGCCATGGCATTCCTCACGAGCGCCTCCATGGCATCCTTGCGATGGTACCAGGTGTGAACGGCCCAGCCGAGGGTGTCGAACAGCGCACCGGCATTGAGGTCCCAAAACTTGAAGCCGGTTCCGGCGAGAGAGCGTTCGTCGAAGTTCTCCACGCTGTCGTCGAGACCGCCGGTGGCCCGAACGATGGGGAGAGTGCCATAGCGGAGGCTGTACATCTGGTTCAGGCCGCACGGCTCGAAGGCGGAGGGCATGAGGAAAAAATCGGCCCCCGCCTCGATCCGGTGGGCAAGGGGGTTGTCGTAGCCGATGATGCAGCGGAATGTGTCGGGGTACGCGGCCTGGATGTCGCCGAAGTAGAAATGGGCCCACGGCTCGCCGGCACCGAGCATGACGAACTGAAGATCGAGTCCCAGGATGCGGGGGATCGCTTCAGCCAGGACATCGATCCCCTTCTGTTTGACGAGCCGTGACACCATGCCGATGAGGGGGACGTCATCCCGCACCGGAAGCCCCACAGCCCGTTGCAGCTCCCGCTTGCAGACGGCCTTGCCTGACAGGTCATCCGCAGAATAGGGTACCGGGATGAGGGGGTCGCTCTCCGGGCTCCATTCGCCGTAATCCACCCCGTTGAGGATACCGGAAAGATCCGCAGCCCGTTCCCGCACCACCCCCTCCAGCCCCCACCCGTACTCCGGCGTCTGGATCTCCCGGGCGTACCCCTCGCTCACGGTATTGATGAGGGTGGCGTGGTAGAGTCCCCCCTTGAGCAGGTTGACCTGGTTGTCCTTTTCCAGCCCGAGGAAGGTGAAGTGCTCCCAGCCGACACCGAGCACCTCCATCGCCCCCTCGTAAAACGTTCCCTGGTGCTGCATGTTGTGGATGGTAAGGAGCGATGCGGCCGCTCCCACATACGGATCGGTGCGGTAGAGGGTGTTGAGGAGGACCGGAATCGCCGCCGTATGCCAGTCGTGGGCGTGGACCACGTCGGGTCGGAAGTCGAGCATCTTGCAGAGTTCCAGGGCAGCCTTGGAGAGAAAGATGAAGCGGTTGTCGTTGTCCAGGTACCCCTCGTTGTCAACCTCGTACAGTCCGCCACCACGACCATAAAGCTGTTCATGCTCCAGGAAATAGACCGGCACGTCGCTGTCCGGAAGGCGCCCCTCGTAGACGCCGCAGTACATATCGCCGATGATCCCCATGGGGACCACGAGCACGCCGGGAAGGAGCTTCAGTCCGTACCGTTCCCGGTCAACCTTGTAGTAGCGGGGCATCACCACCCGCACGTCATGGCCGCGGGCGGCCAGTGCCCGGGGAAGCGCACCGACCACATCTGCCAGCCCCCCTTCCTTGGCAAACGGCACCGCCTCGGAGGCGGCCATCAGAATGTTGAGTCCCATGCAGAACCTCGTCAGGGCACAAATAGCGATAAACCTGAAAAAACATTTTACCACAGAGGTCACGGAGGAAAACTACAACCTCTCTCCACGGGTCTCTTATAATCAATAAGCCTATTTCCTCAATGATTTCTCTGTGTCCTCTGTGGTCAGGGCTTTGTTGTTGTTTGGACTTCAGCAGATCCGGGGCAGTTGCTCCCCCGCCAGCATCTCCACCCCTCGCATTCCCCCCACGGCAGTCTCCAGCTGCACCCGGCCGTCGGAAGCCCCAGTCACCTCGCCGATGATGGCCGCATCCCGGCCGAGGGGGTGCTGGCACATCCGGTCAAGGGCGGCATCGGCCCTCTCTGGCGCGACGATGGCCAGGAGCTTCCCTTCGTTGGCCACGTAGAGCGGATCGAGGCCGAGGATGGAGCAGACCCCCTTGACGCCGTTCTTCAGCGGCAGGGATTCCTCCCGCAGGGTAACGGTCACGCCGGACTGGATGGCGATCTCCTTGAGGGTGGTCGCCACCCCGCCGCGGGTCGGATCCCGCAGCACACGGAGGGCATCCCCCTCCTTCAGCAGCTCCGCCACCAGGCCATTGAGGGCAGCGCAGTCGCTCTCGATGTCAGTGGACAGCTCCAGTCCCTCCCGGGCCGCCAGCACCGCGATGCCGTGGTCGCCGATGGTGCCGTTGATGATCACCCGGTCCCCGACCCGGGCCTTGCAGCCGTTGATCTCCACCCCGTTTTCCACCACCCCGACCCCCGAGGTATTGATGAAGAGCCGGTCCGCCTTCCCCCGGGGGACCACCTTGGTGTCGCCGGTGACGATGGCGATCCCCGCACCGTCGGCAGCCTCCCGCATGGACGCAAGAATCGCGGCAAGTTCCCGGCGGCTCATCCCCTCCTCCAGGATCAGGCCGACGCTCATGAAGAGGGGGCGTGCCCCCATCATGGCCAGGTCGTTCACCGTCCCGTTCACCGCCAGGGTGCCGATGTTGCCCCCCGGGAAGAAGATCGGGTCCACCACGTAGGAATCGGTGGTAAAGGCAAGCCGTTGGCCGTTGTGCTCCACCACCGCCGCATCGTTCTGTCCCGCCACCGAAACTCCCGACAGGGTCGGGATGATCAGCTCGTCCAGCAGCTGATGGGAGAGCTTCCCGCCACTGCCGTGGCCCAATAAAATGAGGTCCTTATCCATCATTAACTCTCCAGAAGGAATTGCTTGAACCAAGCAAGGGCATTTTTAACAGGGATAATCAGGATATTCAGGATTAAAGGCGTTCAGATTCAAAAACAAAAAAATAGGTTTCGGTTTTATCCTGTTTATCCTGAACATCCCTGTTAAATAGATTTTCAGGTTTTACTCCGTGCCTCTGTGCCTCTGCGGCAGATTTATCTATCTTCCATATTTGTATGCCGCCGCGCATGTCCCTTCTGACGACACCATACACGCCCCCACCGGCGCCTCGGGGGTGCAGGTTGTGGCGAAGAGCGGGCAGTCGAAGGGGCTCACCTTCCCCTTGAGAATCTCCCCGCAGAGGCAGCCCCGGTGTTCCCGCAGCGCTTCTACCGCCACGGGGATGGCCCGTTCCGCGTCGTAGCGGGCGTAGGGCTCGGCAATCCTGAGGCCGCTGCCGGGGATCACCCCGATGCCGCGCCAGGCAACGTCGCAGGGAGTGAATACCCGGGTCAGCACCGCCTGGGCCCGCACATTTCCTTCCGCAGTCACCACCCGCCGGTACTGGTTTTCCACCCGGCTTTCTCCTGCCAGCACCTGCCGGACCAGCATCTCCACTCCCTGCATCACGTCGGTCGACTCGAAGCCGGTCACCACGCAGGGAATCCCCTGTTTTTCGGCCAGGGGACGGTAGGCATTGGCGCCGATGATGGCGCTCACGTGGGCCGGGCAGAGGTAGCCATCGATCCGGAGTTCCGGATCGTCGGCCAGGATCTGCATCGGTACCGGGATGGTCTTGTGGGCGGTCAGGACGAAATAGTTGGCGAGCCCCTGCTGTTCCGCCGCCAGGATGCTCCCCGCTATGGTCGGGGCGGTGGTTTCAAAGCCGACCCCGAGGAAGATAACCCGCAGTTGGGGGTTTCTGGCCGCCAGGGCGACGGCGTCCAGGGGGGAATAGACAATGCGGATATCCGCTCCCCGGGCCCGCTCCTCCATGAGGGAGGTACTGGAGCCGGGGACCCGGACCATGTCGCCGAAGGTGGCGATGATCGTGCCGGGGAGGCGGGCCAGGGCGATGGCACGGTCGACGTAGCCGTTGGGGGTGACGCAGACCGGGCAGCCGGGGCCGGAGATGAGCCGCACCTCCGCCGGCAGAAGTGAGCGGATGCCGTACTGGTAGATGGCCATGGTGTGGGTGCCGCAAATCTCCATGAAGGTCATGGGGGTGGTCCGTCCCTCAACCAGCCCCCTGATCCGCTCCGCAAAGCCGAGGACCACCTGGCGGTCGCGGAATTCGTCCAGATAATTCATCGCATATCCTCGGGCTTGAACACTTCCCGCATCATCTCCAGCGTCTCTCGGGCCTCGTCCTCATCCAGTTTCGAGATAGCAAAGCCGGCATGGACGATGACATAATCCCCCACCCGCAGCTCATCCGCCATGAGCATGAGGCTCGCCTCCCGCTTCACCCCGTCGATCTCGGCCACCGCATCGGTGCCGTCAATGCTGATGATACGCATCGGAACCCCTACACACATACAAAATCTCCCTTTAAAATGAATGGTACGCGGAAGAAGCGAAAAATACCGATAAAAGCAGATCACTCAAAACAAACGTTTATTGCTGTTTAATCCGCCTTTTTCGCCGTTATCCGCGTCCCAAGATGTTACACGTCACTCCATCCAGCTATGACCGCCTGCCCGAGAGCCAGCCCCCCGTCATTGGGGGGGACGAGGCGGTGGGTGCAGACGTCGAATCCCCGCGCAGCCAGCAGCTCCACCATCTCCTCGCTCAGGAGCTTGTTCTGGAACACACCGCCGGAAAGGGCGACACGACTGACTCCCGATGCATCCCTTACCCGTTCACACACTTCTACTGCCGCCAGGGCAATGGTGGCATGGAACCGCCGCGCCAGGTCGGCCACCGGCACGCCGGCCAGGAGTTCCTCGGTCATTGCCGCAAACAGGGGGGCAAAATCCAGCACCAGCCGACCATCCTCCGTCGTGATGGCAAAGGGGAACGGCGCACCCGGCGCACCCTCTTCGGCCAGAGCTTCCAACTCAATGGCCGCCTGCCCCTCGTAGCTGATCCGGGAGCGGACCCCGAGGATGGCGGCGGCGGCATCGAAAAGACGGCCGCAGCTTGAGGTTGGTGGCGAATTGATCCCCCGCTCCAGCATCCGGAGGAGGATGCCCCGTTCCGTTTCCCCCACTTCCGCCAGGCAGGGAAGGGGGAGGGAAAAGAGCTTCGCGCCGTATGTCCGGTGCAGCCAGGCGGCGGCCATCCGGAACGGCTCCCGTACCGCCGTATCGCCCCCCGGAAGGGGGACATACCGGAAATGCCCGGCCCTCTTGAATTCCCGATAGTCACCGAGCAGGAACTCCCCTCCCCAGATGGCGCCGTCCGTGCCGTAGCCGGTGCCATCGAAGATCACGCCGATGGTTTCCCCCTCCAGGCCGTTTTCCGCCATGCAGGCGGCGAGATGGGCATGGTGATGCTGCACCGCCAGGACGGGAAGACCGGTAATGCTCCCTGCGTAGGCCGTAGACATATAGTCGGGGTGGAGATCGTGGGCCACCATCTCCGGCTGCACGTCCAGGAGCCGTTGCAGGTGGGCGACAGACTCATCCAGTGATGCGAGGGTAGCAGCGTTCTGCAGGTCGCCGATATGCTGGCTGAGGAATGCCTGGTCCCCCCTGGTGAGGCAGACGGCGGCCTTCAGTTCGGCACCCACCGCCAGAACGTTCTTTTGCGCGACGGGGAGAAGTATCCCGCGGGGAACGTACCCCCGGGAGCGGCGCAGAAAGAGGGGGTTCCCCCGGAAAAGCCGCAGCACCGAATCATCCACCCGGGTGTGGATCTCCCGGTCGTGGCACAGGAAGGCATCGGCGATGCCGGCAAGCCGGTTCCGCGCCTCCTCGTCCCGGAAGGCGATCGGCTCGTCGGTCACGTTGCCGCTCGTCATGACCAGGGCATCGAAGGTGTCCCGCAGGAGGAGATGGTGGAGGGGAGTGGCGGGGAGCATCACCCCGAAATAGCCGTTGGCGGGTGCAACCGACGGAGCGATTGCATGTCCTTCCCTCTTCCTGAGGAGCACGATGGGACGCTCGGTGCCGCTCAACAGGCGGGCCTCGGTATCGTCGACCTGGGCAAAGCCGGCAATGGCCGCCAGGTTGGAGGCCATGAGGGCGAACGGTTTCTCGTCCCGCTGCTTGCGCCGGCGCAGCTCCCGCACCCCCTCCTCGTTGCCGGCGTCCACCGCCAGGTGGTAGCCACCGACCCCCTTGACCGCCAGGATGCCCCCTTCCCGAAGCAAACGGACCGCTTCGTCGAGCGGATCGCCTGCGATCTCCCCTTCCGCTGCCCCGGTGAGGCGGAGGCGGGGGCCGCAGACCGGACAGGCGTTGGGCTGGGCATGGAACCGACGACTGGCGGGATCGTCGTATTCGGCCCGGCAGGCGGGACACATGGCAAAGGGGGCCATGGTGGTAAAGGGGCGGTCGTAGGGGGTGCCGGTGATGATGGAGTAGCGGGGACCGCAGTTGGTACAGGTGATGAAGGGATAGCGGTAGCGCCGGTCGGCGGGATCGAACAGTTCTGCCAGGCAATCGGGGCAGACGTCGCAGTCGGGGGAGATCATGGCCCGGCTCTCGCCGCCGTCACTGGCGAGGATGGCAAACCCCGCCCCCCCCATCGGAGCCAGTTCCGTGCAACTGAGCGCGGATATTACTGCCAGTGGCGGCGCTTCCGGGGTGATCTCCGCCAGAAACCGCTCCAGGTCAGCCGGTTCTCCTTCCGACTCGACCAGAACGCCGCGACCGGTGTTGCGCACCCATCCTCGCAGGCGATGCCGGGCGGCAAGCCGGTAGATGAAGGGGCGAAACCCCACCCCTTGCACGATCCCTTCTATTTCCAACCGTATCCGTTTGATGGTGTATGCCTTATCTGTGAGGAGAGCGCGTCCCGTGAAGCGAATGTGTCCGAGTGTCAGCCGCTGTAGGCGAAATTGAGCGAAGCCGGCCAATCGGCCGGCGCGAGATGAGCCATACAGCGGCGGCATGAGGAGACGCTGAGCGGAACGGGGCGCTCTCTCCTCATGACTTACCTCGACTTCCCCGCACGCTCCCGCAGCCAGCCGTACCACGCCTCCATCCCCTCACCGCTCCGGCTGGAAACCTCGAAGATAGTGATGGCCGGGTTGACCCGGCGGGCCATTTCCCGGCACTTTGCCACGTCGAAATCCACGTGGGGAAGGAGGTCCACCTTGTTGAGAAGCATGACATCGGCCGCATGGAACATCTGGGGGTACTTGAGGGGCTTGTCCTCCCCCTCGGTGACGGAGAGGACCACCACCTTGTGGTGCTCACCCAGGTCGAAGGAGGCGGGACAGACCAGGTTCCCCACATTCTCGATAAAGAGGAGGTCCAGGCTGTCCAGGTCGAAATGATCGGCGGCATGGCCGACCATGTGGGCATCCAGATGGCAGCCGGCACCGGTGTTGATCTGCCGCACCGGAACCCCGGCTGCCGCGATCCTCCGGGCATCGTTGTCGGTCTGCTGGTCACCCTCGATGACAGCGCTCCGGATTTCTCCCGCCAGGTCCCGCAGGGTCCGCTCCAGGATGGTGGTCTTGCCGGAACCAGGGGAGCTGACCAGGTTCAGGACGAACACTCCCTGGTCCGCAAAGAGTTGCCGGTTCCCCTCGGCGAAGCGGCGGTTCTTCGCCAGCAGGTCGGTCTCAACCGCGATCTTCGTGCCGACATGGGGTCGGGGGTCCCCTTCGTGGTGATGATGGTGATGCCCCTCCCCGTGGTCGTGGTCATGATGTTCGTCGGGGCCGCAGCCGCACGTGGTACACATAAGCTACTCTACCTCCAGTTCCTTGACCCGCAGTTCCTCGCCGGAAATGACGGCATGGCTGAAGCCACCGCAGGACGGGCAGGGGTCGAAATAAGTGCCGAGGGGAAATTCAGCCCCGCAGTCGTGACACACTCCACGGGCCGGGATCCGTTCGATGACGAGGCGCGCCCCTTCAAGCAGGGTCCCCCGGCTGCAGGCGTCGAAGCAGAACTCGACGGCATCGGGCACCACGCCGGAAAGGCCGCCGATCTCCAGCACCACGACGGTGACCCGTTTCCCCTCCCCGTGCTGAAGACAGATATCGACGATGCTCTGGGTCAGGGAAAGTTCGTGCAACGGATACTCCACCGAAAGGTAAAATGGTCAAACCGCTTTAGAAAGTCCATAGTAGCAAATCCCTCCGGACAAGAGCAAGTTGTATACGCGTGGCGGCCGTTAAAATCATGGAGGGAGGAACTCCTTGTTTTCGCCCGTATCGCTGGTGTATAATTTCGCGAATTATCGCCACCCTTCATGCCGGTGCGAAAAAAGGACGTTGAATGAAACTCAACACCAAACTGGTGATCATCATGATGTCGCTCCTGGTCATCGCCATTCTGACCCTGTTCGCGATGAACCAGTACAGCCAGAACGACCTGGTCCACGAGATCCAGGAAAGTTCCACCGAAGTCTCCAAGGCGATCCAGCTCTCCGTGGAAGACCTGACCTCCGAGGCGGACGACCAGTCGTCGCGGTTGACGGAATACCTGAAGGGGGCACGGGACAAGGGCATCCACGAGATCAACATCATCGACAACGAAGGGGAGATCATCAACTCTTCCGACCCGGCAAAGGTCGGGAAAAAACGGGAAATTCGAAAGCTGGAAAAGGGGCTCCGGGCCTCCTCCCTTCGGGGCGTTGCCGGCTCCTCCTCCATGCGCCCCTACGACCTGGTGGTCCCGGTCATTGTTGGTGACGAACAGCTCGGCTACGTCCAGATCAACCTCCTCCTCGACAACATCAGCACCATCCAGCACGCAAACTTCCTCCGCCGACTGGTCGCCACCTCTCTGGTCTTCATGCTCGGCATCTTCCTCACCTTTTACCTGGCCCGCCGCTATACACGGCCGATCCACCGGCTGGCGGAGAACGTCAAACGGGTTTCCGCCGGCGACCTGTCGGTCACCTTTCCGGTGGAGACCCGCGATGAAATCGGCGACCTGGCGGAGAGCTTTAACGAAATGGTGGGAAAACTCCGTGAAAGGGAAGCCCTTGAAAAGCGGCTCTACGAGGCGGAACACCTTTCCAAGGTTGGACAGCTGGCATCGGGCATAGCCCACGAGATACGCAACCCCCTCAACTACATCAGCCTGGCCATTGACCACCTGAAAAGCGACATTCTGTCCGACTGCTCGGAACAGCGCCGCAAGGAGGCGGAAACCCTTACCGACAAGATCAAGGAAGAAGTCCGTCGGGCCAACTATATGGTGCTCAACTTCATGAACTACGGCCGCCCCCTCAAGCTCCGCATCACCACCTTCGCCTACCCGCACCTGGTAGAAAAGGTGGTGCCGCTCCTGAGGGAAAAGCTCGATGAGCAGAAAATAGCAATCGTCACGGACATGCCCGACGATCTCCCCCCCATGCAGGCGGATCAGGAATTGCTGCGCAACTGCCTGTTCAATTTCGTCACCAACGCAGGCCAGGCCATGCACGATGGCGGCCGGATCACCCTGGGCGCACGTTACGACGGAGAGCGAAACGTTTTCCTCCTCACCTGCACCGATCAGGGAAAAGGGATCGCGCCGGAGGAACTGGACAAGATATTCCAGCCCTACTTTACCACGAAAGAAGCCGGAATCGGCCTCGGACTTGCCATTACCGAGCGGATTGTCAAGGAACATGGCGGGGAGATCACCGTCGCAAGCAGCTTGGGGGAGGGGACCACCTTCACCATGGTCCTGCCGCAGAAAGTCTAGGTAGAGGTAGGGGTAGAGAAAAAACTATCATTTGCTCCTCGAAATTCAACAGAAAACAGGCACGGTAGCGGGTACAGGCAGGAAAAAACATGAATCTTCCGTTTTTTCTTTACCTTTACCTCTACCTTTACCTGTCTCCCAAGGAGACACTATGTCGGGCAGCATTCTGGTGGTGGACGACGAAAAGGGGCAGCGGGAGATCCTCCAGATGATCCTTTCCCGGGAAGGATACCGGGTTACGGCCGTATCCGGGGGAAAAGAGGCCATGGCCAGGCTGGGCGAAGCAGAATTCGACCTCCTGCTGACCGACCTGAAGATGCAGGGGATGTCTGGCATGGAGCTCATGGAACAGGCTCTGGCCGCCAACCAGCGGCAGTGCGTGGTTATCATGACCGCCCATGGCACGATCGACTCCGCCGTAGAGGCGATGAAGAAGGGGGCCTTCGACTACCTGGAGAAGCCGATCGAGCGGGAAGATCTCCTCCTCACCCTGCAGCGGGCCTTCGAGCACATCGGACTCCTCCGGGAAAACCAGGTGCTCCACCGGAAACTGGCCGAAACCATGACGGTCCCGAACATGATCGGCGAGCACCCGAAGATCAGGGAGGTTTTCCGTATCATCAACAAGATCGCTCCCACTGCATCCACCGTTCTCGTCTACGGCGAATCGGGAACCGGCAAGGAACTGGTCGCCCGCGCCATCCACGACGGCAGCCCCCGCAAGGGAAAACCATTCTTCGCCATCAACTGCGCCGCCATTCCCGACACCCTCATCGAATCGGAGCTGTTCGGCCATGAAAAAGGCTCCTTTACCGGCGCGGGCAGCCGGGAAATCGGCATCTTCGAAGCGGCCGACGGCGGGACCGTCTTTCTTGACGAAATTGGCGAGATGGGCACGGGCATGCAGGCAAAGCTGCTCCGCGCCATCCAGGAGAAGGAAATCCGCCGGGTGGGGGGAAAAGCCAACGTCCCGGTGGATGTGCGGATCATTTCCGCCACCAACAAGGACCTTGAAGTGGAAATCAAGCGGGGACAGTTCCGGGAAGACCTCTTCTACCGTCTCAACGTCATCCGCATCAGCCTTCCTCCCCTGCGGGAGCGGGGGAGCGATATTGCCGCCCTGGCCGAATTTTTCGTCCGGAAGTACAGTTCCGTCGCGGGTATCCCCCTGAAGGGAATTGCCAAACCGGCCCTGAAACTCCTCCTCAACTATGGCTGGCCCGGCAACGTCCGCCAGCTTGAATCGGTCATCGAGCGCGGGGTGCTGATGGCGGAGAGCGATTACATCGAATTGGAAGACCTGCCGGCCGAAATCCGCGAGGATGGCACGCCGGGAGCCCGGCTCCCCTTCGAATTCCCCGCCGAAGGGATATCCATCGAGAACCTGGAAAGGGATCTCATCGTCAAGGCGATGGACCGCGCCGGATGGGTCATCAGCAAGGCGGCACCCCTCCTCGGCATGAGCTACAAGACGCTCCAGTACCGCCTGGAGAAGTTCGGCATCGAAAAACCGTAGCCTTCCGATTCTTGTGAACGGTGCCCCATCTGGTATCATGGAAGAGCGGTAACCCATGGCACCGTTACCCCGGCAATGTGCAGAGACAGGGCATGCTGCGTCCTTGCAGGCCCCGTACAAATCCCGTTTCGACTTTCGCATAATGAAGGAGTTGTTCCATGGATTTCACCAAAATGCTCCACCGTTTCACGGTGGTCCCCTCCCTGCCGGATGAACTGGCGGCACTCCACCGTATCGCCTACAACCTCTGCTGGACCTGGGAGCCCGAGGCGATCGAGCTCTTCAAGCGCCTCGACCAGGAACTCTGGAAAGAGACCCGCCACAACCCGGTGGAAATGCTCGGCATCCTCCAGCAGGCCACCCTGGAAAACCTCAAGCACGACGACGGATTCATGTCCCACCTGGCAAGGGTTGAAGAGAAAATCAACGACTATCTCTCCGCCAGAACATGGTACGAGAGGCTGAACAAGGGGAACAAGGGGATACAGTTCGCCTATTTTTCCATGGAATTCGGTATCCACGAATCTCTCCCCATTTACTCCGGCGGTCTCGGCATCCTGGCAGGCGACCATCTGAAATCGGCCAGCGACCTGGGGATTCCCCTCTGCGGCGTCGGGCTTCTCTACCGGCAGGGGTATTTCCGTCAATACCTGAACATCGAGGGGTGGCAGCAGGAATATTATCCGGAGAACGACTTCTACAACCTCCCCCTCCACCAGGAAAGGGACAAAGAGGGGAATCCCGTCAGCTTCGACCTGGATCTGGCGGGACGGCGGGTCCGGGTTCACATCTGGCGAGTCCAGGTCGGCCGGGTCCCCCTCTACCTTCTCGATACCAATCTGGACGAAAACGCGCCGGAAGACCGGGAAATCACCACCCGCCTCTACGGCGGCGACCAGGACATGCGCATCCGCCAGGAAATACTCCTTGGCATCGGCGGGGTACGGGCATTGCGCGCCCTCGGCATCGACCCCCAGGTCTGCCACATGAACGAAGGACACGCCGCGTTCCTCGCCCTGGAGCGGATCCGGCTCATCATGGAAGGACTGAAGCTCAAATTCAGCGAAGCGCGGGAAGCGGTCAAGGCGGGCAACGTATTTACCACCCATACGCCGGTAGAAGCGGGAATCGACCACTTCCCGGCCGACCTGCTGGAAAAGTACCTGGGTCGCTATTACCGGAGCATGGGACTTTCCCGCGACGAATTTCTCGGCCTGGGCCGGCAGAACCCCAAGAATCCCTATGAAAACTTCTGCATGGCGGTACTGGCCCTCAAGCTGGCCGACTTCAGCAACGGGGTGAGCGAACTCCATGGCGACGTTTCACGCAAGATGTGGAAAAACATCTGGCCCGAACTCCCCGAGGAGCAGCTCCCCCTCACCTCCGTTACCAACGGCGTCCACATGAAAACCTGGCTGGCAACGGAAAAGGCCGGGCTTCTCATCCGTTATCTGGGGACCCGCTGGCTCGAAGACTCCACCGACCACAACCTGTGGCGCAAGGTGAACCGCATCCCCGATGCCGAGCTGTGGCGGACCCACAATCGCTGCCGCGAAAAGCTGGTGGATTTCTCCCGTCGGCGGCTCAAGGAGCAACTCACCAAGGTGGGGGCTACGGCCAAGGAGATTGTCGTGGCGGACGAGGTGTTCGACCCGGACATCCTCACCATCGGCTTTGCGCGCCGCTTTGCCACCTACAAGCGCGGCACCCTGCTGCTGCGGGACCTGGACCGGCTGGAGCGGCTACTCAACGATCCGACCCGTCCGGTACAGATCATCTTCGCCGGCAAGGCCCACCCGGCTGACCACCAGGGGAAGGAACTCATCCGCGAAATTATCCAGCTTTCCCACCAGGAAAGGTTCCGGCACCGCATCGTCTTCATCGAGGACTACGACATGGCGGTGGCACGCCATCTGGTGCAAGGGGTCGACGTGTGGCTCAATACTCCCCGCCGTCCCATGGAAGCAAGTGGCACGAGCGGCATGAAGGTTGCCTTCAACGGCGGACTCAACATGAGCATCCTCGACGGCTGGTGGTGCGAAGGATACAAGGGGAACAACGGCTGGGCCATCGGCAGTGGCGAGGTCTACGACGACATCGAGTACCAGAACGAAGTGGAAAGCAGGGCCATGTATGACCTCCTGGAAAAGGAGATCGTGCCCCTCTTTTACGATCGGGGGGTGGATGGCATCCCTCGGGGCTGGACCGCCTGCATGAAGGCATCCCTGCAAACCCTCTGTCCGATATTCTCCACCGACCGCATGGTATGCGAGTACACCGAGCGTTTCTATCTGCCCGCCAGAAGGCAGTCCCAGCTTCTTGAAAACGGCGAATTTGCCCTCTCCATCGACCTGGCGGCCTGGAAGGAGAAAGTGCACCGGCACTGGCACCAGGTAAAGATCAACGAAGTCGAAGCGGACGGGACACAGGAGGTGAGCGTCGGCGACCGCATTCCGGTCAGCACCACCATCAGCTGCGGCGAAATTCCCATCGAAGAGATGTCCGTTGATGCCTACTTCGGCGTCCTCGATTCCCGCGGCGCCATCGTCGGCGGCGAACTCATCCCCCTGGAAACGGTTACCCCCCTCGGGCACGGCAATTACCGGTTAAGCGGCGAGATGGAGTGCCGGTTTTGCGGTCGCCACGGGTTCCTGGTCCGGGTCATGCCGAAACACCCCACATTCGGATCTGTCTACGAACCGGGGCTCCTGGTCTGGGGATAGGCACCGTCAGGTTTTGGTTGAACTGAAAGGGGAAAAGGGGTATCCTTCCTTCGCTTTTTACCCCGTGATATTCGAGAGATGGCTGAATGTGCTGTAACTTCGCGATGCGTATAACCCTGTGCGTGCTGCTCGCGGGCCTCTCGGCCTGCACCAGCATGGTTCCCCGCAAGGATATCCCCTACCCTCTGAGCAACCGGGAATCCGGCGACCCGGTTAAGGTCGTCAGCATTCCCCTGCCGATTATCGCTTCGAGTCCCAACGAGGGGGTCACCTCCGGCGCCCTGACCGCATTTCTCATTCACGACAAGCAGGACGAAATAAATACCCTCCTGGCCCCCCAGGTAAACTACAACCCCAACTTCGGCACCACCGCCACCCTCTACGGAGCGTTCTATCCGACCCCGGAACTGTTCTGGGAATTCAACCTCTCCAAATCGACCAAGGTCAACGACGACGTGGAGGTACGGTTCCGCGACACCACCTTTTTCAACAACAAACTGGAACTGAACGGCTTCGCCTTCTACTCAACCGACGGTTCCGCCCGTTTCTTCGGCTTCCAGTCCAGCAGCCCCAAAGAGGGGGAAACCAATTACGCCGACCAGGAGTTCGGGTTCAACGTGAGCGCCGGATACAAAATCGGCAAATTCTACCAGCTGGTTTTCGGTGAGCGCCTCAAGGGGGTCAATGTCATGCGGGGGGCAATCCCTTCCCTCCCCTTCATCCGCGACCGTTACACCCCCAACGATGTACCCGGCATCGACGGCTTTACCGCCCATGCCCAGAGGCTCGCTTTTGTCTACAGCACCCTCAACTCCCCCCACATGCCGACCTTCGGCGGCTACGCAAAAGTTTCGGTAGAAAACAGCCTGAAAGTCCTCGGCAGCACTGCCGACTATCGCCACTACGAGGTGGAGACCAAGGGGTTTGTCCCCCTCGATGACGCCCGCTACGTCACCGCCTTCCGCCTCGCCTACAACCAGACCCTCGGTTCCAGCGTCCCCTTCCTGGAGCGGAGTATCCTGGGAGGGGAGACCACCCTGCGGGGGTACGGCCGCAACCGCTTCATCGACAACAGCTACTTTCTCCTCAACCTGGAGGAAAGAATTCGCCTGTTCCGCTGGGAGGTCTTCGGCGTCACCGCCGACTGGGAAATGGCCCCGTTCGTCGACCTTGGGTCGGTCATGAAGTCACTCGCCGAATTCAAATCCGGCAGTTTCGAATTCAATCCCGGCCTCGGTGTCCGGGCGGTTGTCCGCCCCAACCTCATCGGCCGGGTCGATGTGGGATGGGGCAATGACGGGCCGGCGGTCTTCGTCGGGCTCGGCTATCCGTTCTGATCGGACAGCGGCGTTCCAATACCCCGCTGGAGCAGACGACACAAGGAGAATGCCATGGGAAACAAGACCTGGACCGTTCCTGACCTGTTGCAGTTCGCGGGGGGGTACTGGGAGATCTGCACCCTTCACGCCGGGGTGAAGCTGAATATTTTCACCCCCCTGGCCGAGGGAGAGGCAACAGCGCCAATGCTGGCCTCCCGCCTGCAGCTCGACCCCCGGGGGGTTGCCATGCTCCTGAACGCCCTGGCGGCCATGGGGCTCGTCGAAAAGCGGGGGGAAAGCTACGCCGCCACCCCCTTCACCGCCGAGTACCTGACGAAATCCTCCCCCGCCTACCTGGGCCATATCGTCATGCACCACCATCACCTCATGGAAAGCTGGACCCACCTTGACAAGGCAGTGGCCAGCGGCGGTCCGGTACGGGAGCGGGTCTCCCACGCTGCGGACGAAGAGGCCCGGGAGAGCTTCGAGATGGGAATGTTCAACCTGGCCATGCAGATGGCCCCCCGCATCGTCCCCCGCATCGATCTCACTGGCCGCCGGCGACTCCTCGACCTGGGTGGGGGCCCCGGCACCTACGCCATCCATTTCTGCCTCCAGAACCCGGATATCACGGCAGTGGTAGTCGACCTCCCCACCACCCGCCCCTTCGCGGAAAAAACCATTGCCCGCTTCGGCCTGTCCGACCGGATAACCTTTGCCGACGGTGACTTCATCGCCCGGGAAATCGAAGGGCGCTACGACGTCGCCTGGCTCTCCCACATCCTCCACGGCGAAGGTCCTGAGGGATGTGCGGTAATGCTCGGAAGAGCCGTGGCCGCCCTGGAGCCGGGGGGGCTTCTCCTGGTACAGGAATTCATCCTGGACGACACCCGTGCCGCTCCGCTCTTCCCCGCCCTTTTCTCCCTCAACATGCTCGTGGGGACCCCCCATGGGCAGTCCTATTCCGAGGGGGAACTGAAGGCGATGCTGACCGCCGCTGGCCTCGCGGATGTGCGGCGTATTCCCCTTGAGCTTCCCAACGGTGCCGGAGTCATGGCCGGAACGGTGCGGGGTTAGGGGGAACGATGCGCATTCTTGCCGCCCTTGTGGTTCTGGTCTTCCTGGCCGGCTGCCCTTCCCGCCCCAAGGTTCCCCCCATCCCGCCAGGCGGGGTGGTGCTCGCCTTCGGAGACAGCATCACCCACGGCACCGGAGCCACGCCGGAAGAAAGCTATCCGACGGTTCTGGCCCGGGAAATAGGCTTCCGGGTAGTGAACGCCGGGGTGCCGGGAGAGGTTACCGCCGAGGGTCTGGCCAGGCTTCCCGAGGTGCTCGACCGGGAGAGGCCGGCACTCATGATTCTCTGCCTCGGCGGGAACGACATCATCCGCCACCTGGACAGCCGGCAGACGGCCGGCAATCTGCGCGCCATGATCCGGATGGCACGGGAACGGGGGGTCTCCGTGATCCTCGTCGGGGTACCCTCCTTCGGTCTTTCCATGGACCCGCCTCCTTACTACGGCGAGATTGCCGGTGAGTTCGGCATCCCCTACGACGGCAAATCCCTTCCCCGCATACTGGGAACCCGTTCCCTCAAGGCAGACACTATCCATCCCAATGGCACCGGCTACCGGCAGCTGGCCATGGCCCTGACCCGGCTTCTCCACAAAAGCGGCGCATTCTGATGAACGATCCTGCCGACCTCATCTACGAGAAACAGTTCCGGGTCCGCACCTACGAAGTCGACCTGGCGCGAAAGCTCCGCCCGACGGCGCTTCTCAATTACCTGCAGGACGCGGCGGGGGATCATGCCCGCCAGTTGGGTGTCGCGGTTGGCGATCTCATGCGCCACAACCTTACCTGGGTCCTCTCCCGCTACCATCTGCGGTTGGTTGGTGATGCGGGGACCGGAGCAGTGGTCCGTATCCGGACCTGGCCCTCCAGCAGGGAGGGTCTTTTTTCCTGCCGCGAGTTCGAAGTGATGGGAGCCGACGGCACGCCGCTGGCGCTGGCTACCAGCTCCTGGGCGGTGGTTGACCTGGCGACCCGAAAGCCGGTGCGTCTCGCCGACCATCTTCCCGATTATCCCCTCCTGCCACGGCGGGTCATGGACGACGATTTCGGGCCGCTCCCCCGGCTGAAGGATACGGTGAGCGAGATGACGTTCCGGGTGCGGAGATCCGACCTCGACCTGAACCGCCACGTGAATAACGTGGTCTATGCCGAGTGGGCGCTGGAGACCGTCCCTCCCCAGGTGGCAGACGGGGGGTTCCGTCTGGCGGAGCTGGAGATTGCCTTCCGGGCGGAGGCGCTTTACGGCGACTGGGTCATGTCCCGTTGCGCCCCGGTGGGAGAGGAGACATCTCCCCGTTTCGTTCACCAGCTGGTGAACGAGCAGGACGGCCGGGAACTGACACGGCTCGTCAGCCGCTGGCACCCTGCCATCGCCGACCAGGATACGTGACCCATGCTCCTCATCACCGCTTCACGCCGCAAACGCCTTCGGAGACAGCCGTTCCCCCCCGACTGGGAACGGATACTGGATCATGGGGTCCCCCTCTATGACTTGCTCCCCGCCGCCGACCGGGAGGAACTCAAGGGGCACATCCAGGTATTCCTTGCGGAGAAGCAGTTCGAAGGCGCAGGGGGACTCGCCATGACCGACAGGATCCGGGTGACCATCGCTGCCCAGGCCTGCCTGCTGCTGCTTCATCGGGAGACCGATTACTATCCAGGTCTCTCCTCCATCGTCGTCTATCCGGATGAGTACCTGGCCCCCTTCGAGGAAATGGACGAGGCGGGTGTGGTGACAACGGGGACCGACCGGCGCAGCGGCGAGTCGTGGGAACAGGGAACCCTCGTACTCTCCTGGCAAGACGTGCAGATGGCCGGGGTGGACGGTGAGGGCGCCTACAACGTGGTGCTCCACGAGTTCGCCCACCAGCTGGATGCCGAGGACGGCATAACCGACGGGACACCATTTTTCCCACGACGTGCCGCGGAGAAACACTGGCTGCGAACCCTGGAAGCAGCATACGGGCGGTTCAAGGAAGAGGCCGGCAGGGGAAGGACGCACGTGCTCGACCCCTACGGCGCCGAGAGCCCGGCGGAGTTCTTTGCCGTGGCGACGGAGGCGTTCTTCGAAAACCCCCGGGGACTCAAAGAGCACCATCTGGATCTCTACGAGGAACTGGGCCGTTACTACCGGCAGGACCCGGCGTCCTGGCCGGCAATTATTTCAAACGGAGGCGAATCATGACTCAGACCCGGGAACTGGTGGCATGGACCCACCAGCAGAAGTGCGAAAAAGCGGTTGAATCCCTCGGCAAGAACGGCTTTGCTGCCGTCTACGCTCCCACCGCATCGGCGGCGCGGGAGTATATCCTGAAGGAAGCGGCTGCAGCCAACACCATCGGCTTCGGCGGTTCGATGTCGGTGGTGGACCTGCAGGTGATCGAGGAGCTCAGGGGCCAGGAAAAGGAACTTCTCATCCATGGCGTTCCGGGGCTTTCCCTGGAGGAAAGGCTCGCCATCATGCGCCGCCAGCTCACCTGCGACCTCTTCCTCACCGGCAGCAACGCCGTGACCCTTTCCGGCATCCTCGTCAACATCGACGGTGTCGGCAACCGGGTCGGCTCCATGTTCTTCGGTCCCCGCCAAGTGATCGTGGTGGCTGGCCGGAACAAGCTGGTGGACGGCGATGTCAGCGCAGCCATCAAGCGGGTGAAGGACTGGGCCTCCCCTCCCAACGCCAAGCGCCTCAACTACAACACCCCCTGCGCCAAGACCGGTTTCTGCTCCGACTGCAACTCACCGGACCGGATCTGCCGCGTCACCACCGTCATCGAGCGGAAGCCGCGGCTGACCGACGTGCGGGTAGTGGTGGTAAACGAAGACCTGGGCCTCTGAGCCGGGGGATGCTGCGGGCTTTTCTCGACATCCTCTTCCCACCCCTCTGCCACGTATGCCGCTCTTTCATCCCGGCAGCCGGCCCGCTTCACATCTGCTCCGGCTGCCGGGATGCCATATCCCCCATCTCCTCCCCCCTGTGCGACCTCTGCGGAACCCCTTTCGGAACCATTGGCGGCTCCGATCACCGCTGCGGAGCCTGCTCCCTCTCTCCCCCCCGCTTTGACGCCGCCCGGGCCGCCACCCTGTTTGACGGCCCTGTCCGTGACATGATCCACCGCTTCAAATATGACCGGCGGGTGCAACTTGCCCGGCCCCTCGGGTTGCTTGCCGCCGAAACCCTCGCCTCTTGGGCCGCTGCTGCTGCCGCCGACCTGGTGGTGCCGGTGCCGCTCCATGTCCGACGCCTTCGACAGCGGGGGTTCAACCAGGCTATCCTGCTCGGACAGGTTGTGGCCGGGCAATGGCACCTGCCCCTCGACCGCACCTGCCTGCGCCGCATCCGCTGGACCGAACCCCAGGTTAACCTTGCTGCAGCGGAGCGAGCAGCCAATGTACGCGGGGCGTTTGCCGTCACAGCTCCGGCCCGGGTGGCAGGAAGGCGGATTATCCTGGTGGACGACGTCTTTACAACGGGGAGTACGGTGGCCGAATGTGCCCGGGTGTTGAAAGGCGCGGGCGCGGGGGAAGTACTGGTGGTTACCGTGGCCAGGGCCGTGGCATGAGCGAAGGGTAAACGCTTGACAAGTTTTCATTACGAGAATACATTAAGCCTGCGTTAACAATTCCCGTGCGGAGGCGGATCCATGATGAGAATTCTGGCTGGTGCAGTGATGATTGCATGCGTCGCGACGGCAGCGGTGGCTGCCGATACGGTGGTCATGCAGGCAAAAAACGGAAATGTCACCTTCAACCATGCTGCACACAATGCCCGCCTTGAATGCAAGGTCTGCCATGGCGGGGGGAAACCTGGCAGGATCGACATCACCAAGGCCACGGCCCACAAGCTCTGTAAAGGTTGCCATGAGACGAAGCAGGGTCCGACCAAGTGCGGGGATTGCCATCGCAAATAGTCGGGAATCCGAAAACGGCTTGACAAATTGCCGTTACAAATCTAAACTTCACGGGCTTTAATAAAAATCGACTCAGGAGGCAGGGTATGAAAAGAATTCTGGCTGGTGTACTGATGGTCGCTTTTGCTGCAACGATGGCTGCGGCTGCCGATACGGTGACCATGAAGGCGAAGAATGGCGACGTCACGTTCAACCACAAGGCCCACAGCGCAACTATCGCATGCAAAGAGTGTCACGGTGAAGCGGCTCCCGGCAAGCTGACCCTCGGCAAGGATGCTGCCCACAAGCTCTGCAAGGGATGCCATGATGCGAAGAAGCAGGGACCTGTGAAGTGCGGTGAATGCCACAAGAAATAATGATGGCTTCGTCACACATCTCGATGAAGGGGTGGTCGAAAGACCGCCCCTTTTTTCGTGCACCAAATTGATAAAACGAGATGAAACGGCAGCTTCCAGGGTTCCAGGGGAGCTCGACCTTTCTTTGAAGCCGTTGCGGAGGAAGCTGCATTCTTTGCTTGTAAAACGCTATTTGATTTGTTATGGTATGCCCTGCATACAGTTGAAATAACATCTTGTTAATTCTGGAGAAACCATGGCAAAAAGCTTTGATTTTAAACGGTTGCGGCGATTGACCACCATTTACCTGGTGGTGCAGGTGTTCCTCGTGATTCTCCTCGTCTACATGGCGATGAATTTCCAGACCGGCCTGCAGACTGAAGGGCGTCCCCAGCGTTTCCTCCACAGCGTCGTCGTTACCCTGATCATCCAGCTTGCCCTGTTCTACCCTCTCAACAAGCTTGCCGCCCGCGATGCCGAGCGGGAGGTGGATTCCTGCGCCATCGGCCTTTCCGTGGAGGAGCAGAAGGGTCTCCGGAGCAAGCGGATCATCGGCGACAGCATCAAGACCGCCATCTTCATCTTCTTCATCACCTTCATATTGAAGGCGCCCCAGGACCTGTTCATCCTGAGCATCATCTACTTCTCGTTCATCCTGACGATCCTTTCCTACTTCCAGTGCTACAACTTCGCCGCTAAGCGCCTGATGCGGGAGAAGGGGTGAAAAACGCCGCCATGCGGGCCAGCACCTCATCCCGTTTCTCCCTGGCCGGTTCCACCCCGGCGAGTGCCTGGAGGAAGTAGCGTCCGTAATTCTTGGAGAGCACCCGGCTGTCCAGGATCAGCACCGCCCCCCGATCGTCCCGGCTCCGGATGAGCCGCCCGAAACCCTGCTTGAACTTGATAACCGCCTGGGGGACCGTGTACTCGATGAACGGGTCCCCCCCCGTCCGGGTGATATGTTCGGCACGCGCCTCCAGGATCGGCTCGGTCGGGACCCGGAAGGGGAGCCGGGTGATCACCACCAGCTCCAGCGCCCTCCCCTGCACGTCCACCCCCTCCCAGAATGAATCGGTACCGAACAGCACCGCGTTCTTCTCCTTTTTGAAGCGGGAGAGGAGAAGATGCCGGTTGAGCTCCCCCTGCCGGAGCGGTGTCAACCCCCGGGCCGCAAGGGGCTTGAACAGCCTTCCATGAACCCGGCTCAGCAGGTCGTAGGAGGTAAAAAGAACGAAGGCACGCCCCTGGGATACGGTCAGCGCCTCCAGCAGGACCTCACCCAGGGCCGCTTCGAAGGCGGGAGAAGTCGGCTCCGGCAGGTCGGCGGGGATACCGACGAAGGCCTGGCGCCCGTAATCGAAGGGAGAGGCCAGGAGCAGTTCCGTGACCCGCTCCCGGGGAAGGAGGTTGATGCCGGTGCGTCGCTCCAGGTAGTCGAACTTCTCCCCCACCGCCAGGGTGGCGGAGGTCACAACCACCGTCCGGAATTTGTCCAGCACCACCTTTTTAAGGGACTCGGCCACCTCCAGGGGGGAGGAACAGAGACGCACCATCATCCCCCGCTGCCCACGGCTCACCTCGAACCAGCGGCAGACCCCCTCCTCCCGCCCCGCGAAAAAAAGGAGCTGCTCCACCACCCCTTCCAGTCGCCCCGTTACCCCTTTCAGGTCGATGAGACTCCCCGCGAGCTTGTCCGCTGCCTTGTCCGGGAGCTTCCCGCATGCCTTGAGGAATCCCCGCAGGACCGCCGTGTAGTCGGCCAACTCCCGGGCCAGTTCCCGGACCCGGTCTTCCGTCTCCTGCCAGAAGGGGGTGGCGTAGAGTGACGGGGTGATCCGGAGCTTCTGTTCACCGACCTTGTCGCCGGTCCGTTTCAGGTGCGTGAGGAGGGCGAGGCCGATGGCGTCCAGGGTACCGGATGCCCGCTCCACCAGGGTGGTGCGACGGGGGATGAGGCGGCTTTCCAGAATGGCGGCGATCTCCATGTAGAGGTCGTCCAGCGCCTCCGGGATTTCCCGGGAGAGTTGCAGGGAAAGCTGGGGAAGAAGCCCGCGCTGTGGCTTGCGGGGATGCTGAAGCTTGCCGAACAGCTTCACGAGCCCATGACGGGTTACCTGGTTCGAGAGATAACTCGTCGCCACATCCTCCAGGTGGTGCCCTTCATCGACGATGAGCCGTTCGAAGGGAGGGAGGATGGCCGTGGAGGAATAGCCGATCTCCTGGCGCACCGCCACGTCGGCCATGAGGAGGGAATGGTTGACCACGAGGAGGTCGGCGCTGGAGGCCGCCCGACGGGCTGTATAGAAGAAACAGCGGGCATAGTGGGGGCATTTGACCCGGCCGCACTGGTCCGCCTCGCAGCAGAGCTCCTCCCAGGTCTCATCCCGGGGGATGAAGGTAAGGTCGCTCCGGCAGCCGTCCCGGGTCACCTCGCTCCAGGCCAGGAGAGCATCCAGTTCCTCGGCCGCCTCGTCCTTGAAGAGGGCCGGCTCGCTCTTGACCGTCGCCAGTTTCCGGAGACAGAGGTAGTTACTTCGCCCCTTGACGAGGACGGCTTTGAACTCCAGGCCGCCGTGGCTCTGGAGAAAGGGAATGTCCTTGCGGGTGAGCTGTTCCTGAAGGTTGATCGTATTGGTGGAGATGACCACCCGCTCCTTGTTGCGGGTTGCCCAGAGAGCGGCGGGGAGGAGATAGGCGAGGGATTTGCCGGTGCCGGTCCCCGCCTCGATTACCGCCACCTTCTCCCTGTTGAAGGCTTCGGCAACCGCAAAGGCCATCCGGGTCTGCTCTTCCCGGTATTCGTAACCGGGGAGGCCGGCAGCAAGGGGTCCGTCAGGGGCATAGAACCGCTCCACCTCAGGAAAGGCGAGATGCTCCACCGCCTTGCGGGCAAAGGGGGCCACCGCCTGATAGCAGCGTTCGGCCCGGTTGTCGATGATGTAGAACCCGACCCCCTGGTTACCCAGGATGGAGGCGATCTCCAGATCGGCCTGGGAGGGGGTGAGCTGCCCGGTGGGATGGTTGTGGATGACCACGTCGCCGAAGGAGGTGGCGATCATGATGGCGGCCACGGCATCCCGGTTACCCCGGGCAAGCGGTTCCACCTCGATCACCTGCCGGGCCTCATCGGTCCGGCCGAGGAAGAAGACCTCGTTCCCGCCGGCGTCGTCAATCGCCTCCCGGAGCTGAAGGATGGCATTATCGGAAAAATAGCGCTTCATGAGGGGATGAAGATACTATCTTTGCCCCCCCGTCGCAACAGAAAAGGGGTGGTCCATCGACCACCCCTTCCTCAGCATTCAGCCACTTCCTGAAACGAGCAATTTTTCGTCCTGTCAAGGAAATCAAGCGATTGCGCGGAGGCGTACATCAGTACGCCGCACAAGCAATTGCGCCGATTGACGCAGAGAGGGGGGAAAAGGGCCGTTTCAGATTATTTTTTGTGGCATTCCCCGCACTTCGTCGGCCCCTGCTTCTTCGTCTCATGACAACCCTTGCAAAGCTTGTGGGCAGTGTCCTTGCTGAATCCCTCGATCTTTCCCGGCCCCTTTTCGTGACAGGCCTTGCAGTCCTTGAGGACTTCCTGGTGTTTCTTGTGGGGGAAGGTGATGTTGCCGTTTTTGGCCGGCAGGGTGATGGTGTCGGCGGCGAGGGCCAGGCCGGCACTGAACAGGGTGAGTGCTGCTGCTGCGATGATTCGTTTCATGATTGCTTCCTTTCCTGTTTAAAATGTTTGGATGAGCCATCCGTTGGGATAAAAAATACCATGCTTTTCCCGTTCCCGCCACCGACATCGGGTTATTTGCCACCCGATGTCGGGTTCCGGCCGGACATGCAGACATGAAAAAAATGAAGGAATCCGCCAGATTTCTGCTAAAATGTTGACCATGGACGAAAACACCGACAAGCCGGAAAAAAACGTCTTCCAGGCCGTTGCCGTCGACGGAAGCAGCGTCAGGAACATCCGGGAGACGAAAAAATTGACTCAGCTCTACGTGGCGAACGTTGTCGGGGTGACAACCGACACCATTTCACGATGGGAAAACAACCGCTACCCCACCATAAAACGGGACAACGCGGAAAAACTCGCCGCCGCCCTCGAGGTTTCCCTCGACGAGATCCTGCGCCGGGAGGAAGAGCCACCCCCCGCCGAGGAGCCCCTTCCACCGCCATCGATCCGCCGACACCACTGGCTGCTGCTCATCCTGCTGGGAGTGACGGTCCTGGTGGCAACCCTCCTTTTGTCACGCCCTATTGCAACGGCGCCGTCGGCGGTCCGCTGGCTTCCCACCTTCGGCGCACCGGGAGAGATCATCCCGGTCCAGGTCAAGGTGATGCACCGGGATCCGGGTACAGGCGGGATCATCGTCAGGGTCCAGCTTCCCGCCGGCTGGCAGCTGGTGAACGCCTCTCCCCGGCCGGCGACGGGGCAACCGTCGGGCGGCGAAGTGAAATGGCTTCTCCCCGGCGGCAGCGATACATCTACCATCTCCTGCACGGTCCGGATTCCCCGGGATGCCCCCCTCGACTCGGCGGCATCGTTTGCCGGCAAGGTGGTGCTGCAGAGCGGTGACTCGACCCGGACGGAGAACATTGGCGGCACCGGCAAGGTCACGGTCAACGGTCGGCACTGGGCAGACAGCAACGGCGATGGCCGGATCGACGACAACGAAATCATGCCCGCCTACTACCTGACCGAGGAGATGAAGGGGCTCGGCCTCGACTGGCAGACCATCGAGGCGATCTGGAGCGGCAAGGGATACACATGGGACAAAACGAGGCGGGAGTTCGTGGTTATCCCATAACATAGAGGAACAAGAGAAACATCACGAGGCGGGGAGCGATCCCCGCCTTTTCTTTTGGGATAGCGGAAATGTTTCCACGGAAAAGGAGGGAGGAGCCTCGTCCGTTCGGTCGAGCCCTCCGCTGCGGACCTGGACCGGATCTTTTCTGATTGGCTGTGATGTTGCTTTTGGCTCACTTTCACCTATGATACGTCCGGCGGGTGTCCGCTGCCGCTCGGTCTTTTCCCTTCACTCCCGAGCCCCCCTCCCTCCATTTGAAACGGGTTATTGATCAAAAAAGTGCGGCCTCGATGATCGCCATGAGCGGCCCGGGGTAGATACCAAGCAGCATGATGACGAGGGATGCAACGACAAGGGGGACGATCTCGACGGAAGTCGGCCGGTTGGCGGTTATCTCTGCCGTGACGGAATGGAGATAGAGATTGACCACCACCCGCAGGTAGAAGTAGACGGAGACCACGGCGGTGAGGATGCCGAGTACGGCAAGCAGCGGTTCACCCCCCCGGAGGGCGGCGGCGAAGATGAAAAATTTCCCCATGAACCCGCCAGTGGGAGGAATCCCCGCCAGGGCGAAGAGGGCAAGGGCAAGAACACCGGCAGTGAACGGCCGCCCATAGCCGAGACCACGGTACTCCTCGATGGTCTCCAGGTCGTCCCTGCCGCTCAGGGAGGCGACGGCGCCGAAGGCGACCAGGTTCATGGCGGTGTAGAGCACGACGTAGAAGGCCGCCGCCCCGTACCCCTCCCTGCTGCCGGTGAGGAGCGCCAGGGTGACGTATCCCATCTGGGCGATGGAGGAATAGGCCAGGAGCCGCTTGATGCTCTGCTGGCGGAGCGCCGCCAGGTTCCCCACCGTCATGGACAAAAGGGCGAGCCACCAGAGCGGACCATGGAGGGCCGGGATAAGGCCAGCCGGGCGGAGTAAAGTGATAAGAAAGAGGACGGCCGCCCCCTTGGAGCCGGTGGAGAGGAAGGCGACCACCGGCGGCGGTCCCCCCTGGTAGACGTCGGGAGTCCAGAGGTGGGCGGGGACGAGGGACATCTTGAAGGCTGCCCCCGCCAGGATGAGCCCCCACCCTGCAAGGGCCAGGGGGACGCCGGCAATGCCCCGCGCCGCACCTGCCATGGCCGGAACAATTTCCAGCGTGCCGGTGGCGGCGTAGATGAGGGCGATGCCGAAGGCGATGAATGCAGCGGAGATTGCCCCCAGCAGCAGGTACTTGAGCCCCGCCTCGGCCCCCCTGTCGCTCCCTTTATCCATGGCGACCAGGATGTAGAAGGCAAAGGTAAGCGCCTCCAGGCCGAGGAAGAGGGTGAGGAGGGTGCTGGCGGCGGCGAGCACTGACATGCCGAACAGCGCGAAGAGGATGGTGGCCGGGTACTCCTCCCCCCGGATGCCCCGCCGCTCGTTGAAATCGTGGGAGAGGAGGAGGGTGACAGACGCGGCCAAGGCAAAGACGACCGTGAAGAGACGGGCGAGCGGCGTCAGGGCCACTCCCAGTTGGGGGAGAGCTGCAACAGCAGGAACCTGCAGTGCCCAGAGTGCAGCGCCCAGACAGGTCGCCACCGCCACCCCGGTCAGGTAGCGCCCCGGCACGACAGCCCCCAGCAGGAGCACCAGCACGCTGCCGCAGGCGATGAGCAGAAGCGGCATAATTGTCCAGAGATCAGCGACGGTCATGGAGCTACCCCCGTCAGCAATGCCACCGGCACCTTGAGCAGGTCGAGGAGCGGCGCGGGGTGGACCCCCAGGTAGATGGCTATCAGTGCCAGTGCCGCCAGGACCGACCCTTCCCGAATTGTAAGGTCGGGAATGGCCAGGGGACGGCGCTCTTCGACGAACAACACCTGCTGCACCAGGCGGACCGTGTAGATGAGCGGCAGCACAATGCCGATGAAGCCGATCACCACAGCCAGGGGGGTGACCCGGAAGGCCCCGGCCAGGATGAGGAATTCCCCCACAAAATTGTTGAGCCCCGGCAGTCCCGCCGACGCCATGGAGAAGAGGAGGAAGAAGAAGGCGAGCATGGGGGCCTTCCCCCACACCCCGCCGTAGGCGGCGATCTCCCGCGTATCGGTCCGTTCGTCCAGCATCCCCACCAGGGCGAATAGGGCGCCGGTGGTTATGCCGTGGTTCACCATCTGGAGGACGGCACCGGAGAGCGCCACGGGGGACCAGACGGCGATTCCGAGCGCCACGAACCCCATGTGGCCGACGCTGGAGTAAGCGACGAGCCGCTTCATGTCCTCCTGGGCGTAGGCAACCCAGGAGCCGTAGACGATGCCGATGACGGCCAGTGTGATAAGGAGCGGGGTGACCGCCTTCGCCGCCGTGGGGAAGAGGGGGTAGCCGAAGCGGATCAGCCCGTAGGCGCCGGTCTTCAGGAGCAGCCCCGCCAGAATAACGCTCCCGGCAGTGGGTGCGTCGGTATGGGCGTCGGGGAGCCAGGTGTGGAGTGGAAAGACGGGCACCTTGATGGCGAAGGCGAGGAGGAAGGCGGCAAAAAGCCAGAGTGAGATGCCGGGGTCGATGCCGGTACCGATCAATTGATGGAGGGCGAAGGTGTAGTTTCCTCCCTGGTTACCATGGAGGAGGTAGATGCCGATAATGGCAAGCAGCATGAGGAGCGAACCGGCCATGGTGTAGATGAAAAACTTGACCGCCGAGTAGATGCGCCGGCCGTGCCCCCAGATGCCGATGAGGAAGAACATGGGGATCAGCATCACCTCCCAGAAGAGGTAGAAGAGGAACAGGTCCAGCGCAAGAAAGACCCCCACGATGCCGCTCTCCATGACGAGGAGCATGAGGTAGTGGAGCGGCACCCGCTCCCTGATCCCCCGCCAGGAAACGAGCATGGCGAGCAGCGTGACGAAGGCGGTGAGGACCGTCATGAGGAGGCTGATGCCGTCCATCCCCAGGGTGTAGCTGATGCCGAACCGCCCGATCCAGGTGTAATCCTCCCAGAGAAAATACCCCGCCGGCGCTCCCTGCGCCGCCTGCATCCCCGAGGCGGCAAACAGGAGCCACCCCGCCAGAGCCAGTTCCACCAAGGCGCAGCAAAGTGCGAACCCCTTCGCCCACCGGTCCCGCCGCCAGAAGGGAAGCAGGGCAAATGCTCCCGCCAAGGGGAGGAAGACGAGGATTGTGAGAATAGGATATGCCATCACCACACCACCCACGCCAGCCACCCCAGGATCAACGCCAGCCCGGCAGCGAAGCTCGTGATGTAGAGCGACACCCGGCCGTTGGTCCAGCTGCCGAGCCCCTGGCCGGTCCTGCCGAGACCGTCGGCCAGCCGATCGAGGGAATCGTCGATGACCCCTTCGTCCACCCGTGTCCAGAGGAAGCGGGAGAGCGCCTCGTAGGGGCGGATGAAGAGAATGCGGTAGAGGTTATCCAGATACCAGCCGTTGAGGAGGAACGCCGTCACGCCGGTCGGCTCCGCCTCGGCTTCCACCAGCCGCTCGGCGCGCCGGGCTCCGCCGTACCGATACCGGGCAAGGGAGAGACCAGTCAGGGCCACAAGGGCGGCTATTCCCTGGAGAACCAGCTCCTCGCCGTGGGAAACCTTCACCCCGGCCGTCGCCAGAAATTCCCCGAGCCACCCCTTCCCCAGATACTCCGGCAGGTTGAGGATACCGCCGAAAAGCCCGAGCAGGGCAAGGGGGACGAGCATCCACTCCATGACCCGCGGCAGGGTGTGGGGATGCGCCCCTTCCCCCCCGAAAACCAGGTAGACCATCCGGAAGGTATAGATGGATGTCAGGAGCGCGGTGAGGAGTCCCAGCAGGTAGAGCCCGCCGTAGAGGCCACCCCCTTTCTCCCACACCGCCAGGAGGATGGCGTCCTTGCTGAAGAAACCGCCGGTGAGTGGAATGCCGGCAAGACAGATAGCACCGGCCAGGAACGGCCAGAAGGTGCGCGGCAGGGTCGTTCGCAGCCCCCCCATCCGGAAGATGTCCTGTTCGTGGTGGAGGGCGGTGATGACGCAGCCGGCGCCAAGGAAGAGGAGCGCCTTGAAGAATGCATGGACCAGCAGGTGGAAGGTGGCGGCGGTGATGGCGCCGCAGCCGACCCCGAGCACCATGTAACCGATCTGGCTGATGGTGGAGTACGCGAGCACCCGTTTCAGGTCCCGCTGGGCCAGGGCACAGGTGGCGGCGTAGAAGGCGGTGAGGCCGCCGGTAAGGGCGATGGCCGCCTGGACCGTGGCCGATGTGCCGATGAGAGGGAACATCCGGGCGAGGAGGTAGACCCCGGCGGTGACCATGGTGGCGGCGTGGATCAGGGCCGAGACCGGGGTCGGGCCGGCCATGGCGTCGGGGAGCCAGACGGTGAGGGGAAGCTGGGCCGATTTCCCCATGGCCCCGGCGAGAAACAGCAGCCCCAGGGCGGTGACGACCCCGACCGGCATGAGGAACCCCATCTGGTTGATCTGGCTGATAGAGACGGTCTGGAAGAGCTGGAAGCACCAGACGATGGCGATGCCGAAGGCGGTGTCGCCGATCCGCGTCACGATGAACGCCTTGCGGCCGGCGGTGGCGTTCTTCTCCTCCCGGTACCAGAAGCCGATGAGGGCGTAGGAGCAGAAGCCGACCCCCTCCCACCCCAGGTAGAGGAGCGGCAGATTTTCCGCCAGAACGAGCACGAGCATGGCAAAGACGAACAGGTTGAGGAGGGCGAAGAAGCGGGCGTAGGACGGGTCATCCGCCATGTAGCCGACGGCGTAGAGGTGGATCAGGCCGCAGACGAAGGTGATCATCAGCACCATCACCAGGGAGAGGGAGTCGAGGTAGAGGGTGATGGGCGCCCGGAAATCGAAAGCCGCCAGCCAGGAGGCAAGCTCCACCGTCTCCGGCCCCCGGTAGGCGGCAAAGGCCAGAAGCGCGCAGACAAACGCCCCCCACACCATCCCGCAGGCAAGGGTCTCCGTCAGGCGGCGCGGGAGCTTCCGGCCGACAATGGCATTGATGGTGCCACCCAAAAGCGGCAGCAAAAGTATGAGGGCAAGGTAGAGTTTCATGTCAAAGCTATTAACCACAGAAGACACGGAGGTTCATGAAGGAAAACAAAAACGGGTTCTTGTCTTTGAATATGGTTTTCCTCATGCCTTTTCTCCGTGTCCTCTGTGGTAAAAATTGCTTTCAACCTTTCATCTCGTTGAACTCATCCACATTCACCGTCTTCTTCCGCCGGTGCAGGTAGACCACCAGCGCCAGGGCGAGGGAGACCTCGGCTGAGGTCATGGCCATGATCATGAGGGCGAACACCTGGCCATCGGCCATTCCCCAGTGTCCCGCACCGCCGACAAAAGCGAGCATGGCGGCGTTGAGCATGATCTCGATGCCGATGAGGAGCATGATGACGTTCGACCGCCAGACCAGGACGCAGACGAGCCCCAGGGCGAAAAGGACGGCTGCGAGGATGAGCACGTGGACCAGGGGGACGATCATACTGTCTCCTCCTCACGTGCAGCACCCCCCTCACCCGGTCTTCGGCCACCCTCTCCCTCAGGGAGAGGGGCTGGGGGTGAGGGTCTCCGCCTCCCCAGGTAGAATGCTCCGACAAGCGCAAACAGCAGCTGCATGGAGATGATCTCCACGGCGATGCCGTACTTCTGGAACAGGGCGCGGCCGAATTCCCGCACGCCGATGACGGAAACGCCCGCCGTCATCGCCGCCGGGCGGCTTGCAGCCAGGACGACGACCGCACCGGCGATGACCGCTCCCAGGACGAGCGCCGGCCACCAGTCCCCCATGCCGGGACGGGCGGCCTTTTCCGGGTGCCCCAGGTCGAGCATCATGATGACGAAGAGGAACAGCACCATGATGGCGCCGGCGTAGATGATCACCTCGAACACCGCCACCAGCGGCGCGCCCAGCAGGTAGAAGACCACCGCCAGGGCGAAGAAGGAGGTGACCAGGTAGACGATGGCATGCACCGCATGCTTCTCCGTGATGGCGAAGAGGGTGGCGATGACCGCCACGGCGGCCAGTATGTAGAAGAGGGTCGCTTCCATGAAGCTCCTGGGGACTAGGTACTAGGCTCTAGGCAATAGGTTGACACCCTGATGCCCAGAGCCCAGCGCCGAGTGCCGGAAGTTTTACGGCAGTAAACTTTTCACATCCACGGTTGGCTCCTCGCCGGGATTTCCCCCCCGCGGGTTCACCACGCCGATACCGGCATGCCGGTAGAAATTATACGCGGAATCCTTGCCGCAGCTGTCGATAAGGAGGTCTTCCTTCTCGTAGACCAACTCCATGATGTCCCGTGTGCAGATCTCGTAGTCGGGTGTCATCTGGATCGCCATGGTGGGGCAGGCCTCGGCGCAGAGACCGCAGAAGATGCAGCGGGAAAAATTGATCCGGAACCAGGCGGCATAGCGGCGTCCGTTTTCTCCCTCGACGGCCTGCATGGAGATGCAGTCCACGGGACAGGCGGCGGAGCAGAGGTAGCAGGCGACGCAGCGCTCCCCCCCGTCCGGATCGCGGGTCAGCACGATGCGGGCACGGTAGCGGGGAAAAGGGGTCCGTTTTTCTTCGGGATACTGGATCGTGACGGGACGACGGAAGATGTGCTTCCAGGTGGTCCAGAAGCCGGTGCCGAGAGCTTTGATGTCGGTGAGGAGAGGCATGGGGGACGCTCCGTGCTTGACGCAAAAAGGGGCGGGATGCCCGCCCCTTTCCGGAACATGTTGCGCTATTATGCGGTTGCTTCTTTCGCCCGTTGTGCTTTCTTCAAGAGGGCAAGGGCAAGGGGGTGATCGTTGTTTTCGGCATAGGTCATGGCGGTGGTACCTGCCAGAGTCTTGGCGTTGACATCGGCCCCGTTGTTGACGAGGGCCTGGACAGTATGGTTGCATCCGTAAATCGCGGCAAGCATCAGGGGGGTATGCCAGTCCCGGTCACGGGCGTTCAGGTCGGCGCCGCTGGCCATGAGGAGGTTCACCACCTCCACCTTGCCGTTGGCCGCTGCGTAGTGGAGGGCCGTCTTTCCTTTGGAACTCTTCGCGTCCACCTCGGCCCCGCGGTGGAGCAGGTCCTTGACAGCGTCCACGTCTCCTTCCTTTGCCGCATCCATCAGAGGTGTGTGTCCGTTCTTGTTGACCACATTGACGTTCTGCATAGCACTGTCCCCCTTTCTGTTCATGCTGCCCGTTGCGATCTCTGTCATAGCCCCCTCCTTCTTATGGTGACATCTTCAGCACAAGATGGGTAAACCGGTTCAACGGAGCATCAGCCACCAGCCGGTAACAAGTATATTGAGCAATGCCAGGGGCGTCAACACTTTCCAACCAAAATGCATTAATTGGTCGTATCTCAGCCGGGGCAGGGTACCGCGCATCCAGATGAAGAAGAAGGCGAAAGCGAGTACTTTCAGGGAAAACCAGGCGACGGGGGGGAGAACGGGGCCGTGCCAGCCGCCGAGAAAGAGGGTTGTCGCCAGCCCCCCCAACACGATGATGTTGATGTACTCGCCGACGAAAAAGAGGCCGAAGCGCATCCCCGAATACTCGGTATGGAAGCCGGCCACCAGTTCCCCCTCCGCTTCCGGGATGTCGAAGGGGACCCGCTTGCACTCGGCGGCGATGCTGACGAGGAAAATGACGAAGGCAACCGGCTGATAGAGGATGAACCAGCCTCCGGCCTGGGCGTTGACGATGTCGGTGAGGCGGAAGGAGCGGGCGAGCATCACCACCGGCACGAGGGAGAGCCCCATGGAGAGCTCGTAGGAGATAAGCTGGGCCAGGCCGCGGATGGAACCGAGGAGGGCATACTTGGAGTTGGAGGCCCAGCCGCCGATAGCCACGCCGTAGACGGCGATGGAGGAGAGCGCCATGAAGAAGAGGAGCCCCACGTTCAGGTCGCTCACCACCATTGGTATCTCCCGCTCCAGAAGATGGAGGGGAGCCCCGAAGGGGATGACGGCGAAGATGAGGATGGCCGGAATGGCCGCCATGGCGGGGGCCAGGTAGAAGAGCCACTTATCGGCACCCGCCGGCCGGACGTCCTCCTTGGCAAGCATCTTGATCAGGTCGGCCAGCGGCTGGAGGAGCCCCAGCGGCCCGACCCGGTTCGGCCCCTTCCGGTCCTGAATCCAGGCGAGGATGCGCCGTTCGGCATAGACCAGGTACGCGGCCAGGGTGAGGATAACGAAGAAGACCAGGCCGAGCTTGACGGCAATGATGGCTATGTCGGCGGCAAGGGTTTGTGTCATGGCAGTTTTCACTCCGCTTCAGTTCCGCGCATGGCCGGTTATGGCAAGACGGATGCTATCGGCCGTCGCCCGAGCGTCCCCGTTTGTAGAGGCGCCAGTCCGGCTGGGTGATGAGGCGGGCCCCCCGCTTGAAGGTGAGGTAGGACCATCCCCACTGCAGAACCACCATCAATCGGTTGGCAAAGCCGGTAAGGTAGTAGATGTGCACCAGAAGCCATGCCAGCCAGGCGATGAATCCGGTGAACCTCATTTTCCGGAACTGGCCGACCGCCTTGCTCCTGCCGATGGCCGCCATCATCCCCTTGTCCAGGTAGCTGAACTCCCGCCGCGGTCTGCCCGCCAGGTCGCGCAGGATGTTGCGGGCGGCGGAGCGCCCCTGCTGGAGCGCCACCGGCGCCAGGCCGGGGTAGGGATTCCCCTCTTCATCGAGGCAGTGGGCCTGGTCCCCAACCACGAACACCTCCGGATACCCCCTGATGTTCAGGGTCCGCTCCACGTGGACCCTCCCCTGGGGGTCGAGGGGGACGCCAAGCCCCCTTCCCAGCGGGGACGCCTCGACCCCGGCTGCCCAGATGACCGTTGCTGCCGGCACCGACTTCTCGCACGCCTCGATGCCGTTGGCATCCACGGAAGTAACCAGGCAGGAGGTCCAGACCTGCACTCCGAGCCTTGCCAGGGAACGGGATGCGTTATCCGCCAGGGGCTCGGCGAAGGCCCCGAGGATCCGTGCCCCCCCTTCGACTAGGATGACCTGGCTCATGCGGGGATCGATGGAGCGGAAATCGTGGGCGAGGGTGAAACGGCTCATCTCGGCGATCGCCCCCGCCAGTTCCACGCCGGTCGGCCCTCCCCCCACGACGACGAAGGTGAGCAGCTGCCGGCGGCGCTCCGGGTCGTCGGTGCACTTCTCCGCCTCCTCGAAGGCGGTAAGGACCCGGCGGCGGATCTCCGTCGCCTGTTCCAGGGTCTTGAGACCGGGGGCGTGGGGTTCCCACTCGTCCCGGCCGAAATAGGCATGCTGCGTACCGCAGGCCAGTATCAGGTAATCGTAGGGGAGGGGGTCGTCCCGGGTCACGACCTGCCGTCGGGGGAGGTCGATGGTGACAACCTCGTCGAGCAGCACCCGGACATTGCGGTAGCGCGCCAGCATGCTCCGGATGGGGGAGGCAATGTCCGACGGATTGAGTCCGGCCATGGCCACCTGGTAGAGAAGCGGCTGAAAGAGGTGGTAATTGCGGCTGTCGAGCAGCGTTACCTCCACCCCTTGCACGTTGCCGAGCACCTTGGCGGCATTCAGTCCGGCAAATCCCCCGCCGACGATGACGACCCTGCAGACCGGCTCTGTCATGACCTTTTGCCTCCCCTGCCGGTTACATCACCCGAACCCCCTCCCCTTCCGGGTCGAGGTTACGTAACCCTTCCCACCGGCCGCTTAACGGCTCTTCAACCTTCTCCCCCCCCAGCCGTTCGATGAGCGCGGCGATCACCCGCCAGGCGGGAAGCGCTTCCCCCCCCGGCGGCGTGCTGCGATGCACGCGGGGGGGGTGAAACGGTGCCGGCTTGTGAGCGGAGGCATGATAACGCTCCGGGAGCCCCTTGATGGGGAGCCCCGCGTGCATCGTCCGCCTGAACCGCTGGGCTCGCCCCTCGTTGTTGACGAAGGTCCCGTCCATCTCTACCCAGGCCGTGGTGGGGAGGACGATCTGGGCCTTGCGGACGGCGACGGTCGGGAGCCAGTCGGCGGCAACCACGAAGGGAACACTGGCCAGCAGTTCCTCCGGGATGTCCCCCTCCAAGGCGATGATCCCCTTGACCCTCCCCGTCGCCACCCCTTCCGCCAGGGAGCCGGCACCGTGCTCCCGGGAGAGGAGCGTGGCGGCGAAGGCGTTGGGGCCGGGAAGGGTGTAGGTGAGCTTCGTCCCGGCGGCTGCGGCAGCCTCAATGGTGGCCATCTCCGCCGTGGCGGTCCCGCAGATGACCACCGGCTGCTGGAACCGGTCGAACGGCACGTCCGCCAGCGCCTCCAGCGGGGTGACCTCCACGTCGAGCGCCTTTGCCACTCCCTCCCCGTAGTCACTCCCAACCATGAAGAGCCGAGCCCCCTTCCGCCACGCCTGGCGTACGGCCAGCGCCAGCATCGGCCCCTCAGCCAGAAGGTCGCACGCCATGATCACGACGGCATCGGCGCTCCGCACATCGGCCTGGGAAGCGGCATTCTCCTCCGTCAGCAGGCTGACCGCCGCGGCCACCCGATCCCCCTCCCCTGCGTCGGCAAAGTAGGAGAGGACCCCGGCATCGGCGCATGCCGCAAGAATCGGCAGGAGCACGCTCCCCTCGAGCGCAAGCCGGGAAGAACCGACCACCGCTACGCTCCCCTCCCCATGGAGGTCGAGGAGTTCGCCGAGGCGGAGAACCAGGGCATCCAGCGCTTCATCCCACCCCGTTTCCTGGCCGTCCACCAGCGGCACCCGCGGCCGTTCCGGGTCGTTCACCGCCCCGTTGGCGAACCGCCCCCGGTCGCAGATGAAATGACCGTTCACGGCGTCGTTGGGGCGGGCCATGGTCTTGAGCAGTTCCCGGTAGCGGGCGGCAGGTACCGTGTTGCAGCCGAGGGAGCAGTGGGGGCAGACCGACGGGGCCAGGTCGTAGTCCCAGTAACGGGCCCGGAAGCGGGCGGTCTTGTCGGTGAAGACCCCCGTGGGGCAGATGTCCACCAGATTGCCTGCGAAGGAGGATTCCAGCTCCCCCTCGACAAACCGGCCGAAGTAGACCCGCCGGGCACTCCCCATGACCCCGAAGTCGCGACCGCCGGCATATTCCTGGTAGAAGCGGGCACAGCGGTAACACTGGATGCAGCGGTTCATCTCGTGCTCGATGTGGGGACCGAGATACTGGTTGACGTGGGTCCGCTTCTTCCCCCCGTATCGGCGGATGCCGTGCCCCCCCGCGATGGTGTAGTCCTGGAGCAGACACTCCCCCCCCTCGTCACAGACCGGGCAGTCGTGGGGATGATTGAGCATGAGCCACTCGATGACATTGCGGCGCATCGCCCGGGCATCGGCATCGGTGGTGGAGACCACCATCCCCCCCTGGGCCGGGAGCATGCACGACATCTGGATCCCCTTCACCGGCCCGTCGAGACACTTCACCGCACAGACCCGGCATGCCCCCACGCTCCCCAAGGCTGGGTGATAGCAGAAATGGGGAATCCATATCCCCATCCGCTTCGCCGCCTCCAGAACGGTGGTGCCGGCAGGCACTTCAACTTCGATGTTGTCGATGGTCAACTTCGGCATAGAGCTTTCTTAGAGGATGATCACCCGGGGAGCCTCCCCCTTGTCGTACTGCAGGGCCATGACCAGGCTTCCCCAGCCAAGGGTCAGGATAATGCCGACCCCGAAAAGCAGCGCCCCCACCGCGATGAAGATACCGCCGATGAGCACCGCCAGGAGCCACCCCACCAGATCCGCCTGGATCTGCTGAAGGCTCCAGCGGAAGGCATCCATGAACTTCATCTTCCGGTCGATGATCCCGTACATGCCGGGGGCCACCACCACCGACAGGGCGAATCCCGCCAGCTGGCCAAGGAGCGGCAGGTGGTTCAGGGCAAACTGGGCGACGATGACAAGCAGCAGGTAGACGAGGAGGTCGCCGAAACAGTCCCAGGCGCGGAAGAGGTCGCCAACTTCCGCCTTCTCTCCCCGGGCTATTTTCAGGATCGCCCGGGTGTAGCCGGCAACGAATCCCACGTTGGCAACCGGTATCCAGACGACACAGATGAAGACGAGTGAGATGATGAGAAGGTTGCTGAAGCTGCCCGTCCAGAGGCGTGTCGCCCGGTTGACGAGCCCGCCGAAATCATCGTTTTCCGCCATTACATGCTCCTTTTGAACGGGCACCGCCCCAGCGTTATGTGCTCCCGGATTTCATCCTCGAACAGCCGCAACAGCCCCTCCACCGGCCCCATGGCGCCCGGCGCCAGGGGACAGAAGGCGTAGTTGAGATACTGCACATGCTCCCGGAGCATGCCGATATGTTCCTCCGCACCACGCCCCGCCTCGATCTCCTCCAGTATCCAGCGCACGTAGGGAAGCCCTTCCCGGCAGGGGGTGCACCAGCCGCATGACTCCCGGGCATAGAAGGAGATGAGGTTCAGGGTTGCCGCCACCATGCAGGTCGCCGTGTCGAAGACCACGACCCCGCCGGTCCCCAGTCGCGAGCCGGCCTTGGCCACCGCGTCGAAATCCATGGGGACGTTGAACTGCTCGGCGGTGAAGAAGGGGGTTGATGCCCCACCGGGGATGCACGCCTTGAACTCCCGCCCCGGCAGCATCCCGCCGCAGGGACCGTCAATGATCTCCCCCAGGGTGATGCCGAGGGGAAGCTCGAAACAGGCGGTGTTCCGGACATGGCCGCTGATGCAGAAAAGCTTGGTGCCCGACGCCTCGGGGATGCGCGCCAGCCCCTTGAACCAAGCCGGTCCGTGGGCGACTATGGCGGGGATGTTGGCCAGGGTCTCCACGTTGTTCACCACCGTCGGCCCACCCCAGAGCCCCTTCACCGCCGGAAAGGGGGGCTTGGCACGGGGGTTGGCCCGCCTTCCCTCCAGGGCGTTCATGAGGGCGGTCTCCTCGCCGCAGATGTAGCGGCCGGCGGAAACGTGGACGTCGATGTCGCAGGAAAAGCCGCTCCCCAGGATGTTCTCCCCCAGCAGCCCCGCATCCTTCGCCTCGGCGATGGCCCGCCGGAGGTTGGCCGCCGCCGTCTCGTAGCCGCGCCGGATGAAGATAAAGGCATTACGGACGCCGATGGCGTAGGATGCCAGTACCATCCCCTCCACGAGAGAATAGGGGTTCGCCTCCAGGAGCACCCGGTCCTTGTAGGTCCCCGGCTCCATCTCGTCGCAGTTGCAGATGAGCCAGCGGGGGCCGGGAAGGTCGCGGGGGACGAAGGACCATTTCTTCCCCGTCGGGAAACCGGCCCCACCCCGGCCGCGCAGGTTGGCGTCGATCACCAGTTGCTGCACGTCATCGGGAGAGAGCTCGCGGAGTGCCTTCCGGAGAGCGTCGAAGCCCCCCTCGCCGGCATATTCGGCGAAGGTGACCGCCCGGCCGGGGCGGTTATGGCGGAAAAGCACCTGTTCCATCAAATCCTTTTCTTTTACCACAGAGGTCACGGAGAAAACCGAAGGGAATCAAAATCATTTACTTTGGTTTTAACTCATAAAAGATTTTGTTTTTCTCTCCGTGCCCTCTGTGGTTAATCAAGCAGTTCTTTCAGCACCATCGCGTTGTTGTGCTCTTCATCCTTCGCCCCGTAGAGGAGGGTGACGGTCCCCTTTTTCGCCGTGACGCGGAGCGTTGCCAATGTTTCGGCGTGGGATTGCAGCTCGGCACGGTACCGTTCCCGGAATTCCTCCCACTTCGCCGGGTCATGGCCAAACCATTTCCGCAGCTCATCGCTCGGCGCGATCTCTTTCAGCCAGTCGTCGAGCCGCACCGCGTCCTTCGCAATCCCCCGCGGCCAGAGGCGGTCCACCAGCACCCGCCGCCCGTCTTCCGACGCTGGTGGGTCGTAGATGCGTTTGATCCTGATCATGGTGACGGCACCCCGTAGTTACTGAATCCACGGGATGCCCGTTCCCCATGGATTCGCGTTCAGGGCACCCGCGAGGGGTGCCCTACAGTCGACGATTCTACTTGAAGGCCTTCAGGATGTATTCCGCCACCGCCTTGGCATCTTTTTCAGGCAGCGCCTTGGCATCGAACTTGGTCATGCCGGGGCCGGGATTGCGCATGTACTTGACCAGAGCCTTGGTGGTATTCAGCTTGTTGGCGGCCAGGTCCTTGCCGCTGAGGGTCTTTTCCTTCTTCATGATGTTGCCGCCGTTCGGATGGCAGGCCATGCATTTCGCCTTGAAGACATCTTCGCCCGACGCGAATGCCGTTGCGGCAAACAGGGTGACTGTGGCGAGGGCCGCTGCTACGGTAGTGAAACGTTTCATCTCGTACCTCCTCTGGTTGGTTTTCGGTGCAGATGCACCGGCTATGGCTTACTTGAATGTCTTGAGAACATAGTCAGCGATCGCCCTGGCTTCCTTGTCCGACACGGTCTTTTTGTCGAATGCCGTCATCCCGGGGCCCGGCTTGCGCATCGTGGCGATGATATCCTTGGCCGTCTTGATGCCGTTCGCCTCCCGATCCTTCTTGCTGAGGGTCTTGGCCGGATTAACGATGTTGCCCCCGCCCTTGTGGCAGACCGCGCAGTGCTCCTCGAACTCCTTCTTGCCGTCGATCTTCTGCCCTTTCTTCGTGTCCGCGTAACAGGTGGTGGCGAAGGCCGTCAGTGCAAGCATGCAGGCAGCGGTCAGTACTCGTTTTTTCATGTCGTCGTCCTTTCTGGTGTTGCCGGTTGATACCGGTCAAGTGATGCCCCCGCGCTCCCGCGCGAGGATTTCGTCGATGCTGTCGGCAGTCAGCCGACCGTACAGGGTGTCACCGACCATCATGGTCGGTCCCTCGCCGCAATTGCCGAGACAGCAGCAGGGAAGCAGGGTGAAGATGCCGTCCCCGGTAGTCTCCCCCGGCTCCACGCCGAGACGCCGGCCGACGTGGGCCAGCATGGTCTCCCCCCCCACCGCCCAGCAGGAGATGGAGTCGCAGACATGGATCACCCGCTTCCCCACCGGCCGGCGGTAGATCATCTCGTAGAAGGTGGCCAGCTCTTCCACCTGGAGCTCAGTGAGCCCCAGGAGCTCCGCCGCCTCCCCGACCGCCTCATCGGTGAACCAGCCATAGTGCCGCTGCAGCTCCTTCATCACATCCACCGCCGCCTCGCGGCTGGTGACGGCATGGGCGACGCGGGACTGGAGCTCGGTTTTCAGTTTTTCCGGCATCATTTCAGAACCTCAGAATCAACAATTCAACGCGGAAGGCCGCAGATTTGTCAGGATTGGCGCGGATTACAATTCATTGTTGACGACATGTTCGATTTACAGTATTCGGTGATTTCGTAGATAAATTCTGTTGTCATCCGCGATGATCCGTTTTCATCCGTGTCCATCCGCGTTGAATTCCCTTGCTTACCTGTCCAAATCAGCCAGCACAAAGTCTATCGACCCGATGATCGCCAGAAAGTCCGCCACGAGCCACCCCCTGCTCATGAGGGGGAGGGCCTGGATGTGGGGGAAGCTGGGAGTCTTGATCCGGACCCGGTACGGGACGTTGAGGCCGTCGGAGACGACGAAGTAGCCGTTTTCCCCCTTGGGGGCCTCGATGGCATGGTAGCACTCCCCGGCCGGCGGCGCCATCCCCCGCGTCGAGTTGACGAAGTGGTGGATGAGGGACTCGATGTCGTTGAGGGTGTCCCGCTTCCGGGGGAGGACGAAGCGGTAATCGTCGGTGATCCAGCGGCCGTCGGGCATGTCGTCGAGGCACTGCCGGACGATGCGGAGCGACTGGTGGATCTCTCCCATCCGGACCCGGTAGCGGGCCCAGCAGTCCCCCCCTTCGGCCGTCACCACGTCGAAGTCGAACCGCTCGTAACCGGCATAGGGAATTTTCCGCCGCAGGTCCCACTCCACCCCGCAGGCCCGCAGGTTGGGTCCGGAAAGCCCCCACTCCATGGCTTCCGCAGCGGTTATCTTCCCCACTCCCTTGAGTCGGGCGGTGAAAATCGGATTTTCCTTCAAAAGATCCTCGTATTCCTTGAGCCTTGACGGCATCCAGGCGAGGAGCTCCCGCACCGGTCCTTCCCATCCGTCGGGGAGGTCCTCGGCCACGCCGCCGATCCGGAACCAGGCCGGGTGCATCCGGCCGCCGGTGATCTGCTCCACGATGTCGAATATCTTTTCCCGGTCGGTAAAGGTGTAGAAGACCGGGGTCATGGCCCCCACGTCGGCGGCGAAGGTACCGAGCCAGACCAGGTGGCTGGCGATGCGGAACAGTTCCGCCAGCATGACCCGGATGGTAACGGCCCGGTCGGGGACGGTGATGCCGCAGAGTTTCTCCACGCTCGTCACGTAGGCCAGGTTATTCTGCACCCCCGCCAGGTAGTCGATTCGGTCGGTGTAGGGGATGAACTGGTTCCAGTGCTGCCGTTCGCCGATTTTCTCCGCCCCCCGGTGATGGAAACCGATGTCCGTATCCATGTCGACGATCTCCTCGCCGTCCAGCTTCAGGACGAAGCGGATGATGCCGTGGGTGCCGGGATGCTGGGGACCCAGGTTCAGGACCAGGTGCTCCTCGTCGATCCGCTCGAAGAAGTCGGCGGCGGGCAGGGGCTGGCGGCGGCGGGCGTCGTCGACGGTGTAGGGAGGCATCTCCGTGGCCCGAAACGGGTGCTCCTTCCGGAGGGGATGCCCCTCCCAGTCGGGGGGCATGAGGATGCGCCGCGGGTCGGGGTGGCCGGCAAAGCGGATGCCGAACATGTCGAAGACCTCCCGCTCATACCAGTTGGCGGCGGGAAAGACGGGAGTGGCGCTGGGGAGCTCGGGGGCATCACCCTTGAGCCCGGTCTTGATCCGGATATGGCCGGGGGTGTCGAAGCAGAGGAGGTGGTAGTTGAGGGTGAAGTCGGGAAACCGCTCCCGCTCCCGGCGGCACGACTCGTCCACGGCAGCCAGGTCCTCAAGGCGGCGGAAGGGGTTGGTGCCGCGGTTTTTCAGAAACTTCAGCACCTCCGGGACCAGTTCCGCCGGAGCCCGGTAGGTAAGCATATCGGTGGCGTTCCCGTCCAGGGCCACCCGTCCTTCGAAAGCACGCTCCAGCTCACCGGCCAGGCCGAAATCGGGCAAGGGATGCTTCGGCGCGGGGGGGCGCCACATCTCGTCGGAACGGGGCATCCAGAACCGGGGGTGCTGCACCGACGTGCCACGAATTGCGGTCCCCTCCATGCCGGGGCCGCGGGTATCGCGAGACTTGGTCACCCCATCCACCAGGATCGGCGCCGTGGTCCCCTGGGTCCCCCCCGGAAGGTGGAGCACCGGCCGGGCCGGCCGTTCGCCCCGTCTGATCTTTTCCTGGAGGAGCATGAGCCCCTGGAGGAACGCCTCGGGGCGGGGGGGGCAGCCGGGGACGTACACATCCACGGGGAGGATCTGGTTCACCCCCTGCACCACGCTGTAGACGTCGTACATACCGCCGGAGTTGGCGCAGCTACCCATGGAGATGACCCAGCGGGGCTCGGCCATCTGCTCGTAGAGGCGGAGTATGGAGGGGGCCATCTTCTTGAACACTGTTCCGGCGATCACCATAAGGTCCGCCTCCCGGGGGGTGCCGCGCAGCACCTCGGCCCCGAAGCGGGAAATGTCGTAGCGGGAGGTGAAGGAGGTCATCATCTCGACAAAACAGCAGGAGAGGCCGAAGAACATCGGCCAGAGGGAGTTGGCCCGCCCCCAGTTGATGAGATCGTCCAGGCGGGTGAGAAGGATATTGTCGGGGGTTTCAGTTTCCATCAGTATCCTTGAACCGCTCGCGCGATGGGCCCCAATCTAAACCACCTTTTATCCAGAGCCAGATCAGCCCCAGAAGGAGTACCACGATAAAAAAGGAGATATGGATGAGGCCGGGGAACCCCAGCTTGTCCCAGGCCACGGCCCAGGCGAAGATAAAGACCGCCTCCACGTCGAAGACGATGAAGAAGATGGCAACCAGGTAGAAGGGAACCGGGTAGGCGAGCCGGGCGGTGCCGGTGGGGATGACCCCCGATTCGTACGCCATGGCCTTGACGTCGCCGCGCCGTCGGGCACCGAGCCACCAGGCGGCCAGGAGGAGCACCCCGATGAGGAGCACCGCCACGGCCGTGTAGGCGACAAGGGGCACCAGCTCCCCCTGGAGAGGAGAAACGGATTGCACCCCAAAGGTGGTTGGCGGTTCTGACATCGGTCTCCTCTGCACATGACCTTACTGGCCGCGTAGCGGCATCTGCCTGTCAATGTTCCTGGCGGACCACCCGCCTGAACCAGGCAATGAGGGAGTTTTTGTCGCGGGAGCCGCTAAAGGAATCGAGCACCCTCCCCTGCCGGATGATGAGGAGGGCCGGTATCCCCCTGATGCCGAACCGTTGGGCAAGCCGGGGGTTTTCCTCCGTATTGACCTGCACGACGGCTGTCTGTCCGGCCAGTCCCCTGGCCACCTCTCGCACCACCGGTGCGAAGTCGCGGCAGTGCGGTCACCAGGGGGCCCAGAACTCGGCCAGCACCGGAACCGGATAGGCGTTTACGAACGGGTCGAAACTCTGGTCGGTGAGGGTGACCGGCGCCGTATGGAGGGGGGGCAAGGGGACACGGCAGTTGCCACATCTCCCCGCTTCCCCTTCACGGCTTGCCGGGACCCGGTTGGCGGTGCCGCACCGGGGGCAGGCCACAATATAAGTAGTGATGTCGGTCGTCATGCTCCACCCTTCCGCCGATTCCCCGTGCTCACAGCCTGGACCCGGCCCTGGCGGCGAGGTGTTCGCCGATCTGCCGATCCATCTTGGAGATGTGGTTGATGAGCCAGTCCACCATCATGTGGTTGGTCTGGAGTATGACGGGGAGCGAGGCGCCGTCCGTGGCCAGCTGCTGCTTCAGATCGTTGAGCCGGGAGACGAACTGCTGGTGCTGTCGCCGGTGCTCCGTGTACCCCGGGAAGTTGCTGTTGACCTGTATCCGCTCCTCGTCGCGGAAGTGGGTCCGTACGTAGTCGCCGAGAAAATCCAGCAGGCGGGCGATCTCCTTCTGCCCCTGGCCGCTGTCACAGGCCTTCAGCAGTTCGTCGAAACGGCGGAACAGTTCCTGGTGCTGCCTGTCAATTTCCGCCACGTTTATGGCAAGTTCCGGTCGCCATGCTACTCCCATGGTAAAGGTATCTCCTTCTCACGTGGTATGTATCAATCAAGCGTGTGTTTACTTTTGCTGCTGCAGAAAGTCAAGGACCGCCGCCGGATGGTCCTCGGCCTTGGCCACCTTCGGCCAGTGCCTGACGACCTTCCCATCCGGGCCGATGACGACCGTGGAGCGGATGATGCCGGTGGTCTTCTTGCCGTACATCACTTTTTCACCGAATGCGCCGTAAGTCGCCATCATCTTCGCTTCGGGGTCGGAGAGAAGGACGAAGGGGAGGTTGAAGTCGGCGATGAACTTGTCGTGGGATTTGAGGCTGTCCTTGCTGACACCGAGCACCACCGCATCCAGACTGGTCAGGGATTGATGATGGTCCCGGAAGCCGCATGCCTCCTTGGTGCACCCCGGCGTATTGTCGCGGGGATAGAAATAGATGATGACGGTCCTGCCGACGTACTCCTTCAACGAATGCATCCTGCCGTCGCTCCCGGCCAGTTCGAAGGCCGGTGCCGGCTTCCCTTCCAGTGACATCGCTTTCTCCTCTTCAGTGTGGTGGACTTCCGCCCGACAAGTGTACCACAGATTACTCCGTTATCAGCCGGGGAGGTACGTCACCCGCGACCGGCACGATCTTCACGAAGCGGGTGCGGCAGCGGGCAACGGCATCCTCCACCCAGTCCGCCTCCTCTTCCTGGTGGGAGTGGAGGAGTTCCCGGTGGTAGATGAGGAGAAGTTCCTCGACCTGGGTGATATCATCCTCCTCAAGGTCGCGGACCTCCACCGACGCTCCCCGGGCAATCCGGCGCCGGAGGGCATCGCGGGTCATCCCCAGCTCTTCGTCCAGGTGACAGTAAACGGTGCCACCGGTCATGCCGGAGCAGAGCCATGGCCCCGGGTCCCCCAGCACCACCGCCCGGCCGGCGGTCATGTATTCGAAGGCAAACCCCTTGATGTTGGCCTGCCCGGCCAGGTTGCCGGCGGTGTCGTTACGGGGGCCGCGGAGCCGTCCGCCGATCACCACGTCCGCCCCGGAGAGGCGAATGCCGGCCCGGCTGTCGGCGTCCCCCTGGATGATGAAGGTCCCCCCCTGGGCGCCGTAGGCGAGCCCCTTCCCCACCGAGCCCCCCACCCGCTGGCCGTTGCGGTTCTCCCCCTTGAGTATGACGATCTTCCCCCCCCGGGCAGATTTGCCGACCCCGTCCTGGGCCCCCCCCTCGACACGAATGTTGATGCGGGGGATGTTGAAAGCCGCCAGGCCGTTGCCGGGGATGGCATCGCGGTGGAAGTGGAGGAGCGCCTGGTTGCCGCCGCCGAACCGCCCTTCCTGGAGACCGCGCACCATGGTGCCGGCCAGATGGGTGCCGATGGCACGGTCGGAACTGGTGGCATTGTCGTCATCGTAGCGAACCCGTTCCTCGCCGGCGTCGAAGGCATCGGTCACCAGGTTGGAAACGAGGGAGGTAAGGTAGTTGAGGGGTTTGCGGATGATGCGCACCTTGCTCTCCACCAGTCTCATCGCCACAGCCGGAATGGGGGCCAGGAGTTCCGCCAGGTCGAGGCGGTCGAGTCCCCGGCTCTGGACGAGAAGATCAGCCCGGCCCACCAGGTCCTGGGTCCGCTTGAAGCCGAGCCGGGCGGTGAGTATCTTGATTTCCCGTGCCATCCCCCGGAAGAAGGTGGTTTCGTAGATGACGCCGTTTTCCAGTACCCGGGGGACGAACCGCTTCAGCCCCCGCTTTTCCGCCTCCTCCACGGTCTCGATCTGGGTGGCGATCCCCACGTGGCAGGTCCCGAGATGGCAGCCACGGCAGGCGGTGCAGCCGATGATGATCATGGCCATGGTGCCGAAGCCGACCCGGTTGGCCCCCAAGAGCATGAGCTTCAGGACGTCACGGCCGGTACGGGCGCCGCCGTCGGCCCAGATCTCCACCTTGTGGCGCATCCCCGCCTGGGTCAGGGCACGGTGTGCCTCCCGCACCCCGATCTCCGCCGGGAAACCGACGAACTTTATGGCATGCTTGCGGGCCGCTCCGGTCCCTCCGTCGTAACCGCTGATGGTGATGATGTCCGCCCCCGCCTTGGCGATGCCGAGGGCAATGGTGCCGATTCCCGCCACCGCCGGCACCTTGACCGAGATGCGGGCGCGGGGGTTGGCGGTGCGGAGCTCCTCGATGATCTGGGCCAGGTCCTCGATGGAGTAGATGTCGTGGTTGTTGGAGGGAGAGATGAGGGCGACCCCCGGCGTGGCGTGCCGCGCCGCGGCGATCTTCTCAGTCACCTTGAAGCCGGGGAGATGCCCTCCTTCCCCCGGCTTGGCCCCCTGCCCCACCTTGATCTCCAGGAAGTCCACCGAATTGAGGAACTCCATGGAGACCCCGAAACGGCCGGAGGCGACCTGCTGCCCCCGGTTGTGCCGGTAGGCGTCGAGCATGTCGGCGATCTCCCCCCCCTCGCCGTTCATGCAGACGATGTTGAGACGGCGGGCCGCCTCGGCGTAGATGCGGAAGGGGGTCTCCCCCTGGGAGCCGAAGCTCATGGCGGAAAAGAGGATCGGGAGGCTATGGCCGCCGATTCCCGTATCCACCTCCTCCGGATCGACGGAGAGCTCCTCGGGAAAACGGAAGTCGATGAGGTGACGGACCGCCAGGGGATTCTCCCCCTCCAGCTGCTGGATGAGACGGGACAGGTCGGCGTAGGTCTCCTCCATCTTGGCCACCGCGCCGACCATCTTCCAGATGCGGGGATAGAGGCGGAACTGCACCTGGGCCGGCTCTTTCACCTTGCTCCGGGCCACTGCGGTACGGCTCCGGTTCTCCACCTCCAGCCGGGCCAGGGTAAGCCCACCCTCGCCGGAACCGCAGAAATTGGGGGTCTCGAATATCTCTGCCAGGTGGCGGCAGAGGCCGATGGATGCGAAATACTTGCCGTAGCCGCCGATCTCATGGGTCCCCATGGTGGAGATCACCTTCTCCAGCCCCTTGGCAAGGACGGAGAGGAGGTTGGGGATACCGTTCTCCTCTTCCCGCGCCAGCTCCCACATGAGGTAGGGGGAGAGGGCATCGGCCCCCATGCCGAGGGCGAAGATCAGGTCGTGGAGGTTGCGAAGCGCACCGGAGCGGACCACCAGGGATACCTTTCGCCGCAGGCTCTCCCCGTCGGCGAGGATCGCCTCCTTGAGCCCCTTGTGGAGCACCGCCACCGCCAGATAGGGATCGAGGAAATCCCGGCCGGATGAGAAGACGCCCGCGTCATCCAGCACGAGGAGACGGGCACCCCGCCTGACGGCCCCGATCGCCTCCGCCGTGAGCCGGGCGGCGGCCTGGTCGATGGTCTCGCCGCGGCGGAGGGCACAGGAGAGGGTACGGCAACTCCGGAGGCCGAAATGGGCACGGAGCGCTTCCAGGGTGCAGGTGCCGAATTTCTCCGCCGCCACGCCGTCAGCCGGAGAAATTTCTCCCGGCCGGCCACCGGTCAGAAGCGGCACGTCGAGGGCCACGCTCCGTTCGGCCTTCCCCCGCAAGGCGGGGCGCGGGCCGAGATAAACCCGGATGGAGAAGTGCTCCGCCTCCCGCTCCCGGTCGATGGCCGGGTTGGTCACCACCGCAACCTGTTCCTTGAAGTAGTCGGAGAGGTTCTGGCGCAGGTTGGAGAGGGCCGCCAGCGGGCCATCGTAACCGAGGGAGGCGATGGGGTCCTGGCCGGTGCGCGCCATCTCCCGCAGGTTCTGCAGGTCGGTGCTCTTCCAGGCCAGGGCGGAGAGGAAATTGTCGCGGAGGTAGCGGGCATTTCCCCCTTTCCCCCTCTCCTTTTGCGGGGAAGGGGAGTTGAGTTCCGCTCCGTTGGTGACTGAAGCAGCGTGTGCAGCCAGGTTGGTCCGGCGGCGGAACAGATGGTAGGCCTCGTTCCGGAGTTCCTGGTGCTCCAGCACCTGTACCCGTTTGCCGGGGGTGAGGCGGAGGCCGACCTTCTCCCCCGGCGCCAGGGGTTTTGGATCAGAGGCGATCTCCTCGTGGGGGACCACCCCCAGCTCGGAGGAGGCGAACAGCTCCTTTTCCGTCTCGCCGAACCAGAGGGGCCGAAGCCCCATGGCATCCACGCTGAAGACGCAGAGGTCGCGGTGGCGTGCGATGATTGCGGCCGGCCCCTGGGCGGAGGCCTTGAGGTAGCGGCGCATCCAGCCGTACATGGCCTGCAGCTCGGGTGAATACTGCTCCATCTGGCTGAAGATGGGGGGGAATACCATCTCCATAGCCTCGAAGAGGGTGAGGCCTGACCGGAACATGAGTCCCTCCAGGGTCCGGTTCAGGTCCTGGGAGTCGCTGCCGTCCCAGGTGAGGTCGATCCCCATCATCCGGGCCTCTTCCCGCAGCCGGGCGATGGTGTTGATCTCGCCGTTGTGGCCGAGAAGGGAGAAGGGCTGGGCCCGCAGGACCGTAGGGAGGGTGTTGGTGGAGTAGCGGCTGTGGCCGATGGTGGCAGCGGAGAGGAAATCCCGCCTTTTCAGTTCCGGATAGTAGCGGGAGAGAACCTCCGGCGCACCGTGAACCTTGTAAGCGGCGACGGTAGTGGAGAGGGATGCCACGTGGACGGGAAAGCGCCGCTCCAGCTCCAACTGCAGGCCATAGAGGAGCGCGGGTGCCGTGGACGGGTCGGGGCAGAGAACTGCCATCTGCCGGAAGAGCGGCTCCCCCGCTTTCGCCATGGCGGAAAGCACTTCGTTTCTGACGAGGCCGTCCCGCTCCACCAGCAGTTCCACGCCGGCAGCGCGGCAGCACTCGCCAATGGCAGCATGCAGGTCCGGTGTGGCGGCAAGGTCATCCCGGGGGATGAGGAGGTGCCCTACGGCAAAGCCCGCCGTCTCGGCCAGGGCCGGGTCGAGGCCCGCCCCGGCAAGGATCTCCCGCCAGATAAGGCGGGGGATGTCGGTGAGAATACCGCAGCCGTCCCCTTCGCCGTTGATCTCGCCGGCCCGGTGCCCCATCTTGATGAGGGCCTCTATTGTCCGCTGCACATTGCCGTGGGTCGGCCGCACCTCCTTGTTGACGTAACAGATGATGGCGCAGGCGTCCCTTTCGACGGGAAACTGGCCAGACGGGTCGCGATGGGGGGCTAACATGGGAACTCCTGTATTCTCTGGTCCGGCGGTTTAACTCCGATGCCGCGTTCAGCTACAGGTATAGCAGAGGGAAGAGCAACAGGCAAGCGGCAGAGAACGGCGACAACGGCGGGCAGGCCGGGTTGCACCGTCGGGGATTAGGTGGTACACTTCTCAAAATTTCATCCGTTGGAGGTTTACCATGAAGAAACTGTTTACCGTTCTTGCTGCAACCATCGCTGCCACCGCCTTTGCCGGCCTCGCCTGTGCCACCGAGCCCGCCAAGGTCTACTCCCCCACAACCGACCTCATGAAAAAGCACGACGAGATGAAGGAGAAGGCTGTCCAGAAGGAGTCGGCCGTAACGGAGAAGGCAAAGAAGAAAGAGGCGGAGTTGCAGGAGAAGAAGAAAAAGTCCGACGAGAAGGCCGCCGAGCAGAAGAAGAAACTGGAAGAGAAAAAGGCGGCAGCAAAGAAAAAGAAGGAAGATACGACTAAGGCGGTGAAAGGGGTCCATGAGCAGGGGAAACAGGATATCAAGGACATCAAGGAGATGGCCAAGTAACGGACTCCGTATCTACTACCACGAAAAAAGCCGCTGGCGCCAGCGGCTTTTTTTCGTTTTGTGCATGTAATCCCCTCTCCCTGAGGGAGGGCCAGGGTGAGGGGGGGGGTGAAAATAAACTTTCACCGCACTGCGGCCCCCTCATCCGGCCTTCGGCCACCTTCTCCCTCCAGGGAGAAGGAAAGGGGGTGAGAAATTCAGTCTCTACTGGGGCCTTGTGGACAACCAAGTGGCAATAATCAGGTCCAGGTTTATTGAGCATTGGTGAGCGGCTGGTAGCTGACATCGAGGATGACGAAGGTGGCATCTCCGGCCGGGCGGCGGACCATCACCTCGTCCCCCTCCCGCTTGCCGAGCAGCGCCCTCCCCATGGGGGCATCCAGGCTGATCCACCCCTGGGCGGCGTCCGATTCGTCCGGGCCGACGATGCGGTAGACCCGCTCCTCCCCCGCCTCGTCCTCCAGCCGCACCCAGGCGCCGAAGTAGACCCGGTCGGTACGGGAGGGGGGTGATGTAACCACGGTCAGGAGGTCGAGCCGTTTGGTGAGGAAACGGATGCGACGGTCGATCTCCCGCAGACGCTTCTTGCCGTAGATGTACTCGGCATTCTCCGAGCGGTCACCCTCGGCGGCGGCATCGGCCACCCCCTGGGTAACCTTGGGGCGCTCCACCTTCCAGAGCCACTCCAGCTCTTCCCGCAGGCGCTTCGCCCCGTCGGGGGTGATATAGTCGGCCCGGGACGCCTCTGCCGCAGGTCCCTTCCCCATGAATTACTTCTTTCCCTTTTCCAGTTTCGCCTTCAGGAGTTCCCCCAGCGACCCGAGGGACTGGGCCGAGCTTTCCTCGGCACTCTTCCGGAACGAGGCAAGGGTTGCCTCCTCTTCGTCGGCGGCCCGGGCCACACCGGCCAGAGCGAGGGAGATGCGGCGGTTGTCCCGGTCCACACTCTCCACCTTGACTTCCACCTCCTCACCTTCCTTGAGCACTTCCCGCGGGTGGTTGATCCGCTTCCCCGCACCAAGGCGGGAGATGTGGATGAGACCGTCGATCCCTTCGCCGAGGGTTACGAAGGCGCCGAACTGGGCCAGGCGTGCCACCCGGCCGGTATGGAAGGAGCCTTCCGGATAGTTCACTACCGCCTTTTCCCACGGATCGGCCAGGGTCTCCCGCAGGCTCAGGGAGATGCGGCCGTTGTCCCAGTCGAGCTGCTTGATGACCACCTGCACCTGCTGCCCCACGCTGAGGGCTTCCCGGATATCGGTCACCCGTCCCCACCCCACCTCGGCCATGGGGATGAGCCCCTCCACCCCGCCGATGTCGACGAACGCGCCGAAGTCCCGCAGGGATGTAACAGTGCCGGTGACGGTCTGGTCAACCTGAAGGGCGGCCTTGAGCCGCTCCTTTTCCTGGCGCTGCAGTTCCTCCAGTACCGCCCGGTGGGAAAGGACGATGTTGCGCCCTTTTTCCCCGTACTCGGTGATCCTGAAGGAGAGGTGCTGTCCCACATAGACGGCGGCATCGGCAACCCGTTTCAGCCCCATCTGGGAATAAGGGCAGAAGGCGCGGACCGTCCCGAGCTTCACCTCGAAGCCCCCCTTGATCTCCTTTTCCACCCGCCCTTCCACGGGAATGCCGCTGCGCCATGCATCTTCCAGCTGGGCATTGCCGGCCACCCCTCCGCCGACCTTGGTGGTGAACCGCATTTCATTGTTGTGGGAGGAGAGGAACCAGGCGGTGACCGTGTCCCCTTCCCGGACGGTCAGGTTCCCCTCAGCATCCAGGAGTTCCTTCCGTTCCAGCACCCCTTCCCCTTTACGGCCGGTGTCGAGAAAGATCCAGTCGCCGGAGATCTTGAGGACCCTGACCTCCACCTTGTCCCCCGGCGCCAGGCGGGGAGTCGCGGCGAAACTCCGGGCAAGCAGGTCGGCGAAATTCTCTTCGCCGTTGTTTTCGTTTTCGTCATTCACTGGTTTGTCATTGTCGGTCATGGTGAGAACACCTCGTTGATGGAGTGGCGTCGTGCAGCTACCAGGTGAGCATACAAGCTGGAGCGTCTCCTTGTCAACCGTCTCCTCCGGCAATCATCCGTCATCCCTTATTCAGAATACTACCAACATGCGCTGTATAAATTTTCCATACAAACAATGCAGAACACCAAACGTTCCCCTTCGTCCCAAGCCTTGCATAACCAACTGGAATTGAGCAACAATTGCGGGATGGGCGGGGAGTGTTGCCAGAAGCCCCACCTACCCCGATGCATATTATTTCTATACAAACGGAAAACAGGTGGCCGTTCCCTCCCCCAGCGGAGCAATCCATTTGGAGAGTCATTCCGCCATATTACAAAGTTAACATAAAATTTTTATAATAATGGTACGGTCACTGCATGAAATGCGTGCGGGAACGATAGCGCAAACCTACTCCGGAAGGGAAAGAATCATGGGAATACTGGTACAGAAACGGGACAGGATTTATGACGTAGTGAAGGAGCAATTCCTTGGCGAGATGATAGCAGCGGGCTCCATTCTGAAATACCGGGATGCCAGCAGATGGATACGTGTCGGAGCCGGGATGGGGAGCGCCTGCTAGGGGAGGCATCAGCCTCCACCGGCGCAACCCCGGCAGTACGGCAGGGTAGAATCAGGGGGCCTTGTGGCAGTCACTGCAGTGAACGACCGGCCCGGCACCCACCTTTTTGTGGCACCCCAGACAAAGCTTGTGGGCGGACTCCTTGGTCATCTCGAAATGACGGGGGGGCCCCTCGTGGCAGTCGGTGCAGCCGAAATTCTTCCGGTGCTCCATATGGTCGAAATCCACGTTGCCGTTATAGGCCCTGAGATTGATGGCGTCGGCCGCGAAGGCGACTGACAGAAGAATGGCAACGGCTCCCAGCAGTTCTCTCATAGCATGTTTTCCTTCCCGATCGGGGCACGGTGCGCGACAGTATTGTGCCAGCCGCCGCAAGCTCTCTTCTATTACATCGTGGCCGCTCTTCCTGTCAACAGGAATCCACCGTCCGGGACGCAGGGCATCCCGAATTCCGCAAGGGTGTGTCCGCGAAAACAGGTGCGAACCCGAAAAAAACCGGTTGCATCGGCCGCGATCTGATGCTATAAAAACCAACAAGACCATTTTTGTCCTGTATGATACATTTCAAACTGCCAGGGAGGGAAAACCGGATGAATCGCCTTAGGGTAGGAGCAGGAATGATCATGGCGCTGACGGTGCTGCTTGCGGCCAGCGTGAGCCGGGCCGGCGACCGGCCGTCAGCGCTGTTCGATGAAGGGCATGGCCAGCGATTCACCATCGGGGAAAAGGGCCCCCTTCACCTGGCCGGCCTTGCCGAACGGTTTCGCGCCGGGGGATTCGAGGTGAAGAAAAGCGACGGCCCCCTTGACGGCGGGATTCTGGAAACCGCCGACGTCCTGATCCTGTCGGGGCCGTTCACCCCCTACGCAGCCGGCGAGGTTGCCGCCATCGCCCGTTTCCTGGAACGGGGCGGGCGCCTGGCCGCCATGCTCCATGTCGGCCCCCCCCTTGCGGATCTCCTGCACCGGATCGGCGTCGATTTCTCCAACGGCGTCATCAGGGAGCAGGACAACGTTATCGATGGAAATCCGCTCAACTTCCGGGTTGCCAGCCTGGCCGGCGACCCCCTCATGGCCGGCCTGGACGGTTTCAGCGTCTACGGCTGCTGGGCGCTGACCAATACGGATTCCCGGGCCGCAATCATCGCGTCCACCGGCCCCCGGGCATCCGTCGATCTGGGAACGGGACCCGACGGGAAGCCTCTGCAGGCGGTCCAGTCCTTCGGCGTGGCCGTCGCAGGCAAGCTGGGCCAGGGACGGTTCGTGGTGTTCGGCGACGACGCCATCTTCCAGAACCGGTTTCTGGATGTTGACAATCGGCATCTTGCGGATAACCTTGTTCAGTGGCTTAACTAGGCGGAAGTCAGCCTCGCAATAAATCTCAGAGGAGGAGCATGTTCATGGCAAACAATCTGGAAGTGTACAAATGTGAGCTCTGCGGCAATATCGTCGAGGTATTCCATGCCGGTGGCGGCGAACTGGTCTGCTGCGGTGAACCGATGAAGCTGCAGGCCGAGAATACGGTGGATGCGGCCAAGGAGAAGCACGTGCCGGTCATGGAAAAAGGCAACGGCACCCTTACGGTCACCGTGGGAAGCGTTCCCCACCCCATGGAGGAAAAGCACTACATAGAGTGGATCGAAGTCATCGCCGACGGCAAGGTATACCGCCAGGGGCTCAAGCCGGGGGATGCCCCCCGGGCCACGTTCCCCATCAGCGCCGAGCAGGTGGTGGTGCGCGAGTATTGCAATCTTCATGGCCAGTGGTCAGCCAAGAGCTGAAACCGGCGCGATCCGGGACAACGGAAACGCGCATCCCTCAAAACAGGCCTGTTCCGCAGGCCTGTTTTCGTCAACGGGAACTTCCCGGCACCGCAGGTTGCATACGCAACCGTTATGGTATACTTGACGTGGCTTGATACTACATCTATCAAAGGAAGCCGGCCATGGATACGAACGAATATTCAGGGAAGCACCGGGCCTGTCCCCGGGTCAACAAACTGTTCTTCATCTCCTATGTCAACCGGGAGGGGGAGGAACAGAAAACCCCCGTTTCGCTGGGGCGCACCCTGAATATCAGCATGAACGGAGTCGGCATGGAGGTGTTTCAGCAGATCGCCGTCGGCTCCTCCATGGAGATGGAACTCGATCTGGAGAACGCTCTTCTCCCCGTGCAGGGGCGGGTTGTCCATGTGGAGTCCTACGGAAACGGCGCCTATTATCTCGGCATCGTATTCAACGAACCCCAGGCGCACCTGGCCCATCTGGACAGGGAAGTCCCGGGATAGCTGGACGCTCCGCACCGGTCGTATCCAGGATCAATCTGACAGAAAAGGAGATACACGATGGAGGAAAGAACAGGCAGCGTTACCTTCAAGGGAAACCCCATAACACTTCTTGGTCCGGCACTCAAGGTCGGGGACCGGGCTCCCGATTTCAGGGTGGTAGACACCTCCCTGGCACCCCTGGCCCTTGTGGACTTTGCCGGCAAGATCAAGATATTCAGCACCGTCCCCTCCCTGGACACCCCGGTCTGCGACACGGAAACGCGCCGCTTCAACCAGGAGGCGGCCGGACTCCCCGATTCGGTGGTGGTCCTCACGGTGAGCCTCGACCTCCCCTTTGCCCAGAAGCGCTGGTGCGGTGCAGCGGGGATCGACCGGGTCCAGACCCTCTCCGACTACCAGGACCGTTCCTTCGGCCTCTCCTACGGCGTGCTCATCAAGGAGCTGAAACTCCTCTCCCGCTCCATCTTCGTGGTGGACGCCCAGGACACCATCCGCTACATCCAGCACGTGCCGGAAGTAACGACGGAGCCGGATTACGGGGCGGTCCTGACTGCGGTGAAGGGACTGCTGTGATTTTCTGAGGTATTCGACATCATACTATTTATGCGGAGGCGATAATGTTCGACAACATCGGTGTGCAGGGAGCGGTCAGAAAGGCGATTCAGACGGAAAAAAATGCCATGAATTTTTACGAGCTCGGGGCCAGGCTGATGCATGACAAGGACGCCAAGCGGGTCTTCGAGCTCCTTGCCCAGGAAGAGCGTGTCCATGCGAGCCATTTTTTCAAGGCCTACGACGGCAGTGACATTACCTCCTTCGACGACTTCATGAGCGCACCCCCCGAGGAAGAATCAACCTGGCTGGCCGCCATGGCCAAGACCATCAACGAAGGATTCAATGAGCAGAAAGCGCTGGAACTGGCTCTGGAAAACGAGCAGAAGCTGGAGACGACCCTGCGGGAAACTGCCGCCAAAATAGAAAACCAGGAGGTCCGGGCGGTGTTCGAGCTCAATGCCCGGGAAACCCACAACCATTTCGTGGTCATCGAAGCGGAGTATGCCCGGGTCATGGGGATGGTCCACGATTCGGACATGGATACCTACGTGCGGGAATAGCGCCTGGAGGAGATGTCAACCGGAAAAAGGCCTGCGACGAGCAGGCCTTTTTCCGTTCGGGCATTACCCCGTGCACCTGCCCGACCCGTGATAAATCGGCTTGCGCCTTCCCCCGTCGCGGGCTATACTCCCCCCATGTTTACCTACCGCATTACGGAAACCGATCACTGCCGGCGAGTGGAGAACCTGCTCTGCAACCTTCTCCCGGCCGCCCCCCACGGCTACCTGAAACAACTGGCGAAAACGGGCCACCTGAAGGTCAACGGCTCCCCTACCTCCCTCGAAGCGCTCCTGCGCCTGGAGGACACGGTTACCCTCAAGGAGAGCGTCCGGACGCGGCATTTCCTGGCCGGCGACCGACCACGCCTCGACATCCTCTACGAAGACCAGTGGCTCATGGTATTCAACAAGGAACCGGGCCTCCCCATGCACCGGGCCGCAGAAGTCGATGAACGGAACCTGGTCGACCTCGGGATGAAACTCATGGCGGAACGGGGGGGGGAAGGGAAACTACGGCCGATCAACCGGCTCGACCGGGGAACCTCCGGCGTGGTGATGCTGGGAAAGAGTTCGGCGTCTGCGGCCATGTTCGGCCAGATGCTGCAGGAAGAGGGGCTGGACAAGATGTATCTGGGGGTGGTAGGGGGAAAACCGGCGGCGCCAGCGGGGAGCATTTCGGCTCCACTGGAGGGGAAGGAGGCTGAAACCAGGTTCCGCGTCCTGTTCCAGGGGAAAGGGATCGCCTTCGTGGCGATCTGGCCGGTCACCGGCCGGATGCACCAGATCCGCCAGCATTTCCGGATCATCGGCCACCCTATCCGGGGGGACAAGCGGTACGGCGGCGGGACGTTGCCCGAGTACCCCGGCCATCTCCTCCACTCCTTCCGCACCACCTTCGTCCATCCCTCAAACGGAAACAGGCTGACGCTCCACGCGCCCCTTCCCTCCGGCTTCGTGGCCCAGCTCAGGGCCATGGCAGGGGATATGCTGGCCCCCCTGCTGCGGGAACTCCCCGACCTTTGAATCTGGAATCGGCAGTTGAACGCAGGACTTCTTCAACTGCCTCTCTTAGGCTGAATCGATTCGCCGGGCTCTCCGGCACGGCGGGCAAGGCGATCAAGGAGTTCCCGGGGCTTCAGCATCTTCCCCTTCTCCTCGTCACGCACCTGCTCGTAGAAAGCACAGGTACGGCAATCGAAATACTTGCGGGCGAACTGTCCCTGGACCGTCCCGCCACAAAAAGTGCCGGCCACCACCCAGCAGGCACGTCCGCCGTTGATGCCGCCATGGATGCCGTCAAGCTCCCCGGCCAGGGCGGCCGGGCAGACATCTCCCCCGCCATCCCCTTTTTTATCCGGCCCACGGCCGCAGGCCATGATTTCCCAGCAGTTCTTTTTCCCCACACGATTCCCCGTCATTTTCTTCCTGGCAGTTTACCACAGGTAAATCGCGGAACGACAGCAGTATTGCGTGGCATATTTTTCATAAAAATTCGCAAAAAAAGGGGAGCCATCGGCTCCCCCTGTTCCCTGGCATGCAGTCAATGTCAGGAAGCGACCTTCAGCACGATCTTGCCGAAATGCCGGTCCTCCTCCATCATCCGGTGGGCTTCCACCACCTGGTCGAGGGGGAAGACCTTTTCGATGATCGGGACGATGGTCCTGTCGGCGAATTTCGGGAGAGCGGTCTTCGTGAACTCGGCGACGATCTCCCCCTTGTCCTTCACCGGCCGGGAGCGGAGAACGGAGCCGATGATCTGCTGGCGCTTCACCATCATGAGGGCGAGGTTGAGCTCCGCCTTGATGCCGGAGACGATGCCGATGATGACGAGACGGCCGGCGTAGCCGAGGGAGTTCATGTTGGGCGCCAGGTACTTGGCTCCCACATGGTCGAGGATCACGTCCACCCCCTTTTTGTTGGTGAACTCCTTGACAACCTCGGAAAAATCGGGGGTCTCCCGGAAATTCACGACCAGGTCGGCACCCAGTTCCTTTACCCGCTCGATCTTCTCCGGCGCGGCGGTGACGATGATCTTCGTGGCGGGAACCAGCGCCTTGCAGAGCTGCAGGCCGGCGGTATTCACCCCGCCGCCGCCGCCGTGGAGGATGACGGTATTGTTGTCCTTCAGGCCGCCGATCATGAAGACGTTCAGGAATGCGGTTATGTAGGACTCGCAGACGCAGGCCGCCTCCTCGAAGCTCATGGATTCGGGAATCCGCATCAGGTGGCTTGCGTAGGCAACCGCATATTCAGCATAGGCACCTCCCCCCACCAGGGACATGACCCGCTCCCCCTTCTGCCAGCCGGTAACTCCCGGCCCGACCTCTTCTATCACCCCGGCGACCTCGAGCCCGAGTATCTCCGAATCGCCCGGCGGCGGCGGATATTTCCCTTCCCGCTGCACCAGGTCCGGCCGGTTGATGGAGGTCGCCATCACCTTGACGAGCACCTGCCCTTCCCCCGGCTGGGGAACGGCCACCTCCCCGACCTTCAGCACTTCCAGTCCGCCGAATCCTTCCAGTAACACTGCTTTCATACCTTCCCTCCTCCGTTATCGATACTATCAATCCCGCATCATTTTTTCGTGTCCATCCGGAAACTCCGGATGTGAAACTATCGGTTTCCAATTCGGAAACGAGGAGTTTTTCGTCCTGGCAAGGAAAACGAGGGATTGCGCGGAGGCGTACCGCCCTCACCCTATCCCTCTCCCGAAAGGAGAGGGCATTGAGTACTCTCCCCCTCTGGGGGAGAGATAGAGAGAGGGATTGGTACGCCGCACAAGCAAGCCCGATGGTTGACGCCGCCAGGGCGGAAAAGAACCGTTTTCGGATGGAAACTATTTCGTGCCGGCGGCCGGCTTGGCCGGTGGCGCCACCAGCTTGGAGACCTTCGCCTTAATCCGTTTGAACTCGGTCTGATCCGCCGCTGGCCAGCTCTTCGGCGGCAGTTGGCCGATGTCGGACTGCACCTCCTGGATCCGTTCGGCGGTAAGGGGATGGGTAGAGAAGAACCGGGCCAACTGGCTCGGGTTGCTGGCGCTTTTGCTGTCGAGTTTGGTGAAGAAGGCAAGCATCCCCTCCGGGTTGTACCCCGCCTTGTACATGGTTTCCACCCCCAGGTAGTCCGCCTGGGTCTCCATGCTCCGGCTGTAGGACATCATCCCCGCCTTGCCGAACATCTGGGAGGCGAGCTGGGCCAGGAGGCCGGGGTTCTGCCCCAGCACCAACTGGAGGACCAGGGAATAGCCGTATTCCTGGGTCATCTGACGGGTGCCGTGGCGCGCCACCACGTGGTTGATCTCGTGGGCCATGACCGCCGCCAGTTCGGCTTCCGTCTCGGCCATCTTGATGAGGCCGGTGTTGACGTAGGTATGCCCCCCGGGGATGGCGAAGGCATTGACGCTGTCGTCCAGAACCACCTTGAAGGTATAGGGGAAATCGACGCTCCGAGCGCCGGTCAGCAGCCGCTTGCCGACCCGCTCCACGTATCCCTGCAGTTCCGGATCGTTCACCACCGGGTTTTGCTTCTCGATCTCCACGGCAAACTTGTCCCCCAACTCCTTCTCCTCGGCTATGGAAATGAGGTTGAACCCCTGGATATCGGTCTTGGTCACGGCGCAGCCGGCCATGAGCTGGGTAAGAAGCAGCAGGACAACGGGCAACAGTCGATGCGGTTTCATGACGAACACCTCCCGGTCCCGGGGAACTGTGCACACCGGGGACTCTTCATTATAGGTACGTGAATGGAATAACACCGTGAACGGACGGGGAAGAACCTGGCAAGTATCCAGTGTATCAGTTTATTCCCGATGCGCCAGGAGCTTCTTTCCCACCCAGTGGCTGGCAAACTGGTAGGCGATGCGACCGCTCCAGTCCCCTTTTTTCCGTGACCAGAGAATCGCCTCGTCCTGCGCCCCCTTGTCCCACTCCAGGCTGGTGCCGTTCTTCGTACAGAGCCGGTCGATCCACTGGGCGACCACCTCCAGGTACTGGTCCTGGGTAAAGGGGTGGAAGCCGACCCAGAGGCCGAACCGACCGGAAAGGGATATCTTCTCCTCCACCGCCTCGCCGTGGTGAATCTCGTTGTTGACGAGCATGGCCCCCCGGTTGTCGCTTTCGTACTCGGGGAGGAGATGACGGCGATTGGAGGTGACGTAGATGAGGACGTTGTCCGGCGGGGCATAGACCGACCCGTCGAGGGCGCTCTTCAGCATCTTGTAGCTGGAATCTCCCATCTCGAACGAGGCATCGTCGGAGAAGACGATGTACTTGTACGGCTCAGTCTTGATGGCGTCCACGATGTCGGGAAGGTGGATCAGATCGTCCTTGTCCACCTGGATGACCCGCAGCCCCCGGGGGGCGTACCGATGAAGCAGCGCCCGCACCAGCGACGACTTGCCGGTCCCCCGGGTTCCCCAGAGGAGAACGTTGTTGGCGGGAAGGCCGGCCAGGAACTGGCGGGTGTTGTCCTCCACGACCCCCTTCTGCTTGTCGATGCCGAGCAGGTCGTCCATCTGGATGCTCTCGATCTCCGGCACCGGTTCCAGGCAGCCACTGAAGGAGTGGCGACGCCAGTTGGCTGCATGGCATGCGCTCCAGTCGATGGCCGGCACCGGCCGGGGGAGAAGCATCTCCACCGAGGTCAGCACCCTTTTGAGCTGGTCGCGCAGTTCCTGGTCCATCGTGTTCTTCCTCCTTGAAGATACTTACTGCTGGTAAACTTCTGTCCCCCTCTCTGTCTCTCCCCCGCTGGGAGAGAGCAAACCATTCTCCCCCCGGAGGGGGGAGGAAGGAGGGGGGAAGGTGCTGGTTGCAGAAACAGGTTCAGTGGTCGTGGTAGCCGAGCACCACGAGGATGCACGTTCCGTCGGCGATCACGTTGATGCCGTGCTCCTCGCAGGCGGCGATGGCCCGGGGGCTCTGGGCGCCGGGCTGCATCCAGATGTTCTCGATCCCCCTGGCGATCGCCTCCGCCACCACCTGCTCGGTGATAGCCGGCGGGGTGATGACGGAAAGGCTCTTCACTTCGGGAGGAAGATCGGCCACGGTCGCCACGCAGGGAGCCCCCTCGATCTCCGTCGCCCGGGGATTGATGCCGATGACCCTTTTCCCGTTCTCCAGGTAGCAGCGGAGCACCTTGTTGCCGAACTTCTCCCGGTTGGTGGACGCCCCGGCCACACCGAAGGCCTCCGCTTCGAGGAATTTCCCGATCCGTTCACGCACGTTCATGGTATCTCCTCCATTTTCAGGTTTATTCCTCCATTTCCGGTGACGTCCGTCATAGCATCAGGAGTGGAGGGAAAGCCCGAGCGGCAAGCGGACACCCGCCGAAATTCTCCATTGCAGGGAATGCCGGGTGAAAGACTGCAGCTCTTACGGCCACAACCGGTCAGGGTCCGCAGCGAAGGGCCGACCGCAGCGGATGAGGCCATGACGGACGGACCCGTTCCCTTTCAGCGCTTGGCGGTCGTGAGACCCCCCGACAGTTCACGAACCAGCTCGTCGTAGGTGCCGAGGGACTTGATCAGGGGACCGGCCTTGCGGCTGCTGTCGCTGAACAGATGCAGCTTGGCGTTGAAGGCTCCGGTCCGGTTCTTCAGTCCGGCGATGCTCTCACTGAGAAAGCTCTTCTCCTTCTTGGCCGCGTCCCCCCGGGTGATGAACGCCTTGGTCTTGTTCCAGTATTCGTCGGTGCTCCCCACGTAGTGGTTGACGCTCTCCAGGAAGGCGAGAGAGGAGGCGGACAGATCGGCGGTACCGGTGAGCTTCTGCTGCACATCCTGCATGTCCCGACCCAGCTGCTCGTCGGCAAAGCGGTTCAGCGCCCCCACTTCCTGGGGGTTGGGCCGGGCCGGGTCGAGGGCCTCGACGCGGCTGACGAACTGCTGTGAACTCCCCAGGTAGCGGGCTATGGAGACCGACGTGGCGTTGAGGGAGAGAATTCCCTGGGAGACGAACTTGGTGAGGAGCGAGGCCTGGCCGGCATAGGGGATCGGAAGGACCCGGGCGAACCCGGCTGCGATGGACCCCGCCTCGATGTACTTGGCATAGCCGGAGAGGCTGCCGGACATCCATTTCACGTAGCTTTCGAAATCGGCCATGGACTGGCGCTGGGCCTTGGTGTCCCGGGCGATCTCCTGCAGCCGCTGGAAGTTCCTGGTCGCCAGGGATTCGGCGGTCAGGGCCGGCTTTTCCTCAAGGGTCCTGAGTCTCTCCAGCAGGAGGGTGTTCTCCTGCTGCAGGGTGGCGATGGCCGTGTCCTTCTGGTCGACGGGAGGTGATATCTCCGCGACTACGGTGGGGGGGGCCACCTCCACCGGGACGTCGGCGGCAGCGGCTATCCCTCCCCCCAACGACAGGGCGAGGAGGACGGTCGATATAGTGGCAATACGCATGGAAAGAAATCTCCCTGATACATAATGGGGACAGTCCGGATACCGGCCCAACATACCGGAATCACAGGGGTGAAGCAAGAACTACTTGCGCCCCGCCGGCGTGACGGAACCGAAGGAGATCTTCAGTCCCGAGCCGACCCTCTGCAGGGCGTGGACCGGGAAGGTCGCCCTGTCCGCATCCAGCACCAGCCGGACCTTGTCCGGATGGGTACCGACGCGGAGCTTGCGCACGCCGAAGCGGTTGATCGCCACCTCCTTGGCCGCCAGGGAACTCCCCCCCGGGGCGATGTCGATCACCAGCCGTCCCGGATTGGTGAGGGTGAAGGTCGTGAAGCGCTCGATGGCGGTCTGGGCAACGATCTCGATGCTCTCACTGCCGACCTTGACGTCACGTACCACGGGTGGGGGACCGAAGGACGGCACCACCGGCTGGAGCGGCTGCTTCGCGGGCGCCTTTTCGGGACTTTTGGACTCCGGCACCTTGGCGGCAGCCGGGGCTTTCGCTGCCGCCGGAGCCGACGATGCAGCGGCTTTCTTCCCTTCCTTCACGGGAGCGACAGGGGGGGAGGGGGCTCCGGCTGCCGGCAGGGGTTTGAGCATGGCAAATATCCGGGTCTTCTCCACGGGGTGGGGGGCGACACTGATCTCCGCGTCCCGGGCAAGGTCGATGATGGCGCGGCTCAGCACCCGCCCGTTGATCGTCCGCCGCTCCACGGTGACCCGCTTGATGAGGCTCGTGTCCGCCGGCACCACCGGCATCATCTGTCCCGGCTCGATGTCGTAGAGGTCCACCATCGCCCGCCGCAACTGGGGCATGGTATAGCAGGAGACCTCCCCCGGCTGCCGGTCGGTGACGAATTCCACCCGGGGGGTAGCGCCGCCGCCGGTCTTGATCTCCTTCAGCATGCCGGCGGCGGAAGCCGCCTGGGCGGTCAGGGCAATGATGAACATCAGGATGACGGTGCAGACGGTCCGTACGTGAACCATGGGGACTCCTCGCGACAAATAAGGGTTAAGTGCCCTTAAAATAACGGATTGGGGGGCGACAGGCAAGGGATATTTGAAACCGGGACTCGGGACCGGTAAAGGATTATACGAACTTGTGCCATGAAACATCTAAAGCCCCCTCCCCTCCCTCCCCCGCTGGGGGAGGGCATACGGTTCTCCCCCCAGCGGGGGGAGGCAGGAGGGGGGATTTGAGGTGGTGTAATATCAAATAGTACGATGTCCGGGAGGAAACTACATCATTTCCACCGGGTCGATGTCGATAACAAGCCGTACCTGGGCCGGCAGGTCGATGGCGCCGCGGAAGGCGCTCACCAGCCGGTGCAGGTCGCTGCGGGCGGGGGCCTTGAGGAGGATCTGCCAGCGGAAGCGGCCGCGCAGCTTGCCGAGGGGAGAAGTGACCGGGCCGAGGATCTCCACCCTGCTCCGGAGGCGCCCCTTGAGCTGCTGCAGGAGGCGCGCGGCCTGTTCCGCCCCCTGCTCCACCACGGCCCCATTGGTGCCGGAGAGGTGGAGGGCGGCCAGGAAGGCGAAGGGGGGGTAGCCGGTCTCCCTGCGGAAGGCCAGCTCCTCCGCGTAGAAGCCGGCCACGTCGTGGCTGACGGCATGGCGGATGGCATAGTGGTCGGGGGCGAGGCTCTGGACGATGACCCGCCCCGCCGCGTCCCCCCGGCCGGCCCGGCCGAGCACCTGGGTGATGAGCTGGAAGGTCCGCTCGGCGCTGCGAAAATCGGGGATATTGAGGGTCGCATCGGCGGAAACCACCCCCACCAGGGTGACGCCGGGGAAGTCGTGCCCCTTGGCGATCATCTGGGTGCCAATCAGGATATCGATCCGCCCCTCCGCCACCCCCCGCAGGATCCGGGCATGCCCTCCTTTGCCGCTCGTGGTGTCCCGGTCCATCCGGCTCACCCGGGCCTCGGGGAGGAGTTCCCACACCTCCTCCTCCACCCGCTCCGTCCCCCGCCCCAGAAGACCGATGGACGGGCTCTCGCAGCCGGGGCAGACGGAGGGTGCCGGGATGGAGTAATCGCAGTAGTGGCAGAAGTGGCGCTCCCGGCGCCGGTGGTAGGTGAGGGTCACGGCACAGTTGGGGCAGCGGAGCACGAAGCCGCACTCCTGGCAGACCAGATAGGTGGCGAACCCGCGCCGGTTGAGGAAGAGAAGGGACTGCCCCCCTACCGCCAGATTCTCCGCCAGGGCGGCAGCCAGGGGGGGGAGGAAGGTCTCCCCCCTCTTCCCCCGGGCATCCACCAGCTCCACAGCCGGCATGGGGAGGTCGCGCACCCGGCGGGGGAGTTCCAGGTAGCCGAGCCGCCCCTCCCTGACGGCGTGGAAGCTCGTGACCAGCGGCGTGGCAGAACCGAGGAGCACCACGGCCTTGTCCATCTTCCCCCGCACCAGAGCCAGATCCCGGGCATGGTAGCGCACCCCCTCCGACTGCTTGTAGGACCCCTCGTGCTCCTCGTCCACCACGATGATGCCGAGCCGTTCCAGGGGGGCGAAAATGGCGGAGCGGGCGCCGATGACGATCTCCGCCTCCCCCCGCCGGATCCGACGCCATTCGTCGAAGCGCTCCCCGTCGGAGAGGCCGCTGTGGAGCACTGCGATGCCGCAACGGAAACGGCGCTTGAAGCGGCGGACCAGCTGGGGGGTGAGGGCGATCTCCGGCACCAGTACGAGCGCCGTCTTTCCCCGGGAGAGGACATGGGCGATGGCCTGGAGGTAGACCTCCGTCTTGCCGCTCCCCGTGACGCCGTGGAGAAGAAAGGGAGCAAAGGCGGCCGTGTCGCCGGCGGCAACGAGGCGGGCCAAGGCCGCCGCCTGGTCGTCGTTCAGGATGTGGGGGGTGTCGTGCTCGAACACCTCCTCCCGGAACGGATCGCGGTAGACTTCCCGCGCCGCGGCCGTCACGAGCCCCAGTTCTCGGAGCCGCTTGAGCTGGGGGGCGCAAGGGCCGAACCGCTGACGGATGAGGTGGGCCGGCGCCTCCTCCATCCCCCCGAGGAACGTCAGGATCTCCCCTCCCCTTCCCCGTGGTTGTGTGACTCCTGCAGGTGCCGAAAGGGACCGGTAGAACAGCTCCGTCTTCACCCGCTTCCCGCCGGCCAGCACCTCTTCGGTGACGCTGCTCCCGTCCGCTGCCGCCACCTGGCGCTTCCGGCTGGTGAGGTTGATCCCCGCGGGGAGCGCCGTCTTCAGCACCTCCCCCAAGGGAAAAAGGTAGTAGGCCGCCACCCAGCGAAGGAACGCCAGCTCCGCCGGGGTGATGAGGGGCTCCGCGTCCAGCACCTCGATGATCTCCTTCAACTCCGCCGCCGCGGCATCACCCGGCCCGAGCACGTACCCGGTCACCTTGCGCCGGCCGAACGGCACCAGCACCCGCTTGCCGGCCGATGCCTGCACCGCGAGCCGTTCCGGCACCCGGTAGGTGAAGGTCTGGTCGATCCGCACCGGAATGGCGACCTCGATGATGGTGGGAGGAGATGCTGGCATAATGGTGGAGTCTACAGCGGACGGGGAAAAGAGGCAAGGGGGAGATGGAAGAGTCAAACCTGCCCGCCTGTCTCATAATAAACTTCGGACCACCATGATAGAAAGCAAGCCGGTCATAGCGGCTTCTTATGAAACTCGGATTCATAGGATAAACACAGATAAATAGTTTGTCCCATCCGCATCCTGTTCATCTATGGTTAAAAACCACAAGGTCGCAAAATCTGATCTTAATGCCTTGCATTGCACTCCTTACTCCTTGACACCCTCGCCTCCTGAGGTGTAATCAGATGAAAATTTATTTATGAAACAGCAGTCCCGAGATATACAAAATGAAAGAATGCCACATCATGAAAGGACCATTTTATGAATGAACATCTCACCGAGAAGATTATCGGATGCGCCTACTCAGTTGCCAACACTCTTGGCTCGGGATTCCTTGAAAAGGTCTATGAGAACGCCCTCGCCCACGAACTCCGCAAAAGAGGTATTAACACAAAGCAACAGGCCGGGATGAATGTCTATTATGATGGCATTATCGTTGGTGAATATGTAGCGGACCTGCTAGTGGAAAATGTCCTGGTGGAGTTAAAGGCTGTTAAATCCTTGGATAACATCCATATGGCCCAATGCATGAACTATCTCAAGGCAACTGGTCTGCAGGTCTGCCTGCTCATTAATTTCGGATCTCCACGGATAGAGATCAAACGGGTTATAAACGGCTTTTTGTGAAACTCGGATTCAAAGGATAACCACGGCTACGGTCTTAAATACGTTTGCCTCATCCGTATTCATCCTATTCATCTGTGGTTAAAAAGATTTACCGACCCCCTAATCCCCGAGTCCCTGACCCCGGCCTTAAACCTTGACACTCCAGCCTTCACGGGTGTATGTAAACGAGGAATCTGCCATGCAGTGCCAGGAGGGGCCGATGAGCGTCGACGATCGAACCAAAACCCAGGTCGAACCGCTGTTTCTTCTGTGCGGCGCCTTCCTTGCCCTCGCCGTCTCGGGCCTCAATCCCCACGACCGTCTGACGTGGATACTGGAAATTTCCCCTTTTCTGCTGGCCGTGCCGGTTCTTGCCGTTACCCACCGCAGATTCCCCCTTACCCCCCTGCTCTACCGGCTGATCGTCGTCCACGCCATCATCCTCTTCATCGGCGGACACTACACCTATGCCGAGGTCCCGTTCGGCTTCACGCTGCAGGACATGTTCGGGCTCTCTCGGAACCCCTATGACCGGATCGGCCACTTTGCCCAAGGCTTTGTGCCGGCAATCGCAGCCCGGGAAATTCTTCTGCGGCGGACTCCCCTCGTTCGCGGCGGCTGGCTGTTCTTTATCGTTGTTTCCATCTGCCTCGCCATCAGCGCCTGTTACGAGTTCATCGAATGGTGGTCGGCAGTGGCTCTCGGACAGGGCGCCGACGCCTTCCTGGGAACGCAAGGCGATCCCTGGGACACCCAGTGGGACATGTTCACGGCGTTTCTGGGGGCGTTGACCGCACAGGTGGTGCTTGCACCGCTGCATGACCGACAGCTGCGACTCATCGACAGGCGCCAAAAAGTTACGGCTTCCCCTGAAGTTGCGGCTCAAGGTGAGAGTTGAGAGTCTGTTGTCAGTGTGAGAGCTGATGGGCGGCTTTGTTGCTTTAAGGTCACAAATCGTGATCTTGGAATGCCCAAGATATGCGAATCGAAGATGTCGCCGATCGGCTCAATATTGACTGGAATGCTACGCAAGGAAGGCAGGCACGGATTGCCGACGGAAGGCATGTCTCTACCAGATCAACTATGATCGAATCAATTACTGTCGGTTCGAAAACCAGTTCTCCCATAGAGGTAAGCATCATGCCATTCCAAGGACAAAAGGCAGAAAGTGATGGACTCCTCGGCATGAATTTTCTTCGCAGCCATAGGTTCCGCATCGACTTTACGCACCAGTTATTACGATGGGACTGATTTGTGCCCAAGGATCAACCAACCAATTACCGTGAAGAAGGCGTGGAGGTGCCGTACGAGCGGATACCACCGGCTACCTTGCGGACCATTATCGAGGAGTTCGTGACGCGGGAATGGTCCGATCTGGGGGATGGGGACTACACCCTGGAGAAAAAGGTGGAGCAGGTAATGCAGCAACTGCGCGAAAGGAAGGCCAAGGTGGTGGTCGACCTCGTGTCGGAAACCGCCAATATCGTCATCAGTCGCTGAGGTCCTCCACGAACATCCCCCCACTCACCTCCATTGATTGCCTTCAAACCGGCTGCATCTTCCCTTGCCGCTGCAAGTTCCCCGAACTGGTGTAGACTGTACAGACAGATTTTCAAATGACCGTGTTTCTCCGGCAAATGCGAACTCGTCTTCTGTGCACTCAAGGGGTAACCTATGAAGCTTCACCGGCTCGTCTGGTTTGCAAACCGTTTCACGATTTACGTGGTGCTGTTCGTGCTGCTGGTCGCCACCATAGTTACGCTTGCCTACGAATACTGGCTGGTCAGCCTTGTTGCCATGGTCACGTTCTTCCTCGCCCTCTACAAAGGGCTGGTCCGTCTCAAGATCCTCACGAATTCGGTGGTGGTGCGGGACGGGAAGGTGGTCTTCTTCGTACCCGAGACGACGGTTCGCAACCGGTTCGATTTTGTATCGCGCGGACAGAGCATTGTGGAATTGCCGGAATTCCAGCTGCTGGACCGGCCATTCAAGGTGGAGATCTTTGCCCCGGGCCGGAAGGGGACGGTATGGTGCTGCCGTCTGTCGCTTCGCTTCGAATACCTCATGCAGCCGGAAGCGTGGCAGCGGGCCTATGACCGTTTTGTCGCCCACGGAGAGCGCCTGCCGTCGGCGGTCAGGAAGCTGCTGGTGGAGAGCAGCGGCCGGATGGAACTCCAGCCGGTCGTCATGGCCGGTGAGGAGGCCATGCGGGAGTACCTGACGCCGATCGTCGCGCACCTGAACCGTGCTCTGGCGGACGTCGGCCTGGAAGTGGTGGACGTGCAGTGCTCGTTCACCGAAGGTCCGACCCTGGCCCGCCTTCTGGGTGCCGATCAGCAGGAAGCTGAAAAGGGATCGACGGAAGAAGTTTTCAAGTGGCAGGTAAGGAAGGACGAAGAGACGCCGAAAGGAAGGGGTGTGCTGCTGGAGGTGCCTGGTAACGTTGAACGGTAGAAAACGGACAATGACCGATCGCACAACGAAAGGAGCGTTCATGAAACTGACCGGGGCACCCAAGCTGGTGGTGTGGGCGGAAAAGGTGCGGAAAGACCGGCTGAAGGTCTGGCAGGAGACCTCTCCGGAGATCTTTCAGGCCATCGAACCCCTGCTGAACCTGCAGACAAGTGCCGACTGGTGGATTTCTTACAAGGACAAGGGGCTGGAGGTGGCATGCTCGCAGCTGCTCGCGGGGAACCGGCGCCCGGCCGCCGGCCCGCGGAAGAAGTAGCGCAGGGAATTCCGGCAGGAAAATTCCGGGGACCGTTCGGCCCCGGATGTGCTATTATAAAGCCAGGCAGAAACAACGGTTCGACGCTGCTGCACCGCGTGCGAACCCGATAAGGAAAGGAGGTTGCCACCATGACAGGCATCGGCTGGGAAATGTTCGGAACGGGCATGAGCCTGCTTATCATCACCCTGGTATCGGCCATCCTCTTCGTATACACCTGGTTGCGGTCAGGCGACAGCATGCGTATGACCACCCATCCCCACGTGGACAGAATGGCCGGAGATGAAGGGGAAGACTGATACGTCACACACTACGAGCAACGATAACGGGACAGGCTGCGTTTCAAATGCAGCCTGTCCCGATTTTGCGGGAAGCACACCTCAACTCTGGAGAACACACCTATGAAAGTCGATCTTGCCTTGCTGAACAACCTGATAAGCAAACGATCCGCTGAGATTGAACAGAGCGTTGCCGGAACCGGCTACCTGGCAAGAACGGTCATCGGCGTCGGCACCTTTCTGCTGGATAACGAGGGGAACACCGATCTGCTGACCTCTAAACAGCTGGCAACCTTCGACAAATTTCTCAAACCGTTGCTGGAATCACGGCCGACCAGACCGGGGAAGTGATTTCGAAACATGCCGATTAATTTCATCCCCCGGACAATCGAAAGGCGACCAACCGGCCGCCTTCCCGCCCCCTAACCCTTGTCAGCATCCGCTCCACCGGCACAACTTTAACTGAGCGTGTCCTCGTCGCCACTGATATGAACGAATCCTTCGTGGCTCACTTCATGATCGCTGTCGGTGAGCGTTCCGCAGACGTCACACAGGTATTTATCCCCGAAGCGTTCGTAGGAGCTGTGCTCACAGGCTCCGCTCCAGACCTTGACGTCGCACCGTTCTTTCGTCATGACCTTTCGCCTCCTTCCTTCCTGGTTCCATTATAGCATGGGAAGGAAACTGACCGTGCCGGGAATTTCGGCGTGCCCGGGACTGCCTGCACTTGTTCCGGCCAGGGACGAATGAGGTGGCGTGGCCCTTCTAGCCGCAACGGAGCCGCTTCTTCCCCCCCTTGAACAGCACGTCGATCTTGTTCGGCAGGACGAGCTGCACGACGCCGAGCCCGAACAGGGAGTGCAGCAGCAGGGTGTTGACACGGTACGTCCTGTCCATGTCGTAGGGAATCGCCTGTGCCGGGTCCATCCCCGGCTGCAGTGCCTCCCACTCAGCAGCAGCAGCGGCCGCAGGGTCGGCTTTCGTCGCGCGCGCGCGGGGCGCCGCCGCTTTTTCCCGGGTACTCCTGGCGGCAGCAGGCTCCTTGGCCACCTTGACCGGATGATAGTTGTGCATGCTGTGGCAGGTGTTGCACTCGACACGCACGATCTTTTCCCCGACCATGGCGACGATGGTATGATTCATCAGTGCCCGGCAACGGGTGCACCTGGTCTCGATAATGCTGCCGGCCGATAGCGGTCTTCTCATGATGTTCTCCTCGGTGATGGTGCCAATAAAAAAACCACAGGGGCGGTCCCCTGTGGTTCAGGTGTCGGTCAGTTATAGCATGTTTCACCTAGCAGAGCAATTATTAAACCGCCCATGCCCGGAACAGGAAGGCCGGTCACGCATACCAAAAAAGCATTTGTCGCCGGTTTGTTCGCGGTCGCTCAGGGGAAGGCCGCCGGCTTGATCTCCTCTTCCCGTTCTCCGGGAGGAAGGATCAGATTGAGAAGCACTGCCAGAACGCCACAGAGGCTGATCCCCTGCAGGCTGAAGCTGCCGATCGTCACCCCCAGGCCGCCGATGCCGGTCACCAGGGTAACGGAAACTAGACAGAGGTTGCGCGGCTTCATCAGGTCCACCCTGCCGTCGATGATGGTCTTCAGGCCGATGCCGGCGATGGAACCGAACAGAAGGATCATGATCCCCCCCATGACCGGCAGGGGGATTGTCTGCAGCAAAGCGCCGAACTTCCCGACAAAGGCCATAATGATGGCAAAGCCGGCCGCCCAGGTCATGACCACCGGGTTGTAGTTGCGGGTAAGCATGACCGCGCCGGTTACCTCGCCGTAGGTTGTGACCGGCGGTCCGCCGAACAGTCCGACGATATTGACCGCCAGACCGTCACCCAGAAGGGTGCGGTGCAGGCCGGGCTGGTCGGTGTAATCACGGCCGACGACCGAGCCGATGGCGAGGATGCCGCCAACGTGCTCCACAATCGGCGCGATGGCCACCGGGATCATGAAGAGGATCGCCGCCAGGTTGAACTGGGGGGTGCCGAACTCCGGGACCGCCAGCCAGGGCGCATTGATCACCCTGCTGAAATCGACCAGACCGAGGAAGAGTGCGGTGGTGTAGCCGGCCGCCACGCCGACCAGGATCGGTACCAGCTTGAGCAGGCCGTGGGCATGGATGGCGGTCAGCATGGTGGCGGCAAGGGAGACGGCAGCGACACCAAGGGCGGTGCCGTAGGGTACCACCTGGGCATCGCCGGCCTTGCCGGTGGCCATGCTGATGGCCACCTGGGCCAGGCCAAGACCGATAACCATGACAACCGGCCCGATGACGACCGGCGGCAGGAGGCGGTGGATGAAGTCGACCCCGCGCCACTTGACCAGACCGGCGGCGACGTAATAGAAGAAGCTGGCGGCTGCCAGGGCACCGAGTGTCGCTGGCATCCCCCAGGTCTTGACCGAGTAGATTACCGGAGCGATGAAAGCGAAGGAAGAGCCAAGGTAGATGGGGACCTGGCGTTTGGTGCAGATCTGAAAGACCAGGGTCCCGATGCCGGCGCCAAGGAGGGCCAGGCTCGGGTTGAGTCCGGTCAGGAGCGGAACGAGGACCGTAGCGCCGAAGGCAACAAAAAGGATCTGCGCGCCGGACAGGGCGGTACGCCAGACCGGCTCGGGGGATGTGGACATTGCGCTGTTCTCCTATTTCGTGCCGAATATTTTGTCCCCGGCATCGCCGAGGCCGGGGAGGATGTAACCCCGTTCGTTGAGTCGCTCGTCGATGGAGGCAACGTAGATATCCACGTCGGGGTGGGCAGCCACGATCCGTTCGATCCCCGCGGGGACGGCGACGAGAAAAAGCCCCTTGATCCTTTGGCAGCCCGCCTTCTTCAGCATCTCAATGGTGGCCAGGAGTGAGCCGCCGGTGGCAAGCATCGGATCGATGATAAGGGCAGTCCGCTCTTCCATGCCGGTAGCAAGCTTTTCGTAGTAGGCGACCGGTTCCAGCGTCTCTTCATTGCGGTAAAGACCGACCACGCTGACCCTGGCGCTCGGGATCATGTCGAGGACTCCGTTCATCATTCCCAGGCCGGCGCGCAGAATCGGCACGACCGTGATCTTCTTCCCCTTGATCTGCTGGACGGAGACCGGACCGGCCCAGCCACTGACGGTGATGGTCTCGGTTTCCAGATCCTTGGTCGCTTCGTAGGTGAGAAGGCGCGCCACTTCGGAGGCCAACTCGCGAAATTGTTTTGTGCTCAGATCAACCTTGCGCATCAGGCCGAGTTTGTGCTGAATCAGGGGGTGTTTGACTTCGTAGACCGCCACGTCGGAACTCCTTTAACAGAAATAAGTTTACAAAATTGAGTAAGAATACAGGTCAACCACAGACAGGTCAAGAGCCTGAAACTGTTTCGCCAGAAGCCGCCAGATCCCGGGAAGACAAAAAAGGACAGGCTGTTCACGGTGACATACAGCCTGCCCCCTCCACGTTCTTCGCGAACCCACTTCCTCTTGCCAAGGTACGTACCTTCCGCCCCCGGCACGGGCCGCGCCTACATGCTGTGCAGTGCTACGATATTCCCCTCCGTATCCTCGAACCGGCCGATGAAGCCATACTCGCCGATGCTCGTCTTCGGCAGCAGCGCTTTTCCGCCGCCGGCTACGACCCGTTCCAGCGTCGTCAGGATGTCCTGCACGGAGAAATAGATCACGGTCCCCGTCTTGGCGGGAACGTATCCGTCACCCTTTACCAGCGAACCGGCGGCCCCCTCCGTTGCTTCCTTCATGGGGAACATCGCCATCAGGAGCGGACCCATTTCGGACGTGGCGAGGGTATAGCCGAACACGGCTTCATAAAATGCCGTGGCGCGATCCAGGTCGACGACCGGGATCTCGAACCAGATAACCGGATTGATGGTGGTTGCCATCGTCATCGCCTCCTTTGCGTTTCCCGAGTGACGACTGCGTTGTCACCCGTTTGTACGTATAAGTGTATTCCTTTGACAGGAAGACATAAAGGCATTTATGCGGGGAAGGGAAGGCCGCGCGGTGGCCAGCCGATGTATTTCACCGCAAAAAAAAAGAGGGGCCACGCGTGCGCAGCCCCCCTTTTCCTGTTTTGACCGATGTCCCCTCAGCCCAGCGGCAACGTATATCCCTCCCCCGCAAACTGGATATTCGCCGGATCGTCGCAGCGCGGCGGCGAGACGGCATGAACGCCGCCGCAGGCCGGGCAGCTCTCCACAAAGGTGGTCAGGGTGAAGGGTGCACCGCACCCCTGGCAGGTGGTGGGCAAACCGCCGCCGGGAACGGGCCGCTCCCTGAGACTGCCACCGTGGGCCCGGCTGACGAACTCTACCAGTTCCCTTCCTTCAGCATAGGGCCCCGCCCCGGCGGCGTGGCCGCATCCGCAATTTCCCATGGTTAAACTCCTTGTGTGTGGTTGCTCCTGGCGGGGGTCATCCCGCCAGCAGGGTGCCAGCATACACGGAGTGCGTGAAGCGTCACATGACCCAAGTCAAGAAACCGTGGAAAAACGCGCTGTCAGTTATGGCCGGAATTTCGGGGAGCCTTCGGTAGGGACCAGTTGAAGTGGATGGCGCAGACACGCAGGACGATCACGGCCAGGGCGGAGATGATGAGTGCCCAGGGGGCCGGCAGGGGGGTAAGGTGAAGCAGGTAGAGGAGTGCCCCCCCCGCCAGGCAGGCCGAGGCGTAGACTTCCTTTTGCAGCACCAGCGGGACCTGGGAGGAGAGGATGTCGCGCATCATCCCCCCGGCGGTGGCGGTCATGACCCCCATCATCACCGAGCCGATGAAGCCCATGTGGAAATCCAGCGCCTTGCCGGTGCCGATCACGACGAACGTCCCTAGGCCCAGGGCGTCCAGATAGAGGAGGGGGAGTTGCAGGAGTCCCACCCGGTGGTGGAACAGGAAAACCGCCAGGGAGACGAAAATCGAGAGGTAGAAATAGGTTTCGTCCTTGAAGATGAAGGGGGGTGTGTCCCCGAGAAGCAGGTCGCGCAGGGTCCCGCCGCCGGTGGCGGTCACCATCCCGAGCATCAGCACGCCGAACAGGTCCATGTCCCGGCGGATGCCGGCCAGCGCGCCGGACGCAGCAAAGGCAGCGGTGCCGAGCAGATCGAGGCTGTAGAGCAGATTCACGGTTTCAATCCTCCCGGCAGCAGTGTACCCGGATGTCCGGGCAAAGGCAATCCGGGAAATTGAGGGATGGGAACAGACAACGACAAAGACGGCCACGTGGCCGTCTTTGTCGTTTCATATCCGTCATCGCTCTGATGGGGGAATAGCCGTTCAGGTATTCAATCCTCCCGCCGGAGGGGGGCGAAGGTGATCTCGATCTCTCCGAAACGGGGCGTTTCTTCTCCCCCATCCGTACTTCCCGCTGTCGTGACCTGATCGTTCAGGGTAACCTTTATCTTGCTGTACAGCCCCATCTTTCCCGGTTCCCCCTTGTCGATGAGGAACCCCTTGCGCTTCACCAGATGCTGCATGATTTCCGGGGGAAGCTGGTAGTCGGGGCGGCCTTCAACCTTCCTCCGTTCCTGTTTCAGTTCGACCTTGAAAGGGACCTTGATCCTGAGGCGCTCGATCCCCATGAGTGCAGAGCTTTTCCCCAGTTCCGTCCCTTCGCGGGCGGAAACGTCGTGCAGGTAATCCACGGCGCTTTGGACCTCGTTCTGGAGGGCGAGGATGAGTTCTGTCAGATAGGCTGTTTCCGGAGGGGTCATGGCGTGCTCCTACGAGGTGATGGTTTTGAAGCATATTTCGACTTCGCTCGTAATGTTGCTCCTCAGGCTGAGAAACTCGGGTCCCCGTGTCGAAACCGGATGTACCCTGAGACGCCCGCCGGCAAAGAGGGAAGTGAGGACTCCCTTTTTCAGGGGTTCCACGTTGACGGTCTGTTCCAGCTTGAGGGTGAACTTGGCGTTTATCCGCCCGCTATCCACGATTACGCGGGGGATGCCCCTCTGCACCATGAGCCGGAGACTTTCCTGCTGGGTCTGCGCCATCCGGGATGCTACGGCAAGGGCGATGCGCCCTCCCCCCGCGGCTGAGAACACGAGGCCGGCGGCGGATTTTTCCAGGTCTTCCTTCGTTACCGTGTAGCCGCACCGGTCAAGGACGGGAGGTTCTTCGGTCATCCCCTGGCGCGGTAAACGGTACGGTTGACCGGCATCGACGGCTGACACCGTTCCACGCCCCTCCGCTACGGGGAAAAGCCCCAGGATTTCACGGCGGACATCTCCGTTGTCCAGGTAGCGCGCGGCGAACTGGTCAGGCTGGAGGAGGATTGCCTCCTCCAGTTCCCGAAGTTTCTGTTCCTGGGCCAGCAGTGACGATACAACGCCGTCAAGGGTTTCGGTTATGAGCAGCGCGGCGAATTCTGCAAAGCCGCTTTCGACGGCCTTGACAAGTTCCGTCCCCATGGGGGTCCTCCTAGGCGTTCAGTGGCTGGTAGTCGGTCTTGAAGTCTATCTTGACACTGCCATAAATCTGCACCTGGCTGCCGCTCGTATCGCGGTTCTTCTCTGACGTGGTGGAGACGTTGATGCTGCTGTAGGAGGTCGACGCCGATGCCTTGACCCAGAGGCTGACGAAGCCGCCGGTCTTTGCCTTGGCGTTGAACTTGAACTCGTCGCGATGGTACGTATTTGCCTGCCGTTCGTAGAAGGTTGAGCCGTAGGTGTTGAAGGTGAGGCGCGTCTCGATGGTCCCGTGCTCCACGACGAGACGGAGGATGCCGAGCTTTACCATCTCCTTCAGCAGGGTGTACTTGTCTGCCGCTATCCGCTTGGCAACGGCGTCCAGGATCGCCTTGTACTTGCTGTCGTCGATATTCCCCTGGGCGATGGTCGGGGTCGTCTCGCCCTGGATCTTTACGGCATCGGTTATCTTCGTGGCTTCTTCATCGGTAAGCGCCCCGCCGGACTTCGCCTTAGTCCCCACGTCGCTGGAGGCGTCGGGAAGGACCCGGGCCAGGAACTGGAGAATGAGTTCCCCCCCGATGTCGTCCTTGGTGTCGTTGATGAACTGGGTGAGAGGTTTGGAAACCTGCGTCAGGAGGTCGACGTACGCCTCCGTCTGACGCATGTTGGCGCTGACCAGTGCATCGAAGGTGTCGGTGATGAGCTTTGCGGTGAATTCCGGGAAACCGATTTCATTCAGTCGTGCAGCCTCGGTTACGGCTGCCTGTGTTCCATTAGCCATGGTGGGCCTCCTTTTTTCTGGCTCTGGCGGTACCTGTCCGAAGAAAGACTCCATACCCGAGCCGGTAGGGCATCCGTGCAGTCAAGAAGCCCGGAATGGGTGCCTGTGCAGGGACGGTGCTGTAGCCTGTCGAAATTCTTATGGTTTTTTGTTTATCAGTTAATACTGGCTAACACAACGTACTAACGGTTATTTATTTTTGCAGGGGAGTATTACGTCAAAAGGGTTAATTCGCTGGCGGGTCTTTAGCCTTGGGGGTTTACCGTGAACGGTACTGCGAATGCTGTTGAATTGCCGGCGACAAGCTGATAAAGTGCGGCCGGTAGAGGATTCATACGAGATACGCTTTTCGGGGGAAGGAATGACCGGATTTCGCGGGAACAGCCGGATGTTTTTCATGGGATGTGCGGTCCTGGTCGGCCTCTATCTGGCCAGCCTCTACTCCTATCTCCTCTTCCACTCCCTGGTGGAACTATTCTCCGTCGTCGTGGCGTGCGGGATTTTCACCATCGCCTGGAACGCACGCCGCATCGACCTCAACAACTACTTCCTCTTTGTCGGCATCGGCTCTCTCTTCGTCGGCACAATGGACTTCACCCACGCCCTTGCCTACAAGGGGATGGGGGTTTTCCCCGGTTTCGATGCCAATCTGCCGACCCAGCTCTGGATAATTTCCCGCTACCTGCAGGGTTTCACGCTCCTCGCCGCACCGTATTTCCTCGGCCGGCAGCTTAAATCCGGCTACGTACTGGTGGCATACCTTGCCGCAACTTCTCTTCTTCTGGCATCGGTATTCGGAGGGATCTTCCCCGATTGCTTTATAGAGGGGGAGGGGCTCACCCCGTTCAAGAAGGTGAGCGAATACCTGGTTTCCTTCGTGCTCCTGGGCTCCCTTCTCTTCATGCGGAAGAAGGGAGAGATGTTCGACCGGAACGTGGTCCGCCTCCTTTCAGCCGCCATCGCTACCCTGATCGCCTCAGGACTCGCCTTTACCCTCTATGCCGACGTGTACGGCATCAGTAATATGGTCGGGCATTTCCTCAAGTTCGCCGGCTTCTACCTCATTTACAAGGCGATAATCGAGACCGCCCTGACCAGGCCCTACGACCTTCTCTTCCGGGAACTGAAACTGAGCGAGGAGCGCTACCGCCACCTCTATACCGATACGCCGGTGATGCTCCACTCCATAAACAGGGAACGGCAACTGGTCAACGTCAGCAACTACTGGCTCGAACATCTGGGCTTCGAGCGGAGCGAGGTGATCGGCCGCAGGGTCCTCGACTTCATGACGGAAGCGTCGCGGCGCTACGTGGAAGAATTCACCAGCCCCGAATATTTCCGGACCGGCCACGTCAAAGATGTGCCGCTCCAGCTGGTCAGGAAAAACGGGGAAGTGCGCGACGTCCTCCTCACTGCCACGGCCGAGAGGGATGAACAGAGGGAGATCATCCGCTCCCTGGCGGTCATGGTGGATATCACCGACCGCAAACGTGCGGAAGAGAAGATCGAAATTCTCAACACCAACCTGGCGGCCCGCGCCCTCGACCTGGAAAAGGCCAACCAGGAACTGGCGGCTGCCAACCAGGAACTGGAGGCGTTCAACTACACCGTCTCCCACGACCTCCGGTCTCCCCTGACCTGCATCAACGGCTACTGCCAGATCATCCAGGATCAATGCGGCGAAAAGCTCGATGAACAAAGCAGGGGCTTCATCGAGCAGATCCATACTGCGGGCAGGCGCATGGATCAGCTGATTGCCACACTCCTCAATTTTTCCCGGCTGACACGCCAGGAGATGGAGCGGGAAACGGTCGACCTGAGCCATATGGTCCGGTCCATCACCATGGATCTCAGGCTGAGACATCCCGAACACACCGTGGCGCTGACCATCGCGGACGGAGCAGTGACCAGCGGTGACGGGAAACTCCTGAGGGTAGCGCTCGAAAATCTCCTGGGAAATGCCTGGAAGTACACCGGCCGGCGTGAGGATGCGGAAGTAGAGTTCGGCGTCCTCCATGAGGAGGGGAAGAGGGTTCATTTTGTCCGCGACAACGGGATCGGTTTCGACATGGGTCAGGGGGTAAAGCTGTTCAATCTTTTCCAGCGCCTGGACAGTGCCCGGGACTTCGAGGGGACCGGCATCGGGCTGGTCACGGTGCGGCGGATCATCCAGCGCCACGGGGGGAGGATCTGGGCCGAGGGGGAGGCGGGCAAGGGGGCGACTTTTTACTTTACCCTGGAATGATAACAGGATGTCGTTGCCCTCGGGAATGAATCGGTGTGAACGGGAAAAGGCGGCCAAGGTGGTCGCCTTTTTGCGTGTGCGCGCCGTCAACGGGGAACGAAAAAAGCCCCTGTGTTTCCACAGGGGCTTTCTGGAATCGCCCGCCAATCGACTTGGCGGGCTAAATACTGCAACCTTCCTTGCAACGGGATACCGGGCGAATACGAAATCTTTCAGTCCACATCGGCGTAATCTCCTTTCAATCCAGGTTGGTGTTGATGTCTATGCTACTGTACAAGAATTCGGAGAGTGCCGTCAACCTAAATCGGACATATTAGGTCTTTTTTATGTATTCACCGGCACCACTTTCTCCATGACGGGTGTATAATCGAAAGCAGGAAGAACATTTTGCCGGGAGGTGCCGTCATGAACTCATTCATGTCGAAATACAGTTCCTACTGCTACGCGCTGATGCGGATCGTGGCCGGATTCCTGTTTCTGTGGCACGGCGCCCAGAAGCTGTTCGGGTTTCCCAGCCCGATGCCGCCAGGGGTCCCCTCCTTCATCACCTATGTCGCCGGGCCCATCGAGCTGTTCGGGGGCATCCTCATCATGATCGGCCTCTTCACCCATGGGGCCGCCTTCCTGGCCAGCGGCCTGATGGCATTCGCCTACTGGATCGGACACGGGACCAAGGCGCTGTTGCCCATCGTGAACAGCGGGGAACTGGCGGCGTTGTACTGCTTCGTGTTCCTGTTCATCGCTGCGCAGGGGAGCGGCATCTGGAGCGTCGATTCTCTGAAGGGCGGGGGCAAAGCTCCTGACCGGTAGCGACTGCGCGGCGCTGGCCGGTTGCCTGCCGAATCAAGGCCGCGACAAAGGAGAATCCCATGCAAAAGATAACCCCCTTTTTGTGGTTCGAAGATAACGCCGAAGAGGCGGCGAATTTCTACGTGTCCGTATTCAAGAATTCAAGGGTCGTCAGCATCAGCCATTACGGGGAAGCGGGGCCGAGACCGGCGGGGACGGTCATGACGGTCAGTTTCGTGCTCGACGGGGAGGAGTTCGTCGCCCTCAACGGCGGGCCGGAATTCACCTTCTCGCCGGCCATCTCGTTCGTCGTGAACTGCACGACCCAGGAAGAGGTGGATGAACTGTGGGCAAAGCTCTCGGCCGGGGGGAAAGAAGTGCAGTGCGGCTGGCTGGAGGACAGGTACGGCCTGTCGTGGCAGATCGTCCCGACCGTCCTGACCGAGATGCTGAATGATGCCGACCCGGCAAAGGCGAACCGGGTCATGCAGGCCATGCTGCAGATGGTCAAGATCGACATCGAAGGCCTGCGTCGGGCATATGGCAATGGCTGAAAACGAGGGTTCTGTGATATACTATGAGTGTCAGGAGAGGCAAGGCAGTAGTGGTTGTAGAACCGATGGGCCGCGGTTTCCACGCGGCAGGGAGGTGCATCATGAGAACCAGTACAAAGCGGATGGCAAAAGGGATATTTCACGAAGTACGGGGTACGGCAAAAAGAATGGTCGGATCACTCATTTCGAACAGGACATTGGAAACAAAGGGGAGATTCGAGCGGATTACGGGCAAGGTCCAGAGAAAAATCGGCAAAGTACAGGGTGCATGGGGATTCTAGGAAGAGCAGCGCACACCCGTTCCACGCACTTCAGAAGTAACGAAAGGCGGCCGAAAGGCCGCCTTTTCAATGAGTCATATGCATCGACTGAGGTCAGGAGGCCGGCACGGGAACGGCATGCGTCAGCCCCTCGGCCAACTCCTCAAGGTTTGCCACCGCCAGGTCGGCCAGCTCCGGCCAGCGGAAGGTGCCGCTCCGGTCCACATGGATGGTGGCAATGCCGGCGGCGCGCCCCACCTGAAGGTCGAAGAGGTAGTCCCCCACCATCACCGCCTCGTCCGGTACGCTGCCCCAGGCGTCGAGCAGCTTTGCGACCCCCTCCGGGTGGGGTTTCGGCGCGGCCTCGTCCCGACCGAGGACCGCATCCGGGCGGAAGTACTGCTTGAGGCCGATCAGGCCCAGGGTATGGAGCGCAATCTCCCGCGTATTGCGGGTGAGGATGCCTATCTGTACACCGCGCCGGAGCAAGCGGTCGAGCAGCCGTCCGGCACCGGGTGCGGCGGCGGTTCTTGCGGCCAGTTCATACTCGATCTCTATCAGCCGGGCATGCTTTGCCGTGGCCTCGGCCGCCGGCAGGGAGGCAAGGAACCCGAGGATATCGGGATCGGTTTCCGTCATGCCGAGCGCCGTACGGATGGCGGCGAAATCGTGCACCGGCAGGGTCAACGTGCCGTCCAGGTCGAAGATCCAGCAGCGGCGGGCAAGTATGTGATGTCGGTGTGTCATATCAGCAGGATAATCTTTTTTGTCCATTGGGGCAACATGGATTTCCACCGGCAGGAACCGCAAAGGCGGCCGATTGGCCGCCTTTTGAATTTCTTCTGCTGAAACATGGTCAATACCTGCTACCGCCTGATCCCCAGCCCGACAGCATCGATGAGCGGCCATAGGGCCGCTCGGAAACACAGTCTGTTTGCACCGGAAACGGTTATCAGGGACCGGCGTTCCCTGAAGGTTCGGAATGGTTCGAGACCTTATCGGTCGTCATTCCGCCCGTCACGACGAACCCCATGGCCCGGTGCGTGGAGATATCTACGGGCCTGACCGCGGATCGGGGCACAATGACCGTGTGCCCGCCGATCTGGTAGCTCAGGGGGAGGTAGACGGCAATTTCCCCCTCGCCACCGATCCCCGCCGGCAGCCCACTGAAGTCGCTGCGGGTAACGAAGCCGATTAAACGCATCGGCACCCCGCCGAATTCGAACTCCACCGTCACCACCTGGTTGAACTGGGAATCCCGCCCGGCAGCGAAAAAACCGATGAAATCCTTCAGTGAGCCGTAGAGGGTCTTCACGAGAGGAATGCGATTCATCAGGGCTTCGCTCAGGCCGAGCAGGCGCCGCACCAGAAAGGCATTGAGTGTCCAGCCGAACAGGAAGACGACGACCAGCCCGGCCACCAGCCCCATCCCGGGGATGTACCACGGGAGAAGAATCTCGAGGACCCCTCCGAGGAAGGTCTCTGCTGACCGGACTAACCAGAAGAGAATGTAAATCGTCAGTAAGGCGGGGAGGATTGCCACCAGCCCTTGAAACATGATTTTGCCAAGTTTCGTCATATGTATCTCTCCTGCCCCGTTATATTGGCAGGGGCGGCGGAAATTATACCTTATCGCACCGGTCGTTGCATCATAATCATGCTTCCGCCCCACGCCACGACCGTTGACGGCAGTGAATATTCAATGCTAGGATGACGGTCACTTGCATCCTAAATTCCATGATGGTGAGGAGTACCGATGAAAAGACTGATCATTGCAACCGTTGCTGCGATTCTCGCAGTTCCCGCCTTTGCCGCGGCTGACGACGCCATCGACAAGGCCGCCAAGGAAAAAGGCGCCGTGAAAACCCCTTCCGGGATGGTCTACGTGTCCATCAAGGACGGCAAGGGCAAGTCGCCGAAAGCCACCGACACCGTCGAGGTCAACTATCGCGGCACCCTTACCAACGGCAAGGAGTTCGACAGCTCCTACAAACGCAATCAGTCCATCAGCTTCCCCCTCTCCGGGGTAATCCCCTGCTGGACCGAAGGAGTCCAGAAGATGAAGGTCGGCGGCAAGGCCAAGCTGGTCTGCCCCCCCGAGCTTGCCTACGGTGCCCGGGGTGCAGGGAGTGCTGTCCCCCCCAACGCGACCCTCATTTTCGAGGTCGAACTGCTCGCCATAAAATAGGTGACCGGGCAGACATCGGGAACCCCTGAAACGTAGAAACGCCGTGAACCTGTCAACACCAGGTTTCACGGCGTTTTCTTTAAGGGAGACGGTTCGTCGCCGGACCGGTTCTCTTACGTATTCCGCGCTTCCACCGGGGCACAGAGATCCTCAACCTGCCGTAACAACGCCTGTATCTCAGGCTGCTGCTGCACGATCTCGCACTGTTCCGTCAGAATCGCCGCCAGGATTTCATCGGTTGTCAGCGGGTTGGCCAGGACGACCCGCAGGACGGTGAGCTCCTCGCCATAGCGGGCGATGCGCAGCCGGGTCCGGGAGACGAAGGTCTTGCCTGCCTCCCGCTGGTGTTTCTGCAGCAGCTGGCAGACCTGGTCGAGGAGCGCGTTGATGACACGCCGCTGCCGGGCCGGCGCGGCGGCCAGCGCCTGCTGCACGTTGAGGGGGCAGTAGCGGTAGGTGAGGATATTCAGCTCCGGCTCGCTGGTCAGCTCGAAATCGGGGTGCTGTCGGATCATGGCGGCAAAGGTCTGCGCCCGCTCGACCCCCATGTCGATGAGCAACTCGTACCCCTTGCGGCCGATGATGGAAAAGCCCGCATGCACCAGCATCGCCATCCCCGGCCGCGACCCTTCCAGGGTATGGCTCCCCAGGTCCTTGGACCCATAGCGGAGGATATAGTTGGCGTGGTGTTCGATGGCCGACAGGGCGGTCGGGTCCTTGAAGACGACCATCCCCGCCCCCATCGGCACATACAGCTGCTTGTGCCCGTCGATGGTGACCGAGTCGGCCCGTTCGATGCCCCTGAGCAGCGGGCGGTGCCGGTCGGAAAAGAGGGTCGGCCCCCCCCAGGCGGCGTCCACGTGAAAATGGCAGCCGAGCTCCCGGGCAAAATCGGCCAGTTCTTCCAGCGGGTCGACGTTGCCGGTTTCGGTCGTCCCGGCAATCCCCACCACCGCCAGGGGAAGGATGTTCCGGTCCTGCAGGCGCCGGCACTCTTCCCGCAGTGCCTTCAGGTCGATGCGGTTACGGTCGTCGGTCTGCACCTTGATCAGGTTGTCCCGGCCGAGACCGAGGAGGTCGGCGGCCTTGCCGAAGGAGTAGTGGCCCCGCTCGGAGACGAGGACCGCAATTCCGTCACAGCCGCGATGCTTGAGCGCCCGCCCGAGCCCTTCCTGCGCGATACCGCGAAACTCTCCGTTCGGGGCGAAGAGGCGGTTGCGCGCCACCCAGAGCGCCGTGACGTTGGCGATGGTACCGCCGGAGCAGAAGGCCCCCAGGGCATGCTGGCTGTTGTGGATCCAGGGGGTATAGAAGTCGTCATCACGGCGGTAGACCAGGTGATGGAGCATGGCGAGGACCTGCCGCTCCATGGGGGTGAACGCCTTGGAGGTCTCCACCTTGACCAGGTTCTGGTTGAGGGCGGTCATGAGGCGCGCCAGGGGGAGCATGAAATAGGGAAGCGCCGAGGTCATGTGCCCGACAAAGCCGGGGGCGGCGGTATGGACCGACTGGGCGACGAGGTGCGTCTTGACGAATTCGGTGTATTCGGAGACGTAGGTCGGTTCTTCGGGGATGGCCGCGGAGGAGAAATGGGTCTCGATCTCTTCCAGGTTCCGTTCGATGGCGACGATATGCGTCTGCAGAAAGCCGGCGACATCGGCGGCAATCGCCTGGTCGATGGCGCCGAGGGTCGAATCGGGGGATTCCGGCACGGTGAAGATCCGGTACAGGTTTTCCAGGTTGGCGCGGGCTGCATCACGGTTTTTCGGCATTATCGTCTCACCTTCGGGAAATCTCCCTGTTTCTTGACTATCGGCTCTCCCCGACGCTCACCGTCCCCGGCGCTTCTTGCCCTGCGGAGCGGGCGGCAGGGGAACAGCCGTGAACTCGGGCTCATACCCCACCACGAAACTGGCGATGGTGGTATTGCGCATCCCCAGGAAATGGGTATTGTTCCTGTCGAACGGGCAGACGGGGAGAATGCATGGTTCAAAGCCGAACCGCGTGTAATAGGCCGGCTCCCCCAGGACGAACAGGGGCTGAGTCTTGATCGCCTCCTGCCGCAGGGCAAACCTGAGCAGTTCCGAGCCCACCCCCTTCCCCTGGAAATCGGGTGCCACGGCCATGGGTGCCAGGTGCAATCCGCAGATGACGCTGCCGTGGTAGGCGTTGGTAAAGGCGATATAGGCGATAACCTTGCCGACATGGATACAGACCCATTCGTGGATCGGTTTCCCCTTCTCATGGAGTTTCTGCACCAGCCCGGCTTCGTAGTCACTCCCCGGAAAGGCGCGCTGCAAGAGGGCGTAGACCTTGGGGCGGTTCTCAACGGTCAGTTTCTGTATTTTCATGAAGGCTCCGGCATTCCCGTTCGTTCCCGCATCATACCCGCAGTCGCGGCGCAGGTCAAACATGTAGCGCGGGAGCGGCACCTTTCCCCTTCATAATTGGTCCCGATTCCTTCATAATGCACGTCATGACCTCCCTCCGACGCAATGTCTCCCTGCTCTACGCCTTCTCCTTCCTCCAGATGACCCTCTTCCCCATGGCGGTCATCACCCTGTTCTGGAAGGACCGGATCGGCCTGTCCCTGTCCCAGATCCTTCTCCTGCAGAGCATCTTCGCCGTGGCGATGGTGGTGATGGAGTACCCCTCCGGCTACATCAGCGACCGGATCGGCTACCGGACGGCCCTCACCTTCGCATCCCTTCTCGGCATTCTGGGGTGGGGGTTCTACACGGTCGCCGCATCGTTCCATGACGTCCTCATCGCCGAGATCCTCCTCGGCATCTCCACCTCCTTCATCAGCGGCACGGACAGCGCGCTGCTCTACGAATCCCTCAAGGGGACCGGAGATGAACCTGCCTATGCGCGCTTCGAAGGGCGCTCCACCGGCTTCGGCCAGACCGGCGAGGCAGCGGGGGCGCTGTTCGCCGGCGTTCTCTACGCACGCTACCCCCTCCTCCCCTTCATCCTCCAGGTTGGGGTCTGGGTGCTGGCGCTGCTCCTCACCCGCGGCCTGACGGAACCCCGGCGCGAGCCGCGACTCCACGGCGGCCATCTTAAAGAGGCGCTCGCCTCGGCACGCTACGTCTTCATCGAGAACCGGCGCCTGCGCGCAGCGATCCTCCTCAGCATCGTGCTCGGGCTCTCATCCTTCTACCCGGTCTGGCTGATCCAGCCGTACATGCGTGACGCCGGCGTCCCCCTCGCCTCCTTCGGCCCGATCTGGGCGGGAGCCAACCTCACCGTCGCCTTCTGCGCCATCCTGAGCCATCGGGTGCGGGCCGTCCTGGGGGACCGGGGGATGGTCCTGCTGCTGGTGCTGCTGGTCTGGGGGGGATTCCTGGGGTTGGGGCTGGCGGCGGGGGTGTGGGGATTTCTCTTCTACTACCTGCTCACGGCCATGCGGGGGATGAAGGGGCCGTTCCTCCTCCATGCCGCCCAGGCCGAGATCCCGTCGGCAAACCGGGCGGGGATGCTGTCGCTCCAGTCCCTCTGTTTCCGGCTCCTGTTCGCGATTACCGGCCCGCTGGTCGGGATGTATGCCGACACCTGCGGGGTAGGCAAAACCTTCCAGCTCCTCCTGATTGCCTTCCTCCTGGCCCTTCCCCCGCTGGCCTGGCTCTTCCTGAACCATCGGCACGGGAAAGATGCCGGGGGGTGAGCCCGACATGCACAGTGGTCCCTAGCGGATCACCCGGAGACGCCGAATCGCGCCGCCGCGTCGGCGGTGGTTATGCAGCGCAGTGTCGGGGGCCCTCCGGCAAAGGGGACCACCTTCTCCCACAGGCGGCCGTCCCGCGGATCGCGGTACAGTTCAGCCAGTTCCTCCCGGTTCTCCGCCAGCTTCTCCAGCTTCGTGGCCGCCAGCCACTCCACCCGGTCGGCAACGGCGTCTCCCGTCACCTTAATGCCAAGGTCGAGCCACATACCTACCAGTTCCGTCTCTTCCGGTTTCAGCTCTGCAAACATCGTCTCCTCCTTCACGAGTGGAAGCCTTTCACTTCCCTCCTTTATCCCATTTTCTGCACCAAACGTCCAGAACGGTATTGCACTGCGCCGGTCGAAAATGGTACATAAAAGGGCAACCGCCTTCACGTTGCCGGGGAATGCGGTCTCCTATAAACAAATCGTGAGGTTGAAACAATGACAATGAAACACTTCGGTCCGACCAGGCTGGACGCAGCGCTCATCCCGAAAATCGCCCAGCAGTGGGGAACGCCGGTCTATCTCCATGACCAGGACTACATCGAGAACAGCTGTGACCAGCTGCTGAACATGCCCAATGCCTACGGCCTGCATGTCCGCTACGCCATGAAGGCCAACTCGGACCGCACCGTCCTCCGGGTCGTCACCAGCAAGGGGCTCGACCTGGACTGCTCGTCCCTGGACGAGGCGGCCCGCGCCCATGCCGCCGGCATCCCCTACAGCCGGATGATGCTCACCACCCAGGAGGTCCCCTCCGGCGAGGAGCGCAAAGAGCTGGAGGCGATGATCAGGGCCGGCCTCAGGTACAACGTCTGCTCCATGCTGCAGTTCCAGCTGATCGCCGACTTCGCCGCAGAGAACAGCGTCGACCTCTCCATCCGGGTCCACCCCGGCGCCGCCGGCGGCGGTGAAAGCACCACCCGCGACACCGGGAGCGAATACTCCTGCTTCGGCGTCCACCTGCGGGACGTCCCGACGGTCAAGGCGCTGGCCGACGAAAAGGGGCTGCGTTTCACCCAGGTCCATGTCCATATCGGCTCCGGCGGCGACCCGGAGAAATGGCGGGAGAACATCGACCGGGAACTGGGCTTCGTGAAGAGCTATTTCCCCGATGCCACCACCGTAAGCTTCGGCGGCGGGCTCAAGGTCGCCCGGATGCCGGGAGAAAAACAGGCCGATATCGCGGCGCTCGGCGCCTATGCCAAGCAGAGGATCGAGGAGTTCAAGGCGGCCACCGGCCGGGAACTGGAGATGGAGATCGAGCCGGGGACCTTCGTCGTGGCCAACTCGGGGCACATCGTCACCCGGATCATCGACAAGAAGCTGACCAACGAGATGAACTTCCTCATCGTCGACGGCGGCATGGAACTGTTGACCCGCCCGCTCCTGTACGGCTCCGAGCACCCCATCGCCATCGTGCGCCAGGACGGAACGCTCCTCTCCAGCGAGTATGACCAGACACCAACCGCCGGCCTCAAATCCTTCGGCATCGTGGGGCGCTGCTGCGAGAGCGGCGACTCGGTACGTCTCGACAAGGAGGGGAACATCGTGCCGGTCATGATCGTCGAGCCGGAAATCGGCGACTATGTGGTCATCGGCGGCACGGGGGCCTATTCCGAGAGCATGTCGCCGGAAAACTACAACTCCCACCGCAAGCCGGGAGCGGTCATGAAGACCCGGAGCGGCGAGCTGGTGCAGATCAGGAAGAAGCAGGTGCGGGAGCAGCTGACACAGAATGAGCTGGATGTGAAGCTGTAGCAGATCACAAAATATTGCTCTGAAAACAAGAAAGGCGGCCAATCGGCCGCCTTTTGCATTACGTATCATGCCCCGAGAAGACTGCCGGGCCGGTCATGCCGGGTGTTCCGGAGCTTCCGCGTCAAGGGGGGTGAAACGCGGCACCTCCTGCCCGGCAACGATCACCGTCTCCATGAACATCGCCAAAGGCCGCACCCAGAGGGAGTCGTGATCGTAGAGGCAACGGTAGACCACCAGCAGTTCGTCGGTCTCGCTGTGGCGCGCCGTGCCGATTACCCGGTACTCCCCACCCTTGTAATGCCGGTAGAGTCCCGGCGCCGGTTCCCGATTCATGATCGCTCCTCTGTCCGCTTCCGCCCTGTACGGCCGCCATCCGCCTCCCAACCGTAGCGGCCGAGATCGACCCGCCCCCGGGCATCGAACCGCACCCCTTCCGCCTCCAGCAACTGCCGCTGAATGAGATCACCGTCACCATTGCGGCGCGGACTGACTTTTCCCTGGCTATTGATTACCCGCTGCCAGGGGACGTCATGGCCGGCCGGCAGCGCCGCCATAGCGTAACCAACGGTGCGGGCAGTACAGCCAATCTGTCGGGCAAGGGAACCGTAGGTGGTAACCAGGCCGGCGGGAATCTGGCTGACCAGGGCATAGATGAGGTTATACAGGGGGCTGGTGGACATGACGTGGGTGGTTTTGTTTTCCATTCTATGAACGATAGGTTCATCATGGGGCAAGCTGGTGAACTCTAGGCTTATCGTTTATCAGTCAAACGCTGTATTTCGCTGTCAGCCGGGTCGTTCGCCCCGCACCATGCGATGCAGCAGGCTGTCCAGGGCCGAGGCGAAGCGGTTGCGGTCGCTCAGGCTGAACGGCGCCGGGCCGCCCCCCTGGATCATGCCGGTGTCGCGCAGTTCTGACAAAAGGTCGCGCATGGCCAGCCGGTCGCCAATGGACTCCTCGGTGTAGCGCTCGCCACGCGGGTCGAGCGCCACGCCCCCCTTGGCGACGATCCGGGCGGCCAGCGGCACGTCGGCGGTCACCACCAGGTCGGTCGGCGCGGCATGTTCGGCGATGTAGTCGTCCGCCACGTCGAAGCCGTCGGCAACCACCACCGTCTCCACCAGCGGGCCGGCATGCTTGGCCAGGCTCTTGTTGGCCACCAGGCAGAGCGGCACCTGCAGCCGGGCCGAGGCCCGGAACAGGATCTCCTTCACCACCCGGGGGCAGGCATCTGCATCGATCCAGATCTTCATGGAACTCTCACGTAATTCGGCTCATTGTTCATCAGGTAACGGCCACGATGGTGTAGACCGTTCCCCTGCCGGCGTCCACCCCCTGCACCTCGTCACCCGTCACACAGCCGAGCAGCATGTTCCCGAGGGGTGACGCCGGGGTGATCACCACGATCTCCCCATCAGGATCGGGAATCTTCATCCCCCCCGCCTGGGGACCGATAAACAGCCGCCGCTCTCCCCCGGCCTCGTCCTCCAGGGTCACCAGGGCCCCCAGCCGCACCGGCGTATCGTCGTCGAACTCCGGCAGCTCCAGGGCACGGTACGCCTCCAGGCCCCGGCGGATCTCCTGGGCGCGGTTGGCCTGCCCCTGGGCGAGGTAGGAGGCTTCCAGGGCGGTGGTATCGTACTTGTTGTCCGGCTGACACTCCTCATGGGTAGCGGCAGCGTGGGCGTGGAGGGCCGCCGCGGTGAACAGGGCCAGGTCGGCTTCCAGCCGGGCGATGATGGTGTCGAGGAGTTGGTGTTTGGTCATGAAGCGGGATGTCCGACGGGAAGAGATGAGCCCGGCAGCCGGGCAAGTGAGGCACTTTAGTCGATTCCCGCCGATTCGTCAAGAAGTGACCAGCTCCGGCAAGAAGGGAATGCCGGGGAAAAGCCACCCTTGGCTGCTTGGCCGCCGTGCGAATTAAGCATGGTGTCCCCGGGATTGTTTGTCGTCGTGGTCCCCATCGCCGCCTGACCACGTGCGGATCAGCAGCGCCTCCTTTTCGGAGATGCCGAGGGAGAGCAGAAAGGCGTGGTGGGCCTCCGGCTCCCGCCTCTCGAACTCCACGTGGAGCTTTTTCATGGCGGCGTCATCCATGCCGGCTGCGCGCAGCATGGCGACGAACATCTCCTTGTTCACGGTGGCACCCGGGCCACCCTCCCCCTGTACCTTCAACATGCCGGCCAGCAGCCGCTGCTTGGTCCGCAGGGCCTCGATCTCCCCGCCGATCTCGTCCAGCCGCCGTCGCAGCACCGTGGTCGTATCGTCACCGGCAGTGGCGAGAATCGCCCTGATCCCTTCGATATCCATGCCGGCCCGGCGCAGGGAGCAGATCGATTCCAGCCGCCCCCGATCGACGGGAGAGTACTGACGATAGCCGGACTCGCTCCGTGCCGATGGCGACAGCAGCCCGATCCGGTCGTAGTAGAGCAGCGTACTGCGTGACAGCCCGAACTCCCGGGCCAGTTGAGAAATGCGGTACATACGGACTCCAGAAGTGCCCCCGGCGCGATGCCGGGGGCGGGTAGCCATCAGGCCGATTTCGCCCTGATGACGCTGATCCTCTCCGCCGGCAGCCCCAGCCACTCCAGGAAGCTCTGGTGCCCCGCCGGGTTCTCCCGCTCGAACAGCCGGTGCCACTCTTCCATTGCCGCATCATCCAGGCCGATGGCCCGGAAGCGGGCCACCCACTCCTCCACGGTTACCGTCGCGCTCATTGTCGTCCTCCTTTTCATACCGTTGATTGTATCATGGCCATGACAAGGACGACGCTAAACTATGAAGCGGTAGACGGGTCAAGATGTATTTTTCTGTGGGCACAGACGTTGGGGCCCCATCTCGGGACACTCTCCTACTTCAACTCCATCCACGGCTCCTGCTCCAGGAAACTCCCTTTGACATTCGCCTCCATCTCCAGAAACCGCTGAAAGGGGATGGTGAAGCTCAGCACGTCCTTCCCCACCTGGCCCCGCAGAAACTGCCGCGCCGATAGGTCCGTAAGCCCCACCAGGCAGCGGGGGTGCTCCCCACGGGCCTCCCGGTAGGCGAGAATGCCGATGACCTGGCACGCGGCGGCATAAGGGATGGCCACGTTTTCCAGGCCGGGACGATCGTAGTTGGCAAACACCGTCAGGGCCGATACCTGATCAGCGGTGACGAGGAAGGTGACCGACTCCGGCTTGTCCGTGGTCGGGTCGATGGCGTCAAGAGGGACAAAGGCGGCGTAGCGGGTGGGGATCTCCGTGATCGGCAGGGCATCGACGAACGCCTGGACCAGCGCCGGGTTTTTCTTGTAACGCTCGCCGTGGAGGAAATGGTGCACGAACTCGGCCCGCGCCCCCCCGGCCTTCATCCCCTCGCCGATCCGGCGCCCCTGCTCCGACGCCTCGTTGCCGGTGGAGAGGAAATGGCAGAACCCTTCCACCCCGCCGGGAAATTTTTCGTAGGTGTTGCCGAAGCCGAGCCCCATACCGCCGCCGAAGCAGCCATAGGTCTCTCGGTCGAACACGGCGATGCGCCCCTTGGTGGCGGCAGCCCCGAACATGCTCAGCACGCACCCCCATTTCCCCGCTTCGAACTGGACCGCCCCCGCCGGCTTCTCGTCGGTAAAGACCAGGGCGACCGGCTCGATCCCGAGGTTGATGGCCCCTGCAATGGCGCTTTTCATATGCTGACCTCCCGAGTAATCGTCTATGCTCTTTCTACCCCGGAACAGGCAAATCGTCAAGAGTCAGGCAAAGCGTGGCACGGAGTAGAAAAGCAAAGGGGCCGAGTGGCCGCCTTTATTTATTACCGCCAGCAGTCGTTTTCTGGTAAATATAGAGAAACTATTTGCGGGCGGCCAAACAGATAAAGACCCCATTTTGAAGTGCATTGGATTAGCTCGTAAGGACAAAATGCAAATAGATCTCACGGATATATTCAGTCAGTGGCGCTCAAGCTACAATAGCAATTCGCAGCTGATTAGAGTTGTTTCGGAAGAGTGGTTTAAAACTCAAATGTTTTGCCCTTCGTGCAATAACAATCGGGTTGAATCATTACCTAATAACTCTAAAGCTGCTGATTTCATTTGTACACATTGTAATGAAACCTATCAGCTTAAGAGCAAGAAGTTAACTCTAGGTCGAAAGGTCGTTGATGGCCAATACGATACGATGCACGATGCAATTATTGAAGGAAGAGCTCCTAACTTTTGCTTTATGACGTATGACTTGTCTAGCTTGTCAGTTACCAACCTCTTGCTCGTGCCACGGTTTTTTATCAATCTGCCGATTCTTGAAAAGCGAAAACCATTATCAGCTACTGCAAGAAGAGCAGGCTGGACCGGATGCAACATTCTGCACCAGGAAATATCTGATAGAGGAAAGCTGTTCGTTGTTGAAAAACAAAAGGTGGCCAGTGCCGAAGAAGTTAGAATCAAGTGGAACAAGATAAGGTTTCTACAGGATTATGATGATTATAATGCTCGGAGCTGGATTACTGATATTTTGCATTGCATAGATGCGGTGAAAAAAGAGAATTTCAATCTTCAAGAAATGTATCAATTTGAAGCGTACTTAGCATCTAACCACCCACTAAATAACAACATCAAACCAAAAATCCGTCAACTACTCCAGGTATTACGGGACCGCGGGATAATCGACTTTGTGGGAAGGGGCGAATACCGGGTTCTATAATTCGCGTTGACTTTTAAGATATTTTGATCAAAGATCCCGTATTTTCAGTGGGGTAATAATTGTGTCAAATAGCCAGCCTGAATGGTATTGCTCTGTATGTGGTGAAAAATTTCAATGGGGAGAAGGGGTTGTGTTAGTTTCAGCCGGAAAAATTGACCGACAATATGATGGTCCAGTGGTAGATAATAATGCTTGGTGGGATATTTATCACCATGATTGTTATGAGGCAAGTCAATAACCAATCTTCAAAAATAGAGGGCGCCGCAATGGGCGCCCTTTCAATTTCATCCTACTTCAAATTCTTCTTTATCCTCTCCACCGCCTCAATCACGTTCTCGCGATGGCCAAAGGCCGACAACCGGAAGAACCCTTCGCCGGCACGGGGTTCCGGGGACATCTTACTTAATTCCCTTCGCTATCTTCTGGACAGCCTCCAGCAGCATCGGCAAATCGTTGTGAATCGTATTCCAGACGATCTCCAGATCGACCCCAAAATATTCGTGAGCAAGAAGGTTGCGGAAGTCCTTGATGTCCTGCCAGGGGATATCCGGGTATCTATCCTTCAACGTTGCAGACAGCTTGCCGACTGCCTCACCGATTATTTCGAACTCGCGAATCACCGCCGAGTAACGCATGCGGTCCCGCACAAACTCAGCGAAGGTTATCCCCTGAACATACGACTGGATGGCCGCACCGGCATCGAGAATATCCTGACTGTAGAGAAGCTGTGGCCGCTCAGACATGGATGATTTCCTTGGCGACCATCTCCCGCGCCAGCGGCTTTAACGTGCTCTCAATCCCCAGATCGACCGTTTTGCCGAACTGTTGTTCGAGGTAGCGCCTTATGCCGAGGAAGTTGCTCAGGGATTTCTTTGCGGGCTCAAGCTCTATGGCGATATCGATGTCGGAATCTTCACGCGCCTCTCCCCGGGCATAACTGCCAAAGAGGCCGACGCTCACCACGCCGAAACGCTGCGCCATTTCATCCTTGTGCGACTGCAAGAACATGATGATATCGTTACTGTTCCTGACCATACTGCCGCTCCTTAAGCTGTATTAACGGGAGTATACGTTTGCACGAGGCAAAAAGCAAGAAGGGGGGCGGGGGCAGTTTGCTTACTTCACGCCCACGGATTAATAACCCGCGCCTTGCATCTCTCAATATCCCTGACATTGCGCGTCACTACGACCAAGCCATGAGCAGCAGCAGTGGCCGCAATGAGCGAATCCATTACCGGCAGTTTTTCGCCCAACCGTTCCGCCTCTCCCTGAAGCCTTCCCCAGCAAAGCGCCGTTTCAAGATCGATTTCAAGAATACGGCCAGCAAACCGCTCAACCAGATCGAGCGCCACCCACGCCTGCAGCTCCTCTTTTTTTGCACCGTCCGGGAGCTTGCTGATCCCTTTCTGCAACTCGCCCAGGTTCAGGACACTGAGAAACAGCTTCTGTTCATCCTGCTTGTCCAGCCAGCTCACCACTGCCGGATTCGGCTCCTTCTTTACCAGTTCGGATATCAGACAGGTATCGAGCAGATACTTCACAACTCCACCTCGCGGGAGAGGTCGGCGCTACGACTAAGATCGAGTTCGATATCATGCAGGGGAGATTGCCGGAAAAACTCTGATAATCCGGTTCGAGGCAACGTCAGTTTGCGATATTCATCGAAAGAAACGACCACCGCAGCGGGCTTGCCCCGCAACGTTATTGTCTGGGGGCCATCATGCAGGGCAGAATCAACCACCTGGCTCAAGCGGTTCTTTGCTTCCTGAAGCTGCCATTCCCGATCATGGGGGGTGCGATCCGTCTTGTTGGCTCTCATCGTATCCTCCACTATTAACCTAGACAGTCTAGCCAGTAAAGAGTAGCACAGCACTGATATTAAATCACCTATAAATTATGCCACCAAAAACAAAGGGCGCCTCAATGGGCGCCCTCGAATTCAAACAGTGTACTTAATTCCTCTACGCCGCCTTTTCCTGCCTGTTTTCTGCGAACATCGCCTCAATACTCAGGTGATAATCCAACTCGGGCCACTCGATGCCGGTCCCGCGGCAGATAAAGCGATAGTTGGCCAACTGGGTCAGGGTAGCGCGCTGCAGTTCGGGATACCAGCTCATGGGCGTGGAAATGATACGGCCATCCTTCAGTTCTACATGGAGATACCGTTCGTCGACGTGAACCACCTTACCTTTTAAAGAACTCATCCCATTTCCCCTCAAATGCTCCCCGATGTTTGACAACAATAGCCAGAGCCTTTTTCAGGTCTGCCTTCTTCATGAAACTCTCGCGTACGGCCAGTGTTGACAGGTCGATTGTAGCATAATCATCCCCCTTAACAACGTGAATGTGCCGTGGAAGATGTTCATTGGCGTAGAAGAAAAACTTGAAGCCATCCTCAATAAGCAGTGTTGGCGACATGAGACACTCCAAAGCAAAAGGGCGCCACGGTGGGCGCCCTTCTTATTACTTCAAATTCTTCTTTATCCTCTCCACCGCCTCAATCACATTCTCACGATGGCCGAAGGCCGAAAGCCTGAAGAACCCTTCACCGCTCGGCCCAAAGCCTGATCCCGGCGTTCCGACCACGTTACATTCGGTAAGGAGCTTGTCGAAGAAGTCCCAGCTGGTCATCCCACCCGGGGTCTTGAGCCAGATGTAGGGGGCGTCCACGCCGCCGTAGCAGGTGACACCGGCTGCGGTCAGCCCTTCGCGGATGATCCGGGCATTCTCCATGTAGTAATCGATGATCTCCCTGGTCTGCTTCCACCCCTCGTCGGTATAGACCGCGGCGGCGGCGCGCTGGACCGGGTAGGAGGCACCGTTGAACTTGGTGGTGGTGCGGCGGAGCCAGAGCTTGTTGAAGCTGTAGCGCTCACCGGTGCTGGTGGTCCCCATCACCTCTTCCGGCACGACCACCAGGCCGCAGCGGACGCCGGTGAAGCCGGCGGTCTTGGAGAAGGAGCGGAACTCGATGGCGCACTTCTTGGCCCCTTCGATCTCGTAGATGGAATGGGGGATATCCGGGTTGGTGATGAACGCCTCGTAGGCGGCATCGAAGAAGATCACCGCGTCGTTGGCGTTGGCGTAGTCGACCCACTTCTTCAGCTCGGCCTTGCTGGCCACGGTGCCGGTCGGGTTGTTGGGGAAGCAGAGGTAGATGATGTCCACCTTGCTTGTCGGGAGCGAGGGGATGAAGTTGTTCGCCTCGTTGCACGGCATGTAGACGATGTTCTTGTAGTACCCCTTCTCGTCCGCCTCGCCGGTCCGGCCGATCATGACGTTGGTGTCGTTGTAGACCGGGTAGACCGGGTCGCCGATGGCCACCACGTTGTCCAGGGCGAAGATGTCGAGGATGTTGGCACAGTCGCACTTGGAGCCGTCGGAGATGAACATCTCCTCGGTCTTGAGGTCGACGCCGAGGGGCTTGTAGGACTTCTCGATGATGGCGTTGATGAGCCAGTCGTACCCCTGCTCCGGGCCGTAGCCGGCGAAGCGGTCGGTGGTGGCCAGGTCGTCCACGGCGTCGTGGAACGCCTTGAGGATAGCGGGGGGAAGGGGACGGGTGACGTCGCCGATGCCGAGGCGGATCACCTTGGCGTCCGGGTTGGCGGCGGTAAACTCCCGCACGCGGCGGCCGATCTCCGGGAAGAGGTAGCCGGCCTTCAGTTTCAGGTAGTTGTCGTTGATCTTTGCCACAGAAAAACCTCCTAAATTTTACAGGGATATTCAGGATAATCAGGATAACGGCTGAAGACCGTAAACCTGAATGAAACTGACTATGCCCGTGAATAATGTTTTTTGAAAGTTAAGTTCTCAGCGTCTAAAGAGAACAGGGATATCAAGAATAAAGGGGGGATACCGCAGAAACGATAATCCTGAATATCCTGATTATCCCTGTGAATAATGCATTTAGCTTTTATTTCAGCCCCAACACGTCCTGCATATCGTACAGCCCCGGCGCTTTGCCCACCACCCACTGGGCCGCCCTGACCGAGCCGCGGGAGAACATGTCCCGGGTCATGGCACGGTGGGAGATCTCGATCCGCTCCCCCATGCCTATGAAGTAGACCGTGTGCTCGCCGACGATATCGCCGCCGCGCACGGTCTGCATGCCGATCTCTTCCTTGGTCCGCTCGCCGCAGATCCCCTCCCGGTGGTAGTTGGCCACCTGGTTGTAGTCCCGACCCAGCGCCTCGGCCACCACCTCACCCATCCGCACCGCGGTGCCGCTGGGAGCGTCCTTCTTCTTGTTGTGGTGCAGCTCCACGATCTCCACGTCGAAGTCGTCACCCAGGGTCTTCGCCACGTCCTTCAGGATCTTGAAGCAGACGTTGACGCCAACGCTCATGTTGGGGGCGAGCACAGCCGGGATCTCCTTGGCCAGCTCGGCGGCCAGGGCCCGCTCCTCGGGGGTGAAGCCGGTGGAGCCGATGACGATGGACTTCTTCTTCAGGGCGCAGACCTCCAGGTTCTTCAGCGACACCTTGGGGGTGGTGAAGTCGATGAGGACGTCGCACCCCGCCACCACGGCGTTCAGGTCGTCGGAGATGTTCACCCCGAGCACGCCGCAACCGGCGATGAGCCCCGCGTCCTGCCCCACCAGCTCGTGTCCCGGCCGCTCCAGCGCGCCGGAGACCGTGCACCCCGCCTCCTTGGCAGCAACGATTATCCTCTGCCCCATCCGGCCGGCGGCCCCACAGACAGCTATTTTAACCATGTGACTCTCCAATAAGCTCAGTTCAACCACACAAATGGTGGAGATTTTAAGGTTTTCCTGCCGGGCGAGGAACCGGGCGGAGGCGTACTGGAAGTACGCCGCACAACCGGCTCCGATGACTTACGCAGCCAGGGCAAAAAAGCATCGTCCGTCTAGATCAGCTTGTATTCCTTCATGATGGCCGTGAGCTTCTCCTTGTTCCCCGCACCCATGGGGCAGAGCGGCAGGCGGAGCTCGTCGGAGCATTTCCCCATGAGCCCCAGGGCCGTCTTGACCGGGATCGGGTTGGACTCGATGAACATGGCGTTGCCGATCTTGAGGGTCTCCAGGTGGAGCTTGCGGGCAGTGGCCAGGTCACCGGCGAAGAAGGCGTCGGTCAGGTCCGCCACGGTCTTCGGCATGATGTTGGCCAGCACCGAGATGACCCCCTTGGCGCCGCACGCCATCATGGGGAAGGTGATGAAGTCGTCGCCGGAGAGGACGTCGATCTGGTCGCCGCAGAGGGAGAGCACTTCGGACGCCTGCTGGAGAGAACCGGTCGCCTCCTTGATGGCGACGATGTTCTTGTTCGGCGCCAGACGGGCCACGGTCTCGGGGAGCATGTTCACCCCGGTGCGTCCCGGGACGTTGTAGAGGATCTGGGGGATGGCCACGGCGTCGGCGATGGCGGTGTAGTGGCGCACCAGCCCTTCCTGGGTCGGCTTGTTGTAGTAAGGGGTGACGAGCAGCACGCCGGCGGCGCCGGCCTCCTTCGCCTTCTGGGAGAGCTCAATCGCCTCGGCGGTGGAGTTGGAGCCGGTGCCGGCGATGACCGGGACCCGCTTGTTCACCTGCTCGATGACGGTCTTCACCACCGCCATGTGCTCGTCGTAGTCCAGCGTCGAGGCCTCGCCGGTGGTGCCGCACGGCACGATGGCGTCGGTCCCGTTGGTGATCTGGAACTCCACGAGCTCCCGCAGTTTCTCGAAGTCCACCTGGCCGTTGGTGAACGGGGTGACGATGGCGACTATGCTTCCCTTGAACATGACCTGCCTCCTCTAGGGGAATTGATGGATGGGATGATTGAAAGAAAAGTGGGTATTTGTACCATACGGGAGGGTAAAAGTCAAAATATTACGGTGTGGTAGGGGGTTACGGGGCGGTCATACCCCGTGGCACGGAACGGAACGGAAGGGAGGGGGCCGAACAGCTCGATGGAGGGGAATCTACCGGCGTTACTCCGGCAACGCCTGGGCGCCCGTCACTTCGTTGGAGATAGCCCCCTCCACGAGCTGTCCGTCGGACGAGGCCACTTCCCGCACCATGTAGGTGTAGGTGACGCCGAAATCGGCGTGCAGGTCCTCGTAGCGGTTTCCCTTCACCGGCTGGGGGGTGAGGAGCGCCAGGGTGGCGATGTCGCTCCCCCGCCGGCGGTAGACGTTGAAGCCTGCACGGTCCGTCCCGGCGCCGGATGCCGGCTGCCATTCCAGGGTGACGCCGGTGGGGGTGGATGTGGCGGTCAGCCGGGGAGCTGCGGGGGAGGCGACTTTCTTGCTGCGGGCCCGGGAGGGGGCGCTTTCCGCACCCTCCTTGTTGTAGGCGACCAGCTTGTACTGGTAGGTGGTGCCGTCCTTCAGGCCGGTATCGGTGAAGATGTAGAGGTTGTTGTAGAGCTGGACCCCCTTGGGGAACTCCAGGTCCACCTGCTGAAGGAGACCATAGGCGGTGGGGCAGCTCTCGCAGTCCTCGTCGGGGGGGAGCACCTCGCGGCGGAACAGCCGGAACCCCGCCAGGTCCTTGAGCGGTTTCCCGCCCGCATCGCGGGAGGGGGCCGACCAGGTGACGTAGAATTGCTCACCCTTCTGCTCCGCCCGCAGGTCGGCGACGGCCGCCGGCACCAGGGAGTCGGGTGGGACGAGGCCACCTTTGCGGCCGCAGGCGGCAAGCAGCGACATCAGCACTATCATCACGAATAATCTGCCCATGGTGTTGTCCCGTTCAGTGAAAGTAATTCTGGATTTAGAGGAGTGAGCGCTCCATTCCGCTCAGAGTCCCCTCGCACCGCCGCGGTACGGCTCATTTCGCGCCAGCCTGCCGGTTGGCTCTGCTCAATTTCGCCTACCGCTGCTGGTACTCGGGCACATTCGCTTCATGGAACGCTCACTCCTCGCTGATTCACAGCGGGGTAAGCCCGTGGCACGGTTACCGTCCCGACTTGACCCGCTCGATCTCGGCCTTGACCCGCTCCAGCGCCGTCCCCCCCGTGGCGCGGCGGGCGTTGACGCTCGCCTCCAGGGTGATGGCGTCGTAGATGTCGGCGTCGATCTTGTCCGAGAACCCCTGCCACTCCTCCATGGTCAGCTCCGGCAGGTCCTTGCCGCGGGAGAGACAATAGGCCACCGATTTCCCCACCACCTCGTGGGCATCCCGGAACGGCATCCCCTTCCGGACGAGATAATCGGCCACGTCGGTGGCGGTGGAAAACCCCTTGGCCGCCGCCTGGCGCATGGTGGCGGCGTTCACTTTCATCTCCCGGATCATGTCGGCGAAGATCTTGAGGCTCCCCTTCACCGTGTCGATGGTGTCGAACAGTGGCTCCTTGTCCTCCTGCATGTCCTTGTTGTAGGCGAGGGGGAGCGACTTCATGACGGTGAGGAGGGCCATCAGGTTGCCGTAGACCCGGCCGGTCTTCCCCCGCACCAGTTCGGGGACGTCCGGGTTCTTCTTCTGGGGCATGATGGAGGAACCGGTGCAGAAGGAGTCGGAGAGGTCGACGAACTTGAACTCGCTCGTGGACCAGAGGATCAGCTCCTCCGAGAAGCGGGAGAGGTGCATCATCAGGATCGAACTGGCAGACATGAACTCCAGGGCGAAGTCGCGATCGGAGACGGAATCGAGGGAGTTGCGGGTGACCTCCGGGAAGTCCAGGAGCTCGGCAACGTGCTCCCGGTCGATGGGGAAGGTGGTCCCGGCCAGGGCGCCCGCCCCGAGGGGAAGAACGTTCATCCGCCGGAGGCAGTCCTCCATCCGCCCCTTGTCCCTTTTGAACATCTCCACGTAGGCGAGCATGTGGTGGGCGAAGAGGATCGGCTGGGCGGTCTGGAGGTGGGTGTAGCCCGGCATGATGACGTCCAGGTTCTTCTCCGCCTGGGACAGGAGGGAGTCGATGAGGAGATCGAGGTAGGCGGATATCTCCACCAGTTCGTCCCGGAGGTAGAGGCGAATGTCCAGGGCCACCTGGTCGTTGCGGGAGCGGCCGGTGTGGAGCCGTTTCCCCGCCTCGCCGATCTTCGCCGAGAGGCGCGCCTCGATGTTCATATGGATATCTTCCAGGGAAACGGAAAAGTCGAACTTCCCCGCCTCGATCTGGTCGAGGATCTCCTGGAGGCCATGGACGATCTTCTCCACGTCAGCCAGGGGGATGATCCCTTGCTTGCCGAGCATCCGGGCATGGGCGATGGAGCCGCGGATATCCTGGTGGTAGAGGCGCTTGTCAAAATCGATGGAGGCCGTGAACTCCTCCACGAACTTGTCGGTCGGCTGGGAAAACCGCCCCCCCCAAAGTTTATCGGTACATTCCTTGGACATGGTGTATCTCCTTCTATGAAAAACTGTCTTATTTGAGTTTTAGTGCCTGTTTCTACTAGAAACGAGCAATTTTTCGCAAGGTCAAGGCGGCCGAAGGATGACGCGGAGGCGTAGTACCCAAACAACGGGCATAAACAACGCTACGCCGCACAATTTCGCTTGCGAAATTGGACCGCGAAGGCGCCCCGAAGGGGGCGGCCGCAGGCCGAGTCACAAGGAATCCTGAAGGCCAACGCCGAGATTGCGGAAAAGGGCCGTTTCTATACCTCCTGGCCGATCTCGAACCCCCCCACCATCTCCTCCCCCGTCACCCTCACCCACCGCTCCTCCGTCGACCAGCGCATGATGGCGTGGACCTTGAGGGGAACCCGGGTGGTGCGGGGGTCGAGCTCGTGGTGCTGGGGGAGGTTGAAGTAGTAGAGCCGGGTGCCGGTGCCGAACCGGAGCCGGCAGAGGGGCGCACCACCGAAGTCGTCGGTGGCGAACTCCGGCAGCTCCACCTTCGCCAGCTTGTGGTGGCGGTTGATGACCACCGCCGACCGGCCGAACTCGCCGGCAGCGGGAGCGTCCTCGATCCGGGTCTCGGCCGAGGCGTTGCCGAAGACCGTCACCGTTTCCCGCACGCCGGGGGTGTCCTCCAGGTATTCGCCGTAAAAGCCGGTCAGGACCTCCCAGTAGGCCCGGTGCTCCGGCTTGGGGTTGCACTGGATGACGAACAGGGCGTCGAGCCCCTGCCGGGTGGAGAAATAGAGCTGATTGGCATGGTCGACGATCTGCCGGATGTTGGAGGCGTAGAGGTCCCGGTAGAGGTAGTCGAGACAGATCAGCACCATGAAATTGAAACAGGAGGGGCGGCTCCGGAACAGGTAAAAATGGCGCCCCCGGTACAGGTCATGGACCTTGTCGAGAAACTCCTCCCCGTGGAACGGGTGGGACTTGGCCTCCAGGAAGACCCGCAGCCTGCCGTCCGCCTCCTTGACCGCCGTACAGCACCAGTTGACCGGCATCTCCAGCACGTCGCCGGAATCGATGTCCCGGTCCACCAGCTCGATCGCCTCGCCGTTGTCATCCCGGAACCGCTCCAGCAGCTCCCGGAAGACCTTCAGGGTGACATGTTCCACCCCGAACATGGTGACCGTATTGGGGCGGAAGCCGGCCCGGATTCTCTCCAGCAGGTCGTCGAAGCGAGCAAAGGGGATGGAGCTCTCGGGGAGCATGAGGAAGTGGAGCTTCTTCAGGTTGCTCTCCCCCGCCGCCACCAGGTCGAGGAGCGCCTCTACCTGGGCCCACTTCCGCACCGGTTCCGCCAGGGCGAATCCCGCCTCGGCCCGCCGCAGATGGTTGGGTATCTGGGCGATGAGGCAATGGAGGTGATGCCCCAAGGGGAATTCCAGATTCACTTTTTTGTCGATAATCTGGACCATGAGAACCTTTTTCTCTACCACAGAGGACACAGAGAAAAAAAGATTTAAGCACATTTATCGGAGCGCGATTTTTTCGCAAGATCAAGGCTGTCAAGGGATTGCGCGGAGTCCCTCACCCGGCCTTTAGCCACCCTCTCCCAAAGGGAGAGGGTAACTGTATCCCTTCTCCCTCTGGGAGAAGGATAGGATGAGGGCAGCGCGCTCCCTCAAACGTCGCAGCTACACAGCTCCGGGAATATCTTCCCCAGTATGAATCTCGCCCCGTCCGGCATGGCATACTGTGGCAGCTCTCCCCGCGGCACCCAGCGGGCCTCGGCCACCTCCCCCGGATTGTGGTTGATGGCACAGGAGAGGGGGCGGCAGAGGTAGTAGAGGATGATGAAATGGTCGTTGTCGTCCCCCGGCGTCAGGTGTTCGAAGACGTCGACCAGGTCCTCCACCTCAACCTCCAGGCCGACCTCCTCCATCACCTCCCGGTGGAGCGCCTTCATGATCGGCTCACCCAGGTCAATCTTGCCGCCGGGCATGACCCAGAGATCCTGGAACGGCTGGATGTTCCGCTTGGTCAGGAGGACCCGCTCGTCGGCATCGACGATGACCGCCACCACCGACGTGACGATATGTTCTTTGCGATATTTTATCTTGGGCATAAACAAACCAGGGACACGGCGGCCGTGTCCCTGCAGATAGAGATTTGAAGGGGCACCCAGGGGGCACCCCCGTGGGTCATTTTTTCTTGTTGGCCTGCATGAGTGACTGAATCCGCATCCGCAAGCTGTTGATCTTGATGAACCCTTCGGCGTCGGCCTGGTTGTAGACCTTGTCCTTCTCGAACGTGGCGAAGTCCAGGTTGAAGAGGGAGTCGGTCTCGGACTTGCGCCCGACAGTGCGGCAGTGCCCCTTGTAGAGCTTCAGGCGGGCCACACCGTTCACCGTTTTTTGCGAATCGTCGATAAGGGTCTGGAGCATGAGCCGTTCCGGGGAGAACCAGTAGCCTGCGTAGACCTGCCAGGCGTACTGGGGGATGAGGGAGTCGCGAATCCGCAGCACCTCCCGGTCCATGGTGATCTGTTCAACCGCCATGTGGGCCTCGCGGAGGATGGTGCCCCCCGGGGTCTCGTAGACGCCCCGGGACTTCATCCCGACCGAGCGGTTCTCCAGCAGGTCAACCCGGCCGATGCCGTGCTGGCCGCCGATGTAGTTCAGATGGGCCAGGAGCTGCGCCGGGCTCATCTTTTCGCCATCCACCGCCACCGCGTTGCCGTTCCTGAACTCGATCTCCACGTACTGGGGCTTGTTGGGTGCCTTCTCCGGCTTGACGGTGAGGACGTACATCTCTTCGGGCGCCTCAGCCCAGGTGTCCTCCAGGATGCCCCCCTCGAAGGAGATGTGGAGGAGGTTCCGATCGCTCGACCAGGGGCGCTTCTTGGTGATCGGGATCGGGATGCCGTTCTTCTTGGCGTAGGAGATCAGGGCTTGGCGGCTGTTGAGCTTCCACTCCCGCCACGGCGCGATGACCGTGATGGCAGGGTCGAAGTGGTAGTAGCCGAGCTCGAAGCGGACCTGGTCGTTCCCCTTGCCGGTGGCGCCGTGGGAGACGGCGTCCGCCCCCTCGATCTTCGCGATTTCCATCTGCCGCTTGGCGATGAGCGGGCGGGCGATGGAGGTGCCGAGGAGGTAGTGCCCCTCGTAGATGGCATTGGCGCGGAACATGGGGTAGACGAAGTCACGGACGAACTCTTCCTTCAGGTCGTCGATGTAGACCTTGTCCGCGCCGGTTGCCAGGGCCTTGTCCCGGATCGGGGTCAGCTCGTCCCCCTGTCCCAGGTCGGCGGAAAAGGTGACCACCTGGCAGCCATACTCGTTCTTCAGCCACTTCAGGATGATGGAGGTATCCAGCCCGCCGGAATAGGCGAGGACGATCTTTTTCACTTCTTTCTTGGCCATTACGCTCTCCTTTTCGTGTTTTTCATAAGACATATTCTGAGGCACGTCGATTTTTCGTCAGGTCAAGGCGCCCAAGGAAACCCGCGGAGGCCCTCACCCGGCCTTTGGCCACCCTCTCCCGGAGGAAGAGGATAACTGTATCCCTTCTCCCTTTGGGAGAAGGATAGGATGAGGAGCATTACGCCGTACAATTGCACTTGTGAAATTGGACTACGAAGGCGCCCCGAAGGGGGCGGCCGTCAGGCCGAGTCACAAGGAGTTTCCGCAGGGCAACGCTGAGATGGCGGAAAAGCGGCGTGCCTAACCCATCAGGGTGGCCATGATGGCTTTTTGTATATGCAGTCTGTTCTCCGCCTCGTCCCAGACCGCCGAATGGGGACCCTCGATGACGTCGTCAGCAATCTCCTCCCCCCGGTGGGCGGGGAGACAGTGGAGCACCATGCAGTTCCCCCTGGCCAGGTTGACGAGGGACTCGTCCAGCTGGTAGCCGGCGAACGCCTTTTCCCGCTCCTTCTGCTCCGCCTCCTGCCCCATGCTGGCCCAGACGTCGGTGTTGAGGACATCGGCGTCCTTTACCGCCTCTTTCGGGTCGCCGGTCAGGGTGATCCTGCCGGGAGCCTTGGCCTGCGCCCACGCCATCACCTGCGCGTCCGGCTCGTACCCCTTCGGGCAGGCGAGGGCAAGGTCGAAGCCGAAGATTGCCGCCGCCTCGATCCAGGTATTGGCCATGTTGTTGCCGTCCCCCACCCAGGCGATCTTGAGCCCTTCATAGCTCCCCCGCGCCTCGATGACCGTGAAGAGGTCAGCCATGATCTGGCAGGGGTGGAACAGGTCGGTGAGGCCGTTGATCACCGGCACGGAACTGTATCGGGCGAACTCGTCCACGATCTCCTGGCCGAAGGTGCGGATCATCACCCCGTCGCAGTAGCGTGCCAGGATCCGGGCCGTGTCCTTGATCGGCTCCCCCCGCCCCATCTGGGAGGTGCCGGAGGAGATGAAGAGGCCATGGCCGCCCAGTTGGTAGATACCCACCTCGAAGGAGATCCGGGTCCGGGTGGAAGACTTCTCGAAGATCATGGCGAGGGCCTTCCCCTTGAGGAGATGGTGCTCAACCCCCTTCTTCTGCTTCGCCTTGAGGTCCCGGGTCAGGGTGAACAGGTCGTCCAGCTCCCCCTTGGTAAAGTCGCTCAGTTTGAGAAAATGGTTCTGCATCGTCCGTCCTTGTCCCCTCTCAGGGGGTTATTTCCGCCAGGATGCCGTCGAGGATCACGATCATCCGGTCAATTTCCTGCTTGGTCACCACGAGGGGGGGAACGAAACGGAGCACCGTATCGTGGGTCACGTTGAGGAGCACTCCTCGCTCCAGTCCCTTCTTCACGATGTCTCCGGCGGGAAAGGCGAGGCCCATGCCGATCATGAGGCCGATGCCGCGCACCTCGGTGATGAAGGGGTATTTCCCCTTGAGCGCTTCAAGTTCACCCAGGAGGTAGTCGCCGATCTCCTCGGTCCGGTTGAGGATCCCCTCCTCCAGAATGGTCCTAACCGTCGCCACTGCCGCCGCGGTTACGAGGGGGTTACCGCCGAAGGTTGAGCCGTGGGTGCCGGGCGAGAAGGCGACCGCTACCTCGTCCCGCGCCAGCATGGTGCCGATGGGGGCGCCGCCGGCCAGCGCCTTGGCCAGGGTCATGATGTCGGGGGTGACGCCGAAATGTTCATGGGCGAAGAGCTTGCCGGTCCGCCCCATCCCCACCTGGACCTCGTCGAAGATGAAGAGCAGGTTGTGCTCGTCGCAGATCTGCCGCACTGCCTGGAAATAGCCGGGGGACGGGACGTTCACCCCTCCTTCCCCCTGGATCGGCTCCAGCATCACCGCGCAGGTATTGGGGGAGATGGCAGCCTTGAGGGCCGGCACGTCGTCGAAGGGAACATGCCGGAAGCCGTGGAGGAGCGGGTCGAAGAACTTCTGCACCTTCTCCTGGCCGGTGGCGGAAACGGTCGCCATGGTCCGCCCGTGGAACGACTCGGCAGCGGTGATGATCTCATAGCGGTTCTCGCCGTACTTCTCGCGGCTGTACTTCCTGGCCAGCTTGATGGCCGCCTCGTTGGCCTCGGCGCCGCTGTTGCAGAAAAACGCCTTGTCGGCGAAGGAGTGGCTACAGAGCAGCTCCGCCAGCTCGATCTGCTGGGGAATATTATAGTAATTGGAGCAGTGAATGAGGGTCGCCGCCTGCTGCTGCAGGGCCGCCACCACCTTGGGATGGCAGTGCCCCAGGTTGTTGACCGCCACCCCCGCCAGGAAATCCAGGTATTCCTTCCCGTCCGCATCCCAGAGCCGGCACCCCTCCCCCCGCACCGGGACGAGGGGGTAGCGGCCGTAGGTCTTCATGACATACTTGTCAGCTTTGGCAATCCATTCAGCGGAATTCATTTTTTCGTACCTTTCGTGAAACGCGAATTTTTCGCAAGATCAAGGCTGTCGAAGGCCAGCGCGGAGGCCTAGCAGCGCTAGGCCGCACAAGCTGGCCTGAAGACTTACGCAGATATTGCGGAAAAGGCGCGTTTCATTTCTGTATCTCCGTTCCAACACCTACGTCGGTAAATATTTCCAATAATACCGCGTGGAGCACGCGGCCGTCAACGATGTGGGCCTTCTTCACCCCCTCACGGAGGGCGTCGACGCAGCAGGTCACCTTGGGGATCATCCCGCCGGTGATGGTGCCGTTGTCGATGAGGGCCGGGACGTCATCCAGGGAGATGCTGGTCAGCAGTTCACCGGCCTGGTTTTTCACCCCGGCGACGTCGGTGAGGAGGATCAGCTTTTCCGCCTTGAGGGCACCGGCCACCTTCCCCGCCACCAGGTCGGCGTTGATGTTGTAGCTCTCACCCTGTTCACCCACCCCCACCGGGGCGATGACGGGGAGGAACTTGCCGTGCTCCAGGGTCTGGATCAGCTCCTGGTTCACCTTGACCACATCCCCCACGTAACCGATATCCACCAGTTCCACGCATCCGTCTTCCTGCTTCACCTCCTGCAGGAGCTTTTTGCAGAGGAGCAGGTTGCCGTCCTTCCCCGACAGTCCCACCGCCCGGCCGCCATGCTGGTTGAGGTAGCCGACCACATCCTTGTTAACCTGGCCGGTCAGCACCATCTCCACCACCGCCATGGTTGCGGCGTCGGTGACCCGCATCCCCCTGACGAACTCGGAGACGATGCCGTACCGCTTGAGGGTTTCGTTGATCTGGGGACCGCCACCATGGACGACGACCGGATTGATGCCGAGGGACTTGAGGAGGATCACGTCGAGGGCGAAGGACTCCTTGAGCGCCTCGTCGGCCATGGCATGGCCGCCGTACTTGATGACGATGGTCTTGCCGGCAAAGCGCCTGATGTAGGGAAGCGCTTCCATCAAGGTCGTGGCTTTTTCGATCAGTTTCTGCATCCTGGCTCTCCGTCTGGTCGCTGGCGGCCGGCAGCGACGGTGAACCCCCGTCTGCCAAAACCGAAAGGTGTAACTATAGCAGAAAAGCCCAAAGAATCAATAGCAAAGAGGGGTTAGCACTGCAGGTGGAACCGGTGGACATGGGAGGAGCGTGTCAGGGCTGCTGAGGGGATTGCGCCGGAAGGGTGATGGTGACCCGGGTGCCGCGCCCCGGTTCACTCTCCATGGTAATGGTGCCGCCATGGAGGCGGACGAACTGGCGCGCGTAGTAGAGGCCGAGACCGAACCCGCGGATCTGGCCGGTCTTGGCGATGTCCACCTGGTAGAACTTCTCGAACACCTTGGGGAGCTCCTCACGGGCAATCCCTTCCCCTCCGTCCTCCACGGTGATCCGGCAGAGATCGCCGTCCCGCGTAAGGGAAATGACCACGCTCCCCGTCTCCCGGGAAAACTTGTAGGCATTGTCGATCACCTGCTTGATGGCAAAGGAGATCTTTTCCCGGTCAAAGAGGAACTCGGGGAGCGGTTCGAGGTCAAAGCGGGTTTCCACCCCCGGCCTGCGGGGGACCTCCCTGGATGACTGGAGGGCCTCCATGATCAGGTCGCCGAGCAGGACCGGTTCGAGCCTGAGTCCCCCCGTGTCCATCACCCGCGTGAAGGCGAGGAGATCGGCCACCAGCCGCTCCAGGTAGCACGACTCTTCGTAGACCAGCCCCAGGTTGCGACGGCTTTCCGGATTGTCGGGATCGTACACCCCGCCGGACAGGTTCTGGAGGAAGAGGGAAATGGACGTGATGGGGGTGCGGAACTTGTGGGAGATGAGGGAGAGGAAGTTGGACTTGAGTCGGTCCAGGTTCCTGAGGTTGGCTACCTCTTCCTTGAGGGCCTTCTTGTCCAGCGCCTTGTCCACGGCGGTCTTGAGTTGGAGAAGGTTGAGCGGCTTGGAGATGAAATCGTCCGCATCCGCCTTGAGGGCATTGAGGATGATCTCCTTCTCGGCAAAGCCGGTCATGACGATGACCACGAGCGTCGGGTCCATCTCCTTGAGCCGCTTCAGGAGTTCGATGCCGGTCATTCTCGGCATCATGACGTCGGTAAGGACGACGTCGACCCCTCCCCTGGCGAATATCTCCAGCGCCTCCTCGCCATTACCCGCCTGCAGCACCGTGTACCCCTTGAGGGCCTTGCTGCAGAGATCGCGAATGATCGCCTCATCGTCCACGATCAGTATGGACCGGGATACCTGGTCTCCGGCGGGCTGTTGACTCGTTTCAGTCATGGGCGCTCTCGTCGTGTACACCGTTGTCAGGCGGAGGTGGCGCTGATGAGATCATATGCCTTCTGCAGGGCGTCGGCCAGCTGCTCCGGACGGCTGCCGCCGGCTTGCGCCAGCTCGGGTTTTCCGCCACCGCTGCCGCCGATGAGGGGAGCGAGGGACTTGATCAGATCACCCGCCCTGTACCGGCCTGTCAGGTCCCGGGAAACGGCGACCAGCAAGTTTGCCTTGCCGTCACCGGTGGAGCCGAGTACCACGATCCCCGATCCGAGACGCTCCTTGAGGTTGTCGGACAACTCTCGCAGCCCCTTCGGATCAGCCCCCTTGACCTCGGCGGCAAGGACTTTCACGCCGCCGACCTCCTTCACCCCTGCCAGGAGATCGGCCGCCGCGCCGGCGTTCAGCCGCGCCTGGAGAGTCTCGATCTCCCGCTGCAGCTCCTTCTGCCGGGAGAGGAGGCGCTCCAGCTTCTCGATGGGGCTTCCCCCCTCGGCTTTCACCATGGCCGCCACCCGCTGCAGGTCATCCTCGAGTTGCTGGACATGGGAGATGGCACCCGTGCCGGTAAGGGCCTCTATCCGCCGAACCCCGGCGGCGATCCCGCTCTCGGAGAGGATCTTGAACAGGCCAATGTCGCCGGCCGCGGTGACATGGGTGCCGCCGCACAGCTCGGTGCTCACATCCCCCACCGCCACAACCCGGACCCGCTCCCCGTACTTCTCGCCGAAAAGGGCAGTGGCGCCGCTCGCCATCGCCTCGGCGGTGGTCATCTCCTGGGAGTCCACCGGGGCATTGGCCATGATGTAACCGTTCACCAGTTCCTCCACCCGCCGCAACTCGTCGGTGGTGACTGCAGAGAAGTGGGTGAAGTCGAAGCGGAGACGGTCGTGCTCCACCAGGGAGCCGGCCTGTTTCACGTGGTCTCCCAGGACCTGGCGGAGAGCCGACTGGAGGAGGTGGGTCGCCGTGTGGTTGCGGGCAGTCGCCAGCCGTTCGGGAACCATCACCCGCAGATCAACAGCGTCGCCGACCCGTAGGGACCCGTCTTTCACCACGGCCCGGTGGACGATCAGGTCCGGATAGGGCCGCAGTGCCGTCGTCACCTCCAGGTGGGCGCTGCCGCTGGAGATGGTCCCCCGGTCACCTTCCTGCCCCCCCGAGGCGCCGTAGAAGGGAGTCTTGTCGGTGACCACATCCACCACGTCGCCGCTGTTCGCCTCGCCGACCGCTTCACCTCCCCGGATAAGGGCGGAGACCACGCCGTAGGTGGTCTGTTCGTCGTAGCCGGTGAAGATGGAGCGGAGCCCCTGGCCGTGGAGGGATTTGTACACCTCGGCGATCCCCTCTTCTCCCGATCCCTTCCAGTTTTCCCGGGCCTGGTTCCGCTGGCGCTCCATGGCGAGGGCGAATCCGTCCTCGTCCACGGTCATCCCCTCGGCGGCGATGATATCGGCCGTCAGGTCGACGGGGAACCCGAAGGTATCGTAGAGACGGAAGACCGCCTCGCCGGGGAGAACGGTCTGGCCGGACTTCTTGAGATTCGCAACCTCATCGTTGAGGATGGCGAGTCCCCGGTCGAGGGTCTCGGCAAAGCGCTCCTCCTCCGCCAGGATAACCTTCTTGATATAGCTCTCCCGTTCCAGCAGTTCAGGGAAAGCCTCGCCCAGCAGGGTGTTGACGGCATCAACCGTCCGGTAGAGGATCGGTTCGGCGAAACCGAGCATCTTGGCATGACGGGCGGCGCGGCGCATGATGCGGCGCAGCACGTAACCACGTCCCTCATTGCTCGGCAGCGCCCCGTCACAGATCAGGAAGGTGACGGCCCGGGCATGGTCGGCAATGACCCGCATGGAGACGGAATCCCGCTCGTCCGCCCCGTACTGCTTGCCGGAAAGCCTGGCTACGAACTGGATGATCCCCTGGAGGAGGTCGGTATCATAGTTGGAGGTGACCCCCTGCATGACGGTGCAGATCCGCTCCAGCCCCATGCCGGTGTCGACGGAGGGCTTGGGGAGGGGGGTCAGGGTACCGTCGGCGGAACGGTTGAACTGCATGAAGACGTTGTTCCATATCTCCATGTACCGGTCACAGTCGCATCCCACCGCGCAGGTCGGGCTGCCGCAGCCGGTGCCGGGACCGTTGTCCCAGAATATCTCGGAGCAGGGACCGCAGGGGCCCGTATCACCCATGGACCAGAAATTGTCCTTCTCGCCGAAGCGGTAGATCCGTTCCCGCGGCACCCCTTCCTGGAGATGCCAGATGTCGGCCGCCTCGTCGTCGTCCTGGTAGACGGTGACATAGAGGCGGTCCTTGTCCAGGCCGAGATCCCTGGTGAGGAACTCCCAGGCGAAAGCGATAGCCTCCTTCTTGAAGTAGTCGCCGAAGGAGAAATTGCCGAGCATCTCGAAAAACGTGTGGTGGCGCGCCGTCCGGCCCACGTTCTCCAGGTCGTTGTGCTTGCCGCCGGCCCGGACGCACTTCTGGGAGCTGCACGCCCGGACGTAGTCCCGCTTTTCGAGCCCGAGGAAGCAGTCTTTGAACTGGTTCATCCCCGCGTTAGTGAAGAGAAGGGTCGGATCGTTATGGGGAATAAGGCTGGAACTGGCCACCACCGCATGGCCCCGCTCCTGGAAGTAGCGGAGAAAACGCGCTCTGATCTCTTTTCCTGTCATGCACACCCCTGCTTAGAAAATAGTAAAAAAAGGCTGCCGGTCCGGCAGCTCTCACTCATTGTCCCGCAACACCCTGAACAGCAGCCCGGCTGAAAAGCCGCGCCGCTGCAGATACCCCATGACCCGCCGCCGGTCACGGTCCGACGCCGTCAGCGGATCGAAGGCGGGGAATTTCCGGGCCAGGATCTCCCTGACCAGTTCCCGCTCGTCGTTGTGAGCTGCGATCCCGGCCAGGGTCTCCGCAACGATCTCGGGAGAAAACCCCCGCCGCGTCAGTTCCATGCGCAGCTTCGGGCCGAAGCCCCGGCCGCTGCGCACCGCCGACTCTGCCCACTGGCGGGCGGAGCGCCGGTCATCCAGATATCCCAGATCCTTGAGCCGGGCGACAACCCCATCCTGGACCGCACCCTGGTATTCCCGGTCCCCCAGCTTGCGACGCAGTTCGGCCTCGCTGTGGTCGCGCCGTGAAAGTATCCGCAGCGCGGCGGCAAAGGCCTGCTGCGCCTGGTCCATGTCAGTACTTGTCCACCTTCAGGCTGTCCCCTTCGCCATCCCCTCCACCTTCGCCGCCAAACTGGTCCCAGGTGGAGTTTGAGGTGGACGAAATGCCGGACACCTTGAGGGCGAAGTCGTCGGGGTTGCTCGACTGGCGCAGCGCCTCTTCGTAGGTAATCAGCTTCCCCGTATAGAGTTGCATGAGGGACTGGTCGAAGGTCTGCATACCGTAGGAGACGAACCCCTGGGCAATCGCATCCGGGATCTGCTTGGTCTTTTCCTTGTCGTCGATGCATTCGCGGATCCGGGCGGTGCCGATCATTACCTCGACGGCAGGCACCCGCCCCTTGCCGTCGGCCCGGGGAACGAGGCGCTGGGAGACGACCCCCTTGATGACGCTGGAAAGCTGCATCCGGATCTGCCGCTGGTGGAAGGGGGGGAACACGGAAATGATCCGGTTGATGGTTTCGGCGGCATCCAGGGTGTGGAGAGTTGACATGACGAGGTGCCCGGTTTCGGAGGCGGTCAGCGCGGTCTCGATGGTTTCCAGGTCGCGCATCTCCCCCACAAGGATGACATCCGGATCCTGGCGCAGGGCGCTCCGGAGGGCGTTGCCGAACGAGGCGGTGTCGAACCCCACCTCCCGCTGGCTGACGATGCTCTTCTTGTCCTTGTGCAGGTACTCCACCGGGTCCTCGACGGTGATGACGTTGCAGGTCCGGTTGTCGTTGATGTAGTCGATCATGGACGCCAGGGTGGTGGACTTGCCGCTCCCCGTCGTTCCGGTAACCAGAAGCAGGCCGCGCTCCTCCAGGGCGAGCTTCTTGAGGACCGGCGGCAGGTTGAGGGAGTCGATGGAAGGGATGCCGAAGGGTATGGAACGGAGCACCATGGCGACGCTCCCCCGCTGGGAGTAGACGCTGACCCGGAAACGCCCCAATCCCGGCACACCATACGCCAGGTCGGTCTCGTAGCTCTCGTCGAACTGCTTCTTCTGCTTTTCGCTCATGATCCCGTAGGCCATGTCGGCAACCATTTCGGGAGAGAGCCGGGGGGCATTGGGGATAGGGCGCAGCTTGCCGTCGATCCGGACGATGGGGGGAAGGCCGGATTTGATGTGCACATCGGAGCCGCGCGCCTTGACGGCAATGGTCAGTATCTCGTTAAGGTCCATGGTTTACGCCTTCGCTTCGGCGGCCGCGCCCCGGGAAAGCCCCAGCTCGCCGAGCAGCCTGGTTTCGATCTCCGTGACCAGTTCCGGGTGCTCCTTGAGGAACAGCCGGGAGTTCTCGCGCCCCTGGCCGATCCGTTCCTTGCCGTAGGAGAACCAGGCGCCGCTCTTCTCGATAATGTTCTTCTCCACCGCCATGTCGAGGATATCCCCCTCGCGGGAGATCCCTTCGCCATAGAGAATGTCGAACTCAACCTCCCGGAAGGGGGGGGCTACCTTGTTCTTTACCACCTTGACCCGGGTCCGCGACCCGATGACGTCGTTCCCCTGCTTGAGGCTGGCGATCTTCCGGATGTCCATACGTACCGACGCGTAGAACTTGAGGGCGTTCCCCCCCGTCGTCGTTTCCGGGTTGCCGAACATCACCCCGATCTTCATCCGGATCTGGTTGATGAAGATCACGCAGCAGTTGGACTTGGAGATGATGGCGGTGAGCTTGCGCAGGGCCTGGGACATGAGGCGGGCCTGGAGCCCCATGTGGGAGTCTCCCATGTCACCTTCGATCTCGGCCTTGGGAACGAGGGCCGCCACCGAGTCGATGACCAGCACGTCGATGGCGCCGCTTCTCACCAGGGTTTCCGCTATCTCAAGGGCCTGTTCCCCCGTGTCCGGCTGGGAAACGAGGAGGTCGTCGGTCCGGACCCCCAGTTTGCGGGCGTAACCGATATCCAGGGCGTGCTCGGCATCCACGAAAGCGGCGATTCCCCCCTGTTTCTGGGCCTCCGCCACGATGTGGAGGGCGAGGGTCGTCTTCCCCGACGATTCGGGACCGAATATCTCCATGATCCTCCCCCGGGGAACCCCGCCGACGCCGAGGGCCATGTCGAGGGAGATGGCGCCGGTGGATATGGCAGCGATATCCGGCAACGGCTCTTCTTTTCCGAGCCGCATGATGGCACCTTTGCCGAACTGTTTCTCTATCTGGCTCAACGCCAGGTCGATCGCCTTCTCTCTATCCTGCATGTACTTTGCCTCCTCGGTTTGAATAGATGTCCGCCCGACCATCCTGACTGGCAGAAACGTAGCCACAGATAGTTTCCGGATGGAAACTAGCATAGTTAGCACGCTATTTTCAACATTATCTTTACTGGCATGGGGGAGAACGGTCAGCCGGCGGGAGAATCTTCCGGCGGGTGTGAGCCCCAATCTCGTCTGGAGTGAAAGTCCGGGGCGGATTCGGCGCGCATGAACGGCAACGCCGGCTGGCTGACCCCCTCTTCCATGGGGAGAAGAAAGATGAAGGCGCTGCCCGACTCCCCGCCGGCATCCCTGAAGGGGCTTTCCACCCAGACCATCCCCCCCTGGGCCTCCACCATTCCCTTGACGATGGACAGGCCGAGACCCGGCCCTTTCCCCTGGAACTTGTGACAGCCACTGGAATGGTGGCGTATGTCGCCGATCCCGTAAAACTTCTCGAATATTTGCAGCTGTTCGTCGTCGTCGATACCGATGCCGCTGTCCTGTACCGCCACCTGCAGATAACAGGTGGCTCCCATCTGTTCTAAAAACAGGGGGTTGAAACGACAGAGGGTCTCCTCCTTGCCGATCAGACCGGCCCGGTCGACCACCTGGGCAGCGACAACGATCCCCCCCCCGTCGGGGGTGAATTTGATGGCATTTTCAAGCAGTTCCATGAAAATATCGGTAAGAAATTCCCGGTCGCCGGAGAAATGGGGAAGGGACTCCACACCGCGGGTCGCAATAGTCTGCCCCCGTTCTTCCAGAAGCGGCTGGAACTGGGAGAGAACCAGATCCAGAACCTCCGACAGATGGAGGGTCGTCCTTATCATGGTGGCTGCCTTGGATTCAAGGCGGGCAACCTTGAGAAGGTCGGTGACGATCTCGTTGAGGCGCGCCCCCCCCTTGTGGATCATCTCCAGCAGCTGCCGTTCCTCGTTGTTCAGGGTGCCGCCACGGTTCTCCAGGAGATACTCGGCACTGCCGAGTATCCCGGTCAGGGGGGTCCGGAACTCATGGGATATCAGCCCGAGGAAATGGGTTTTCATCCGGTCCAGGCGCTCCAGATCCAGGTTCGCCTGTTCGATGAGGGCAAGGTTCTTCTTGAGACGATGCTGGGAGAGGGTAAGCTGTCTGCTGTTCTTCTCCAGCAACCGGTGGGAGCGGAGCAGTTCGCCGGTCTTCAGGTTGAGTTCGGCGAACAGCATGGCGTGCTCGATGACGATGCCGATCTGGTTGCCGATGGTGGTGCCAAAGGTGAGTTCTTCCGGCGAATAGGTCCGCCGGGTGTGGGACATGACGTGCATGATGCCGATGAGGCGGCTCTTGGCAAACAGGGGAAGTCCGACCATGGCGCGCCAGCCGTCGGTAACGGCCAGTTGCCCCATTCTGCAGGGGGTTTCGTGCAGGTCGGAAAAGGCGTGGCAGTGCTGGGTGGCCATGACCTGGCAGGGGCCGCCGCAGTGCAGATCGTCCCGTGCCGCCTGTGAGGCGAACTCATCCGACAGGTTATGCTGGACACCCATCCGGAGGGATGTGCCATCCTCTCCCAGGAGGTGGATCACCCCCGCCTCGGCGCCAAATACCTCCAGGTTTTCCTTGAGGGTTACCTCAAGCACCTTGGGAAGGTCGAGGCTCTGGTTCGCCCGCGCCACGATGCTATTGAGGAGGGAAAGCTCCCGGTTGCGCTGCCGGACCTCCCGCTCGGACCGGTATTTCTGGGTGACGTCCCGGACGATGGCGTGGACCACCTTCTCGTCGCCGAGGTCGATGAGGCGCGCCTCGATTTCCCCGAGAAACCGTTCGCCGTTTCTCCGCCGGAAGGTTATGCCGCCGACCCGGACCCTCCCCCGCCGCCTGACCCGCAGGACCAGCGAGGTGAACTTGTCCTGCACGTCTTCCGCCACCAGGTCCTTGCCGTGCAGGGAGGCCAGTTCCTCCTGGCCATAGCCGAACAGCTCGGTTCCCCGCCGGTTGACCTCCTCCAGGATGCCACTGTCGACGTTGAAGACGAAGATGGCGGTGCCGGCCCCTTCCAGGAGGCTCTTGTACCGGAGGGCAGTCTTGTCCACTTCTCGCCGCATCTCCAGGAGTTCCCGGGAATGGGAGGCCGCTGCCAGGCCGACCGTTTTTCTGCTGGCCATATGCAGTAGCACCAGCGCGGTCACCAGGCCGAAGAGCGTTATCAGATCGAACAGACGGGACAAGAGGGTCGAAGGGACGTGATTAAAGAAGAGAAGAACCTCAAGGATGACGCTGATAACAATCAGTCCGAGAACCCACGTGAGGGACTTCAGAGTTGTATTACTGCTGGCAGGCGTCATGGCACCGCTCTCCACCGGACAACCGGCGGGCTTACTTACTGGGGTTGTGTGTTACGGGGTCAACAACTGGCGCCGCAGCCAATCCATGGCCGTCAACGCGGTAATCGACCTGATCTCCTCCCGATCACCGATAAAAGCGTAGCGCTTGGCATGGCAACCGGCCCGGGTCGCCAGGGCAATGAAGACCGTGCCGACCGGTTTCTCCGGGGTGCCGCCGTCCGGACCGGCTATCCCCGTCACGGCAAGGGCGATGTCGCTGCCGCTCGCCCGCCGCATCCCCTTCGCCATGGCCATGGCCACCTCGCCGCTGACCGCGCCCTTCTCGGCCAGAAGCTGGGGGGGGACTTCCAGGTACCTGGACTTGGCGGCATCGGCGTAGGTAACCACTCCTTCCAGGAAATAGGCCGAACTCCCCGGTTGGTCGGTAATCCGTTTGGCTACCAGCCCGCCGGTACAGGATTCGGCTAGGGCCAGGGTAAGCCCTTTCTCCCGGAACAGGCCGGCCACCACGCTGTCCATGGTAGCGGTATCCTCCGCAAATACCACGCCTTTGAGCTTTTCCCGGGCCTCGGCCATGGCCCGCTCCAGCAGGTCGACGACAAGCCCTTCCCCATCCCCCTCGGCCCGCAGCTTGACGTGGATCTCGGGAAAGATGACGTTGAAAGCCACCGTTATCCCCACGTGGACCGATGCCAGCTCCTTGAGGAGAAAATCGACCTCCGCCTCGGAAGGACCGAACACCTTGAGGACCCGGGTCCTGACCACCTTCCGCTGGCGGCATCGCTCCAGCAGGAAGGGAATGACCGTGTCTCCCAGCATCCGGAGCATCTCTCCCGGCACCCCCGGGAGGAAGAACAGGTACCGCCCTTGATGGGTCAGGTGAAAACCACAGGCAGTCCCCACCGGATTGGGGATGAGGGTCGACTTGGTCGGCATGAGAGCCTGTTTTTCGTTGAGGGGATGGAGATTCCCTCCCAGCTTTTCGCAGATTCCCCTGACATGGACAAGGGCCTCGTCGTTGAGCACCAGTCGCCGTCCGGTGGCCTTGGCGGCAGCACGGGCGGTAATATCGTCGACGGTGGGACCGAGCCCCCCGGTGACGATGACCGCATCGCTCTTCTCCGCCAGGAGTTCCAGGGCCTCCATGATGTCCGGCTCCCCGTCGCCGACGGTCAGGTGTCGTTGCACCGTCAGCCCCGCTCCGTAGAGTCGTTCGGCGATCCGGCCGGCGTTGGTATCCACCACCTCGCCGTAGAGCAGTTCGTCACCGATGGAAAGGGTGGCAATCTTCACAGGAACCTCAGCAGCAGGTGGAGCGCCAGGCAGGCATACACCCCCGCCACCAGGTCGTCCAGCACCACACCGCAGCCGTTTTTCACATTACGGTCAACATACCGGGCGGGAAACGGCTTGGTGATGTCGAACAGGCGGAACAGGAAAAAGCCGGCCACCACCCCCTGCCAGCTGAACGGAACGGCGATCATGGTGACGAGGTAGCCGGCCACCTCGTCGATGACGATCTTTCCCGAATCCTTTTCGGCGAAGACCCGTTCTGCCTCTCCCGAAATCCAGCAGGCGAAGGAGCTGAACAGCAGGGTGGCCAGCAGGTAGAGCGGCAGCGGCAGCCGGGCCAGCAGGAGATAGAACGGGATCGCTGCCAGGGTGCCGACCGTCCCCGAGGCCACCGGACTGTAGCCGGTCCCCCCCCAGGTGGCGAGCATGATGACCAGACGCCTCATGACGCGACCGTCTCCCGTTCGATGATGCGGTAGACCTCCTGGAGGGGAAGCCCCCTCTCCTGAGCAAGCCGACGGCACTCTTCATATTCGGGCGCAACCCGGAGCAGGCCGGCGCCGTCCCGGAACACCTTCACCCGGACCTGTCCGAGGGAGGTCTCCCGCTCCTCGATGGTCCGTTCCAGCTTGAGACGACGGGCAGGATAATAGCGGATTCCGGCTGCGGTGGTTTCCGTCAGGACCATGCGGGCAAGTTCATCCAGATGGGAAGGGGAAGAGATGATGGTCAGCCTGATGCCGGGGCGGTTTTTCTTCATCTGCAGGGGAGCAAAGGCGACATCGAGCGCCCCCCGTTCCAGGAGCCGCTCCATGAGGAACCCGAAGATTTCCGGGTTCATGTCGTCGATGTGGGTCTCTGCCACGATTACGTCGTCATGGTGAAGGGTACCATCTTTTTCTCCCAGCACAAGGCGAAGAATGTTCGGCACGTCGGAGAAATCCCTGCTCCCGGCGCCACAGCCGACGCCGAGCACCCGCATGGCCGGCGGCGCTCCGAAACCGGTGGCTAGGGCAGCCAGAATGGCCGCGCCGGTCGGAGTGACCCGCTCTCCCAGGCCGGTATCACCATGAACCGGCATTCCCTTGAGGAGTTCGGCAGTTGCCGGTGCCGGCACCGGCAGCCGGCCATGGGCGGTCTCCACCCAGCCGCTTCCCAGGGGAAGGGAGGAGGCATGGAGTTCGGTCACCCCCAGGTAGTCGAGAGCGATGGCAGTTCCGACGATATCCACGATGGAGTCCACACCTCCCACCTCGTGAAAATGGACATGGCCGATCTCCACACCGTGGACCCTGGCTTCAGCCTCCGCCAGCCGGAAAAAGATCCGCTGGGCCCGCTCCTTGACCCCGGCCGCCAGGGAACTCGCCTCGATCATCCCGGAAATGTCGGTATAGTGCCGATGGGGCTGGTGCTCCTCCACCCGGACCTGAAAATGGGTCGCCACCATACCCCGGCGCGTTACCCGCGCCGCGTCGATGCTGTAGCTGGAAAGGGGAAGCGGGAGATTCGCCAGCTGGTCCCGGAGATGCACCAGTGGCACCCCCAGTTCCAGCAGCGCGGCGACCGTCATGTCACCGGCAATGCCCGCACCGCAATCACAATAGAGAATCTTCATCACTCGTCCCGGTTCATGAGGCTCGCGGCGCAGGCAGCCCCGAAGCCGTTGTCGATATTGACCACCGTCACCCCGGCGGCGCAGGAATTGAGCATGCCCAGCAATGCGGCAATCCCCCCGAAGGAGGCGCCGTACCCGATGGAGGTGGGTACGCCAATGACCGGCCTCCCTGCCATGCCGGCAACTACCGAGGGGAGCGCACCCTCCATGCCAGCCACCACAATGATCACCGCTGCGGTGAAAAGGAGCTCCTTCCGTGCCAGCAGACGGTGGATACCGGCCACTCCCACGTCGTAGAGCTGCTCCACCTCGTTTCCCAGCAGACGGGCGGTAACCACCGCCTCGGCGGCAACCGGGATGTCGGATGTTCCCGCCGACACCACGAGAATCTTTCCCCGGCCGGTTATCTCCACCGGCTTCTGTTCCAGGGTCAGGCAGCGGGCAGCCTCGTGGTACACGAGGCTGGGGAAATGCTCCTTGAGCTGCAGGGCACGGGGTTCGTCGATCCGCGTCACCAGCACGTTGTTCCCTTTGTCCACCAGCGCCGCGACGATCTGGGTCATCTGGCCGACGCTCTTCCCCTCGCCGAATATCACCTCGGGGAAGCCGAGTCGGAGCTGCCGGTGATGGTCCACGTTGGCGTGGCCGAGATCTTCGAACGGCAGGTGCTTGAGCCTCTGGATCGCGTCGTCCACGTCGATGTCGCCGTTTTTCAGGTTCTGCAGCAATACCTGCAGTTCTTTGCTGTCCATTGCCACCCCTTGTTTTACGTACCTGCACGAAGGAATAAAGTATAGCACGGAGTCCGGGAAAGGGGAATGAATCAATCCGTGGGAAGTGTGTCGCTTGGGGGGAAAAGGTCAGAGCCTGCCCAGGTAGCCGGTGATTTCGGCGGCCAGGGCCGGGGAATCGATATGGAGGGATAGCTCGTTGTTGCGGGTAAGGGCGCTCTGGGTAAGATTATGGCTGCCAAGGTAGACATGGCGGTTATCGATTACCACCACCTTGGCGTGGGAGGTCACCCAGGGGGAGTCGAAGCGGACCGTTACCCCACCGCGCCGCAGCAGGTCGGCCGTAAGGTGATTTTCCCCGTTGAGCGGATCCCGCCGACGCCCCTCGTCTTCGAGGACCACCGTGACCGCCACCCCCCGCTGCCGGGCACGGATCAGTTCGTCGGCTATCCGGCGGGGCTGGTTCCCGCGGCCCGTACCGGTCTTGAACAGGTAGCAGGAACAGAGGACGCTTTTGCGCGCCGTCCTGATTCCCTGCACGAGAGCATCCAGGTAGTCGCCATTCTTGAGCAGGGTAACGGAGGGAGAGGGGGATGGAGCGGCAGCGACAGGTACCGCCGGAGAAAAGACAAGGATTGCAAGGAGGGGAATCACCGCAAGCCGGGCGGAGCGCCCGGCCCGGCACCGATGAAGGAGAAAGAGGTTCAACTGATGATGTCCATGACCTTGTCGAAGAAGCCCTTCCGCAAGGGATGGACCTCTTCGCCGCTGATCCGGGCAAACTCGTCGAGAAGCTCACGTTGCCGCTTGTTCAGGTTGACAGGGGTTTCCACCCGGATGACGGCCAGCTGGTCTCCCCGACCGTACCCCTGAAGCACCGGGATTCCTTTCCCCCGCAGGCGGAAAATCCGCCCCGACTGGGTCCCTTCGGGAATCTTCATCTTCACCGGCCCCTCCAGGGTCGGGATCTCGATGTCGCACCCGAGGGCCGCCTGGGCAAAGCTGATGGGGACCTCGCACACGACGTCATTCCCTTCGCGGGTGAAGAGGGAATGGTCGCGTACCGAGAGCAGCACATAGAGGTCGCCGTTGCTCCCTCCCTTGGTCCCCTGCCCTCCCTCCCCGGTAAGTTTCAGGCGGTTGCCGGTTTCGACCCCCGGAGGCACCTTGACGGAGAGGGTCTTGGTATCCCTGACGCTGCCGGTACCGCGGCAGGTGCTACAGGGATGCTCCACCACGCGCCCCTCGCCCTGGCACTGACTGCAGGTCTTGCTGACGCTGAAAAAGCCCTGCTGAAAGCGGACCTGGCCGGCACCGCGACAGGTAGGGCAGGTTTTCGGTTCGGTACCCGGCTTGGCTCCATTACCCCCGCAGGTGTCGCACCGCTTGGCGTAGGGGACATCGATGGTGGTCTCCATCCCGAACGCCGCCTCCTCGAAGCTGATCTCAAGGTTGTACTGGAGGTCGTCGCCCCGTTTCCCCCGCCCCCGCTGCCGGCTCCCGCCGAAAATGTCGCCGAAGATGTCGCCGAAGATATCGCCAAACGGCGACCCGCCGAACCCCCCGCTGGAAAAGCCGCCGGCTCCAAGTCCGGCATGACCGAACTGGTCGTACTGGGCCCGCTTCTGGGGATCGGAAAGGACCTCGTAGGCCTCGGAAAGCTCCTTGAACTTGTCCTCGGCAGCCTTGTCCCCCGGGTTCTTGTCGGGATGAAACTGGATTGCCAGCCTGCGGTAGGCCTTCTTTATTTCCGTATCCGAGGCGTTGCGGTTGACGCCAAGCACCTCGTAATAATCGCGTTTGTCGCCATTTGCCAAGATATCGTTCCTTTTATCCTTGTCTAAATACGTATAGGGGCGCAGCATGCTGCGCCCCTACGATATACACCGGCGAACCGCGCCAGATTACTTCTTGTCGTCCTTCACTTCCTCGAAGTCTGCATCCACGACCTTCTCACCCTTGGAAGTCTCCTCGCCTGAAACCTCTCCCGCCGCCTCGCCGGCACCGGGCTGGGCCTTGGCGTAGACCGCCTCGGCAAGCTTGTGGGAAGCCTGCATCAGGTCGTCGCTCGCCTTCTTGATGGCATCCGTATCGCTCCCCTCCAGGGTCTTCTTCAGGGCCGCCAGGGCATCTTCGATCTTCTGCTTCTCGGCTGCATCGATCTTGTCCCCGAACTCCTTGAGGGACTTCTCGGTCTGGTAGGCAAGGCTGTCCGCCTGGTTGCGGGCCTCGATCAGCTCCCGCTTCTTCTTGTCCTCGGAGGCATGGGCTTCCGCATCCTTCACCATCTTGTCGATCTCCTCCTTGGAGAGACCGGAGGAGGCGGTGATCCGGATCGACTGCTCCTTGCCGGTCCCCAGGTCCTTGGCCGAGACATGGACGATGCCGTTGGCATCGATGTCGAAGGTTACCTCGATCTGGGGAACGCCACGGGGTGCGGCAGGAATGCCGGTCAACTCGAAGTTGCCGAGGGTCTTGTTATCCCCCGCCATCTCCCGCTCACCCTGGAGGACATGGATGGTCACGGCAGGCTGGTTGTCGGCGGCGGTGGAAAACACCTGGGACTTCCGGCAGGGGATGGTGGTGTTCTTCTCGATCAGCTTGGTCATGACGCTTCCCAGGGTCTCGATGCCGAGGGAAAGCGGGGTGACGTCGAGGAGCAGCACGTCCTTCACATCTCCCCTGAGGACACCCCCCTGGATGGCGGCGCCGATGGCCACCACCTCGTCCGGGTTGACGCCCCGGCTGGGGACCTTGCCGAAGATGTCCTGCACCTTCTTCTGCACGATCGGCATGCGGGTCATGCCGCCGACCAGGATCACCTCGTCCACATCACTGGCGGAAAGGCCGGCATCCTTGAGGGCGGTCCGGCACGGCCCTTCCAGCTTGGCGATGAGGTCGGCGCAGAGCGCCTCAAGCTTGGCCCGGGTGAGTTTCAGGGTCAGGTGTTTGGGGCCGGTGGCATCGGCGGTGATGAAGGGGAGGTTGATATCGGTCTCCATGGAGGAGGAAAGCTCGCATTTCGCCTTCTCCGCAGCTTCCTTCAGACGCTGCAGGGCCATCTTGTCGCTCCGCAGGTCGATCCCCTGGTCCTTCTTGAACTCGTCGGCGATCCAGTCGATCACCTTCTGGTCGAAGTCCTCACCCCCGAGGAAGGTGTCGCCGTTGGTGGACTTCACCTCGAACACCCCTTCCCCCAGTTCCAGGATGGAGATATCGAAGGTCCCTCCCCCCAGGTCGAAGACCGCGATCTTCTCGTCCTTCTTCTTGTCGAGACCGTAGGCGAGTGCCGCTGCGGTCGGCTCGTTGATGATCCGCAGGACGTTGAGGCCGGCGATCTTGCCGGCATCCTTGGTCGCCTGGCGCTGGGAATCGTCGAAATAGGCGGGTACCGTGATGACCGCATCGGTAACCGTCTCACCCAGGTAGTCCTCGGCGGTCTTCTTCATCTTCTGCAGCACCATGGCCGAAATCTCGGGGGGGGAATACTTCTGTCCCCGGACTTCCACCCAGGCGTCGCCGTTGTCCGCCTTCACGATCTTGAAGGGAGAGATGGCGATGTCCTTTTTCACCTGCTCCGTATCGAATTTGCGGCCTATGAGCCGCTTGATGGCGAAGAGGGTGTTCTCCGGGTTGGTGACCGCCTGGCGTTTGGCCTGCTGACCCACCGGCCGCTCCCCGCTGTCGGTGAAGGCGACCATGGACGGAGTGGTGCGGCTCCCCTCCGCGTTGGCTATGACAACCGGTTCCCCCCCCTCCATGACGGCTACGCAGGAGTTGGTGGTTCCCAGGTCGATTCCGATGACTTTGCTCATACAGGTGCTCCTCCTTGTGAAATATCTACGATCAAGCTAGGCATCCCCCCCCGAAAAAACAAGGGGGGACGCAAAAAAATGTACGGGGGAAAACGGGGACCAGAAACCGGGGCCCCTAGCCTCTCGTCCCCACCTCCCGGTCACGCGCTTTTCGTGACCGACACCATGGCCGGCCGCAACAGCCGCTCGTTGAGGAGGTATCCCTTCTGGAGTTCCTCCACCACCGTGTTGGCGGGAAGGTCATCCGACTCCACCTGGCACATGGCCTGGTGGAAGGCCGGGTCGAAGGCGGTCCCCCGGCCGGTCTCGATGGGGCAAACGCCGAATTTCTTCAATGCCCCGAGGAGCATGGCATAGGTCATCCGCACCCCTTCGATCACCGCGTTCTGGCTCTCCTCACCCGAATGGGCCAGTGCCCGCTCCATGTTGTCGAGGACCGGCAGGATTTCGAGAAGGAGCGCCTCGTTGCCATACTTGAGCAGCTCTTCCTTTTCCTTCTGGACCCGCCGCCGGTAGTTTTCCAGATCGGCCCGCTCCCGGACGAACTTGTCCCAGTTTGCCGCCGCCTCGGTTTCCTTTGCCGCCAGGGCCTCTTCCAGCTGCTGAAGCCGGTCGCCAGCGGAAGCCGTCTCCTCCGCCGGAGGCACGGCCGCTTCCGACTCCGTCTGCGGTACATCTCCAGCTGGTGCAGTATGGTGTTGTTCCGTATGTTTTTTCTTGTCCATCTCTCAAATCTCCCTTGAATCGCATCAATGCCCGACGGCGTGCATGCCTGCTACTCCATCTCCAGGAGCCGGCTGACCATTTTCGCCGTATAGTCGACAATCGGGATCACCTTGGCGTATCCCATGCGTGTCGGACCGATAACGCCAAGCACCCCGAGGGTGTTGCGGCCGGTCATGTAGGTCGAAGTAATGACGCTCAGCCCCGCCATCTGGCTCAAGCGGGATTCGGCGCCGATGAAAATATTGATTCCCTGCGCCCCGAGACACTGGTCGAGGAGGCTGACCAGCTGCCCCTTTTCCTCGAATGCCCGGAATATCTCCTTCATCCTGCCGACGTCGGCAAATTCCGGAAGTTCCAGGATATTGGACTGCCCCTCGAGGAAAACTTCCGAATCCTTGTCCGGCAGGCTCTGCTGGGAAAGCCGAAGGGCCTTGGACAGGAGGGCATCGTACCTCGTCTTGGCGTTCTCCAGCTCCTCCAGGAGGCGGCTGCGCACCTGGGCAATGGTCAGGCCGGCGACGAGCTCGTTGAGGTAGTTGGACATCCGCACCAGCTCTTCGCTGGAGAAATCGTCGGTCGTTTCGACGATCTTGTTCTGCACGGCGCCGCTCTGGGAAACCAGGATGACCAGGATCCGCCGCCCCCCCAGCTTGACGAATTCAAGATGCCGGAGCACATCGGCGGCGAAGCGGGGGGCGACCACGATCCCCATGTAGTGCGAAACGGAGGAGAGCATCCGGCTCGTCTCGTGAAGAACCTCGCCGATGTCCTTTCCCGTGAGGCTGCAGTGCTTCCGGATCTCCTCCCGCTCCTCCCGCGCCACCTTGCGGACACCGAGAAGGGAGTCGACATAGAGGCGGTAAGCCTTGTCGGTCGGCACCCTGCCTGCCGAGGTGTGGGGGGAGGCGAGAAACCCCATCTCCTCCAAGTCGGCCATGACATTGCGCACCGTGGCCGGCGACAGGTTGAGGCCGTGCTGGCGGGAAACGGTCCGGCTCCCCACCGGTTCGGCCGTAACTATGTAGTCCTCGATGATCGCCTCGAGGATCTGCTTGCTCCGTTCGGTCAGGTTGTCGCGCATGGATCACCCTCAAAAAAATATTAGCACTCACCATTTCCGAGTGCTAATACCGTCCCAATCTAATGACTAACGCCCGTTTTGTCAAGGGGATTTACCCGCTAAAGGAATGACTGAAATACCTGATTGGCCAGGGGGAGCCCGGCTCGGGTCAGTCGGAGCCGGCCGCCGGCAACTTCCAGCAGACCGGTCGCCGTCAGGCGAGCCACTTCCTCCCCGTAGGCATCGTTCACCGTAACCCCGAACTCCTTCTGGAACCGGGCCGGCTCGATCCCCTCCAGGAGGCGCAGGCCGAGAAACATGAATTCCGCCATGGCATCGCGCCGGTCGAGAATGGCCGGCTCCTCCGCCGGTGGCAGCCCGTCGGCCATGGAGTGCATATAGGCAACCGGGTCGCTCGGATTGTGCCAGCGCGTCCCCCACCCCCCATCCCTCAGGAAGGAATGGGCTCCCGCCCCGAACCCCAGGTAGTTCCCCCGGTGCCAGTAGACCTGGTTGTGGCGGGAGCGCCGCCCGGTCCGGGCGAAGTTGGATATCTCGTACTGTTCGTAACCGGCATCCCGAAGAACGTCCGCCGTCATCTCCAGCATCTCCAGCGCGGCTTCCTCGACCGGTAGATCGAGGTTTCCACTGCTGGCCAGGCTGAAGAACGGAGTCCCCTCCTCCACGGTCAGGCCGTAGGCGGAAATATGCTCGGGGGCAAGATCGACGGCCCGTGCCAGGTCGTCCCGCCACATGGTGGCCGTCTGGCCGGGGAGCCCATGGATAAGATCGATGCCGAGGTTGGCGAATCCCGCCTGCCGGGCCATGGTGACCGCATCAGCCGCCTGCCGCGCCGTATGGAGACGACCGAGACGAACCAGCATGGCATCGTCGAAGGACTGCACCCCCAGCGACAGACGGTTCACCCCGGCCGCACGGTAACCGGCGAGCTTTTCCCGGTCAACGGTGCCGGGATTTGCCTCCAGGGTTACCTCTGCCTCCGGCAAAAGCCCGTACCATCTCCCCGCCCCGTCGATTACCAGCTGCACGGACGCCGGAGCCATGAGCGAAGGGGTACCCCCTCCGAAGTAGAGAGTGGGAGCCGTTACCGCCTCCAGGGTTTCCGCATGCAACTCCAGCTCCCGCACCAGCGCGGCGACGTACCCCTCGGGAGAGACGGGAGAGCCGGCCAGGGAGTTGAAATCGCAGTAGAGGCATTTCCGGACACAGAATGGGAAATGGATGTAGAGGGCACACTCCATGCTCACGATACTAGTACATCCCTACCTCCATGTCCAAATATCTTGTTGAAATGCAGGTCACTTGCCGGTAAACTTGCGACACTCTTGCGATTAATCCGGAAGGAGGTCCGCCATGTCCCGTGAGGTCAAGGCAGCCGCGGTGCAGTTCACCATACAGCTGGGGGATATCGACGCCAACGTGGAGCATGTGCGGTGCGCACTTTCCCGTCTGGCCGGGGAGGGATGCCAGCTGGCGGTGCTGCCGGAGATGTGGAGCTGCGGCTTTGCCTATCGCGAACTCAACGCCCTTGCCGCCCGCACACCGGAACTGGTGGAAGAGATGGGGCGGCTTTCTGCCGAATACGGCATGGTGCTGGCGGGGAGCCTGCCGGAGCCGGACGGCGACAAGGTCTGCAATACCGCCTACCTGTTTGACCGCGGCAGGCTGGCGGGGAAATACCGCAAGATACACCTCTTCTCCCTGATGAATGAAGACCGCTCCTTCACCGGCGGTGATTCCTGGTTCGTAGCGGATACCAGCATCGGCAGGATCGGGGTGTTCATCTGCTACGATCTGCGCTTCCCCGAGCTTGCCCGCCGCCTCGCCCTGGAGGGGGCGGAAATCCTCGTCGTTCCCGGTGAGTGGCCCAAGCCGCGGGAAGAGCACTGGCGGACGCTGCTCCGTGCCCGGGCCATCGAAAACCAGCTGTTCGTCGTTGCCGCCAATTGCTGCGGGGTGGTCGGCAAGCTGGATTTCTTCGGCATGAGCCTGATTATCGGCCCGAAGGGAGAGGTCCTGGCGGAAGGCGGGTACGAAAACTGCGAACTGACTGCCTCTCTCGACCTCAGCATCATGGAGAACTGGCGCCAGCAGATACCCTGCTTCCAGGACCGGAAGCCGGAATGCTACTGACGGGCTTTCCCCGGGGGCGGGCACGCTAGCACCCCACCATCAGGGGCCGGCACGGGGACCTGTCCCGCAACAGCAAAAATCGTATTGACTTCCCCGGGGGTACGTAATATTTTCGGGGAGTTTACTCCTACCAAACAGCGGAGGTACATGCCGTGACATTCTTTGCCGGGACCGGCCTGGTCGTAAAACTGGTGCTGCTGATTCTGCTCTATTTTTCCGTCGTCTCCTGGGCCATCATCTTCTACAAACTGCTCCAGGTCCATCGTGCCAACAGCGAGTCGGAGCGGTTTCTGGAGTTCTTCTGGAAAACCAAGCGGTTTGACGCCATCAACGCCCAGGTTGACCGGTTCACCAACTCTCCCCTCACGGTCCTTTTCAGCGAAGGATACGGAGAGTTGAAAAAACTCATGGACAAGGGGGAGCAGAAGGAAGAGCCGGACGTGATCAGCACCGAACTGGGGGGGATCGACAACATATCCCGCGCCCTGCGCCGCGCCACCACCTCGGAGATCACCCGCCTGGAGAAGTACACCACCTTCCTCGCCACCACCGGTTCCACCGCCCCGTTCATCGGCCTGTTCGGAACGGTCTGGGGTATCATGACCGCCTTCAAGGGGATCGGCGAGACCGGTTCCGCCTCCCTGGCGGTCGTCGCCCCGGGCATCGCCGAGGCCCTTATCGCCACGGCCATCGGCCTGGTGGCCGCCATCCCGGCGGTCATGGGGTACAACCACTTCCAGCACAAGATCAGGGTGCTCATCGGAGAAATGGACAGCTTCTCCACCGAGTTCCTCAACATCGTGCAGCGCAGCTTCGCCAAGAAATAGGGGGGAAGCATGGGAATGGGAAGCCATAACAACAGCGACCGGGGGACCATGTCCCAGATCAACGTCACCCCCCTGGTGGACGTCATGCTCGTCCTTCTCGTCATCTTCATGGTCACCGCCCCCATGATGCAGCAGGGGGTCCAGGTCAACCTGCCGAAGGCGGACACCAAGGCCCTGCCGGCCCAGGAGGAGACCGTCATCGTCTCCATCGACAAGGGGAACCGCCTGTTCATCAACAAGGAGCCGATCGCCGAATCCGACCTCCGCAGCCGTCTGACCTCCATGTTTGCCAACCGGACGAAGAAGGAGGTGTTCCTCAAGGCCGATCGGGACGTTCCCTACGGGGATGTGGTCAGGACCATGGCCGAGATCAAGGGAGCCGGCATCGAACGGCTCGGAATGGTAACGGAGCCGGCCGGGGGGAGATGAGCCACCGCCTGCAGACAACATCACGAGGGTTCGGTGCATCGCTGACGTTCTCGTTCGTCATGCATCTGGCCCTTTTTTTTATCGTCACCTATTCGGGGCTCCTGCTGGCACCCCGCCTGCAGGAAGCTCCGGTCTACTACGTGGATGTGGTGAACCTGCCGGTGGCCCACCCCCGCATGGGAAGCCCGGCCGTGGCCGGCAGCCAGACGGGGGCGGTCCCCCAACCCCCAGCTCCTCCCCAGGCCATGCAGCTGCCGGTAAAAACGCCACCCAAAGCCGCTGCGGGAGCACCGGCGACCAAACCCCCAAAAGGAGCCACGGAAGAGACGAGCCGGGAATTCGAGGAACGGCTCCGGCAACTGGAGAAGAATGCTGAGGCGCGGCATCAGGCAGCGGCCCTGGAGGCGTTGAAAAACAGGGCGGCCGGCACCGGCAGGGGAGCAGCCGGGATGCCGACGGGGACGGGAAAGGAAGCGGGAAGCGACTACGCCAGTTACATCCACTCCCGGCTCCAGGATGTGTTTCGCACCACCATCGCCTACCAGAGCAAAAATCCGTCGGTGGTCGTACGACTCACCATCGCCCGTAACGGCCGGTTGCTCCGCTACCGGATCGAGCGGAGTTCCGGCGACAGGATTTTCGAAGCATCCGTTGTCGACACCATCACCAAGGCGGAAAAGACCTTCCCTCCACCACCGAACGGCACAGAATTCGAACAGGGCTTTCTGTTCAGGCCCCAGGGGATCGGTAAACAGTGAAAACGATCATTTCCATCGCCATAATCGCCGTGTTGACAATCCTCCCCGCCGCCATTCCCGCCGGGGAGAGTTACCTCGAAGTCACCGCACCCGGCAATCGGCAGCTGCAGCTGGCAGTAGCCACCCCTGTTCCCCTCTCCGGCGGGGTAAATAGCGGTATTGCCCGGGATATCGCGGAGTTGTTCCGGTTCGACATGACCCTCGCCGGACCGTTCACCGTCATGGCCACTACCCCGACTGACCCGAAGAGCGGCATCCGGCCGGGCGATTTCAGTTTCGACTCCTGGAAGGCAGCGGGAGCCGATATACTCATCAAATCGGGATACACCATCTCCGGAACCTCCCTTACCCTGGAATGCAGGCTGTACGACGTCACCCGAGGACAGGAACTGGCAGCCAAGCGCTACAGCGGCAGTGTCACCGATCTGCGCCGCATGGCCCACAGCTTTTCCGACGAGATCCTGCAGGTGGTAACCGGTGAACGGGGCCCCTTCACCGGCAAGATCGCCTTCGTCTCCAAACAGACCGGCAACAAGGAACTTTACCTGATGGATTACGACGGGTACAACGTCCAGCGCCTCTCCCGCAACGGCTCCATCAATCTCAACCCGGACTTTTCCCCCTCTGGCAAGGAAATCATCTATACTTCCTACAAAAAGAGGAATCCCGATCTTTACCGCCGCGATATTTTCAGCGGCAGCGAAGCACGGATCGCCGCAAACCCCGGAATCAACGTGACCGCCGCCTACGGTCCGGACGGCAGCCGGATCGCCCTGGCCATGAGCAAGGACGGCAATTCCGAGATTTACATCATCGGCAAGGACGGCAAACAGCTGGCCCGGCTGACCAATAATAACGCCATCGACGTCTCGCCAGCCTGGTCACCCGACGGTCGGCAGATCGCCTTTGTCTCGGACCGGCTCGGGAAGCCGCAGGTCTTTGTCATGAATGCGGACGGGAGCGGAGTTCGCCGCCTCACCACCAGCGGCGCCTACAACGTGAGCCCCCGCTGGTCCCCCAAGGGGGACCGGATTGTCTACTGCCGTCAGCAGGGAGGTTTCCAGATCTTTGCCATCAACCCGGACGGCAGCGGCGATACCCAGCTGACCAGCGAGGGGAGCAACGAGCATCCGCGCTGGTCTCCCGACGGCCGCTACATCACCTTCAGTTCACAGCGCGGCGGGCGGGAAGCCATTTACATCATGCGTGCCGACGGAACCGGACAGGTCATGGTTTCACGGGGGAAGGGATCGGACAGCCATCCCACCTGGTCGCCCCGCTGGTAATCCGAAGAGTTTTCCCCCATGACATCAAACGCATTGAAAACAGCGTCCGGATATGTATAATTAGGTACGTTCAGACCTCGTGGCAGCAATATTCCGTGCCCCTGGCCTTATTCATGTTTCCAGAAGGAATTGCTCTTTCGGAAACAGGCAGTTTCCCATCCGGATTTTCCCGGAGGGAAATTATTAACGGTAAAAGGAGAGGAAAATGCGCAAGGGTATGTTGGGATGTGTGATGGTATTGTGTTGTGGGGTGATTTTTGCCAGCGGTTGCGCCAAGGACGAGCTTGTGAAAAAAGATGAACCGGTAGCGGCGCCGGTTGCGCCCGCACCGACCCCCAAACCGGCTCAACCGACAGCGCCCCGGGAAGAGGTTATAGCCCCCCAGACGGTGAAGGAAGCATCCATTTCCACGACGGAAGAGATAGCCCCGGCAACGGCACCGATATCCGCCCTGGAGAAAATTTACTTCGACTTCGACTCGTTCACCCTCAGCCAGGCATCACGCGACACATTGGCGAAAAATGCCGAAATTCTGCTGAAGAAGCTGTCGGGCAAAATCCAGATCGAAGGGCATTGCGACGAGCGGGGCTCTGACGAATACAACCTCGCCCTGGGTGAAAAACGGGCCAAATCGGCCATGAACTACCTGGTTACTCTTGGCGTTCCGGCGGAACGGCTTTCCGTCATCAGCTACGGCAAGGAAAAACCGGCTGAACCGGGGCACGACGAGGCAGCCTGGGCCAAGAACCGCCGGGGAGAGTTCGTCATCGTAAAATAAGGTTCTTTCCCGTGACGATCACGAGGGGCGTAAAAACTACGCCCCTCTTTTTTCAACGGGGAACAAGGAGGATGCCTGGCTATGCGGTTGAATAACGTGGGACTCTCCCTGGTCATGCTGCTCGCGGTCGCGGGCTGCGCCAGCAGGGGAGAGATGGAAAACCTGCAGCGTGATACGGACGAACTGAAGACCCGTGTACTGCAGCTGGACAAGGACCTGGGAGCGACGCGGAATGAAGCGCGGGACATAGTGGAAAAGGCCCAGGGCTACCAGAAGGACATGGAAGCCCTGCGGAAGGGCGCAGCCGATCTCCAGGCGACTCTGGACAGCGCCCGGGTCGACATGCAGGTTCTGACCGGCAAGGTCGATGACGCAGCCCTCCTGGCGAAGAAACCGGCCGACGACCTTGCCCTTGTGAGAGAGGACATGGAACGCCGCTTCGCAGCAATCGACGAGCGCCTGGCAAAACTGGAAAAGGGGCTGTCAGACTCCATCGCACGGGAGGAAGCGACCCCGGAATCCCTCTACCAGAAGGGGCTCACTACCTTCAAAAATGGCGAACCGCAAAAGGCCCGGGAATTGTTCGGCCAGTTTCTCCAGAAATTCCCCCGGCACGACCTGGCGTCCAACGTCCACTACTGGCTGGGAGAGACCTATTACAGCGAAAAGAACTACGACCAGGCCATTCTTGAGTTCCAGGAGGTCATCAAGAACTTTCCGGGAAAGGAGAAGGTCCCGGCGGCCATGCTGAAGCAGGCCATGGCCTTCAAGGAACTGGGGGACGTCAAGAGTGCCCGTTATGTGTTCAAGAAACTGGTCGACGATTTTCCCCTGGCGGATGAAGCGAAACAGGCCAAGGAAAGACTCAAGGAGTTGAAATAAGAAAAGGCGGGAAATCCCCGCCTTTTTTATTGGTGCAAACTGCCGGCCTCACACCTTGGTCGGCTCTTTCTTTTCCTCCCCTTGAGTTGTCGTTGCGGCCTCCTTGGCGGCAACTTCCCGGGCTATCCTCTCCTTCTCATCCTGGGCCTGCACCTCGTCCTCCACGCTCTGCTTGAAATCATCGGTTGCCCGCTTGAACTCCGCCAACCCTTTGCCAAGTGAACGGGCCAGGTCAGGAAGCTTCTGCGGCCCGATGACGATCAGCGCAATGACCAGAATAACGATCAACTCGGGCATCCCTATCCCAAACATGGTAAACCTCTCTTTAGCCGGCCAATGCAGGCCGGACGCGCGTTGATTGCTAGAATAATAGAAGTTTTGCCGAATCATGTCAAGAACGGTTGTCGGTGGCAAAGGGTTTGACATGGCTGCAGATATTGTCTACTATTTCCACCACTCCCCGACCCGGGAAGCATGCCACGAACCACGAGGACCTGCCGACATGAGTGCAGAAACTGTCAAACAGGAGATCAGGAGCCTGCTCAAGGAGCGCAACGCCATCCTCCTGGCCCATAACTACATGCGCGACGAGGTACAGGAGATCGCCGACATCACCGGTGACTCACTCGCCCTCTCCATTGAAGCGGCCCGGGCGACGGCCGACGTCATCGTCTTCTGCGGCGTCCACTTCATGGCCGAATCGGCCTCCATCCTCGCACCGGCCAAGACGGTTCTGCTGCCCCGTCTGGATGCCGGCTGCCCCATGGCGGACATGGTAACGGTAGAAGGATTGCGGGAACTGAAAGCGCAGCATCCCGGGGTGCCGGTGGTCACTTACGTCAATTCCTCCGCCGCCGTCAAGGCGGAAAGCGACATCTGCTGCACCTCGGCCAATGCCCAGAAAGTGGTGAACTCCCTTCCCGAACCCGAGATCATCTTCGTTCCCGACCGTAACCTGGGGCGCTACGTGGCCAGGTTCTCCCCCAAGACCTTTCACTTCTGGGAGGGATACTGCCCGACCCACGAGCGGCTCACGGTCGACACGGTCCGACGGCTCAAAGGAGAACATCCCGACGCCCTTTTCATCTGCCATCCCGAATGCAACCCCGCCGTCCTAGAGCTTGCGGACCACGTCTGCTCCACGAGCGGCATGTACGATTACTGCCACAAAAGCACGGTTCGACGCTTCATCATCGGCACTGAAGCAGGCATCCTCTACCGCCTGCGGCAGGAGAACCCGGACAAGGAGTTCATCCTCGCCTCCCCCGCCCTCATCTGCCCCAACATGAAACTCACCTCTCTTGAGGATATCAAGGCGGCCCTGGAAACCATGGCCCCCGTAGTTAAGGTGCCGGAAGAGATCCGGGTGCCGGCGAAGAGGGCGCTGGACCGGATGCTGGCAATCCCACGGGACTAACCCCGGGGACCGGGGACCGGGGACCGGGGACCGGGGACCGGGGACCGGGGACCGGGGACCGGGGACCGGGGACCGGAAAGAATCCAATCTATCGAGGACTATGTCAATGATCCATTCGTTCCAGGGGATGCACCCCCAGATTGCATCTTCCGCCTTCATCGCCGAGACGGCAGTTGTCATCGGCGACGTGCAGATCGGGGAGCAGAGCAGCATCTGGTACAACGTGGTGGCTCGCGGCGACGTGAATTTCATCCGGATCGGCGACCGGACCAACATCCAGGATCTGACCATGCTCCACGTCACCCATCGGAAACATGCCGACGACCCGGGGGCACCTCTGGTCATCGGCGATGATGTCACCGTCGGCCACAGCGTCACCCTCCACGGTTGCACCGTCGAAAACGGTGCCTTCATCGGCATGCAGGCGATGGTCATGGACAAGGCGGTTGTCGGTGAGGGGGCTCTGGTCGGAGCCCGCGCCCTGGTAACCGAAGGGACGGTCATCCCCCCTCACACCCTCTGGGTCGGTGCACCGGCCAAATACAAGCGCGACCTTACCCCCGATGAAATCGCCTGGCTCCGCAAATCCCCCCAGAACTACGTCCGCTATGCCCTCGAGTATATCAACGACCACCCCTGAAACGGAGAGAGCCCCGGCAGATGAACATGCCGGAGCTCTCGTCCTGTCTCCCACACCCGGATCACTCTCCTAGCCCAACCGCTCCCGTGCCGTCTCAACCAGGCAGTCGAAAACCTGCTCGCGGGTGACGATGAACCGTGGCAGTTCCTGGTTGAGAATGTCCTCCAGCATGTTCAGGACACGCCCGTCGTTGCTCCCCAGCTCGTCCATAACCGCAGCCAGCATCGGCAACACCTCGTAGAGGTCGTCGCGGTTGAACGGCTCAGGATCGGGTTTTCCCTTGAACTTGGGCAGATTGCGATGTGCCGTGTCCTTCGGATATTTATAATAGAGATCGGACGGTTTCAGCATGATGCCCATGTCTGCCTCCTACGTCACGCAGATAAAATCTTCCCCCTCCCGAAAACCACGGGCCATCGCCCAGCGCCGCAGCTCTTCCCGAGCCCCGCGGGTCCCGACAGTGACGAGAAGCTTCCCCATTGCCGGCGAAACCCCGTCAGCAGGGATGACTGGCGCTCCATGCAACTGCCGGCCGACTTTGCGGGGGTCCACATCCACCCAACGGCTTACCCCTATCCCTTCTCCTTCAAGGGCAAGCCGCCATGCCCGCCCCTCTTTACCCGCGCCCGCCAGCATGACCTCGCGTGTGCCGTCCAGAAACCCGCGCCGCAAATGGTGGACCTTGCATGCGCGGAAGGCCCCCGCCGTATATTCGACCATGGTGCGGGTAGCCCTTTCCGGCCGTTCCCTCCAGAAGAAAAGTGGCTGGGGAAGCCGCGCGAAACGGACTCCCGCTGCAGCAAGGCGAAGCCAGAGGTCATAATCCTCCGCCCACCCCATCTCACGATATCCGCCGACGGCGGTTACCAAATCCTTGCGAAACATGACACTTGGATGAACGAAGGGGGATTCCACGAACAGGTCGCACATAACTGCTTCGTGGGTGGTGAGGGAGTTCTGCCACACTTCGTAGGCACGCATGCCGACCTTGAGGCCGGTGCGGGGGAAATGACGAAAGGCAGAGGCGACAAGGCCAATCTCCGGATGGGCTCGCAAACATGCCAGCTGGAACTCCAGACGCCGGGGATGGGAGATGTCGTCCCCATCCATACGGGCAACCAACGGCGCACGGCAGGCGGAAAGACCGGCGTTGAGGGCCTGGACCAGTCCCCGTTCGGGGGGATCGACGATGCGAATGCGCCGGTCACGCCGGGCAGCAGCAGCAAGCTGGCGGGGAGTCGCATCGGTCGAACCGTCATCCACGGCCACAAGTTCCCAGTCATGAAAAGTCTGTCGCTCAATGGACGCAAGGGCTTGGGGGAGATATTCCGCTTCGTTGCGGACAGGAAGCAGAATGGAGAGGGGGGGGACGCTCACCGGTCTGCCGTCATTCCATGCATTTGCCGGTCTCGCCGGCGGGGTGGAAGATGCCGCAGGTCACCAGCGGCTTGCCATCCTTGAGACTGCAGCTGATTTTTCCCCTGACGGGGAGGCGGGTGCCGTCACGGGCAACAAAGACGGCATCGATCTCCCCACCCCTGCCGGTAGCCATGAGGGTATTGAAAAACCCCAGGCAATGCTCGCGACAGTCGGGGTGGATGATATCGTGGATGGAAAGCCGGTCGATCTCGTCCTCACCGTAACCGAGGGCTTGTCGCCAGGCACGGTTGACGTAGAGGAACATGCCGTCGGGGGTAACCCCCTGCACCATGTCCCGGGAGTTATCCAGCAGGGTGCGAAACATCTCCTCACTCTCCTGGAGGCTCTCCATCATCCGCTTCCGATCGGTTACCTCGTTGTAAACCAGCACCACATGGGTAATTTCACCGAACTTGTTCTTGATGGGTGCGGCGGCCACATCGTAGTTGCGCCCTTTTAACGCCCACTCCTGGCGTTGCAATCCGATCTTGCACGCCATGATCTTGGCAAACGTGCAATCAGGGGGAGGGATTTCCTGCCCGCAAAGCACCTTGCTGCAGGTGGAACCGAGGACATCCATCCCCGCAGGGAGAAACATCTCCCGCAACTTGGGATTGAAGGCCTGGACCTTCATCTCGGCATCCACCACCAGTATTCCCACGTTTGCAGCGGTCAGAATGGCCTGTATTTCGTCATTGGCAAGCTTGAGTTTGTCGTTGGTGTCATTGAGGTGTTCGAGCACCTGGTCGAAGGCATCGGCAATTATTCCGATCGGATCAAGGTCCAGCAGGGTCTTGTCGTCCAACTCCTCGGCACGAAGCGGCAACGTTCCCATTACCCGCAATAGCTGGTTTACCTTGCTCCGCACGTAGGTATGGGCCTGGCGTTCCCGTTCCCGCAGGAGTTCGTTTTCCGCGACCAGACGCCGGCTCTCGTTGGCTCCGGACAGGTTCTCGACAACGTCCCGCAATTTTTCACCTAACTTCATGGCTGATCATACCCTCCGTCGCTAGTGGCCCCGCTCGATCACCACGAGATACCCGTCATCGACATGCCGCACCTCTACGCCGTACCCCATATTTCCGGCCGCTTCGGGAATGGTTATGGTGGCATCCCGGTTGTCGGTCTTGAAGGCGAGCTGGACTTTTCCGTTGTGCAACTGCTCCTTGCAGCGATTCAGTTCTTTGAGAGCTATGAGCAGAGTTGCCGGGCAGAGCTGGCCTCTGATGTCAAACTCGATAACCTGGGGTGCTTTCTGTTCCCTGTCCATGGTATCCTCACTAGAAACCGGTTGATGTCCCGACGCAGACCCCGTGCCTCAATCTCTTATGACCAGGCGGGTCAGGAGTTTCCCCCCCAACCAGGCTCCCGGAAACAGTCCAAGAACGAACAGGAGACTCTGGCCCGCCAGTATGGGGAGCCCCCCGAAGATATGCCAGATATTACACCCCGGAGCCATGCGTGATGCGAGCCCCATTATCACCCCGCCGGCAAAAGCGGAACCATACTGTCGTACCGGCACTCGATAATAGATGTGAAATTCCCGTACCAGCACGGCCGACATCAGTCCACCCAGCACAAGCCCCACCAGAAGGGGATACTGCACGGCTGCCACGGCATCAAACGCAGGCCCCGGTCCGCCGACAAGGCGCTCCTGCGTCAATGGGTGACGGTAATCGAGGGGCAATCCCTTGAAAAAAGCCACTTCGGCAAAATGGCGGGGTGCGATGAGCCGTTCTAGTGACGCACCCAGTTTGGCGTAGGATGTCGTTATGCCGAGGGGCATCCCCACCAGCAGATAGGAGCAGAGCCCTGTCAGGGAAAGAAGCAGGGCGCCCAGCCACGGCTGCACATGGCCTTGCACCCGAAAATGTCGTTGCAGTTTACCATGGCGCTGCCAGCGATACAAGAAAGCCCCTGCGACACCAACTGACAGCATGACGGGGAACAGGGGGGAGAGCCCGAAAGCTTCCGGCAGTGTCACACTCCCGTTGCCCATCACTGTCGACCGCACGAAGGCTCCCCACCAGGGATGAATCTCCCCATACAACGCGCTGCCGGCAATGAGCCCGACGAAAGCAACCCCGCTGAGAACATTCCCCGCGCCGAGCTTATAGAGAGTCCCGACGACACATCCCCCCGCCAGAACCATTCCGATGCCGAAGAGAGTTCCGCCAACCAGGCTGGCGAGAGTCGGAGGCCCCAGCGACGGAAAGGGATAGAGAGGCAAAAGCCCCATCACTCGGGCTGCTTCGAAGAGAATCATGGAAACGGCGACAAGGAGCAGCAATTGGCGCAGCATGAATGCCTGACGGAAGAGAAAGAGGTCACGGAACGCCCCCGCCATGCAAAATCCGGCACGATGCATGATGAACCCGGCCACACACCCCAGAAGGAATGATACCGGCATAACAACCGCATATGCCGCTACGGTCAACACCCAGCCTCCCTTGCCCCTTTAGATCAGGCCTTTTGGAGCACCCGCACCAGGTCAGACGGCAGTCGCTTCGCCTTCATTCCCGGCCCGACGCAAACCAGCGTCACCCGCCCCTCGACAAGGAGTTTGTCATCCATATCCCTTATGACCCGCTGGCCCAGGGTAAAAGAGGTTTTCCCCACTTCAAGGACCTCAGTCTCCACCCGGACCAGGTCATCGAGGACTGCCGGAGCGCGGAAGTCAGTCTCCAGGCGTACCACCGGGAATATGCTTCCCATGTCGTGCAACGCGCGCACTGACAATCCCTGCTCTCTCAGAAATTCTGTACGGGCCCGCTCGAAATAATGGAGGTACCTGGCATGATAGACAACCCCGCCAGCGTCCGTGTCCTCATAATAAATACGCAGTTTCATCCCCGCCGTGACCTTTCGTGGCGCATGTTATGCGGGCGTGACGTCTCCCCGTGCCGGCAACGACAGGCGGCCATAACCTCAATCACGCATTGCTGACAGTATATCACCAACGGAGGACCCTGTTCCAATCAATTATTCGTTGCTTGTGGTTTGTTCGGTTGCAGTAACCTTTTAACCGCTGCTCACCTGTGGTCATGACACAGGACAAAAAAAACCCCGCTTAGGCGGGGTTTTTCATGAATACATACGAGTCGCTTCATCCCGTAATGCCGAACAGCGGTGCAACGGGATACGCAGTCAACCGGCAGGAATTACTTCTTCTTGGCAACGGCATCCTTGAGAGCCTTGCCAGGACGGAACTTGGGCACCTTGGCGGCGGCAATCTTGATTTCCTTGCCGGTCTGGGGATTTCTGCCGGTGCGGGCCTTGCGGCTGGCAACTTCGAAGCTGCCGAAGCCGACCAGGGTTACCCGGTCACCCTTCTTCAGGGCGCCGCTAACCGTAGAGATGAACGCACCTACTGCTTTCTCCGCTGCCGCCTTGGTCAGACTGGCAGACTTCGCTACCGCTTCGACGAGTTCTGCTTTGGTCATAGTAAACCCTCCTTTTTATGGTGTTTCACGAATACTATATTCATAAATTTGCCCTTTGCAAGGGTTTATTTAAAAAAATTTGTTTTTTTTTACGGTTGGCAGGGGTTCGCCCACTCCGTCTCCCGTATGCCGTGACCAGTAGAAGGTTTGGGGTGACACTGATACGTAACCCCTCTCGGGAGGCAAACATAAGTCAAAACAACTGGTTAAAAGCTTGCCGGGAAAGACATTAACGCCCTGCGTAGAGGCGGACTCCTTCTAATTATCCTCTCCATCGTAACTGGTCGGCTCAGTACCCGTTATGAAACATTCCGAGACGCTCCCCTCGCTCCCCTGCCTGGCAAGCAGTCCAGTGCGGGGATTGATGAGGGCAAAGACAACATTATCGGGAGGGGAGAACCTCTGGGCCGGAATGCCGGCCAATCCGCGCTGCATGAACTCAGTCCAGATCGGAGCGGCGGCCTGGCCACCCGACCCTCCCGCACCGAGTGATTTCTCCTGGTCGTAACCGACCCAGACACCGGCAACCAGTTGGGGAACATACCCGACAAACCAGGCATCCTTCATGTCATTGGTGGTTCCCGTCTTACCCGCCACGGGTCGGCCGAGAGCCCGGGCTCTCTGGCCGGTGCCGCTCGCTACTACGCTCTCCATAAGGTTCGTCATGATATAGGCAGTTTCCGGCGGAATGACTGGAACCGCCGTCAGTTGAGTTGTCGGGGAGGGAGAAGCAGGGGCGGCGGCACCATCCAGGGTCAGCGTTTGTGCGGACGTCGCGGCCCCGAAGACCGGCAGCGCCGGTGGCGTAATCTCTTCCAGCACTTTTCCGTCACGGTCCGTTACCTTGGTGACGAAATAGGGGGTCGTCCGGTAGCCGCCGGAGGCGAACACCGCATAGGCGCTGGTCAGCTCCAGGGGAGTCACGCTGGAAGAGCCGAGAGCCAGGGTGAGATTGTTTTCCAGGGTCGAGGCAATGCCCAGCTTCTTCGCGAATTCGATGGCGGCGGTCACCCCGATGGTTTCGAGGATTTTCACGCTCACCACATTGATGGAATTGGTGAGCGCCTCCCGCATGGCGACCGGCCCCCGATAGATATTGTCGTAATTTTTCGGCTTCCAGGCCTTGTCCCTGCCACTGTCGTACTCAACCGGCGAATCGTCGATAATGGTGGCCGCCGTCATCCTTCTGCTGTCGATGGCAGCACCGTAGATTATCGGCTTGAATGCGGAGCCGGGGTTGCGCTTGGCCTGCATGGCACGATTGAACTGGCTCTTTTTGAAGTCGTAGCCTCCCACCATGGCACGTACTCCGCCGGTGCGCGGATCGATGGCAATCAGCGCCGCCTGGGCTTCCGGTTCCTGGTCGAGGGAGAAGACCGCACCCCCCTTGTTCACGTCAGGGGTCAGCACCGACACCTCGACAACCGCGCCGAGGGGGAGGGCTTTCCCCTTGACCTCCGCCGGCTTGCCATAACTGTTGACCAGCACCACCTTGCCAGCCCACGCCATGTTTTTGCGGGGGAGAAGTCCGGTCCGGTCGCCGACGCGCACCGTCACATCACCATTGGCGGGATTCACCGCCGTTACGACACCCTGGTAGGTCGCTCCCTGCTTGAGGGAGGCAGAGTCGATGCCTTCCTCGACCTTCTTGCAGAAATCGTCCAGCTCGGCTTCGCTCAGGTATTTGAGAGCCCCCCGGAATCCCTGGCGCTTGTCCACCGCCTTGAGACCGTTCACCACCGCGTCATAGGCCGATTTCTGCATTTCGGCATTCATGGTGGTATAGACCTTCAGCCCCTCCTTGTAGAGCCGGTCCTCGCCATATTTTTCCTCCAGCTGGATGCGCACCTGCTCCAGGAAATAGGCAGACTGGTCGCTGTTGACCTTCTTCCGCGAACGGATGACGATCGGAGTGTTGCGGGCATGGACAGCCTCGGCCTCGGCGATGAACCCCTCCTTCACCATCCGGTCCAGTACGTATTTCTGGCGCTCCCGCGCCCTGTCCAGGTGTTTGATGGGGGAATAGGTATTGGGTGCCTTGGGAAGGCCCGCCAGCATCGCCATTTCCGCGAGGTTGAGCTGCTCCACATCCTTGCCGAAATAGGTTTCCGCCGCCAGTTGCACACCATAGGAGCCCGCCCCCATGTAGATCTGGTTCAGGTAGATATAGAGGATTTCGTCCTTGGAGAGCATCTTTTCCATGCGCGTTGCAAGGATCGCCTCCTTGAGCTTGCGGGAGTATTTCTTCTCCGGCGTAAGGAGCATGGATTTGGCCACCTGCTGGGTTATGGTGGACGCCCCCTCCTTCTTCCGCAGAGATATGAGGTTCTTGACGGCGGCCCGGACGATCCCCAGGTAATCGATCCCCTTGTGCTTGTAGAAATTGGCGTCTTCCGCCGCAACGAACGCCTGGATCAGCTTCTTGGGAATCTTTTCCACCGGAACCACCGTCCGCCGTTCCAGATAAAATTCACCGACCAGATTGCCGTCCGCCCCGAACACCTGGGAAACGATGGGAGGCCGGTAATCGGCCAGCCGGTCCACTTTCGGCAAGGTGGCCATGAGAAAGAGAAAATAGCCGCACAACGCGAGCAGGGCGACACCACCCGCGCCGACGGCGGCAAGCAGGAGTTTTTTCCCCAGCCCTTTGCCGGGTTTGCGTGGCAGGCGCCGTTTGATCTGCTGTTGTCCCTGGTAAAGCTGCATAGAGGTAAGCTCCTCTGTGATGACAAGAATGGTGCCGAAAAAGGGCGGTTCATTATCGCAGATTGACCGGCGAATTCAAGCACTAATCAACCGCCATTCCCTCCCGGACAGGGGAGTCACGGCAACGGCATGCGAACGTTTGGTGCTGGCAATCCCCCCGTTTTCCGTTATCCTTGGGAATGATTGCCCCGATGGCTATCACCGGTATCAATTATTCTGCACGGGAGGGCGCATGGCCCGGAAAACCCGTATAGCGACCCTGCCTGCCCTTCTGCCGTTCAGAAGCGGTCCATCGGCACTATTCCTTCCCCTGGCCGTCGTGTGCTGCCTTTTCTGCGGGATTCTGGTTCCCGGCATCGCGAGATGCGCAGACATCACCCCGTTCCACACCTTCAACCAGAGCCCGCTGGTGCAGATATTCGGCCTGCCGGCGGCGGAACCGGCAGCATTGCAGCCTGCCGGACGAAGCCGGAGCCTTCTGGCGCTGGACATAGCCAACAGCTTCGCCCGGGACACGACGCCGCGGGATGAAATCCTTATCGATGGAGAGAGCTACCGGCTCACCCTGGCACTTCGTCACGGCATTACGGAGAAGTTGGAGGCGGGAATCGATATTCCGTGGGTCGGGCATGGGGCGGGGGTTTTCGACAGCTTCATCGAGGGGTGGCACGACTTCTTCGGCCTCCCCCAAGGAGGGCGGAAGGAGGCGCCACGCAACCGCCTCCTCTACGCCTACGACCGGTACGGCCAGGAACGGTTGAGACGGGACGACTCCACCTTCGGGATGGGAGACATCCGGCTCACCGGCGGACTGCAACTCTATCACGACCGCCGACCCAACCCCCGCGCCGTCGCACTGCGCACCAGCATCAAGCTCCCCACGGGGAGCAGCTCCAGGCTCCACGGCAGTGGCAGCACCGATGTCGCGCTCTGGCTCACCGCCAGCGACGATTATACGCTGCCGGGCCCTTGGGGACACCTGGCCCTGTTCGGCTCCGCCGGGGGCATGGTCATGACCGGCGGTGACATACTGAGGGATCAGCAGCGCAATCTTGCCGGCTTCGGCAGTCTCGGCGTCGGCTGGTCACCGGCGGAGTGGATTGCGCTGAAAACCCAGATATCAGGCAACACCCCTTTCTACCGGGACAGCGACCTGCCGGAACTGGATAACCCCTCGTTCCTGTTAACCGTCGGCGGCACCCTCGCGTTCTCACCCGATACCGCCCTCGACATCGGGGTTTCGGAGGACCTTGCCGTCTCCACCGCCCCCGATGTGGCCCTTCACCTGGGACTCAGCCATCGCTTTTAGCATCCGAGTCAACCCCCGGATGTGAGGTCCAATCTTAAGCCCGACGGTAATCGATCCCGATGCGCCACTCCCGGTAACGCCGGATGAGCATCGGCAGGGCAACGGCCCCGAAGATAAAGCCGCACCCCACCCATTCCTTGCCGCTCAACCGCTCACCCAGCACCGCCATCCCCCCCAGCATGCTCCAGACAGGATCGAGGGTATAGATCAGTCCTGCCTTGGTGGGGGTGGTGTAGCGCTGATACCTGTTCTGCAGGGTGAAACAGATGACCGTCGGAAAGATTGCGCAGTAGATGAGGGAGGCGGCAGAAAGCGGCCCGACGCGGAGCGGCTGAGACGGCATGAACAGACAGATCGCCCCGCCGGCGAGAGCCACGACGGCGAACTGGACGAAGGATATCAGGTAGACGTCCTCGTCCCGCAGCACCTTGGAGACGGTGATAATGTGAATGGCGATGAACAGGGCACAGACGGTGGAGAGGAAATCGCCGTAACTGAACCCCTCCACACCCCCCCGGGCCAGCTGCCACAGGCCGACGAGCGCCAGGACGATGCCGAGAAAGCTCCAGCGGTCGACCCGTTCCCTCCAGACCAGGTAGCAGAGGAGCGGAATGAAAAGAACGAACAGGTTGTTGAGAAAGCCGGCCCGGGAGGCGGTCGTGCCGCTCAAGCCAAGCACGAAGGAGAGATTGGTCGCTGCCAGAGCCAGTCCGACGACCGTCCCCTTCCAGGTTATGCGCCAATCGAGACGACGGAGGCGGGGGAGACAGACAACCGTCATGATGAGGGTCGCCAGGGCGAAACGGAGGAACATGAAGGTAACGGGGGGAATATCCCGGAAACCGAGCTTGTTGAAGACGAAGCTCCCCCCCCAAAGGAGGGTGGTGAAGACGAGCATGAAGGTAACTCTGGAAGAGGAAACTGCCGTTTGGCTGGTATCGGTCATGGGAGTGCCATTAAAAACCGGTTCGCCCGGCAAGTCAACCGTTCGTTCATCGGCCCTCACGGACCCGCTCCCCATGCAGCCACGTCGGCAATGGCAAGGGGCGGCCCTTACGAAGGATTGTCACTCCCCCCCTTGGGGCCGTTTCCCGGTGGGGAGGTCGGCAGGCGGAACAGATACATGGTGACCCCCGCGGCTATGGCCAAAAGCAGTAGCTTAACCCAGAAAACCGGAACGAAGAGAAACGCGGAGGTCGGCACCGTCACCCACACCATCCCGACAGCCATCCACTTCGCCTTCTGGGGGATACCCTTGCCGCTCAGATAATCCCGCACCAGCGGCCCCAGGTGATCGTGTTCGACGAGCCAGGAGTGGAAACGCTCCGAACTCCGGGCGAAGCAGGCTGCCGCCAGGAGCAGCAGCGGGACCGTTGGCACCAGTGGCAGGAACAGTCCGATCACCCCCGCCACGATGGCAACCCAGCCGATACCGACAAGGAGCCAGCGAAGCAGGTCATTTTTTACGTGTGCGGGGTTCGCCAAACGTGTCAATTCCTTCTGTCAGCATTGCATGTTACGAAGGGAATGGCTGACATACCACCCTCAGAGAAGCTTGCGCAGAAACTGCCCCGTGTACGAACGGGTGACAAGGGACACCTCTTCTGGGGTCCCCGTGGCGATCACCTCGCCCCCCCGATCCCCTCCTTCCGGCCCCAGGTCGATGAGGTAGTCGGCGGTCTTGATCACGTCAAGGTTGTGCTCGATGATGACGATGGTGTTTCCCCCCTCCACCAGCCGCTGCAGGACGTCCAGGAGCTTCTGGATGTCGGCGAAGTGGAGGCCGGTGGTCGGTTCGTCCAGGATGTAGATGGTGCGGCCGGTGGCCCGCTTGGCCAACTCCTTGGCGAGCTTCACCCGCTGGGCCTCGCCACCGGAGAGGGTGGTGGCGGACTGCCCCAGCTTGATGTAGCCGAGCCCCACCTCCTCCAGGGTCTTCAGCTTGGTCCTGATGCGGGGGATATGCTCCATGAACTGCACCGCCTGGGAGACGGTCATGTCCAGCACCTCGGCGATGGATTTCCCCTTGTAGCGCACCTCCAGGGTCTCCCGGTTGTACCGGGCACCCTTGCAGACCTCGCACTGGACGTAGACGTCGGGAAGGAAGTGCATCTCGATCTTGATGATGCCGTCCCCCGAGCACGCCTCGCACCTCCCCCCCTTGACGTTGAAGGAGTAGCGCCCCGGCTTGTAGCCGCGCACCTTGGATTCGGGGAGTTGGGCGAACAGGTCACGGACATCGGTGAAAAGCCCGGTGTAGGTAGCGGGATTGGAGCGTGGGGTACGGCCGATGGGGGACTGGTCGATGTTGATCACCTTGTCCAGCGCATCCAGTCCCTTGATGTCACGCACCGCCCCCGCCTTCTCCCGGCTCTTGTAGAGTCGCTGGCCGAGGACCTTGTAGAGGGTGTCGATGACCAGGGTGGATTTACCCGACCCGGAAACCCCGGTGACGCAGGTCATGACGCCGAGGGGAACCTGCACGTCCACCTGTTTCAGGTTGTTCTCTGTAGCACCGACGATCTTCAGGAACTTTTTGGGGGTGCGCCGCTTCTTCGGCACCGCGATGGAGAGTGACCCCGACAGGTACTGTCCCGTCAGGGACGCGGGATTCGCCATGATCTCCGCCGGCGTCCCCTGGGCCACCACCTCGCCGCCATGGACTCCCGCCCCCGGTCCCATGTCGATGACGTGGTCCGACTCCAGGATGGTTTCCTCGTCGTGCTCCACCACGAGCACCGTGTTGCCGATGTCCCGCAGGTGCTTGAGGGTCTGGAGGAGCCGGGCGTTGTCCCGCTGGTGGAGGCCTATGGAGGGTTCGTCCAGGATGTAGAGGACCCCCACGAGGGAGGAGCCAATCTGGGTGGCGAGCCTGATCCGCTGTCCTTCCCCGCCGGAGAGGGTGCCGGAGGAGCGGTCCAGGGAAAGATAGTCGAGCCCCACGTTGACCAGGAAGTGGAGCCGCTCCCGGATCTCCTTCAGAACACGGCGGGCGATCTCCGCCTCCTTCTCGGTCAGGGGAAGGTCGGCGAAGAACGTCAGGCACTCCTTGATGGAAAGGGCCGTCACCTCGCAGATGTTCCGCCCGTTGATCCTGACGTAAAGGGCTTCTTTCTTCAGCCGCGCCCCCTGGCAGGTGGGGCACGGCATGACGTTCATGTACTTCTCCAGCTCCTCCCGCACCTGCTCCGAGTCGGTCTCCCGGAACCGCCGCTCCAGGTTGTTCAGCACACCCTCGAACTCCTTCTGGTAGGTATGGCGGCGGCCGCCGTCCTCCTCCCACCAGAACTCCACTTTCTCTCCTCCCGAGCCGTACAGGATCACCTGCCGGGCCTTTTCCGGGAGCTTGCTGAAGGGGGTGCGGATGTCAAAGTCATAGGCCTTGGCCAGGGCTTCCAGGGTCAGGTGGTACCAGCCGGAGAGCCGCTTTTCCCACGGAGCGATGGCACCGTCCCGGATGGAGAGATTCGGGTTGGGGACCACCAGGTCGGCATCGAAATACATCCGGGTGCCAAGGCCGGTGCAGTCGGGGCAGGCGCCGTAGGGGTTGTTGAAGGAGAACATGCGCGGCGTCATCTCCGGGTAGGAGATGCCGCAGTCGATGCAGGCGAGGGATTCGGAAAAAAGCATCGTCTCGCCGTCCACGATGGCCACCTTGGCGATCCCTTCGGCATGGTTGAGAGCCACCTCCAGGGAGTCGGCCAGCCGCCGCTCCAAACCCTCCTTGACGATGAGCCGGTCCACCACGATGTCGATATCGTGCTTCTTGTTCTTGTCGAGGGTGATATCTTCCGCCAGTTCAAACGGCTTTCCGTCGATGATCACCCGGGTGAAGCCGTCCTTCCGCAGCTGCTGCAGCTCTTTCCGATATTCCCCTTTCCGGCCGCGCACCATGGGGGAGAGGAGGTTGAGCCTGGTTCCGGCGGGGAACGCCATGATCTGGTCCACCATCTGGGAGACGGTCTGGGAGGTGATCTCCCTGCCGCAACTGTAGCAGTGGGGGCGGCCTACCCGGGCGAAGAGGAGCCGCAGGTAGTCGTAGATCTCGGTGACCGTCCCGACGGTGGAGCGGGGATTCTTGCTGGTGGTCTTCTGCTCGATGGAGATAGCCGGGGAGAGCCCCTCGATGGACTCCACGTCCGGCTTCTCCATCTGCTCCAGGAACTGGCGGGCGTAGGCGGAGAGGGACTCAACGTAACGGCGCTGCCCCTCGGCGTAGATGGTATCGAAGGCCAGGGTCGACTTCCCCGACCCGGAAATGCCGGTGATGACCACCAGCCGGTCCCGGGGGATCTCCACGTCGATGCACTTCAGGTTGTGCTCGCAGGCCCCTTTGATGATGATCTTGTCGCTTGCCATGGTATTCGGAAATCCCCTTCACTATGTTGCGTTGCACGAAAGAATCGGCGTTTACGGCAACTAGAGCCATCCTTTTTTCTTGAATATATAGAGGGGAAGGACGGCGGAAACGACGATGAGAAAAAGCGACAGCACGTAGCCGTAGGGCCATTCCAGCCCCGGCAGATGCCGGAAATTCATTCCGTAAATGCTGGCTATGAGCGTCGGCGGCAGGAAGATTACCGACATGACGGTGAATATCTTGATGACCTTGTTTTGCTCGATACTCAGATGGTTGAGAAAGAGGTTCTGCAGGTAATCGAGGCGGTCGAAGTTGAAATTGGCCGAAATTGTCAGGGAGTTTACATCCTTGATCATGAGACTGAACTCTTTCTTCAGATTTTCTGAAATCTTGCCGCTCTTGAGAAGGGAAGAGAGGACCCGGTGCTTGTCGGTCAGGTTCTCGCGGATGGTGATATTGATATCCTCGTAGGCGGTGATGTATTCGAGAAACCGGGCTGGGTTTTCGAAGGAGCGGGGATCCTTCCTGCCGACACTGACGATCTCCTTCGAAAGGTTTTCCAAAATGTCGGCATCCATGTCGACCCGCACCCCCAGGATGCCGGAAAGGACGTCGGCCCCGTCCCGGAACGCACTGGGGTTGAGACGAAGTTTTCTGGAAAATTCGGTGAATATGCGCAGGTCGCTGAACCGGACGGTAACGATGAACTGATCCTTGAGGATGAAGGAAACGGTTTCGTTGTATGCCTTGGCCGCTTCCTTGACGAGGAAGTAGGTGTTGATCATGATGCCGGCGTCATCCTCCCAGTAGCGGGAGCTGAACTCGATCTCCTCCGATTCCTGGCGCGTCGGGATCTCGATGTTCAGGATTTCCTCCACCGCAGCGCACTCCTCCGGGGAAGGGGAGAGGAGGTCGAGCCAGACGAGAAAGTCCCGTTCCAGGGTCGCAAGTTGGTCCAGTTCTATGGTGGCCGGCTTGAACGATCCGTCTTTGCGTAAAAATGCCCTGATCATGGTGGAACCTCACGAAGGATGCCGGTTTGCAGATGCGAACGGGGGTGCTACCGGAGGGGCGGTCAGGAGCAGGAAACCGGCGCCTTTCATCCCTGTCGCCCCTCACCTTGGGAAACGAGGAGATCAGATCCGGGCTATATCCCGTCCGGCCTGGAGCAATGCGGTGACAAGGTCGGGGTCTCCCGCTTCGCTGTAGAGACGGAGCACCGGCTCGGTACCGGAGGGACGGATGAGGAGCCAGGAACCGTCGCCGAAAATGAACTTGAAGCCGTCCCGGAAATTCTCCTCCGCAACCTCCCGACCGGCGATGGTCGACATTCCCCCCGCCTTGAGCCGGGCAATGAGCTCTTCCTTGGCGGCATTGTCGATGGGGAGGTCAAGGCGATGGTAGTAAAAATGACCGATCTCGTCCATGGTTTCCATGAGAAGCTGGCGCAATCCCTTGCCGGTCATGGCCATCGCCTCCAGCAGCAGCAGCCCCATGAGGATGCCGTCCCGCTCCGGAATATGCCCCTTGACGCCGAGCCCTCCCGATTCCTCACCCCCCATGAGGATGTCATGATCGAGCATCAGTTCGCAGATATGCTTGAAGCCGATGGGGGTCTCGAACAGGGGAAGGCCGAATTTGGCGCTCAGCAGGTCGATCATCCGGGTGGTGGAAACGGTCTTCACCACTCCGCCAGCGAGCCCCTTCCGCTCATGGAGATGGCGGAGGAGGACCGTGAATATCCGGTGGGAGGAAAAGAACTCCCCCGCCTCGTCCACCGCGCCGATCCGGTCCGCATCCCCGTCCAGGGCGAGGCCGACCCGGTACTGGCCGCTCTTCACCAGAAGCGCAAGGTCCGTAAGGTGCTCTTCCGTCGGCTCGGGAGGCTGACCGCCAAAGCCGGGATTCTCCAGGGCATGGATTTCCGCGGTACCGGGGAGAAGTTCCGGGATGAAGCCGGTGCCGGCGCCGTACATGGGATCCACCACCACCGGGATGTTGGCGCGACGGATCAGATCGAGATCGACATAGCGGGCCAGTTGTTTGAAATAGGAGGTCCTGGCAGCGAAAGGCTTCACTACCCCTTTCTCCCGCGCCTCGGCAAGGGGAATGGCCCGCACCTCCCGGCCGCTCGCCTGGTTGGCCGCCACCATCTCTTCCAGCACTTTGGTGGTCGAAGGGCGGGCCGAACCGCCGTACTGCTCCTTCACCTTGAAGCCGTTGTAGATGGGAGGGTTGTGGCTGGCGGTGATCATCACCCCCGCCCCGGCCCCCAGCTCGTGCACTCCCCAGGAAACCGCAGGTGTCGGGGCGTAACCATCGATGAGCCAGCAGGTTATGTCGTTGCCGGCGGCGATCTCCGCAACCCGTTCGGCGAACTCCCGGGAAAGGAAACGCCGGTCGTAACCGACCACCACCCCCTTGGCCCCGAGCCCTTCCCGGTGGAGATAGTCCATGGTGGCCTGGGCCACAAGAGAAACATTGTCAAAGGTAAAATCGCGGGCGATGATCCCTCGCCAGCCGTCGGTGCCAAACTTGATCTGCAACGCTCCGTCCTCCCCAACTATCTGAAATTTCATGATTCGGGCGATAATTTTCGCCCCATCGGCACTTGATGTCAACCATTAGTTTCCTTTCCTTTGGCGGGGAAATGGAGTAAGGTGCCTCCCAATCCACCATCACGGAGCACGACCATGTCCGGACGCATCTTCACCCCCTTCGCCATCGGCCCCTTCACCATCCTGCCGGAAGACGCCCTGCCGCCTGAACCGTGCGGCATCCCCCTCGTCCTCGGCAGAAAGGGGGCATTCGGTTCGGGCGAGCACGAGACCACCGCCTCCTGCCTGGAGATGCTGGCAAGGCGCCCCGAAGTCCGGGGTGCCCGGGGGCTCGACCTGGGGAGCGGCACCGGCATCCTCGCCATCGCGGCAATCCGGCTCGGGGCGGAGGCGGTGGTCGCCGTGGACATCGAGTGGCCTGCGGCAGTTTCCTGCGCCGCCAATGCCCGCCTGAACGGGATGGAGGACCGGGTCCTGACGGTCTGCGGAGAACTGAACTCCCTCCGCGGAGAGCAGTTCGACCTGCTCCTCGCCAACATCTACGCCGACCTCCACCTGGCCCTGGCCGACCAGATGGTGGCCATGACCCGTCGGGGAGGACTGCTCCTCCTCTCCGGCATCCCTCTCCAGGACAAGTTCGACATCCAGAACCGCTTCGCCCGTCTCGGCTGCCGCCAGCTCGACATGGGCATCCTGGAGGATTACGTCACCATTCTCATGGGAAAAGGTTGACCGAGACACCCCTACTTCCTGTATACTTGAAACCCTACACACCCCATCGCAAGGAGGAATCACCATGCTGAAGAAAATCATGTTTACCCTCGCCTGCACCCTGCTGCTGGGGGGGACCGCCCTGGCCGCCGAAGGTAAAAACCCGGTGGTGCTCATGGAAACGAGCCTTGGCAACGTGAAGCTGGAGCTGTTCCAGAAGGAAGCACCCCTCTCGGTGAAGAACTTCCTCGCCTACGTCACCAGCGGCTTCTACAACGGCACCGTCTTTCACCGGGTCATCCCCGGCTTCATGATCCAGGGTGGAGGGATGACGGCGGATCTGAAGCCCAAGACGACCAATGCACCGATCAAAAATGAGGCGGACAACGGCCTCAAGAACGACCGCGGGACCTTGTCCATGGCCAGGACAGGTGATCCCAACAGTGCAACCTCTCAATTTTTTATCAACGTTGTGAACAACGGCGGACTCAATCGCCCCCAACCCGACGGCTTTGGCTATGCCGTCTTCGGCAGGGTGATCGACGGGATGGAGGTGGTTGACAAAATCGTGTCGACCCCACAGAAGCAGCTGAACATGGTCTTCCAGAACGTGCCGGTGACACCGGTGGTTATAAAGTCGATGAAAGTGCTGAAGTAACAAAAAGGGCGCCGGCAACGGCGCCCTTCGCTTGTCTCGACATCATTCTACCCCCGGCGGGGAGATGCCGAGGAGTGAACGTAGTCCTCAGGAAAGCGAACGTCCCCGCCGGACCGCCAGCAGCGCAACATTACCCACCGTGAACAGCAATGCCCCCGCCAGCGCCCATCCTGCCCCCGGTTCCCGGTGGATCTCCACCAGTGCCACCGGCGCCGGCATGAACCCCACCTCCTTCAGGTAGATCCCGAACCCCCGGTGAAAGAAGGGGTGGTTGGGGCTGACGGTCCCGGCTGCCATTCCCCCCGCAACGGTACGGACCCGGGCGCTGTACCCGGTCGGCATCCCCATGGGCCCCATGGCGGCGTCGAGCCTCTCCACCAGCACTACCCCGCCATCGGGAAAGCCGATAGTCGACCCCTCCCCCACCTCCATCACCTGCTTGAAGCTCCCCCTGGCGCTGACCAGATGGGCGACCATGATCAGCAGGAATCCTAGGTGCATGACCTGGGGGGCGATACGGACCAGAAAATTACCCCGCTCCCACTTTTTGCCGAGGGACTCCATGCTGCAGAGAACGGTGTTGACCGCCAGCAGGGCCAGCAGGCCGATAGTCACCCAGAGCCACCAGGAAACGGTCAGCGGCGCCTCCTGCAACCAGTAAAACAGCGGCAGGTCGTTGAGGGAACGCCCTTCTTCCCCGCTGCTGGCAAAGGAGCCGATCGCCATGAACAGCAGCACCCCGGCCATGAGCCAGAGCCCCAGGTTGAGCGAGACCAGGTAGCGGTAGATCTTCCCCATCATGGCATTACATCTCCACCCGCGTCACGACACCCTGGAGTTTGGACGCCGGCAGCTTGTTGAACTGGACAAAATTGGGGGTGAGCTTCTTGATGACGGAGAAGACCCGCCAGACGGGGTTCATGGTGGAGATGTCCTCGACCCCGTAGAAGATGACCTTCCCCACAATGCTGTTTTCCTTCATCAGCGTTTCGATGTCGAGGACTTCCATGTATCCCGCCTGGATCTCGAAGGCGTCGAGCCCCGGCCCCATCCCTTCGGTGAGGCAGGTATACACACCGAACGGCTCATCGGTCCGGTTGATGGAAATCAGGACGTTCCTTTCATACAGGATGTTGCTCCGGATGATGCAGTGGACAAGGTAGGGGGGGATGACGTCCTTCTCCCGGGTGAAGAAGATGCCCGTTCCAGGGATGTATCCCTTGGCGCGAATCTGCTGGTAACTCAGCATGAAGGTGTCCAGATCGAGGGGTTTCAGAGCCCGGTAGAGCGACTTCTGTCCTCTTGTCCAGATCAGGATGGTCCCCAGGGGGATGGATGCCAGGATGATCGACCAGTAGGCCCCGTGGGGTATCTTGGAAAAGGTCGAGAGGAGATAGAGGAGGTCTATCAGGAAGATGACGGCGACGATGGGAACTTTCCACTTCTTCGTCGTGTTGGCGAAGACGATCATCATCATGATGGCGGTGATGGTCATGGACCCGGTGACCGCCATGCCGTAGGCCGCCGCCAGGTTCCCCGACTTGCGGAACAGGAACATCACCATGATGACGGCGACCATGAGCGACCAGTTGACCGCCGGGATGTAAATCTGGGACTGGAGGTGGGTAGAGGTGTATTCGACCCGCATCAGGGGCATCAGGCGGGTGGTGATCCCCTGGTAGACAATGGAAAAGACACCGCTGATGATCGCCTGGGACGCGATGATGGTCGCCATGATGGTCAGGAGCAGGAAGGGGATGTAGAGCATGGGCGCCTGTCCCTTGATCATGCCGAACAGGAGATTCTTCGTCTCCGGGTTCTGGATGACGTAGGCCCCCTGCCCCAGGTAGTTTATCATCAGGGCGGCGAAGACGAAATACCATGCCCGGATGATGGGGCGTTTGCCGAGATGTCCCATGTCGGCATAGAGCGCCTCGCCGCCGGTGGAACAGAGGATGACCTCGGAGAGGACGAAGAAGCCGGGAAGCCCGTTGTTCCTGAAAAATTCCACCGCGTGCCACGGGTTTATGGCCGTTATGACCGATGGCATGGTGGCGATGGACGTAACCCCCGAAACAAAAAGGGCGCCGAAGTAAACCACCATGATCGGCCCGAATATCCCCGCGACCCGGTCGGTCCCGTGGGACTGGAAAAAGAAGAGGGAAACGGCGATGAGGGCGGCGATGACGACCAGCACCCACTGGGGGATCTGTTCGAAGCCGGGGACGAGATGCATCCCCTCCACGGCGGAGAGGATACTGATGGCCGGGGTTATGACCCCGTCCCCAAGGAGAAGCGAGACGCCGAGAAAGGAGAGTATCCCGGCGAACGCCAGCAGCCTCCCCTGCCTGAGGAGCTTGATCAGGATTTCCCTGAGGACGATCTCCCCCCCCTGACCCTTCTTGCCCAGGCTCATGGCGAGCCAGGCGTATTCACAGGTGACGAGGATGGTCATGGTCCAGAAGACCAGGGAGAGGATGCCGAAGACGTTCTCCTGGGTCGGCCTGGTCAGGGTGAAGATGACCGTGAGGGTATAGATGGGGCTCGTGCCGATGTCGCCGAAGACCAGCCCCAGCGCCTTGACTATACCCCCCCAGAAACTCTCCTGCTTGCTGCTATCCATGAACTGCCCCCGGAATCAACGATGAACGGAAAACTGTGAGGTCGCCGACAGGCGCTCGTCTGAACCGTGCCGTGACGGGTGGAGGTTCAGGACCGTTCCACGTCGGGGCGCAGGCGCCTTTCGCCACAGCCGGCAACATATACCATTTCCACCCTGAATAGACAAGCAAAAACGCCCCTTTAGCCTTGACTTTTCAATGGGTTCCTAGTAGTTTAAGGCGTTTCGCACAAGGATTGCTTCCCATCTCGCCTGGAGGTCGTATGGACTATAAAGAGACGCTCAACCTGCCGGTTACCGAGTTCCCCATGAAGGCCAACCTGGCCCAGCGGGAACCGGAAATCCTGAAAAAGTGGGACGATACCCGACTCTACGGAAAGATTGAAGAAAAGGGGAAGGAGCGGCCGCTCTACATACTCCACGACGGCCCCCCCTACGCCAACGGCCACATCCACATCGGCCACGCCCTCAACAAGATCCTCAAGGACGTTATCCTGAAGAGCAAGCGGATGGAGGGGCTGAGCGCCCCCTATGTCCCGGGATGGGACTGCCATGGCCTCCCCATCGAGCTGCAGGTAGAGAAGAACCTGGGCTCCAAGAAGCACGAGATGTCCAAGCTGGCCATGCGCCGGGAGTGCCGGACCTACGCCGAGAAGTTCATAGCCATCCAGCGGGACGAGTTCAAGCGCCTCGGCGTCCTGGGGGACTGGGATAACCCCTACCTCACCATGAACTACGAGTACGAGGGGCTTACCGCCGCCGAGCTGGCCAAATTCGCCCACAACGGCGGCCTCTACCGCGGCAAGAAACCGGTCCACTGGTGCTCCTCCTGCGTCACCGCCTTGGCGGAAGCGGAGGTGGAGTACGCCGACCACACCTCCCCCTCCATCTACGTCAAGTTCCTCCTGCAGGACGACATCTCCGCCGCCGTGCCGGCCCTGGCGGGGAAACGGGTCTCCCTCGTCATCTGGACCACCACCCCCTGGACCATCCCCGCCAACCTGGCCATCGCCATCCACCCCGACTTCACCTACGCCGCCCTGGAGGTGAACGGGGAGGTGCTGATCGTGGCCGACGGGCTGAAGGACGCCTTCCTGGCGGCCAACAAGCTCGACGGGAAGGTGCTGGCGACCTTCGCTGCACCGGTGCTGGAACGGAAGCGGTGCAGGCACCCCTTCTACGACCGTGACTCCGTCGTGCTGCTCGGCGAGCACGTGACCCTGGAAGCGGGGACCGGCTGCGTCCACACCGCGCCGGGTCACGGCCAGGAGGACTACGAGCTCGCCCTGAAAGAGGGGCTGGAGATCTACAACCCGGTGGACAACCACGGCAAGTACATCGGCAACCTGGAGTTCTTCGGCGGCCAGTTCGTCTTCGCCGCCAATCCGGCCGTCATCGAAAAACTGGCCGAAGTGGGGGCGCTGGTGGGACAGGCCAATATCAGCCACTCCTATCCCCACTGCTGGCGCTGCAAGAAGCCGATCATCTTCCGCGCCACCGAGCAGTGGTTCATCTCCATGGAGGCGAACGACCTCCGGAAGAACGCCCTGGAGGCGATCAACTCCGTCCAGTGGATCCCCCGCTGGGGAAAAGAGCGGATCTACGGCATGATTGAGAACCGCCCCGACTGGTGCATCTCCCGCCAGCGCACGTGGGGGGTCCCCATCACCGCCTTCTCCTGCACCGCCTGCGGCGAATACCTGGCCGACGGAACGATCATGGACTTTGTCGCCGAGCAGTTCAAGCAGCACAGCGCCGATATCTGGTTCGACTGGGATGCCCCCCGCCTGATGCCGGAGGGGACGACATGCCCGAAATGCGGTGCCACGGAATTCCAGAAGGAGATGGACATCCTGGATGTCTGGTTCGACTCGGGGGTCTCCCACGCTGCGGTCCTGGAGCCGAACGCCAAGCTCGCCTCCCCCGCAGACATGTACCTGGAGGGGAGTGACCAGCACCGGGGGTGGTTCCACTCTTCCCTCCTGGAGAGCGTCGGGACCCGGGGGGTCGCCCCCTACAAGAATGTCCTGACCCACGGCTTCGTGGTGGACGGCGCCGGACGCAAGATGAGCAAGTCGGTGGGTAACGTGGTCGCCCCGGAAGAGGTGATCAAGAAGTTCGGTGGCGAGATCCTCCGCCTCTGGGTGGCCGCCCAGGATTACCGGGACGACATCCGCATCTCCCAGGAGATCCTCACCCGCCTCTCCGAGGCGTACCGCCGCATCCGGAACACCTGCCGCTACATCCTGGGGAACATCCACGACTTCGACCCGGCGAAGGACGCCGTCGAATACGGGCAGATGCCGGAACTGGACCGCTGGGCCCTTCACCAGCTGGAGCTTCTCAAGGAAAAGGTCCTCACCTGCTACGGCGAGTATGAGTTCCATGTCCTCTATCACGCCATGAACGGCTTCTGCACCGTGGAGATGAGCGCCTTCTACCTGGACATTCTCAAGGACCGGGTCTACACCAGCAGGAAGGACTCGGTGGAACGACGCTCCGCCCAGACCGTCATGTACCGCATCCTCGATACCCTGGTACGGCTCATGGCGCCGGTGCTCTCCTTCACTGCCGACGAGGTCTGGGGGTACATGCCGGGAGCACGGGAGGAAAGCGTCCATCTGGCCGAATTCCCGCCCCTCAACCCGGAGTGGAAGGACGAGCAGCTGGTGGAGCGGTGGGAGCGGATCATGAAGGTCCGTACCGAGGTCTCCAAGGCACTGGAACAGGCCCGGGTGGCCAAGACCATCGGCCACTCCCTGGACGCCGCCGTAACTATCGCCGCCGATTCCGAACTGCTCGGCTTCCTGAACGGATATGCCCGGGAACTGCCGGCCATCTTCATCGTCTCCAGCGTGATGCTGACCGATACCCTCGCGAGCGATTGTTACGCGGCCGAAGGAATAGCCGGCATGAAGGTGCGGGTCACCGCCGCCCCCGGAGAGAAGTGCGAGCGCTGCTGGTGCTACAGCGAAGAGCTCGGCACGGACAGCGAACACGCGACCATCTGCCCGAAATGCCTGGCTGCGGTGAAGTAATCCTCGGCGGTTAAAGCTTTTTGCCTTATTAGGAAATCGAATCCATGAAACTGAAATACCTCACGCTCCTCGTGGTCTCCACCCTGCTCATCGGCATCGACCAGGCAACCAAGCTCTACATCGACCGGACCATGGATCTCCACTCATCCATAACCGTCGTGGAGAATTTCTTCAATATCACCTACATGCGCAACAAGGGGGCGGCTTTCAGTTTCCTGGCCAACTTCAGCTACCGCCTCCCCTTCTTTATCCTCGTCTCCCTGATTGCCGTGGTGGTTATCGTCACCTTTTTCCGCAAGCTCCGGCCTGACCAGAATTTCACCGCTTTCGCCCTCTCCCTCATCTTCGCCGGCGCGGTTGGCAACCTCATCGACCGGGTCAGGCTGGGAGAGGTGATCGATTTTCTCGATGTCCACTGGTACGAACATCACTGGCCCGCCTTCAACGTAGCCGACTCGGCCATCTGCGTCGGGGTATTCCTCCTCGCCATCGACATGTTCATCGAGGAGCGCCGGCAGAAAAACCTCAAGGAGCACCCCCCCAAACAGACCGGGTAGACCATGGCGACCACCCACCAGGACCACATCAAACAGCTTGCCCCGGCCCTCAGCGCCGAAGATTCTCTCGTGACCGTTGCCGGCCTCAAGGGTTCAGCCCCGGCCTACCTCCTGGCCAGGCTGATGCCCGATCTTCCGGCACCGCTCCTGGTCATCACCCCTGACCCTGAATCTGCGGAGGAGCTCTGGCGGGAACTCTGCTTCTATGACGGCGACGCCGAGGGAATACTCTATTTCCCGTCATGGGATACGGCCCCCTTCGAACCCGCCTCCCCCCATGCCGACATCATCGGACAACGCCTCAATGCCCTCTTCCGCCTCCTGGACGGACGGGCCAGGACCGTGGTCACCCCCCTCGCAGCACTGGCTCAGCGGGTACTGCCGCGACAGACGCTGGGGGAGGTCTCCCACTACCTGGTTTCGGGGGAAGAGGCGGAACGGGAAACCCTCCTGGGGAAACTGGTCAAACTCGGCTATTCCCACGTCCCCCTCGTGGAAGACCGGGGTTCCTTCGCCAGTCGGGGGGGGATACTGGACATCTTCCCCCCCAACCTCCCTGAACCGGTCCGTATCGAGTTCTTCGGCGATTTCGTCGACACCATCCGAACCTTTGACCCGGTCTCCCAGCGCTCTCTTCGCCCCCTCTCCGAACTGGTCCTTCTCCCGTCCCGGGAGGTAATCCTTACCGACGAAGTCCTGCAGGGATTCGCGACCCGGCTGAAGAAGCGGTGCGACCATCTGGACATCCCGACCATCCGCCGGCGGGAGCTGACAGAACAGGTCCAGAGCTCCATTTACCCGCCGGGGATCGAGTACCTGCAACCCCTCTTTCACCCCGGCCTGTCAACGCTTCTTGACTATACCGGCCCGTCGGCGGTCCGGGTCCTGCTCGACCCGGAAGCCATCACAGCCGCCATACAACGCCGCGAGGACGAAATGGCAGCGGCCCTTGAGCGGGCCCAGGCACAGGATGCCATCACCTGCGAACCCTCCGACCTGTTCCTTGCTTCGGCCGAACTGGAGAGCATCCTGGCCGGTGGCCGACGGCTCGTCCTCCCCTCACTCCTTCTGGACGAAGGAATGGGGGATAAGGCAATCCAGCGTTTCACCGTGGCGGACAACGCCGACCTCAAGCTCGACTTCGCCCCCGACAGCGAAGGGGTCCTGAAACCGTTGGTGGCCCACCTCAACGACTGGCTGGCGGAACGGCAACGGGTCGTCATGGTCTGCCATCAGCGGGGACAGGCCCAGCGGCTCTACGAACTCCTCGCCCCCTACGGGCTCCCCCTGGACATAGCGGAACGTCCCTTTCCCCGGGAGGTGCAGCGCCGGGACGGCAAGGTGGCCATCCTGGTGGGTGAGATTTCCCGGGGATTCCGGTTCCGGGAGGACGGGGTTACGGTCATCGCCGAGGAGGAGATCTTCGGCCGGCGGGTCAAGCGCCGCGGCCTTTCCGAGGCGCGCAAGAAACAGCTCCTCACCTCCCTGGCCGAGCTCAAGCCGGGGGACCACATGGTCCACATCGACTTCGGCGTCGGCATCTACCGCGGCCTCCAGCACCTCACCCTGGGGGACGTGGAAGGTGATTTCCTGCTGCTGGAGTATGCGGGGAGCGACAAGCTCTACCTGCCGGTGGACCGGATCAACCTGGTGCAGCGCTACGTGGGTGCCGAGGGAATCGAGCCCCACGTGGACAAGCTGGGGGGTACGGGGTGGGAAAAGACCAAGGCCAAAGCCAGGGCCGCGGTGCAGGAGATGGCGGAAGAGCTCCTGAAAATCTACGCTGCGCGCCAGCTCCAGGAAGGACACGCCTTCGGTCCGCGGGACGAGCTCTATACGGAGTTCGAAGCCTCCTTCGCCTTTGAGGAGACCCCCGACCAGCAGGCCGCCATCGACGACGTGCTGGCGGACATGGAGAGCAGAAAGCCCATGGACCGCCTGGTCTGCGGCGACGTGGGGTACGGCAAGACCGAGGTAGCCATGCGGGGCGCCTTCAAGTCGGTCATGGAAGGGAAGCAGGTGGCGATCCTCGTGCCGACCACGGTTCTCGCCCAGCAGCACCTGGAAACTTTCACCGCCCGTTTCAAGGCCTACCCGGTCCGGATCGAGATGCTCTCCCGGTTCCGCTCCCCCAAGGAGCAGAAGGAGATCCTGGCCGGTGTCAAGAAGGGGGATATCGACATCATCATCGGCACCCACCGCCTCCTCCAGAAGGACGTGGAGTTCCGCGACCTGGGGCTCCTCATCGTCGACGAGGAACAGCGATTCGGCGTCACCCACAAGGAACGGCTCAAGAAGTACCGGGCGGTGGTGGATATCATGACCCTCACCGCCACCCCCATCCCCCGCACCCTCTACATGTCCCTCATGGGGATCCGGGACCTCTCCATCATCGATACTCCCCCGGTGGACCGGCTCGCCATCAAGACCTTCGTTTCCCGCTTCAACGACGAGGTTATCCGGGAGGCGGTGCTGCGGGAACTGCGCCGGGGGGGGCAGATTTTTTTCGTCCACAACCGGGTACAGAGCATCGGTGCCATGGCCGAGCACCTCGGCCGCATCGTACCGGAGGCACGCATCGCCGTGGGGCACGGCCAGATGGACGAAAAAGAGCTGGAGAAGGTGATGCTCGGCTTCATGCATGGCGAGACCAATCTCCTCCTCTCCACGACCATCATCGAGTCGGGGCTCGACATCCCCACCGCCAACACCCTCATCGTCAACCGGGCCGACAGCTTCGGCCTGGCCCAGCTCTACCAGCTGCGGGGCAGGGTCGGCCGTTCCAAGCAGCGGGCCTACGCCTACTTCCTTATCCCCGGCGAGGGAGCCATCTCCAGCGACGCCCGGGAGCGGCTCCGCATCCTCCAGGAGTTGACGGAACTCGGCGCCGGCTTCCGCATCGCCACCCACGATCTGGAGCTGCGCGGCGCAGGGGACCTGCTGGGAGCCCGGCAGTCGGGGAACATCGCCGCCGTCGGTTTCGAGCTCTACACGGAGCTGATGGAAGAGACCATCCGCCAACTCAAGGGGGAAGAGATGGTGGAGAAGGTGGAGCCGGAACTCAAGCTCCGCATCCCCGCCTTCATCCCGGAAGATTACGTCCGCGACCCGAACCAGCGCCTCGTCATCTACAAGAAACTGACCCAGGCCAGCTCCACGGACGATATCGCCGAGATGGAAGGGGAACTGACGGACCGTTTCGGCAAGCTCCCCCTTGCCGCCGTCTACCTGCTGGAGGTGATGCGGATTCGCCCCCGGCTCAAGGCGCTCCTCGTCCGGGAGGTGGAATTCGACGGCCGGCGGCTGGTCTTCGCCTTCCATCAGAAGACCCCGGTCTCCCCGGACACCATCATCGGCCTCATCCGCCAGCACCCGAAAACATACCAGTTCACACCCGATTACCGCCTCGTCATGGAGCTTGCCGATACCACCTTCGAAGGGGTCCTGACAGCGGCCAGAAATCTCTTGAAAAGGCTTACCTGATATGCTACGTTCCGCTGTCGGACTGCCGAAATTCTCTCTTCTCAAGGAGTTAACCGTGCATAATCGCAATAGAGTCAAGACCGCCCTGCTGGTCCTCTGCGTTGCCGCCGTCTGCGGCTGCAACGCCAAGACGGGGACTGAAGGGACCAAGGGAACGTCGGGAGGAAAGACCCTGGCCGAAGTCAACGGGGTCGTCGTCACCACCGAAGACTTCAAGCGTGAGCTGGAAAATCTCCCCCCCTACCTGAAGCCGATGGCCGACACCGCCGAAGGGAAGAAGGAGATGCTTGATACCATGGTCATTCGCGAACTCATCCTCCAGCAGGCCCGGAAGGACGGGATCGAGAAGAGCCCTGAGGTGGCGGAAAAACTGGAAGACCTGAAGAAGCGGGTGGTGGTCGAGGCATTCCTGAAGAAAAAGGTCGAGGAGCAGGCAGGTCTTGCCGATGCCGACCTCCAGAAGTTTTATGACGAGAACAAGGATAAGTTCAAGGCCGGCGAGCAGGTCAAGGCCAGCCATATTCTCGTCAAGGGGGAGAGCGAAGCTCAGGATATCCTTGGCCAGCTGAAAAAGGGTGCCAGCTTCGAGGAACTGGCGAAGAAACACTCCGTTGACTCCGCCGGCGCCAAGGGTGGCGATCTGGGGTGGTTCAGCAAGGGATCCATGATTCCCGAATTCGAAAAGGTTGCCTTCGGTCTCAAGGAAGGGGAGCTTTCCGGTATCGTCAAGACCCAGTTCGGCTACCACATCATCAAGCTGACCGGCAAACGGCCGGCTGGCGTCCGCCCCTTCGCCGAAGTCAAGGACCAGATAAAGGCTGCGCTCCTGCCGGAAAAACAGCAGGAGGTCTTCAAGAAGCTGAAGGATGACCTGAAAAAGAGCGCCAAGATAGCAATAAAGGAAGATGTCCTGAACGAGTTGGGAGGGAAGTCAACCCCGGAAACCGCAGCGCCTCCGGCAGAAGCCAAGCCCAAATAACAGCCTTTCCGAAGACCAGCCGCGGGCCGGGCAACTGCCCGGCCCTTTTTACGTTGCACGGAAAACCATCGGTATACGAACGCCATGAATATCTACTATAAAATCCTTCTCCTGACCATCCTGGCCATCCTGCCGGCCCTTTCCGCCGCCGAAATGGTGAGCGGCATTGCGGCCATCGTCAACGACGAGATCATCACCTCCTACGATGTGGAGAAGGAGACCGCGATCCTTGCCAAGGAGGCGGAGAAAAAGGGGCCGGTATCCGTCGCTGCCCGTGGGGAGCTGCGCGGTTCCGCTCTCAACCGCCTGATTGACCGGAAACTCACGGAACAGAAGATCAAAGAACTGGACATAAAGGTTACTGAGGAAGAAGTACGGCAGGCCATCGAGGACGTGAAAAAGCAGAACAATCTTTCCCAGGAAGCGCTGGTTGCGGCCCTTGCCGGCCAGGGGCTCTCCTTCGACCAGTACAGGGCGCAGCTGAAGGAGCAGTTGGAGCGTCTGCGCCTCATGAGCCAGGAAGTCCGTGCCAAGATCCAGGTGGGAGAGAAGGAGATGCGGGAGTACTACGCAGCCAACCCCACAAAATACGGGGCGGAGGAGCAGTTTCGCGCCCGCCACATCTTCTTCCGCCTCGGCAAGGATGCCACCTCCCAGGATATCAGGCGGGTCATGATGACAGCCGCGAACGTGCTGTTCGAGGCCCGAAGCGGCAAGGACTTTGCCGAGCTCGCCCGGAAGAACTCGGACGATCCGGGGGCAAAAACGGACGGCGGCGATCTCGGGACGTTCAAAAAGGGGGAGATGCTCCCCGAGATCGAGGCCACCGTTCTGAAGATGAAGCCGGGGGAAATCAGCGAACTGGTGGTGACCACGGCAGGAATCCACATCATCAAGCTCGAGGAGCGAACCGCCGGCAAACCGAAGCCGTTTGAGGAAGTAAAGGGAGAGATCGAGGAGACCCTCTACCGTAAAAAGTCAGAAGACCGCTTCAACCAGTGGCTGGCAGACCTCCGCAAGGGTGCATCCATCGAAATAAAGTAAGGGGCGGGAAGAAGCCCGCCACGCCCCTCACAACCCTTTACCCGCCAGCTGCTCCAGCAGTTCCCGCTGGGTACCGGTGAGCTGTTCCGGCACCTGGACGCTGACCCGTACGAACAGGTCCCCCCGTTCCCCCTTCCCCATCCGGGGAAACCCCAATCCTTTCAGGCGAATCTTGGTCCCCGGCTGAATACCTGCCGGCACCTTTATCCGCTTGGTCCCCTCCAGGGTTGGCACCTCAAGTGACGTCCCCAGGGCCGCCTCCGAAAAGCGGAGCAGACGCTCCACCACGATATCATCCCCCACCCGGTGAAAATGGGGATCGCTGCCGACTTTGATGTCAAGATAGAGGTCACCGGCCGGCCCGCCGCCGCTGCCGGGCCCGCCTTTACCCTGGACCCGCAACCTCGCCCCCGTGTCGACTCCGGCCGGGACTTTAACGGACAGCTCTTCGCGCTCCCCACCCCGGGCGAAGGCAACCCGCTTCTCGCAGCCGCTGAAGGCATCCCGGAAAGAGACCGCCAGCTCCATGCTGTAGTCCTCCCCCTTGCTCCGACGCCCTCCACCGAAGCCGTACCCACCCCGCTGCTGGAACCCTCCGCCGAAAATGCGGGAAAAGATGTCGTCGGTGCTGAACCCCGCATCCTTGAAGATGTCCCCCACATCGAAGCCCCGGAAGATATCCTCCTGGGAATACCGCTGGTGGAATCCGGCAGAACCGAACTGGTCGTACTGCTCCTTCTTCTTGGGATCGGACAGAACCGCGTAGGCCTCGTTGATCTCCTTGAACCGCTCCTCCGCCTCCTTGTTGCCGGGATTCTTGTCCGGGTGGTACTTCACCGCCAGCTTCCGGTAGGCCTTCTTTATATCCTCGGCCGAAGCCCCTTTTTTCACCCCAAGGACCTCGTAATACTCTTTTTGAGCCATCGTTCCTTCCTTTCCTGTCACGTGCGTGCTTTGAATGTAATCCCTGCATGGGCGGATGTCAACCGAACGCGCCCGTTTCACCTTGACAGGTAAAAACCGTGGAGATACTCTGTCACTCGGTCACCATAACCAACTTGCGGCCAAAAGGAGCATGACGTGAAAAAAGCTATCATCGTCGGGGGGGGAATTTCCGGGCTTGCGGCTGCCTACCTGCTTCGGGAGCAGGCCCGGGAAGCCGGACTCGAGATTGACGTTACCCTCCTGGAGAAAGAGCAGCGGACCGGCGGAAAGATATGGAGCATCAAGGCCGACGGTTATCTCTGCGAATGGGGACCCAACGGCTTCCTCGACAGCAAGCCCCAGACCCTCGACCTCTGCCGTCAACTGGGGGCGGATAAGTACCTGCTCCGGAGCAACGATAACGCCCGCAAGCGCTTCATCTATTCGGGAGGCGTCCTCCACCGTCTCCCCGAGAACGGACCGTCGTTCCTGAAAAGCGAGCTGATCTCCTGGCCTGGCAAGCTCCGGCTCGCCCTGGAGCCGACCCCCTTCGTCGCCGGTCCGCCGGCAGGGGTGGACGAAACCCTGGCGGCCTTCGGCCGTCGCCGGCTCGGGAAAGAGGCGCTCAACAAGCTGATTGCTCCCATGGTATCGGGAATCTTCGCCGGTGACCCGGAAACCATGTCGCTGGCCTCCTGCTTCCCCCGCATTGCCGAACTGGAGCGGGAGTACGGCGGCCTGGTCAAGGCGATGATCCGGCTGGCCAGAAAGAAAAAACGGGAGCAGAAGGAAGGAAAGGTGGTGGCGAGCGCAGCCGGTCCTGGCGGGGTCCTCACCTCCTTCCGGGACGGCATCCAGAGCCTGACCGATATCCTCACCGCGGAAATCGGTCCGGACAACATCCTGACCGGCAGTGGTGCCGTGCGGATCGGCACCGGCTCAAGCGTTCCCTATCGGGTGACAACCGACAGCGGCGAACAGGAAGCGGACCTGGTGGTGCTTGCTACCCCCGCCTACGCCACGGCAGAGCTCGTAACGGAGATGGCCCCCGACATGGCGGCGGTGCTCCGGCAGATACCCTATGCCACCATGACCGTCGTCTGTTTCGGCTACGAACGGGAGCGGATCGAGCGCGACCTCGACGGATTCGGCTACCTGATCCCCAAGCAGGAAGGGATGAACACCCTCGGCACCCTCTGGGATTCCAGCATCTTCGAAAACAGGGCGCCGGCCGGCAAGGTGCTGCTCAGGAGCATGATGGGGGGTGCCTGTTTCCCCGAGTATATCAATCTCCCGGACGACGAAGTGATCCGGCGGGTCAGGGCCGACCTGCAGGCCATCATGGGGATCACGGAAGCCCCCTCCTTCTCCCGGATATTCCGCCATCCCCAGGCGATCCCCCAGTACACCGTCGGCCACGGCAAGCGGCTGGAAGCCCTGGCGGATAAGGGAGCAGCACACCCCGGGCTCTTCCTCACCGGCAACTCCTACCGGGGGATCGGCCTCAACGACTGCGTAGCCGCCGCCCACCGGACGGCCGCCGAGGCGGTCGCCTATCTCAAGACCCGCTGACACGACAAAGGGGAGCGGCCAACAGGCCGTTCCCCTTTCTTTGTAAGGCCCCTTTTATGAGCGCGAGGGGAGTCTCGGGAGTGGAGGGATGAGACTGAGCGGCAGCGGACACCCGCCGAAAAGTACCATCAGCAGGGAAACGAAAATCCACATCACATGCCTGTCAGAAACGACGCCGGTCAAGGTCCGCAGCGAAGGCTCGACCGCAACGGACGAGATTCCCCTCGCGCTCTCCGGTTATTCCAGCTCTCCGCAGCACTTCCCCGTCACTTGTAGTTCTTCCTCCGGAACAGCCCCGTCTTCAGCGACACGATCCGGTCGAGAAAGAGGACACCATCCAGGTGGTCCATCTCGTGCTGGATCGCCACCGCCTCGAAGCCGCTCGCCTCGATCTCACCAGGGTGGCCGGCGCCATCGAGGAAGCGGACCGTTATCTCGGTGGCCCTTTCCACCTCCCCCGTATAGTCGGGAACGCTCATGCACCCTTCCCGCATCACCGCTGTCCCTTGCCGGGCGACGATCTCGGGATTGATCATGACGAGCTGGCCGTGGTTGTTCTCCTTCCCCAGGCGACTGGCAGAGACATCCACCACGCAGACCCGGAGCGAAACGCCGATCTGGGGAGCGGCAACCCCGACCGACCCGGGCCCCTCCCGCATGGTGTCGAGCAGGTCCGCGACCAGGGACGCGATCTCGTCGTCGATGGCCGGCACCGGCCGGCACATCTTCTTCAGTACGGGGTGGGGATAGATGAGAATCTTCTGGGCAGGCATCGTATCAGAAAGAGACAGGGGTTATGGTGCGTACCCCTATCTCCACGTTCAGCTCCTTTTTCAGATTGTCCAGAAGGCGCTCGGCGTCCTCCACGGTCATGCCGTCCGGCAGGATCGCCTCCAGCATCAGGACATAGACCGGCTCCTCCACGGTCCCGATCAGACGCGTATTCAGGTCGGTGATATTCACCCGGCGGTCCGCCAGGGCACGGGTGACCCGGTAGACGATCCCCGGCTGGTCCGAGCCGTAGACCGAGATGAGGCAGAGCTCCCCTTCCTCCTTCACCGGGCAGATCTCGTCATCATGGAGGGTGCGGACGTGGATGTGCAGGCCGGTCCGCTCCTGGAGCAGCCTGAACTCATCGACCAGCCGGGCCTTGGTGAAGGGCTTTTCGTGGGAGACGATGAGGATCATGGCGAAATCCCCCCCCAGCATGGTGCAGCTGGAGTCCTCGATATTGCAGCCGAGGCGGAACAGGACTTCGGTGGTGTCGGCCACGATGCCGGGGCGGTCCTTGCTGATGATGGTAACGGCAAAATGGGCCAGGTTGTCTTTGCGGCATTCGCTCATGGGGCCTCCCGTAGGTGAACAGGCTAACAGCGAATTCAACGCTGAAAGACGCAGATTTCTATGGATATAAAATCTTGTTACTTGAGCCTTCTTTCAAAAGCTCTGCCTATATTACGTGTTCTGCGTTAATCCGATTTGCTCTGCGTCCGTCTGCGTTGAATAAGTGAAAGACTACAGCTTGTTGATGAACACTTCCCGCGGCTTGCTCGTCCCGTCGCTCGGGCCGACGATCCCTTCCTGCTCCATCTTCTCGATGATGCGTGCCGCCCGGTTGTAGCCGATCCGGAGTCGCCGCTGGATCATGGAAATGGATGCCTGACGGGTCTCTGCCACCAGGGCCACCGCATCGTCGTACCGCTCGTCAAGCTCCTCTTCGGCATCGCCTCCCCCCTCGCTCCCCGCCTTCATCTCCAGGATCGACTTGTCGTAGACCGGCTTCCCTTGCTTTTTCAGGAACTCCACCACCCGCTGCACCTCGGCGTCGGAGACGAAGGCGCCGTGGGAGCGCATGAGCTTGGCGGTGCCGGGAGGGAGGAAGAGCATGTCCCCCGCCCCCAGGAGTGCTTCCGCGCCGTTGCAGTCGAGGATGGTCCGGGAATCGGTCTTGCTGGAGACCTGGAAGGAGATGCGGGCCGGGAAGTTCGCCTTGATGAGGCCGGTAATGACATCCACCGACGGCCGCTGGGTGGCAAGAATCAGGTGGATGCCGGCGGCACGGGCCATCTGGGCAAGCCGGGCGATGGATTCCTCCAGCTCCCGCCCCGCCACCATCATCAGGTCGGCCAGTTCGTCCACGATCACCACGATGTAGGGGAGATGGCCATGCTCCAGTTCCTCGTCCCGGTCGAGGAACGCCTGGATGGCCGCCTCATCGCTGTCGGCACCCTCCTCCACCTCGTCGACCACCACCGTTTCCCTGGCTTTGTTGTCCGCCAGTTCCTTCTCCTCCCGCTCCAGTGCCTTGTTGTAGGAGTCGATGTTGCGCACGCTCTTGTCGGCCATGAGCCGGTAACGACGCCCCATCTCTTCAACCGCCCAGCGCAGGGCCAGGGCCGCCTTCTTCGGGTTGGTGACCACGGGGAGGAGCAGGTGGGGGATTCCCTCATAGATCGAGAGTTCCAGCATCTTGGGATCGACCATGATGATCCGCACGTCCCGGGGGGTGGCGGTGTAGAGGAGGGAGAGGATCATGGTGTTGATGGAGACCGATTTGCCGGAGCCGGTGGCGCCCGCCACCAACAGATGGGGCATGCGGGCCAGGTCGGTCACCAGCGGCGCACCGGCCACATCCTTGCCGAGGGCCATGGGAAGTTTGAGCTTGCCGCGATGGAATTCCTCGCTGGCAAATATCTCCTTCAGAAAGACCATTTCCCGGTCCCGATTGGGAAGCTCGATCCCCACCACCCCCTTGCCGGGGATGGGGGCGATGATCCGGATGGAAAGGGCCTGGAGCGCCATGGAAAGGTCGTCGGCCAGTCCGGCGATACGGCTCACCTTAACCCCCGGACCGGGGGCGAATTCGTACATGGTGACGACCGGACCGGGACAGATCTCCACCACCTCGCCGTCCACGCCGAAGTCCTTGAGCTTCTTCTCCAGGAGCCGAGCGTTCATGGTGAGGGCTTCCCTGTCGACCCGCTTTTCTGTCGCCGGCGGCGTATCCAGGAGCGACAGGGGAGGAGTCTGGTAGGCGCCGTCGCTCTTGACGAATTCGAAGGCCTCCTGGACCGGCTTCACTTTCTCCTCGTCCTTCTTCTTCTCCTTTTTCAGGAGCGGCGGAGGCGCCGGCACATGCACGGGGAGCGGCTTTATCACCGGAGCACCCGCCTCGGCCGGTTTCGGCTCTTTCTCCATCAGCTCCCGGTTGAGCGCCCTTCGCTCCCAGAAGCGTGCCCACCTGGCTCCCAGCGCCCCGAGCCACCAATCGGCGAACAGGACAAAGGAGAAGCGGGAGAGGATCATGATCGACGCGGCCAGCATGGGGAGCAGCAGCAGCAGCGCCCCCGGCGCGCCGAGGAAGCTCTTGAGGAGCGAAACGGTCTGGTATCCCACGGCCCCCCCGGTAGGGACCCGCTGCCCGAAGAGGGTGGTAAATTCCAGGTTGAACGCGAAGAGAGACGAAAGGGAGACAAGGAGCCCTGCGTAGGCGAACCACTTGTAGCCACGCCACTTCACCTCCTTGAAGCGGAGAAAGAGGTAGGCGAGGAAGAGGAGCGCGCCGGGGACCAGGTAGCCGGCCAGTCCGGTGGTCTGGAGGAGCAGGTCGGCCATCTCCGCCCCGAGCCGGCCGCCGAAGTTGCGGACTCGGGCCTCGGAGGAGAAGCTGTTGAAGGAAAGGTCGTCGGTCCGGTAGGAAAGGAGGGAGATGAGCACGAACAGCCCCGCCGCACCAAGCGCCATCCCCTGAATCTCTTTCTTCAGTTTGTCCTTTTTGTCGGCTTTTTCGTCCATTCCCATCGTGTCGCTTTCGTAGGGGCGATCCTCGTGATCGCCCATTGCAGGGTCAGGGCAAACACAAGATTCGCCCCTACATCTCCAGTATCAAAGGGAGTATCACCGGTCGCCGCTCGATGGTCTTGTTGAAAAAGCGCCGGAGCACCCGCCGCACCTCCTGGCGCACCTCGCCCCAGTCGGCCATGACCTCCACGTTGTGGAGGGCAAGGGTGTCCTCCACCACCTTCCGCGCCTCGTCCAGGTACTCCTGGCTCTCGTCCTCGAACACGAAGCCGCGGGAGACGATGTCCGGCCCGTAGATGATGTCGCCACTCCCCTGGTTGATGCCGATGATGACCACCACCATGCCGTCCTGGGAGAGGTGGCGCCGATCCTTGAGCACCACGTCCCCCACGTCGCCGATCCCTTTCCCATCCACGAAGACGCGCCCCGTCTCCACCCGGTCGGTGATGGCGCCCTTTCCGTCGGCAAAGGTGACGACGTCGCCGTTCACCGCGAGGATGCACCGTTCCCGGGGAACCCCCACCTTCTGGGCCAGCTGTGAGTGCTTCACCAGGTGGCGGTACTCGCCGTGCACCGGGATGAAGTAGCGGGGACGGACGATGTTCTGCATCAGCTTCAGCTCTTCCTGGCTGGCATGGCCGGAGACATGTACCTCCGAGACCTTCTCGTGGTAGACCTCGGCACCGCGCCGGTAAAGGTGGTTGATCAGATCGGAGATGGTCTTCTCGTTACCCGGGATAAAGCGGGAAGAGAGAATCACCGTGTCCCCCTCCTCCAGCTTGATCTGCTTGTGGTCGTCCATGGCAATCCGGGTAAGGGCGCTCATGGGCTCCCCCTGGGAGCCGGTGGTGATCATGCAGACCTGTTCCTTGGGGAGGCGGGGGAGGTCCTTCAGGTCCATGAGAAGATCGTCGGGAACGCTCAGGTACCCGAGTTCCCGGGCTATCTGGACATTGGCAATCATGGAACGGCCGTTCAGGAGCACCTTGCGTCCCGATCGTGCGGCCGAAACCATCACCTGCCTGACCCGGTGGATATTGCTGGAAAAAGCCGCCACGATAATCCGCCCCGAACATTTGGGGAAAATATCGTCGAAGGCCTCTCCCACCAGGGCCTCCGACAGGGTATAGCCTTCCCGTTCCACGTTGGTGGAATCGGCCATGAGCGCCAGTACCCCCTCCTCGCCGTAGCGGGCCAGGGTCACCAGGTCGGTCAGCTCCCCGTCCACCGGTGTCTGGTCGAGCTTGAAGTCGCCGGTGTGGATCACCACCCCTTCGGGAGTGCGGATCGCCAGGGCGCAGCCATCCACGATGGAGTGGGCTACCCGGATGAACTCGATCTCGAAGAGGCCGACGTCGACCCGTTGCCGGGGCTTCACCACCCGCAGGTCCACACGCTCATCGAGATCGAACTCCTTGAGCTTTTCCTTGACGAAGCCGAGGGTCAGGGCGGTACCGTAGATAGGGGGGTTCAGTTCCTGGAGAACGAAGGGAAGCGCACCGATGTGGTCCTCGTGGCCGTGGGTGAGGAATATCCCCCGCACCCGGTCGGCCCGCTCCCGCAGGTAGGCGATGTCGGGGATAACCAGGTCGATGCCGAGCATGTGGGGCTCGGGAAACATGAGCCCGCAGTCGACCACGATGATGTCGTCGCCGTACTCGAACACCGCCATGTTGAGCCCGATCTCCCCCAACCCGCCGAGGGGGATGATGCGCAGGCCAGGGTTGTCACTGTAGGTCATTTCCATGAGAGCCTTGAACAAAATGTGTTCTGTATCCTTGGAGGGATGTCAGGACTTCTGCGCCCCCGCCTCCCCCTGCAGTTTCACCAGCTGGGCGATTTTTGCGTCACACCGGGCAATCCACCACGTCCCCGGCCTGGTCAGTCCCCAGGTCGAATAAAACGAGCTGCGCAGGGCACGGTAGGCGACCAGGGCAAGTTGTCGGTCCCCATTTTCCTCCCGCTCCTCGGCGATCCCCCAGAGTTTTTCGGCGGTGCGCTCCACCAGGGGACTGCCGGGGGTGTACATGTGGATTGCTGCCTCGTATCCGGCTATGGCGGCAACGAAATCACCCTTCGCCAGGGCAGCCTCACCCCGGTTGAACTGGCTCCACTGCCGATACCAGGAGTTCCCCCAGATGAGAATTATGGCGATGATCGCCGTGACGACAACGTTCACGGCAATGGTTTTGGCCTTGTCCATACGCTCCTACCCCTGGAAGAATCCGGGAACGGTTACGAGGAGTGCTCCGAGCAGGGCACTGCAGAGCCCTGCCAGCACCACCAGCGCCGCTACGATATCGAAAGGTCTCTTAAGCCGGTGGGCAGCGGGGAAACCCCACCCCATGGCAATCAGCCCCACGACAATAAGTGCACTATGCAGCATCAACATGTCAATTCTCCAGGCCGGCGGCAATGGCCGTCCTGACCCGCTCCAGCAGCTCTTCGCGCCCCTTGCCGCTCCCGTCGGTCACCGGAATGGGCGCCCCGAAGCGGACGGAGATGGTGCCGGGGTAGAGCTCGATCCGTTTTGACGGGTTAACCTCCCGGCTGCCGTTGATGGTCACCGGCACCACGGGAACCCCGGCCTTGCCGGCCAGAAGAAATCCCCCCTTCTTGAAGGGAAGGAGATTGCCGTCCGGGGTCCGCGTCCCCTCGGGAAAAATCACGACGCTTTGTCCCGCCCGGATCAGGGTGGCAGCCCGCTCCATGCTTTTCAGGGCCTGTCGCCCATCGCTCCGGTCCAGGGGGACGTAACCTGCCCGCCGCATGGAGTGGCCAAAGATCGGAATGGAGAACAGCTCCTCTTTGGCTATCCAGGAGAAGCGGTAGGGAATGGCCCTGAACAGGGCATGGATATCGAAATTACCCTGGTGGTTACTCATGTAGATGACCGGCTGGTCGCCTGGAACCAGCTCCTGGCCGATTACCGTCAGCCGTACGCCCGCCATCCGGAGGCTTATGAGGCTCCAAAGCCGGGCATGGCCATGGTACAACCGTCCGGTGGGATCGAACAGAGTGGCGATGATCGCGCTGAACGCAAAGGCGAACGTCAGCGGGACAAAGATCAGCAGAAACAGGTATGCTCTCAGCATAGGGGCTACTCCGGCGCTTAACCTGTCAAACTTACTTTTTTTCCCCGCCGGAGTCAAACCAAATATGCACCAGACGCGGCGTCACCCCCCCTTCCCCTTCGTATTTGTTGTGGCGGGCGCACATCAAATAGCTCTTGCCAGCCGACAGCTAATTATATAGACTGCCTCATTCGAAGCATATTCAATCACGGTGGCAAGGAGCAGCGTATGGCGAGCCTCAATAAGGTGATGTTGATTGGAAACCTGGGGAAGGACCCGGAAGTCCGCTACACGGCATCCGGCACTGCGGTTGCGAGCTTCTCCGTGGCAACCAGCGAAAAGTTCAAGAGCAAGTCCGGGGAGTGGGAAGAAAAGACCGAATGGCACAACGTCACCCTCTGGGCACGGCTGGCAGAGATCGCCGGCGAATACCTCTCCAAGGGGAAGACCGTTTACATCGAGGGGCGTCTCCAGACCCGGAAATGGCAGGATCGGGATGGCAAGGACCGCTACACCACCGAAATCGTCGGGGAAAAGATGCAGATGCTCTCCGGCAAGGGGGAAGGCGGCGGCCGACAGGGGGGCGGCCGGCCCGATTCCCAGGAGCACAACAGCGCCCCGAGTTACGACGAGCCGGCGTTCAACCCGGATGACGATATTCCCTTTTAGCAACTACCGTTGAACTATCTCTTACCCAAGCACAGAAAAGGCAACCGCTTCCGGTTGCCTTTTTTTCGTACGACCTCTTTCATTCTCCCCTGTTACTCCGCCGCCAGTTCCACCCGGTTCTTCCCGCCATGTTTGGCCCGGTAGAGGGCATCGTCCGCCGCCTTGACAAGGTCGTCCGGAGTGGTCCCGTGCTGGGGGAAGGCCGCCACGCCGATGCTGACCGTAGCCGTGCGGCCGTCGATGTCAAGCCGCTCAACGTCTCGCCTGATCCGCTCCGCGAAAGCCATGGCATTGATGCTGGATGAGCGCTCCCCCTCCGTTCCTCCCTGGAGCGGAGTCTCCGGCAGGATGATGGCAAATTCCTCGCCGCCGTAGCGGCATGGGACATCCACGTCATAAGGGGGTTCGGTTTCACTCCTCCGGATGTTGTCCCTGAACACTTGGGCAACCCCTTTCAGGAGCCGGTCCCCTTCCAGGTGGCCATAGGTATCGTTGAACTTCTTGAAGTTGTCAAGGTCGAGGAGGATCACGGAAAAAACGTGGTCGTAGCGGAGCGAACGCTGGATCTCGCTGTTGAGGGTCTTGAAGAAGTAGGCCCGGTTGTAGAGCCTGGTCATCTGGTCTTTTATCACCATCAGCTTCAGATCGTTCTCCCGCTTCCGGATAATCGCCATGAGATAGGCCGAGATGATCGCCACGGTGCCGTTCATGAGGGAGACCCAGAACCAGAGGAGCATCACGTAGACAAAATTGTGCTGCAGGGCGGGATCGATGAGCGGCATCCTGAGGGGGGGAATGACACTGTAGAATTCGGCCGTCAGGAGCGCCCCGTAGGTAAGGCCGCCGACGGCACCGATGAACCAGGCATCTCCGCGCCGTTCCAGGAGAAACGACGCCTCCAGGGTGAGGATGAGATAGACAGTCCAGAACCAGCTGAGGGCGCCGCCGCTGTAGTGGATAAGGATGGTGACGAACAGGATGTCCAGAAGGATCTGGAGGTGGTTGATGAAGACGAAATGGCTCAACTCCCGGAAATAACGGTGGTAAAACAGGTTGTACGCAACCACTGCCGCCATCGCCCCCCCCAGCACCAGTATCTGGGAAAGTTGCAGGTCGGTGACGTTGCCGCTGAAATACATGAACCCGCCGGCATACATGCCGTAACATGTCAGCAGGATCAGGAGCATCCACCGCGTTTTGACCACCAGCTGCATCCGCACCTGGGTCTCCGCCAGCATCTCCAGTTCCTGGGTAGTCGGGTCCCCCCGGTAGACGCCAAAGCGCTTAATGAGGGACTTGAACCACTCCATGCCTTCGATTCGTTCTGCTGTCATGACTGCTCTCCACGTTGCGAAACTCTTCCCTTGACGGTAAATGGGTTTTATTTATGCAATAAATATGCTAGGTTAGATAGTACAGGGCAATAACGGCAATCAACACCCATGATTCTTTCCATGAAACGGCGAAATTCCCCTTCCGCACCGGGGTTGACAACGGCACCGTTTGGTGACATAGCATTATCCAACAGGAGGTGAAACATGCGCATCCGGAAAAAGATCCTCGATTTCGAGTATGAGGAAGTGCTCGATGCCAGGACCCGCGAACTGATCCGGGTAGGCTGCGCCGTCGCCGTCGGGTGCCCCACCTGACTGAAGAAACACTTCGCGGCCGCGAAGGAAGCCGGTGCAACAGAAGCTGAACTGAAGGAAGCCCTGGCCTACGGCATGATCGCCCCCTCCGGACGGGCGAAGAACTTCGTGTTGAGCCTCTCGGACGACCTCGAACTGTAATTCCCTCACATTCAGGGCACGCGCCGTCGTGCCCTTCCCCGACACCGTCAGAAACAGGAACATGTCCAGACGCAGCCTCATTTCCAACCTGGCCGGCGACAATTCCGGCAGAAGGGTTTCCATTCGCCGCAGGGTATTCAACCTCTCCCTGCCGGTCCTCCTGTCGTCCCTCTTCCAGCGGCTCGTCTCCATCGTCGACATCTTCCTGGTGGGGGGTCTGGGGGCTGCGGCCATTGCCGCCACCGGCCTCGGCCAGCTCCTCATCTTCGTGGTCATGACCGTTTTCTGGGGGCTGGCGACCGGCACCACCGTAGTCATTGCCCATCTCTGGGGAGGAGGTCACCACCAGGCGGCCCGCCGTGCCGCCTTTTCCGCCTGCCTCGCCTGCCTCGCCATGACCGTCATCGCCTCACTCCTCGGCTGCCTGCTGGGGGACGATCTGGCCCGCTTCCTCGGGGCCCGGGACGACGTCCTCCACCTCGCCACGGGGTACATCCGGCTGGTCTTCCTCTACCTCGTCTTCACCACCGGCCTCAACGTCCTGTCGGCCATCATGCACGGCATCGGCAACACCCGCACCCCCATGGAAGGGATAATACTGGTCAACATTCTCCACGTGGTGCTCGCCTATCCCCTCATCTACGGCAAGTTCGGCCTTCCGGCCCTCGGCGTCACCGGTGCCGCCTATGCCATCAATGCCTCGGAGTTCTTCGGCTGCCTCTACCTGCTGGTGCAGGCACTCCGCAAGAGATACATCAAAATCGGCCCCCTGGACCGGGAGCAGTTCCGCCGCATCTGGCAGGTCGGCTACCCGGTCGCCCTGGAGCGGGTGGCCCAGCAGTCGGGCCAGCTCTTCTACTCCAAGTTCATCATCAGCTACGGCACGGCCGCCTACGCCGCCCACCAGATCGGCCTCTCCATCGAGTCCCTGTCGTTCATGCCGGGGGCGGGGATGGGCATCGCCGCCGCCACCCTCATGGGGCAGGCCCTCGGCGCCCGCAAGATCAGGCGCGCCCGCCTGAGCCACCGGGAGGCGCTTCGCCTGGCCGTCCTCGTCATGGCGGCAATGGCGCTTGTTTTCCTCTTTCTTCCCCACCATCTCATCGGCTTCTTCACCAACGACCCGGAGGTGATCGACAAGGGGTGCATCTTCCTCCGGCTGGTCGCCTTCGCCCAGGTCCCCCTCGCCCTCTCCTTCGTCTACGCCGGCAGCCTGCGGGGGACCGGCGACACCCACTACGTCTTTCTCGTCACTCTGACCGCCATGTGGGGAATCCGCGTGTTTCTCTCCTACGTAGCCGCCGAACTCCTTCACCTCCCCCTTGCCGCCGTCTGGGGGGTATTCCTCCTGGACTGGTTCTTCCGCGCCGGCGCCTTCGCATGGCGCTACCGCCGCCGGGATCTGCATCAGGTCGTTTTCTGACGAAAAAAAGGGGGCCATTGGCGGCCCCCTTTGTGTTCAACCCGGCGCTTACTGCAATTATTTCAGCTTGAACGTGACCAAATAGGTATCGCCGCTCTCCTTCTCCCGTACCTGCATCCGCAGTTCCTTGGCGGACCGGGCCTCTCCGGGGAAGAAAATGAAGCCGTTGGCCAGATAGGCATGGGGAATGACCTTCCCTTCCAGCCCTTTCTCCCGGATGTCGTCGGCGATCCGGTATTCCCGCTCCCGGTCCGATCCCCCCTGGGCCCCGCCGATTACCGCGCCCCCCGCAGCACCGAGGGCGGCCCCCTTCCCGATGGCCGATCCCACGTTCCTGCCGGAAACAATGCCGATTGCCGCCCCCAGGATGGTGCCGGCAATCGCACCGACCACGGCGGTTTTACCTGCCCCTGCCGCCATGGCCCCCGACGCGGTGTACTGCTCCACGCGTTCCACCGCAGCCCGGTTCGCCATCACATTCCAGTAACGGTTGTCGTCATCGACGAGGAAGGTCTGCCCCGAAACGATCTCCATGGTCTGGCCGCTCTTGTTGTCGATAACCAGCTGGACCGGGAGGAGCCCCGCTCCCCGGATATCGAAACCGAAGGCGTCCGTGGCCTGGGCCTGGTCTGCGTAGGCTTCCGCAGCCATGGGCGCCCCGGCCACCACCTGGAAGTTGGGATAGGCTTCGGGCGGCTTGAAGGACACATACTGGGTCTTGTACGTGGCACAGCTGGAAACCAGCGTCAGACAGAGCATCATGGATACGAGACGTTTCATGGGTCTACCCCCTGTGTAAGTAGCTGATGCTGAAAGAGTACCATAGGAGTGGCGGTCCCGGCAAGGGGAAGCGCTCTGCACCGCACAGGGAGTCGGTGTGGAGGCGGGCGCAACCGCTGTCTTGATGGATAGTACCCAACAAAACAGTCGCTTTTCCCCATATTTTGGCTATAATACTATTTCTTTCATGTTTCTGCCTTAAGAATGGCATGCCCGTTGCCGGGAGAGGACGTATGGGCACGAAAACCGGAAAACACCGCGGAGCGGGAACGGAAGTCAGTGCAAACGACCTGAAACAAGCGGAAATCGCCCTCCGCATCCGGGACGCCGCCATCGCTGCGTCCATCAACGCCGTTGCCTTTTCCGACACCAACGGGACGCTCACCTACGTCAATCCCTCGTTTCTCAAGATGTGGGGGTATGCCGAAGAGGGAGACGTTCTCGGCCGCTCCGCCGCCTCCTTCTGGCATACGCCGGAAAAGATCCGGGAAGTGAAGGACGCCCTGCGCCACGATGGCTGCTGGAGCGGGGAAATGGTGGCCGTTCGCAGCGACGGCACACTGTTCAACGTGGAACTTTCGGCAGCCATCATAGCGGACGACGATGGTTCTCCCCTCTGCATGATGGCTTCGTTCGTCGAGGTTACCGAGCGCCATAAGGCAGAAGCAGCCATTGCCGAGAGGGAACGGAGATATCGCACCCTGGTGGAAGCGATGGCCGAAGGGGTGGCCATCCATGAACTCGTACTCGACGACGCCGGCAACGCCGTGGACTACCGGATAATCGACATCAACCCCGCCTACGAGAATCACACCGGTCTGACGCGGGAGCAGGCGCTGGGGAAACTGTCAACCGAACTCTACGGAACGCCCAAAGCCCCCTATCTTGATATCTTCGCCCCCATCGCTCTCAATGGCGGCTACCGCGACTTCGAAACCTATTTCCCCCCCATGGACAAGCACTTCCGCATCTCCGTCTTCTCCCCTGCCCCCGGGCAGTTCGCAACCATATTCATCGACATCTCCCAGAACAAACGGCATGAGGAAGAGCTCCGGCGGAGCGAGGAAAAATTCCGCCAGCTCCTGGAGCACTCCCCCATCGCCATTGCGATCAGCAACTACAAAGGGGAACTGGAGCTTCTGAACGACCGGTTCGTCGAGGTTTTCGGTTATACCCTCGCCGACATACCGGACCTGGCAACCTGGTTTCGGCGGGCCTACCCCGACGAATTCTACCGCCGGGAGGTGGTGGAAGCATGGAACGCCGACGTGGAAAGGCCGCGCCAGAACGAGAAGCCTATCGGGCGCCGTGAATACCGGGTAACCTGCAAAGACGGCAGGGAATGTATCACCGAATTCATCACGGCCATCATCGACGGAAAGAATCTGGTGATTCTGAACGACGTCACCGAACGGAAAAAGACCCTGCAACAGATCGAATACCTCAACACCGCCCTAGCGGCCCGCGCTGCTGAACTGGAAAGTTCCAACCGGGAGCTTGACGCCTTCAGCCACACGATTTCCCACGACCTGCGTACCCCCTTGACCAACATCTGCGGCTACACCCAGCTCATGCAGGAAATGTACGGGGACCGGCTCGACGGACAGGCCCGCGACTTCCTCAAGGAGATCCATGGCGCCACCGAGCGGATGGACAGCATGATCGACTCCCTCCTCAAGTTCTCCGCCGTGTCGCGCCAGCCTTTGACAAAGGTGCGGGTCGACCTCAATGCGGTCGCCGCCAATGTCATAACCGAACTGCAGCTGACGGCCCCCCAGCGGCGGGTGCAGTTCATCACCTCACGACGCGCCTACGTCCAGGGCGACCCCACCCTGCTCCGTATCGTCATGGCAAACCTGCTCGGCAACGCCTGGAAATACACCGCCAAACGGGAATCGACCATCATACGCTTCGACGTCACCGAACGCGACGGCAAGAAGGTCTATTCCATCCGGGACAACGGGGTCGGATTCGACAAGAAGCTCGCCGAGCAGATTTTCACCCCGTTCCACCGGCTTCACAAGGAGGAAGATTTCCAGGGGACCGGCATCGGCCTCGCCACCGCCCAGCGGATCATCCATCGCCACGGCGGAGAGATATGGGCGGAGGCGGAAGTGGACAAGGGGGCAACGTTCTTCTTTACCCTGGGGGAAGACTGAATAGGAAAGGGACGACCTCCCTTGGCAAGCCGTCCCCTCACATCAACCCCTGACACACCTCCTCCTGCTTTCACTGCAGGACGGCCATGATCTCGCTCCTCGTTCCGACCCCCATCTTCTTCATGATGTTCTTCACGTGGTCCTTGACCGTGTGCTCGCTTATGAAGAGACGCTCCCCGATATCCCTGTTCATGAACCCCTGACAGATCAGCTGCAACACCTGCTGCTCCCTTTGCGACAGGCCGAACTGCCTTCCCGCCCGCTCCAGATCCACTCCATGCTTTTCCACAACCCTTTCCACCAGCACCATTACATGGGTCGGTTTCTCGCTTCTCCCCGCCGCTCCAAGATAGGATGCCCGCAGGGAACAGACGGAACCGTCGCCGGTCTCCATAACCCGCAACGGAGAAATATTTCGCCGGCTTGCAGGTTCGGCAGGATGCTCTTTCAGAAACGCCAGCAGCCTGCGGATTCCCTCCCAGACGGAAAGCCGTTCGATCGGTTCGCCGGCCAGACCGGGAACCAACTCCAGTGCCTCACCGTTGGCGAAGAGCAGTCGCTCGTCAAGGTCGAAGATCAATACCCCCGGCATCGAACGCTTGCTTATGATTTCAAGGAATCCTTCCATGTTCTGAATTTATAGCCATAAAATAAAAAAAATCAAACAAAATCCCTCTTTCGGGGGATTGATTTGTTTTAATAAATTTCTATTATTGCGAGCATACGATGGAGCGAACCATGGAGACACCCGACAACAAGAGACACAACAGCCGCACCCCCTTTCATCAGCCGGTTGGCCTGGAGATATGGGAGCAGGGGGCCGAGCACGTCCACGACACGGGGCGGGCGATCGATCTGAGTGCCGACGGGGGCGGCCTGGCCACGAAGTACCCCTTGAAACGGGGGGATGTGGTGAAACTGCTGGTTCCGGTAGGCGTAACGAATGTGCGCCTACCCGTGTACGCTTCGGTTGTCTGGTCAAAGGTCACCGATGACGGTTTCAGGGCAGGGGTGACGTTTTTGGCATAAATTGGTGGGTACGGGTTAACGGTTCATTTCCCATGGAATGTAAGGGGGGCAACATGAAAGGTTTGGGCATCGGTACACATAACGTCCCGACGGGAAGGACACGCTCGTCCTTCGCGATTCTTCTGGTCATCCTGACCATCATCGGCGGGTTGTTATATACCGCCACGAACGCCACGGCAGCCGACACGGTGTCACTGGTCGTCAAGCTCGTCGACGGCCTCACCCCGGCTGACCAGGCGGCCGTCATCGCCCGGAACGGCGGTGTCGAGACCTCATCGGTCCCGGCGCTGCGGTTGCACGTCGTCACGGTACCGACAGCCGACCAGCCCTTGGTGCAACAGAACTACCAGGCAGATGCCCAGGTCGTCAGCGTCGAAGTGAACAAGAGCCGGAAGGCAGAAGCAATCCCCACTGACGCCAACTACGGGGTCCAGTGGGCCCTCTCCAAGATTGGCTGGGAGTCGGTCTTCGGCACCGTCACCCCGACCGGCACGGCAACCCTCGCCCTCCTCGACACCGGCATCGACGCCACCCACCCCGACCTGGCAGGCAAGGTCATCTCCGGCACCTCCATCCTGGACGGCAGCAACGGACTGAGTGACCCGAGCGGGCACGGCACCTGGTTGGCCGGCATCGTCGCGGCCGCCACCGATAACGGGACCGGTATCGCCGGGGTCGCCTTCGGCAGCGTGCAGATCATGCCGGTCAGCGTGCTCAATACGGCTGGAATCGGCCAGGACAGCGACATCATCGCCGGTATCGTCTGGGCGGTCGATCATGGCGCAGACGTCATCCTCATGGGATTCAGCAACCCCGACTTCAGCCAGAATCTCCAGGACGCCATCGACTACGCCTGGACGAAAGGTGCGGTGCTCGTAGCCGCCACCGGCAACGACGGTGTCTCAACCCCCACCTTCCCCGCCGGCGACCGCGGGGTCATCGGCGTCTCCGCTACCGACTCGAACGATCTGCTCGCCGCGATAAGCAACTACGGGCAGGATACTTTCCTCGCCGCCCCCGGCACAGACATCTACACCACCGGCCCGAATGGCGGTTACAGCTACATCACCGGCACATCCGCCTCCTCCGCCTTCGTGGCAGGGGCAGCGGCATTCATGAAGGCGGTTGATTCCACCCTCACCAACGGCATCATCGTCGGCCGCCTCGCCCGGTCGGCCGACGCCATCGGCACCCCTGGGGACCCGAATAATCCTGCCATGTTCGGCAACGGCCGGCTCAACATGGCCAGCGCCCTGGCCGATACCGGCATCGACCCGGTCCAGCCGGCCGGCGCACCCGGCGGCGGGGGACCGTATGTGGGGCCGTATATGGCGGCAGCAAACGGAAAACTTTCTGTAATAATAACTGGGAACGGTAAAGTTGACTCAAGTCCCGCTGGTATCGATAACTGCAGAAGCGAGTCACCCGCCGCCAATTGCTTTGAGAATTACACGATCACAACGCCAGCCTTAAGTGTGACGCTCACAGCTACGCCTGATTCTGGCTATGTCTTTACCGGATGGGGTGGGGATTGCACCGGAACCGGCACATGTTCTGTGACGATGTCGGCAGAGAAATCTATCTCTGCTAACTTCTCCGCCTGCACCGTTCCTTCAATTACAGCAAATCCTGCAAACCAGACAAAGACAGTCGGTGAATCGGTGACCTTTTCGGTTACTGCCAGCGGAACAGCGCCGTTAAGTTACCAGTGGCGGAAAGGTGGCGAGAACATATCCGGCGCAACCAGTAGCAGCTATACGATTTCGTCCGTCGTGGTAGCTGACACGGGTAGCTATGACGTTGTAGTCAGCAACTCCTGCGGGTCGCTCGCATCAAATGCAGCATTTCTTATTGTTAACAAGGCAACACCGACCATTACCTGGAACAATCCAGCGGATATCGTTTACGGAACCGCACTCGGCGATACTCAACTCAATGCCACAGCCAACGTCCCCGGCACGTTCACTTACACGCCTGCTGCAAGCACAGTGCTGATTTCGGGGAACAGCCAGACCCTTCACGTAAGCTTCAGCCCAACTGACACGGGAAACTACAACACAGCATCCAAGGATGTGACTATCAATGTTCTTAAGAAGACCGCCTCGGTAACACCGAATACAGCAAACAAGACATATGGCAACCTCGACCCGGCCTTCACCGGAACCCTGTCCGGCTTCCTGGCTGCCGACTCTGTTACAGCCACCTACAGCCGTATTGCCGGTGAAACCGTCGCCGGCGGGCCCTACACTATCAGCGCCACACTCAGCCCGGTTGAAGTGCTCGGCAACTATAACATCACCTACAACACCGCCAGCTTCACCATTGCCAAGCGGCCGGCAACCTGGACGACAAACGCCGCAAGCAAGATCTACGGCGACGCCGACCCGAACCCGTTGACAACGGGAAGCGGCAGCAACTTCCTGGCGTCCGACAACGTCGCTGCTACCTATAGCCGGATCGCAGGTGAGACAACAAATATTCAATGGGGTGTTGTCTACCCATACCACATTACGGCCACACTGAACGCGGCGGCCGGAGTTCTTGACAACTACATCGTCACCAACGCTGGTGCCGACTTCACCATCAACAAGCGGCCAATAACCGTAACCGCCGAGGCCAAGATCAAAACCTACGGGGACTTAGACCCCTGGTCCTGGATACCCTTCAATATCACCAGTGGTAGCCTTGTCTTCGGCGATGCCTTCACTGGAAACCTCTCCCGTGATCCGGGCGAAAGAGTCGGCACATACGCCATTACCCAAGGCTCGCTGACGCTGGGCGACAACTACTCTCTGACCTTTATCGGCGCCAATCTAACCATTAATCCGGCGATCCTGACGGTCACTGCAGAAGCGAAAACAAAAACCTACGGCGATGCCGATCCGGCTCTTACGTATAATGTTATCGGTTACAAGTGGTCCGATAACGCGTTAAACTCCCTAGCAGGCTACCTGACCCGCGATGCTGGTGAAGATGCCGGTACTTATGCCATAAACAAAGGTACGTTGGTCACCAGTGAAAACTACATCCTTGCCTTTACCAGCGCAAACCTTACCATCAACCCGGCACCTCTGGCCGTAAACGCCGATGCGAAAACCAAGGTTTACGGGAATGCCGATCCATCTTTGACTTACACGGCCGCAGGCTTCAAGTTTACTGATACCGTAGCAACGGTACTGACCGGCGCCTTGGCCCGGTCAGCGGGCGAAGCCGTTGCCGGTGGTCCCTATGCAATTACTCAGGGGACTTTGGCTGCTACCAGCAACTATACCATCGCCTTTACCGGCGCAGTTCTCACCATTACTAAAAAAGACGCTTCGGTCACAGCGAGCGCGGCAAGCAAGACCTATGGCGACACTGACCCGGCATTTGGTACTACAAACAGCGGTTTTCTTGCAGGAGACCTCGGAACAGACAAAATCACCTTCAGCGTAAGCCGCGCTGGCGGCGAGAACGCTGGTACCTACACCATAACACCGACAACCAGCGATAATGGAACTGGCTTGCTGGGGAACTACAATATTTCCTATACCAACGGCATTTTCACCATCAACAAACGGCCTGTCACCGTCAGTGCCGACGCAAAGAGTAAGAGCTATGGTGATTCCGATCCGATCTTAACTTACCAGATCACCAATGGTAGCCTGGTCAACGGCGACAGTTTCTCCGGTGGACTCAGCCGCATCGCAGGGGAAACTGTTGGCGACTATGCCATTCAGCAGGGCACCCTGGCACTCTCCGCTAACTACGAATTGACCTTTGTCGGTACCAACCTGACCATCAACAAAAAAGCTGCCTTGGTAACACCGAATACCGCAAGTAAAACCTATGGTGATGCCGATCCGACCTTAACCGGAACTTTGGTCGGTTTCCTCTCCGGCGACAATGTAACCGCTGCCTATATCCGTACCTCAGGCGAGTCAGCCGGGACATATACCATCAGCGCCACTCTCAGCCCGGCCAGCGTACTCGGCAACTACGACATCACCTACAACACCGCTGTATTTACGATCGACAAGAAAGCTGCCTCGGTAACTCCGAATACTGCAAGTAAAACCTATGGTGATGCCGATCCGACCTTTACCGGAACTTTGGTCGGTTTCCTCTCCGACGACAATGTAACCGCTGCCTATATCCGTACCTCAGGCGAGTATGCTGGGACATACACCATCAGCGCCACTCTCAGCCCTGCTGGCGTCCTGGTTAACTACGACATCTCCCACAACACCGCTACATTTACGATCAACAAGAAAACCGCCTCGGTGACGCCGGCTGCTGCCAGCAAGACTTACGGCTCCTCCGACCCGACGTTCAGCGGTACCCTGACCGGCTTCCTGACCAGTGACAGCGTTACCGCAGCCTACAGCCGCACCGCAGGGGAGTCCGCCGGAACATACGCCATCAGCGCCACTCTCAGCCCGGCTGGCGTCCTGGTTAACTACGACATCACCTACAACACTGCTGTATTTACGATTAACAAGAAAACCGCCTCGGTGACGCCGGATGCCGCTAGAAAGACATATGGCGACAGTGATCCGACCTTAATCGGAACTTTGACCGGTTTCCTCTCCGGTGACAATGTCATCGCCACTTACAGCCGCACCACAGGTGAGTCCGCCGGGGTATACAGCATCAGCGCCACCCTCGCCCCGGCTGGTGTACTCGGCAACTACGACATCACTTACAACACAGCTGTATTTACCATCGCTGCGCGACCTGTCACCGTAACCGCCGACTCCAAAATATTCAAGATCCTCGGCGCTACCGATCCGGTACTCACCTACAAAATTACCTCCGGATCGCTGGTCAATGGCGACAACTTCACCGGTGCCTTGTCGCGTGATGCAGGGGAAAACGTCGGTGGTTATGCCATCAGACAGGGAACGCTGGCGCTCAACAGCAACTATAACATCACCTTTGTATCTGCTACGTTCAACATCTACTTCAGCTGGCCGGGCTACCTGCAACCGATCAACGACACCGCCCACCAGATTGGCTTGACCATGAGCAGTTTCAAGGCTGGCCAGACCATTCCTGCGAAGTTTGTCCTGAAGAATGCGGCGGGAGCTGTCGTGATGCAGACGGGGAACCCCACCTTTACCCGCACCGGTAACCTCGGCTCATGTGGTATCGCAACAACGGCCGAGGATTTGCAGTCGGTTCCAGCCGACACAGGCACAGAGTATAAGTGGGACGGTAGCCAGTACCACTACAACTGGAGCACAAAGGGTTTAAATCCGGGCAAGTACCGCATCTTCGCTAACCTTGAAGATGGTACACATCAGTGGGTGGACATCTGCCTGACAAAGTAGTCCCTTAAATGTAGTACACGCAGTAAATAAAAGCCCCGTTTCGATAGATTCGAAATGGGGCTTTTATTACTTAGCATGGCTCAAAACCCGCATCAGCCAACAGCCATCACGGCCTCTTCATCTTCCTCGCCGGCTTTTTCTGCGCCTTCATGGGCATCAGCTTCTTCATCTTCTGGAACTGCGCATCCGTCAGGATGGTCCGCGCTTCCTTCATGGATTTCAGCATCTCCAGGTGGTGGGTCGTCTTGATGTCCGCAATCTTTTTCACCGCGGCATTCGCCTTCTCCAGGTCGAAATCCTTCACCTCCATGATCTCCATCAGTTCGATCTCGGCAACCTTCAGGTCCGCCTTGAACTGGGCCTGCTTTTTCTGCATTTCCCGGTGGATGGGGGTCAGCTTGGCGACCTGCTCATCGGAAAGCCCGATTTTGTCCGCATTCGTGAGACACATCCCCATCATGGTCCCCATCCGGTCCATTCCTCCCATCCCCGGCATCGGTCCCCACCCCGCCCCGCTCCCCTTCACGGGCGCATCCATCTGGGAAAACGCGGGTGCAGCAAAGGCCACCGCCAGGAACAGTGCCACGACTGTTCTTTTCATGTTCATCTCCCCCTTGCTTTGATTAGTACGTCCTTATATCTATTACTGCAAAACGGGGGATAGTCAAGGAAGGGTGGTGCGGCTAGTGCCGTCAACAACGTGGCTCCCCGGCGCAGATGAAAGCAGGCACGGGGAAGAAAGAATAAGGGCTGGATGGTGACCGGGTGCGGTTCATCGCGACGCGGTCCCGCTGACCTCAATGTCCTCGATGAGGCTACAAGGTAACGTCCTGTGCTGACATGGTGAAGTAAACGGTCGCCCCTTTGCCCAGCTCGCTTTCGGCCCACACCCGCCCTCCGTGGCGACGGATGATTCGCTCCACCGTGGCAAGACCTATCCCGAAACCTATGACTTTCTCGGCGCCAGGGAGACGCTGAAAAGGGACAAAGAGTCTGTCCGCGCCCTCCTTTACAAAACCACTTCCATTGTCTCGGACGAAATAAGCCGACACCCCGTCGATATCGGCTACACCGAACTCAATGACGACCTTCTCTTGCTCACTGGTGTACTTCCAGGCATTGCCGAGAAGATTATCCAGGACCAAGCGCAGAAGACTTGCATCAGCATAGGCCTTGAGGCCGTCGGCGATCCGGAAGTCTACCTGCCGCTCGGGCTCAGTCAGAGTAATCTCCGCAATCGCCTCATGGGCCATCCTGCTAAGGTCAGTCTCGACGCGGAGCGGTTCGACGTAACCAATGCGTGAGAAATTGAGCAGAGCACCAATGAGTTTATCCATCCGCAAAGTCACCTGGCGGATACTCTCGAGATCAGCTCTGGATTCCTCCGGGCGATCCGTGCCATGCAGCATTATGATTTTCTGGCAGATCAGGCTGATAACGTTCAACGGTTGGCGCAGATCGTGAGCAACTGTGAAATTGAACGTCTCCAGTTCCTTGTTGCTGACCTCCAACTCGGCAGCTCGCGTCGCTATTTCGGCGTTCAGCCTCTGAATCTCAACCTCTGCCTGCTTGAGATCAGAGATATCCTGGCAGACCACCAGAATATTGAGCGAACCGTGTATGTCGTAAACCCCTTGTGCTATTTCAAGCACCCACACCCGAGAGCCATTTTTCCGGACTGTCTGGAACTGCAACCGGTGCACCTGATTGGGGTTTTTGAGACACCACCGTAACTGCTCGGCAACTGAGAAGCGGTCATCTTCGTGGATCAGAATCTGTATCGACTGGCTTTCCAGTTCGGCTGGGATATAACCCAGAAAGCTTGCACCAAGTGGACTGACTAAGAGCATAGTCAACTCGGCATTGAGAGTAAATATCATGCTTGGGTTGTTAGTAAACAAGGTTCGATAGTATTCTTCACTGACGCGTAAAGCTTCTTCAGCGTCAGTGCGTCCAGAGATGTCGCGTGTCACTTTGGAGAACCCCAGCATTTTTCCACGTTCATCACGTAGCGTGGTAAATATCACCTCGGCCCAGAACCTGCTCCCGTCTTTGTGGACCTGCCATCCCTCGTCGGTGATCTGTCCCTTGGCTGTGGCGATTTTGAGCAGGTCCTCAGGCTTGCCGGCGCTTCTGTCCTCTTCGGTATAAAAACAGGAGAAATGTTTGCCGACGATCTCCTCAACCCGATAGCCTTTCATGTGCTCAGCTCCCGCATTCCAACTCTGGACGTTCCCTTTTATATCCAGCGTGTAAATCGCGAAATCTTTAAATCGTTCAACATGCCTAAATTGTTCGTCTTTTATCTTAAGTGGTTGTGCCAGACGTGCTTTTTCCAGGTCAATATTGGGTGTGGACATGGGTCCTCCAGGTGAGTCAGCAACCCCCTGTCCATGATTACCGTTTTCTTGACTCATCTGCTTCTCCTTTTCACTTTCGTCGTGTGCCAACGGGGGATAGCTAACCGGCGCGCAGCTTTTTTGCGCGACCGGTTGAGCGCTTGGTGGGACGTGATACGGTCTCGACGAGCCGTCCGCTGGCGTATTTGTGAACGATACTGGCGATCAGCGTCTGGTAGGGCATACCTTCTTCAGCAGCCCTCATTTGGATATCTTCGAGGTCCCGAGAAGACAGCCGGATGTTTATTCGTTTATCTTTGGTGAGGGTGGCTGCAGCACTCGATGCATAGCGGGCAATCTCGTCATCAAGATTAGGCACCGATTTCCACTCTCCGCTCTCATATGATTTGAGGATTTCGTCGTCGTATTCTTTTTCTTCAGCTTTTAATTTCCTACTCATTGCTCTTCCCCTTTGAAATATACGTCTTAGTTGCGCTTCGACTCGGGATGACCGTCTTCAGAAAGATTCCTCCATCTGTTTCCACAAAAGGAACCAAGAAGGTGTAGTCACGAATCCGGACGATAAAAATGCGCTGGTTGGCATATTTCTCCTTATTTAGGTGTTCGACCACATCAAGGAGCGCCCCTTGCGAAATTGCCACCAGCACTTCCTCGAAGGAAATCCCTCGCTCAGTCTTGAGGGCCAAGTTCTTGTCGGAGTTCCAGTTGATAGGCTTCATATTGATATCATACCTTCTTGTGTGCCTTTTGTCATCGTATTCGTTTTTCGTGCAACGTCTAAAGGCACCAGCTGCGGAGCGTAAGCGGAGACCGCTGTTGCCGCTGGTTGATCATTCATACGGCTGAGACAAGAGGTCCAACAGTCTCAAGTTAATTCCTGGTGCAGGAAACGCATTACTCTTCCTTGTCTTGTAATGCACGTCTGATATTCGCCACCCACTCTTAGTTTTCTGGGTGTTAAATTCGATTTTCATCACGTCTTTTTCGCCGCTCTGGTCATATGTTACAGTCACGACGTCTTTCCCTGGCTTCCCATCTATCCTTATATTGGTGATTCCGTCAGGGTCCTGGCTGCCGCAAAGGAGGACAAAATCCAGGTGCCCGAGGTCTTTCGTTTTTATCTCGTGCTTTCGATCCTTCTTTATTAGTTCAGCTAACTTGGGTGTGAAGTAGCGATTCAACACTTGGATGGGCTGATCAATGAGGAGCTTCTTCGAGTTGCTCACAGACTTGAGTTCCCAGCCAAAGTCTCGATACAGCGATTGGACGACATTTTCAGGGGGTTCAGGTTGACTGGAATTTGCAGCATAAGTAATTGTGGCACATACGAGAATAAGTACTGAAAGGAGCGAGATCAGGAATTTCATGGTTTTCCTTATTTTTATTTGATCAACTAGCTATTAGTAGGTTTCCCTATATAGGCCATTTATTACCTATATGAGGAATTTATGCCCAATATAGGTAAGCAGGAATGTTCCCTATACCGGGAACTTCCCAAAACCTTCTTCATTCCCTTACAACCCGTTCCATCAACTCCTTGTCACCCCGTATCAACCCCCACCGCACTCGCCAGAGCTTCTGCACCGGATCCCACTTCGCACCAACACCTTTCAGTCGATCTCTCAGTGCTTTCATTGAGAATGGAACCTGTATGCTGCCCTCAAAACAATTAGCTGTTTCTTACATAGTACGAAAACAATTTGGGTGCAAGGAATATATAGTTGCCCGAATATTTACGAGAAAAGGGCGCGAGAATCATGACCGAGGGAAAGCCGAATTCTGCACAAAAACAAGGCAAATCCCGGCCTTCAAATTTCGATTTTGACGGCTTTTTTCGTAACGAGCCAGGGGAAGGGTTTCGCGGGGGTGCGCGGCAGCTTACGGCAAAGATTTGGCGGGAATATTAAAATTTCGGGTTTTGGACGCTTTTCAGGTTAAGCGGAGAGTGGTCTCGGCAAGGGATGGCGGCACATCACCCCTAAAATTTACAACCGTTCGATGATAACCAGGGCCCGGGCATCGCCGCTAATGGGGAGGGGGAATTCCACCACCTCGTCTACCCGCAGCCCCAGGTCGGCAAGGGGGCGCTCGGCGGCGTGGACTTCATCCTTCCCACCCCTCCCCTTCATGGCGACGATCTTTCCCGTCCCCTTGACGAGGGGGAGCGCCATCCGGGCGAAGGTGGGGATGTCGGAAAAGGCGCGGGAGACGGCCCAGTCGAAATGGCCGGCGTAGGTTCCCGCCAGTTCCTCCCCCCGGACGTGGAGCGCGTCGAAATGGTGGAGGCCGAGGAGGCGGGCGGCATGGCGTTGGAAAATGATCTTCTTCTCCACCGCGTCCACGGAGACGACGTGCAGGTCGTGGCGGACGATCTTGACGGGGAGCGCGGGGAAACCTCCCCCCGAGCCGATATCCAGCAACGCCCCCTTGCTGCCGATGACCCTGAGGAGGGTGAGGGAATCGAGGAAGTGCTTGACGACGATATCCTCGTCCCCCCGGATGGCGGTGAGGTTGATCTTCCGGCTCCACTTGGCGAGCTCGGCCGCCAGCAGGTAAAATTTCCCCAGCTCAGCGCTGGTGAGCTGAAGACCAAGCTGCGTCAGGCCGCGGCTGAACAGTTCTTTCGCCCGTTCGTTCACTGGCCGCTCCGGACCTTGAGGGCGATTGCAACGATGCCGACGGCGGCGGGAGTGACGCCGGAGATGCGTGAGGCCTGTCCCAGGGTGTCGGGACGGAATTTCTGGAGCTTTTCCCGCACCTCGGCGGTGATCCCCGCCAACGCCGCGTAGTCGAAGTCGGCCGGTATCCGGGTGTGCTCCATCTTCCGGCTCCGCTCAACCTGCTCCAGCTGCCGGTCGATGTACCCCTGGTATTTCACCTGGATCTCCACCTGTTCCTGCACCGATGCCGGCACGTCTCCCGACGCGGCGTCGAAGCGGGCCAGTTCCCCGTAGGTGATGTCGGGACGGCGCAGCAGCTGCTCCAGGGTGACAGCGTTCTGCAGGTCGGTGAAGCCGAACTCCGCCTTGAGCGCCTCGTCCATCTCGGAGCGGACCAGCCGGGTCTCCCGCACGCGCGCGAGTTCAACACCTATCTGCTCCCGCTTCAGGAGAAACCGCCCGTACTCCTCTTCCCGCACCAGCCCTATTTCGTGCCCCTTCTCCCGCAGCCGCAGATCCGCGTTGTCCTCCCGCAGGAGCAGACGGTATTCGGCACGGGAGGTGAACATCCGGTACGGCTCCCGGGTGCCGAGGGTGACCAGGTCGTCGATCATGACCCCGATGTAGGCGTCACTCCGGTCGAGCACCAGCGGTTCCCGCCCCCGCACGCGAAGGGCCGCATTGATCCCGGCCATGAGCCCCTGAGCCGCCGCCTCTTCGTAACCGGAAGTGCCGTTGATCTGGCCGGCATGGTAGAGGTTTCCGAGCAGCTTGGTCTCCAGGGAGCCGTGGAGCTGGATCGGATCCACGTAGTCGTACTCGATGGCGTAGGCGGGGCGCATGATTTCCACCCGTTCCAGCCCCTCGATGCTCCGGTAGAAGGCAAACTGGACGTCGATGGGAAGGGAGGTGGAAAGTCCGGAAGGATAGACCTCCACCGTCTCCCGTCCTTCCGGTTCGATGAAGGTCTGGTGCCGGTTCTTGTCCGGGAAGCGGACCACCTTGTCCTCGATGGAGGGACAGTAGCGCGGGCCAATCCCCTCGATGATCCCCGCGTAGAGGGGTGAGCGGTCGAGCCCCCCACGGATGATGTCGTGGGAGCGCTCGTTGGTGTAAGCGATGTGACATGCTACCTGGGGCTGGTCGATCCGCTCGGTGGAAAAGGAAAAGGGGATGGGAGGATCGTCGCCGTACTGGGGCTCCAGGCGGCCGAAGTCGATGGTCCGGCCATCGAGACGGGCCGGGGTTCCAGTCTTGAGCCGGCCGACAGTGAAGCCCAGGTCCCGCAACTGGTCGGAAAGGCCGATGGCGGGAAGATCCCCTGCCCTCCCCCCGGGATAATGGGTGAGCCCGATGTGGATGAGCCCCCGCATGAAGGTACCGGTGGTGAGGACGACGGTGGTGCCGGCGAAGCGGACTTCGGCCTTGGTGTCCACGCCGACCACCCTCCCCTCTTCGACATGGAGCCCGATCACCTCACCCTGCTTCAGGTCCAGGTTCGGCTCCGACTCCAGCACATGCTTCATCCGGAGCCGGTAGAGCTGCTTGTCGGCCTGGGCACGGGAAGCGCGCACCGCAGGCCCCTTGCGCGTATTGAGGATGCGGAACTGGATGCCGGTGGCGTCGATGTTTTTCGCCATCTCCCCGCCCAGTGCATCGATCTCCTTGACCAGGTGCCCCTTGGCAAGTCCGCCGATGGCAGGGTTACAAGACATGAGCGCAATGGCATCGAGATTGATAGTCAGGAGCAGGGTACTGCACCCCATCCGGGCTGCGGCAAGGGCTGCCTCGCACCCGGCGTGTCCGGCACCGACCACAATCACTTCGTATTTCTTATCGTAAACGATCACCTGCGAACCTCACACAATCACTCAACCTGAAAAGCATTTGGACACGGAAAAGTCGGAAAAACCGGGATAACTGCGGATTATAATCAAAACCTGAACATACCCTCCGAATGAAACCTTAAATACAGGGTTTATCCGACCTTATCCGTGGTTTCCGGTTTTTCCGTGTTCCATTGCCTTTTTGGTTCCCACACAGGGCCGCAAACAAAGCCTCGCCAACCACGTTCCACAAACCCCATCACGGGACACTGTATCCCAGCCGTAAAACAACATCCTGCAAGGGATCAGACAAAACGTTCCACGTGGAACATTCGCTATTTCCCGATGCAGAATCGCTGGAAAATGAGATCAAGAATATCGTCGGGGGTGGTCTCGCCGGTGACCTCGCCAACGGCACGCAGGGCATCCCGCAAATCGATTGCAAGAATCTCGGCAGTAACGGCAAGGGCAAGATTCCGGCTAAAACGGTCAAGCGCTTCAAGTCCCTTGACAAGAGCATCACGCTGACGGGCGTGGGAGATGGCAACATACTCCCTGCTGTCGACGGCACCATCCCGAAGGAACGTATCATGAACGACCTGTCGCAGTTGGTCAACCCCATCCCCGGTCAGGGTGGAAATGGTAACCGACGGAGCGTCCAATAGCAAAGAGGGAAGCTCCATGACGGCAGGAAGGTCGCACTTGCTCTTCACGAGTATGAAGCGAGAGCCGGCAAGATTGTCCAAAAGAAGCTCGTCCTCGCTATCGAACGGGCGAGAGACATCCACCATAAAGAGAACCAGGTCAGCCTGAGGTATTTTCTCTAGGGTACGACGTACGCCCTCCTGCTCCACAAGGTCGACCGACTCACGAATGCCCGCCGTGTCCAGAAGCCGGACCGGCAGACCGCGGATATTGATGACCTCCTCGATGATGTCGCGGGTGGTACCGGGTATGGCGGTGACGATTGCCCGCTTTTCCCGGAGGAGCGTGTTGAGGAGGCTCGATTTCCCCACGTTCGGCTTCCCGGCCAGAAGCACTGCCACCCCTTCCCGCAGCACCCTCCCCTCCCGGAATCCCGCGAGAAGCGCTTCGATGCCGGAGGCGGCACTCTCCGTGCGTCGCGCAATCTCGTCGTAGTCGGCCGGGGGAATGTCCTCCTCGGGAAAATCTATGTACGCCTCCAGGAGCGCCAGGGCATGAACGACCTCGTCCTTGATAAGCCCGATCCGCTGGGACAGGAGCCCTTCCCGCTGGTGCTGAGCAAGCGCCAAAGCCGTTTCGGTCTTGCTCCGGATCACCTCGATGACCGCTTCCGCCTGGATCAGGTCGATACGGCCATTGAGAAATGCGCGGCGGGTGAACTCCCCCGGGTCGGCCAGGCGGGCCCCCTGCATAAGCACGAGGTCGAGCACCTTCTGCACCACGAGCGATCCGCCATGACAGTGGATTTCCAGTACGTCTTCCCGGGTGTAGGAGCGGGGTGCGCGCATGAGGACGAGCATCACCTCGTCGATAACGTTCCCCTTCCCCGGTTCGACGAGTTCACCATAATAAAAACGGTGGCTTTGCAGGCCACCGTCTGTCGTACCGCGGAATAATCGTGTCGCAACCTGCGGAGCTGCATCGCCACTCACCCTGATGATGCCGATCCCCCCCTCGCCGACGGGGGTGCTGATGGCCGCGATGGTATCCTTGATGTACATATCTTTCCCTATTTGGCCTCGGCCTCGTGCAGAGACTTGTTGATGTACATCTGCTGGGCGATGGTCAGGATATTGTTCACCAGCCAGTAGAGCACAAGACCGGAGGGAAAGTTGAGGAACATGAAGGTGAACACTACCGGCAGAGCCAGCATTATCTTGGCTTGCATCGGATCCATGTTGGTAGGGGTCATCTTCTGCTGAATGAACATGGTCACCCCCATGATGATCGGCGTGACATAGTAGGGATCCTTGCCGGAAAGGTCGGTTATCCAGAGCATGAACGGGGCATGGCGAAGCTCGATGGAGAACATGAGCGCCTTGTAGAGGGCGAAGAACACCGGAATCTGCACGAGCATGGGGAGACAACCACCCAGGGGGTTGACCTTGTGGGTCTGATAGAGCTCCATGATGGCCTTGTTCATCGCATCACGATCGTTCTTGAACTTCTCCCGCAGCTCCGTCATCTTCGGTTGAAGCTTCTGCATTTCCTTCATGGACTTGTAGCTCTTGTGGGTAAGAGGAAAAAATACAAGCTTGAGGATGATGGTGATGATGATGATTGCCACACCGTAGTTGTGGGTGTACTCATAAAAAAACTTGAGGGCGTGGAGAAGCGGCTTGGCCAGCATGGAAAACCAGCCGAGGTCTATGGCAGCCTCGAGTCTGCTCCCCTGGGCTCTCAGGATATCGAGTGCCTTGGGGCCGACGAAAATTTTGTCTGCAACCACGGCGGTCCCGCCAGGTGGTACGTTAAGGGGGGGGGAGGAAATGGCGGTCTCCACGTAACCGTTGGAGTTGGTTACCGTCACCGCGGCAATACTCCCCTCCTTGGCCAGCACTCCGCTGAAAAAATATTTATCCCCGAAACCGGTCCAGAGGATGTTTTTCGAGTACTGCTTCGCCCCTTTGAGAAGGTCCTTGATCTTCGGCGCATCCACCGTGTCGTCCGCCAGGGTCACCGGACCGTGGACTTCATACCGGCTTTCCCCTGCCGTTGAGTCGGCTTTATTCCTGAGCTGGAGCCCGACAACCACGTCCTTGAGACCGCTACGGCTCGACACCTGCTGCTCCAGGTCTATGGCATAGCCATCGCCGTCGAACGTGAAAACCTTGCGCAGCTGGTTCCCCTGGGGAGAAGTCCAGACGAAGGTGAGGGCCTTCCGCTCCCCCTTTGCCACCTTCAGGGTGTCTGCACTGGCAGAAAATACGGCCGCTGCCGGCAGCTCCATGGCGGGGGCAACGGTTTTGAAGTTGTAATTGGCGGGATCATTCTCCGTCAGCAGCGTTTCCTGTTTCGAACCGGCAACCGCCGACTCCTTGTACTGTTTCAGGACGATCTTCCTGAGCGCGCCGCCTGCCGTGGAGAAAACCGCCGTGTAGGTATCGGTCTCCACCGTGACGTCCTTTGCCGCAAGACCGGCAACCGGCGCCGCGAGTTCGGGAGCCTTGGCGGGAAGGGGTACGGCTGGAGCGATACTTGCGCTGGAGACCTGCTTCTGCACGGATTTTACCGGTGCAGTCGGTTTCGGTGTGGGGAATATGAGGGAATAGCCGTACAGTACGGCAATGGACAACACGACGGCTATGAGGGCACGCTTTTCCATGGTTTCTCCTAAATGGCTACTTTACGGGGTCGTACCCGCCCGGGTGGAACGGATGACACTTCAGCAGGCGCGCCATGGTCAGCAGTGTGCCCTTGACGACGCCGTAACGCTCCAGTGCTTGAATTGAGTAATGGGAACAGGTGGGATAAAAACGGCAGGTGCTCCCCTTCAGAGGAGAGACGAAACGCTGATAGACAAGAAGGCTGCGGACGATGAGTGATTTCAACATTGTCTGCCGAGTGAGCGGCGGAGTACCGGCATAAGGTCTGCACAGACCCCCTGGTAATCGAGCCGCTCGGCCCCTTTTTTGGCAATAATAGAATAATCCGCCTGGTGAAACAACCCTTTGTGCTGGCGGTAAAATTCCCTGACTAACCGCCTGATGCGATTTCGCACCACCGCGTTGCCGACCTTGCGGCTTGCGGTTATGCCGATCCGTGTGGCCGTGCTGCCGGAGGGAAGAATGAGAATGATAAAATGAGCGGCATGGAACTTGGTCCCCCGCTGGGAAACCTCCAGAAAATCCGCTCGTTTTCTCAGACGCTCGGTTTTGGGAAACCCGATCACCAGGAGGGATTACTTGGCAGCGACGGTGACGGCGAGCCGCTTTCTCCCCTTCGCACGGCGACGCTTGATGACCAGACGGCCATTTTTAGTAGACATGCGGACGAGAAATCCGTGAGTTCTTTTCCGTGACGTATTACTCGGCTGGAATGTTCTTTTCATGGTTTGTAGCTCCTTGCATATACAAATAGGGAACTGAATTATTAACCACACCCCCCATAAAATGTCAAGGACTAATTTGCCCGGCGCCCAAATATTTAACCTTGCAAATTACCGGCCCGTCTGGTAGTCTGCATGGCGCTGTAGCGCATGTCATCGATAGACCCCAGAAAACCACCCAAGTATTCTTTTTTACACGATTAATTTTATCAACACCTGTTGATATCCCTGTGTAAAACCTGGTTTATTTTCAATCAAAAGGTCGCTGTATGGAAAAGGTCTGGCTCGAAGCCCAGGGAAATATAGAAAAGGTGCTAACCCCCCAGACCTTCAACACCTGGATACGCCCCATCAGGTTTGGCAGTGCCACGTCGTCATCACTCATCCTCGAAGTGCCGAACAAGTTCATCAAGGAATGGGTGACGGAGAAATATCTCGCCATGATCCAGGAGGCTGTCTCTGCCCTCGCCGAAACCCCCTGCCAGATAGAATTCAGGCTGGAGGAAAAAACAGGGGACGGAAAGGCCGTCGACCTCGCACAACCGGGCGAAAAGTCCGGGAGTCCCACCGGGCGGGAAAAAACCAGACCAGGCGACCCCACATCCAACCTCAACCCCAAGTATACTTTTGAAACCTTTGTCTGCGGCAGCAGCAACCAGTTTGCCCATGCCGCGTCCCAGGCAGTCGCCAACAAGCCCGCCAGCAACTACAACCCGCTCTTCATCTACGGCGGGGTAGGTCTTGGCAAAACCCACCTGCTCTGTGCCATCGGCAACCAGATCCATGCCAAGAACGGCAAGGCACGGGTCTGTTACTACACGTCAGAAAAATTCATGAACGAGATGATCAACTGCATCCGGTACAAGAAGATGGACGAGTTCCGGAACAAGTTCCGGAAAATGGACGTTCTCCTCATCGACGACATCCAGTTCATGGCAGGCAAAGAAGCGACCCAGGAGGAGTTCTTCCACACCTTCAACTCCCTCTACGAGTCCCACAAGCAGATCGTGGTTACCTCGGACAAATTTCCCAAGGACATCCCCCAACTGGAGGAGCGGCTCCGTTCCCGGTTCGAATGGGGCCTGATCGCCGACATCCAGCCACCCGACATCGAAACCAAGGTGGCCATCCTGAAGAAGAAGGCGGAGCTCAACGCCATAACCCTCCCCGACGACGTCGCCATGTTCCTCGGCTCCAGTTCCACGAGCAACGTCCGGGAACTGGAGGGAATGCTGATCCGCCTTGGCGCCTTCGCCAGCCTGACCGGCAACGAGGTTACCCTGACCATGGCCCGGGAGGTCCTGAAGGATATCATTGTCGACAAATCCCGCGACGTGACGGTGGAGATGATCCAGAAGTACGTGGCCGACCACTTCAGGATAAAACTTGCCGAGATGAAATCGGACAAACGGCTCAAGACTCTGGTGGTCCCCCGCCAGATAGCCATTTACCTCTGCCGGGAACTCACCAAGGCATCATACCCGGAAATCGGTGAAAAGTTCGGCGGCAAGGACCATTCGACCATCATCTATTCCATGAAGAAAATGGAACGGCAGCTGACCCAGGACCTGGAGCTGAAAACGACCATCGAAAACCTGCGGCGGGGGCTGTTGAGTTAGGGGGGTATTCCCTGTGCATTTATCCCCTCCCCCTGTGGATAAAAAAGTGACCTGTGCAGTACCGCCGAAAAATGGACCGGTTTCGATGAAGTTCCCAACACTCCTGCAGGCGGAGTGAACGGGCATCCGGACCGCTTATCCACAAATCCACAGGCACTACGTACTACTGCTGAAAAGAATTTCTTTATAATACATACTAGACTCTGTTCATGGAGGACACATGGAATTTAAGATCGACAAAGACACCTTTTTGAAGGCCTTGCAGAAAGTCCAGGGAATTGTCGAGAAGAGAAACACCATGCCGATTCTCTCAAATGTCCTCATCGAGGCAGCCGAAGACCGGATCCAGGTGACCGCAACCGACCTGGAAGTCGGCATGCGCAGCTCCTATCCGACCACGGTGGTCAGGGATGGAAAGATTACCGTTTCTGCCAAGAAGGTTTATGAAATCATCAAGGAGCTTTCCGACCAGGAGATCACCTTTTCCACCAAGGAGAACGACTGGGTGGAAATCCGGAGCGGCAAGGCCCGTTTCAATATTGTCGGGCTCTCACCCGAGGAATTTCCCTATTTCCCCAAGATCAACGACGACAGCTTCATCACGGTCAGCACTACCATGCTGCGGGAGATGATAGAACACACTTCCTATGCCATCTGTCATGACGAGACGAAATACAACCTCAACGGCATTCTCGTTCGCGCAGCTACCGACGGAGGACGCACCCTTCTCCGCATGGTTGCTACCGATGGGCATCGGCTGTCGGTCAGCGAAAGGGAACTGAGCGGTACGACCGCAACTGAACTGGGTAACGGCGTAATATTCCCCAAAAAGGGGATCTATGAGCTGAAGCGGATGGCCGAAGAGGAGGGAGACCAGGTGCTCCTCGGTTTCATGGACAACAGCGCGGTCTGCAAGAAGGGGAACACCGTCGTGGTCATGCGTCTTGTGGATGGCGAATTTCCCGACTACACCAAGGTCATCCCGGTCAGCAACGACCGACTCGTCACCCTCAACCGAGAGGACCTGCTTCACTCTCTCCGCAGGATGGCCATCCTCTCCAGCGAGAAGTTCAAGGGGATAAAATTTGACGTTAAGGACGGGAAGGTGGAGATTTCTTCGAGCAACCCGGAACTGGGGGATGCATCCGAGGAACTGGAAGCGATCTACAGCGGCAACGACCTGACCATCCGCTTCAATGCCCGTTATCTGATCGATGTCCTGTCGGTGCTCCCGACTTCCCAGGTAGAACTGCTCCTGCGGGACGAAATGTCACCCGCCATCGTCCGGCCTGCCGCACAGGAGGGATTCCTTGCGGTTATCATGCCGATGCGCCTCTGACCCGATTGTCGCAGCCGGAGGCAGGCTCAATAAAGGCCACTCTTGACAGGAGCGGCCTTTTTCACGGATGATGGAGCGCGATGAAGCTCAACAGACTGTCCATCACCGCTTTCCGCAACCTGCAGCAGGTGGAGTTCGATCCCGGGGCGCGTTTCAACATTATCCATGGCAATAACGCCCAGGGAAAGACCAATCTGCTGGAGTCGATCTATCTGCTCGGTACGATGAAGTCATTCCGCCATGCCAGAAACCGGGACCTGGTCGCCTGGCAGGCTCCCCATGGCATCATCAGGGGATGGGTGGAGCGGGATGGCGTGACGCGGGAGATAGCCCTTCTTCTGGAGCGAGACGGGAAGAAGGCGCGCATCGACCATAAGCTGGTGACGCGGCTGGCAGATTTCTTCGGGAGTCTCAACGTGGTGGTGTTCGCCCCGGAAGAGCTCGCCATGCTCAAGGGGTCGCCGGACGGGCGCCGTCGGTATCTGGACCGGGCCGTCTTCAGTGGCAGCCCGACCTATATCCTGCTCTACCACGACTATTACCGGCTCCTGAAAAACCGCAATGCCCTCCTCAAAACAGGGGATACGACCGGGCTGGAGATCTGGAGCGAGCAGCTGGCGGAAGCGGGAGCCCGTCTTGCAAGAGAGCGGATCGCCTATCTGGCAGGCATTGAGCCGCTCCTGCAGGAGTACTACCGGACCATCGCCGGGACGGCGGAAATGGTCGGCATCGGCTACCGTCCCCACGGAGTGGAACGTGAGGCACTGGTGGCCGACGGCAGGAACGCCATTCTTGCGGGGCTGGAACGGGCAGCCACTGAAGAGCGTCGCCATGGAACGACGACGGTTGGCCCCCACCGCGACGACCTGGAGTTTCTCCTCGATGGACGGCTCCTGAAACTCCATGCCTCCCAGGGACAGCAGCGCAGCTTCATCCTGGCGCTGAAGATGGCGGAAATAGAGTACCTGCAGCAGACCTTCGGCGCCCCCCCCATTCTGCTCCTCGATGACATGACATCGGAGCTGGATGGAGAGCGGAACCGGAACCTGCTCGGGTTTTTGCAACAGAAGAAGATGCAGGTTTTCATCACGACCACGAGCCTTCAGAACATCACGTTCGACGGCATGGATCATCACACGACCTTTCGCATGGAACAGGGAAAGGTCTTACCCCAGAGGTAACATTATGGCAGAAGAACAGAAGGGCACGTACGGTGCCGAACAGATCAAGGTACTGGAAGGGCTGGCGGCCGTGCGCAAGCGTCCCGCCATGTACATAGGGTCGACGTCGGCCCAGGGGCTGCACCACCTCGTCTACGAAATCGTGGACAACTCCATCGACGAAGCACTGGCCGGCTACTGCAACGAGGTAAACGTCACCATCCATCTGGACGGGTCGGTGACTGTCGTGGATAACGGCCGCGGCATCCCGACGGACATGCACCCGACGGAAGGAAAATCGGCTGCCGAGGTCGTTCTCACGGTCCTCCATGCCGGCGGCAAGTTCGACAACGACTCGTACAAGGTATCCGGTGGTCTCCATGGCGTCGGCGTTTCGGTCGTCAACGCCCTGTCGAAAAAACTCGAACTGGAAATCCGCCGCGACGGCAAGCTCTGGTGCCAGTCCTATGCCTTCGGCGATCCCCTTGCCCCCCTGGAAGTGGTGGGGGAAACGAAAAAAAGGGGTACCAAGATTACCTTCCACCCCGATGACACCATCTTCGAAACGACCGACTTTTCCTTCGACGTTCTGTCCCAGCGGCTGCGGGAACTGGCCTTCCTCAATGCGGGGGTGCGGATCACCATCGCCGACGAGCGGGAAGACAACAAGCACCACGATTTCCACTACGAAGGGGGGATCGTCTCCTTCGTGGAGTATCTCAACCGGAACAAGACGGGGCTCCATCCCAAGCCGATCTACTTCCGGGGGGAGAGGAACGGCGTCGACATCGAGGTGGCGCTCCAGTACAACGACTCCTACGACGAAAAGGTCTTTACGTTTGCCAACAACATCAATACCCACGAAGGGGGGACGCACCTGGTCGGCTTCCGCGCCGCCCTGACCCGGACCATGAACACCTACGCTGCAGCCAACGAACTGCTGAAAAAGGAGAAGGTGGCCATTTCGGGGGAGGACCTGCGGGAAGGGCTCACGGCGGTCATCTCCGTCAAGATTCCCCAGCCCCAGTTCGAGGGACAGACCAAGACCAAGCTCGGCAACTCGGAGGTCAAGGGGTACGTGGAATCCCTGATGAACGAGAAGCTGGCGGTCTATCTGGAAGAGAACCCCAAGGTCGCCAAGGACATCATCGGCAAGTCCATCGAGGCCGCCCGCGCCCGGGAAGCCGCCCGCAAGGCCCGCGAGCTCACCCGCCGCAAGGGGGCACTGGACATCTCGAGTCTCCCCGGCAAGCTGGCCGATTGCCAGGAACGGGACCCGGCACTGTGCGAACTCTACCTGGTCGAGGGTGATTCGGCCGGCGGCTCGGCCAAACAGGGGCGGGACCGGAAGTTCCAGGCCATTCTCCCCCTCAAGGGGAAGATTCTCAACGTGGAGAAGGCACGCTTCGACAAGATGCTCTCCTCCCAGGAGATCGGCACCCTCATCACGGCGCTCGGGACCGGTATCGGCAAGGACGACTTCGACGTCGCCAAGCTCCGCTACCACCGCATCATCGTCATGACCGATGCCGACGTCGACGGTTCCCACATCCTGACCCTGCTCCTCACCTTTTTCTTCCGGCAGATGCCGGAGGTGGTGGAGCGGGGACATCTCTACATTGCCCAGCCGCCGCTCTACAAGGTCAAACGTGGTCGCAAGGAACTCTATCTCCGCAATGAGGCGGCGATGCAAAGCTACCTGCTGGAGGAAGGGACCGAGGACGCCACCCTTTTCCTGGAAAACGGCGCGAAAACCTATACGGGCAAACAGATCATTCCGATACTCAAGCAGCTGGTGGAGTTCCGTACCCTCCTTGACAAGGTGGTCCACAAGGGGATCAACGAGGAGGTCATCCGCCTCTGTCTGCGGCTCGGCATTCCGGCCACCCTGGAGGATCTGGAGGGGCTGCATCCCCACATGGCAAAGCTGGCCGCTGCCTACCCCGGAGCCGAATCGAGCATCATGGACGACGGCAGGGTGATCCTCCGGCTCGGCAACCTGCGCTATGCCCTGGACCAGCATACCCTTGACGTGCTCACCTCCTACGAGTACGGGCTGCTGCGGGAGAGTCACCGCCGGGTGCGGGATATATTCGGCGACGGCCGGGCCGTGGTTTCCAGCGAGGGGAAGGAGGTTTTCGACACCACCGTCGGTCTCGACCTGCTCGCCTTTTTCATGGGGACCGCCAAGAAGGGGCTGGCGATCCAGCGCTACAAGGGGCTGGGTGAGATGAACCCCGACCAGCTCTGGGAGACCACCATGGAGCCGACCAACCGGACTCTGCTGCAGGTCAAGATCGAGGATGCGGTGGAGGCGGACAACGTGTTCACCGTGCTCATGGGGGACCAGGTGGAGCCGCGCCGGGAGTTCATCGAGACAAACGCCCTCAACGTGTCCAATCTGGATATCTAAATACAGGGGCACGAGGCGATGGGCGATGGGCAATGGGTTTATTGGACCTAGTGCCCCTTGCCCGGCGCCCCTTGCCCGATTTTATGAGGTTCATGAATGCTTGAAACAACCATAAACAAAACTTCGGTCAACATCGAAGACGAGATGAAGCGGTCCTACATGGACTACGCCATGAGCGTCATTATCGGCCGGGCCCTCCCCGATGTCCGCGATGGGCTCAAGCCGGTCCATCGGCGCTGCCTGTTCGCCATGCACGAGATGGGGAACGATTATAACAAGCCGTACAAGAAATCGGCCCGCGTGGTCGGTGACGTCATCGGTAAGTACCACCCCCACGGCGACACGGCGGCCTACGACACCATCGTCCGGATGGCCCAGGATTTCTCGCTCCGCTACCCGCTGGTGGATGGCCAGGGGAACTTCGGCTCCGTGGACGGCGACTCGCCGGCGGCCATGCGCTACACCGAAATCCGCATGGAGCAGCTGACCCATGAGCTGCTGAACGACCTGGAGAAGGAAACGGTGGAGATGGGGGCGAACTACGACGGCTCCCTGGAAGAGCCGCTGGTGCTCCCCGCCAAGTTTCCCAACCTCCTGGTCAACGGCTCGTCCGGTATTGCCGTCGGCATGGCGACCAACATCCCCCCCCACAACCTGACCGAGGTGATCAACGGCATCATCGCCCATATCAGCGATCCCGGCATGACGGTTGATGAACTCATGGCCTTCATCCCCGGCCCCGATTTTCCCACCGGCGGCTTCATCTACGGCCGCGAGGGGATCGTCCAGGGATACCGGACCGGCCGCGGCATCGTCCAGATGCGGGCCCGGGCGTTCATCGAGACCCAGAAGAAGTCCGAACGGCAGTCCATTGTCATCACCGAGATTCCGTACCAGGTGAACAAGGCGAACCTGATCATCAAGATCGCAGAACTGGTGCGGGAGAAGAAGCTGGAGGGGATCAGCGACATTCGCGACGAGTCGGACCGCGACGGGATGCGGATCGTCATCGAGCTGAAGCGGGACGAAGAGCCCCAGATCATCCTCAACCATCTCTACAAGCAGACCCAGATGCAGTGCTCCTTCGGCATCAACATGCTGGCCATCGTCAATGGCCGGCCCAAGTTGCTGACCCTGAAGGATGCCATCGCCCACTTTGTCGACCACCGCCGGGAGATCGTCACCCGGCGCACCATCTTCGAACTGAAGAAGGCAGAGGCCCGAGCCCATATCCTGGAAGGTCTCAAGATCGCCCTCGACTGGCTCGATGCGGTGATCGAGCTGATCCGCGCCTCCCAAAACCCGGAAGAGGCCAAGGCAGGACTCATGGCCGGCAATTTCTCCGACGTGGACTACCTGAACAAGCTGGGGATCGCCGATGCCGTCTTCGCACCGAGCGTCCATCTCTCCGAGAAACAGGCCCAGGCGATCCTGGAGATGCGGCTGCAGCGCCTTACCGGCCTGGAGCGGGAAAAAATCCTCGCGGAGTACGCCGACATTCTCAAGTTCATCGAAAGGCTGAAAGAGATTCTGGCCTCCGAGGCGGAGATCCTCAAGATCATCGTGGGCGAGCTGACGGAGTTGCGGGAGAAGTTCGGCGACGAACGCCGTACCGAGATCGTCGACCGGAGTGCCGAGATATCCCTGGAGGACACCATCGTCGAGGAAGACATGGTGGTGACCATCAGCCATACCGGCTACATCAAGCGGAGTGCCGTCACCCTCTACCGGGCCCAGCGCCGCGGCGGCAAGGGGAAGACGGGGATGAAGACCAAGGAAGAGGATTTCGTGGAGCAGCTCTTCATCGCCTCCACCAAGGACTACCTGATGTTCTTCACGGACACCGGGCGGGTCTACTGGCTCAAGGTCTACGAAATTCCCGAGGCCGGGCGCACAGCACGGGGAAAGGCGATCGTCAACCTTCTCAACCTGGCCGCCAACGAGAAGATCTCCGCCATCCTGCCGGTGAAGGAGTTTGTCGAGGACAAGTTCATCATGATGGCGACCCGGCACGGGGTCGTGAAGAAGACGCCGCTGGTGGAGTACTCCAACATCCGCTCCGGCGGGATCATCGCCGTCAACCTGGACGAAGGGGACAAGCTGATCACTGTCGCGCTGACCGACGGCAAGCAGGACGTGCTCCTCGCCTCCCGGCACGGCAAGTCGATCCGTTTCCGGGAAGAGGATGCCCGTCCCATGGGGCGCGTCACCCGGGGGGTCCGGGGGATGACCCTGGAAGACGGCGACGTGGTGATCGGCATGGAGATCATCAACGACATGACCGGTTCCACCCTCTTTACCGTCACCGAAAACGGCTTCGGCAAGCGGACGGAACTGGCGGAGTACCGTCTCCAGTCCCGTGGCGGCAAGGGAGTCATCACCATCAAGACCACCGAGCGGAATGGCTGCGTGGTGGACATCAAGCAGGTTACGGACGAGAATGACCTGATGTTCATCACCGACCAGGGGAAAATTATCCGGATGCCGGTGGCCGGCTTCTCGGTGATCGGCCGCAATACCCAGGGGGTGCGGCTCATGGTGACCGAGGCTGACGAGCGGATCGTGGCGGTTGCCCGCCTGGCGGAGAAGGAAGAGAGCGACGACGCTGCCGATGCCGGCGCGGAGATTGCCGACGCGGAGATTGTAGAGGAGTAAGATCAGTGACGGGTGGTCAGGGACTGGATCTCGCGGTTTTACCAGTCCCCGGTCCCCGGCTGCCAATCCCCGATTCTATGGAACGTTGCAAAAAGATCGACAAGAGCCTGGCCGAGCGCCGGGGAATTCTCCTCCTCCTGGCACGGCTGGAACAGAAGAACATTACCGTCGAGGAGATGGAGGAGATCGGGACGACCCTGCGGAAAGCGGGGCGCCGTGCCCTGTCACCGCTCGTGAGACGTCTCTGGCGCGAACGGAACGGGGAGCTCATCTCCAAGTACGCCTATCTCCTCGATTTTTTCGAGGATGAGACCTGGCTGGAGCAGCTCATCCAGATGGTCCTCAGGCGGAAGGATCTGGAGGACGAGGGGAAGGCGGCACTCCTTGCCGCCCTGGAAGGGTATGGCATCGACGTGACCGCTCCCCCCTTCGACCGGCTTCTGACGGAGGTCGGGCGGCCACTGCAGGTATCACTTCCCCGCCTTCTCGATCGGGGTGAAGAGGGACTGGCGGCCTTTCTCGACAACCTCCTCTGCTACTCCCCCGAAGGACGTCTGGCGGTCATTGCCGAACTCGCTACCGTTTCCGACCCCCGGGTCCTCACCATACTGGAGGTGCTGGTCGGTATCGACGACAATGAAATCGCCCAAGGGGCCATCGCCGCCCTGGGCCGGATCCGGAGCGGAGCGGCTGCGGCCCTGCTGCAAAGGCTTTGCCGGCAAAAGGATGCGGACCTTGTCGAGCTGGCACGTCGCAATCTGCGGCGGCTGGCGTTTCTCGGCATCGTGCCGGCCGGCAGTCCGCCCCCTACCGCTCCGCTCACCATCCATGCCACCTATGCGGGTCCCCTGGACGGCAACGGCAACCGCACCCTCTGCGTAGCGGCGAGAGACGGGAACGGACGGTTCTCCCTGCTCTATCTGCAGACCCACGACGACAAAGGTATGCAGAGCGCCAGCGGGGAGAGCGGCGTGGACGGGGAAGAGATGTGCCGCATCCTGGCTGACCTGGAGTACGATGAAGGTATCGTGGCAGTTTCGCCCGACTACCTGCTCAGGCTCGTGGGGGATGCGGTATACCGGAGCAGGGAGTGCGGCGTATTCCTGCCGGTGGATTTTTACCTGCGGCAGGGGATGTTCGGGCAGGGCACCTTCGTACCGGCCCCCTACGAACCGGATTTCGGGGCGTTCGACCTTGGCCGGCCCGGGCTTTCCGCTCCCCATCTGCGGGCCAGTGCCTCACTGTTCGATGAGGAGCTCTTTGTCGGCTGGTTCGTCTCCAGCAACCGGCTGTACGATTTCGCCGAGGAGTGGGACCTTCTGGAAGGGGGAGCAGAACGAAAGCTCAAGGGAAGAGCCCTGGACAGCCTTCTGGAGCGCTGCTGCAAGGAGGTCTTTCCTCCCCTGCTGGAGCAGATACGTCGACGGCTTCTCCTGACGGCAGACCTGGTCAGGGAAAGCGGCGGAGAAAGAGCCCTTCTCGAGCGGGTTCTTGCTGTCGCCTCCAGCCTGTCGGAAAGCAGCTTTCCCTGCCATTGCCACCCCTTTATCCGGCGGCTGGCCCTGGAAAGCCTCCAGGTTGCCCGTGAATCGCTGGGAGAAGGCTATGATCCGCGCCGGTTCACCGAGGATGGGGAGTGGTAAACGGCAATTTTGAGTTTTTGAATTTTGAGTTACAAGCGTGAGTAAAGAGTTCAAGGGTTGTGGCGGGGGTAACCATGCGGGAAAAGATCGGGGTGATCGGCGCGGGGAGCTGGGGTACGACGCTGGCGAACCTGCTGGCGAAGAAGGGGCATGAGGTTATCCTCTGGGCCTATGAGCCGGAACTGGTGGAGGAGATGGAGAGCACCGGCGTCAACGGCCTCTTCCTCCCCGGCATCACCCTTGACCCGCGGCTCCGCTATACCAACGACCTGGCGGAAGCGGTCATGGGCAAAGGGATGGTCCTCTGCGTGGCCCCTTCCCAGGTGGTGCGCAGGGTAATCGCCCAGCTTCTTCCTTCCCTGGCGGCAGATGCCGTCATCATCAGCGCTTCCAAGGGGATCGAGCTCGATACCCTCCTGACCGTCTCCCAGGTCTACGAAGAACTCCTCCCTCCCGAACTCTACGGGAACTTTGCCGTCATCTCGGGGCCGAGTTTTGCCCGGGAAGTGGCCATGGAGATGCCCACCGCAGTGGTGGCCGCTGCTGCCGATGAACAGGTGGCCCGGAGGGTGCAGCAGGCATTCAGTACTCCCTATTTCCGCCTCTACACCAATCGGGACGTGGTCGGCGTGGAACTGGGGGGAGCTATCAAGAACGTCATTGCCATTGCCGCCGGCATTTCCGACGGCCTCGGTTTCGGCTGCAACACCCGAGCGGCACTCATTACCCGCGGTCTGGCGGAGATGAGCCGGCTCGGGCGGGCCATGGGGGCGGAGAGTGCCACCTTTGCCGGTCTGGCCGGCATGGGTGACCTGGTGCTCACCTGCACCGGCGACCTGTCCCGCAACCGGACGGTCGGCATGCAGCTCGGCAAGGGGAGACGGCTGGCGGACATCCTGGGGGAGATGCGGATGGTCGCCGAAGGGGTGAAAACCACCGAGTCGGCATACGCTCTCGCGCGCCGGCTGGGGATCGACATGCCGATCACCGCCAAGGTGTACGAAGTTCTCCACGAGGACAAGCCGGCCCGCTCCGCGGTCATCGAACTCATGAGCAGGGATCTGAAGGCCGAGAGTTCCTGAGTTCGTTCCATCTCATCGTGCTGTGTCCGAACTGGCCGGTTGCCAGCCGTGGGAGCCGGTGATGGGAAACGGGCCGCAGATTGTGGTATTCTTGCTTACGGTGAAGCGTCAATCCGCTGCTAGGGGCAGATATGCGGCTACGAATGAACATACGCAACAAACTGCTCTTCTCCATCCTGCTCGTTCTCCTCGTCTCCTATGCCATTCTTGCCGTAACCACCTTCAAAAGCGTCAATTATGCCCTGGAAGCACAGGTATCAAAGAATCTCGAGGAAAACCTCCGCTACGCCCAGAGCCAGCTCTTTGCCCGGGCCGACCTGATCACCTATTCCCTTTCCCAGCCAACCACTGCCCCTCCGGTCCAGAAATACATCCGAACGAGCAACCGCCCGTGGCTCACTGATGCCGTCCAGCGCTGGCGCAAGACCATCCCCTTCGTCGAAGTCCTCTCCCTTGTCGATCCGCAGAAACGGGTGCTGACCCGGCTCGGGTCCGGAACGTCGGACCGGCTCGCGGGGCTCGAATACGCGATGGAGCAGGCATTCCGCACCCGGAACACGGTGGTCAGCACGGAACTGGTCTCCCGCGAGTTTCTGGAGCAGGAGGGGGGGGTAGCCATTACCCCGAGCACGCTCAAGGAAAACGAAGCGATGGTCATGGTGGTCGCCATGCCGGTTATCGCTCCCGACGGTACCCTGCTCGGCGGAGTGCTTGCCGGAGACATCATCAACAACGATCCCAATCTGCCGTTCCAGGTTCAGGAGGTATTCGGCAAAGAGGTGGAAGTCACCATAACCCAGCGCGGACACCGTATTGCCAGCAGCGTAGCGGAAGAGATCCCCATCCCCGTATCCATCGATGCGGCGATCATGGAACGCCTGGAGCGGCGCATCCCCTACCGTGGGGAAGCGAAGATCGGGAACAGTTTCTACGAGACGGTCTTCGCCCCCATTGCCAACCTGCGGGGCGAGGTGATCGGTTCCCTCTCCGTGGCCCTTTCCAACGACTATTTCACCCGGATCAAGCGGGACAACATGCGCAACATCATGGCGTCGGGGGCCATCGGCGTGTTCCTCTCCTTCGGCCTCGCCTACCTGATGGCGCGGCGGTTGACCAGGCCGCTCACCGACCTGACCCGCGGTGTCGAACAGATCGAGGCAGGGGAGCTGGACCAGCGGGTCGTCGTAACCTCCGCGGACGAGTTCGGCATGCTCGCCGACTCCTTCAACCGGATGGCCAGTACCCTCTACGAACGGGAACGGACCATAACCCGGAAGACCCAGGACCTGCAGCGACTCAACGAGGAACTGGAGCGGCGGGTCGCGGAGCGGACGGTCGCGCTCCGGATGGAGATGGGGATGCTGGAGGCGATCCTCACCAGCATGGCGGAGGGGATTGTCGTCACGGACCGGGACAACCATGTCACCCTCTTCAACCCTTCGGCCCAGAAACTTTTCGACCTCGTGCCGCACCGGGTCATGCATCAGCCCATAGAGCAGGTCTGCGACCTGGGGGGCTTCTGCATGCTTCTCGAGCATATTCATGCCGTCCGTGCCGGAGAAGGGCCTACCCCCCGGGAAGAGGAGCTGAGGGTAAAGGGGCGGAAGCTCAAGGTAAGCCTCTCCCCCCTCATTGATGAGGCGGGTGCGTTCGCCGGGGTGGTGATGTCCATCAGGGATGTGACGATGGAGGAAGAGGTGGACAGGATGAAGACCGAATTCATCTCCACGGTCTCACATGAGCTGAAGACCCCCCTCACCTCCATGAAGGGGTCGCTGCAGTTCATCCTCAGCAAGGGGAAATGGCTCACCAAGACGGAGCGGGAACTGCTTTCCATCTGCCAGCGCAATACGGACCGGCTTATCCGGCTCATCAACGATATTCTCGACATTTCCACCATCGAGGCGGGGGGGATGCAATTCGCGTTCGGCCAGGTCTCCATCGGCGAACTGGTGGTCTATGCCTGTGAGGAGATCAAGGGGTTCGCCCAGGGGCGCAACATATCCATCGTCAGTGACGTGGCGACCGATCTGCCGGCGGTTTGGGGGGACCATGACCGGCTCATCCAGGTCCTGACCAATCTCCTTTCCAATGCGGTGAAGTTTTCACCTTCCGGCAAAACGGTACTCGTCTCTGCCCTCAGGAAGGGAAATTATGTGACGGTTTCCGTTGCTGACGTGGGGAGGGCCATCCAGTGGTCGGACCGGGACAAGCTGTTCAAGAAGTTCCAGCAGCTGGGAAGTTCCGATCCCCGTGAGCGGAGCGGGACCGGCCTCGGTCTTGCCATCTGCAAGGAGATTGTCGAACGGCACCACGGCAGGATTTTTTACGAGAGCGGTGCAGCGGGAGGGAATGTCTTTTCCTTTGCGATTCCGGTGTACGAGGAGACGTTGCATGAACAGTGACAGGATACTCATAGTCGACGACGAGCCGGATATTGCATTGATTCTGAAGCTGCAGCTGGAGGATGCCGGCTACCGGACGGACCGGGCCCGGGACGGTATGGATGCCCTGGAACAGCTCTCCCGGGGGGAATACTCCCTCATGCTTCTGGACATCAAGATGCCGCGCATGGACGGCATGGCGGTACTGGCACGGGTCAGCCAGGAGTACCCGGACCTGGCGGTGATGATGATGACCGCCCACGGCAGTGAGGACATCGCCGTGCAGGCGTTGCAGAAGGGGGCGATCGACTACATCGCCAAGCCCTTTTCCACCGATGACATGCTGAAACGGGTGGAGCGGGCAATCCAGTTCAACCAGACCCGCCTGGAAAACCTTCGCCTCCAGAAGCAGCTGGATGTGGAGCGGCAGAAGATGGAGGTCGTACTGCAGGGAATGGCGGATCTCCTCGTAGCGATCGATACCGATGGCAGGGTCATGACGGTCAACCGCCGGGCGGAGGATATCCTGGGGAAGGGCCGGGATGAGGTGGTGGGAAAGCCGGTGCAAGAGGTCATCACGGCGGACATCGGCGCGGATCTCCTCCCCTGCCGGCTGGTCCTGGTCAGCCACGAGCCGTGCCTCGACATCACGTACCAGCTTATGGTCGGCACCACGCGTATCCCGGTCCTTTCCAGCGCCACCCCTCTGGTCAACGGTACCGGCGAACTGGTGGGGAGCGTGGAGATTCTCCGCGACATCTCTACCCTCAAGGCCCTGGAGCAGGAGCGGGAGGATTTCGTCAGCATGCTCTCCCACGACCTGAAGACCCCCATCACTGCCATAGTCGGCTCCCTCGACCTGGTGCGGGAGGGGCGGCTGGGGCCGATCAACGAGGAGCAGCGGGAATACCTGGAGTCGGCGGTGGAGAGCTGCAGCGAGATGACGGATATGATCGATACCCTCCTGGACGTGCACAAGTTCGAGGCGGGGAAGATGGTACTCGTCTTTCGGGAGGAGGACCCCCAGCAGCTGGTGCAGAAGATCCTCTCCAGATTCCGGTCGGTTGCCCACCGTACCCAGATCGATCTCCATGCCACCTGCCGCGAGCCGCTCCCCCCGTTCCGGGTGGACCGGCACAAGTTCTCCCGCCTGCTCAACAATCTTCTCTCCAACGCCTTCAAGTTCACCCCCGACGGAGGAGAGATCGAGGTGGGGATGGAAGAGCTGGCGGACATCGCCGGCTGCCGTGACCGCATCCCCCACCAGACCTATCCATCGTCAGCCATCCCCGCAAGCGGCCGCTTTCTCAAGGTGACGGTCAGGGACACCGGCGAAGGGATGCCGGAGGAGGCCCTCGGCTCCATTTTCGACCGGTTTGTCCAGGCGAAAAACCGCCGCCTCGGCAAGACGCGGGGTACCGGACTGGGGCTCGCCTTCTGCCGCAAGGTGATGGATGCCCATGGCGGTTTCATCTGGGCGGAAAGCCGGGAGGGGCATGGCAGCACCTTTTTCCTCCTCTTCCCCCTGGATGAGGCGGTATAAAGAGCCTGGGTGAATTCGAGAGGGGTGAGCGCCCCGTTCCGCTCAGAGTCCCCTCGCATCGCCGCTATACGGCTCATTTCGCGCCGGCCTGTCGGCCGGCTTGGCGCAATTTCGCCTACAGCGGCTGATACTCGGGCACGTTCGCTCCACAGGCCCCCCACCCCTCTCGGGAAATAACGAACTGAATGTGTTCTATAGGGCGTTTCCATGACTGTTGCACTGGAAATAGACGGCCTTGCCAAGGTCTACGGCACCCTCCGGGCGGTGAACGACTTCTCCCTCCGGGTGGAACGGGGGACCATTTTCGGCCTCCTGGGGCCCAACGGCGCCGGCAAGACCACCCTGATCCGGATGCTTACCACCCTGATCCGCCCCTCGGCGGGAAGCGCCCGCATCGAGGGGCACAGCGTCCTCACGTCGGCCCGGACCGTGCGCAGCCTGATCGGTGTGGTTCCCCAGGAGAACAACCTGGATCGCTACCTCACCTGCCGGGAGAACCTGGTGCTCCATGCCCGGATGTACGGCATGGCCCCGACGGAGTACAACCGGCGCATCGACGAACTGCTGGAGCTGATCGGCCTGACCGGCCGCCAGCACGATTTCCCCGACACCTTCTCCGGGGGGATGCAGCGGCGCCTCGTGGTCGCCCGCGCCCTGGTCCACACCCCGCGGGTCCTCTTCCTTGACGAGCCGACCACCGGCCTCGACCCCCAGTCGCGGCGGGCGGTCTGGGACTATGTGCAGTCCCTCACCCCCCAGATGACCATCTTCCTCACTACCCACTACATGGACGAGGCGGATGCCCTCTGCGACCGGATCGTCATCATGGATCACGGCCGGGCGCTGGTGGACGGCACCGCCGCCGAGCTGAAGGAGCGGCTCGCCCACGCCCACATGTACGAACTGGAGTTCCGGAGCGACGGGGAACGCTACGAAAAGATATTGCGGGAGCTCCCCTTTGTCCGGAACCTGCAGCGGACGGGGAACAGCTTCCGCCTCGCCCTGGAGGGAGAGGAGTTCCTGAAGCCCCTCATGGACCGGATCGGGGGGGATGATATCCGGAAGATCTGCCTGAAGGAGCCGTCACTGGAGGATGTGTTCATCGAACTGACCGGCCGCGAGGTCCGGGAATAAAATCGGTTCAAACAGGATCTAAAGGTCTTAAATAGGCCCATAGGTCTCATGCGTCCCTTATGTCCCAGCTGGTAAGAGGTTTTCATGTTTAGAGGAGCCATAGCCATATTCTGGCGGGACCTGCTGGTGCTCCGCCGCAGCCTCTTCTCCGAGCTCCTGGCGGTGATCGCCTACCCCCTTACCCTGTATCTCGCCTTCGGCATCGGCCTCAGAGGGTACATCGCCGATGTGGACGGGGTCCCCTACGCCCTCTTCATCGCCCCGGGGCTCATCTCCATGACCGCCGTGTCGGCGGCCTTCAACGACAGCGCCTGGAGCGTCTGGTTTCACCGCCGGGTACAGCGAACCATCGAGGAGTACCGGGTAACCCCCATCACGGTCTACGACATCGTCATCGGCAAGATCTTTTCCGGCTTCGCCCAGGGAACCCTCAAGGGGCTGGCGGTGGCGTTCGTGATCTTCATCCTCACCCCGTTCCGTTTCCCCCCCGCCCATCTCCTCGCCTATCTTTTCTTCATCTTTCTCGGTTCCATGGTCTTCTCCTGCGTCGGGACCATCTGCGGCACCATGATCGACAAGCCGGAGAACATCGGCCGGGTGGAGGCGGTGGTCATCGTACCGCTCATCTTCATGTCCGGCATCTTCTTCCCCCTCTCCTCCTACCCGAAAGCGGCCTTTGCCGCCATCAGCATCCTCCCCACCACCGCCATCTTCGAGGGGGCACGCCAGGCGCTTCTCAACGGAAAGCTGGCACCGCTCTCCATCATTATCCTGCTGGTGACGGCGGTCATCGCCTTCGCCGCCGCGACCCTCACCTTCAACCGGAAGATGTCCGAGTAAGGGAACCGTCCCTTTCTCCCCCCTGTTCATCCCGTTGCCAGGTGGCCGAATCTTCTTGAGTTTTTTAACCCGTTCATAGTACGATTGAAAAGTTAATGTGAAAAATTCCGGCGCAAAATCATCCGCACCGCTACGGATTTTGGAGAAAATGATGGCCGAAAAATTCATACCCAAATGGATCGCCTGGGAAACCACCCAGAAATGCAACCTTAAGTGTGTCCACTGCCGCTGTTCCTCCGAGATGACCTCCTCCGAGGGTGACTTCACGACGGAGGAAGGGAAGAAGCTCCTGAAGGAGATCGCCGATTTTTCCAAACCGGTGGTGGTTCTTTCCGGGGGCGAGCCGCTCCTGCGCAAGGATATCTTCGAACTGGCCGGTTACGGCACCTCTCTGGGGCTGCGCATGTGCATGGCTACCAACGGGGCGCTCGTGACTGACGAGATCTGCGAGCAGATGAAGAAGGCTGACATCAAGATGGTCTCCCTCTCCCTGGACGGCTCCACCGCCGAGGTGCACGACAACTTCCGCCAGTGCCCCGGCTCCTTCGACGGGGTGGTCCGGGCTGCTGGGCTGTTCCGGAAGCACGGCCAGAAGTTCCTCATCAACTCCTCCTTCACCAAAAGGAACCAGGCCGACATCGCCAACACCTTCAAGGTGGCCAAGGGGCTGGGGGCCACCGCCTGGTACATGTTCATGATCGTCCCCACCGGCCGCGGCGAGGAGATCATGAGCGAGCTCATCTCCAAGGAGGATTACGAGGAGATTCTGGACTGGCATTACGAGCAGGAGAAGCTGGAGGACGACATCCTCATGCGCCCCACCTGCGCCCCCCACTACTACCGGATCGTCCCCCAGAAGGCGAAGGCGGAAGGGACGAAATTCGAGCGCCGGTCGCTGACCTTCTCAACCGGCGGCGGCAAGGGGTGCATCGCCGCCCAGACCATCTGCCTCATCGACTGTTTCGGCAATGTCAAGCCTTGCTCCTACTTCCACCGCACCGCGGGGAACGTGAAGCAGACCCCCTTCCGGGAGATCTGGGAGAACTCGGAGATATTCCGCGACCTGCGCGACTTCAAGGCGTACAAGGGGAAATGCGGCCAGTGCGAATACCTGAATGTCTGCGGTGGCTGCCGGGCCAGGGCCGATGCGGTGACGGGGGACTATATGGAAGAGGAACCGTTCTGTAATTATGTCCCGATACGCCTTCAGAAGAAGACGTAGGGAACGCGATATTTCCGCCATCTTGGCGCCGTCCTCGTCACCCCGTTGTGCGGTGTAGCGCTGCTACGCCTCCGCCGAGGTTCCTGCGGGTGCACCAATCTGGCGCAAATCTCACGTTCCCGGTGTTGAACCGCTTTAAATTTTCAAGGAGGATTTTCAATGAATACACGTTTTCTCGATGCCTGCTGGGGGAAGCCGGTCGACCGGACCCCGGTCTGGCTCATGCGCCAGGCGGGGCGGTATCTCCCCGATTACATGCGGGTCCGCTCCAAGTGCACTTTTCTGGAGCTCTGCAAGACCCCGGAGCTGGCGGCCGAGGTGACCATCCAGCCGGTGGATATCCTGGGGGTGGACGCCGCCATCCTCTTTTCCGACATCCTCACGCCGGTGGAGCCGATGGGGATGAAGCTCGACTTCGTGCCCGGCCCGGTCTTCGAGCATCCGATCCGGACCATGGCCGACGTGGAGGCGCTCCGCATCCCCCAGATGGAGCAGGACGTTCCCTATGTTCTGGAGACCATCAAGATTCTCCGCCGCGAACTTGCCACCAAGGTGCCCCTCATCGGCTTCGGCGGCGCCCCCTTCACCCTCTGCTGCTACATGGTGGAAGGCAAGGGGTCCAAGGATTGGGCCAACATGAAGCGGATGATGTACGCCGCCCCCGATGTCTATCATGCCCTCATGGAGAAGGTGACCATGATGGACATGGAGTACCTCAATGCCCAGATCAAGGCGGGTGCCCAGGCGATCCAGATTTTCGACACCTGGGGCGGGGTCCTCTCCCCTTCCGATTACGAAAAATACGTCCTCCCCTACACGACGAAACTGATCAACGGCCTGAACCGGACCCACGTGCCGGTCATCCACTTCGTCAAGGGGGCGGCCACCATGCTCGACACCGTGCAGAAGGCGGGTGGCGATGTCATGGGACTCGACTGGCATGTCAATCTCGGCAAGGCCCGCGATGTCCTCGGGCCGAAGATGGCGGTCCAGGGGAACCTGGACCCGACGGTCCTCTATGCGCCGAAGGAGGTCATCGAGCGGGAGGTGAAGCGGGTCCTGGACGAGAACGCCGGCCGCCCCGGCCACATCTTCAACCTGGGGCACGGCATACTCCCCACGGTTCCGCCCGAGAATGCAATCTTCATGGTCGAATGCGTGCACCGGTTGTCGCAGAAGTAACAAACCGAGTCAGCGTGCGGTACTCAGTACAAGAAAAGGGAGCCGTCAGGCCCCCTTTTTCGCGATACACACATGAAAGGCCCGCCAAACTCGGCGGGCCTCTTTTTGTCAACTTCCGCGTTCCCTTTTCAAGGGTCAGTTCCGGCACGGTTACTGCCGGGTCGATACTTCGCACATTTTCAGGTTACAGCCCGGTGGAGTGTCTTCGATAGTATCGCCCTCCTTTTTCTGCGGTCTGTTACGTGTTACAGGTAGCTACCTGGTTACACTATAGCAACGGAAATATGTTATTACCAGTCTGTTTAAAATTTTTTATTCTGGTATAATTACATCGTTTGCGCAGAAAGGGAGCGGTTGTCCGCTCCCTTTCCTATTTTTCACCTTTTCCACGGTAGTACTTCATTAATAACTTGACTTCCCCGTGCCCCAGAAGCTATAGAATGCAGCATCCACTGGAATTTTCCGCTTTTTTCCTGCGGCTCATTTAATCCACCAAGGAGGAACATGCGATGCGCCTGCTTACCCGCTCCGATTTCGACGGTATCTGCTGTGCGGTGCTCCTGAAAGAGCTCGGCCTGATGGACGAGATGGTCTACGCCCATCCGAAGGATCTGCAGGACGGGAAGATCCCGGTGACGAAGGATGACATCCTTGCTAATGTCCCCTATGTGCCGGGGTGCGGCCTCTGGTTCGACCACCACTCCAGCGAACGGGAACGGATGAGCCTCCAGGGGAAATACGAGGGGCGGAGCACCAATGCCCCGAGCGCGGCCCGGGTCGTCTACGACTACTACGGGGGGGAGAAACTGGCGCGCTTCGAGGAGATGCTTCGCTATGTGGACAAGGTGGATTCGGCCCAACTGACCGAGGACGAGATCCTCAACCCGGCAGGGTGGATTCTGCTCGGCTTCATCTGCGATCCCCGGACCGGCCTCGGCTACCACAAGAACTACCGGATCAGCAACCTGGCGTTCATGAACGACCTCGTCGAGCATATGCGCACCAAGAGCATCGACGAGATACTCGCCCTTCCTGATACGAAGGAGCGGATAGCGCTCTACCGGGAGAACGACCAGAAGGGGCGGGCGTTTCTCAAGGAGCGTTCCCGGGCCGACGGGCCGGTGGTGATAACCGATGCCCGGGGTGCGGCGGAGATCCCCCCTTCGAACCGGTTCCTCATCTACTCCCTCTTCCCGGAGACCAACATCTCCATCCGGCTCATCGACGGCAGGGGGAAGGAGTTCGTCGCCATCTCCGTCGGCTACAGTATCCTCAACCGGACCGCCACGGTGGATGTCGGTTCCCTCATGCTCCGGTACGGCGGTGGCGGGCACAAGGCGGTCGGAACCTGCCAGGTCCCCTACGATCAGGCGGACAATGTGCTCAAGGAGCTGGTTGCGGCCTGCAAGGGATAGGATACTTAACGGATACGGATTCATGGAATGGCAGGGGAAACCCTGCCATTTCCTATTTCGTCGAACGAGAGGTGTGAAATTCCGGTTGCGCGAGACGGGAAGAGAAGGCATAGTACGCATATTACGGGATGTTGCAGGAGGGGATCATGGCCAGAACCGTAGTCATAACCGGGGCGTCCGCGGGGTTCGGCGCGGCATGCGCGCGGCTGTTCGCGGAGCAGGGAGACCGGCTCGTGCTGGCGGCCCGCAGGAGCGGCCCGCTCCAGGTGCTCGAGAAGGAACTGGCGGGGAAGACGGAGGTCCACTGTCTGACCCTCGATGTCCGCAGTCGTCGGGCGGTCCAGGAGGGGGTGGAATCTCTGCCGGCACAGTTCAGAGAAGTGGATGTCCTCGTCAACAATGCCGGGCTCGCCCTCGGCCTGGAGCCGGCCCATGAGACCAGCCTCGACGACTGGGACGCGATGATCGACACCAACATCAAGGGGCTCACCTACTGCACCCGCTTTTTCCTGCCGGGGATGGTGGCGCGCAACCGGGGGCACGTCATCAACATCGGCTCGACGGCCGGCGCCTGGCCCTATCCGGGGGGGAACGTCTACGGCGGAACCAAGGCGTTCGTCGAACAGTTCACCCGGAATCTCCGGGCCGACCTCCTCGGGACGCGGGTGCGGGCGACCTGCCTCGCGCCCGGGATGGCCGAAACCGATTTTTCCCTGGTCCGGTTCAAGGGGGACGCGGCAGCGGCGGCGAAGGTCTACGCCGGAGCCGAGGCCCTGACCGCGGAGGACATTGCAGGTATCGTCGTCTGGATTGCCGGGCTTCCCTCCCATGTCAACGTCAATACCCTGGAGGTGATGTCCATCGACCAGGCGTGGGGGCCGCTGGCGGTGCACCGGAAAAAGCAGGATTAGCCGAATGTGTACCGTTGATTAAACAGGTAAAGGCACAATAAATCACAGGCGAGGTGCCCATGTCCGCGAAAACAGCCGTTCTTCTGCTCCAGATGGGGGGACCCGATTCCCTCGATGCCGTTCAGCCGTTTCTCACCAACCTCTTCTCCGATCGGGACATCATCAGGATCGGCCCGGCCTTTCTCCAGCCGCTCATTGCCCGGCTCATCGCCCGCCGCCGCGCTCCCAAGGTGGAGGGGTATTACGAGCAGATCGGTGGCAAGTCTCCCATCCGTGAGCTGACGGAGGCCCAGGCGCGGGCACTGGAGGAGCAGCTGGGGGGAGAGTTCCGCTGTTTCGTCGCCATGCGCTACTGTCGGCCATCCACCATCGAGGCACTGGCGGCCATCCGGAAGGAGGGAATCGAGCGGATCATCGCCCTCTCCCTCTATCCCCACTATTCCCGGGCTACCACCGGATCGAGCCTGAACGAACTGAAGCGGGTGCTGGGGGAAGCGGGTGTGCAGTTCCGGGTTTCCTCCATCGACCGGTTCTTCGACCATCCCCGTTACATCGATGCCCTGGAGGAAAAGATACGGGAAGGGCTCGGCCAGTTCCACCCCCTTGCGGACGTGGAGATCCTCTTCTCCGCCCATTCCCTCCCCCAGTCGTTCATCGACGACGGTGATCCCTATCTCGCCCATATCGAGGAGACGGTCCGGCTTGTCATGGAGCGGTTCGAGAACATTACCCATCACCTGGCCTTCCAGTCCCGGGCCGGGCCGGTCAAGTGGCTGGAACCGTCCACCGAGGCGATGCTGGAGCATCTGGCCGCCCACGGCAGCAAGAACCTCCTCGTTGTCCCCCTCTCCTTCGTGTCGGACCACATCGAGACCCTCTACGAGATCGACATCCAGTATGCGAAGGAGGCGTTCAAACTCGGTTATGCCAAGTTCTGGCGCAGTGCCTCCCTCAATGACTCGCCGACGTTCATCGACTGTCTGGCGGACCTGGTGAGGAAGTGTGAGTGAAAGGTGAGGCGCCCGCTGAAGGCGCCTACGGGGTAGTGCGGAACTGCTGGCTTTTGGCGACCAGAAAGTAGACCACGCCGAGGATGAGAAGGGTGCCGGCCAGGAACGCCTGGGTTTCCAGGGCGTCGTGGCGCAGGGTGGAGATGAGGATCTCCCGGATCATGGCGACGATGATCACCCCGATGAAGACCAGGATGTTGAACCGCCCCCCCTTGAGGGTCTTGATTTCGTTGTCCATGAGCTCGATCATCATCCAGAGGATGAGGAGTGAGCCGAGGGCGGACAGTATCCCCTTTTCCATATCACCCCGGAAGATGTGGAGAATGTCCCAGACGAACAGGCTCACGATGGAGATGGAAACCCCGGCCAGGGCCAGGACGAGGACCAGATTGAGGCCATAGGTGAACCGTTCCGTGGCCTGGATCAGCTTGGACTCCAGCCGGTGGGAAACGAAGACCTTCTTCATCTCCTCTTCCCGGTAGGAAGCACCGATGATGTCCAGGTTGATGTCGATGATTTTCTCCACGGCACGATGGAGCCGGCGCCGCATCTCCCGGTCCGGGAAATTCTCATGGATTATTTCCATGATGAACTGACGGACCAGGGTCATGGCCGAACTGACAAAGTGGGCGCTCACTCCGACCTTGACATGGGTATGGCCAATCCGCTGGAGGATATAGAGATACTGATTGTCGTAGGTGCCGGTGAAAAGGTTGAGGAACCACCCCTGGTGGGTCTTCTTGTGCTGTTGCAGGACCAGGTCGGACTTGATGATTTCGGCGGTCTCGGGGATGCTGAGGAGATAGTCGTAGAATTCGTCGGCGAACCGTTGCTGATTTGCCTCGGCAAGGGGGTAAAGGGTCCTGAGGAGGTCGGCGTCCTCATCGGTGAAGAAGTAGTGGCTTTTTATCTCCTGCATGGTGAGCATGGGAGCCTCCCGGCCGGTGGCGTTGCCCACAAGTATAGGACAGACCGCTCCGTTTGCAAATGGAGAGACGGATATGGTAAAAACTGGTGAGGAGCGACGGGTGACGGGTGAGGATGAACAGCGGATGTGCAGCATCTGCCGGCGGGAATTCGATTCGGCCGAGGCCTCGTCGTTGTTTGCCGAGGCGGGAGAATGGCTGGCGGGGGAGGTCTGGAAGGACGCCGGCCAGCTCTGCCCCAAGTGCCTGGAGAACAGGGCTAAATTGGCCATGATGTACCTTAGTGAATATAACACCTAGGCGCGAGGCAACAGGAAAACGCCCCCCTCCCGACCTCCCCCCGCTTGGGGGAGGAGAGGCTGTCTCCCTCCCCAGGAGGGGGAGGGTTGGGGAGGGGGTAAATGTTGCTAAGTTTTGTTGCCTATTGCCCGATTTTTGGAGAAAACATGGAAACGACGGTTATAGATGGCATTGCCCTTTCCCTGGCGCGGCCGGTGGAACTGCCGCTCCGGTGGGTCGGTCAGGAGGAGCTCCTGAAGCAGCTCCTCGCTGCCTGGATGGTGATCGACGAACGGGACATCCCCTTCAACCCCCGCCTCATCGGCAAGCCGGGGGTGGGTAAGACCACCCTCGCCTATGCCGCCGCAAAGCGTCTCAATCGGCCGGTCTATCTCTTCCAGGCGACCATGGATACCCGTCCGGAGGACCTCATCATCACGCCGGTCATCGGCCCGGACGGCAAGATCCAGTACGCCGCCTCGTCCCTCGTTTCCGCCATGCTCAAGGGGGGAGTGCTGATCCTGGACGAGGGAAACCGGATGAGCGAGAAAGCATGGGCGTCGCTGGCACCGCTCCTCGACGACCGCCGCTACGTGGAGTCCATCATCACCGGCCTGCGGGTGCCGGCCCATGCCGACTTCCGCATCGTCGTCACCATGAACGAGGACTCTTCCACGTTCGAGGTACCGGAGTACATCCACTCCCGCCTCCAGCCCCAGATCTACATCGACTTCCCCGACGCCGACGAGGAACTGCAGATTCTCAAGGAGAACCTTCCCTTCGCTGGGAGCCGGGTGCTCCGGTACGTGGTGGATTTCCTCCAGCGGGCCCATGCCGCCGACGAGCTCTACTCGGTGCGGGACGGAATCAACATCGCCCGCTACGCCCTGAAGATGATGGAGGGGGTCGGCCAGATCCCGGAGGAGCTGCTGCCGCTGGCGGTGGAGAGGATACTGGGGGAAGAGGCGCTGCGGTATCTGAAGTGAAATGCCGCTTTTTCGCCAGCTCTGCGTAAGTCTTCGGAATTCCTTGTGACTCGGCCTGCGGCCGCCCCCTGCGGGGCGCCTTCGCGGTCCAATTTCGCAAGCGAAATTGTGCGGCGTAGCGCTGTTTATGCCCGATGTTTGGGTACTACGCCTCCGCGTCATCCCTCGACAGCCTTGATCTGACGAAAAATCGACATTTCAAAAAACGGCAGCCGTTTTCTCAATCGGGCGGCCACAGGGGACCGCTCCAACAGGCGAATAAACAACCATGCCCCATAGGCTGTATCTCGAACAATTCGGCAATATCCATGCCCTCCCCGTCCTTCATTACCGGATGGAGTTCGCCCACCTGGTGCGGCAGGCGGTGGAACTGGTGCAGCCCGACTGCATCGCCATCGAGTTGCCCCCTACCTTGGAGGCTCCCTTCCTACGCGGGGTCCGGCGTCTGCCGGAGATATCGGTCCTCACCTATGACGTGAGTACCGCCAGTCTCCTCAAGGGGAAGGTGGCCGACGGGGGTGCCCAGAGCGTCTATCTCCTCATCGAGCCGGCCGACCCCCTGGTTGAGGCGGCCCGGCAGGCTCTGGAACGGGATATCCCCCTCCATCTCATCGACATCGATCTGGACGACTACCCCCTTCACGAAGAGCCGGTACCCGATTCCTATGCGGTGCAGCGGATCGGCCTGGCCCCCTATTACCGGGAATTCGCGGCGGCTTTTGCCTCTGTGGCGCCGGACCGGGAGGACCTGCGGCGGGAAAGGGGGATGACCTTCCGCCTGCAGCAGCTCTCCCGCCAGCACCAGCGGGTGCTGCTGGTCTGCGGCATGTACCACCTTGCCCGCATCAAGGCGTTCTTTCCTGACCCCCAGGCCGAACCTTTGGCGAAGGTAAAAAGGGAAGGTGTTCGCCTCTTTAACCTCCACCCCGCATCCTGCCGGGAGATCCTTGGCGAATTCCCTTTCGTCAACGCGGTATACGAGCAGCGCCGGGGAGAGTTTCCTCCCGAACCGGCGGGGGACGGCCCTTCCCTGCGCAAACGGTTCCACGCCCTGGAGCTGATAGCGGGAGGGAAACAGGACATCCCCGAGACGGAAGCGCTCAGCCTCTCCATTGCCCGGAGTGTACGGCTGGTGGGGTGCCGGGGGGAAATGCCCGACCGGCAGCGGATCATCCTCCGCCTCTTCATGGAGGCAGCCCGCCACTTCAGGCAGGAAACCGGCGAGCCGGTCCACGTCTGGCAGAAACGCGCCTTCTTCCGCTTTGCCCGCAACTGCGCCCTCCTGGACGGCCTGCTCCTCCCCGACCTCTTCCATCTTCTCTCCGCGGCCCGCGGCTGCGTGGACGACAACTTCGCCCATGCCTTCTTCCGTCTTGCCACGTTCTATCCCTGGCAGAAAGAGACGAGCGACCTCCCCACCATCAGCCTGGACCTGGCCGATCTCTGGCGGCAGAGCCGCCGCATCCGGTTCCGGCCCAGGGAGCGGCGGCGGGGAAAGGGGCTTTCCCGGCTTGCCTTCCTCAACCGGAAACGGGAAAAGGGTCCCGGGGAGTGGCTGGAAGGTTTCGACAACCCCTCCATCTGTTCCTATCCTCCCGAAGACCTGGTCATCGAGGATTACGGGCGGTTCCTGAAAAAGAAGGGGGCGAAGCAGCTCTCGGAGGAGCAGTGCCGGGTGGAGCCGTTCACCGTCTCCATGCTGGACGGCATCGACATGCGGGAGACCCTGCGCAACATCCACGAAGGGCGCATCTATGTGCGGCAGCAGGAACGAGTGAAGGGGGGAGTGGGGAGCGTGGTGGTGATCTTTGACGAGGATCGGAGGGGCGACCGGTATCCCTACCTGATGACCTGGCTGGGGGAGCATGCCCAGGAGTCGGACATGGCCTTTTACGCCACCCCCCCCGAGGATAACATCGTCGGTCCCGGCATCTCCCGTTGCGAGTACGGCGGCTTCGTTCTCGCCTACCCGCCGCGCAGGATGCTGGACGTCTGGCACACGGGCGACTACTCCTTTGCCCGGAGCAAGTCCGAGGTGCTGCTGCTGGCGGCCCTCGACTACTCCCTGGAAAAACACGTGGTCTACGTGGCGGCCCGGCCGCCCCGGAGCTATTTCAAGCAGCTGGCGGCCCGGTTCGGCAGGAAGATCGTCTACATCCCCCTGGGCTCGCTGTCGCCGGTGCGGCTCAAGCACCTCCGGGTGTTCCACGTGCTGGCAGGCCACGACAAGCGGGGGATCGCCAGGGATTATGTCTGGTAAGGGTGCAAAAAAGCCGGGCTGAAAAGCCCGGCTTTTTTGTCACTCCGGAGTAGGGTCATTCTTCCGCTTACGGAGCCTCCCCTCTCCCTGAGGGAGAAGGACTCAGCGGAAGATTAGCGAAATTAGATGGTCACTTGAGTTGCCGCCAGCTGCGCGGGCCGAACTGGCTCGTCCCCCCCCCTTCGAGGAGCTTGGTTATGGTCCCGGTGGAACTGGTGATGTACTTGTATTCCAACCCGTCATACGCCCCGACGATGGTGGGGGTGGAGGCGATGCCGTCCCCCAGGCGTGTTCCCGTTGCATACTTGCCTGACGGCAGGGTGTCGCTGCCATCCACATAGCCGTTGTTGTTCAGGTCGAAGGCCGGCCTGACGAGGGTTCCCCCCGTATCCATGTTCAGCTCCATCAGCCAGCTGATACCCCCCGCACTGCAAGGGTCAGTCGAGGGAACAAAGGTGGTGAAGATAATCTTGCGCGACTTGGCCACGGGATCGGTGATAACCCGTTCGCCGCTGAGGGGGAGGTCGGCGTACCAGCCGTAGGTTCCGACGGGATTGTCCGAGGATTGGCGATAGGTACCACCGTTGAACGCCACCTCGGTCAGGGTCTGCTGAGTCAGATCGCTTCGCACCAATGCCCTGTTTGCACTCCGGTCGTAGATTCCGTAAAAACTCTGGGTCTGGGTTGAGTTCTGGTCTCCATCCTCAAGATATTTGCCCGTCCCGAAGAAAACGATCTGGTAACTGCCGCGCAGTACCACATCGGGCGCCGTCGTGATCGGTTGAGCGATGCCGGACGGGCCGACTGCGGTGAACAGAAGAGAACCGTTCCAGCTCCCACTGCCGCCGCCAGAGACGTCGAATTTCCAGAGTCGCCCCTTGAGGTCGCCTGCATAGAGGTAGTCGGCATACCCGTCGCCGTTCTTGTCGATGGCTGCGGCGGTGGACAACCCGTTGTTCGTTGTGTTGTCCACAACCACTTCTTTGAGGATTGTTCCGGTGGCGAGATCGGCAATAATAAGGGATGCCTTTCCTGTGGACCCTTCGTAACCATTGGGAAGAGCTGCCACCCACCTAAATTTCTCGGACGTGGAGTTGTCCTTGAGTTTGAGAATCAGTGGCGTACCGAAGGAATACCCCAAGCCATTGGCTGATGGGTACTGGGGAGTAATTTCCCAAAGCGGTATGGGATTGTTGGGAGCGGTGATATCCAGGGCAAAAAAACTCTTTCCGCCGGCACGCAGACCGCAGACGGCTACTGAGTGCCAACCGGGGGAAGTGTCAGTGGTCCCGCTTGCGTTCTTCGAGGTGAAGTAGGCATCTCCCACCGTAATCATTCCGTCCACGTAGCTCTGGTGCAGATAGGGGTTGTTCCTGAGTTTCTTGAGGCTGGTCAGGAGACTGGAGGGGATGAAGGCCCATTCCTCCTCACCGGTGTCCACATTGAAGGCGTGGAGCATGCCATCATTGGCTCCGGCGAGGAGCAACGACTGTCGGGTTGAATTGTTCATCTTGAAATTTGTGTAGTTGTGGTCGGTGTAATAGCCATCGGGTGGTCCATATACGAGCGGTGGGGAATAGACCATGTCACCGAGCTTGCTCGCGCGGCTCCGGTAGCCGGTAGGGACAGAATCTCCCCGCACGTAGCTGACCCAGTTGGTGGAAAAGTTGGTAAAGTTTGCGGCCGTCGCGATATTAGCCCGATTGGCGGTGGTGAAATCGGTCCGTTTATAGAGCCCCGACAGGGCTCCGGCCGTATAGATGACGCGGGAGGTCGATCTGGCGTTGAGAGTGGCTCCCGCCTCCCAGACGGGGGAGTTGGGGTAGCCGATGATGGTGCCGGTTGCCTTGTCCAGATTGTAGGATTCCAGGTAGCCGCTCCAGTCGCGGGAGTCGAACCGCGCCCGGTACAGCTTGGTGCTCGTCGTCAGGTAGGCGGTATTGACCGCCACGGCGCTTGCGGAGGACACCATGCCGACAATGTTGCTGACGACCGTTCGCAGGGCGCTTGCGAGGGCTGCCTCGTTCGCCGCGGTAAAATACTGGCCTCCGCCGTTCGCCGCCGCAGTTTGCAGTACGGGGATGTCGACGGCGAACCCGACTGTGTACGTGGTGATGGTGGATGTCGGGAATGCAGCCACGGCGGCATGCTCGTGCATATATTTCGCGACATCTGCCAGACGTGTCGTGGTCATGTTCACATTGTCGTTGCTTTCCCAGCCGTAGGAACTAAAATCGTTCTTGTAGCGGTTGTCGGCGGTCGGTTCGCCATCGGTCACGATAATGGTGAAACTTTGCTGGCAACTGGAGGTAATGGGACTCGTATAGCTGATACCGCTGTTGTAGGATGACCCCCCCCCCTTGAAATACTGCCATACTTCGGCAAGGGTCTCGCCAAGGGGAGTCACGCTGTTCGCGGAGATGCCGTCCACGGTCGCATCCACGTTTGCAGCGGTAAGGCTGCCGCACGGCATGACAATTTTCCCCCCATCGGCATTCCAGCCGTTGGAGGTGTTGGTCATGGGGTTGAAAACCGCCAAGCCGAATTTTACACTGGGGAACGACTTGACCAGGTTGCTGACCACCGTGCGCGCCGACTGGATTTTTGGTCTTCCATCCACGTTTTGAGCCATGCTCATGGAGTTGTCGAGGAGGATCATGATATTGGGCTGGTTACCGTTGATCAGGTAGAGCGGTGTCTGGGAAATTGCGGCAAGGGCAACCGCAATTACGACGGAGCAGAAAAGGAGCACCGTTGCCAGAAAGGTGCTATTTCTCAAGAAAGTCGATTTGGTTCCCATCTGTACCTCCTGCTAGTAGGCCGTCGTCGTTACGAGCTGAACCCGTCTGCGTATGACGCGATCCCTGCTGATCCCCTCAGCCGTAATCCGGTAGAAATGGACCTTTGATCCTGCCGAAGAGGAGGTTCCGATCTTGGCGCTTTCTCCTCCAGCGTATGCCGCCGCCGCATCTTTCAGGTGTTCCAGGTAGTAGCGGTAGGTACACTGGTTGATGCTGTCGGTAAATTCCTGGGACCAGATCGGCGAAGCCACCGGCACGGGGGAAAAATAGGGGGCTACGTTTAGCACGTTCTCGGGAGGGTTTCCCTGGTTGCTGAGCCATTGCATCCCTGCCCGAAGCCCTGTTTCCGCAGCGTAGAATGCCTTCTGGGATTCCTGGTAGTTCCGGCTGAACAACATTTCGGAAATGGTTGTCCGGTGGAGAGCCCCCACGAGTATAGAGAGGACCATGAGGAACAGCATGGCAATGACCAGCGCCGTTCCCTTCTCGCTTCGCAGGTATGGGGTCATGGTGTATACCGCATGGCGAGGTTTCGCAGGGAGACCATGGTGCTCATGGTCATCCTGCGGTAGCCCCCACCGCTGTATGCCTTGCCGTTGCCCAGGGAGCCCGTCAGCTGGAAGGACTGGGGCGCCTGGTATCGGGGGTCGGGGTTTGCCGACCTGGTGATGATGCTGATCCTCACCCCCCGCAGATCAGCGATGTCATGGCTGGCATCCAGGGCGTCCAGCCAGGCTCCGTCCTTGAACTGGTACTTGACCTGCAGGTCCTCGATTCCCGTCGCCACCACGTGTTTCTGTGATACCCCCGTGGTGCTCGACCATACGTCTCGGATGAGTTTGTCCCCATCGAGGGAATATGTCACCTTTCTCATGTCGATGTCTTTGAGCTTGACCACCCTGCTTCCGGCTCCATATCCGTTCGAAGCATAGGGGGGATTCTGGGGGAAAAGTTCAATCGAACTCGGGGGGTTGTAGGGGAACTTGTTTGGATTGGAAGTGTGATCGACCTTGTCGCCAGTGGAAGGTATGTTGGATATCTGCAGTACTGATGCAGGCTTGCTTGGATCGGCCGGATCGTAAATGATCAGGAGATCTCCTTCCTGAAGGCCGGCAGAAGAGCTCAGGGGGAGCACCGCCGGTTTTGACGAAGGGTAATCGACAGGGATGGTAATGATATCTGTGCTCATATCGGTGGGAATATCAGGGTTCTGGTAGCGGAAGGCTATGGTGTCGGCACTCCCTCCCGCACCATCTCCTGCCTCGACCATGACCCACGAAGAGATGGTTCCTCCCTTGTAAATGTTGATCTTCAGGTTCCCCATGTCCATGAGGCCATAGCCGGCCATCTTGATGTTCCGCTCCATTTCGGCCATGGCAAGTCGCGCCTGCTGCTGCATCCGGATGGTCGCATCCCGCTCGCTATATTCCCGCTGACCCGAAATGAATGTCACCATGAGCCCTGTGCTGACTACCGCCAGAATGACAATGACGATAAGCACTTCAACGAGGGAATACCCTTTTTGAGCGTATGGATAGACTGGTTTCATAATCGGGCTAATACTCGGGGCGCTTGGTCATGGTGAATGTGCGTGTACTGGTTTTTATTCCGCCTGAGCCGACGATGTTGTTCCAGGAAACCCTGGCCTTGACGGTTTTCAGTCCCGCTTCGGGGAAGTCGTTCATGATCTGCCACTCGCGGGTAAACCCCTTAGCCGAGACGCTCGCGGCCGTGTAGCTCACGAACCCTGTTGTAGCAGGAAGGCTGCCATAGCTCAAGGTCTTTGCCCGTTCCAGCATGTCCTGGCCGAGACTTGCCGCCGTCGTCATGTCGCGGCTGAAGCGTCCCGACGCGGCCGAACCCCAGAGCACCGAGAAGACCGCCAGGAACCCTATCATTAGCAGCACGAGGGCGACCAGCAGCTCGATCAGGGTAAATCCCTGCTGACGGGGCAGGCATCCTGCGGCCGTTTCCGAAAGGGAAACGGTGTGCCGCTTTTCATTCATTTCCGCCATATTAGCGCTTTCCCGCCTGGTAAGGGGCACATTTTGTTTCCGCCGCAACGAAGAGGGCCATCATCTCCTGGGCGGATTCCGGTTGCTCGGTTCCGTCAAGTTGCCGTTCCATGCATTCTGCGTAGGTGCGGTACCGTTCCGGTTTTTCACGGGCAGGTTTCGTGCTTTTCACGACAGGGCGGCGTTCTTGAGCCGGCGGGCGCACAGCCTGCTTTTTCCGGGGGAAAAGAGAAGTTCTGACCTCACCCTCTTCCTTCCCGGTTTCCAGTTCCTGGTCGCTCACCAGGCTCCCTTTCCGGTCAGGATTGTCCGTGAAATAGACGCTGCCGTCCCGGGTCGGCACCTTGTAAACGACCGTCGGGGGAGGAGGTTCCACAACCGGCGGAGGAGCAGTGTTCTCGTCAGTGCCGGCCATGCCCACATCCTTTGCCCCACTGCCACTTCCTCCGACGTTGCCCAGTTCTTTTCCTTCGATTCTGCCATCGGACGTTCCGGAGACTTCTCCCTTGGGAGAAGGTTTGCCCTCCCCCTGTTTCTCTCCTCCATCCTGGCCGGGGAGCACAAACCCTTTTGCCATGAATGCCGCGCCGAATTCGTTCAGCTTGGGAACCTCTGAATGGCATGAATCGCACTTCATCTTATACATCCGTGCAAAAGTTGTTATGGCATACGCGGTTCCGCTGAAACCAACCATCACCATAAGGACAACCGCAACTGCCCAGAGGATTGCAACCCTTCCCATATGTATCTCTCCTGCCCCGTGAAACGGCCGTTTCAGACCGTCCTTGGCCATTCCCGAACTGCAAGGGTAACCATGGAGATTAATTTTATGCAATATTGCTACCATTTATAGCCTAACATCGTGAATTTATCTACATTTTTTTGAATGTACCGCGACCGGTGCAGCTTGAGGAGATAATGCGAAGGACGAATATTTCGTGGAGTTATGTTGCTTCGCGGATTAGCCGGCTCACCGCCTGTATTCTGCCAGTTGCCGGTGATGGAGATGTGAGCCGGTTCCGGGGAGAGGTAAGGAGGCAGTATCCGGAAAAATCCGGGAGTAGCACCACAGGGGCACCTGCCCCCTACCGTTTGAACGTCTCCAGCCACTGCCAGCCGTTGAAGAGAATCGGAAAGGCTGCGGACAGATGGGTAGTCATGACCGGATCGCTCGACAAGGGGATGGTGGTCGCTTCCCGTACCAGGGTGACATGTCTCTTTGCGCCGGCAGTGCTGAAGCTGTTGAAGGCGACCTGGGAATTGGCAAAGGGGACAAGTTCATCATCGCCGTGATGCACCATGCGTATCGGCACCGAGGGGGTCCAGCCCCGGTAGGAGTCGTTCTCCCGCAGAAAATTGACGACCGGGCTTGTGCTGTCGGCGAGCTGTCCCAGAAACTGGCTGGTGAGCGTGCTTTTGGGCACGATCAGCTGCGTCGGACTATAGGACATCCCCATGGCCTCGCTGATCTTGTCCGACGGTGAGTTCCCGTCGAACAGCGGGGGGACGGTGCCGGCAAATGCCGGCAGCATGGTTGAGGCGGGGGTGAAAAGGGCTGTCTGGCCGCTGTAGACATAATTATAGGAGGTGAGCACGAAGGGAAGAAAATAGGGTGCCTTGGAAGTGGTGTCTGCCAGCATCACCCCGCGCATCACTCCCGAGAGGTCATGGGGGCCGGAGAGAGGCGCCGAGGCGGTCACGGTGAACTCGGTGGCGTGGTTGAGCTGAAGCTCCCGCGTTGTGGCCATGGTCACATAGCCCCCTTCGGAGTATCCCATCAGGAAGAGCTGGTTGTTCCAGGTACAGGGCGAGGCGCTGCCGGTGATGATCGACCGGCTTGCCCGGAGCATGTCCACTACCTGGCGGGCAAGGGATGCCCCATGAACGTAGGGCTGGGGACCGGTGCTGTCACCGAGCCCCTCGTAGTCGGTGAGAGCGACCGCATACCCCGTCGCGGCAATGGCGGCGGCCACCATGACCTCGGGGTAATCGGTCGGCCTCAGCTGGTTTTCCAGATAGCGTGATGGCGAAAACTGCCGGTAGGGTTCGGTGCCGTGCTGGAACATCAGGATAGGTACGGAAGGCCTGGTGCTTGCTGACCGGGGTAGAATCAGCAGCCCGCTCAGGGTGCGGGGGGTACCGTCGGCGCCGGTGGACTGGTAGCTGACCTTTTGCAGGGACAGTCCGTAGGTACTGGTGGTCAGAATCGTGCCGAAAGCGGTAGCGAAGCGCTGCCACTCCCATCCGCCGATGGAGCGCGGGAGGGGGTTCAGCAGGCTGCTGTTGATGCTGGCGAGCAAGGCGACAGGGTCCAGGTTCACCACGAAACCCTGCTGGTTCGACGACGTGCCTGAATTCGAGCTGCAACCCGGAAGCAGGAGCGAAACGGCAACGGTCAGTATCAAGGTACCGCGGATCATCCGTCTGAATCGGTTCATGACGCCCTCTGTTCTGTGACCATAGTGGATTGGGACCAAGTATAGCAGAGATTGGTCAGGCTGTCAGAAGGTGACGGCCCCTTGTGCAATCCGGAACACAGATGGGCATGCATCTATTACATTTCTACCCTGGTCACCACCCCTTGAAGCTTGGCCGCCGGCAAGCGGTTGAACTGGACGAAGTTCGGCGTCTGCCGTTTGATGGTGGCAAAAAATTTCCAGACCGGATTATCGGTAGCTATATCCTCAATACCGTAGAAGATGACCTTCTCCTGGATGCCGTTCTGCTTGAGAATCCCCTCGATGTCGAGAATCTCCATGTAACCGGCCCTGATCTCTATCGCATCGAGTCCCACTGACAGGGTATCGCTCAGGTTGGTTTCCAGTCCGTACGGTTCATCTGTCCTGACTATGGAAATGAGGACGTTGCGTTCATAGATGATGTTGCTGCGGATGATGCAGTGGACCATATAGGGGGGGATAACGGCCCACTCCTTGACGAAGAACAGGCCGGTGCCGGGGATGTTTTTCCCCTTGGCGTAAATTTGGCGGTAGGCCAGGTCAAAGGTCTCGAAATCAAGCGGCTTGAGCGACCGGTAAAGTGCCCGTTGCCCGTTGGTCCATACCAGGATGGTGACAAAGGGTAGCGCTGCAAGGATCAGGGACCAGTAGCCGCCGTGGGGAAACTTGTTGAGGTTGGCGATGAGAAAGGCGAAATCGGCAAGGGTGACGGCAAGGGCGACGGGGACCTTCCACTTCTTGGTCGTGCGGGAGAAGATCATGGTCATCATGATGCCGGTAATGGTCATAGTGCCGGTGACGGCAAGCCCGTAGGCGGCAGCCAGGTGCTCTGAACTCTTGAAGACGCACATGATGACGATGACCATGGCAAACAGCGCCCAGTTCACCGACCCGATATAGATTTGGGATTTGAGATGGCTTGAGGTGTAGTCAATCTTCAAAAGGGGGAGGATCCGGGTGGTAATGCCCTGGTAAACGATTGAAAAAACGCCACTGATGAGGGCCTGGGAAGCGATGATGGTCGCGATGATGGTCAGTATCAGGAAGGGGATATACAGGATGGCCGCTTGGTATCGTACCATGCCGAACAGGATATTCTTGGCGTCGGGGTGGGTGATGATGTAGGCCCCCTGTCCCAGATAGTTGATGACCAGGGCGGCAAAGACGAAATACCATGCCCTGACGATCGGTTTGCGCCCCAGGTGCCCCATGTCGGCATAGAGTGCTTCGCCACCGGTGGCGCAGAGGATGACCTCGGAGAGGACGAAGAAACCGGCCAGGCCGTTTTCCCCGAGAAATTTCACCGCATACCAGGGGCTGATGGCCTTGAGCACCGTCGGGTGGTCGACGATGGAGATAATGCCCGACAGGCTGAGCGCCAGGAACCAGACCACCATAATCGGGCCGAATGCGCTGGCTACCCGGTCGGTCCCCCTGTTCTGAAAGATGAAGAGTCCTGCCGCAATGATGGCGGCAATAAGGATCAATATCCCCTGGGGGGTGTGTTCAAGTCCCGGTATCAGTTCCATCCCCTCCACCGCGGAGAGTATGGAAATGGCCGGGGTGATGACGCCGTCGCCGATGAGCAGGCAAATGCCCACGTAGGAGAGAAAGGTGACGAAGGCGAGGGTTCGCCCCGGCTTTATCATGCGCACCAGGATTTCCCTGAGGACGATGGTGCCCCCTTCACCCTTGCGCCCCAGACTCATGGCAAGCCAGGCATATTCGACCATGACCAGGATGACGAGGGTCCAGACAATCAGGGAGATGATGCCATAGATGCTTTGCTGTGATGGCTTGGTAAGGGTGATGATTACGGTGAGAGTGTAGATGGGGCTGGTGCCGATGTCGCCGAACACCAGACCGAGGGCTTTGACGATTCCACCCCAGTAGGAGCCTGCTTCCGCGTGATTCATGGTATGTCTCCCGCACGTATGTGCAGGGCTGACAGCAAAAAAAGCCGCCGGCATAACCGGCGGCGTGCATGTCGCTGTCGTGCCCTTCCATGTGCCTACGAGGTTAGCTGACGGGCTGGAGATTGGAAGTTCTCCCTCTGTTTCCAGAGTACGCCCCTGCTGATCGGGTCCCCCGCATCCGTCCTTGTGGACGAATCTCGGCTGCTGTTCCTGTGGTTATACTCCTTATGAGGCCAAAGTCAACAACTACAATAATCAGGGACACCGCCTGCCGGTGAACTGTCAGGAGAGGATGGCGCGCCCGGAGAGATTCGAACTCCCGACACCCAGGTTCGAAGCCTGGTGCTCTATCCAGCTGAGCTACGGGCGCGTGATGATGCCAGCGTGCTGCTTCCCCTACCCTTTGCGCAATACCCGCTTGTCGCCGACCCGGATGGTCAGCTTTTCGCCGTCGAAATATTCCAGCAGGGGGATCATGAACTTGCGGGAGAGACCTGTCAGTTCCCGGAAGCCGGTGGGGGTTATCTCCTTGTTATCCTTCAGATGAGCGATGAGCTTTTCCCGGACGGCTGCGACGGGGTCCGGGGCGTAGAACAGATCGCTCTTGATCTTGACGGCCTTCCCCTCCCGGACCAGGAAATTGAGATGCCCCAGTACGTCCTTTTCAGCGCAACCGATGGCCTCTCCCAGCTCTCTGACGGTCGGCGGTTCCATCTCCCCCTTGCGGAGGAGGTCGGCGATCCGCTCCTGTACCCCGGCCTGGGCTGTGGAGGGGCTTCCTTTGCGGCCGGGGAGCTTGACCAGGTCCCGTTCCACCACTACCTTACCATCCTTTTCGAGCATTGCCAAGAGCGGACCGAAGAAACGGGGGTCGCTCCGTTTCGGCAGGCGTCCTTTCAGTTCCTCCTTGCCGATCCCTTCCCTTAGCGGGTTGTCCCGCAGGAAGCGTTCCAGTTCGCCGAAAAGAAGCTCCTGCAGATCGGTGAAAGCGCCCTTTCCCATAAAAATGCGCGGCTCCCTCACCACCTGCACGAGGGTGCCATCCGACAGGAGCGATGCCAGGGTTGCCTCTGCCTGCCTCAAGGGTAGTCCGCTCCGGGTGATGATCTCCTGGAGCGTGATTCCGGAGTAGAGGCTCTGATCCGTGAGAAGGTCGACCTTGAGCCGGGCGTTGGCTCCGGCCAGGGCCTTGAGAAGCTGCAGCGCCTCCGCCGAACGACGTCGACGGCGCACCGGTGCCGGGTCGAGCACCCGGCCGCCGCCGACCGTAGCCGGGGGGGAAAAGGCGCGGAGAACGAAAGGATCGCCGGGGAGGAGCAGAACGGGGTGCTCCAGGCGAAGCTGGGCAAAGGCCGACTCACCGGGCTTGAGCGTGTCCCGGTCCAGGAGGATCACCTGTGCCGGTACTTCGTAAGTGGCGGAATGGAGCCTCAGGGTGGCCCGATGCTTCAGGTTGCGGGGGGCCGAGGGAAGATAGTCGAGCATGGCGTCCACGGTACGGGTAGTGCGGAATGCGTCGGGAGGGACGACCACGTCGCCTCGCCGGACCTCCGCATGCTCCACTCCCTGGAGGTTCACCGCCACCCGCTGGCCGGCGGCACCCTTTTCCCCTTTGCTGCCATGGCTCTGTACCCCCCTCACCCGGGTACGGATCCCGGAAGGGAGGAGCTCCACCTCGTCACCGACGGCGATGGACCCGCTCAGCAGCGTACCGGTAACCACGGTGCCGAAGCCGGTGACGGTGAAGACCCGGTCCACGGGGAGCCGGAACGGGCCAGCGCTCTTCTTCTCCTCCACATCGGCGGCCAGCCGGGCAAGCTCCGCTTTCAGTTCAGTCAGGCCGGCACCGGTCCGGGACGAGACCGGCACGATGGCAGCCCCTTCCAGAAAGCACTCCGCAAGGTACTCACGCACCTCCTCGGTGACCAGCCCGAGCCATTCCGGGTCCACCAGGTCGCTCTTGGTCAACGCCACCAGCCCCTTCTTCACTCCCAGCAGCCGACAGATATCCAGATGCTCACGGGTCTGGGGCATGATCCCTTCGTCGGCGGCGATGACGAGCATCACCAGGTCCATCCCCCCTACCCCGGCCACCATCGTCCGGACGAACCGCTCGTGACCCGGCACGTCGACGATGCCGAACTGCACGTCCCCGGACAGTTCCAGATGGGCGAACCCGAGTTCGATGGTGATGCCGCGGGCCTTCTCTTCCGGCAGCCGGTCGGTGTCGGTGCCGGTCAAGGCCTTAACCAGCGAGGTCTTGCCGTGGTCGATGTGGCCGGCGGTGCCGAGGATGAGATGTTTCATGCTAAACCTCTTGGGAATTCAACGCGGAGAGACGCAGAAAAATGCGGATTTAAGCTTTATTTCTTGTTAGAGCATACTCTGCGACGAATTTCAATTTTGGGTCCAAAATTAATAAGGAGGCCAACTTCAAGATCTGTGGCTTTTAAATAATTGACCAATTGGACTTCATGGATCGGCTGGAGAGCCTCAATTGCTTTAAGTTCAAGAATGACAGTGTCGTTGACAAGGATGTCAACGAAAAATTCTCCAACGATCTGATTCCGATAACGTACAGACAAGGGTACTTGCTGTTGAGCCAATAACCCTTCCTGAGCGAGTTCAAGCATAAGTGCATTTTCGTAGACTTTTTCCAGAAATCCAGAACCGAGAGAAGCGAAAACGGTATAAACCGCTTTGATAACACGCTCTGTGATATCGGTGTGCTTGAATTCCATGTTTCTTCTGCGCTCATCCATAAAATCAGCGTCCTTCCGCGTTGAATTCCGACGTTAATCCCTGAACTGCAGCTGGTAGAGCCGGTAGTAGAGTCCCCGTTTCGCCAGCAGCTCCTGGTGGCTCCCCTCCTCCATCTTTTCTCCCCGGTGGATGACCACGATACGGTCGGCATCCTGGATAGTGGAAAGACGGTGGGCGACGACGAGGGAGGTGCGCCCCGCCATGAGCCCCCGGAGCCCCTCCTGGATGAGCCGTTCGCTGGCAGTGTCGATGCTGGCGGTTGCCTCGTCGAGCACGAGAATTTCCGGATCGAAGGCGACCGCCCGGGCGAAGGAGATGAGTTGTCGCTCCCCGGCGGAGAGGTTTACCCCCCGCTCCCGCACCTCCTCCCGGTAGCTGTTGGGTAGCTGGCGGATGAAACGGTCGGCGCCGACGATGCGCGCCGCCTCCTCCACCCGCCGGCGGGCGTTTTCGTCCCCCAGGGAGATGTTGAACTCGATGCTCCCCGTGAAGAGGTACGGGTCCTGGAGGACCACGCCGATGCGGGCTCGCAGTGTCTTGAGGGGGATGTCCCGGATGTCGGTGTCGTCGAAGGAGATGCTCCCCCGTTGCGTGTCATAGAGGCGGGACAGAAGGCGGGTGACGGTGGTCTTTCCCCCGCCGGTCTCTCCCACGAGCGCCACCGTTTCTCCCCGCCGGATGGTCAGGTCAAATCCCTTCAGGACGTAGTCGTCGCCGCTGTAGGCGAACCAGACGTCGCGAAACTGGATGCGTTCAATGGGCCCCTCACCCGGCCTTCGGCCACCCTCTCCCGAGGGGAGAGGGGATTCTTTTGATGAAGGGAGATGGTCGTTGTCCAGGAGGTTGAATATCCGCTCCAGGGCCGCCATGGCCCCCTGCATGACCGAGTACTTGGCGGACAGGTCGCGGATGGGGGAGAAAAACTTCTCGATGTACTGGATGAAGGCGACCAGGGCGCCGAAGGTGAGGGCTCCCTGGAGGATCTCCCCTCCGCCGTACCAGACGATGATTCCCACCGCTATTGAAGAAAGTGTTTCCACCAGGGCGTAGAGGGCGGCATCCCAGCTGATGACCGGCAGGTTGGCATCCCGGTAGGCGGCATTCAGCCGGGTGAACTCTTCCCGTTCCCGGGCCTGACGGTTGAAGAGCTGCACCACCGCCATCCCGCCGATGCTTTCGGCCAGGAAGGCGTTGAGGTTGGCGAGCCGCGCCCGCACCTGGCGGAATGCCTCGCGCATCCGGCGGCGGAAGGTGAAGGCGACCCAGACGAGGAGCGGGAGAACGGAGAAGGTGATCAGGGACAGTTTCAGGTTCATCCAGAGCATGATGCCGATGATCCCGGCCAGCACCATGATATCCCCGACGATGGTGATGATCCCGGCGGCGAACATCTCCCCGAGCACCTCCACGTCGCTGGTGAGTCGGGTCACCAGGCTCCCGGTGGGGGTCCGGTCGAAAAAGGAGGCCGGCATCCGCTGGACGTGGCTGAAGAGCGCCAGTCGCAGATCGAACATCACCTTTTGCCCCACGTACTGGAGGAGCCAGACCTGAGCGTAGGTGAAGAGGGACTCGGCGAGGATGAGGAGAATGAACCAGCCGGCCAGGAGCGGCAGCCCTTCCATCTCCCCCTTCACGATGTGGTTGTCGATGGCAATCTTGAGGAGGTAGGGCTGGGCCAGCCGCGCTGCAGCCATGGGAGGGAGCAGGATGAGCGTCACCGCCACCAGCCACCGGTAGGGGCGCAGGTAGCCGACGAACCGCCCCATGAGGCGCCGGTCGTAGGCCTTGCCGACTATTTCGTCTTCGTAGATGCCGCCGTAGTGCATAAAAACCTTTTTCTCTTAGTGCGTCCTCTGCGGTAAAATCAGAATGTTTCGATCTCAGCGCGCAGCTGCTGTTCCCGCCAGGTGGCTGCATAGCGCCCGTCCATGGCCAGCAAGTCGTCGTGGCTCCCCTGTTCCACAACCCTTCCCGCTTCCAGCACCAGGATCAGGTCGCACTCCCGCAGGGCGGAGAGACGGTGGGATACGATGAGAACGGTCCGGTCACCGTAGTAGCCGGCCAGGCTCCCCAGAATCTCCTCTTCGGTGCGGGCATCGACGGCGGAGAGGGGGTCGTCCAGGATCAGGATGGCCGGGTCCTTGAGGAGCGCGCGGGCAATGGCCGCCCGCTGCTTCTGGCCGCCGGAGAGGGTTACCCCCCGTTCCCCCACCAGCGTGTCGTAGCCGTCGGGGAAACGGTGCACGTCGTTCTCCAGGCTGGCGAGGCGGGCGGCCGTGGCTATCTCTCCCGCCCCCGCCCCTTCCTTGCCGTAGCCGATATTGTCGCCGATGCTGCGGGAGAAGAGGAAGCTTTCCTGGGGGACGAAGCCGATGGCGTTCCGGAGGGTGACAAGGGGGATACGATTCACGTCGATGCCGTCGAGAAAAATCTGGCCGTCAGCCACCGGGTAGAGGCGGGGGATGAGCCGGACGAGGGAAGACTTGCCGCTCCCGACCGGCCCGGCTATGCCGACCTTCATGCCCGGTCTGATGGCCAGGGAAATATCCGCAAGAAACGGCTCCTCGCCATAGGAAAAGGCCAGATTTCGAAATTCGATTTCTCCCCGCAGCCGCTCCACCGGTGCCGGCTCTGCCGGGTCAGTGACCGTTCCACTTGCGTCCAGGACATGGTTCAGTCGCGACATGGATGCTGCCCCCCGCTGCATGAGGTTGAGGATCCACCCCATGACTATGGTTGGCCAGATGAGCATGGCGAGATAGCCGTTGAAGGCGACGAAGTCCCCCAGGGTGAGGGTTCCGGCGATGACACGACTGCCACCGAGGAAGAGGACGATGAGGGTGCCGAACGCCCCGGCGGAGGCCATGACGGGGATCATCCATCCCCGCAGTCTCGCCATCCCCATGTTGCTCTCCAGGTAGCGACCGTTGACCTCGCGGAACTCCTCGATCTGGGCGTCCTCCCGGCAGTACGCCCGGACCACGGTGGCGGCGGAGACGTTTTCCTCTACATGACTGGAGAGCCTTGCCAGCTCTTCCTGGGCCCGTTTCGAGCGCCGGAACATGGAAGCGCTGAGACGTTTTACGATCAGGATCATGAGGGGAAAGGGGATGATGGCGAAAGCGGTCAGGCTCGGGCTGAGGCGGACCATGAGGAAAAGGGCGGCCACGTAGATGATAACCGTGTTGATGACATTGAGGACGCCGAAGCCCATGAGCATCCGGACATTGGTCAGGTCATTGGTAAAGCGGGAAAGGATGTCTCCGGTCCGTTCCCGGCTGAAGTAGGGGAGATCGAGGGCGAGGAGCTTTGCGTAGAGCTCTTCGCGAAGCTGGAACTCGATGCGGCGGGCGGCGTGGAGGAGGGTCGTGCGGGAGAAGATGCGGATGGTCCCCTGGAGCAGGGCGGCGGCAATTATGAGTAGGGCGTAGTAGGCGGGAGAATGCGGCGCCTTCAGGGGGAACTGGAGCCCCTCTACCGCCAGTTTCATCAGCCAGGGGATGAGGAGGGCGCAGCTGTTGGTGCCGAGGAGGAAGAGCCCCCCCAGGAGGTAGGTCCCCCGGCGTGACCGCATGTAGCTGTAGAGTCTGGCAAGTTCGCTGATGGTCCGCTCCGTGTGTCCGTTGGCCTGCTTGTGCGACGGCACGTCCAGTTGTAATCCATTTGACCCCGCCCTGTCAAAGTCTTTGCCCGGCATCAATTCTCTTGTTGCCAATTTGTTACCGGAAGGGGTATAGTTCTCATGAGAACACCGGGAGGGTTATGGCGGGTATTTTTGTATCCGCTGTTTTACCATGACCCCGGCACGCCTAAATAGTTGTTGACAAATGAATTTCCGGTATGTTATTGGATTTTACTGTCATTAAATATTCAGGTGTAACCACCACAAAATAACCGGGTTATTATTTTCTATAATTTTAGCAATACTAAAAGAGCTGCCCAGAGCCGATAACCGCATCTTCCCGTCCCCAGGCGCCTGCCATCCTTCACCCGTCGCGCCCTGTCTCCACCTCCTTGCCGTCTATCGCCTGACCATCCATGGCTCCCCCCTGCTCCGGAACAGGAAAGGAGATTCAGTGAAAAACTCAAAAATGCACCTTTCCACCGAAACCATGAACCTCGGGTTCGTGCGGAAGGTGGAGGCGCTTTCCGGCAGTTCGGTGCGCCGCTGTTTCCAGTGCGGAAAATGCTCCGCCGGCTGTCCCATGCGCACCTTCATGGAGCACCCCCCCAACCGGATCGTGCGGCTGTTGCAGCTGGGGCAGTACGAGCGGGTGTTGGCAGGGCGTTCCATCTGGTACTGCGCCTCCTGCGAGACCTGCTCGACCCGGTGTCCCAACAAGGTGGACCTGGCTGCCATCATGGATGCCCTGAGAAAGCTCTCCTGGGACGCCGACGGTCCCTCCAAGGAGAGCCTGGTTCAGCTGGCCAACCGCCTCTTCATCGAAAACATCAAGACCTATGGCCGTCAGTACGAGATGCGACTGGCGGCGGCGTTCAACCTTCGGAGTGGTAAGCTGCTGAAGGACTTCATGCTGGGTCCCAAACTGCTCACCAAGGGTAAGCTGAAGATGTTCCACCAGAAGAACCGGAATATTTCCGAGATCGAGCGGATTTTCAGCCGCATCGAGGAAATGCGTAAAAAGGGAGAAGCGCCGTAGTGTGGGTTCCTCTGTGTCTTATGAGTCCTGTTTAGGACCAAGAGGACGTAGAGGACTCCTAGAAAAGCAATAAACCCGGAGAAACCATAAGTGCCGACAAAAAACCTGCTGAATTATTCTTACTACCCCGGCTGTTCCCTCCACGCCTCGGCCAAGGAGTATGACGAGTCCACGAAAGGGGTGTTCAGGGCCCTGCGGATCGGCTTGAAGGAAGTGCCCGACTGGTTCTGCTGCGGCGCCACTCCGGCCCACAACGTGGATGAGCTGTTGTCCCTCTCCCTCTGTGCCAAGAACCTCTCCCTCGCCGATAACGTGGAGGGGGACCTGGCGGTGGCCTGCGCCGCCTGTTTCTCCCGGCTCAAGACCACTCAGCACAAGCTGGCGGAGAACGACATCAAGCGTAAGCAGGTAGAGATCGCCATCGACGGAGCCATCTCCCTGGAGAAGCCGGTCAAGCATCTGCTGGAGATCCTGGCTAAGGACTACGGCCTGGACCGGCTCGCCGACGCGGTGAAAAAGCCGCTCACCGGCCTGAAGGTCGCCACCTACTACGGCTGCTTGCTGACCCGTCCGCCGGAGGTTCCCGAACTGGACTGCGTCGAGGCTCCCACAATCATGGAGAACGTCATCGCCGCCACCGGTGCGGAGCCAGTTGCCTGGAGCCACCGGCTGGAGTGCTGCGGGGCCAACTTCACCCTGTCGCGTCCCGGCGTGGTCCTCAATCTTTCCAACGAGATCCTCGCTTCGGCCAAGAGGGCCGGCGCCGACTGCATCATGGTCGCCTGCCCCCTCTGCCACGGCAACCTGGACATCCGCCAGCGGGAGATCGAAGAGGCCAACGGCACCCGCTACGACATGCCGGTGTTCTACATGACCCAGCTCCTCGGCCTGGCGGTAGGAGTGCCGGCGGGGAAACTGGGACTCGAAAGCATGATCGTCAACCCGCTGCCGCTTTTGCGGGAGAAACAACTGCTGTGAGTCAATTCAACGCAGAGAGACGCAGAGAAAAACTAAATTTTTGAGATTTCAGTGTAAATCCTCTTTCATCAGCGTTCTTCAGCGTTGAATAGATTTTTTTGGGGTTTTAAATGTCCAGAATCGGCGTATTTGTCTGCCATTGCGGTGAAAACATCTCCCGGACCGTGGATGTGGAGCGGGTCGCGGCGGAGATCGGGAAGCTCCCCGGGGTGGCGCTGGCCACCGACTACAAGTACATGTGCTCCGATCCGGGGCAGGGGCTCCTGAAAAAAGCCATTGCCGAGCACCGGCTGGACGGGCTCGTGGTTGCCGCCTGTTCTCCCCGCATGCACGAGAAGACGTTCCGCAATGCGGCGAAGGCCGCCGGGCTGAACCCGTTCCTTTGCGAGATGGCCAACATTCGCGAGCACTGCTCCTGGGTCCACGAGGACCGGGAGGAGGCGACCGCCAAGGCGATCGACATCGTACGGCTCATGGTGGAGCGGGTGAAGAAGGACAAGGCGCTCCAGCCGATAACCGTTCCCATTACCAAGCGGGCGCTCGTCATCGGCGGAGGCATCGCCGGCATCCAGGCGGCCCTGGATATCGCCGACTGCGGCCACCAGGTGCTCCTGGTGGAGCGGGAGCCCTCCATCGGCGGGCACATGGCCCAGCTCTCCGAGACCTTCCCCACCCTGGACTGCTCCCAGTGCATCATGACCCCCAAGATGGTGGACGTGGCCAACCACCCCAACATCACCCTGCACACCTGGTCCGAAATCGAGAACGTCGACGGCTATATCGGCAACTTTCAGGTCACCATCCGGAAAAAGGCCCGCTCCGTGGACATGGACAAGTGCACCGGCTGCGGCGTCTGCATGGCAAAGTGTCCCCAGAAGAAGATCAAGAGCACGTTCGACCGCGGCCTCGGCACCCGGCCGGCCATCTATGTCCCGTTCCCCCAGGCGGTTCCCAACACCCCGGTCATCGACCGGGAGAACTGCACGTACTTCAAGTCGGGCAAGTGCGGGGTCTGCGCCAAGGTCTGCGGTCCCGGCGCCGTCGACTATGACCAGCAGGACGAGCTGATCACCGAACCGGTGGGGGCCATCGTCGTCGCCACCGGATTCGAGCTCTATACCATCAACGAAAAACCGAAGGGCTCCCCCATCAAGGGGTATGGGGAGTTCGGCCACGGCACCATCCCCGATGTTATCGACGGGATGACCTTCGAGCGGCTCGCCTCGGCCAGCGGCCCCACCGGCGGCAAGATCCTCCGCCCTTCCGACGGCAGGGAGCCGAAGCAGGTGGTCTTTGTCCAGTGCGTCGGATCACGGGCACGGGAGAAGGGGATATCCTACTGCTCCAAGGTCTGCTGCATGTACACCGCCAAGCACACCATGCTCTACAAGCACAAGGTCCACGACGGACAGGCCTACGTCTTCTTCATGGACGCCCGTACCCCGGGAAAGAGCTACGACGAGTTCTGGCGCCGGGCGGTGGAGGAAGAGGAAGCGGTCTACATCCGCGGCATGGTCTCCCGCCTCTACCAGAAGGGAGACAAGATCGTGGTCATGGGGAGCGACATCTCCGTGGGGGTCCAGGTGGAGATCGAGGCGGACCTCGTGGTCCTCGCCACGGCGGTCCAGCCACGGCAAGGAGCCGATGCCTTGGCCCAGAAGCTCGGCATCTCCTACGACACGTACAATTTCTATTCCGAGGCCCACGCCAAGCTGAAGCCGGTGGAGTGCGCCACCGCCGGGATCTACCTCGCCGGCGCCTGCCAGGGACCGAAGGATATCCCGGATACCGTCTCCCAGGCCTCTGCCGCTGCGGCCAAGGTGATGACCCTGTTCTCCAGGGATCAGCTTGAACGGGAGCCGATCGTGGCGCGGGTCAACGAGAGAAACTGCGTCGCCTGCTTCTACTGCAAGAAGGTCTGCCCCTACGGCGCCGTGGAGGAGAAGGAGATCCGCGACCGGCAGGGGAACCTGGTACGGGTCGTGGCCTACGTCAACCCCGGCGTCTGCGGCGGCTGCGGTACCTGCCAGGCCACCTGCCCCTCCAAGTCCGTGGAGTTGGAGGGGTATACGGACGAGCAGGTCATGGCGATGATCGAGGCGCTGTGAACCATGAATTAAACGCAGAGAGACGCGGGAAAACCGATTTACGCAGTTGGGTCGGCAACGGCCTTGGTGCAAAACAGGCTATTTTTTAAAGTTTTCCCGTGTTAATCCATATAAATCCGCGTCCTTCTGTGTTGAATAAAAAGGGTTATTATGCACGAAACCAAAGAAAAACATGACTTCGAGCCCAAGATAGTTGCCTTTGTCTGCACTTGGTGCACCTATGCGGGGGCGGACCTGGCCGGGACGAGCCGGCTCCATTACCCGAGCAATGTCAGGGTCCTCAAGTTCCCCTGTACCGGGCGGATCGACCCTGTCTTCATCCTCCGTGCCTTCCAGCGGGGCGCTGACGGGGTGCTGGTCTCCGGCTGCCATCCCGGCGACTGCCACTACATGGCGGGGAATCTCCACGCCCGGCGCCGGTTCGCGGCTTTCCGGGGGCTCCTGGACTTCGTCGGGGTCGACCTGAACCGCCTCCAGTTCTCCTGGGTCTCGGCGGCCGAAGGGGGAAAGTGGGTGGAGGTGGTGACCGACCTGACGGAACGGATCCGTGCCATGGGGCCGATGGAAGAATTCAAGGCGCTGGAGACGGAGGAGTGCTGGTCGGGTGAGCTGAACAGTCCGGAACTGCAGGAAGCGTACAACAACATCTAGAAACAGGACGCGGATTACAGCGAAAAAGGCGGATTTTAAAATATCAGTATTGGCTTGATCCGCAGATATCCAATTTTTTCGCTTATTCCGCGTTCCATAAAAAGGTTTCGATTTCTATGAACAGTACGGCACAAAAATTAGAAACATCTACCCCCATCGACACCTCCTGCTATGCCGACGTCACCGATGCGATCCGGAAGGAAGCGGCCCGGATCCTGGCCGACGGGACGGTAACGGCGGTGGTGGGGTACAAGGCCGGCCGCCGGGCCGGAACCACCATGCCGGCCATCGTTACTGATCCGGCCGAGGCCGGCGGGCTGATCTTCTCCCCTGCCTGCGTCAACAACCTTGCCCTTTACCTCACCAAGGCGAAGAAGGACGTGGTCAAAAAGGGGCGTATCGCCATCGTCGCCAAGGGGTGCGACATGCGCGCACTGGCCGGCCTCATGGGTGAGTCCCAGATCAAACGGGAGGAGATATTCATCATCGGCGTGGTCTGCGCCGGGGTGAAGGGGAGCGGGGCCGTGAACAGCGAACCGCTCACCACCGGGAACCTCGCCCGGAAGTGCCGGGAATGCACCGTCCGCACCCCGGAGGGTGCCGACCTTGTTGCCGGGACCATGCCGTCACTGCCGGAACTGACGCCGGTGGAGGCCCTTGAGATGGCCCGACTGGAGGCGATGACCCCCGCGGAGCGCTGGGCGTTCTGGAAGGAGCAGTTTTCCCGCTGCGTGCGCTGCATGGCCTGTCGCCAGGTCTGCCCCTTCTGTTACTGCGAACAGTGCCTCTGTGACAAGAACCGCCCCCAGGCTGTGGAGAGCACTCCCCGGCCGGCAGGGAACATGGCCTGGCACATCGTCCGCGCCATGCACCTGGCGGGGCGCTGCGCCGGCTGCGCCGAGTGCGAGCGGGTCTGCCCCATGGAGATCCCCCTGAACCTCCTCAACCGGAAGATGGCACTGGAGATGAAGGAGCTGTACGGATTCGAGGCGGGACTAGCCCCCCAGGAAAAAGGGCCGCTGAGCAGTTATAAGGAAGACGACGACCAGAGTTTCATCAAGTAGCAAAACTCCTGACCGGAGCCCCATGGGTCCCATAGGTCTCACAGGTCCCATGGGACAAATCCTAAGCGAGATATTATGTCGAAAATGATTACCGAACAGAACCTCCGCCTCCTCATCGACACCCTCGTGAAAGAGGGCGCCCGGGTGGTTGGTCCCAGACAGGCCGGGGCCATGACCCTCTACGAACCGCTGACGAAGGGGGACGACCTAGTCCTGGACCAGCTGCCGCGCCGTTCCGCCAAGGAGGCGTTCTTCCCCGTCTGCGAGACCATCCTCTCCTTCGAGAGAAAAGAGGGGAAGACGACCGTGCAGGACGTGGATGTCTGCACCGTTCCGGAGACGGTGCTGATCGGTGCCCGCCCCTGCGATGCGGCGGCGCCGGGCATTCTCGATGCGGTCTTTTCCTGGGACTATAAGGATGAATTCTTCCTGGAGCGGCGGCGCCGGACTACCATTATCGGCCTTGCCTGCACGAAAGCCGACGACGCCTGCTTCTGCACGGCGGTGGGGCTTTCCCCTGCCGAGATGAAGGGAGCCGACCTCTTCCTGACGCCGCTGGAAGGTGGGGGATATGCCTGTGAGGCGCCGACGGAGAAGGGAGAGCGCCTCATGGCCCGTCACCCCCAGCTCTTTGACGATGCGGGCAACGCAAAACCCCTCCCCTTGGCGGAGCCGGCAGTGGAGAAGCTCGACCTGCAGAAGATCAAGGCATGGCTCGACGGCAACTTCGAGAGCCCCCTCTGGTACGGCATTGCCGACCGGTGCGCCGGCTGCGGCGCCTGCGCCTTCCTCTGTCCCGCCTGTCACTGTTTCGACATCAACGACGAGGGGACCGCCGACAAAGGAGAGCGCCGCAAACACTGGGACGCCTGCGGCTTCGGCAAGTTCACCAACCACGCCTCCGGCCACAATCCGCGGGACATCCAGAACAAGCGCTACCGCAACCGGATCATGCACAAGTTCAAATACTACGACGACAAGTTCGGCCAGACCCTCTGCACCGGCTGCGGCCGCTGCATCCGCCACTGCCCGGTCGGGATTGACATCTACGCGGTCATCGAAGAGATCAACAAGATGGGGGCCAGGGACCAGGGACCGGGGACCGGTAAAGACTAAGAAAGGACCAGGGTATCAAGGGAATTAGGATTGGTAAGGTTTTCCCGGTCCCCAATTCCCGGTCCCCGATCACGGATTTTATGTGCGACCACGGTAAAAACATCTACATGCCCCATCTCGCCACCATCGAGGCGATGCACGACGAGACCTCCGACATTCGGAGTTTCCGGCTGGTATTCCAGGACGAGCAGGTACGGGAGAACTTCACCTTCCGGGCCGGCCAGTTCGCCGAGTACTCCGCCTTCGGGGCCGGCGAGTCCACCTTCTGCATCGCCTCGTCCCCCACGAGGAAGGGGTACATCGAGTGCTGCTTCCGCTCCGTCGGGCGGGTGACCGACGCCCTCCGCTCTCTGGAGGTGGGGGACACCGTCGGCGTCCGCGGCCCCTACGGCAACTCCTTCCCCATCGAGGAGTTCTACGGGAAGAACCTGGTCTTCGTGGCCGGGGGGATCGCCCTGCCGCCGCTCCGGACGGTGATCTGGAACTGCCTGGACCTGCGGGACAAGTTCGGCGACATCACCATCGTCTACGGCGCCCGCTCGGAGGCGGACCTGGTCTACAAGCACGAACTGAAGGAGTGGGAGGAGCGGAGCGACGTGAACCTGGTCAAGACCGTGGATCCCGGCGGTAATGGCCCCACCTGGGACGGCAAGGTCGGCTTCGTGCCGACCATCCTGGAGGAGGCGGCCCCTGCTGCTGCCAACACCATCGCCCTGGTCTGCGGCCCCCCCATCATGATCAAGTTCACCCTTCCCGTACTGGAGAAGCTCGGCTTCGCCGACGAGGCGATCTACACCACCCTGGAGAACCGGATGAAGTGCGGTCTGGGGAAGTGCGGCCGCTGCAACGTGGGCAATGTCTACGTCTGCAAGGACGGGCCGGTCTTTACGGCGAAGCAGGTGAAGGCCATGCCCCAGGAGTTCTGAGCTTCACCGGGGGGTAGAGAAAATGGAGGGTCCGGCAGATTGCCGGGCCCTTTTTTGTAAAATCGCACTTTTTGACCTGGCTCAAAGAAAATATTCTGCAAGCTGCTAAGGTTGATGGCAGGATAGAGAGCAAGGGGATGCCCCGCCGGTAATTTTCGGGGGTATTGCCCATGGGAGGTGTGGTATGGAACTTGTTGTGGCCGTCATGGCGGGGATATGGTCGTTGTTCATCGCGCTGTCGTTCTGCCCGTTGCGACGGGAACGGTGAGAAACGACCGTTTTTTCTTGACCGTCCTGCTTCTCCGGTTATAGTGATGTCGGCTGAATTATTCCCGGTGTGGCAGGTGAATCCCGATGAAATGGCTTCTTCTTCTTTCCAGTTCCCTCTACCTGTTCGGCGGCTTCCGGCGGCCGTTCCTGATTGCCGGGCTGGCGGCCGAACTTGCCTACCTGGCCCTGCGCGCCCAGGAGTTGGGGCGGCTACCGCTGGTCGGACCCCACGATACCCTCGTCTTTTTCTCCGCCTCCATAGCTCTCATGGCGCTCCCCTTCCTCTTTGCCGCCCCCCTGCGGCAATCCGACCGGTTTAACTGGCTGACCGGCTTCACTGCGGCCCTCTTTGCCCTCCTAGCCCTTCCGTTCAGAAGCTTCAACATGCCGCTGCCGCCGATACTGGACATATTCTGGTTCGAACTCCACGTGGCGCTTGCCTTTTTCGCCTATGCCCTGTTCGCCATCGGTGCCCTGCTCGGAGGCCTGTTCCTGTCGCGGAACGAGCGGCCGCTCCTCGATCTCCAGTACCGGGCCGCGTTGGTGGGATACACGTTTTTCTCCGCCTCCATGGTGTCGGGGGGGATATGGGGGTACTACGCCTGGGGGACCTACTGGCTCTGGACCCCTAAGGAGCTCTGGACCTCCATCCTCTGGCTCTTCTATGCCCTCTACCTCCACATCCGGCTCAAAGGTCCCCAGTGGGAACGGGCCGTGGCCTGGGGGGGGATCGTCGGCTTCGGTGTGACCCTCTTCACCTATCTCGGGGTGAGCATGCTGATGAAGAGTTCCCACAGTTTCTGAAAAACCGCCGGGCCGATGCAAATAAAAAAAGGGAGCGACCAAATGGTCACTCCCTTTTTGTATGTTATACGTGGGTTCAGGAACGAGGATTTTACCCTTCTGGCAAGGCTGTCGAGGGTCCATGCGGAGGCGTACTGGAAGTACGCCGCACAAATGGGCACGAAGACTTACGCAGCCAGAGGGGTAAAAGACCGTTCCCCTGGCAGAATTACATCATGCCGCCCATTCCGCCCATTCCGCCCATGCCACCCGGCATTGCCGGCATAGCAGCTTCTTCCTTCGGTTTTTCGGCGATCATCGCCTCGGTGGTCAGCATCAGACCGGCGATGGAAGAAGCGTTCTGCAGTGCGCTGCGGGAGACCTTGGTCGGATCGATGATGCCGGCCTTGATCATGTCCACGTACTCGTCGTCGGCAGCATTGTAGCCGAAGGCGTCCTTGCCGTTCTTCACCTTGTCTACCACGATTGAACCATCGACGCCTGCGTTCTGGGCGATCTGGCGGATCGGCTCTTCCAGTGCGCGCTTGATGACGGTAACGCCGAACTGCTGCTCGGTGGGGAGGGAGAGCTTGTCGAGAGCCGACATGGCGCGGAGGTAGGCAACCCCGCCGCCGGGGACGATCCCTTCTTCGACGGCAGCGCGGGTGGCGTGCAGGGCGTCTTCCACGCGAGCCTTCTTCTCTTTCATCTCCACTTCGGTTGCTGCGCCGACCTTGATGACGGCAACGCCGCCGACCAGCTTGGCCAACCGCTCCTGGAGCTTTTCACGGTCGTAGTCGCTGGTGGTTTCCTCGATCTGGGCACGGATCTGCTTGACGCGGCCCTGGATGTCGGCTTCCGAACCGGCGCCGTCGATGATGGTGGTGTTGTCCTTGTCGATGGTGAGCTTCTTGGCGTTGCCAAGCATGTCCATGGTGGTGTTTTCAAGCTTGAAGCCGATCTCTTCGGAGATCACCTTGCCGCCGGTGAGGATGGCGATGTCTTCCAGCATGGCTTTGCGACGATCGCCGAAGCCGGGGGCCTTGACGGCGCAGATGTTGAGAACGCCGCGGAGCTTGTTGACCACCAGGGTAGCCAGTGCTTCGCCTTCGATGTCTTCGGCGATGATGAGGAGCGGGCGGCCGGACTTGGCGGTCTGCTCCAGTACCGGGAGCAGGTCCTTCATGTTGGAGATCTTCTTGTCGTGGATGAGGATGAGGGCGTTGTCCAGCTTCGCTTCCATCCGCTCCGGGTCGGTGACGAAGTAGGGGGAGAGGTAGCCGCGGTCGAACTGCATCCCTTCCACGGTCTCAAGGCTGGTTTCCATCGCCTTGGCTTCCTCGACGGTGATGACCCCTTCCTTGCCGACCTTCTCCATGGCCTGGGCGATGATGTCGCCGATGGTCTTGTCGTTGTTGGCGGAGATGGTGCCGACCTGAGCGATCTCTTTATGGTCTTTGATCGGCTTGGAGAGGCTCTTCAGCTCGCCCACGAGGGTTTCAACGGCCTGGTCGAGACCGCGCTTGATCTCCATCGGATTGTGGCCGGCAGCAACCAGCTTGGCTCCCTGGCGGTAGATGGCCTGGGCGAGGACGGTGGCGGTGGTGGTGCCGTCACCGGCAATGTCGGAAGTCTTGGAGGCCACTTCCTTTACCAGCTGAGCCCCCATGTTTTCGAATTTGTCTTCCAGCTCGATTTCCTTGGCGACGGTCACGCCGTCCTTGGTGATGAGGGGGGCACCGAAGGACTTGTCGATGACGACGTTGCGCCCTTTGGGGCCGAGGGTTACCTTGACGGCGTCGGCCAGGGTATTGACACCTTTCAGGATGGCGTTTCTGCCGTCCTGGTCGAATTTGATGATCTTAGCCATGTTGTACTATCCTCCTTGGGGTAATAACTTGATAGATGTGTTGCCGCACAGTCCGGTGCGCGCTTATTTTTCCAGGACGCCGAGGATGTCGTCTTCCCGCATGATCAGGTAGTCCTGACCTTCCAGCTTGATCTCGGTGCCGGCGTATTTGCCGAACAGCACCTTGTCGCCGACCTTAACGTCCAACGGGAGAACCTTGCCGTCCTCGGTGACTTTCCCTTTCCCGACCGCAACCACTTCCCCCTGCTGGGGCTTTTCCTTGGCGGTGTCGGGAATCAGTATGCCGCCGGCGGTTTTCGTCTCCTCTTCCAGTCTCTTCACGATAATACGGTCCTGCATCGGTCTCAGATTCATCAGCTGCATCTCCTTTCTGCGTGGGTTTGTTGTGATTTTAAGTGAAAAAAATATTAGCACTCGAAACCGCTGAGTGCTAATCGCTGGGTAAATATAAACAGGCTGTCGGTAAAAATCAAGTCATTAATCGAAAAAAATTCCCGGGACCGGGCCGGGAGGGTGATGAGCGCGGGGCAGGGCGTGCGGTGGGAGGATGTGTCGCTCCGGCGATTAAAGAGTCAAATTCTTTCTGGAGGGGCGCTGTTTGACGCGCGCCGCCCCTGCCGTTCACCTGTTTATTTGCCGGATTAATGCTGTTTGCGGAGAGCCTTGATGGTCTGAACCGTCATCTCGCGGGCCAGGCGTGCCGCCAGGCGGTCACGTTCCACGGCGAGGGTGGAGCGGTCGTGGTCGAAGAAGCTTTCCAGGGGGATGTAGACCTCCATGGACGGCTCCTTCTTTCCCGCTTCGAAGAACTGGAGCCGGGCCTTGACCCGCAGTTCGGTGGAACAGCAGCCGGCGTTCTCGATGTAGCTCCAGATTTCGCCGGTAATGTAGAACTGCTTGGCGAGCCATTGCTGATCGACGTTCTTCAATTCCTCCTTGATGATGGAAAACCAGGTGGCGTTGGTCAGGGTATGGTTGTCGTTGAGGTCATCCACATAGGCGTTGAAGACGGCATCGCTGAAATTTTCCGGCACCAGGGTGGTGACGAAGGGGACGATGTAGATCGCTTCCTGCTCCGGTCCCTGCTTGAAATCGGGGGCGACGGAGACTTTTGTTGCGGGACCGCACCCGGTCAACAGCAGTGCCATCTGAAGAGCCATGAGTGAAGGGATTATGCGTTTAAAGAAGAAATACCGTATGTGTGACGTTACCATTTTCGCTTGACCATCTCTTCCTGATAAAATTTCTGGTACAGGATTTCCCAGTCCCTGCTCCCCGGCACCTTGGCCTGGCTGTAGGAGGCGAGTTTTTTTCGCACCGCTTCGTCCACCTCTGCCGCCAGATGGAAAAAGGTGGCAATGGTATCCTTGACCGATTGCAGGGCACGGGCTTCATCGGGGAAGTCGGCCAGGTCGTCCCGCCAGATCTTTTCCACGATCCGGTGGGCCAGGTGGGATATGCGGTCTTCGCTCACGTACATGATGGGCCTCGTGCTGTGTGCTGCGGAATTTTGATTTGCGCTGAACGGCGCACGGAATTAAAGGACAATTTTACGCTCCTTGGCCAGCTTCTCCTTGATCATCCTGAGCATCTTGTGCCGGTCGATGGTGCTGGCGGCGCTCCCCATGGAGCGGAGGGTCTGTTCCAGGAGGTTCTCGGCATCCCGTTCCAGCGTCGCTTCCGTCGAGAGGTCGGCGCCGATTGCTCCCTTGATGCCGGCCAGTATCGCCCCCCGTTCCCGCTTGAGGTGAATGAGATCGGCGGTGGTGAGATCGGTGAGAATCTTGTCGGCCAGCTTGGCAATCTGCTCGTCCTTGAGGCGCACGGGCCCTCCATGGATTGTTTTATGGGGTGGTATATTACTGAATTCCCATAAAAAAGCAACCAATTCCCGGAGGGGGCGGAAACAGCTCCATGCAGTTGACCGGAAGCTGGTGGCGATCCGGAGCAATTAGCCCCTTGCATTAAAGATGGGCCGGCGTTACAATGGTTTCCACATAAATCGGTTTCTCTCTGCCATGTGCGTGAGGCTGCAATGCCCAGGCGGAATACTCATTTGTTCGGGGGTCTTGATCGATCGTGGTGTGCTGCCCCTCTGCGGGATTTGCCTGAAGCGATACAGAGACGCCCACGTGTTAGGGAACTCGCTCGGAGGCCCTAAAGCTAACGGCATGGTGGAGAGATAGAAAAAGAGGGCTGGGTTTTCCAGCCCTCTTTTGTGTATGAAGCTTTGGTTCCATGGGGGGCGAGAATGGGAAGGGTGCTCATTGGAGTAATCGTGCTGCTGGGGCTTGCGGGGATAGCTCAGGCGGCCGGTGTGAAGGAGCAGCCGGTGGTGGGGACGGTGGTGCGCGACCGGTTGCGGGACGGCACACCCGGACCGGAGCTTGTGGTAATCCCGGCCGGTAGTTTCAGGATGGGGGCCATCAATGGTGGCGGCGATCCGGACGAGAAACCGGTGCACGCGGTAACCATCCCCCGCCCCTTTGCCCTGGGGCGTTACGAGGTCACCTTTGCCGAGTACGACCGGTTCTGCCAGGCTACCGGTCGGGAACTACCGAAGGACGGCCGGCGCTGGTTCCCCTTCTCTCATTGGGGGCGGGATCGTCGACCGGTGATGAACGTCACCTGGGACGATGCGGTGGCCTACACCCGTTGGCTGTCCGAGCAGACCGGCCAGCGCTACCGCCTTCCCAGCGAGGCTGAATGGGAATATGCGGCACGGGGGGGGATCGAAGAGCGTTACTGGTGGGGATTCAGCGTGGGGGAAAAACGGGCCAACTGCAAGGGATGCGGCAGCACGTGGGACAACAAGAAGACCGCGCCGGCAGGCTCCTTCGGTGCCAACCCCTTTGGCCTGTACGATACCGCCGGCAATGTCTGGGAATGGTGCCAGGACAGCTGGCACGAGAGTTACGAGGGTGCCCCCACCGACGGAAGTGCCTGGCAGGGGGGAGAAGACAAGCGGCGTGTGCAGCGGGGGGGATCCTTCGGGAGCAAGCCGCGCTATATCCGCTCTTCCGCACGCGGCCGGGGGAACCCCGACGGCCGCTATGTCTATCTCGGGCTGCGGGTGCTGCGGGAGTTGTGACGTTGGGCGATGAGACAAGGACACACCCCATGCCAGAAACACCCCTTGAAACCCTCCGCACCGTTTTCGGCTATCATGCCTTCCGCCCCCACCAGGAGAAGATCATCGCGGGGGTGATTCGTGGGGAGGACAGTTTCGTTCTGATGCCGACCGGTGGCGGCAAGTCCCTCTGCTACCAGATACCCGCCCTGCACCGCCCGGGGGTGGCCCTGGTGGTTTCACCCCTCATCTCTCTCATGAAGGACCAGGTGGATGCCCTTCAGGCCAACGGCGTCCGGGCGGCCTTTTACAACTCCTCCCTTGCGGAACGGGATGCCCAGCAAGTCTTGGCCAGGCTTCACCGGGGCGATCTCGACCTTCTTTACGTCGCACCGGAACGGCTTATGGGGGAGCCCTTCCTGGAACGGCTCAAGGAAATCCCCCTCTCGCTGTTCGCCATCGACGAGGCCCACTGCGTCTCCCAGTGGGGGCACGATTTCCGCCCCGACTATGTCCAGCTCGGCCGCCTGCGGGAACTTTTCCCCAGGGTGCCGCTCCTCGCCCTTACCGCTACCGCCGATCCCCAGACCCGCACCGATATCATCCGCCGCCTCGGGCTGGTCCGGGCTACCTGCTACATTACCGGGTTCGACCGTCCCAACATCCGTTATACCGTCGTGGACAAACAGAAGCCGTTCAACCAGCTCCAGACGTTCCTTGCCGGTCGCCCTCCCGAAGACGCGGGGATCATCTATGCCCTTTCCCGCAAGCGGGTGGAGGAGGTGGCGGGTCGCCTGGCAGCTGCAGGCATTGCCGCCGCTCCCTACCATGCAGGCTTGCCCGACAGTGAGCGGAGCAGGGTCCAGGAGGCCTTCCAGCGTGACGAACTGCGGGTGGTGGTGGCCACGGTCGCCTTCGGCATGGGGATCGACAAGCCCAACGTCAGGTTCGTGGTCCACTACGACCTCCCCAAGAACATCGAGAGCTATTACCAGGAAACCGGCCGTGCCGGCCGGGACGGCCTTCCCGCCGAGGCCCTCCTCCTATTCGGCTACGGGGATATCGCGGTGGCCCGCGGCCTCATCGAAAACGGCGGGAACCCCGAGCAGAACCGGATCGAAATCCAGAAACTCAACGCCATGGTCGGCTTCGCCGAGGCGGTGACCTGCCGGCGTCGGGTGCTCCTCGGCTATTTTGGCGAGTCCCTGGCGGAGGATTGCGGGAACTGCGATGTCTGCCTCAATCCCCCCGAGCGTTTCGATGCCACGGAAGAGGCGCAAAAGGCCCTTTCCTGCGTCTACAGGGTAGGCCAGCGCTTCGGCATGGGGCATGTGATCGACGTGCTGCGCGGCTCCCGCAGCCAGCGGCTGCTCCAGCTGGGACATGACCGGCTCTCCACCTACGGCATCGGCAGGGATCTTTCTCCCGAACTCTGGGGGGGGCTGCTTCGCCAGTTGGTACACCTGGGCTATCTGGAGCAGGACCTTGCCAGCTACGGCGTGTTGAAGCTGACGGCGGCGTCCCGACCTCTCCTGCGCGGTGAAGAGCGGCTGCATCTGGCGCGCCCCCGTGAAAAGCCGGTGGCGCCGGTCAGGCCTCCCCGGCATGCGGCCGGCAACATCGCATACGATGAAGGGCTGTTTCAGTCTCTGCGCTCTCTTCGTAAGGAGCTGGCCGATGCGGCCGGGGTTCCCTCCTTCGTGATCTTCGGTGATGCCACGCTGGTGGAGATGGCGGCCTTCCGGCCGACGGACCCGGAAGCGCTGCTCCGGATCAACGGAGTGGGGAACCACAAGCTAGGCCGGTATGGCGGGGCGTTTCTGGAGGTGCTGCGGGGCTATGGTGGCGCTGAACCGGGAAAGGAGGGGTGAGATGGCGACGGCGACATTCGCGGCGGGGTGTTTCTGGGGGGTGGAGGCTGCGTTCCGCAGGGTTGCGGGAGTGACCAGCACCATGGTCGGCTATACCGGCGGAAGCGTGGCGAACCCGAGCTACGAAGACGTCTGTACCGGCATGACGGGCCATGCCGAGGCGGTGCAGCTGGAGTACGATCCGGCGGCGGTCTCCTATGAGACGCTGCTGCAGGTGTTCTGGGGGATGCACGACCCGACGACCCTCAATCGCCAGGGGCCCGATGTGGGGACGCAGTACCGCTCGGCGATCTATTGCCACACGCCGGCGCAGGCAGACGCGGCCCGTCTCTCCCGGGACCGCGAGCAGGCGCGCCATCGGCGGACCGTCGTGACGGAGATCGTCCCGGCGGTTGAGTTTTTCCGTGCGGAGGAATACCACCAGCGGTATCTGGAAAAGCGGGGCGCCTCCCACGGCGGTATCTGACGCGCAAGTGTGTGGCTGAGCGCCGGAAGGCACATCAACCGGCTACGGTCGCGACACCTCGCGCAGAATGGCGGTGAACATGGTCTTCTGGGCGGCACGGGATGCGGAAAGGGCAATTTCCACGGAAGTTGACCCACCCCGCCGGTTCTGGAAACGGTGGAGTGTCGTTTCACCCACCCCGCCTCCACTCCCCTCCCGGAGAAATTTCTGCATCCCCTTCTCCACCTCTGCTCCATCCACCAGGAAGTCGTAGTACCTTTCCCCGAGCAGTTCCTGCCTGCTGAGCCCGAACAGTCGCTCCGCCTCCGGGTTGGCGATGACGATCTTGCCATCCTCCAGAAAGGTGACGATGGCGGAGTGGGCCATCTCGATCATCCCCCGGTAACGCTCCTCCGATTCCTGCCGCTGGAGGGTCTTGTGCTCCAGCTCTTCCATCATGGTGTTGAAGGCGCCGACCAGCTGTCCCAGCTCGTCGTTGGACTTCTGGGGGATACGTTCGTCGAACTTTCCGGTCCGGGTGACCCGGGTGATGGTGGCGGACACGAGGGCGACGGGATTGATGACGGTACGGCGGATGAGTGCCCCCATGATCAGGATGATGATGAAGAAGATGACGGCGCGATAGAGGAGTTCCAGTTCCAGATTGGTGCCGATTTCCCGGTAGAGGTCGACCATCGGGATGGTCACGGAGACCGCTCCGATCACTTCGCCCAGTTTGTAGTCATAGGAAAAATGACCGCGGGGGAACAGGGCGCGGACGAAGGGAGGGGCGCTGTCGTAGTCGCCGTGGCATTCGAGACAGGACTTTTCCGCCACCATGGGGAGCATGTAGCGAAACGCCTCCTGTCCGCGTATCTTGATGACCCGGTAGGTTTCACCCCCCGGCTTGCCGGCGAAGATCCGCAGCTGGGCGGTTTCGTAGTCGTCAGGGCGGTTGTCGGGGTTGCGGTAGCGCAGCGACACCTGGCGGACGTAGTACTTGCTGCCGCTGGTGATCCGTTTAGCCACCCGGGTTGCCACCACCTGGGGGACGAGGGAATAGTTCTTTTCCGGTTCCCCGCGAACGACGCTGGACATGTAATCCCTGGTTTCGATGATCTGGCGGGCGAAGCTGCGGGCGTTGTCCACGGCCACCTTGAGGATCAGCGCCTGCTGCCGCCGGTAGGTCATGAAGGCCGCGGCGAGGAAGAGGACGATGAGGAGCAGGGACATGATGATGTTGAATTTTGTGCTGATGTGCAGGTCGCGGAACCTGGTCATGCTGGCCTCCAAGGGGGCGATTTCCCAGCAAGTATAGCCGGTGCGGTCCCGACCGCAAGCAAAACCTTTGCCAGGAGAGGGTGAGCACCGCACCCTCCTCGCCGTACGTCAGCGCGAAATGTTCGTGGGATTGGCCGTGTACCGCCGCAAAACGGGAGAAGAGAGGGATCGAAAGGAGAAAAATTCCTTTTCTTGAGGGATATTTTGTGGTACCGTGCGGTGCTCTCGGATCCGCGTGTCGTCTCCTGCCGCACCAGTCCCATAACTTACCGGAAAATAAAGTGTAACTCTTTATGGCAAAAGTGATTTGTGTCGCCAATCAGAAGGGGGGAGTGGGGAAGACCACCACCTCGGTCAATCTTGCCGCTTCCCTTGCCGCCGCGGAAAAGAAAACCCTTCTCATCGACATGGATCCCCAGGGGAACGCCAGCAGTGGTGTCGGTGTGGACAAGGGAGGGCTTGAAGAAACGGTCTACGACGTCCTCATCAACGAAATTGACCCGTCCGGTGCCATCCTTTCGACCGAGTTTGCCGGTCTCGATCTTCTGCCGGCTACCGCCGACCTGGCGGGGGCGGAGTTGGAACTGGTGGCGGCGATGGCCCGGGAGCTCAAGCTCAAACAGGCACTGGAAGCGATTCGCGGCAGGTATGACTATATCATCATCGACTGCCCTCCCTCCCTCAACCTCCTGACCATCAATTCCCTGACGGCGGCCGATTCGGTCTTGATTCCCCTGCAATGCGAGTTTTACGCAATGGAGGGGTTGTCCCAGATACTCAATACCATTCGCCTTGTCCAGAAGGGGCTGAATGCCGCCCTGAAAATCGAGGGGATACTCCTTACCATGTTCGATGCCCGGAACAATATCTCTCGTCAGGTGAGCGAGGAGATCAGGACCCATTTCCCGCGGGAGACCTTTGCCGCCATGATTCCGCGGAATGTAAGGCTGTCCGAGGCTCCCAGCCACGGCAAACCGATCATCCTCTACGATATTACCTCCCGGGGAGCTGCCAGCTACCTGGAGCTTGCCAAGGAAATCCTCAGGAAAGAGGGAAGCAATGGTTAAGAAGACCGGTCTGGGAAAGGGTATGGCGGCACTGCTGCCAGTGGCTGCGGAGGACAACGACAAGAGCTATTTCTCCTGCCCCATTGAAGAAATACGCCCGAACAAGGGGCAGCCGCGCAAGACCTTCGTGCCGGAGAAGCTGGAAGAGCTGGCGGCGTCCATCCGCGAAAAAGGGATTATTCAGCCCCTGGTGGTGCGCAAGAAGTCCGACCATTACGAACTGATTGCGGGGGAGCGCCGCTGGCGCGCTGCCCAGAAAGCGGGACTTCGTGACGTGCCGGTGGTCATCCAGGATGTGTCGGACGATACCGCCCTGGAGATGGCCCTCATCGAGAATATCCAGCGGGAGGACCTTAACGCGGTGGAGGAGGCGGAAGCCTATCACGCTCTGCTGGACAAGTTCGATCTCTCCCAGGAGGAGCTGGCTAAAAGGGTTGGCAAGGAACGCTCCACCGTCGCCAACTCCCTGCGGCTGCTGAAGCTGCCGACGGAACTCAAGCGTGACATCGTGGAAGAGCGCCTTGCCATGGGCCATGCCCGCGCTCTCCTGGCGCTGGATTCGCCGGAACAGATGAAGCAGGCCCGGGAGGAGATTCTCAAGGGAGATCTGACGGTCCGGGCAGCGGAAAACCTGGTCAAACGGCTGAAGGCCAACAGACCGGCCAAAGCGGCGCCGAAACCCGATCCCCATGTCACTGATCTGGTGGAGCAACTGAAGCGGCACTTCAAGACCAGGGTCGCCATTCGCCAGAGTGGCAAGAAGGGGAAGATCGAGATATTCTATACCTCCCCGGGAGAGCTTGACCGGCTCCTCGATATCCTGAACAGATAATCACAGCCTACAGCAGAATTCCGGCAGACCGCTCCTCCAGGTGTATAAAAAACTTGACATCCCACGTATCGTGTGATAGCTATCCTAAGCTTTTAGTCCGAGGTCCGCGAAGGGACGCCGGATTGTATACTGTATACAAAAGAACGACATGAGGTGGCAGGGTGATCAATCTAGATTTGACCTTCATTATCCAGCTGGTCAACTTCCTGGTGCTGGTACTGATCCTGAACGTTTTCCTGTTCAAACCGATCCGCCGGGTGCTGGCAGACCGGGCGACCGAACTGAACGGTGCCCGGGAGCGGGCTGCTGAAGTTGACCGTGATGTGCAGGAAAAGGTGGCTCAGTACGAGGCACGTATGCGGGAGGCCAAGACTGCGGCCAATGGTGAGCGGGACGCCCTGAAGAAGGTGGCCCAGGCAGAAGAATCGGCCGTTCTCGAGAAGGCCCGGAAGGAAGCCGCCGATACTCTGGCGACCATCAAGGAGAAGGTGGCCAAAGAGACCGCCGATGCCAAGGAGCTGTTGCGTGAGCAGGCCCGCGGGCTCTCCCTCGAAATCTGCGAGAAAGTCCTTGGAAGGAGTCTGTAAGATGAAATGCCGTGAGCGCAATACCGGCTGGAAATCGTGGGTCATGGCGGCAGCGGTCTGCCTGCTGCTGGTTGGACTGGCGGCGGCCGGTTTCGCCTCTGAAGGGGGAGAAGGTGCCCACCAGGGGGGTCATGCTGCAGCCCAGATGAAGGATTTCATGTGGCGGGTCATCGACTTTGCCGCGCTTTTCATACTGATTGCCTGGGGCGTTAAGAAGGCTGACGTCAAAGGTTCCCTTGCCGCCCGACAGGTCGCCATCGAAAAGGCCCTCAGGGAAGCAGTTGCGGCCCGGGCCGAAGCGGAGCGGAAATTTGCCGAATACAGCGACCGGCTTGCCAAGGCTAATGCAGAGGTCGACGGGATTTGCGCCGCCATCAGGAAAGAGGGCGAGTTGGAAAAAGAGCGCATTGTCGCCGAAGCAAAGCTGACCGCAGAGCGCATCAAGGAGCAGGCCAAGCTGTCCGCCAGCCAGGAAGTGGCGCGGGCCCAGGCGGAGCTCAGGGGCGAGGCGGCCCGGCTTGCCGTTCAGCTTGCGGAGCAGACCCTCAGGGAGAAGATCAAGAAAGACGACCAGGATCGTCTGGTTGGCGAATATCTTACCAAGGTGGTGGAGTTACATTGATCACGAATGCTATTGCACGACGGTATGCCAAGGCGCTGGTGCAGCTGGCGGCTGAAGAGAGTGCGGTCGAGAAGTTCAACGGCGAACTCTCCCGGGTTGCGGCCCTGCTGGAAGCCAGCCCCGAACTTTCGTCCATGTTCAGCAACCCGGCCTACGGCATAGAAGCGAAAAAAGAGATCCTCAGGGATGTCATCGGCAAGGCTGGCCTCTCCACCATGGTGGGGAACTTTCTGCAGCTCCTTCTCGACCGGAACCGGATTGCCTTTCTCCCGCAGATTGCAGCAAGCTACAGCGCTTTTGCCGATGAGCTTTCCGGCATTATCCGGCCGGTGCTTACCTCAGGCATGCAGCTGGAGGCGGGACAGGTGGAAGAGATCAAGACGGCCCTTGCCAAATCCACCGGCAAGCAGGTCGTACTGCAGGTGGAGGTCGACCCCGCCCTGATCGGCGGCGTGGTGACCAAGATTGGCGACAAGGTGTATGACGGCAGTGTACGAACCCAGTTAGACAGAATCGAAGATATATTACAGAAGGGGTGAGATCTTTCTATGGAAATCAGAGCGGAAGAAATCAGCGAAATTATCAGGAAGCAGATCAAGGAGTACGGCAAGGAAGTGGCGGTCGCCGAGACCGGCACCATCATCTCCGTCGGTGACGGTATTGCGCGTATCCATGGTCTCGACAAGGCGATGGCCGGCGAGTTGCTGGAGTTCCCGGGCGGGGTTTCCGGGATGGTTCTCAACCTGGAAGAAGACAACGTTGGTGCCGCCATTCTCGGTGAGAACAACGAGACCATCAAGGAAGGCGCCACGGTCAAGCGTACCGGCAGAATCGTCGAGGTTCCGGTAGGCGAGGCCCTTATCGGCCGCGTTGTCAACGCCATCGGCCAGCCGATCGACGGCAAGGGCCCGATCAACACCGACAAGTTCGGCAAGGTCGAAGTGAAGGCCCCCGGCATCGTCAAACGCAAGTCGGTCCATCAGCCGATGCAGACCGGCCTCAAGGCCATCGACTCCATGGTTCCGGTAGGCCGCGGTCAGCGTGAGCTTATCATCGGTGACCGGCAGACCGGCAAGACTGCCGTTGCCCTCGACACCATCATCAACCAGAAGGGCGGAGACGTTGTCTGCATTTACGTCGCCATCGGGCAGAAGCGTTCCACCGTTGCCCAAGTTGTGAGCAAGCTGCAGGAACACGGCGCCATGGATTATACCATAGTCGTGGCGGCAACCGCTTCCGAGCCCGCGCCGCTTCAGTTCATCGCGCCGTACACTGGTGTGACCATGGGTGAATACTTCCGCGACAACGGCAAGCATGCCCTCATCATTTACGATGACCTTTCCAAGCAGGCGGTCGCCTACCGGCAGCTTTCCCTGCTCCTCCGTCGTCCCCCCGGGCGCGAAGCCTATCCGGGTGACGTCTTCTATCTCCACAGCCGTCTCCTCGAGCGTGCCGCCAAGCTTTCCGACGACTGCGGTGCCGGTTCCATGACAGCACTTCCCATCATCGAGACCCAGGCCGGTGACGTTTCCGCCTACATTCCGACCAACGTCATCTCCATTACTGACGGCCAGATCTACCTGGAGTCCGACCTGTTCTACTCCGGTGTCCGTCCCGCCATCAACGTCGGTCTTTCCGTCTCCCGCGTCGGCGGTTCCGCCCAGGTAAAGGCCATGAAGCAGGTTGCCGGCACGCTGCGCCTCAATCTGGCCCAGTACCGCGAGATGGCAGCCTTTGCCCAGTTTGGTTCCGACCTGGACAAGGCGACCCAGATGCAGCTGGCCCGGGGCGAGCGTCTCGTAGAGATTCTCAAGCAGCCCCAGTATCGGCCGATTCCCAATGAGAAGCAGGTCCTCATAATCTTCGCGGCCAACAACGGCTTCCTGGATGAATACCCGGTTGCTTCCCTGCGGCGTTATGAGACCGAACTCTATACGTTCTTCGATGCTAGAAAGGGCGATGTTCTGGCCGAGCTGCGCGATAAAAAGGCCATCGACGACGACCTGAAGGCCAAGATTATTGCCGCTCTGGAAGAGTTCAAGAAAGAATTTACCGCGTAACGTAAGGACGGGATCTCCGTATGGCAAGCCTTAAAAGTATCAAAAAGCGCATAGTGTCGGTTAAAAATACCCGACAGATCACCAAGGCCATGAAAATGGTCTCGGCGGCCAAACTGCGCCGTGCCCAGGAAAACGTGGTCGCAGCCCGCCCCTACGCCAAGAAGCTCGGCGAAGTCCTGGAGCGGCTGGCCAAGAGCCAAGATGGTGACAGCAGCCCGCTCATGCAGAAGCGGCCGGCCGAAAAGGCCCTTCTCATCGTGGTCACCTCTGACCGCGGCCTGTGCGGCGGCTTCAACGCTAATATCTGCAAAGCTGCCGAGCGTTTCGTCAAGGAGCGAAGTGCCGAATTCTCCGAGATCGGCGTGATGACGGTGGGGAGGAAGGGGTTCGAGTTCCTGAAAAACCGCCGCACGGTCTACAAGAACTACAGCAACATCTTCTCCAGTCTCAGCTATCAGACCGCTGCCCTCCTTGGGCAGGAAGTGATCGAAGGCTTTCTGAACGAGGAGTACGACCAGGTCTTTATCCTCTACAATGCCTTCCGGAGCGTCATGTCCCAGGATATCACCCTGGAGCAGCTTCTTCCCATCACACCCGCTGAATCTGAAGAAGGGGAGTATGCACCGGAGTACATCTACGAACCCTCCAAGGGGGAACTCCTGGCGGAGTTGCTTCCCAAGCACATAGAGGTGCAGATATTCAAGTCGCTGCTGGAGTCCGTCGCTTCCGAACACGGAGCCCGCATGACCGCCATGGACAGCGCCTCGAAAAATGCCACGGAGATGATCGGCAAGCTGACCCTGCAGTACAACAGGGCACGTCAGGCGGCCATCACAACGGAGCTGATGGAAATTATCTCCGGCGCCGAATCAATCAAAGGCTAATTTAGGACTTTACACAATAGAGGCCGCCACAGGGGGCCGCAGGAGGAAAAGGGTACATGAGTCAGAACATCGGTAAAATTACGCAGGTCATCGGCGCGGTTATCGACGTTGAGTTTGAGCCGGGCAAGCTGCCCCCTATCTACAATGCACTCCGGGTGACCAACCCTGCGATTGACGACAATGAAAACAACCTGGTGCTCGAGGTTGCCCAACACCTGGGAGAGAACGCGGTCCGGACCATCGCCATGGACTCCACCGACGGTCTCGTTCGGGGCCAGGACGTTCTCGACACGGGCAAGCAGATCTCCGTACCGGTCGGTCGCAAGACCCTCGGGCGGATTCTCAACGTCATCGGCGACCCGGTCGATGAAATGGGCCCGGTCAATGCCGACAAGGAGTACGGCATCCACCGCGAGGCACCGGCTTTCGTGGATCAGTCCACCAAGGTCGAGGCTTTCACCACCGGGATCAAGGTCGTTGACCTCCTCGCTCCCTATGCCCGCGGCGGTAAAATCGGCCTGTTCGGCGGCGCCGGCGTCGGCAAGACCGTTCTCATCATGGAGCTGATCAACAACATCGCCAAGCAGCACGGCGGTTTCTCTGTCTTTGCCGGTGTCGGGGAGCGTACCCGTGAAGGGAACGACCTCTGGATGGAGATGAAGGAGTCGGGGGTTCTCGACAAAGCCGCCCTGGTGTACGGCCAGATGAACGAGCCTCCGGGGGCCCGTGCCCGGGTTGCCCTCTCCGCCCTTTCCATAGCCGAGTACTTCCGTGACGAAGAAGGGCAGAACGTGCTCCTCTTCATCGACAACATATTCCGTTTCACCCAGGCAGGTTCCGAGGTTTCCGCACTTCTCGGCCGTATCCCTTCCGCCGTCGGTTACCAGCCGACCCTGGCCACCGAGATGGGCGAGCTGCAGGAGCGGATCACCTCCACCACCAAGGGGTCCATCACGTCGGTCCAGGCTATCTACGTTCCTGCCGACGACTTGACCGACCCGGCTCCGGCCACCGCGTTCGCCCACCTGGATGCCACGACCGTTCTCTCCCGGCAGATCGCCGAGCTCGGCATCTATCCGGCAGTTGACCCGCTGGACTCCACTTCCCGCATTCTCGATCCCCAGGTCATCGGGGATGAGCACTACGCCATCGCCCGCCAGGTCCAGTACGTGTTGCAGAAGTACAAGGACCTGCAGGATATCATCGCCATTCTCGGTATGGACGAGCTCTCCGAAGAGGACAAGCTGGTGGTCGCCCGCGCGCGGAAGATCCAGCGGTTCCTTTCCCAGCCGTTCCATGTTGCGGAAGCCTTCACCGGCTCCCCCGGCAAATACGTCGAACTCAAGGATACCATCAAGGGGTTCCAGGAGATCGTGGAAGGAAAGCACGACGACATCCCCGAGCAGGCGTTTTACATGGTCGGTACCATTGAGGAAGCCCTGGAGAAAGCCAAGAAACTGGCAGTATAAATTAGTCAGGCACGTGGCATCAGGCTCTAGGCTCCACTGCCCAGCGTCCACTGCCCAACGCCCAAAGGGTTTGATATATGGCTGAAAAACTGAAACTTGAACTGGTAACACCCTATAAAAAGGTTCTTTCCGAAGAGGTGGACGAGATCACGGCTGCCGGCGCCATCGGTGAATTCGGCGTGCTGCCGGGACATGCACCGTTTCTTACTTCCCTCAGAATCGGCGAGTTTGTCTATAAGAAAGATGGTGTGGTCAGCCATCTGGCCGTGAACTGGGGATACTTCGAGGTCGAGGACGACAAGGTGACGGTCCTGGTGCAAACCGCGGAACGGGCAGACGAAATCGACCTTGAGCGTGCCAAGGCCGCACTCGGACGCGCTGAAGAGGCGTTGAAGCGATTGAACCCCGAGGACAAGCAGTTCCGTGTCTATGAAGCCGCGTTGGAGCGGGCCGTGACCAGGATACAGGTTGCCGGCAAGACGGGCGGCAGATAGACGGGAGTTACGAAGTGGTACAAAAGAGTGGCGAATCGCCACTCTTTTTTTTTGCCGGCGGAACAGGACGCTGTTGTATAATCGCAACTTCCTGACCGTAGGGGAGGCAGCGAGGCAACGATGAAACGACCAATCATAGCTGTTACCATGGGAGATCCGACCGGCATCGGGCCGGAAATAATCGCCAGGGCACTCCGTGACTCCGAGGTGCTGCTCAGCTGCCGGCATCTGGTGCTCGGCGACCTATCGGCCATGGAGCGGGCGCTCGCCATAACCGGTGAACCTTCACGGATTGAGGTTCTCGATCACGGCATGCCCCCGGTGGACGACCGTCCCGACCGCATCTACCTGCGGCCCCTGTCGTACCTGTCGCCTGCTGATATGGTGTTCGGTGCACCTTCTCCCGCAAGTGGCGCGGCCATGTACGACTATATAACGACGGCGGCGAAACTCTGCCTTGCCGGCGCGGTTGCTGGGATGGCCACAGCTCCCATCAACAAGGAGGCGCTCAACCGGGCCGGTCACCACTACCCGGGGCATACCGAACTCCTGGCGGAGCTGACGGGCACGGAGCAGTTCGTCATGATGCTCGCCGGCGACCGTCTGCGGGTGGCACTCGTCACCATCCACGAGGCGCTGGCCGATGTTCCCCGGCTAGTGACCTTCGATCGGGTGCTGTCCACCATCAGGACCACCCACCGGGATGTGAACCGCTATTTCAGCGCCAATCCCCGACTTGCGGTACTTTCCCTCAATCCTCACTGCGGCGAAGGGGGGCTGTTCGGCGCTGAGGAGACTCGAGTCATTTCCCCTGCCATAGCTGCTGCCCGTGCCGAAGGGATCGATGCGGTCGGCCCGCTTTCTGCCGACACTCTCTTCCACTTTGCGGCACAGGGTGGGTACGATGCCGTGGTCTGCATGTACCATGATCAGGGCCTTATCCCGTTGAAACTCCTCCATTTCGACGACGGCGTCAACGTCACCCTGGGGCTCCCCATCATCCGTACGTCCGTTGACCATGGAACGGCCTACGACCTGGCGGGAACCGGAAAGGCCAACTTCCGAAGCATGGTCGCGGCTATTCTGATGGCTGCCCGGATGGCGTCTGTGCGGGACAGGGGTCAGGGGAAGGGAGAGCCATGAAGCGACCCGACCTATCCCTTAAGAAAGCAATGATCGTCATAGGCGGCATACTGCTGCTCTATGCCGTCTACATCGGGATATCCCTGTTATTTCTTCCGTCGGTGGAGGGGTTGAAGAACCGCCGTGCGGTCATGACCATCCAGGTCAGGGACTGGCAGGGGAAAACTCACCCCTTCGTAGTGGGACCGAAGAACAGGGACTGGACACCGTCGGGAAGCATACCGTCAGAAATGAAATGGGCGGTGATCCTGGCGGAGGACGCAAACTTCTACAAGCATGAGGGGATTGACGTCAAGGCGATCAAGAATGCCATCAAGTACGACCTGGAAAAGAAGCGTCTCGCCCGCGGCGCCTCCACCATCACCCAGCAGGTGGCAAAAAACCTCTTCCTGTCGCGGGAGAAGACCATTACCCGCAAGGTCAAGGAAGTCGTCCTGGCCAGGCAGATGGAGCAGGAACTGACCAAGGGACGCATCATCGAGCTCTACCTCAACGTGGTCGAACTGGGACCGATGGTGTATGGCATAGGTCATGGCGCCCGGTACTACTTCGGGAAATCTGCGGCGGAGCTCACACCGCGGGAGTGCGCGTTTTTGGCCGCCATGCTCCCCGGTCCGAGAGTGGCCTACAATCCCTACAAAAACCTGGGAAAGGTACTGAAGCGTTCCGACATGATCCTGCGGCTCCTGCGCGGCAAAGGGGTGCTGTCGGAGGATGAATATCGCCAAGCACTGGCGGAAACCCCCAACGTGGGGAGGATGCAGCAGAAGGTGGATAAGACCATTGAACAGGAACCGGTGTTTGTGAACCTGAGTAGCGGGGGAAAGAGGGAGCAGGAGCCGTCCGTGCCGCCGTTGGAAACAGCGCAGCCGGAAAACCAAGCTCCTTCAGGCGATTCGGCAGATGGACATCAAAACAACGATGTCGGTGGTCATGGCCAGTCACCGGCTACGGGGGAGACGAAACAACCCTGATGCCTCAGATGCGGAACCCTTCGATATCGGCTTCCGTGAAGTCGTTGGTGATCTGCCGCAGTTCCTCTCCGCCATTCCGAAGCAGCTTTATCGCGCAGTCACGCCCCGGTTCCGCCTTGGTATAGCGAAGAAGGATCCTGGCGGCGGTCTGCATCAGATGCTCGTCCACTTCGCCCGTCACCACGCCGAGGGGACTTCCCCCCTCGTTCCAGCGGAGCGCTACCTCGCCGTCCTGCATCGCGCCCTCCAGCAGCTGGTTGTCCGCCTCGTTGCGGCCGATCAGCACCTTGGTTTGCGGCCCGACCCGGAAATGGCGTCCGACTTTGAGGAGCCTGCAGTCGCGCAGGTTGACCTGGTCTGAGTGGTCGAACATGTCCCGCACCTTGGAGACGAAGGAGAGCTCGGTCAGGAGGCAGCCGCCGGCGGGGCAGGGGTAGTTCTTCACGTCCAGGTCGTCGGCCAGTTGCATCTGTTCCTTGCGGGAGCGCCCCTGGATAGCAAGAAGCTTTTCCCGGTCCACCCATCCTTCCTGCTCGGGAATGGTGGGTGGGAAATGCTTGGCGGACAGGGGGCGCAGAAGCAGTCCTTCAAGGCCACTCTCCCGCTCGATCACCCTGAGGGTGTCGCGGCGCTGGCTCATGGGGCGCTGCCCCAGCACCTCGCCCGTGATGACGAAATCGGCGCCGCAGGTCGTCATGTACTCCTTGGCCTTCCGAAGCAGGTAGATGCGGCAGTCGATGCAGGGGTTCATCCCCTTGCCGTAGCCGTGGCGGGGGTTGCGGATGATATCCAGGTACTTGGCCCCCTTGTGGAGGACCTTGATGGGGATGCCGAATTCACCGGCGACCCGGACGGCCTCCGATTTGCAACCGGCGTTCTTGCCGGTGCAGGTGCAGAAGGGGGAGGTGAAGTTGAGGGCCTCGACGGCGATCCCCTGCTCAAGCATGACCTTGACGGCAAGGGTGGAGTCGAGTCCTCCGGAGAGAAGGGCGAGGGCTTTGCGCTGCATGGTGTCTCCTGTGGTGCCATGCCGGGGCGACCGGTGAAATGGCGCTCCCGTACGGAACCGGATTGAATTTGTGCAAGGCTAGCACAGTCGGCCGGCAAATGTAAAGGCCAGAAAAACCGGCGGTTAGGGACAACCTGCACGCATCGCCGGTTTTTCGTCAGGCATGGTAGAGAGATTGCAAGGAAGATATGCTTGCCCGAACTGGCGACCGGTTTCCGGCAGCAGGGCAACGTTTCCGCTGGAGGGACCATGAACGGTCTGGTTAAGGAAGGTTCGCTCGGTGCGATCCTCTTCAATTCACAGATTATTACGGAACAGGACATCAAGGCAGCGCTGGATGAGCAGCAGGCTTCCGGCTGCCGCTTCGGCGAGGCCCTGGTCAGGCTGGGGGTCGTGACCCAGGAGGACATCGACTGGGCTCTTTCCAACCAGCTGAACATACCCTACGTCCGGCTCAAGCGGGAAATGATCGATCAGGACGCGGTCGAGCTCATTCCTGCCACGGTGGCGCGCCAGTACAACCTGATCCCCCTGCTCAGGATGGGGGATGATCTCTCCCTTGCCCTGGCGGACCCCCTCAACAAGGAGGCCATAGGGGCGGTGGAGGAACTGACCGGTTGTCAGGTCACGGTCTCCGTTGCCCTCATCCGGGAGATACGGGAGATGCAGGATATCTGCTATGGCCCGGCGGAGAGCGCAACCTCCCTCGGGTTCGCGGCGGACTGTTTCCCCGAACGGGTGCTGGCGGAGATCAATGCCGATCTCACCGGGGCGCGGCTTCTGGATTACCTTCTCGTTTTCGTCACGCAGAACAAGGCGACAGGGCTCTCCCTGCAGCCGGTGGGGGATACGGTCGGCATCGTCGTGAAGCGGGCCGGGAAGACCAGACATATCGGCATCCTTGCAGGCACCTACTATCCCGATGTCGTGCTGCGGCTACGAAAGCTCGCAAAGATCGACGGTACCACCGAAAGCACTGCGGGGGGTACGCTGGGGCTTCGCTACAAGGGAGCCCAGCTCTCCTTCCAGGTCCTGGTGCTGCGGGGCGCAGCCGGCGATTATGTGACATTCAAACCCCAGGCGGCCGCATCGTTTCCCTCCCGGCTCGCGGATCTGGGAGCAGCGGACCAGATTGCACGGCTCCGGGACCTGGCGGCCTCGGATTCGGGATTGGTGCTGGCCGTTCATCGGGACAGTGAAGACCGGTGCCGTCTCATGGACCTCTACCTGGAAGAATGCTCCACGGTTGGCAGGAGCGTCCTCCTTCTCGGCAACGGCCTGGGGAAGGGGAACAAGCACTTTCCGCGGATCCCCCTCCCGAACGGGGCGACGGGCGAGGCCCACGACCTGCTCCTTGCCGTCCTCGAACATGATCCGGACATCATCGTCGTGGAGGATGTCACCGACTCTCTCTCTTTCATTGCCGCCACAAAGGCCGCCATGCGGGGGAAGCTGGTGGTGGCCGGCATCTCGTCTCCCGATGTGGATACGGCGTTCAAGCACCTCCTCCATCTCTGGCACCGGCATTACTTTGTCCCCGGCTGTCTCAGGGGGATCATCTCCTTCAAGGGGGTGGCAACCCTCTGTCCCCGCTGCCGCGGGGAATACAGCCCGACCAGGGAAGAAATTGCCTCCCTGCGCTTGGTGGCACTGCCAGCAACCTATTTCCGGGCTGCCGGCTGCCCGGCCTGTGACCAGACCGGGCACACGGGACGGCGTTATCTGCTTGACCTGATCACCTTTGACGAAGGGGTGCTGGCCGCCTTCGAGTCGGCCCGCGGCAGCAGGGACATCGAGCGGTACCTGCAGGGTGCGGGTTATCGCGGCATCATGGCGGAGGGGGAGGCGTTGCTCAAGGCCGGCGAGATATCGCCGGTGGAGTATGTTGCCTCGCTCCTCCTCTGACCGGAAGGGCATGGGGCCTTGAATGCGCCCCGACTGCAGTACCTGCGGAGTCTACAGGCGCCGCCGCATAATAGTTTTACCGGGGAGTACAGACAATGGCACGAATCGACGGACTGTTCAAAATGCTCAAGGATCAGGGGGCGTCGGACCTGCACCTTTCGACGGGGTCGCCTCCCATCTTTCGCCTTCATGGCGAAATGGAAAGGTCGAACTTCAAGTCCCTTTCCCATGAAGAGACCAAGGCGATCCTTTACGAGATCCTCACCGAGCGGCAAAAGCGCGACTTCGAGGAGAAGAAGGATCTGGATTTTGCCTACGAGATTCCGGGGCTGGCGCGGTTCCGCGGCAACATGTTCATGCAGCACAAGGGGATTGCAGCGGTCTTCCGGATCATCCCGAGCAAGATCCTTTCCGCCGACGACCTTGGACTCCCCGAAGGTATCCGGAAGATGACCAACCTGAAAAAAGGAATGGTCCTGGTCACCGGCCCGACCGGTTCCGGGAAATCCACCACCTTGGCGGCCATGATCGACCTCATCAACAGCACCCGGCGGGAGCATATCCTGACCCTTGAGGATCCTCTGGAGTTCATCCACCCAAGCAAGCAGTCGCTCCTGAACCAGCGCCAGATCGGCGAGCATTCCGAGAGCTTTACCGCCGCCCTTCGTGCGGCCCTGCGTGAGGATCCGGACGTCATCCTGGTGGGGGAGATGCGCGACCTGGAGACCATCAGCCTGGCCATGACCGCCGCCGAAACCGGTCACCTGGTGTACGGTACCCTGCACACCAATTCCGCCGCCAAGACCATCGACCGGATCATCGATGCTTTCCCGCGGGATAGTCAGGAGCAGGTCCGTACCATGCTGTCCGAATCACTCCGGGGGGTGATCTGCCAGCAGTTGCTCCGGACCGCCGACGGCAAGGGGCGGGTTGCGGCGCTGGAGATCATGGTCGGCACGCCGGCCATCGGCAACCTGATCCGGGAAGGAAAGACCTTCCAGATTCCTTCCATCATCCAGACCGCCAAGAAGGAGGGGATGCAACTCATGGACCAGCACCTCCTGGACCTCCTCAAGATGCGCAAGATCGCGGCGGAAGAAGCCTATCGCTGTGCGGCGGACAAGAAGCAGTTCGAGCAGTATCTCCCCCACCGGCCACCACAGTAGAAGGGTACTCCCCTTCCTTCCGGGCTCTACGTGCCACGTGCGGTAACCAGACTCATCCTGCAGAGAGGTGATCGGGCATGAAAATCCGGGACGCTCATAATCCCTTGAAGATGCTGGCGGCTGTTGTCCTGGTATCTCTCGTGGCCATGGCAGGCTGTACCAGGTCTGATGCACAGAAAACCAGCCTGGAGAACAAAGCGCCCCTTACTGCTCCGGTGCCGGGCCCGGAACAGCCGGGGCTGCGTATCGGCATGGGGGCGGTGAACACGCCCAAGGAAGGATATTTATACTATAGGCCCCTGAAGGAATATCTGGCAAAAGAACTGCACATGCCGGTAACGCTCGTCGATCGCGAAAACAACGACGAGATGAACAAGCTGCTGGCTGTCGGTGGCGTTGATGCCGCTTTTATCGGTGCCGGCCCCTATGTGGAGGGGCACGACCGGCTCGGGTTGGAGCTTCTGGCCATGCCGCTGGTGAAGGGGAAGGCGGTGTACCATTCCTATATTATCGTGCCGAAGGAGAGCACGGCCAACAGTCTCGATGACCTGCGGGGGAAAAAATTCGCTTTTACCGAGGCCCATTCCAATGCCGGGAGCCTGGTGCCCACCTATCTGCTCGCCCGTCGCAAAGAGACGCCGAAATCCTTTTTCGCCAAGGTTTCCTACACCTATGGCCATGACATATCAATTGCCTCCGTGGCCAAAAAGCTGGTGGACGGCGCAGCGGTCAGCAGTCTGGTATGGGAGCACCTGGCACGCACACGCCCTGAACTGACCACCAAAACCCGCATCATCTACGTCTCAGAACCCTACGGCATTCCACCGCTGGCGGTAAAGGACCTCGATCCGGCACTCAGGGCGCGACTTCTCAAGGTACTGCTGACCATGCATGAAACGCCTGAAGGCAAAGATGTCCTGGCGGGGATGATGATCGACCGGTTTGTGCCGGGGAATGACGCAAATTATGATTCGATCCGGGCAATCAGAAAATTGACAGCAGGGCTATGACGTCCCCTCCGGTCGTTGGTCGGAAGAAAGCCGGATGCAGGGGTCAGGAACGAAAAAAGGGGCTCTCCGTGGAGGAGAGCCCCTTTGATTTTTAAACTGGTCGGGATGACTGGATTTGAACCAGCGGCCCCCTGCTCCCGAAGCAGGTGCGCTACCAGGCTGCGCTACCGGGCCTCGACAGCTCCCTTTATCTTCCCGTGTGTGCTAATTTGTGGGCAAGTTTTTAACACACCCAGTCCGACAAGTCAATTTCTTTAGTACTTATTCCAGCCCCAACTCATACGCCGCGGCGTGCGTCAAATAAACGAATCGCGTGCAAAAGCCTACTTTTCGAGGTGTTAAATCTACCACTTTCCCGCGCCGGTTTGGCACCCGAAACATATTCAAAGATAATATGCATTCTCCGCCACCAAACAGGGATATCTTCCCACCCCCACCTCTCCGCCGAATCATTAATATACAGGCTTCCATATTTGACCTGTGGCTGGCTTTCTTCCCATGTGTCGGGTCAAGCCAGGAATGAATTCCTAACTCGGTTGAGGTCCACTGCCAGAGTTCAAATCGAAAGTGCAGGGTACTTCTTAACGGGACCAGTTATAGAATTTGAAAGGGTTTTTTTTATATATATTATGGTTCCTCTTATATACCTTTAAGGGAACCGACCGATAACCCCTCCAGGTTCTCACGATAAAAAAATCTGAAACCTATGTATGAAAGACAGCATACCTCTTTTTCAACTCCTTCAGGTTGATGCTCGGATGCTCTAACTTAATCAATTCGTTGTACTTGATATGGACAAGGTACTCTTGAGTGTAAGTGTCATCTATCGCGTTTTCTGGCATGTGACCGATTATGCTGTACCGCACATTGTCGGGTATCATTAACTGTTTGAGTTGGTTGTCAACGGTGTGCCTGAAGCTGTGAAATACTTTCTTCCGGTCGGCAGTCACAAATTGGTTGTTGAATTGCTGGAACCGCTTTGAGTAATATTGACCTGTCAGTGGTTTGCCCGTCGTCGTCTCAAAGACGGTGGTCTTGCCCCGCCCTCTTTGCCTCTCCACGAAATCTAAGAACCCCATTTCGATGATAGCGGGATGAATCGGGACGACACGTTTGCTATTCTCATTCTTGACCGTCTTAACAAGGTTCCCTGCATCGTCTTCTTCGGTTATGTGCATGTAAGGTATTCCATCAGCCTCCTTAATGTCTGTAACTAGAAGCTGGCATATCTCTCCCTGTCGCGCACCTGAGTAGGCCGCAATTAGTGGAACCCATGCAAGGTGAGGTTGTTTCGGCTCGAAAGGCAGCAGGTCGAAAATTCTTTTCAAGTCGGCAGGGTCGTACGGCCTGCGCTTCCTTGCTTTCTTCTCTGCGGATGTGAGAGAAGAGGCAAGCCCCGGCGTCAAGTCTCTATCTACGTAATCCTTGACATGTAGCCACTTGAACAGCGAGACAATTTTCCCTATGTAGTTGGTATTCACCGTCCGCTTGTCGAGGGGTGGGGCGTTCTTCTGGCCTTTGCTTAGGTTCTTCGGACGTTCGTAAAGCTCATCTTTCAGATTCTCCAAGTCTCGCCGGTTGTACTCGGTAACGTCCCGGTCTCCCAGCATTCCTAGCATGACATTGAAATATTCACGATAACGTTGCTGTGTTCGTTCATTGGTGGGCCGTTCCTTTTGCCGGTCCTTGCAGAATTTATCTATTGCCTTAGACAAGGGGAACGGAGGGCGCTGGTTGTTCAGGTCTACTTCTTTGGGGGGCGGCAATACCTTTCGGCAAACGTCGTTGAATTCGACCGCATTCCATGAACTGTCATTCGCGTCGTAACAATCGCCGGAAGGCAGCGAGTTGACCTTGTACCGTTCGAGAAGAGTTTGCAACTGCATATCGCCAATCATGCCAGTTCTTACAAGCGAGAATATGCGCTCCAATTGATAAGCATACGACTTTACCGCAGCCTTTGCGGAACGATGGCATGAGGTTCTTAACGATTTTTTGATTTCGAAGGTCTTGAAGTAGGGGAGTAAATCTTTGGGGATGCGGCAGCGGAAATAATACGTTACGCCGATTTTCAGAAGGTAGGTGCTAGACATGAAAATTCCCGTGTGTGCTAATTTGTGTGCACAAACACGGGAATTCCCTGTGGCGGGATAATTAACGTACTTAAAACAGTACGTTGAAGCTAAATGGTCGGGATGACTGGATTTGAACCAGCGGCCCCCTGCTCCCGAAGCAGGTGCGCTACCAGGCTGCGCTACATCCCGACAAGGGCTTATATATACCCTGTCGGGTGTTATTTGTCAACAGCTTAACTGGCGATATTGCCAAAAAACCGTTGTCAGATTTCCCCCGAAGTGCTACAAAATTAGATTCGGTAAAATGCCACAGCATTCCAGGGTGAACGTGGACGGTTTACCGCAACCTGCGGAAATTTCAGGGATCCCCGTTGCCCGGATTCGATGGTATGCGAGCGGAATCCGGCCAGGGAGGGGTAAGGGGTTGTGACGGTGCGGTGTGGGGTTGTGGTCGGTCTGCTGGTGGCAGTTCTGTGCGGTGCCAGCGGTTGTTATCATATGCGATTGTTGCCGGTTCCCCTGGAGAGCGCCGATTTCAAGGCCACACAGCCGATGGGGCGGGCCGTTGCCGAGTTCGAAAAACGGTTGCTGCAGGACGGGTTTTTGCTGGAGGCCGTCGATGCCGGTGGTGGCGTGATCCTGACCGGTTATCGGTTCTTTTATAATGACACCGGGTTCGGGCAACCTGCCGGAGGGCGGGACTACTACTACCGGCTGAAGGTCAACGTCACCCCCGAGGGGCAGGGCGTTACGGTGCGGCTGACACCCTTCGACCTGGAGCTCCGCACGTTTTACGTCTACGATCATGAGGGTAGGCTCGACACGCTGAAGAAGCGGTATCCCTACGAGGTATATCCCGGCATGTTCGAGCTGGAGTATCTGAAGAAGGAGTTGCAGCGGGTGAAGGCGCTGCTCGCTGCGGAAAGATGACAGGTTTATGCAGGCGGAAATCGGCATGAAAGCAGCGTGGCTGGAGAAGCTCCGGGTATTCCTGGAGATGATCAAATTTTCCCACACCGTCTTCGCCCTCCCCTTTGCCTTCACCGGCGCGGTGCTGGCGGCAGGCGGGCTCCCCTCCTGGCAGCAGGCGTTCTGGATCCTCATGGCCATGGTGGGGGGGCGTACCGCTGCCATGGGGCTGAACCGGCTCATCGACGCGGAGATCGACGCAGCAAACCCCCGAACCCGCGGCCGGGCTATCCCCGCCGGGCTCCTGGGCAAGGGGACGGTCTTTGTCTACGTACTGCTCGCCTCTTTCCTGATGTTCTTCGCAGCGGCCCAACTGAACCGTCTCTGCCTCTACCTCTCCCCGGTGGCGCTCGCTTTTCTCGTGCTCTATTCCTACTGCAAGCGGTTCACCTCCCTTGCCCACGTGGTGCTCGGGCTCTGTCTCGGGGCTGCCCCCGTCGGCGCGTGGATCGCCGTCCGGGGGGTCGTGGAGCTGCCGGCAGTACTCCTCGGTCTGGCGGTGCTCTTCTGGGTGGCCGGATTCGACATCCTCTATGCCCTGCAGGACCTTGAGTTCGACCGGCAGCGGGGACTCCACTCCATCCCGGTGCGGCTCGGGGTTACCGGTTCCCTCTGGACGGCCCGCCTTTTTTCCCTTGTCATGCTCGTTCTGCTGGTCGGGCTTCATGTGACCATGCATCTCGGGGGGTGGTTTCTCGCCGGCCTGGCGGGGGTGGCCATCTTGCTCGGTTATGAGCACTGGCTGTTGCGGAGGGGTGACCTGTCCCGACTGGACCTGGCATTCTTTACCATGAACGGCTACGTGAGCGTCATCATTTTCGTTGCCACCCTGATCGATGTGCTGGCCGGGAAGGGGGGCGCATGAAGGGAAACAGGGTGGTCCTCGCCATTACCGGAGCTTCCGGTTCGATTTATGGTCTGAGGCTGGCCGAAGAGCTGCTGCGCGCATCGGTGTCGCTGACGCTCCTTATCAGCCGCCCCGGTTTTGCCGTTCTCAAGGAGGAGTGCGGGTTGGCATGGGAAGGGGAACCGGCGGCGGTAGGGGCGACCCTGTGCCGCCACTTCGGGGCGGATAGTCAGCAGCTTGCCTATTACGCCGCGGACGATTTTTTTGCCCCCATCGCCAGCGGTTCGGCGGCGCCCGACGCGCTCGTCATCTGTCCCTGCTCCATGGGGACCCTGGCGCGCATAGCGACGGGGGTTTCGGGAAATCTGCTGGAACGCTGCGCCGATGTCATGCTCAAGGAACACCGCCGGCTGGTGATGGTCCCCCGGGAAACGCCGCTCAGCGAGATCCACCTGGAGAACATGCTGAAACTCACCCGGATGGGGGTACGGATGGTGCCGGCCATGCCCGCCTTCTACCACCACCCCCGGTCCCTTGACGACCAGGTGGACTTTGTGGTGGGGCGGGTGCTGGATTCCCTTGGGGTGGAGCACGCGCTGGTCAAGAGGTGGGGGGAGATATCGGGCAGGCCCTCACCCCCAGCCCCTCTCCCAGTGGGAGAGGGTGGCCGCAGGCCGGGTGAGGGGAACGATTTGCCATGAACGCCATCGATGTCATTTCAGAAAAAGTCCGTGCCGGCCAGCGGATCGACGATGCCGAAGCCCTCTTCCTGTTGGAGTCGCCGGATCTCCTGGCGATCGGTGAGCTGGCGGCCTTTGCCAACGAGCGAAAAAACGGCCGCAGGGTCTATTTCAACGTCAACCGGCATATCAACCACACCAACATCTGCGTGAACCGGTGCCAGTTCTGCGCTTTCTCCCGTACTACCGACCAGCCCGGGGCCTATCTCTACGACCTGGAGGAGATCGGCAACCGCACCCGGGAAGCCCTTGCCCAAGGGGCGACGGAGATCCACATCGTCGGCGGTCTGCACCCCGACCTCCCCTTCGACTTCTACCTGGAGATGCTCCGGACGGTGCGGGCGGCGGCTCCCGCCATCCACATCAAGGCCTTCACTGCCGTGGAGATCGATTATCTCTCCACTCTTGCCGGCCTTTCCCTGGCGGCGACCCTGGAGGAGCTGAAGCAGGCCGGCCTCGGCTCCCTGCCGGGAGGGGGGGCGGAAATCCTCCGCCAGGAGGTGCGTGATCGCCTCTGCCCGGAGAAGATCAGCGGTGACCGTTGGCTGGAGGTGATGCGGGGGGTTCACAAGGCGGGACTCAAATCCAATGCCACCATGCTCTACGGTCATGTGGAGTCTTATGCGGACCGGATCGATCACATGCGGCAGCTGCGGGAACTGCAGGACGAGACCGGCGGTTTCCAGGCATTCATCCCCCTGGCCTTCCAGAAGGAGAACAACCCCCTCGGCCACCTGAAAAATCCCTTGAGCGGGGGGGTGGATGACCTCAAGACCCTTGCCGTTGCCCGGCTCTACCTGGACAACTTTGCCAACATCAAGGCGTACTGGGTGATGCTCGGGGAAAAGATCGCCCAGACTGCCCTCTGCTTCGGGGTGAACGATCTGGACGGAACAGTGGTGGAGGAAAAGATCGGCCACGACGCCGGCGCCGCCTCTCCCCAGGCCATGGGGCGGGACGACATCGTCTCCCTCATCAGGATGGCGGGGCGGGTGCCGGTGGAGCGGGACACGCTCTATAACGAACTGCGGACGTACTGACATGCTGAAGACGATTACCGCCAAACTGGGGAACAACGAACCGATCAGCCGGAAAGAGGCACTCTGGCTCCTCACCGACGCCGATCTGCTCGCGGCGGGGAAGCTGGCGGACGGCATCCGGAAGAGGCTCCATCCGGACAACCGGGTCACCTTCGTGGTGGACCGGAACGTCAACTACACCAACGTCTGCGAATCCCGGTGCACATTCTGCGCGTTCTACCGGGATGCCGGTTCCGGCGATGCCTACGTCCTTGCCGAGGCGGAGATCTTCGCCAAGATTGCCGAGCTGGTGGACCAGGGAGGCACCCAGCTCCTCATGCAGGGGGGGCTCCATCCCGACCTGAAAATCGGGTTTTTCGAGGGGCTGTTCCGGGAAATCCGGCGCCGCTTCCCGTCGGTGCAGAACCATTCCCTCTCGCCGGCGGAGATTACCCACATCGCCCGGATTTCGGACCTCACCGTTTCCGAGGCGCTCCGGCGACTCCATGCTGCCGGCCTGGACTCGGTCCCCGGCGGCGGGGCGGAGATCCTGGTGGACAGCGTGCGGCAGGAAATCTCTCCGAAGAAGATCGGCTGGGAGGGGTGGGCGCGGGTGATGGCCGACGCGGCCAGGCTCGGCATGCCGACCACCGCCACCATGATGTTCGGCAGCCGGGAGAGCCGGGAGGATATCGTCGAGCATCTGTTCCGGGTCCGTACTCTCCAGGCGGAGGGGGGGAGCTTCACCGCGTTCATTCCCTGGACCTACCAGCCGGGAAACACCGAACTGGGGGGGAAGACAGCGACCGGTGTGGAATACCTGAAAGTGCTGGCCCTCTCCCGCATTGTTCTCCATAACATCCTCAACATCCAGGCGAGCTGGGTCACCCAGGGGGCCAGAATGGCCCAGGTGGCGCTCTTCTTTGGCGCCAATGACCTGGGGGGGACCATGCTGGAGGAGAACGTGGTGGCGGCGGCCGGCTGCTCCTTCCGGATGAGCCGGGAAGAGATGATCCAGCTGATCCGTGGTGCCGGCTTCATCCCGGCGCGCCGCACCACCACCTATGCCATTCTCGAAGAGTACAACCGGACGACGGAGGTCCCATGATTCCCCTGCGGAGAAACATCAAGGAGATGGCCGGGTACGTGCCGGGCTACCAGCCCGCCGACGCGGCTGCCTATATCAAGCTGAACACCAACGAAAATCCCTATCCCCCCTCACCCCGGGTGCTGGAGGCGATCATGGCCGAGGCGGGGGAGGGGCTGCGGCGCTACCCGGATGCCGCCAGCCGTGCGCCGCTGGAAGCCGCGGCGCGGCTTTACGATTTTCCCCCCGACTGGATCGTCATGGCCAATGGCTCCGACGAGCTGCTCAACAACCTCATCCGTGCCTTTGCCGCCGAAGGGGAGGAGATCGCCTACGTGCACCCCTCCTACTCCTACTATGCCACCCTGGCGGAGATCCAGGGGGCACGGGTGCGGACCTTCGGCCTGACGGCGCGGCTGGAGCTGGACGATTTCCCGGCGCGCTACGAGGGGAAGCTCTTCTTTCTCACCAATCCCAACGCGCCGCTCGGATTCTGCTTCCCCCGGGAGTTCATCGAGGAACTGGCCGGACGGGTGACGGGGATGCTGGTGATCGACGAGGCTTACGCGGATTTCGCGGAGGAGCATTCCCTCGACCTGGTCCGGCGCCATGAGAACGTGGTGGTGACCCGGACCTTTTCCAAGAGCTATTCCCTGGCCGGCATGCGGCTTGGGCTCGCCATTGCCCGTCCCGAGGTGATCGCGGCGCTCAACAAGATCCGGGACCATTACAACCTTGACCGGTTGGCCCAGGTCGCTGCAGCTGCCGCCCTGCGGGATCAGGATTATTTCCGCGGCTGTGTGGAGAACATCCGCGCAACCCGTGAGTGGTTCAGCAACGCGTTGCGGGAGCTTGGTTACGAGGTCATCCCTTCCCAGGCCAATTTTGTCTTTGCCTCATCGCCGGACCGTAATGGGGAGAGGGTCTATCAGGGGCTCTTCGACCGGAACATCCTGGTCCGCTACTTTACCGATCCGCTCCTTGCCCACGGCGTGCGGATCACCATCGGCACCCGTGAGGAGATGGAGAAAACCGTGGAGGCGCTTCGTGACATTCGCTGAATCTGCCAGGACCGAAACCGGGTCGCCGCATCTGCCCGCCGACTTCATCGGCATCATCACCAGCCGGGAGGCCCTTCTCTCCCTGGTGGGGAGGATGGAGAAGGAACCGGTCCTCGCCTTCGACCTGGAAGCGGACTCGCTCCATCACTACACCGAAAAGGTCTGCCTGATTCAGGTCTCCACGCCGACGGAAAGCGCTCTCATCGATCCTCTTGTCTTGCCCGATCTTTCGCCGCTGGCGTCAGTGCTTGCAAATCCTGCCATCCGCAAGGTCTTCCACGGTGCCGACTACGACATCCGCTCCCTGCACCGGGATTTCGGCCTGGAGGTCAACAACCTGTTCGATACCATGATCGCCTGTCAACTCCTCGGGGAGGCCGAAGTGGGGCTGGCGGCTGTTCTTAAGCGACGGTTCGGTGTGGAACTGGATAAGGGGTTTCAGAAGGCGGACTGGAGCAGGCGGCCGCTGAGCAGGGAGATGATTGTCTATGCGGTGCAGGACACGACGTTACTGATCCCCCTCTTTCGGCAACTGGAGGCTGAGCTCTGCGGCAGGGGGCGGCTTGCGTGGGTGGAAGAGGAGTGCCGGCTGCTTTCCCGCGTAAGGACGGTTCCCCGTGACCAGGAGCCGCTCTGTCTCCGCTTCAAGGGGGCTGCCCGCATGGAGCCGCGGACCCTCGCCGTACTGGAAGAGCTGCTCCTCTTTCGCGACCAGCAGGCCAGGCGACAGGACGTCCCCCCCTTCAAGGTGCTGGGGACCGACGTCATCAGAGCCCTTGCCGAAGGGCGGCCGCGGACCATGGAAGAACTGGCCGCCATCTCCGGTTTTCCTGCAAAACTCCTGACACGGTTGGGTACGGGGATCGTCCAGGCGGTCACCAGGGGGATGGCGCTTCCGTCCGACAAACTTCCCCGGTTTCCCCGTCAGCAGCGACAGGTACTCGACAAGGGGCAGCAGGCAATTCTGCTGCGGCTGAAGAGGATGCGGGAGGCGAAAGCACGGGAAGTGGGGATTGATGCGGGACTGCTTATCAACAACAGCCTGCTTGAGTCCCTTGCGATGGCCGACAGGACCCATGAGGCCAGGCAGACGGCATTTGCCGCCCTGAAAGGGTGGCAGCGGGAGATTCTGGCCGCCGATCTGACGACCCTGATGGAAATGAAGTCGTGAGCCCATGAAAGCCGGGCGTCCCGTCCTGCTCAGAGCATCTTGGTGCCGGCTGTTCGGCCGGCACCGGGGCACAGATGTGCTCCATGGAGCATTCATCCCCTTACGGATTCAGGGGAAGTCTTAACGGTCGGTTTTGTCTGGGTCGTCGGGAAGATCTCCGAACAGGGAATCGAACGTATCCGGGGCAAGCCCCGTATCTTCCGTCGCCGGTTTTTTGGGTTCGTCCTTCGCGGCGTCCTCGTCTTCCTGGAAGAAGAAGTCCATCTCGAACCCACCCCCCGCAGCTGGCGGTTCGGGAGCAGGTTCTTCCCCTCCAACGTCGCCAAATCCTGCGAATCCGTCCGTCGCGGGCTCTGTTGCCGGCGAGGCTGGCCCTTCGTCTGCACCGGACGTTTCCAGCAGGTCGGCAAAGCTGTCGTCAACGAATTTCTGCGCAGGCGTCGCGGCTTGCTCCTGGACAACGGGGGTGTCCTCGAAGGAAAAATCGCCGAATGCCGGTTCTGCCGCCTCGGGGGTCGCTTCCGGCGCGGTGTCGGCGAAGCTGAAGGCATCATCTTCTCCCACGGCGCCGAAGTTCAGGCCGAAATCGCTGCCTGAAGGTGCAGAGTCCTCTGTCGCAACAAAATCTTCCTTGAACAACTCCTCTCCCGCAGTCGCTGCGACCGCAGCCGCAGGCACAACGTCCGCTCCTCCCCCCTGGGGTGGTTCGACCGCTTTCCGGGAAAGCCCTTGCAGAAATATGGGGCGGATCCCCCGTGACTCTTTGAACGCCGTCAGGTCATGGTTGCACTTCTTGCAGCTGTCGAGGGTTTCAAAGCTGTTGTACCCGCACTTGGGACATTTCATGGTGCATACTCCTTGGGTTTATCGTGTAAGTGCAAGATCGTTCACGTAAAGGCATCGGGAATAATCTCATCCCAGGTCTCCCCAGTGGAACTGCAGAATTGACAGTATGGCGAGGCCTGCGGTTTCCGTCCTGAGGATGCGGCTACCGAGGGATACCGGTATGAAACCGCTGTCCCGGGCTTGCCGGGCCTCTTCCCCCGAAAGACCCCCCTCGGGGCCGACAATGACTGCCACGCTTTCAGGGGCAGTTCGTCCTGCCAGTACGGTCCGGAGCAGGGTTTCCTGTTCTTCTTCCCAAAGGAGCAGCTTGAGGGACTGGTTCGCCGACCGCAGCATCTCGCCAAAGCTCCCGGCAAAAGAGATTCGCGGGAGGGAGGCTCGTTGCGACTGGCGGGCTGCCTCGTCGGCGATTCGCTGCCAGCGTTCGAGCTTGTTGTCACTTTGCGCGGCGCCGACCCGGGAGACGGACCTGGCTGCCTGAAACGGCACGATGGCGGTGGCACCGAGTTCGGTCCCCTTCTGGAGGATCAGTTCCAGCTTGTCCCCCTTCGGCAGCCCCTGGTAGAGGGTTATGGCCGGTCCCGTTCCGGTTTCTACCGGCAGAGCCTCCCCTTCCAGCACGATGGTAAGGCTTTCTTTGCCGACGTGAGAAATGGTACCGCGCGACTCCCCTTTGCCATCTACCAGGAGTACATGCGTTCCGGCCTTCAGGCGGAGCACCCTGATCATGTGGTGGTGAAGTTCGCCGTCGATGGTGACCGTTTGCCCGTCCAGGCTGCCGGAAGGAACGAAGAACCGTCGCACCTCAGGTGTCCCGCCGGTAACAGAGACAGCTCCACTCGGCGTGACGGGTGGTCGTCAGCAGGGTCACGCCGTGGTCGGCGAAACCGGTTCGGACGAAGTCTTCCCTTTCCGTCAGTATGCCGGACAGTACCAGTGTTCCTCCCGGCCCGAGCCGGTCGATCAAGGGGGTGGCGAGTCGCACCAGCTCTTCCGCCAGGATGTTGGCAAGCACCACGTCGAACTGGCCTTTCATCTCCGTGAGGGGGGTGGTGCCAAGTTCCACCCTGTCCGCCGCCCCGTTCTGGCGTACGTTCTCCCCTGCTACCTCAACCGCCCGGGGGTCGATGTCCAGGCCGACAATCCGGTCTCCTCCCATCTTGGCGGCGGCGATGGCAAGGATACCCGAACCGGTCCCCACGTCGAGGACCGTGGCGGGTATCGGCCCTTGTCTGTTCGTCCATGTTCCTTCCCGGAAAAAGATCTGCTCCAGCGCCTCGAGACACAGCCTGGTGGTGGCGTGGGTGCCGGTGCCGAAGGCCATGCCCGGGTCCAGTTCGATGATGAGATCGCCGGGATCCGGGTTAAAGGATTCCCAGGTCGGTTTGATCACCAGCCGTTTGCCGATACGGGCCGGCTTGAAGTACTGTTTCCAGTTGTTGGCCCAGTCTTCTTCCCGGAGCAGGGAAATGGCTGGCTGTAGAAAGGTGAAATCGGGAAATGCCGGGCCATGCTTGGCCAGGAATGCGGTTATGGTGTCGATTTTAGCCGTCAGGTCGGCATCGGCAGGGAGGTAGGCCTTGACCGTTTTCCGGTCGGACTCCCTGACGGTGTCGAGGGAGAAGGTGTCGAGAAAGAGGTTGTCAATACTGACGCCACTACCGGAAAGTTCGATGAGAAATTCCGCCACTTCATCCACCATGGCGGCGGGGACGGTGCAGGAAACCTCGGCCCATACCATGTTTTCCATCAGACTGGCTCTCCGGGAGGTTGGCGGTGGGGCATCATCACCGTACCGTAGCAAAACAACGCCCGCGTTACAACAAAAAACCTTGACAAATCGGCCCTTTCCATGTGAAATTCTCATTAAAAACAGTTTTGGGGCGGAGATGGAACTGGCAATACTCAAGCAGGTTATTGTAGGGTTGGTGGATGGGCGCAGGGAACAACTGGCCGACGTTGCCGAACAGTTGTTCCGGTTTTCCGAACCCGGGTTGGAGGAATACCGGAGCTCGGCCCTGCTGGCGGATATCCTGGAGAAGGAGGGATTCCGGCTGGAGCGGGGGGTGGCGGGGCTGGATACCGCGTTTCGTGCCGTCTTCGGCTCGGACGGACCGACTGTCGCCATTCTTGCCGAAATGGACGCGTTGCCTGGACTGGGACACGCCTGCGGTCATAACGTCATAGCGGCTGCCGCAACCGGTGCGGCCATCGCACTGCGGCATGCCGTTCCTGACGGTGAAGCGCGGATTGTCGTGCTCGGGACGCCGGCAGAAGAACTGGGCATCGGCAAAGTGGAACTGGTCAAGGCGGGTATTTTCCAGGGGGTGGATGCGGCCATCATGGTGCATCCCTCATCGAGGCGCCTGGTCATCAAGCACTACCTGGGGCTTGCCCGGGTCCGGTTCACCTTTTTCGGCAGGCCGGCCCATGCTGCCGCCTACCCCGAGGAGGGGGTCAACGCCCTGGACGGGGTGATCCAGACCTTCAACGGCATCAACGCCCTCCGCCAGCAACTGCGCCAGGATGTGCGTGTCCATGGAATCATCACCGACGGAGGGGTCGCCCCCAATATCATCCCGGCAATGGCTGCCTGCCATTTTTATGTCCGGGCGACAGACCTGCACGAGGTCGGACGGGTGCGGGAGCGGGTTATTGCTTGTGCTGAGGGGGCTGCCAGGGCAACAGGCTGCCGGCTGGAAGTTGCTCTCGACGAGCGGGTACTGGCTCCCCTGAAGGTCAACCATACCCTGTCAGCTCTTTACTCCGAGCAGCTTGCCTATCTCGGACTTACCGAGGCTGCCGCCCCCGCCGATAAAAACCTCGGGTCCTCCGATATCGGCAATGTGTCGCAAATTGTACCGACCATCCACCCCCACGTCCCTATCGGCCCGGGACTTCATATCCATACGGAGGATTTTGCCCGGGCGACCGTGTCGGAGCAGGGGAGGCAGGCGGTTGTGGAGGGGGCGACGGCGATGGCGCTCACGGCAGCGGAACTCATTGCCCGGCCGGAATTGCGTAAAAAAATGTGGGACGAATTCACCAGTTCATGAAATTGTTTGCACATTAAAAAAATCGTGGTATATGTTAATGAAAATTGCAGGTGCAGCATAGTCGAGAGGCCCATGGAACAACATGTGTATCTTCTCTCCGATGCAACGGGGGAGACGGTTGAGCGGGTCGTACGGGCGGCCCTGTCCCAGTTCAAGGACGTGGATATACGCCTGCACCGGTTAAGCGGCCTGCGGAGCCATGAGGATATCCTGACGGCGGTGAACCAGGCAACGGCCCAACCGGGGATCATCATCTATACGCTGGTCGACCCGGAACTTGCCCAGCTCCTCCGGAACGAAGTGGAGGCCCATGGGCTGGATGCGGTGGACCTCATCAGCCCCCTCCTGTACAAACTGTCGGATATTTTCAGGATGCCCCCCCAGAAGGTGCCGGGGCTTCTCTACCAGATCAACTCCGAATACCACAAGCGGGTGGAGGCGGTCGATTATACGGTCAAGCAGGATGACGGCCAGGAACTGCGCAGTCTTCACCGGGCGGATGTTGTCCTCGTCGGCGTCTCCCGGACCTCCAAAACGCCGCTTTCCATGTACCTGGCCCACCGGGGATACAAGGTGGCCAATGTCCCGCTGGTCAAGGGGATCGATCCCCCTCCCGAACTGTTCGAAATCCACCAGCACCGGGTGGTGGGGTTGACCATCGATCCCAAGCGGCTGGTGGAAATCCGAACTGCCAGACTGCGCAACCTTCACCAGAGCCCGCGTGGCAGCTATGCCGATTTTGAGCATGTGGAGGAGGAGCTTGGCTGGTGCATGCGGATCTACCGGCGGCATCCCGAATGGCTGATCATCGACGTAACGAACAAGTCGGTAGAAGAGTCGGCGGCGGAGATACTGAAGCGGCTCAATACCTATTTTAACTGCTGAGATGTCCCTGGCTGGACATGAGAGACAAAACTATCAGAGAGGTGCGGAACATGAAAATTCTTGTGGTGGAAGATGAGAAGAAAGTATCCAGTTTCATCAAGCGGGGACTTGAGGAAGAGAAATATGAAGTGGATATTGCCAACGATGGGGAAGAAGGGCTCCGCATGGCCCTCGACAAGGCATATGACCTGATCGTTCTCGACTGGATGCTTCCCAAGCGGGATGGATTGAGCGTGGTCAGGGAAATGCGGGGCAGAAGCACCATGACGCCGGTACTCATGCTCACCGCCAAGGATTCCGTCGAGGATATCGTGGCGGGCCTCGACTCGGGCTCCGATGATTACCTCACCAAGCCGTTTGCCTTTGCCGAACTGCTTGCCAGGGTAAGAGCCCTGCTCCGCCGCAGTGAAATGGACCGTGGCGCAGAACTCCGCTTTGCCGACCTGCGCATCGATCCGGTAACCCACAAGGTCTGGCGCAGCGAGAAGGAGATCGACCTAACCGCCAAGGAGTATGCCCTCCTGGAATACTTCATGAGAAATCCGAACCAGGTGCTGACCCGCACCATGATTGCCGACCATGTATGGGACTATACCTTTGACAGTTTCACCAACATCATCGATGTGTACGTCAATTACCTGCGGAAAAAGATCGACCGGGATGCAGACAAAAAACTTATCCATACCGTGCGAGGGGTGGGCTACATACTCAAAGAGGAGGATTGATTGTTCTTAAAATCAATCCGTTTTACGCTTACCCTCTGGTACTCGGTAACGCTTGCCTTAATCCTGATTGTATTCAGCTCGTTCCTCTATGTGACCCTCCGGAACCAGCTGTACCAAGAGGTGGACCGGGATCTGCTTGCTGTTGCGGAAGCAATAGCAAGCCCCACCTTCGAACCGTTTTACCGCACAGCCCCCGCCGAAATGGACCAGCTCCTTGAGGATTTCATCGGGGTGCGCTCCGCCGGAAAGTATGTCCGCATCCTGGACAGGCGGGGCGAGCCCCGTGCAGCGACCAGTAATCTAGATAATATCAGTCTTCCGCTGGATCGGCGCGCCCTTACTGCCGCAGCCGCCAACAGAATCTCCTACGCGACCCATCGCGACGGCGACCTGTATCCCGTCCGGATCATCTCCTATCCGCTCCTTGTCCGCGGACAACTGGATACCGTCGTTCAGGTCGGCTCATCGCTGGTGGGGCCGACTGAAATCCTCAACAAGATTCTCCTCATCTTCACCATTTCCATCCCCCTTTCCCTGTTTCTGCTGATGTATGGCGGCTGGTTCCTTGCCGGGAGGGCGCTCAAGCCTGTCGACCTGATTACCAGGAGCGCCAGGAGAATCACGGCGGAGAATCTGAGTCAGCGGCTGGATGTGGTCAATCCTCGGGACGAGATAGGACGGCTGGCAGAGACGTTCAACACGACTTTGGCGCGGCTGGAGAATTCCTTTAACCGGACCCGCCGTTTCTCCGCCGATGTTTCCCATGAGTTGCGCACCCCCCTTACCATCCTGCGGGGCGAAATCGAGGTAGGTCTCAAATGGGCGAAGGAGCCCGAAGAATTCCGCGAACTCATGCAGAGCAATCTTGAGGAAGTGCACCGGATGTCGGGCATCATCGAATCGCTCCTCGAATTGTCACGTGCGGAGGAAAAGGGGCTGTCGCTCAATCTGCAGGAGGTGGATCTTCGAGAGCTACTCAATGATCTCATTCAGCAACTCCGCACGATGGCCGACGAAAAAGGGATACACCTGGAATTCGCCGGCGCCCTGCCGGTCCTGGTCCAGGGAGACCGGGTCCGTCTGCACCAGGTATTTCTGAACCTGTTGGGAAATGCCCTCAAGTATACGGAAAGCGGCGGCCAGGTCCGGCTTTTTCTGGAGACCGAGAACGGGTACGCAAAGGTGGGGGTTTCCGATACGGGGCAGGGGATTCCGGCCGACGACATTTCCTGCATATTTGACCGTTTTTACCGGGTCGACAAGGCACGCAACCGTGCCCATGGCGGCAGCGGCCTCGGCTTGTCACTGGTCAAGTCATATACCGAAGCCCATGGCGGACGGATCGAAGTGGCCAGCGAGGTTGGCAAGGGGAGTACCTTCACGGTCTATCTGCCGATTGCCGACGGCCTGCCGGCGGGTGATTCCGGAGAGGTTGACAAGCCGCGGGGACGACATTAAATTTATGGGGAACGTCTGAAAAGGAGGCTCTCCATGGTAAACATGCTCGTCCGCAGTGGAAAATGTTTTCTGCCGGTGTTCTTCCTTGCGATGGCAGTGGGTGGAACTGCCTTTGCCAAAGCGGTGGCGCCGGACTTCATCGTACTGGCGAGGGAACTGAAGCCAACGGTCGTCAACATAAGCACCGCCAAGGTCATCACGCCCCAGAAACGCCTGAAGCGCCCCTCCCCCAGCCCCTTTGGAACCGACCCCTTCGAGGACTTCTTCGAACGTTTTTTTGAAGAGATGCCCCAGCGGCCCCGTAAAGAACGCAGTCTCGGATCGGGATTCATTATCAGCAAAGAAGGGTACATCCTCACCAACAATCATGTGGTGGCAGGTGCCAACGAGATAAAGGTGAAACTTGCCGACGGCCGGGTATTCACGGGGGAGATAAAAGGACTGGACGACAAGCTTGACCTGGCACTCATCAAGATCGACGCCAAGGAGCAGTTGCCGGCGGCTGTCCTGGGTGACAGCGACGGTATCCAGGTCGGCGAATGGGTAATGGCGATCGGCAACCCCTTCGGGCTAGCCGAGACCGTGACGGCAGGCATCGTCAGTGCCAAGGGGCGGGTTATCGGCAGCGGGCCCTACGACGATTTCATCCAGACCGATGCATCCATCAACCCCGGTAATTCGGGAGGGCCGCTCTTCAACGCCCAGGGAGAGGTGATCGGTATCAACACTGCCATCGTGGCTGGCGGACAGGGGATCGGCTTTGCCATTCCGGTCAATATGGCCAAGAACATCATCCCGCAGTTGCAGGAAAAGGGACGGGTCACCCGGGGGTGGCTCGGGGTTTCAGTCCAGGCCATAACACCGGATCTTGCCAAGTCTTTTGGTCTTTCCGAGGCGAAGATTGGGGCGCTTGTTACCGATGTGGTGAAGGATAGCCCTGCCGACAAGGGGGGGCTCAAGCCGGGGGATATCATCCTCGCGTTCGATGGCAGGCAGGTCCATGAAATGAACGAACTTCCCCGGCTGGTTGCCGGTACAACGGTGGGGAAGAAGGTTTCCCTCAAGGTGCTGCGAAACGGAAAGGAGGAGAATCTCACCGTTGTCGTCGAGCGACTGGGGGATGGTGAAGACGGTGGAGTCGCTGCAACCGGTACAGACCGGCTTGGAATGACGGTCCGGGAACTGACCAGGGAATTGGCTGCCCAGCTGGGAGCGAAGGATATGCAAGGGGTCGTGGTCGCGGAGGTCAAGCCGGGAAGCGCGGCGGAAGATGCCGGTATTGCGAAGGGGGACATCGTTCGAGAGATTGACGGGACCAGGATTGCGTCGGTCGCCGATTACGAAAAAGCCCTGACTGCCCACAAGAAAGGGACGGTCATGCGTCTCTTCCTGCGACGTGGCGACAGTTCGCTGTTCGTGGCGCTAAATGTTGAATGATTCCCATGGGGGATTTGACGCAAAGAGGTCGTCCGATCGGACGACCTCTTTTTTTACCGTTTTAGGGGGTGAGGGAGAGAAAGGCGTAGAGACGTTCAAGAGAGGCGTTGATCACCTGTTCCTCCCTGACTCCCGCGGCCTCCAGCACTTCGATTGCGGCGGTAAATTCCCCCACTCCCTGGGCGATGTGGGCGTCGCTCCCGACCATCACCGGGGCACCTGTTTTCGCGATGAGCTCCGCCAGGGTTTCGCAGTTGGACCGGCTTCCCTTGCGGCTGATGACAAACGAGGAGTTGTTGATTTCCAGGGCGGTACCGGTCTGGCAGGCGGCCTCTACGATCATTTCGTAATGGAGGGGGAAGACGGGGTTGCCCGGGTGGGAGATGGCCTTAACCCGTGGGTTTGCCATGGCCTTTATGATGGCGATGGTGTTCCGGTCTGCTCCCAGCCCGTCCATGCCGCACCCCTCGTGGAGGCCCGCCATGACGAAATCGAGTCTCTGGAGGTATTCCTCGGGAAGGTCGAGGGTGCCTTCGGGGTCGATAATGTTGGCTTCTACTCCGGCCAGGATGCGTACTTCCTGGATGATTTGGGGAAAGAAGCGCATGGCTCCGAAATGGTAGAGATGGGGGCCGCCGGGAATGGCAGGCCCATGGTCGGTGACGGCCAGTGCCAGAAGCCCCTTGCGGGCCGCTTCCTGGGCCAGCTCGTTGATGGTGGAATAGGCGTGACCCGAGGCGATGGTGTGGGTGTGCATGTCGGCGACGATGTGCATATGTTCCTGACCTTTTGATATGCTGGAGCTCACTCTGCTACTGTAGCACAATCCCTGGTCGGTGGTCCATCACGGAACATCCGGCACGGGGATAGTCTTGCCGTCGGTGCCGATGCCACAGTGCAGGGTGCCTCTTTACCGTTTGCATAAGGATATGCGGCCGGTTACACTTACCGTACTACGGACCCGGAGGTTCTCATATGCAGATTTCACTTATGGTGGAAGATCCCCTCACGCACCCCTGCCCTGTTCTGGTTGCGGCATGTTTTGAGGGAGACGAAGAGATGGAATGGCTTGCCCGGCTGGACCAGGCCATGGATGGTGGACTGGTTCCCCTTTGCCGGCAGGAGGATTTTGCCGGTAAGATCGACAAAGTAAAGCTGGTACATACATTGGGACGGATGCCTGCCGAACGTATCCTCCTGGTCGGCTTGGGGAAGCGGAAGGAGCTGACAGCCGAGCGACTGCGGCGAGCCGCCGGCACGATAGTGCAGGCGATGAAGAAGGGGCGGATTGAGCGGGGGAGCAGTCTGCTTCACCTGGCTGCCGGCACCGACCCGGCCAGACTCAGGGCGGTTGCAGAGGGGGCGCTGCTTGGCAGTTATGAGTTCTCCAGGTACAAAACGACTGCCGGTGAGGAGAGTGCGGTCACCGGACTGACCTTCCTCTGTCCTGACGAGACCGTCCTGCAGCATGTCGAGCCATGCGTCGCCGAAGCAGTCAGTGTCTGTGAGGCAGTCTCATTTGCGCGCGACTTAGTATCCCAGCCGGGGAACGTGGCTACTCCGGCCTATCTGGCCGAAAAGGGGCTGGAAATGGCGGCCCGGCACGGTATCACGTGCCAGGTGCTGGAGCGGGAGGAGCTGGAACGTCTTGGCATGGAGGCCCTGCTGGCGGTGAGTCGCGGGTCCCACCAGCCGCCGCGGTTCATCATCCTGGAATACCGGGGGGGTGGCGCGAAAGGGCGGCCGGTCGTGCTGGTGGGGAAGGGGGTTACCTTCGATTCGGGGGGGATATCGCTCAAACCGGGGGCCGGGATGGAACGGATGAAAGACGACATGGCGGGTGCAGCTGCGGTGCTCGGGACGCTCCAGGCCGCTGCCGCCCTGCATCTTCCCCTGCACCTGGTGGGGTTGGTGCCGGCCGCCGAAAACCTTCCCGGCGGGGGGGCATACAAGCCGGGGGACGTGGTGAAGGCCATGTCCGGCAAGACCATTGAGGTCGTCAATACCGATGCCGAGGGGCGGCTGCTCCTCTGCGATGCCCTCCACTACGCCCAGCGTTACCGGCCGGCCGTGCTTATCGACCTGGCGACCCTGACGGGAGCCTGTATCGTTGCCCTCGGCAACGTTGCCACCGGTCTGATGGGGAATGACAACACACTCAAACGGGCATTGCAGAGGGCAGGCGAGACGAGCGGCGAGCGGGTCTGGGAGCTTCCCCTTTGGGAAGAGTACGGCGAGCTGATGAAGAGCGATATTGCGGATGTGAAGAATGCCGGGGGCCCGACGGCGGGCACCATCTCCGCCGGCTGGTTCCTCCAGCAGTTTGCGGGGAAAACGCGCTGGGCCCACCTGGATATCGCCGGCACCGCCTGGGAGGAGAAGGGGCAACCCCATATTCCCAAAGGGGCGACGGGGGTCGGGGTGAGGCTGCTGGTCGAATATCTCCGTTCCATCTGTTAACGCTGCCGGGGGGCGGAAATAAAAAAAGGTGTGTCTTGCGACACACCTTTTTTCATAGGCTGGTTAGCCGGATTACTTGGCGACGGTTTCTGCCAGCTTGAGGGCGATGTCTTTGTAGGGGTTGGCGAACAGGATGATAAGACATACGACCAGAGCGTAGATGGCGAGAGACTCGATCATGGCGAGACCGATCATCATGGTGGTGAGGATCTTGCCGGAAGCGCCCGGATTGCGGGAAACGCCTTCTACCGCACTCTTGACGGCAAGCCCCTGGCCGATACCGGTTCCGAGGGTGCCCAGTGCCATGCCGATACCGGCGGCGAGTACGCACATAGTGAAAAAGCTCATTGTTGGTTCCTCCTTTCGTGAAATATCTCCTAAATAGTATAGGAAGGCGAATTCTTAATGGGCTTCCTCAAGGGAACCCTGGATGTAGATCATGGCCAGCAGCATGAAGACGAAGGCCTGGATGAAGGAGACCAGCACTCCCATGACCATCATGGGGAGGGGTACCAGGAACGGGACGAGCCCGAAGAAGATCATGAGAACCAGTTCGTGGCCGTTCATGTTGCCGAAGAGACGAAGCGACAGGGAGATGGGGCGGCTGAGATGGCCGATGACCTCGATGAAGAACATGATCGGCGCCAGCCACCAGATCGGCCCCATGAAGTGCTTGAGGTAATGGAGTCCGTGCTCTTTCACCCCGACGATGTGGGTGGAGAGGAAGACGATGATGGCGCAGGCCGCGGTGGTGTTCAGGTTGGCGGTCGGAGGATAGAAGCCGGGGATGAGGCCGATCAGGTTGGAAACGAGGACGAAGAGGGCGATGGTCGCGATGAGCGGAAAGTAGGGTTTTCCCTTCTCCCCCATGGTCTCGACCACCATGTTCTCGATACCGCCGACGATGACTTCCATGAAGTTCTGCAGACCGCTGGGAACGGTTTTCAGTCCCTTGGTGGCGAGCAGGGATACGATCAGCAGAAGGGCCATGACCAGCCAGGTGTAAGCGATGGCATCGGCGCCGGCTTCGGAAATGTGGAGCGTCTCCACAAGGAGTTCCCTGAAGAACTGCAGAAACAATAACGGATGAACCATGGACTACTCTCCTTTGGTGTTCAACGAATAGAGCGCAAGTGCGGTTATGGTCAGGACCAGCGTCGACAGGCCGAGGAGAAGCCCCCGGATATCGACGTCGAGCTTTACGATGAGCAGGTATATAAGGGCACCGATGACCGTGAGCCGGAGGAGGTAGCGCACGATGGCGAAACGCTCGGGGTTCTCCTGCTGCCGGTACAGCACCCGTTGCATGATGCTCAGCAGCCAGTAGTAATTGCCGATGGCAATCAGTCCCCCCGCCAGCACCCCCCCGGCGAACCTCAATGAGCCGAAACAGGCTCCTCCAAGGGTCAGGGCGGCAAGCAGGCACCAGCTGCCGGTGGCAACGATGGCGCTGTGATCAGGCTCCTTTATCGTTTCCACGGTCATTTCTATGAATTTCTTTGCCGGCGATAATGTAGATGTTCCGGAAGCCGGCCGCAATACCGAAAAAGAGAAAAATGAAGAAGAACCACGGTTCAGTTCCGAGCCACTTGTCCAGCTGCAAACCGATGAAGACCCCGATGGCAATGGCCAGCGCCACCGAAATCCCCATGCTCGACACCATTCCCAGAGTCTTTATCAGGCTCTTTGTATCCTTTTCCATGGGGAGGAACCTGACTGCCAAGGTACGGTGAAAAACCCAAGCTTAATAGCATATACGTGGTTGCCGTGTCAACCACCTTTTTGTCGGCGGGCTACAGTGCCTTGAACGCCTTGCGGGCCGCAGCGATAGTCCGGTCGAGGTCGCGGTCGCTATGGGCAGCTGAAACAAAGGCTGTTTCGAACTGGGAGGGGGCCAGGTAGATCCCCTCTTCAAGCATGACACGGAAATATGTTGCAAAGGCCTTCGTGTCACATTGAGCGGCGGTTGGCCAGTCGCGGACCTCGCCTCCCGTGAAGAAGGCACAGAACATGCTGCCGACGCGGGTTGAATAGATCGGGTACCCCGCATCCTTGGCTGCCTGGGCGATGCCGGCCGAAAGGCAGGCGCTCTTTTCTTCCAGCTTCTGGTAGAAACCTTCCTGCTGGAGCAATCGCAGGGTGGCGATGCCGGCGGTCATGGCGAGGGGATTGCCGGAGAGCGTGCCGGCCTGGTAGACGCCGCCGGAAGGAGAGAGAAGCTGCATGATCTCCCTTTTCCCGCCGAACGCACCGACCGGCAGACCTCCACCGATGATCTTCCCCAGAGTGGTCATGTCGGGGGTGACGCCGTACACCTCCTGGGCACCGCCATAGGCGACCCGGAAGCCCGACATCACCTCGTCGAAGATGAGCACGATCCCTTCGTTCGTACAGAGATCCCGCAGCCCTTCAAGGAATCCTTCCCGGGGGGGGACGGTGCCCATGTTGCCGGCCACCGGTTCAACGATGATGCAGGCAACCTCCCCCCTGTTATCGGCGACGAGAGTCCGCACCGACTCCAGATCGTTGAAGGTTGCGGTCAGGGTAAGCTTGGCGAAATCCTGCGGCACCCCGGGAGAATCGGGGACTCCGAAGGTGGCGGCGCCTGAGCCTGCCTTCACCAGCAGGGCATCGGCATGCCCGTGATAACAGCCGGCGAATTTCAGGATCTTGTCCCGTCCGGTATATCCCCGGGCTAAACGGATCGCGCTCATGGTCGCTTCGGTGCCGGAACTTACCATCCGCACCATTTCTATGGAAGGAACCGCCTGTATGACCATTTCCGCCAGGGTGATCTCCAGCCCGGTTGGTGCACCGAAGCTGCTTCCACTTGCCACGGCGGCCTGTACCGCAGCAACGACGTCGGGATGGCAGTGGCCCAGGATCATCGGTCCCCAGGAACCCACATAGTCTATATATTCATTGCCGTCTTCATCGTAAATCAGGGAACCGTTCGCCTTTTTGATGAAGAGGGGGTCGAAGCCGACGGACTTGAAGGCACGTACCGGGCTATTGACTCCCCCGGGAATAGATTGCTGGGCCTGTTGAAACATCTGCACGGAACGTCCGTTTTGCATCACATGCACCTCACGCTTTTTCGATTCGCAACGTGGGCGTGGTACCATATAACTCCGCATGCTGTCAAGGGTTAATAGCGCCTGGGCGAGTGATGCTGTCCGTGTCTGAGTCGGTAAAATACGCGGTCAGAGGCGAAAAAATTAGAACTTTTTTTTCTTGACAATGATTCGGAAATGAAATAAGTTCCGACCAATGGAAATTGTATACAGTATACGCTTCCTGGGCAAAAACTGAGTTCTATTAACTGGTTACTGGCGCGGTTCAAGCGCGAATCAGACGAAAAATCCGCTTCTGGCAAAACATACTAACGCTTTTCGAAAAACTGGAGGAAAAAGATGCTTGGTGCATATCTGCCCATAATCGTCCTGCTAACGATCGCAATTCTGTTCGGCCTTGGGTCGATCATTTTTTCGTCCCTTATCGGACCGAAAAAACCTTCCGAGGTAAAGCTGTCTCCCTACGAGTGTGGATGTGAGCCCGTTGGGAGTGCACGGGAGCGATTCTCGATCAAGTTTTACCTCATTGCGATGCTCTTCATCCTGTTCGACATCGAAGCGGTGTTTCTCTACCCGTGGGCGGTGGTCTTCAAAAAATTCATCGCAGCCGGTCTTGGTCCCTTCATTCTCGCTGAGATGGGCGTCTTCATCGTGATTCTCTTCGTCGGTTACATCTATGTCTGGAAAAAAGGAGCATTGGAATGGGAGTAGATCAGCAGCCATTGGGTGATAACATCATTACCGCGTCGCTGGACGGCCTGGTCAACTGGGCGCGTAAGTCGTCGATCTGGCCCATGACCTTCGGTCTGGCCTGCTGCGCAATCGAGATGATGGCCACCGGGGCGTCCCATCACGACCTGGACCGTTTCGGCATCATCTTCCGTGCGTCGCCTCGTCAGGCGGACTGCATAATCATAGCGGGGACGGTCACCAAGAAGATGCTTCCCGTGATCAAGACCGTCTATGAGCAGATGCCGGAACCGAAATGGGTTGTGGCCATGGGTGCCTGCGCCTGTTCCGGCGGCATTTTCGATACCTACAGCGTGGTGCAGGGGATCGACGAGGCGCTTCCCGTTGACGTCTACATCCCGGGATGTCCTCCACGCCCCGAGGCGTTGCTCTATGGTCTCATGAAGCTTCAGGACAAGATCATGAAAGAGAGAAACTCCTTCGGTTCGTCAATCGGGCTCGGAGACAGGCTCGAACCGGCAGCGTAAGGGATCAATACCAAAGGAAAAGGTATGACTAATATGGCTGAAACTAATCGCGCAGTTATAAGGCTGAAGGAAAAATTCGCTTCTTCGCTACTGGAAATCAAAGAATTCCGCGGTGAAGTGACGGTGACGGTCAAGAAAGAGGATGTCATCGCCGTTTGCACGTGCCTCAGGGATGAACTGGGATATAATCTGCTGACCGACGTGACCGCTATTGACTATTACGGGAAAACCCCTCGTTTCATGGTGGTCTACAACCTGTACTCGATTCCTGCCAAGGACCGCCTCAGGGTCAAGACCCCGGTGGAAGAATCGGATGCGTCCATTGCCAGTGCCACCTGCCTCTGGAATTCTGCCAACTTCCTCGAGCGCGAGGTGTACGACCTGTTCGGCATCACGTTCACCGGTCATCCCGACCTGCGCAGGATTCTCATGACGGACGATTGGGTCGGTCACCCGCTCCGCAAGGACTATCCGCTCCAAGGGCCGGATCGTGAGCCCTACAAGGGTCGGCTGTCCTAATACATACTCCGCACGCAAACGAAATTATTCTATCCAACACATAGAGGCGACGAATGGCTAGTACAGAGATCATGACAGTAAACATGGGCCCGCAGCATCCGAGTACGCACGGAGTTCTGCGGCTGGTTGTCGAACTGGACGGTGAGGTGATCCAGAAGATCACGCCGCACATCGGTTACCTGCACCGGGGAGTCGAGAAGCTGTCGGAGCACCGGACCTATCATCAGGCACTTCCCCTTACCGACCGCCTCGACTATCTCGCCCCCATGAGCAATAACCTTGGTTACGTGCTGGCAGTGGAAAAGCTGCTCGGCATCGAGGTGCCTGAGCGGGCCCAGACGATTCGCGTCATCCTGGCCGAATTGACCCGCCTCAAATCCCACCTTGTCTGGATCGCCTGCCATGCCCTCGACATCGGCGCCATGACGGTCTTCATCTATGCCTTCCGCGAACGCGAGAAGGTAATGGCCCTCTACGAAAAGATTTCCGGTGCGCGGATGACCAGTAACTACTTCCGTGTCGGCGGGCTGTCCTCCGAGGTCTACGACGGATTCGAAAAAGATGTACAGGAGATCGTCGATACCTTCCCTGGCCATTTCGATACCTATGAGGGGCTCCTGACCAAGAACACCATCTGGGTTCAACGGACCGTCGGCAACGGCGTGATTTCTGCCGAAGATGCCATAGATTACGGTATCACCGGCCCTGCCCTGCGTGGTTCCGGCGTTGACTGGGACCTGCGGAGAGACAATCCCTACAGCGGGTATGAGAAGTATAACTTCCAGGTGCCGGTCGGTAAGAACTGCGACACCTACGACCGTTACAAGGTGCGTCTCGTGGAGATGCGTGAAGCGGTCAAGATTGTCAAACAGGCTCTGGACTCCCTCAAGCCGGGACCGATTCTTGCCGATGCCCCCCAGGTGTGCTACCCGCCGAAAGAAGACGTTTACAACACCATCGAAGGGTTGATCCACCATTTCAAGATCGCCAGCGAAGGCTTCCCGGTTCCGGAAGGTGAAGTGTACCAGTCGGTCGAGGCTCCTAAGGGTGAGCTGGGGTTCTATCTGGTCAGCGATGGTGGGACCAAGCCCTATCGGATGCGGATCCGGCCGCCTTCATTCGTAAATCTCGGGGCGATCGAAAAAATGGCAAAGGGTGCCATGATTGCCGACCTGGTAGCGGTTATTGGGACGCTTGACATCGTCCTCGGGGAAATCGACAGGTAACTCACATTATCAAAGGAGATGGAGTACATGAGTAACGCTCCAGCCGAAGAAAAACCGACTGAAGATATCGATTTGGCCCCTGCCAATCATGTCATCGACAAGTACCTGACCCTGCCGGGCAACCTGATGCCGGTCCTTCAGGGAATCCAGGAAGAGTACGGTTACGTGCCCAGACCGACCATCGACCTGGTGGCGGAACGGCTGAACGTTTATCCGAGCCAGATCTACGGCGTCCTTACCTTCTATGCCCAGTTCCACCTGAAGCCGCGGGGCAGGTTCATCATCAGGGTTTGCGTAGGAACTGCGTGTCATGTCCAGGGGGCTCCACGTATCGTTGAGACGTTCTTTGACAAGCTGGGGATCGGGCATGCCGAGACCACTCCCGACCTGCGCTTCACGTTCGAGAAGGTTGCCTGTCTCGGCGCCTGCGGTATGGCACCGCTGGCCATGGTGAATGATTCCACCTACGGTTCGATGACGGTGCAGAAAGTCGGCGAAATCATAGCCGATTATAACCAGAGGCCGATGAAGAAGTAGCTCGATACTTATCCAGTAGGGGACTATTCGTCATGAGCGAAAACGCAGCGATAAAAATTCTGATCTGCCAGGGAACTGGCGGCGTTTCCATGGGTGCCAAGGACGTTGAGGCGGCATTCATCAAGCAAATCGCGGAAAAAGGTGTTGATGCTGTCGTCGGCAAGCGCTGTGACGTCATCAAGACCGGCTGCCGTGGCCTCTGCGCCAACGATGTTCTCGTCGATATCATCACCCCTGAGCAGGGACGGGTCACCTACGACTTTGTCAAGGCGGAAGAGGTCGGACAGATCATCGACGAGCACATTATCAACAAGACAATAATGGAGAAACGGAAAGCGAAGCCCTATTACAACACCTTCGTCGACCAGCAGATGCGCATCGTTATGACCGGTTGTGGTCAGATAGATCCCGACAGTCTGGAAGCCTATCTGGAAGAAGACGGCTTCAAGGCCATCGAGAAGTGTGTCAAGACTATGAAGCCTGCCGAGGTTACCGAGGAAGTCAAGAAGTCTGGACTGCGCGGTCGTGGGGGCGGGGGCTTCCCCACCGGCATGAAATGGTCCTTCTGCGCTGCCTCGCCCGGCGATAAAAAGTATCTGATCTGCAATGCCGACGAGGGTGACCCTGGTGCTTTCATGGACCGTTCGATTCTTGAGGGAGACCCCTTCTGCATTATCGAGGGGATGATGATCGCCGCCTACGCCATCGGCTGCTACTACGGTTACGTCTATGTCCGGGCCGAGTATCCGCTGGCAATTGAGCGTCTGCAGCATGCCATTGACACCTGCTACGAGAAGGGATGGCTTGGCAAGAATATCCAGGGATGGGGCTTCGATTTCGATATGCGCATCAAGATGGGAGCTGGCGCGTTCGTCTGCGGTGAAGAGACTGCGCTCATGGCATCCATCGAGGGAGAGCGCGGCATGCCCCGTCCTCGTCCACCGTTTCCTGCGGTCAAGGGTCTCTGGGGAAAGCCGACCAATATCAACAACGTGGAGACGTTTGCCAACGTCCGCCATATCATCAACAAGGGGGCTGATTGGTATGCCTCCCTCGGTACCGAGACGACCAAGGGGACCAAGATTTTCGCCGTCACCGGGAAGGTCAAGCATACCGGCCTCGTCGAGGTTCCTGCCGGGATGACGGTGCGTGAAGTCATCTATAACGTCTGCGGTGGCATTGCCAACAACCGTAAGTTCAAGGCGGTCCAGGCAGGGGGCCCATCCGGTGGTTGTATCCCCGCGGAAGTCCTCGACACACCCGTTGACTATGACTCCCTGATAAAGGCCGGTGCCATGATGGGTTCCGGAGGCCTCGTTGTCATGGATGAGACCACCTGCATGGTGGACGTGGCCCGATTCTTCCTTTCCTTCACCAGGATGGAGTCGTGCGGTAAATGTGTTCCCTGCCGGATCGGACTCAAGGCAATGCTTGACATCCTTGAACGAATCACGGAAGGAAGGGGTGAGCCTAATGATATCGAGACTCTGCTTGAGATGGGCACCACCATCAAGAAGGCGTCCCTCTGCGGTCTTGGTCAGACGGCTCCGAACCCGATCCTTTCCACAGTCAAATATTTCCGTCACGAGTACGAGGCCCACATCAACGACAAGCGCTGCCCCTCCAACTGCTGCAAGGAACTCCTCCTGTGGCAGGTAGTGGAAGAGAAGTGCGTCAAGTGCGGCGCCTGCCTCAAGGCCTGCCCTTCCAACGCCATACGCTGGGAGAAGGGCCAGGTTGCATACCTCATCAAGGAAAACTGCACAAAGTGTAAGTCCTGTTACGACGCCTGCCGTTTCATGGCCATTGAGTAGCTGATCACCAAGTAAACATCCGAGGGAGAACAGAGGGCGAGATGGTAAATCTTACAATCGACGATAAACAGGTAACGGTACCGAAAGACGCTACCATATATGATGCGGCCAAGGCAGCCGGCATAAGAATACCGATCCTCTGTCACGACAAGAAGCTCCACCCGTTCGGCGGATGCCGCATGTGTCTCGTGGAAGTTGAGCAGATGAAAGGACGCCAGATTCCTGCCTGTACCACTCCCGTGACGGAGGGGATGATCGTTCGTACCATGACCGACGAAATCATCCAGGCCCGCAAAATGGTTCTGGAACTCCTCCTGCTCAAGCACCCCATCGACTGCCCGGTTTGCGATGCGGCTGGTGACTGCGATCTCCAGAATCTCACCTATGAGTACAAGGTCAACGGCAACCGTTTCCAGGACGAAAAATTTCAGCACAAGATCGACTACGAGAACCCCCTCATCGAGCGGGACATGAACCGCTGCATCCATTGTGGCAAGTGTGCCCGGATTTGTGACGAGATCGTTTCATTCGGTGCCTATACCTTCATCAACCGAGGCATAGAGGCGAAGATCGGTACTGAATTCGATGGTCCCCTCAACTGTGAATTCTGTGGCTCCTGTGTCTCTGTCTGTCCTGTAGGCGCCCTCATTTCGCGCCCTTTCAAGTTCAAGGCCCGTTGGTGGGCACTCAACAAGGTCAAGTCGGTCTGCTCCTACTGCGGGACCGGTTGCCAATTAACCCTGGGAGTCAAGGACGATAAGGTCCTGACGACCATCTACGACGAAAACCAGGGATTCCACAACGGCCAGCTCTGCACACGTGGGCGTTTCGGCTACCAGTTTATCAACAGCGACAAGCGGCTGACAACACCGCTTGTTCGGAAAAACGGCAGCCTGCAGCCTGCAACATGGGACGAGGCTCTGGGCCTTGTCGCAGCAAAGCTCGCCGAAGAAAAAAATGCAGGGGGAAAAACGGTCGCCGGCCTGGCCACACCCCGGTTGACCAATGAAGAGCTATTCCTTTTCAAGAAACTCTTCAGGGATGGCCTTGGCTCAGACAACGTTGATCACTCGGCAGGGTATGCCCATGCAGCCCTTACCGCCGGTGCGGCGGAGAGCTTTGGAGGCACAGCTTCACCGGCGACAGTTGCTGATATCCAGGCATCCAATTTACTGCTCGTGGTGAAAACCGATGCCTATGAAACACATCCGGTACTCGGCTTCGAAATCAACCTGGGGGTAAAACGTAAGGATATTGACCTCAGGGTTCTATCCGACAAGCGGGGCAAGCTGTCCAAGCTTCCCAAGGCGGTTACCTACGTCCACAAACCGGGGCAGGAAGTGGCGCTCGTCAATGCCCTTGCCCAGGTGATCCTTGCCGAAAATCTTCAGGACGCTACTGCTTCCGGGATCGATGGCTTTGATGCCCTCAAGCAGCAGCTTGATGCCTTTGCTCCCGAAAAGGTCGCAGCCGCCTGCGGTCTGGATGCTGATACCATCAAGACGCTGGCCAGGGATTATGCAAAGGCGGCCAAGGCGCTCATCATCCTCCCCCTTGGCCTCGGTTATCCGGGGCATGGCAAGGCGCTGGCACAGGCCCTTGCAAACCTGGCGCTGCTGACCGGCAAGGTCGGCAAGGAAGGATGTGGCGTCCTTTATCTGGGTGAGAAGAACAACAGCCAGGGTGCCGCCGACCTCGGGCTCTTCCCGACCGCAGGTGGCGCAGATGCAGATGCCATCCTGGCAGGTTGTCAGAACGGTTCCATAAAGACTCTCATTGTGGCCGGTGAAAACCCTGTCGTTTCCTATCCCGACAGGAAAAAGATCGAGGCTGCGCTTGATAAAGTGGAATTTCTCGTAGTGCAGGATCTGTTCCTGACCGAAACCGCAGCAAAAGCTCATGTTGTGTTGCCGGTCTGTTCCTTTGCGGAAAAGAACGGTACCTATACAAGTGTCGGCCGTGCGGTACAGCGGGTAAACCAGGCCATCAAGCCTGTTGGCGACGCCCGGAGCGATTTTGCCATTCTTAACGGACTCCTTGCCGGCCTGACCGGCAACGCCCCTTACGCCGACACGACAGCAGTATTCGCAGAAATCGCGGCGACTGTCCCTGCATATGCGGGACTCACCATGGCAGGACTGGGTGAGACGGGAGCCATTCTTCCCGCCACGATCAAACCGCGGTTCGTGGCGGTGGAGGCTGCTGCCATCCCGGCAGAAAGCGGCAAATTTGCACTTGTCACCGGCAGTGCCCTCTACCATTGTGGCACCATGTCCCGCTTCGGGGAAGGTCCCATGTACGTGTGTCCGGAGGGTTACGTGGAACTGTGCCGCGATGACGCACAGGCGCTCAATGTTAAAGAGGGAGAGGCGGTTGTGGTTAAATCCGCAGCCGGCGAACTCAAGTTGAAGGTCAAGGTCGGAGCGCGCATGCCTCAAGGGGTTGTCTTTGCTCCGTACCATTTTGGAGAGGCCTCCGTGAACAGCATAGCTGTCGGCGCGCCGGTGACCTGGGTAAGCATAAGCAAGTAGCAACTACTCCGATACCAATTATTTTCGAGGGGAAGAGGAACACATGGACGCTCTATTAGCACTGCCACCGATGTACTATGTCGCCATGGTCGCCAAGGTTCTCGTAGCCTTTGTATTCGTACTGTTGACGGTGGCTTACGCAACCTACGCAGAACGGAAAGTCATCGGTTTCATGCAGGTACGGCTCGGACCAATGCGGACCGGTCCTTATGGCCTGCTTCAGCCGATTGCAGACGGACTCAAGCTCTTTTTCAAGGAAGAGATCATTCCGAAACAGGCGAGTACGTTTGCATTTCTGGTTGCACCGCTGATCGCCCTGGTGCCGGCGTTCATCTCCTTTGCGGTTATTCCCTTCGGCGGCAACATCGAAGTGTTCGGCTACACGATTCCGCTGCAGATCGCATCGGTGTATGACCCCCAGGTGGGAAAGGTGCTCGACCTGAACGTCGGCGTCCTCTATATCCTTGGTATGGCATCACTTGGTGTCTATGGTATCGTTCTCGCCGGGTGGGCCTCCAATAGCAAGTACTCTCTTCTTGGCGGACTCCGCGCTTCGGCGCAGATGATCTCCTACGAACTGGCCGCAGGTTTGGCAATCGTTTCCATCTTTCTCATGTCCGGGTCCCTTTCCCTCAACCAGATCGTGGCGGACCAGGCGGGAGCCTTCGGAGTGGCAGGATGGTACCTGTTTCGCAACCCCTTTACGTTCCTCGCCGGTATCATTTTCTTCATATGTTCCATAGCGGAAATCAACCGGACCCCCTTCGACCTTCCCGAGGCTGAAACAGAACTGGTGTCCGGATTCTGCACCGAGTATTCCAGTATGAAATACGCCATGTTTTTCATGGCTGAATATGCCAACATGGTAACGGTCTGTGCTGTCACCACAACCCTTTTCCTTGGAGGATGGCAAGGCCCTGCGTTCCTGCCGGGGTGGGTATGGTTTGTCGCCAAGGTCTATTTCCTGATTTTCTGCTGCATGTGGATCCGGGCTACCTATCCGCGCTACCGTTATGACCAGCTCATGCGGCTGGGATGGAAGGTGTTCCTGCCGATCACTCTGGTCAATGTCGTTGCCACCGCTCTGTGGGTCATGGTGGTAGGATAAAAAACGAAAAGAGGTAAATTCGCATGATAATGCCATTGCTGCAAGGTCTGAAGATAACATTTCTCCACATGTTCAAAAAACCGGTTACCCTCCAGTACCCGAAAGAGCGCCCCGTGGTTGTTCCGAATTACCGGGGACTCCATGCCCTCAAGGTTTCCCATGAACAGGCCAAATGTGTCGCCTGTTATCTCTGCCCTACGGTCTGCCCTGCAAAGTGCATTACTGTTGAGGCGGGGGAGGACGCAAAGCACGACAAGTATGCGGCCCGTTACGAAATCGATCTGCTCCGCTGCATATTCTGCGGATACTGCGTTGAGGCCTGCCCCGTTGATGCGTTGAAGATGACCCAGGAGTTCGAACTGGCCAACTACAAGCGGGAAGACTTCGTTTTCGTTAAAGAAAGACTCTTAGAAAAGAAATAAAGGAGCAGCAATGGAAACCCTCTTCTTTACCATTGTGGCAGCGGTGGCTGTCCTTTCCAGCATCCTGGTCATCACCTGCAAGAACCCGATCAACAGCGCGCTGTCGCTGGTAATGACCTTCTTCTGTCTGGCGACCTTCTATGTGATGCTGGATGCCCAGTTCATGGCGGCCATTCAGGTCATTGTCTACGCGGGTGCGATCATGGTCCTCGTCGTTTTCGTCATAATGCTCCTCAATATAAGGAGCGAGACGGGGAAACGTTCCAACCATGCCGTTGCCGTCAGCAGCATTCTCGCTTTCCTTGTACTCTTTGAGGCGTGTTACTTCCTGTTCCGGAGTACGCCTGCGAAGGAAGGGATGGGGCCGCTTACCAGCAGCGTAATCGAACAAGTCGGACATACCGAATTGATAGGGAAAGCCATGTACAGCGAGTTCCTTCTCCCCTTCGAGATAACGTCGCTGCTTCTTCTGGTTGCAATCATCGGTGCTGTCGTCCTTTCGAAAAAGAAAATCTAACCAAGTCAGGGGTGATGAAATGTTAGAGAAGTACCTCATTCTGAGCGCAATACTGTTTTCCATCGGTACTCTTGGCGTACTGATCAGAAGGAACGCCATCGTCATCTTTATGTGCGTAGAGTTGATGCTCAACGCGGTCAACCTGACATTCATTGCCCTTTCAAGGCATCTGGGCAATATAGACGGTCAGATCTTCGTCTTCTTCGTCATGACCGTTGCCGCTGCGGAAGCAGCTGTCGGGCTGGCTCTGATGGTCGCCTACTTCAAGAACCGCGAGTCCATAGATGTTGAAGACATCAATGTAATGAAGTGGTAACTGCACCCAAGATTCAGGAACTATACGGACAAGGAGTCTGGAATGTTTGATAATGTATGGCTTATACCTCTCTTTCCACTGATCGGTTTCTTGATTAACGGATTATTTGGAAAGACCATCAAGGAAGAAAAGGTCATCGGCGGGATTGGCGCTCTCGCAGTGCTTTGCTCTTTCGCGGTGGCGTGCATGACGCTCTTCACCATGATATCTCTGCCGGTCCATGAGCGAGTGCATAACGTCCCGGTATTCACCTGGATAAAATCCGGGACGTTCCAGGCTGATATCGCATTCCTGATAGACCCTCTTTCCTGCATCATGTTGATGGTGGTTACCGGGGTCGGCTTCCTGATCCACGTGTATTCCATCGGCTATATGCACGGTGAGGAAGGATTTTACCGGTTCTTCGCCTACCTCAACCTGTTCACATTCTCCATGCTCCTCCTGGTAATGGGTAACAACCTGCTCCTCATGTTTGTCGGCTGGGAGGGTGTCGGTCTCTGCTCCTATCTCCTCATCGGCTACTACTTTCACAAGAAGTCTGCGGGAGATGCTGGCAAGAAGGCGTTCGTCATGAACCGGGTCGGTGACTTCGGTTTTCTTCTCGGCGTATTCAGCCTCTTCTGGTGGCTCGGGCAGAATCACGGCATCTGGACCATCCAGTTTACCGAGCTTGCCAAGCACGCCGAACTCTTCCAGGGATGCACAATACTGACGGCCATCACGCTTGTCTTCTTCGTTGGCGCCACCGGAAAATCGGCCCAGATACCTCTTTATACCTGGTTGCCGGACGCCATGGAAGGCCCGACGCCTGTTTCCGCACTTATCCATGCTGCTACCATGGTCACCGCCGGTGTCTACATGATCGGGCGCATGAATTTCCTTTACATCCAGGCCCCCACCACCATGATGGTGGTAGCGCTTATCGGTGGAGCAACGGCACTGTTCGCAGCAACCATCGGCACGGCACAGAATGATATCAAGCGGGTCCTTGCCTATTCCACCGTATCCCAACTCGGGTACATGTTCCTTGCCATGGGGGTCGGTGCCTTTGCTGCCGGCATCTTCCATCTGATGACCCATGCATTTTTCAAGGCCTGCCTGTTCCTCGGGTCCGGTGCCGTTATCCACTCCATGCACCATGCCCTCCACCATTGCCATTCCCATGATGACGCCCAGGATATGCGGAACATGGGTGGACTCAAGTCGAAAATGCCCCTCACCTACGGGACGTTCCTTATTGCAACCATCGCGATAGCAGGTATTCCTGGCTTCGCCGGCTTTTTCTCCAAGGACGAAATTCTCTGGCAGGCATTTGCCAATCCCCACCACGGCAGCCTTAATTACCTCCTCTGGGGCTTTGGAGCCTGTGCCGCTCTGCTCACCGCTTTCTACATGTTCCGTCTGGTCTTTATGACATTCCATGGTGAGTGCCGCATCACCCCGAAAGCCAAGGACCATCTCCACGAATCCCCCATGGTTATCGTTTTCCCCCTCATTGTCCTCGCTGCCTTGTCGGTAGTTGGTGGTTATATCGGTATACCGAAAATCCTGGGTGATGTACTTGGTGGAATTCCTAACTACTTCGAGCATTTCCTGGCGCCCGTGTTCGAGTTCTCCGAAGAGTTCGTGAAGGCTCACGCCCACGGTGGTGCGCACCCCAGCCATGCTGTTGAATGGGGCCTCATGGGATTGTCCGTGCTGATTGCCTTTATCGGCATCGGCATCGCCTTCGTCCTCTACATAAAGGACACCTCCATACCGGCCAAGTTCACGGCAGCCTTTCCTGCCCTGCACCGGGCAGTATTCAACAAGTGGTACATTGACGAACTCTATGATTTCCTTTTTGTCAACCCCTGCAAGGCCCTGGGTAACTTCCTCTGGAAAGGGTTCGACGTGGTTGTGGTGGATGGTATCGTCAATGGCGTAGCAAGTGTTTTCATGGGATTCAGCGGTGTGCTGCGCCATATCCAGTCGGGCTACGTCTTTAACTACGCGTTCAGCATGACCATAGGGGCAATGGTTATCGTGGCCTTCTACATCTTCCGGTAGTACCAGTCAATTTTTAACAGGAGCAAAAGGAGCAGAGTAAATGAACCAGATGCCCGCGTTACTGAGTATAATAACTTTCACACCGCTGATCGGGGTTATTCTTCTCCTCTTCATGAACAAGAATAATCACTCCGTCCTTCGCGGACTCGCGATGGTAGTTACCCTGATTACCTTCCTGGCGTCCCTGCCACTGGTTACCGGGTTCCAGACCAACGCCGAGTTTCAGTTCGTGGAGATGGTTCCCTGGATCGCTGCCGGACCCTTCCAGATGAACTATCACGTCGGTATCGACGGAATCAGCCTCTGGCTCGTGATCCTGACCACCTTCATCATGCCGATTGCGGTGCTTTCCACCTGGACCGCCGTGGAGGAGAAGGTAAAGGAGTACATGGTCTGCCTGCTGCTGCTTGAAGTCGGAATGCTCGGGGCATTCATCTCCCTTGATCTTTTCCTCTTCTACATCTTCTGGGAAGTCATGCTTATCCCGATGTACTTCATCATCGGTATCTGGGGTGGCAAGCGGAAGATCTATGCGGCAGTCAAGTTCTTCATCTACACCATGGTCGGTTCGCTCCTCATGCTGGTGGCGCTCATCTTTCTCTACTTCAAGGCGGGGGCCGGTGATTTCAACCTGCTCCACTTCTATCAGGTAGCGCTTGACCCGGCAACACAGACCTGGTTGTTTCTTGCATTTGCCCTCGCATTTGCCATCAAGGTCCCGATGTTTCCTCTCCATACCTGGTTGCCCGACGCACATACCGAGGCTCCGACAGCCGGTTCCGTAATACTGGCTGCCATCCTCCTGAAAATGGGGACCTACGGATTTGTCCGTTTTGCCATGCCGCTCTTTCCCGATGCCACCGAGCAGTTCACTCCGCTCATCGCTACCCTTGCCGTCATCGGCATCATCTATGCTGCACTCGTCGCCATGGTGCAGGAGGACGTGAAGAAACTGGTAGCGTACTCGTCTGTTGCCCACCTTGGTTTCGTCATGCTCGGGGTGTTTGCACTCAACCAGCAGGGGGTTGCGGGTGGCATGCTGCAGATGCTCAATCACGGGGTTTCCACCGGAGCGCTCTTCCTTATCGTCGGCTTCATTTATGAACGCCGGCATACACGGCTCATCACCGACTTTGGCGGACTCTCCAAGCAGATGCCGATCTTTGCCACAGTATTCATGATCGTTACCCTTTCGTCCATCGGTCTTCCCGGAACCAACGGTTTTGTCGGCGAGTTCCTCATCCTGCTCGGGGCGTTCGAGAGCAAGCTACGCTGGTACACCGTCATCGCGACGAGCGGTGTCATCCTTTCCGCAGTCTATATGCTCTGGATGTTCCAGCGGGTCATGTTCGGCGAACTCAATAATCCCAAAAATCAGACTCTGAAAGATCTCAACGCGCGCGAGATCGCCATCATGGTACCGCTCATTATCCTGATATTCGTGATGGGGGTTTACCCCACGCCGTTCATAGATAAAATGAACCCTGCCATCGACAGGATGATCCAGTTGTCCAAAACGAAGCAGGCTGCACGTCTGCAGCAGCAGGTTCCGGCAGTGCTCCCCCAGGCGGCTCCCTTGGCGGCTCCCCCTGTTCTGGAGATGAAGTAACACGTTAACGGTTTCAGAATAGTCACCGGAGGAAATATTTGATGGAAACACTCGTTATGCCGGCCATAAACTTCGCCGCAATCATGCCTGAGACGATCCTGTCGATTGTCGCCATGGTGCTGCTGCTCCTCAACGTCTTCGTTCCCGGCGAGCAGAAGGCCTACTTGGCTTACCTGAGCTTCATCGGCATCGTCGTCGCCTTCTTCAGCGTCGTCAGCGGCTGGAATGCTCCACTCGCCTTGCAGGAGGGTTTCAACGGCTCAGTGCTGCAGGACAACTTCTCCCTCTTCTTCAAGGCAATATTCCTTGTCTCCGCCGGACTTGCGGTCCTGATCTCCGACCACTACATGGCCAAGGAAGAGTGCAACCATGGCGAGCTCTATCCGCTTATACTTTTTGCCACCGCCGGCATGATGCTGATGGCGTCAGGCACCGACCTCATGACCATCTTCCTCGGTCTGGAGGTACTATCGGTTTCCTTGTATGTGCTGGCTGGATTTAACCGCTCCGACATCAAGTCGAACGAAGCCGGTCTCAAGTACTTTCTCCTCGGGGCCTTCTCCACCGGCTTCCTTCTGTACGGCATGGCTCTCACCTACGGTGCAACCGGCACCACCAAAATTGCCAAGATAGCCGCCGCCGCAGCCATGGACGGAGCACTCGCCAACAACCCGATGTTTGTAGTCGGCATGCTGCTCATGGCGGTAGGGTTCTCTTTCAAAATTGCCGCTGCACCGTTCCACATGTGGACTCCGGATGTCTATGAGGGTGCACCGACGCCCATGACCGCTTTCATGTCTGCAGGACCCAAGGCTGCCGGTTTTGCCGCCTTCATCCGGGTACTCGTGGTTGCCATGCCGACGCTCAAGGCAGACTGGAGCGACCTGCTCTGGATACTGGCGGTTCTGACCATGACCGTTGGTAACATCATCGCCCTGAGCCAGAACAACATCAAGCGGATGCTCGCCTACTCCTCCATTGCCCACGCAGGGTATGCCCTGGTCGGTTTTACCGCGGGCAATGGCGAAGGGACAGCCGGTATCCTCTTCTATATGCTTTCCTACGCCTTCATGAATATCGGCGCCTTTGCCATTATCATCCTGGTGGGCAAGAAGGGTGAACCGAACAACAACGTGGAGGACTATGCCGGGTTCGGTGTCAAGCATCCGGTCCTTGCCATGGTCTTGGCGCTCTTCCTCTTCTCCCTGGCGGGTATGCCCCCTACCGCCGGCTTCGTCGGGAAGTTCTATCTCTTCTCGGCAGCACTCAAGTCCGGTTATGTCTGGCTTGTGGTGATCGGTGTTCTCAACAGCGCCGCATCGGTCTACTATTATCTCCGGGTCATGGTTTACATGTACATGAAGGACCCGGTCGAGGAATTCGACTGGATGAAGCTCAGCCCCGCCGTACTTCTGTCTATCACTATCTCCGTGGTGGGTGTCATTGTGCCGGGGGTCGTGCCGAGCATCATCCTGCAGCTGGCACAGAAAGCGATACTCCTCTAGTCTGTTCGTGTGTTAGAATGAGAGCCCCTCTGCCTGCTGGCAGAGGGGCTTTTTTCGTCAACTGGTACATTCAAGGTCTGTGAGCCATGCAATGCTGCCAGACACTGTGTAGTGGAGTAATCCAGCATGGCAGCGCCATTTGGCAGTATGTAAGTGAGGGGAGCACGCGTGGCGGCACCACAATTGAATCGAATGCTTGAGCGGTTCGCCCGGGCCGCACGGAGCCATCACAACGCGCTGGAGTCTCTCGATGAGGTGGCTGCCAATCGCCAGGCGACTGTTCTTGCCCATCTCGCCGCCGGCATCCTCCAGGAACGTGGCGACGGCGTCGCAGGGCTTGTGACGCTTACCCGTGAACCCGATCCGGTGGTTGCCGGTATGGCTGCAGTCTATCTTCTCCCCAGCGAGCGTGATCTGGCTCTGGCTGTCTTGCGCAGGGTAGCGGACGAACCGGGGCTCATCGGATTTCGTGCCCGTGGCGCCATCGATCGTCTGGAGAAGGGTGAGTGGGACGGGGAGCCGCATAGTTCTCCCTGATACTGAAGGCTGGCGGGTTGCAGCATAAATTGGTATACTACCTACCGGTGCAGGGGGGAGATGGGATGACGGAGGAGAAAGACCGCGAACTTCTTGGGGAGGTGCCGAATCCCCGGCGAACCGACAGTATCACCGAGCGGCTTGCCCGACTTCGACGGGAGCTGGCACGGGGTGAGGCCGTCTACACTCCCAGCGAACTGCGAGCACTTCAGCGGCAGCTGGATGAGTACGAGCATCTGCAGGAGATGCTCCAGTACCGGTGACCGAGGGGAGGCAGGACACCGTGAAGCCTGTAGCCGTTGTGCTTTTTATCCTGTTATGGTGCGGCTTCTGCCTCCCGGTGTCAGCCGTTGCGGGTGATGACGGCCCCGGCATAGCGGGGGCGCGTGAATTCAAGGAAATGGTGGTCAGGTGGCGGGTCTGGAAGAACGGCGACCAACTGGCAGTTACCGGCGGTGTCCGCGCCATTGGCCCTCAGCAGATCCGCAACCTCGAGTTGCGAACGCGCCATCTCTCGGCAACGGGGGAAGAACTTGGTCGCGCAACCTTCATCTTTTTTCCCACGACCATCCAGCCGGGCACCTTTCTCCATCAAGGGCTTACCCTGCCGATCCCGTCGGGGAAGACACCCGCCCGGCTCGAATTTGTCTATACCTATTACCACGATGACGATGAGGCGGGGGTGCTCCCCACCTTCGAGGGGTTCGAGGTAGGCCTGGCGGAGCTCAAGTAAAGGAGATCCTCCATGCCCCGCTACGTAGAACCCTTGTTCCGGCCACCCTCCGAGGCACGCAGCCTTATTTTCCAGATTACCATCGGCTGCTCCCAGAACAGCTGCAGCTTCTGCGGCATGTACAAGGGGAAACGGTTCCGGCTGAAGCCGGTTGACGAGGTGCGGGCGGAAATCGCCGCCATCCCGCCCCAGTACCGGTCCCGGGTGGACCGGGTCTTCCTTGCAGATGGTGATGCCGTTGTCTATCCCGTTGACGGCCTGGCGTCCATTCTCGATGCACTGTCTGCAACGTTCCCCCGACTTGCCCGGGTCGGTGCCTATGCCTCCCCCAACAGCCTCACCACCAAATCCGCAGCCGAGCTTGTGCTGCTGAGGGAAAAAGGGCTTCGAATCCTCTACTTCGGTCTGGAATCGGGGGATGACGACACGCTGAAGAACGTAAACAAGGGGTTTGATGCCGCCACCATGGCCGAGTTGGCCCTGAAGGCGCGGAGAGCGGGAATGAAGCTCTCTGTCACGGCAATTCTCGGCCTGGCCGGCCGGGAACGAAGTCTGGATCACGCCCGGGCGACAGCCGACTGGGTCAACCGGGTCAATCCGGAGTATTTTTCCCTCCTCACCCTGTTTCACCGTCACAACGATGATTTTATCCGTGCCCTCCGGCAGTGCAGCCGTCGCAATCTGATGCTCGAGGCGCGGGAGATCGTCAGCGTCCTCAACCCTTCACGGACCATCCTCCGCTCCAACCATGTCTCCAACTTCCTCAATCTTGCCGGCAGCTACCCCAAGGACCGGCAGCGGCTCATCTCCGATGTTGACAGGGCGCTGGAGCGTGCGGCGCTGGTGCCGGGGTTTCTCGATGGCGTGCCTGAGTACGGGGAAGAGTACTACTGAGCTGTTACGGTAAGGATTTTCCCCCCTGCCGGGTCCCCCGTCGTTCCAGTTCAGCGTCTATCGCGTTCAGCACCTCAAACTTGGCCAGTGACCAGAGCGGTGCGACCAGATGGTCCCGGCCACCGTCCCCGGTGAGCCGATGGATGAAAATGCGCCGGTCGAGCCGCTCCAGGAAGTCGCATACCAGCCCCACGTAGTCGTCACGCTCAAGCAGCCGGACCTTCCCCTCCCCATAGAGTTGAGCCAGTTCCGTTCCCGCCATGACATGGAGAAGGTGGAGCTTCACCCCCTCAACTCCCAGCTCATTAAGCATCCCTGCCGTTGCCATTGTCTCCTCGCGACTCTCCCCCGGCAGACCCAGTATGACGTGGGCACAGATGCGCAGGCCACGTGACCTGGCGGCCCGAATGGCTGCCACTGATGTGGCGGCGTCGTGGCCACGGTTTACAAAGGCGAGAGACCGGTCGTGGAGCGACTGAAGGCCCAATTCCAGCCAGAAATAGGTGCGCCGGTGGTAGTCGGCAAGGAGGTCGAGGACAGGCGGGGGGAGGCAGTCGGGGCGGGTCCCGACGATGAGTCCTGCAACGTCCGTAACTGCCAGCGCCTCGTCATAGAGGGCACGCAACCGCTCAACCGTGGCGTAGGTGTTGGAATAGGGCTGGAAGTAGGCGATGAACTTTCCCGCCTTGTACTTGCGAACCATCACCTCTTTGCCGTCCTCCAGTTGCTCGGTGATGGAGAGGCCGCGGGGGATGCCGAAAGAGCCGGATCCGTCGCCTCCGCAGTAGATGCATCCTCCCGTTCCCACGGTGCCGTCCCGGTTCGGGCAGGTGAAGCCAGCATCCACGGATATCCGGTGGACCCGGCAGCCAAAGATTCGCTTCAACTCCACGGAAAATGCGTTGTAACGCTTGTCGGTCATCTTCGATTTCCCAGCCTTTTACCACAGAGGACACGGAGAAAAATCACCGCCGATGTATTCGTTACCGTCCCAGGAGCCGCAGGTACTCCTCCACCGTAATCGCCGTATGCCAGTTCCCCGTCAGGCGTCCCACCATGGTCCCCCCCCAGAAGAGGAGCACTACAAGGATGGCGAACACCAGGCCGGGGACAATGACCTTCCGGCCGGTCAGCTTCATCTCCAGTGCCCCTTCGGCCCGGCAGTGGCTGATGCAGCGCCAGCAGCCGATGCACTCGGGTGAATGGACCCGACGCTTTGCCATGACCGGGATGTATGAGGGGCAGACCTGGGTGCAGACGCCGCAGGAAACGCAGAGCTCGCCGTCCCGGCTTACCTTGGCGGGCGACAGCATAGATACGAGCCCAACGAGGGCGCCGTAGGGGCAGAGGAAACGGCAGAAGGGGTTGCGCACCGGCAGGGAGAGGAGGGTGAGAAAGAGAATGACCCCGAGGGCGAAAGGGGAGAGGTGGAGGAAGAAGTCGAGCATCCTCACGTCAGCCGTTTTGTTGTAGTCGGAGTAGATGAAGGCGGTTACCTGCTCCGGTCCCATAACCACGAGGATGGAGTAGAGGAAGAAGGCGAGCAGCAGGTACTTGATGCCGCGCAGTACCATGTCGAGCCAGCGGGGGGGGCGGTAGTTGCGGTGGAGCAGACTGAACCCCCGCTTCCAGAGAAACTCCGAGAGGGTGCCGACCGGACAGATCCAGGAGCAGAAGGAGCGCTTGAGGAGGAGAGAGACGGCGACGATGGTGAGAAAGATGACAAGGCCGGCCGGATGGACCGGGTTGATCACCCCGGTAATCACCCACTCCTTAAGGCTTACCAGGGCGGAGATGGGGAGGAACCCTTCCACCCCTTCCGGCCGGGGGACGAAGGAGGCGGTGCCGCCGCTGCGGCAGTAGCGGACGAAACGGAAAAACTCCACGCCGAGATAGACCATGAAGAGGAGATATCCCCACTGCACGGCAATCCGGAGCGGCTGCATGAAACGTTTACCCATGATGCCTCCCAGAGGGTTGCGTGTTCAAATAACTTTCGGTGTGTGAACGAGAGTCGTTGATGCGACTCATTCTGTCACACGGCAGTGCTATGCTTTCACCATCGACCAAGAGGGAGGAAACGGAATGGAACCGATCGTGGTGTTCGGAGCGGGACTTGTGCTGTACTGCGGATATGTGGCGGCCGTCGATTCGTGGCGCGATTGGCGGCGGGGCCGGGTCAAGGTGCGGGCCACCGTCAAGGCAGCCGTCAGGGCGTCGAGTCAGAGGCGCCGCTCGTTTTGCACAGCAACGGGTCGAGCAGGTGCCGCGGCTGCACGTTGGCAAGTGCCCGCAAAAGGCTCCGCTTGACGTGGGGGATATCCTGCTCCAGGTGGCGCAGCAGCTCCTTCATCCGCTTGCGCTGCTGGTCTGCAGTGCCGCAGACCGGGCAGCAGCAGCAGACCACCGGGAAGCGGTTCTGGCGGGAGAATGTAACGATGTCCCGCTCCTCCACGTAGACCAGGGGGCGGATCACGGTGGTATGGCCGTTGTCCGCCAGCATCCGGGGGGCCATCGCCTTGAGCGAGCCGACGAAGAACTGGTTCAGGAGGAGTGTCTCCACGAAGTCGTCCATGTGGTGGCCAAGGGCCAGCTTGTTGCAGTTGAACCGCTGGGCAAGGCCGTAGAGCGCTCCACGCTTGAGCCGGGCACAGATGGAGCAGTAGGAGGAGTCGGGACGCCGCTTTTCCTTGATGATCCCGTAGTGGTCGGTCGGCTCCATGTGGTGGGTGAAACCGTGATCCCGCAGGTGCTCGACGATGATGTCGGTCCGGAAGCCGGGATAGCCGGAGTCGATGTTGATCGCCATGAGGTCGTATTTTATGGGAGCTCGCCGCTGCAACTCCGCCAGGATATGGAGCAGGGTGTAGGAGTCTTTCCCTCCCGAGACCGCCACCGCGATCCGGTCTCCCTCCTCGATCAGGCCGAAATCGGCAATTGCCCTCCCCACACCGTTCTTGATCCGCTTGTACAGTTTGTCCTCGATCAGTGCCACGCGAACTCCCATTTTTTCCATAAAAAATAAAGAGTACCGGAAAGCCCCGAAACAAGTCAAGGAGAGGATGTCCCCTTCGTGATGGTCACGTCGTGCGTCGATCGATTTTTGAGGGTTTGACATTCTTCCCCCTTGCCCAAACAGGACTAGTTTGGTATTATTTGCGGGCGTGCACCATTCGACAACTCAACAAGGAGAAGATCCCATGAACGATGTGATCGAGATACAACCGGGGCTCTACTGGATAGGGGCCGAAGACCCGGAACTGCGCACCTTTGACGACCTCTTCCCGACGGAGCAGGGGACTACCTACAACTCTTACCTCATTAAGGGGAAGGATAAGATCGCCATTGTCGACACGGTGAAGGAGGAGCGGGCCGAGGAGTTTCTCGCCAAGGTTAAAAAGCTTGTCGACCCCGCCGACGTGGACTACTTCATTATCAACCACACCGAGCCGGATCACTCCGGGTCGCTGGCGTTCATGCTCAGGCACTGCCCGAAGGCGACCGTGGTCTCCACCCAGGCAGCCAACACCTTCCTCAAGAACCTCATCCACACCGAGTTCCCTGCTCATATCGTCAAGGATGGTGAAGTCATCGACCTGGGGGGCCGGCACATCCGCTTCATCGTCGCCCCGTTCCTCCACTGGCCGGACACCATGTTCGCCCTGCTGGAGGAGGACGGCGTCCTCTTCACCTGTGACGCCTTCGGTGCCCATTACTGCGGTCCGTCCATCTTCAACGACGAATTGCCCGAATACGTCAAGGACATGCAGTTCTACTTCGACTGCATCATGCGTCCCTTCAAAGACCGGGCTCTGGCGGCCATCGCCAAGATCAAGGGGGAACGGATCGAGGTGGTCTGCCCCAGTCACGGCCCGGTGCTCCGCTCCGATCCGTGGAAATACATCGGCTACTACGAGACCTGGTGCCAGCCCGTCGCCGAGGGGAAGAGGGTGGTCATCTTCTACCTCTCTCCCCATGGCAACACGGAAAAGATGGCGGCCGCCGTCGCCAAAGGGGCGGCCCTGCCGGGAGTGGAGGTGGCCAGCTACCATATCAACCACCTGAGCGCCGACGAGATCCGCGACCACATGGAGGAGGCGGACGCCCTCATCTTTGGCATCCCCACCATCAACCGGGATATTCCCAAGCCGATGTGGGACGTGCTCGCCTATCTCTCCTCGGTCAAACTCAAGACCACCATCGGTGCCGTCTTCGGCAGCTACGGCTGGAGCGGCGAGGCGTGCAAGATGGCCGAGGAGCGACTCAAGGGGCTCAATTTCAAACTGCCGGCTCCTTTTGTGAGGACCCCCTTCACCCCGCGTCCGGAGGTGCTGGAACAGTGCGAGGCCCTGGGACGGACCATCGCCGGGGAAGTGCTGAAGAAGTAGCCACTCCACTCTGCTGCCACATGAAAAGCCGGGAACACCCTGCGGGTGTTTCCGGCTTTCTTTGCTGCGGGATGTATACGCTGCTGCGGAGGGGGTCGTTGCTCCCGGGGAAAGGGGCGATCACTCGCCCAGGGATATGTGACGATAAGGGTGCAAAATGACGCCGTTCGAGGGGATATGGTTCGTTCCTTCCAAGTCAGGATGCGGTTCCTTCTGCAGGGGATCGCGGCAAGCGCGCATGAGTCCGTCCGATCCCCAGAAGGCGATGACTTCCCGCTCTTCGATCAGATAGTCCAGGGCGGTGGAAGGGACAAACCCGTTGGATCCATTGGTGTACACGACGGGGATCAGCATGTTCGACGCTCCTTGTTGGCAGTGTCTTAGTGATACTTAATTTTGCGCGCCAATGCAACCCAATTTTTGGGGTGCCGGTCTGTTTGACAGACACCGCAGTGGCGGGTATCATCAACGCAGTTGGGAAATCCACGGGAAACGGCAGCCATGAGTCCAGACGAGCCATCAGTGAAACATGACGAAACCTTGACACCGCACGACACACGGTATCTGCTGGTCCTCCCCTTTTCAACAGATCCTGTCCTGGCACGGCGCTTCCTTGCCACCGACCGGGACGTGGTTGGCAACATCCGCTTCGGCAAGCTGCTCGAAACCCTCGACAAGGTGGCGGAGAACACTGCCCTGTCCTACGTCAACAGGTTCTATCCCGATGCCAGGGTTGTCACTGCCGCTATTGACAGCGTGGTGGTGCGACACCCTGCCGACACGAGGCACGATCTGGTCTTTTCGGCCCAGATCAACCATGTGGGGAAATCGTCCCTCGAGGTCGGCATCCGGATCGAACACCTGGGGCCGGGGTCGGGACACGTGGCGACCGCCTACTTCACCATGGTGGCCCGCTCAACCGAAGGGGGCCAGGGGCGGAGCCTCACCCTGCCGCCGCTCGCCTACGAACTCGACACCGAGAAGAAGCGGTACGAAAAGGCCAACCAGCGGCGGCAGGCGTACCGGGAGAGCCTGGCAAAGGCCGAGGAGATGCCGTCACTCGACGAATACCTGCTCCTCAAGGGGCTGCACAAGCAACAGGAAGCCGAAGGTTTCAGCGGCATCCGCGCCAGTGCTCTCGTGCTGCACTCAACCCAGCGGGCCTACCCCGAACAGGAAAATGTTCCGAAAACCATCTTCGGGGGCTATCTCGTCAGGCGGGCTTACGAACTGGCCGCCCTGGCCGCCGAGATGGTTGCCCCGGACCGGGTGGTGCCGTGCCAGGTGAACCGGATCAACTTCAACCAGCCGGTGCTCCTCGGCGACCAGCTGAAGTTCACCGCCCGGGTGGTCTACACCGGCAGAACGACCATCACCGTCCAGTCGGACATCGAGCGGTTCAGCCGGGGGGTCGGCGACAAGGCGCTCTCCAACTCCTGCCTCTTCACCTTCAGAAACGTCGATGCCACCATGCAGCCCCAGCCGGTGCCGTTCATCTACCCGGTAACCTATGACGAGGACGCCCGCTTCCTGAATGCCTATCGTCAGCGGATCGACTGAGTCCGATCTGGCCGCAGGGTGGTGGTTTCAGGTAATAGATTGACTTCCGGGGGAAAGTCATCTATGGTCAATCCATATATCACCATGTGATAACTACTGACCCATCCGCACGATCGATTCATGGTGCGGATATACCAGCCTGGAAGGAGAAACCTGAGATGAAGAAAGTACTTGCCAGCATTGTAGGTGTCCTTGCAACCGCCAGCTTCGCCGTGGCCGGCGTCGGTGTCGGCGTCGATGTCGCCACCCCCAACGTGAGGGTGCAGGTCGGCACCCCCCAGCCCCCGCCCGTGACCGTTGTGCATCAGGATACGGTCATCGTCAAGGAGAAAAAGGACAACGGCAAGCACAAGGGACACTACAAGAAGCACAAGAAACACAAGAAGCATAAAGATTGATCCGGACCCCGCCGGTTCATCGCCCAAATGCAAAAAGCCCGCTCGTGCGGGCTTTTTGCTGTGCGGCCTGTTGGATAACCTTCTCGTCCCCGGCGGATTGCCGAATCGAGAAACATTCTGCCGGGGGAGTGGAGTTCTCCCTTCATCCCCTGCTCAGAAGGCGTAGGTGAACTTGACCCAGAGGTTCTCCCCCTCGGGGCGGTTCTTCGCTTCCGTCTCGAACTGGTACTTGGCGCTGAGGGCCATGTTCCGATAGTCGAACTTGAGCGCGGGACCGGCGGCAAACACCCGTCCTTTGTTGTCCCTGACCTTCACGCCGTTCGCCTCGTCGTCGGTCACCTGCTGGTAGTAGTAACCCGCCAGGCCGAAACTGAAACTCTCTATTTTCTTGGCGAGGGTGTAGTCCAGGTGAAATTCCTGGCCGGAGAGATAGTTCGTCGTCCCCGGAGGGGTCAGCCTGCTCGCATCGTCGTTCCGGGTGTTGAAGTCGTACATGAGCTTCGCCGACGCCTCCAGGCCGTTATCGGAAACGTAGGTGCCGGCGATGATCGGTTCGAAGGTCCAGTAGTTCCTCCCCACATTGGCCAGACGGTCCTTGTCGTAGCTTCCCGTGGGGATGTAGATGTCGATGCCCGTTGCGGCATGCCAGTTCTTGCCGTGCCAGGAGAGGATGAAGGGGTCGACGATGATGTCCCCCAGCCCCGCATCGGTGCGGTTGCCGAGGGGGGTGCTGGTTTTCACGCTGACGTTCATGACGGGGACGAAGACGTGGAACCCCCAGAATCCGCCGAGGACCTGCCGGTCGGTGATATGGATGAAACGGAGCACGTCGGCGACCACGTTCAGCTTGAAGCCGGGGATGGCGCTGCTGCCGTGGTTGTTCGTAAACTTGTCGGCGGAGTAGTAATCCACATAGTTGATGAAGTAGGTGCCGGGGGGCGGCACTGCCCCGGACATGAAGTCTTCCGCCCCGTTGGGGTAAGCGCCCCCCCCTCCCTCGGTGGCATGGGCTGTGGCACCCGTCATCCCCGTCACGCAGAGTGCGGCCAACAGCACCAGCGCCCGACGCAGCCTTCGTCCCTTCCCCTCTCCGAACCTTTCCTGAGTCATTTGTCCCCTCCTCCCTGTGATCAAAAAATGACATGCCCGTGCAACCTTTCCCATCGGAAACGGACAGCCGGCACCGTCAACGGCGCCTTCCCTCGTCTACCCCTCGGGAAGGACCGGTTTTATGGTGGAATGATTATGCCGGTTTGTCAAGAGAATGCCATGGTATCCGGTTTGATTTCAGCTCGTTCAGCGGATAGAACGTGCCGCGCCAGTGGATGCCCCCCTGCCGGAGGTTCAGCAGCATGGTTCGCAACAGGATGAAGACGAACAGGGACGCCGTCAGGGGGTAGCCGATGGCATGCCACGGTCGGGCATGGTGAAAGCGGGCGCTGTCGGCGACCACCAGCGTGATCAGGACCGCCGTGGCCAGGTATGCTCCCTGCACCGCGCCGCGGGTCAGGAAAACGGCCGCAAAGGGCCAGATGCTGCACAGCGCAAGGAGCGACGAACCCGCCAGCACCAGGGGGATGCTGTAGTCCGTCCCGGAAAAGGCGTTCTTCTCCAGCCCCCTGATCACTTCGCGCAGCGATGCATACCACTCCACCGTCATGAACTCGGGAGCGTAGGCCACGTCCTGGCGAAAACCAGCCCGTTTGATGATCTTTCCCAGCTTGATGTCGTCATCGGGACGGAGGCGGATGGTCTCGTGTCCCCCCACCTGCCGGTAGGCGGAGGTCCTGACCAGATTGAATGCGCCGATGCCGATATGGCAGCGGCTTTTGGGGTCCCGGGCCTTCCAGGGGCGTGAGAAGAGAGAAAAGAAGACGATGAAGGCGGTTCCGAACATCTCCAGGAAGGTGGTCGGCATGCGAATGGAGGGGGTCACGGCCAGGTGGTCGAGCCGGTTGTTTTCCAGAAAGGTCACGGCGCGGGCGATCAGCGTCGGCTCCATGACGATATCGGCGTCGGTGAACAGCAGCAGCTTCCCTCGGGCCTGACCGCTGCCGACCCACAGGGCATGGTTCTTTCCCAGCCATCCCGGTGGAAGGGCCTCCACATGGCTCACCTTCAACCGACTGTCCGTAGTCGCCATCCCGTCCAGTATGCAACCGGTCGCGTCACCGGAGCGGTCATCCACCACGATCAGCTCGTAGTCGGGGTAGTCGAGGTGCAGCAGCGATTGCAGAGCCTCGCGGATGTTGCGCTGCTCGTTGCGGGCGGCCACGATGACGGAAACGGCGGGGGGGACGGAGGGAGGGTCGGGGGACACATCCCGCAGGGCGGCAATGGAACGGTTGCCGACCATAAGGTCGAGGGCAGCCAGCATGGTGAGGACGAGTGTCGCAACAGCGACCCAGCAGAGGGTGGTCATGGGGATATAGGACACGGGATCACCCTTTTCCCCCCAGTTCGCGCCAACGGAAACAGTTCACCGTGTGGTCGTTGACCATGCCGATAGCCTGCATGTGGGCATAGCAGATGGTGCTGCCGACGAAGCGGAAGCCGCGGCGTTTCAGGTCCCGGCTCATGGCGTCGGAAACGGTGGTGCTGCCCGGGATGTCGCTGGTGCTCCGCCAGCGGTTCTGAATCGGGTGGCCGTCCACGAAGCTCCATTGGTAGGCGTCGAAGGAGCCGAACTCCTCCCGGACCTTGAGGAAGGCCCGGGCATTGGAGATGGTCGACTCCACCTTGAGGCGGTTGCGGACGATCCCCGGGTTTGCCAGCAGTTCCGCAACCTTCGTCCCGTCGAATCGGGCCACCAGTTCGGGGTCGAAACCGGCGAAGGCGGCGCGGTAGGCCTCCCGTTTCCGGAGGATGGTGATCCAGGAAAGCCCTGCCTGGGCTCCTTCCAGGGTCAGGAACTCGAACAGCAGCCGGTCGTCGTGGACCGGCACCCCCCATTCCCGGTCGTGGTAGGCCTGGTAGAGCGGGTCGGTGCCGGGCCAGGCACAGCGCTCGATGATCTGAACATGTTCCATGGTGTTCTCCTCGTTTCCGCAGGTGCAAGGATGTCAGTGTACCGTTGTCTGGCCGGTCCCGGCGGGGAGGCGGATGAACTGGGCCAGGATCAGGGAGACCATCCCCAGGGCGGCACCGCCGATAAAGGGGATCCGGTAGTCGATCATCCAGAGGTACCCCCCCAGGGCCGGGAGGAAGACGGCGGCGATGTGGTTGATGGTGAAGCCGACGGCGGTGGTGGGGGCGATGTCCTCGTGGTCGGCGATCTTCTGGAAGTAGGTTCGGATGGCCACGGCGAAGTTGAAGAGGATGGAGTCGATGATGTACATGGCAGCCACCATCCCCTTGGAGGTGGCGTAGGCATAGGTGAGGAAGATCGCCACGACGCCGATGTACTCCATGGAGCAGAGGAGCCGCTCGCCGAAGGCGTTGATGGCCCGGCCGATGAGGGGGTTGACGAACCAGTTGATGGCATTGTTGACGAGGAAGAGGATGGTCATCTCCCGCACCGAGAAGTGGAAGAGCTTCACCAGGAGAAAGATTGAGAAGACCATGAATATCTGCCGCCGGGCGCCAGACATGAAGGTGAGGGCATAGTAGAGCCAGTAGCGCCGTTTCAGGAACATCCGAAGACGCTGGGGGGGGATGCTCTCGTGGGTCGGGTCCTGGAACAGAGCCCAGATGCCCAGGCAGAAGACCACACTCCCCACCGCCAGGAACATCCCCCGGTATCCCAGGAATCCCCCCATGATCCAGATGGCCCCGGCGGCGACGATGCTGGAGATGGCCGCCAGGCTCCGCAGTTTCCCCATCACCAGGGGGGAGAGGTGGGTGGAGAAGTACTGGAGGGTGAGGGACTGGTTGGTGGTTTCGTAGTAGTGGAAGCCGAAGCTCATGACCAGGGAGGTGAGGGCCACGCCGACGAAGGAGGGGAAGAAGCCGGTCAGGGCGACGCCGATGCCGAGCAGCGCGATGGAGAGCGCCGACAGGCGGTGCTCACGGACCACCATCATCACGTAGACGGCGGTCAGGGCCAGAAAGCCGGGAATCTCCCGCACCGACTGGATGATGCCGATGTGTTTCCCCTCCAGGTGCACCGCTTCCACGGCGAAGTTGTTGATGAGGATGGCGTACCCCTGCAGGCCGACCATGGAGGCGGCGGTGAGGACGGCAAGGAAACGGAACATCGGTTTCTGGTGGGCTTCGAACATGGAAGGGACTTTCCTGGCGGATAGGGTGCTGCCAATCCTATAGCGTAACCGGGGGGGAGGCAAGCAGAAAAGGAGGGTGGTGGCGCTGCATTTTTCGCTTCGCATCGGGGGCGATCCGGGGGTATGCTAAGACTCTTGCGGGGAAGGGGGAGATGGGGACGTGACGGGCAAGGTTCGGAAAATGTGCACGGCAGGTGTATCGTGTCAGTGAATGGTGAAGGGATGCATCCGACACACCGCCAGGGGATACAACTCCTCGTCTGCTGCGGGATCGGTTTTCTCTGCTTTTTCGGTGCCTACATGCGCATACCGGTACTCCCCCTGTTCGCCGCGTCCCTCGGAGCCACCCCCTCCCAGATCGGGATGATCAACGCCGCCTTCATGCTCTCCGCCGGCCTCCTTGCCATCCCCTCGGGGCTCCTCTCCGACCGGATCGGCCAGTGGCCGATGCTGCTGGCGGGACTTCTGACCATCGCCTGTTCCTCGCTCCTGATCCCGTTCTGTTCCGGGCCGCTGACCATGGGAGGCGTCTACCTCCTCTTCGGTGCCGGCCTGGCAGCCTTTGCTCCCACCATGATGTCGTACGTGGCGAATATCACCCCTCCGTCGCACCTGGGACGGGCGTACAGCTTCTACACCACGGCGGTCTACCTCGGCATGACCGTCGGTCCGGCCGTCGGCGGCTTCCTTGGCCGAGCTTGGGGTCTCGGACGGGTATTCTGGGCCTCCGGCGGGACGGTGCTCCTGGCGCTCCCCTTCATGCTGGCGTTCCTCTCCCGTGCCGACTCCCGCCCCTTTCCCGAGCGGGAGCATCCCTCCGTCTGGCGCGCTGTCACCGCACTTATGGGGAACCACCGGTTCGTCGCCTCCCTCGTCGGCACCCTGGGGGGGTGCTTCGGCTTCGGGATGTTCGTCTCCTTCCTCCCCCTGCACGCCAGGGCGGAGGGGCTCAATGCGGGACACGTGGGGATGGTGTTCGGGATGCAGGCGCTGGCCAACGTCCTGTTGCGGATCCCCCTGGGGCGTCTGAGCGACCGGCTCAACCGCGGTACCATGTCGACGTGGGGGCTGGCCCTCTTGGGGGTGAGCCTCGGGACGGTCGGGACCTTCAGCGGGCTGGTGCCGCTTGCGGCCTGCGCTGCCGTGGTCGGCGCGGGGATGGGGGTGAGCTTCACCGCGCTCGGGGCACTGGTGGCCGAGGTTGTCTCCCGGGAGGAGCGGGGGCTGGCCCTCGGGGTATACAACAGCTGCATCTACCTGGGGATGATGGTCAGTTCGGCCACCATGGGGGGAGTCATCCACCATGTCGGTTTCGGGTGGGGATTCGCCGTGGCGGGCGGGGGGACGCTGCTGGCGACGCTGCTGTTCCATGCCGGATTCCGGCGGGCGACCCGTGCCCATCGCGCACGCACTCAGGATTCTCCGGCGAATGCCCCTTGACTTCATTTCGGGAGTTTATTTATGACATGGTACGTAAAAGTGCTGGCAGTAGTGTTCCTGCTCATAGGCTGCACGACGGGATGCGCGCCGTCCGCCAAGGTAGTGCGGGTCGGTGGTGAGGAGGCGGCCATCAGCGGCTTTGTCCTGCCGGCGAAGGAGACGTTCGAGGAGGAGAACGAAGGGATTACCCTGGAGATCGTCCGGAGCGCACCGGGGAACGAACTTGCCGACCTGTCGAACGGGACAGTGGATGCCGTGGTGTCGGTACGGTCCCTTTCCGACCTGCTGCATGCCTATGGGGAAGAAAAGATGGTTGATTCTGCCACCCTCCGGAGCACCGGCGTGGGCAAGAACGATATGGTCATTTTTCTCAACAGGAAAAACAACGTGAAACGGCTGTCGAAGAAGCAACTCAAGACCATATTCGCGGGCAGGGTCACCAACTGGAAACAGCTCAAAGGGGCCAACAGAGGGATTGTGGTGGTCTGGAACCTTTCTGCGGAAGCGGAGAACACCATGTTCATCAAGGATATCCTCGGCGATGCGCCGTTTGCGCCGAAACTGCTCACCGTCAACAGCTACGACGAGGTGCGGAAGCTGGTCATGGAGACTCCGGGAGCCATTGGTATCGCCCCTTCCGGCTACATTGCCGCCGGGATAAGGGTGCCGAAGGCTCCGGTGGTTTCGTCGCCGGTCATCGTGGTGACCAGGGGGGAGCCGACGCCGAACGTGAAGAAGTTGACGGATATTCTGAAAGATATGGCTTTGCTTCAGTAGGGGGGAAGACTCCGATCTCCGTGGTATACTCGTAAAGCGCATCATGCGCCACATCGCTACCGACACGGAGAGTGACGCCATGGACACCGCGCCGGTTGTCATCCGCCAGGACCAGTACGAGACCGACACTCTGGCCGCCCAGTACTGCGATGCCCACTACGGGCCGGACCACTTCGACGTGGCGAACTTTCCGGCCACCTGTGCCAGGATATGCCTGGAACTGATGGAAGGGCGCACGAAAGGTGCCGCTCTGGACGTGGGGTGCGCCGTGGGGCGGGGCTCCTTCGAACTGGCACGGGGGGGCTTCGAGCGGGTCACCGGACTCGATTTCTCCACCCGCTTCTTTCGACTGGCCGCCCGGATGCAGGAGGAGGGATACCTGCGTTTTGCCCTGCCCGAGGAGGGGGAAATCGTCTCCTTTCACGAAATCGGCCTTGTCGACCTGGGGCTGGCGGAGGTCCGGGATCGGGTGGCGTTCTTCCAGGCTGATGCCTGCAACCTTCCGGACAAGTTCGCCGGCTACGACTTGGTGCTGGCCGCCAATCTCATCGACCGGCTCTATGCGCCGCGCCGGTTCCTCACCACCATCCACGAGCGGATGAACCCAGGCGGTCTGCTGATAATCACCTCCCCCTATAGCTGGCTGGAGGAATTCACGAAACACGAGGATTGGCTGGGAGGATACCGCGATGCCGGCGAGCCGGTCTGGACCCTGGATGGGCTGAAGGAGGCACTAGCGACCCGCTTCCGGATGGTCGGTGAGCCACGGGACATCCCCTTCGTGATCCGTGAGACCCGGCGCAAGTACCAGCACACCATCGCTGAACTGACGGCATGGGAGCTGGCATGAGGGGGCAGGGGTGAGATTGGCGCGTCGTGGACTGGTCTGGCACCGTACCAGGTTCGACGTTTTGACATATTTGTGCCACTACATTCAAGATGTGGGCTTTTCGGGTCTTACCAGTTGCCATCGAGGGAGTGAACGCCAGAATCACGTTGACGGCCGCTCTTCCGGGGTGCTATTCTTCCCCATTGCTGCGGCAAAGGTGCGGAAAATTTACTATCGTTCCGGAGGTGTTACGTGCGTACAAGACTGAGCCTGGTGATCTTCCTTGCAGTTCCCCTCATACTGGTTTCTTCGGCCTTTGCCGCGGACTCGGCACAGCCCCTCATCGGGATATCGAAGATCGTCTCGCACCCGGCCCTGGATGCCGTTGAAAAGGGGATCCAGGACGAGCTCTCCGCCTTGAAGATCAACGCCCGGTACGACCTGCAGAACGCCAACGGCGACGCCAATACTGCTGCCTCCATCGCCAACAAGTTCCAGTCGGAGAAGGTCAATCTTGCGGTCGGCATCGCCACCCCCACTGCCCAGGCGCTGGTGAACACCCTGAAAACCACGCCGGTGGTCTACTCCGCGGTGACCGACCCGGTGAAGGCCGGGCTGGTCAAGTCCCTGACCCAGGGGGACAAGATGGTGACCGGCGTCTCCGACATGACTCCGGTGAAACAGCAGATCGAGCTGCTCCTCAAGATGAAGAAGGTGAAGCGGCTCGGCCACATCTACACAAGCTCCGAAGAGAACGCGGTGGTGCTGGCGGGTGTGGTGAAGCAGGTCTGCAAGACCATGGGGATCGAGTTCGTGGAGACCACGGTCTCCAAGTCCGCCGAGGTGAAGCAGGCGGTCCAGTCCATCATCAGGCGGGTCGATGCCCTCTACATCAGTACCGACAACACGGTGGTCTCCGCCATGAGCGCCGTGACGGACGTGGCGATGAAGAACAAGGTACCGGTCATGTCGGCCGACCCGAGCTCCGCCGAGTCCCATCCCGTCCTCGCCGCGTGGGGATTCGACTACTACAAGATGGGACGGGCCACTGGGAAGATGGTCGCCGAGATCCTCAAGGGGAAGAAGCCTGCGCAGATCCCGACCCGCTTCATGACCAAGGCTTCCGACGTGGACCTGCTGATCAACCTGGACGTGGCGAAGAAACTCGGCCTCACCGTCCCGAAGGATATCGTCAAGACCGCCAACAAGGTGGTGGAGAACGGCAAGCTGACGAAGAAATAAGGGCTGCTTTTAACCACGGAGGACACGGAGAACAACCGGAACATAGATTTAGCAGGGATGGACAGGATATACAGGGTTAAACCAGAATCCTGAAAAACAGAATGGGACACGGATCACATCTGAAAAGGCGGATCAAACCATAATCTTCCAAGCATCAAGCCGTTTGCTTAGGTTGATCCGCCTTGATCTGATTTTTCCGCCTTTTCCGCGTTCCATTGCCTTTGCGTTTCTCCGTGTCCTCTGTGGTAAATGTTTAAGAAGGATTCTATGATCGAAGGTATTTTCGTTGAAGGACTCATCTACGGCATCATGGTCCTGGGGGTGTTCATCTCCTTCCGGGTCCTGGATTTCCCCGACCTGACGGTGGATGGTTCGTTTCCCCTCGGGGCGGCCCTCATGGCCCAGTGCCTCCTGTCGGGGGTGAACGGCTGGCTGGCGCTCCTCATCGCCTTCGCCGGCGGGATTATCGCCGGGTTCGTCACCTCCCTCATCCACAACCACCTCAAGGTCCCCAACCTCCTGGCCGGCATCCTGACCATGACCATGCTCTACTCGGTCAACATCAGGGTGCTGGGGAACCGGGCCAACGTCCCCCTCCTCAACCAGGAGACAATCCTGACCCAGGTCACCGACCGACTGACCGGCATCGTCCCCGACGAGTACATCCTGCTGGTCTTCTTCGCCGTGGTCGCCCTTGTCATCAAGCTCCTGCTGGATGTCTTCTTCCGCACCGACCTGGGGATGACCATCGGCGCCATGGGGAACAACGAGCAGATGGTCATCTCCCAGGGGGTGAACCCCAAGACCCTGAAATCCATCGGCCTCGGTCTCTCCAACGGGCTCGTCGCCCTCTCCGGCGCCTTCGCGGCCCAGTACCTCGGCTTCGCCGACGTGGGGCTCGGCCAGGGGATCATCATCTCCGGCCTGGCGTCGGTCATGATCGGCGAGTTCCTGATCATGAAGAGCAACCGGATCGGCGTCCTGACGTTCTGCGCGGTTCTCGGCTCCATCTGCTTCTATGCGGTCATGTACGTGGGACGCTACTACGGGTATCTCGTCAACATGACCCCCAACGACCTGAACCTGATCAAGGGGATACTGATCATCGTGCTGCTGATAATGACCCAGAGCAGGAAGCTGAAGAAATTTGCCGTCAAAGCCGTGGTGAAGAAATGATCGAGCTCAAGAACGTATCCATGATCTTCAACCAGGGGACGGTGAACGAGAACCAGGCGATCTCCACCATCAACCTGAAAGTCAACGAGGGGGATTTCGTCACCGTCATCGGGAGCAACGGCGCCGGCAAGTCCACCCTCTTCAACCTCATCGCCGGCACCATCACCCCCACGGTCGGCTCCATCCACCTGAACGACCGGAACATCACCCGCGACCCGGAGTACAAACGGGCACAGTACATCGGCAGGATCTTCCAGAACCCGCTCCTCGGGACGGCGAGCAACATGAGCCTGGAAGACAACATGATGATCACCTACAGGAAGGGGTTCAAGTGGCTGAAGCGGAGCCTGAACCACAAGATGCGGGAGTTCTTCCGGTCGGAGCTGGTTCAGCTCAGGATGGGGCTGGAGGACCGGATGAAGGAGAACCTGGCCCTCTTCTCCGGCGGGCAGCGCCAGGCCCTGACCCTGCTGATGATGGTCCTCTCCCGTCCCGACCTGATCCTGCTGGACGAGCACACGGCGGCCCTCGACCCGAAGAACGCCGCCATCGTCCTGGAACTGACCAACAAGTTCATCCAGGAGTACAAGCTCACCGCCATGATGATCACCCACAACATGAGCCATGCCATCGAGTACGGCAACCGGCTCCTGATGATGGACAAGGGGGAGATCATCTTCGAGGCGGCGGGGGAAGAGAAGAAAGCCCTCACCGTGGAGAAGCTCATCGACAAGTTCCACCAGATCCGTCACAAGAGCTTCGAGAACGACCGGACCTTGCTGTCCGAGGAGTGAGGGTAGGCACCATCAGTGACGAAACGCGAAAGGCGGCCGATTGGCCGCCTTTTTTTATGTGGGAAGGGAGGATTTGCATGGTTGTTTGTTTTTTCGATGCCACCCCGCTTACCGCTCATTTTGTTGAATATTTTAATTTACAGGCTATCAGAGTTTGCGTATATTTTCGGCAATCTTCCCAATAGCACAGCACGCCCAACGAAAAAAGAACCCACTCATCATATGGCGTTAGCAGGCGGCACGTGGAATCCGGAGAAAAAATTGTGGCGGGTGCCGTTTGGGGTTATCCGGGGCGATACCGAACTGGAAGGAAGGATTGTGAAGGATTGAAATTTGGAAGCAGAGGAACATGCCGGATAAGTAAAATGATGGGGCAAAGTTCCCAATATAAGTAACTTTTATGGTTTCCCATATTGGGAACATATTCCGTATATTAGGAACCGGTTACCTATATGGGGAACTACACCTAACCGGTCAATCACGAGTTAGGTAGATAGGAGAAAAATGAATGACGGGACACCAATTACTTAAGTCTCAACGTAACGAAGTTTTCTTACTAATTCAGGGTGCTGACCTTGAACCAGCGGCGTTCCAATGGGAAACAGTGAATAGTCTACATGAAAGCAGACTCAGTGTGCCACGCCTTGTCTACGTACCATCCGGAGATTACTTTCACTTCGATTTAGTTAAAGGGAAGCATTGGTGTCAATATTCCCCAGGCGAAGATGTGCTAGTAGAAAGTCAGTATCCGGGAAGTTGGGACTATCAACTGAGTTATTTTAGCAATAACTGGCTAAGAAATCTAAAACGGGAATTGGAAACACCCGACATGTGGACAGCGATTGCTGGTGAAAGTGCTTTACTGCTGGGCACGGTAGTCGTTGAGGATGAAACCAATAGTCTGTTTAGTCCATCAGAGCGCGAGCATATATCTCGGAGTTTGAATGAAATACGCGCATACATTGAATCAACGCATTTGGTTTCTGAAGCAAGGGTTGGATTTGTTGAAGAACGCCTCCAATATCTTGAAGAAGCCGCTTCTAGAATGGGCAGGAAAGACTGGTTCAATTTGGCATATGGTGCACTTATTAATATTGTCGTCGGGGCAGCACTTGCTCCCGAAGCAGCGAAAGACCTACTCCGACTTGCAGGCACTGCTCTTGCTTGGGTGCTTGGCGGGCAACCAGCCCTTTTAGCCCCGGGTAGATAAGACAACCTAACCAGGTGGCGGCACACAGGCGCTAACGCGCTGGTGCGCCCCCACGCCGTTGGATAAATCTAAATGAAGTTGATTCCCATTCCTCCAAGATCAATAAGAAGCTGTGGCCTCATGCGCGAAGACAAGGCCATGAGAAAGGCGAAATAAGGATAATCGGTTACTACTCGAAACAAGATGGGCTTGACTGCGTGTGGCTGGTAACTAAGACTGGAACTATGACTGGACTACAGATCATGAATGGCTGTACGAGAAATTTGAGGTGCTTGAATACTCAGACGAGACCGATCTTTCCGGAGAGCAAAGGGACGATATTCAAGAGCTGAATGAAGAGCAGATTGAGAAATTTAGACATCAATAGACATGGCGGGCAAAAGAAAAGATCAGCCATCGGCATGGCTGATCCACTCCAAGGATACTAGGCAGCCAGCAGTTCTTTTATAATCTCCGGTTTCTTGATGGCAATAGTGATGAGAGACTTTGCCGCCCCGGAAGGGGTACGACGCCCTTGCTCCCACTCCTGTAGAGTTCGGAGCGACACACCAAGCATTTTTGCGAATTCGCTCTGAGAAAGACCGATCTTTTGTCGGGCTGAAGCTATAGGCGAAACTTCCAGGGTGGAAACACGTCCGACCCTGCCGGCCTTGATGTCTCGAACAGCCTGGAGCAGTTCTTCGCCTATGTTTCGCTTTGCATCACGTTCAAGCAGTTTTTTTTCATCGAGCGACATGTTCCATCTCCTCCTTTAGAGCTTTGAGAATGTGTCCGGGAATGCTGTCAACAGCGCTTTTAGCATAGATAAGGAGTAACCAAATCTCGCCGGCTTCTGAACGGGCAAAATAAAGAACCCTGACGCCGCCGCTCTTGCCGGTGCCGCGACGGCTCCAGCGAACTTTGCGGACTCCGCCGGAACCGCGCACCACATCGCCTGCGTCTGGGGTGGCAGCGAGGAACGCCTGAAAAACCCGATATTCGTCGTCAGTCAGATAATCATGAATCTGTTTGGTAAATAGCGGTGATTCGACGAACGTGACCATAGAGTCAATATACGGCATTGACGTATAAAGTCAATCTGATTTTTTTTGCAGAGAAGACTGCTGGATACCATCAGTCACCCAAATCTTGAAAGGTAGCTCACAGCGAGAGGGGTGGTAAGCTCACGTGCGAGCTTGTCGGTCATCGAGTTCATTTGTTGGGGAGCGCTGTAACATTTCTTACTGGTGAGATTGAGATCTAGCGAGTCCCTGTCAACGGCGCAGCCATTGGCATTACAGGAGAGAGCCTTGGAGAAAACGCTGCAACTGTGCTACCCGGTTGTTACCCTTGACGGCAAAGAGCTGCTTCCCGTCGGCACCTCCCTGACACCGGAGACCATGGCGGAACTGGCCCGGTCGGCGCGGACGGAAACGTTTCCCCGCATGCGGCTGATGGAGTACGGCACGATCGCCGAAGACCTGCGCAGCTTCATGGAGCAGCCACCCTATTGCCATATCTTTTCCAGGCCGGCACGTACAAAAGCCATTTTCGATTCGCTGCAGCAGGTCGAATTTGTCCACCCCCTGCTGGACATCTACGGCTACTTCAAGGCCCACGACCCCTATACCTACCGCCACATCCTGACGGTTTTCGCCCTGTCGCGGCTGCTGGCCCAGGACTTCTTCGACGACCGGAATGAGCTGTCCCGAGAGCTTGCGGCGGCTTCGAACCATGATTTCGGCAAAATCTGCGTGCCGCTGGGAGTCCACAAGAGATCGACCCCCCTGAGCGAGCACGAACGGATGCAACTGAGCCATCATGCCGCGGCGGGCTATGTCCTGCTGAGTTATTATCTGATGGACCCGAACCATCCGGCGGCGATTACCGCCCGTGATCATCATGAACGGTGTGACGGCTCGGGTTATCCACGCGGGATTGCACTGCAGAACAGAGTTGTGGAGATCGTGGCCGTCAGCGACATGTTCGACGCGCTCATCTCCCCCCGCCCCTATCGACCCCACTCCTACGATCTGCGCACGGCCATGGAGGAACTCACCGTGCTGGCGCACAAAGGTGCCGTCAGTGCCGACGTGGTACGCGCCCTGATAGGCTGCAACCGGAAAAACCAGCCCCATTACACGGAGTGCACCCTTTCCCATGAACAGCGCGGCACCCCTCCGCCCGACAACCTCTACCTTGGGGCAATCCCCTGCTCCTACGAGTCCGACGGCAATCCGGATGGAGATCCCAAGGCATGATTCCCGGAGCAGGTGGCTGACCCGATAGCACCTGCCCCATGAATCCTTGTATTCAGAAATTGAACTATTCGGGAAAAATTGTATAGTTGCTCCTATCACCCTGAAAGGAGGAAGGATAATGGATTTTCGGAAAACCGGGGAAACCCTTGCCGGTCTGGCCGTCGCCGCACTGATGGTTGCGCCGGCGGTTCTGGCGGTCGATCAGGCGCCACCGGCCAGGACGAAGGACGTCACGTCCTGTTCCGTCTGCCACAAGCCGGAAGCAGGGCAGCTGCGGGCGTTTTACGACAACGTGTCGATGAAGTCGCAATCGATCCAGCTCAGGCTGGACAGCGCCGCCGAGGTGGTCAGGTTCGACAAGACCACCCTGCGCGTCAACGGCTCGACGCCGGACAACGTGGAGAAGTCGCTGCGCGGCATCAAGAAGGGGCACGAGGTGCGGGTCGCCTATGTGGAGGGTGCCGACGGCGTCAAGAGCATCTCGGAGATCTCCATCAAGCCCCCCATGAAGGTGCCGGCCGAGAAGCAGATGAACGTGGCGGAACTGGAAAAGCTACTGAAGGGGAATACGAAGTACACCCTGGTGGATGCCCGCCCCCCCATCAAGTTCCAGGAAGGGTCCATCCCGACCGCCATCAACATCCCGCTGCCGGCGTTTCAGAAGAACCTGGACAAGCTCCCAAGGGACAAGGGTGAGCTCCTGGTCTACTTCTGCGCCGGCGTCACCTGAGCGCTCAGCCCTTCCTCCGCCCGTGAGGCGGAGAAAATCGGTTACACCAACGTCAAAATATTCCACGACGGCATTCCCGAGTGGAACAAGCGCAACTTTACCATCCTGAACGCCCGGGCCCTCAAGGAAGGGTGGCTCGACAAGGACCTCTCCTTCGTGCTCCTGGATGTCCGCTCCGACAAGGAAGCCAGGGCAGGCTTCATCAAAGGCGCGGTGAACATTCCGGAGAAGGCCGTCGACGGCGCCCTCCCGTCGTTTCCGGACAAGGAGTTGAAGCCCCCCATCGTGGTCTACGACGCCAAGGGTGACGGTAGCGCCGAGAAGGTGGCGATGAAGCTTGTCGAAGCCGGCTACCCGGGGCCGCGGGTGCTGACCGGCGGCTTTGCCGCTTGGAAGGGTGCCGGATACGGGGTCGAAACGGGTACGCCGGCGACCAGGGTCGTCTATGTCCCCAAACCGAAGGCCGGCAGCATTCCGGTGGCCGACTTCGAGGCCTTTGCCAGGGGCGTTCCGGCCGGTATTCAGATCATCGATGTCCGCACCCGTGAGGAGGTTGAGGAGACCGGCATGATCAGGGGGGCGGTCAACATCCCGGCCGAAGAGATCGTCTCGCGCCTGGCCGAAATCCCGAAGGACAGGGAGGTCGTCCTGCACTGCTCCACCGGTGCCCGGGCCGAGATGTCCTACACCATCCTGAAGGAGAAGGGGTACAACATCCGCTTCCTCGACGCCACCATCACGACCGACAAGGATGGCACCTTCACGATCAAGAAATAACAAGCTTTGTCCCTAAGACGCGCGCGCCCCGGCAGGAAAACCTGCCGGGGCGTTGTCGTTTTGATTCTCCTGGTCTGGTTCGCCAGTAGCTGAAAGGCAGCGATCAGCCATCCCCCTGCAGCCGTTCCCGTTTGAGCAACTCCGGGAAGAGCCGCATCCAGATGAGGACGACGACGAGGGTGCCGATGCCGCCGATGAGAGCGGCCGGGACGGCGCCGAACCAGGCGGCGGTGAGCCCCGATTCGAACTCCCCCAGTTCGTTGGAGGAGCTGACGAAGATGGCGTTGACGGCGCTCACCCGGCCCCGCATCTCGTCCGGCGTCTCCAGCTGGATAAGGGAGGCGCGGATGACGATGCTGATCATGTCGGCCCAGCCGAGGATGGCGAGGGCCGCGAAGGAGAGGAGGATGGAGCGGGAGAGGGCGAAGACGACGGTCATGGCGCCGAACAGGGCGACGGCGGCGAACATGACCCGTCCGACCCTCTGGCGGAGGGGGTTGCGGGCCAGGTAGAGGGATGCGGCCAGCGCCCCCACGGCCGGCGCCCCCCTGAGCAGGCCGAGCCCCTCGGGGCCGGTGAGCAGGATGTCCCGGGCGTAGATGGGAAGGAGCGCCGTGGCACCCCCCAGGAGGACGGCGAACAAGTCGAGGGATACGGCGCCGAGGAGGACGGGGCGGCTCCGGATGAAGCCGATCCCGGCGAAGACGGTTTTAATGCTTATGGGTTCCCGCGCGGGGGGGATTCGCCTGATCCGGATGCAGAGGATGGTGACGGCGGCAAAGAGGAAGAGGATGAAGCTGGTGCCGTAGACCGCGGCGGGGCCGGCGAGGTAGAGGAAGCCCCCCAGCACGGGGCCGACGATGGTGGCCGCCTGCTTGACCCCGGAGCTGGCGGCTATGGCCTGGGGGAGGATCTCCGGTTCCGCCAGGGACGGGACCAGGGCGAGCATGGTGGAGTATTCGAAGGCGCGGCCGATGCCGATGGCGAGGACGAAGAGGAGGATGGTCTCCCGGCTCCCCCCGTGCAGGAGGGTGGTCGCGGCGAGGCCGGCCAGCGCCGCCGCCTCGGCCAGGAGGGCGAAGGAGACGATCCGCCGCCGGTCGTGGCGGTCGGCCAGGTGTCCCACGTAGAGGGTGAGGAGAAGTGACGGGATGAACTGGACGAGCCCCACCAGCCCCAGATCCAGGGCGCGGTGGGTCAGCCCGTAGATCTGCCAGCCGACGGCGACACCCGCCATCTGGTAGGCCAGGGTCGCCGCGCCGCGGGCGGCGATGAAGAAGGCGAGCGGTCGGTGCTGCCGGAGCGAAAAGGGAGGCATGGTCGGGTGTCGGGTCCCTTCGGTGCCGTGATGGTATACGGGGGCATCCTATGCCAGTCCACGGCTCTTGTCCAGCTAGAGTTTGCCTGTCCCCGCCAGGGCGTGCCGCAGGTTCACCACGAAATCCTGGGCGTTGGTGAGGATGGCCCTCGCCTGTCCCGATCCGCGGTTGGCCAGCTTATCGGCGCCGAATTCGGACATGTCCACGATGTAGAAAAAGACCGGCCGCACGGTGCCGTCCTCCATCACCCGGTAGTCGGGGACCATATTGCCGGTGGCGATGGTGTGGAGCTGGGTCGCCACGGCGATGACGGTGGTGGTCCGGCGCGCCTGCTGGCGCATGGCGTCCTGGGCCTGGACCGTATCGGTGATCACCTCGGGAAGGGGGCCGTCGTCCCGTATGGAGCCGGCCAGGACGAAGGGGACGGAACGTCGGAGGCAGGCGGGGATGATGCCGTCCCGGATATCCAGTTCGGCGACGGTCCGTGCCAGTGACCCCCGCCGGCGGACCTCGTTGATGGCGTCCAGGTGGTTGTAATGCCCGCCGGGAACCAGGGCCTGGGTGTAGATGTCCTGGCCGAGGCCGGTGCGGAAGAGGGCCGCCTCCAGGTCGTGGGTGGCGAGGGCGTTCCCCGCCAGCAGGGCGTGGCAATAGCCGTTCTCGATCAGCCACTGCATGGCGTCGCGGCTGTCCCGGTCGAAGGCGACGGCGGGCCCCAGCACCCAGAGAATGGAGCCCTGCTCCCGGTCGTGGCGGAGAATCTCGTACAGTTCGTCGTAGGAGCGGGAGAAGGGGGTCTCCCGGGTGCCGCGGGCGCGGAAGGCGAATTTCCCCTCCGTTGCCGTCCCGGCGGGATCGAAGCCGGTGGTGTGGACGTAGATCCCCTCCTCGCCGTTTTCACTCCGCCCCATGACCACCGGCTCACCCTGCCGGACGAGGCGGGGTTCCACCACCCGGAGCCCGCCGGCATCAAGGAGCAGGACAGCGTCCATCCGGCTCTCCCCGGCCAGCAGCCACTCGCCGCTTCCCCGGTGGACGTACTCGGGGTGGTTGCTGGTGGCGTGGAAGCCGGGGGGGAGAACGCCGTCGGCGGGCGCCGGTGCGGTGCGGACCGCCGGTGCCGCGGCCAGGTCGGGGCGGGAGAAGTCGGGAGGGGTGTAGGAGGGAATGGCTGCCATGATGGCCTCCTGGGTGTGGGGGAGATGGGACAAGTAAAGCGCCGGACGAAGATTTGTCAAGGTGGGAGCGGGCGACAGCCGCCAATATGTGGTACGCTTATGGCGAGTAGATAAGGCCGAGGAGGATGCAATGGAGAGAGGCAGGGCGAACCGCCCCACGCGGGTCATCATCATGGGGGCGGCGGGGCGGGATTTCCACAACTTCAACTGCTGCTTCCGGGACAACCCCCTGTTCCGGGTGGTGGCGTTCACGGCGGCCCAGATCCCCTACATCAGCGACCGGCGCTATCCCCCGACCCTGGCTGGGCCACTCTACCCCAAGGGGATTCCCATCCATCCCGAGGAACAACTCCCCGACCTGATCCGCCGCCACAACGTCTGGCAGGTGGTCTTCGCCTACAGTGACATCTCCCACGAGCAGCTGATGCACACCGCTTCGCTGGTCCTCGCCTGCGGCGCCGATTTCCGTCTCATCGGCCCGGACGCGACCATGCTGGCGAGCCGCCGGCCGGTGGTGTCGGTCTGCGCCGTCCGGACCGGTTGCGGCAAGAGCCAGGTGGTCCGCTATTTCTGCGATATCCTGCGGGAGCGGGGGATCCGGCCGGTGGTGGTGCGCCACCCCATGCCCTACGGCGACCTGGCCGCCCAGGCGGTGCAGCGCTTCGCGGAGCCCGCCGACCTGGACCGGTTCCACTGCACCATCGAGGAGCGGGAGGAGTACGAGCACCTGCTGGAGCACGGCGCCATCGTCTACGCGGGGGTCGACTACCGGCGGATCCTGCGCCGGGCCGAGAAGGAGGCTCAGGTTATCCTCTGGGACGGGGGGAACAACGACCTCCCCTTCTTCCGTTCCGACCTGGAGATCGTGGTGGCGGACCCTCTCCGCCCGGGGCACGAGACCTCCTGGTATCCCGGCGAGGTCAACTTGCGGCGGGCGCGGATCATCATCGTCAACAAGGTGAACGCCGCAGAGCCGGCGGCAGTGGAAGCGGTGGAGGCCGTGGCGAAGCGGGTGAACCCGGCGGCCATGGTGGTCCGGACGGCATCGCTCGTGACCGTGACCGACGGGGAACGGCTTCGGGGGAAACGGGTGCTGGTGGTGGAGGACGGCCCCTCCGTCACCCACGGTTCCCTCCCGTCGGGGGCCGGCCTTGCGGCGGCCCGGCAGCACGGTGCGCACGTGGTGGACCCCCGCCCCTGGGCACGGGGGTCACTGGCCGGGGTCTATGCCGCATTCCCCCACGTAGGTCCGGTGCTTCCCGCCATGGGATACAGCCCGGCCCAGGTGGCGGATCTGGCCGCCACCATAGCTGCAGTTCCATGCGATCTGGTGCTGGCGGCTACCCCCATCGACCTGAACAGGCTGCTGGCAAGCACGCGATCCATTATCCGCGTTTCCTATGCCATCAGCGAGATCGACGGGACTCCCCTGCGTGACGCCATCTGCGGGCTTCTGGATCGAACCGGCGGGTCGTACTGAAGAATCCGTTGACTGCCGACCGTTTCTTCCCCCACCCACCCCTCCCCCGCTGGGGGAGGGCAAGGAGTTCTCCCCCCAGCGGGGGGAGGAAGGAGGGGGGACGTCGAGTAGTCATGTTGCGAGTTCGTAGCAGCACGATACCCTTCTCCTTGGTTCCGGCGGCGATTGATGGTATGGTGGGGCAAATCGTACCGACCACGAATTCACAAGGGGACCGTGATCCATGCCCGAGAGCCCGCACCCGTTCCAGACCCTCACCCCCGAGTTCATCATGGACGCCGTGGAGAGCCAGGGGTTTTGCTGCGACTGCCGCACCTTCCCCCTGAACAGCTACGAGAACCGCGTCTACCAGGTGGGGATCGAGGAGGGGCAGCCGCTCATCGCAAAATTCTACCGTCCCGGCCGCTGGAGCGACCTCCAGATCCGGGAGGAGCACCGGTTCTGCCGGGAGCTGGCCGACCAGGAGCTTTCGGTGGTTGCCCCCTGGCGAAACGGCGCCGGGGAGAGCCTCTTCCGCCACGGCGACTTCCTCTTTGCCCTCTATCCCCGCCAGGGTGGCCATGCTCCCGAATTCGACAACCTGGACAACCTGCTGATTCTCGGCCGGATGCTCGGCCGTATCCACAGCGTCGGTGCAGTCCATCCCTTCAAGCACCGGCCTGCCCTGGATGTCCGGAGCTTCGGCCATTCCAGCGTGGCCCTCATCGGCGAACGCTTCATCCCGACGGAGTACCGGGCCAGCTACGAGGCGGTGACCGGCCAGCTCCTCGCGGGGATCGAAGCGTGCTTTGCGGAGGCGGGACCGATCCGGCAGATCCGGACCCATGGCGACTGCCACGCCGGCAACATCCTCTGGCGCGGCGGCGTTCCCCACTTCGTCGATTTCGACGATGCCCGGACGGCACCGGCGGTGCAGGATCTCTGGATGATGCTTTCCGGTGACCGGCAGCGTCAGATCGCCCAGCTGGATGCGTTGTTGGAGGGATACCGGGAGTTCCACGACTTCGATAGCCGGGAACTGCGGCTTATCGAGGCGCTACGCTCCCTGCGCATGCTCCATTACGCCGCCTGGCTCGCCAGTCGTTGGGAGGATCCGATTTTCCCCGGCACCTTCCCCTGGTTCAACACCGTCCGCTACTGGGGGGAGCATATTCTCCAATTGCGGGAACAGCTGGCGGTCCTCGACGAACCGCCGCTGGAGCTCCCCTGAGTTTTCGTGCCGTGGCTTCTCTGACGAAAGTTCGTACCCGGTGCCGGCAGGGAGGAAAAGATGGAATTTCGATCCGGTTTTGTACGGGTAATCGTGGCGCTTCTCCTGCTTGCCGGGGTTCCGGGGGGAGCGGAAGCGGGGGGTGCGTTTTCCTCCGATGGTGCCGCCTACCTGGCAAGGGAAGAGTATGCCAAGGCGGCCAGGGCCTTTTCCCAGGCCATCGGCCGTGGCGACAGGAGCGCCGGCGCCTATGCCGGTCTGGGGCGGGCCTATCTGAAGATGGGAGACAACCGGCATGCCACTGATATGGAACTGCTGGAAAAAGGGGCGGCGGCGCTGCGCACCGCCGAGGAACTGGATCCGTCGCAGGCGGAAACCCACTATGACCTGGGTCTGACCTTGCTGGCGCTCGGTGACCGGCCGGGGACAGCCCGGGAAATCGAACATCTGAAACCGCTGGATCCGGGGCTGACCGCCACCCTTGCCCGCGCCCTGGAAGGTCATCGTCCCTCCCCTTCCTACCGGCTCATTGGCGAGAGCGGCCGGCCGGAAAAAAACGGGACCCCCGTCGTCGTCGAGGGGAATACGGTCCTCGTCCCCGTCACCCTCTCCCTCGGCTCCCGGAGCGTCCAGGCGCGGCTGATCCTGGACACGGGGGCGAGCATCACCACCATCACCCCCCAGGTTGCTGCGCAGCTCGACATCAATCTCAACCAGGCCGTGTCCGGTGCCGTGCAGGTGGTGGGGGGAGGATTCGTGGAAGCACGGGGGGTGCGGCTCGACCAGGTCGCAGTCGGACCCCACGCCAGGACGAAGATGAACGTGGCCATCATCGGCAACGGGAACCCGCGGGTCCCCTATGACGGCCTGCTGGGGATGGATTTCCTCCGGGGGCTCCATTACCATGTTGATTTCAGGAACCGGGTGATAAACTGGACCCCCTGAGAGGGGCGAAACGGGGAATTTCAGGGCATGAACAGAAACGGCGGCCATCGGCCGCCGTTTCTTCGTGTCTTCCCGTTTCAGGTCACTGGACGGTGAACGACGTCTCCCGGGAGTCCTTGCCGCTGGCGGTGCTGATGGTGGTGGTTACCTTGTAGATCCCCTTTTTTGCATCCTGGGGGAGGAAGAGCGGAATGGTCGAGGTGTAAGTGCCGGCGGGATGGGAGACATTCACCGCCGGATTTCCCACCAGCTCGTTGTTCAGCCTGATTTCGTGGGATTCGGTTATGGCAACCGGGGTGGTGGGTGTGGGTGACATCACCGCGTAGGTGGCCATCAGGTCGACCTTGTCACCTGGCTTCACGGTGGCGGGGGTTGCGGAGGAGTTCTCGATCCTCGTCATGATCCCCGCCGACGGCTGGTAGCCGTACTTGTTTGCCGTCTCGGCGGCGGTTTTCTTCTTGTCGACGGTGTAATTGCCGACCACACCCCCCACCAGCGCCCCGGCGAGGCCTCCGAGGAGCGCTCCCTTGGTCCGGGATCCTTCGCCCGCCAGCAGTGCCCCTGCCAGTGCGCCTGTCGCCGCGCCGATGCCGGCTCCTTTTGCCGCTCCCTCATGACCTTCCGGAACGGTTGCACAGCTGGCTATCCCCAGGGTAAATGTGGCAAGCGTCACGAGTGCTGCAATTCTCAGGTTCATCTGTTTCCTCCTGTCATGAGTTGATGCGTCGACAAACGCACCGTGCCAATGCACCTGATTATGGGTGTCTTTGCCCCAGGAGGCCTTGATCGAAAAGAAGGAGATGACCAATCCTGCGTGGCGAACACACCGGGTACCGTGTCCCATAATTCTAATTGGTCGACCGTTGATGTCAACTCTGTCCGGACCCGTTCCCGGGAAGGGTGAAGGTTGCGGTTGCATTTGCCCGAAGAGCCCGTTACGCTGTTTTCTGGTATGCGGAGAAGAGGGAGGAGAGCGATGGACGTTACCGTTTTGTTGTGGACAGGGGCGGGTGTATTGACCCTGCTCGGACTGGTCGGGCTGGTGCTGCCGGCACTGCCGGGTGCGCCACTCCTCTTCGTGGGGCTGTTGTTGGCTGCCTGGGCCGAGGATTTTGTCTACGTTGGTCCGGGGACGCTGGCTATCCTTGCCGTCATGGTGGTCCTGACCTACCTGGTGGAATTTGCCGCATCGGCCATCGGCGCGAAACGCTTCGGCGCGTCAGGCCGGGCGATGACCGGCGCCCTGCTGGGAGGGATAGTCGGTATATTTTTCGGCATTCCGGGGATTCTGCTCGGCCCCTTCGCCGGGGCGGTCATAGGTGAACTTTCGCTCCAGCGGAGCCTGCATGCGGCGGGTTGGTCCGGGCTGGGGGCCTCCCTCGGCATGGCGCTGGGAATGGCCGCCAAGCTCGCCTTTGGGGTGGGCATGGTCGGGATCTATCTGCTGGCCCGCTTTTTCTGAGAATCCCGTCCCGTTAAGCAGCAGGGCCTTTTCCCCCTCGCTTAAACATTCCCCGTGTCGTCTTTCCTTCTTGGAAACGCCGCAAGTTCGGCTAAACTTGCAATGATGATATTTCAGGAAAGGGGGGTGTTCCGCTTTCTGTGTTGTCAGCCGCGGGAGGCTCCCGAACCAAGGAGGAAGCCATGGAAACGATGGGACAGTACCAGCAGATCGCCGCAACCTACCTGACGGAACTGGGAACCAAGCTGCTCGCCGTCATCCTGTTCTGGATCGTCGGCCGCTGGCTGATCGGGCTGGTGGGGCGGATGCTGAACGGGGTGCTGGAAAAGCAGAAGGTCGATCCCACCCTGATGCGCTACATCGGCAACTTCGTCGCGGTGACCCTCAACATCATCCTGGTGGTGGCCATCCTCGGCTACTGCGGCATCCAGACCACGACCTTCGCCGCGCTGGTGGCCGGCATCGGCATCGCCATCGGCGCCGCCTGGGGAGGACTCCTTTCCAACCTGGCGGCCGGCATCTTCCTTGTCGTGCTGCACCCCTTCAAGGTGGGGGATTTCGTGACGGCGGCCGGGGTGACCGGTACCATAAAGGAGATCGGCCTCTTCGTCACCACCATCAATACGCCGGACAACGTAATGACCCTGGTGGGGAACGCCAAGATCTTCGGCGATACCATCCAGAACTTTACCGCCAACGATTTCCGCCGGGTCGAGCTGAAGTGTCAGCTGGCCGGCGGCGCCGACCATGTCGCCGCCATGCAGCTTCTGCGGGAGAAGCTGGCGGCGGTTCCCAACGTGCTGCCGCAGCCGGCGGTGGAGGTGGAAATCCTCGACTTCACCCTGGTGGGGCCGGTGCTGGCCGTACGCCCCTACTGCCATAACGACCACTACTGGCAGGTCTATTTCGACGGCAACCGCACCATCCGCGAAAGCCTCGCGGCCGCCGGTTTTCCGCCTCCCATGCCGGCCCAGATGGTGGTGGTGCAGAACCCGTAGCGGGTCATTTCCCGGGACGTGCGGTATACACCGAAGGGGGCTGTTGTGGCCCCCTTCGTTTTGTGATAGAAAAGAAACTGAAAAAGCATTAGGAACACGGAAAAGTCGGAAAAATCAGGATAACTGCGGATGAAGTCTACAACCATAGCGAACCTTTCGGGTGAACGCTGAAATCCGGGGTTTATCCGCCTTTATCAGATGGTATCCGCTTTTTCCGTGTTCAATTACCGCTTTGGGGTGAAAGGTGATTTAGCGTGGATGGAGCTCGGGCGCCTGCGCTTCACGGAACATCCAGTTACTGAAGAAAGGACAGCACATCATGAACCTGTTGGATGGAAAGAAATGCGCGGAGAGCCTGATCGCCGACATAGCCAAGAAGGTTGCGGGATACGTGGATTCCGGTCTGCGCAAGCCCCACATGACCATTATCCTGGTGGGGAAGCACGCCCCGAGCGAGTCGTACGTCAAGTCGAAGATCACCACCAGCACCCTGGCAGGCTTCGACAGCAACCTGATCCGTTTCCCGGAAACGGTGAAGGAGGCGGAACTGCTGGCGAAGATCCAGGAGATCAACGAGGACCAGACCACGGACGGGGTGATCGTCCAGCTCCCCCTCCCCAAGCACATCAACCAGCAGCACATCATCAACGCCATATCTCCCGACAAGGACATCGACGGCTTCCACCCCACCAATTTCGGCCGAATGACCCTGGGGCAGAAGGCGTTCCGGCCGGCGACCGCCTACGGCATCTGCAAGCTGCTCCAGTTCTACGAAGTGCCGATAAAGGGGAAGCACTGCGTGGTCATCGGCAGGTCCAACATCGTCGGCAAGCCGATCTCCATCATGCTCTCCAACGATTTCGACATCGGCAACGCCACCGTCACCCTGACCCACATCGAGACCCCCCGGGAACTGCTCCTGGACGAGACGCGCCGGGGTGACATCGTGATCGTGGCGGTGGGGATACCCGGTTTCGTCACCGAGGACATGGTGAAGGAGGGGGTCGTCCTTATCGACGTCGGGATCAACCGGCTGGAGAACGGCAAGATCGTGGGGGACGTGGCCTTCGACCAGGTGGCACCCAAGTGCTCCTGGATAACGCCGGTCCCTGGCGGGGTAGGCCGGATGACCGTCACCGCCCTGATGATCAATACGCTGGTGGCCTACCAGAACAATTTCAACCTGGCCTGACCGATGGGACGGCAGTGCGGAACAGGATGGCACGTCGCACGCACGTTCCTGGCGTCACTGCTGGTGCTCTGCGCTTTTCTGCCTGTTCTCGCGGCGGCCCACACGGAGGACCCGTTCAGCGGGCACGACCACGCCGGCATGGTTTCCGGCCCGGATGACGGGGCAAAGGTCGGCCTCACCGAACGGTTGGGGGAAAAGATCCCCCTTGACCTCACCTTTCGGGACGAAACCGGCAAGCCGGTCCGCCTGGGGGACCTGGTGACCGTCCCGACCGTCATCCTTCCCGTCTACTACAGCTGCACCAACGTCTGCAATTTCCTCCAGCAGGGGCTGGCCAGCGCCCTACCCGGGGTGAAGCGGAAGCCGGGAGAGGAATACCGGGTCATCTCCGTCAGTTTCGACGAGACCGAGACCCCGGAGCTGGCGGCGAAATACAAGCGGATGTACCTGACCTCCATGAACGCCCCCTTTCCCGAGGAGGGGTGGCGCTTTCTCACCGGCGATGCCGAAAGTGTCCGCCGCCTGACCGCAGCCGCCGGCTACCGCTTCCAGCGGAAGGGGCGGGACTTCATCCACCCGGTGGCGAGCATGGTCGTTGCCCCGGACGGGACTATTGTCCGTTACCTGTACGGGACGACCTTTCTTCCCAAGGACCTGACCCTGGCACTGCTGGAGGCCCGGGAAGGAAAGGTGGGGACGACCATCCGCAAGGTGGTCGGCTACTGCTTCACCTTCGACCCGGAAGGAAAAACCTACGTCTTCAACCTGCTGCGGGTGAGTGCCACGGTCGTCATCCTCTGCACGGGGGGCTTCCTGGCGTTTCTGCTCCTGACCGGCCGAAAAAACGGAAGGCAATAGAACACGGATCATATCTGAAAAAGCGGATAAACGCGGATTTTTAACCGGGATTGATCCGCTGTTATCCGGGTTTAATTTGGAGTGACGATGAATCCTGCCGAAAACATGCTTCCTGCCGGCAAGGGGGGGTTCTGGATCGATACGGGCAAAACCGGCATCGCCTCCTGGATATTCTCCACCGATCACAAGCGGATCGGCCTGCTCTATTTCTGGTCGGTGTTCGGCTTCTTTCTTGTCGGCGTGCTGCTCGGCCTGCTCATCCGGATCGAACTGATGGCGCCGGGGCGGACCATCATGGGGCCCCAGACCTACAATGCCCTCTTCACCGTCCATGGGGTGGTGATGGTCTTCCTCTTCATCATCCCCGGCTTCCAGGGTTCCTTCGGCAACCTGGTCATGCCGATCCAGATAGGTAGCAGGGACGTGGCCTTCCCCCGCCTGAACCTCTTCTCCTGGTGGCTCTACATCGCCGGTGCGGCGATCATCCTCACGTCGCTTTTCACCGGCGGCGGCCCCCCCGACACCGGCTGGACCTTTTACCTCCCCTTCAGCGAGCGGACCGGCACCAACGTCTCCCTGGCGGTCTTCGGCGTCTTCATCGTCGGGTTTTCCTCCATCCTGACCGGCGTCAACTTCGTTACGACCATCCATCGCCTGCGGGCCGAGGGAATGACCTGGGGGCGGCTGCCGCTCTTCGTCTGGTCCCTCTATGCCACCGCCTGGGTGCAGATCCTGGCGACCCCCATCTTGGGGATCACGCTGGTGCTCATCATCGCCGAACGGCTTCTCGGCACCGGCCTGTTCGACCCGGCGCGGGGTGGCGACCCCCTCATGTACCAGCACCTCTTCTGGATCTACTCCCACCCGGCGGTCTACATCATGATCCTGCCGGCCATGGGGGTGGTTACGGAAATCATCCCGGTCTTCTCCCGCAAGCCGATCTTCGGCTACAGGATGATCGCCTTCTCCAGCCTCGCCATCGCCGCCGCCGGCTCGCTGGTCTGGGGGCATCACATGTTTACCAGCGGCATGAGCGATACCGCCATCCTGGTCTTCTCCTTCCTCACCTTCGTCGTCGCCATCCCGTCGGCCATCAAGGTCTTCAACTGGGTCTCCACCCTCTACCGGGGCTCCATCTCCCTGGAGGCCCCCATGCTCTTCGCCCTCTCCTTCATCCTCCTCTTCTCCATCGGAGGACTGACCGGGCTCATCCTCGGAGCGGCAGCCACCGACATCCATGTCCACGACACCCATTTCGTGGTGGGGCATTTCCACTACGTCATCTTCGGCGGCTCCGGCTTCGCCTTCTTCGGCGCCATGCACTACTGGCTTCCCAAGTTCTACGGCCGCCGGTATGCGGAGAAACCGGCGATCCTCGGCTGGGGGCTCATGTTCGTCGGCTTCAACATCCTCTACTTCACCATGATGGTACTCGGGATGGAAGGGATGCCACGGCGCTACTACGACTACCTCCCCGAGTTCGCCCGTCTCAATTTCGTCTCCACCATGGGAAGCTGGATACTTGCCGTCGGGCTGGCGATACTCCTCGTGAACCTGTTCCGCGGACTGCGGAGCGGAGAGCCGGTCGGTAACAATCCCTGGGGGGGAGCGACCCTGGAATGGTCAATCCCGACCCCGCCTCCCACGGAGAACTTTGCAAAGGAGCCGGTGGTGACCCACGGGCCGTACGATTTCAGGGGGGCGGGGATACCGTGAGCCAGCCGACACACAAAGACTACGCCGGTGCCAAGCTCGGCATGTGGCTCTTCCTCTTCACCGAACTGCTCCTCTTCGGCGGGCTGTTTCTACTCTACGCCGTCTACCTCTCCCGGTATCCCCACGAGTTTGCCGCGGCGGGGAGGGAGATGCACCTGGTGTTCGGAACGGTCAACACGGTGATTCTCATTACCAGCAGCCTGCTGGTGGCCATGGCGGTCACCGCCGTCAAGCGGGACGACCATCGCCTGGCCTTTGTCCTCGTGGGGGGGACGGTCGTCTGCGCCGCCTTCTTCCTGGTCGACAAGTACCTGGAGTGGGGCACCGAGATCGGCCGCGGCATCTATCCCGGCTCTCCCCGGCTGGTGGCGGGTCCGGCCGGGGAGTCGGTCTTCTACAGTCTTTACTATCTCACCACCGGCCTCCACGGCCTGCACGTCCTGATAGGGGGGATACTGCTGGCGGTGGTGGCGGTGCGGGTCGGGCGGGGGAGTATCCACGCCGGCGATTATATATGGCTCGAGAACGGCGCCCTCTACTGGCACCTGGTGGACTTGGTCTGGATTTTCATCTTCCCCCTCTACTACCTGGTCCTGTAGGGGCTGCGACTTATACGCCATCTCGCCGCCGTCCTCGTCGCTCCTTTGTGTGGCGTAGCGCTGCTACGCCTCTGCAGTCTCTCCTCCGGGTGCGACGATCTGGCGCAAAATCCGCAGCCTTGGGATAGGGGGTTCTTGGAGAAGCAATGAACACTACTACGCATGTCATCGGCTACAGAACACTGACGGCGGTCTGGCTCGGGCTCATGGCCCTGACGGCCCTCACGGTCTGGGTTTCCCGGCACAGCCTGGGCATCGGCCATGTCTGGGGTTCCCTCGCCATCGCCGCCCTCAAGGGGGGGCTGGTGATCGCCTTTTTCATGCACATGCGCTATGAAGGGAGACTCCTGCGCGGACTGTTGTTCGTGACCCTAGTTACTCTGGCCTGTTTTATCGGCCTGACTTTTTTCGATGTGCTCTACCGGTAAGGACCTGTCGTGGACCCAAACCTGATCACCACAAACCGGGCGGTGGACCCGGTATTCATGTTCATCTTCGGGGTCAGCCTTCTGCTGCTCGTAGGCATCACCGCGACCATGGTGGGGTTCGTCGTCCGCTATCACCGTTCCCGCGCGCCGGAGCCGACCTCCCGCGCGGAAAGCAGCATCTGGCTGGAGATTCTCTGGACCGCCCTTCCCACCATTCTCGTCATGGCGATGTTCTACTACGGCTGGGCCGGGTACCTGGCGCTTCGCAACGTACCCCGGGACGCGCTGCAGGTAACGGCCACGGCCCGGATGTGGTCCTGGAGCTTTACCTACGCCAACGGCAGGACCAGTCCCAGGCTGTATGTCCCGGTTGGGAAACCGGTGCTCGTGAACCTGGTTTCCGGGGACGTGCTGCACGGCTTCTACCTTCCCGCCTTCCGGGTCAAGCGGGACGTGGTGCCGGGGATGAAGAACAACCACGCTTGGTTCGTGGCGACCAGGGCAGGTTCCTATGACCTGTTCTGCTCCGTGTACTGCGGTGAAGGCCATTCGGCAATGATCACCACGGTCGAGGCGATCCCCGAGGCCGCGTTCACGGCATGGCTGCAGGAGGAGGAGAAAGCCGGGGGGGATGCGGGGAAGGCGCTTCTGGAAAAACATGGTTGTCTCGGCTGCCATTCCCTCGACGGGTCGACCAAGGTGGGACCGACCTTCAAGGGGCTTTTCGGGCGGAGCGTGACGGTCCTGACGGGAGGCGCCGAGCGGGTCATCACGGTGGACGAGGAGTACCTGCAGCACTCGATCCTCGATCCGGGCGCCGACGTGGTGAAGGGGTACCAGCCGGTCATGCCCCCCTTCCCGGACCTGTCCCGCGACGAGGTGAGGGCGATAGTCGAGTTCCTGAAGAGGGCAAAATGAGAGGGGCTCTGTTCCGGCCGCGGCTTGCGCTTCTGAACGGTGTTACGGCGGTGGGGGGATATCTCCTTTTCCCGGGGGAGATTGACTCGGTGCGACTGGGTGCGCTCTTTGCCGGCGTGGTGCTCCTGGCTGCGGCGGGGTCGGCGCTCAACCAGGTTCTGGAGCGGGACATCGACCGGCTCATGGAGAGGACCCGGCTCCGCCCTCTTCCGGCAGGGAAGCTGACGCTGACGGGTGCCACAGTCGCCGGCTGCACCCTTCTGCTGGCTGGCTCGCTGGTGCTCGTACTGGCGGGTCGCTGGCTGCCGGCATTGCTGGGTGGTGCTGCCCTCGCATGGTATCTTGTCCTGTACACCCCTCTCAAACGGCGCACCTCGTTGGCCCTGGCGGCCGGTGCCGTCTGCGGCGCCATCCCGCCGGTCATCGGCTGGTGCAGCGCCGGCGGGTCGCCGGTCGATTATCCCGTGGTGCTTCTCGCTGGTCTCCTCTACCTCTGGCAGATTCCCCACTTCTGGTTCCTCCAGTTGCGTCATGCCGACGACTACCGGCGGGCCGGCATCCCGCTCCTCCGCTTGCGATCGGGTGATTCCTTTCCCGCCGGTATCTGCCGTCTCTGGCTTGCCGCCCTGGTTGCCGGTACGCTGCTCCTGCCGGCATTCGGCGTCATCGGGAATCCCGGCACCGTCTGGTTTCCCCTCCTGCCGCTCGCCCTCGGTATCGTCTCCCTTGTCCGCTCCGAAACGGTCATCTTTTCATCCCTCAACCTCTTTCCCCTCCTGCTGACCCTGCTCCTCTTCAGCCGGTAGACCTGCGACCCTCCGGGTTGCAGATGCCGGCACACAAACGATCCGGTATGTGCTAAGATGGGGCACTATGTTCAAGGCCATATTCTGGGACAATGACGGCGTACTGATGGAGACGGAGCAACTTTACTACCGCGCCAATGCGGAAGCGCTGGCCCGGGCGGGGGTGGAGCTGACCCTCGATACGTTCCGTGAGATATCGCTCCGGCGGGGGGAGAGCGTGCTGCAGCTTGCTCCCGGTGGTGAGGCGGAGGTGCGGGGGTGGCGGGACATCCGCTACCGGGAGCTCCTGACGGCGGAGGCGGAGGTGATTCCGGGGGTGCCGGAGATTCTGGCGAGGCTCCACGGGCGGCTACCCATGGCGATCGTCACCAGCTGCCGCCGGGATAATTTCCTGCGGATGCACCACAGGAGCGGACTTCTCGGATTTTTCGATTTCGTCCTCACCCGCGAGGACTATGGCAGTTCCAAGCCCGACCCGGAACCGTACCTGACCGCCTGCGCCCGTGCCGGCCTTTTGCCCGGCGACTGCCTGGCGGTGGAGGATTCGGAGCGGGGGGTGACCGCGGCCGCGCGGGCGGGACTGGCGGTGGCGGCCATTCCCGGCTCTCTCAACGAGGGGGGAGATTTCGGTGCCGCCCGCTGGCGGCTCGACACGGTCTATCAGCTTCCGGAACTTGTTGGTGCCTGATCTCCGAGGGAAAGGGGTGTCCTTCCTGCCGTCAGACCCTTCCGTTCGGCGACGGTGAAAACCCATGCCCTACCTTATCCTTGCAGACATGACGGTTCTCCTCCACGCCCTGTTCGTGCTCTTCGTGCTGTTCGGTGGGATTGCAGTGCTGCGCTGGCAGCGCCTGGCGTGGCTTCACCTGCCGGCTGCCGTCTGGGGGGTCATGATCGAACTGGGGGGGTGGGTCTGCCCCCTCACCTTCCTGGAAAACCGGTTCCGGCGGCTGGGAGGAGTGGCGAGCTACGGCGGGACATTTATCGAACGGTACCTGGAGCCTCTTCTCTACCCTCTTGGCCTTACCCGTGATTCCCAGCTCGTTTTCGGCCTGGTGGCCTTCCTCATCAATCTTGCCATCTATGCCCGCCTCTGGCGGCGCTCCCTCGACAAACGCAGGTGATTCCGGGCCGAACCCTCGCCTGTGCCCGTTAGCGTTGAGGATTGGGAAGCAGGGGTAACGGGCTACTCCGCTTCCTTGTCTTCTTCGTACTGGTCGATGAACGTTGTCTTGTTCAACCGGTCGAGCCCCTGGGCGATGAGGCGGAATCCGAGCATGATGAGGACGAGCCCCCCCATGAATGTCGGGATGGTGCGGAACATGAGGCTGACGATGCCGATCGACATGAACACGATTCCCAGCGACTGGCATTGTTCCTGTTTTTCCTTGCCGATGCGGGAAACGGAGAAGGCGTAAAGCTGATAACAGACCATCAGTGCCATCAACAACGCCAGGTATTTGAGAAATTCCTGCATGGATGTTTCCTCCTTCTGTGCCGCCGGTTTTACTGCTCCTCCGGCCGACGTGGTGCCTGAGATCATACCCCGGAATTGATGCGGGAACAACTGTCAGGGGTGGTGACGCAATGGGTCGAACAGGAATTCCAGCCCGTTGACCTTGATTTCGTAAACTGCCCGGAGCATGTCGCCGAGCTTCCCGTCGGGAAATCCCTGCCGGGAGAACCAGACGACATAGGGCTCGGGGAGGTCGATCAGGAGTCGGCCTTCGTATCTGCCGAAGGGCATCCGCTGGCGGGCAAGTTCGAGAAGCGCCCGGTGGTCCGGTTGGGGCACGCTGTCCATCGGTTCACTCCAGACCGTCGAGAATGGCCGTAAAGACCCGGATGGTGCCGGCCTTCCGGAGCTGTTTGACCTCCCGCGCGAAAGAGGGATCGTCCATGGTGGCGAGAACCCCCTTGACCTTGTTCAGGACCTGGGTCTCGCCGCAGAACAGGTCACGGTAACGGTCCAGCAGGTCCTGCAGGTAGCGTTGCAGCGCCGCCGCCCGCTCCTGCCGGTTCGGCTCCGCCGCCGACAGTCCCCGTAGCCTTTGGAACAGCAGGGGGTCGGCGATGGCACCCCGGCCGAGCATCAGCCCGGCGGCTCCCGTTTCCCGCAAAACGCGCATGCCGTCTGCAGCGCTCCGGATGTCGCCGTTGGCGATGACCGGCAGCCGGGTCTGGCGTACGACGTCGGCGGTCACGGCGTGGTCAGCCAACCCTTCGTATTCCTGGACCACGGTACGGGGGTGAAGCACGAGATAATCGACCCCGGCCGCCTCGAAGAGGGGGAGGAGGGAAAAGACCTGGCGATGATCGTCGTAACCGGCGCGGAGCTTGACGGAGAAGGTGCCGGAAACTGCACGGCGCAGGGAAGGGATGATCTCTTCCAGTTCCGCGGGGCGGCGGAGGATTCCTCCCCCGGTGAGGCCGCTGGTCATTCTTCCGTAGGGACATCCCAGATTGAGGTTCAGGTGCACGGCACCGGCGGCCTGGGCCGCCCGGGCAGCCGATACCAGCGCCTCCGTTCCGTGGCCGATCAGCTGGACGACCAGGGGAACTCCCCCTTCAGCCGGGGCGATCTCCCGCAGGTCCCCTGCGGAGAGGCGCTTCCTGGCTGCCGCGGGATTGACCCGCATGAACTCGGTAAAAACCGTGTCGGGGCGCACCCAGTCAATGAAAAGGGCACGCATGGCCCGGTTGGTGAGGCCTTGCATGGGGGCGAGCATGAGGGGGGGCTCCCCCGGCCGCCAAGGGAGGTGTGCCGGTTTCACGGCGGCCGGGGCGGATTGCTGCGGTGCTTCATTCCCCATGGTGTCTAGAGGATCTCCACCAGTTCCAGGTGGAAGGTGAGGTTCTCACCCGCCAAAGGGTGATTGGCGTCGAAGGTGATGCTCTCTTCGCTTACCCCGGTCACGGTCACGCCGATCTCCTCGTCTTCGTCGTTGGCAAGCACGAGCTGATCGCCGATTTCCGGGTTGAGGTCCGCGGGGACATCGCTTCGCGGGACCGTGAACACCTTTGTCTCGTCGTAGTCGCCGAAAGCGTCTTCGGCGGCGATGGTCACCGATTTCTTGTCGCCGGGGGCCATTCCCACCAGCGCATCCTCGATCTGGGAGAAAAACTCCCCGCTACCGATGGTCAGCTCCATCGGCCCGCTTTCGCAACCGCAGCCGCATCCTTCATCCTCGCACGCATCGGTGTCGCAATCTTCATGCCCGCAGTCGTCGCTTTCCAGCGTTGAATCGAAGACGGTGCCGTCCTCCAGCGTGCCGGTGTAATCGAATTTTACGTTGTCGCCCTTCTGTGCCTGTGCCATGCCCGTACCTTTCTCTGATATACTTAACCACGTGAAATTTCTGCCTTGCCTAGAGTACGTGGAAAAGCGGCCGGCAGTCCAGTTAAATTTCTCTACCATTTGTTTCCCCGCGCTGATGGCGGGAGAGGAAAACCTGATGCATTGCATGGTCAAGGTTGGTATACTGTCAACCGATACTGCCTGTCGTGGGCGAAGAGTGGGGACCACGGATATCCGGTAGCATAGGGGGAAAGAGGGGAATATGAAGCGACTGATAGTGATTCTGTGGGGGCTCGCCGTTCTGGCCGGTTGCGGGGGCGGGGGGGGTGGTGGCGCGACGGGCGTCATACAACCACCTGCACCATCAACGGGAACCCAGTTCTGGGCCGTGGATTTCACCAGCAACAGCTACTACCAGGTTACGGCGAACAAGGTGGCGGAAGGGGCTCACTGCTACGTCTACCTGGAGCAAGGGCAGGCTGTCGCTCCGGCGGCCATCAGCGAGATGGTGAACCAGTTCGACAACAACATCTATACCAGCGAAATCGCCGCGTTTGGCAGCGAGCCGAATCCGGGGGTGGACAACGACCCGAAGATATTCATCCTCCTTCTCAACATCAGGGACGGCTTCAACCTTCCTGCAGCCCCGAGCTTCATCGCCGGGTTCTTCGACCCGGCTAACGAGCTTGCCCATGCAAATTCGAACCAGAAAGAGATGTTCTACATGAATGTCAACCCGGCCCTGGGGACGAACTTCGTGCCGGGGAGCACCGATTTTTTCCGGACCCTCGCCCACGAATTCCAGCACATGATCCACTGGGAACAGAAAAATCGTCTGCGGGGGGTGAACGACGATACCTGGCTGGACGAGGCCATGGGGATGGTGGCCCCGGCCTACTGCGGCTACGGGGCCGACTACGAGGCGGTGAACACCTTCCAGCACGCCCCCTCCGATTCGCTGACCGGCTGGAACGATTCCTTCGTGGATTACGGGGTAGTCTACATGTGGGCCCAGTACTACAAGGACCGGGTCGGAAGCGATATCTTCTTCCGGATGCTTCATAACGGCCTGACCGGCATCGCCTCGGTCAATAGCGCTCTTACGGCGGCCGCCTATCCCAAGGATTTCACCGGCACGTTCCGGGACTGGGCCATGGCGAACTATTACGGGAACGGCACCACCGTCCCGGTCCCGGCGGGACATCCCGAGTGGTCCTATACCTCCATCAACACCTGGCCCGGGACCTATGACGGCATGCCCATCCCGGGGCTTTTCCCCGCCTCCCGGCAGAATGCCACCACCCTCCAGCCCCTCGATCCGTGGAGTCTCGGATTCTACAGCTACACGCCGGTCACTCCGCCGGCCGGTTCCATCACCTGGACGCCGACGGCTGTCACCGAGAAGGGGGCCTTTGTCGACGCGGGGAGCAGTGCCGCGACCTTCGACATGACCTCGGGAACCATCTACAGCTTTACCGGCACGGGATACCTGGTCGTCCAGAACCCTGCGGGGTCCGCGACGAGCGGCAGTACGGTGGTCCGGGCCGACATGTCGCCGGCGCAGGTGCTGGCGGCGGCGAATGCCAGCCCGTACGTCCTGGCAAGGGCGGCGATGGGTGGCAAGCCCCAGCGGGTCGATATCGGGCCGAGCCTCCGGGACCGGACCAAGGGGCTCAGTGCCCAGGGAATAAGGCCGCAGTTTTGAGGAGGAATCGATGATGACAAAACGGTTGTTCGGTCCGTTAAGCGGGCTGTTGCTTCTGCTCCTCGCCACCCAGGGGTGTGCCATGGGGGTGAGAAAACCGGGTGCCACGACCCTCACCGGGACGGTACGGGTGGTGGGAAACGAACCGTTCACCCGGCTGGTCCTGACGACGGCCGGTGGGGTGAGAGGGAAGGACTACCTCCTCCTTGGCCCCCTGCTTGACGAGCTGCGAAAGAGGTACCAGGGGCAGAAGGTCTCTCTCGAAGGGGCTCTCTGCACTTCGCCGGAGCCCCGTTTCAGCAACTGCTTCGAACCGGTGCGGGTGGTCAGCGGTCCGGGCCCATGAACGGGCGGGAGCGGAGAAGAGAGTAGCAGCTGAAGGAATGACAAGAATAAAAGGGGCGAGGCGCTTGGTGAAAAGCGCTCCGCCCCTTTTTCATGTTGACCTGCACCTGCTTTTGCCGGATTACTCGTTTTCGAAGGTGAGTTTTCGCTCCAGGTCCATGGACCGGGTGATCCGTTTCGCCTGCTCGAAGGTTATGATGTCCTGCTGGCAGAGCTGGACAAGATGCTGATCCAGTGACTGCATCTGGTACTGGGACCGGCCGTTCTCGATGTGCCGGTCCAGCTCGTCGAGCCGCCCTTCCCGGATGCACGCCTGGATGGTCGTCGTGGAGCGCATTACCTCCACCACCGGGACGATCCGCTCGCCGGTCTTGTCTTTTATGAGGCGCAGGGAGACGGTGGCGACCAGGATGTCCGCAAGCCGCTGGCGGATGACTTCCTGGGCTTCGGGGGGGAAATTGCCGAGGAGCCGGTTGATGGTGGAGCCGGCGCTCTGGGTGTGGAGGGTGGAAAAGACCAGGTGGCCGGTCTCCGCAGCCTTGATGCAGGAGTCGATGGTCTCCAGGTCCCGCATCTCCCCCACCATGATGACGTCCGGGTCCATGCGGAGCGCGGCCCGCAGGGCGGCGGAGAAATTCTCGGTGTCGATTCCCACCTCCCGCTGGATGATGCAGCTCTTGTCCGACGTGAAGAGGAACTCGATGGGGTCTTCGATGGTGATGATGTTGAAGCTGAAGTTCTCGTTCAGATAGCGGAGCATGGCGGCCAGGGTGGTGGACTTGCCGTTGCCGGTCGGGCCGGTGACGAGGATGAGCCCGTTGGGAGCCTTGACGATTTCCGACAGCACCGGCGGAAGGTTCAGTTCCTGGAAGGTGCTCACGCGGGGGGGGATCACCCGCATGACGATCCCCACGTTCCCCCGCTGGCGGAAGATGCTGACCCTGAACCTCCCCCCGTTGGGAAGGGAGTAGGAAGAATCGAGCTCCTTGATGTCTGCCGGTACCTTGCGGTTGTTGTGCTCGATGATGGTCTGGGCTATGAAAACGGTGTCCTGGGGTGTCAGGTTGGGGAGCTTGGAGCGGACCAGCTGGCCGCGGGCCCGGAAAAAGGGGGGGTTGTCGACTTCGAAGTGCACGTCCGACACCCTCTTTTCAAAGGCGATTTCCAGTATCTGCTGCAATGTTTTCAGGTCCATGGAATTTTCCTCGCTATGGCATGTTCGTGATGTCGGTCTGCAATTCTCTAGGGGGCCGGGGTTTCCCGTTTTTTCCGGGCCACGGCGTATTCCAGTGCCCGCCCCGCGTAATTCGCCAGGACTTCCAGCATGTCGACGGGGACGTCCGGGACCTCGTTTCGTCCAAAGTCGCCGTAGACGATGGCGATGGTTTTGCCGAAGCTTCTCAGGGGGAGCAGGAGCATGGTGGAACGGGCCGGAGCCCCGATGGCAGTGAACAGCTGTTCCCGGACCACCGGGTCGGTGGTCTCCCCGAAATAGACGGAACCCTCTTCGACAACGGTTCGGAACTGGGAAGGGGGGGCAAGGGATATCCGGAAGCCGAGGGGGGGGGCTGCTCCACGTCCTTTTTCCCCTTTGATCCCGAAGGATTTTTCGGCGATCAGTTCCTTCTCTCGGACGATCAGGGTGAGGGACCGCTCGAAGGAATCAGCGATGAACTGGAGGAGGGCGAAGGCGATATCCGGTGCCTCCTTCATCCCCCGCAGAGCCGATACGCTTGTCCTGAGCCGGCCGACGAGGTGGTCAGCCGGGGAGGGGATATACCCGCACAGGAACTCCAGCAAGGCTTCCAGAAAGCTTTTCATGTCCGGAACGAAGGAATTCCTCCGCTCCTTCAGGGAAGGGGCGGGAATAATTCCCCTGACACCATCTTTGTATGCCTGCATTGAAAAAGGGTAGTCGAGGGGGGAGGTGAGCTGGATAATGGCGACGCCGGGGAATTGTTTCCGGAGCTGCTGCCGGAGGGGGAGAATTTTTTCCTCGGGCAGGCCGTCAGGTTTTCCCGGCCGGTCGAGCACGAGGATCGGGGTTCTCCGTTTCGAGAGGAACTGGTCGATGATGTGCTCCAGATCCTGTTCATCGCTGCTGGCGAAGACATGGATCCCTTCCTGCTTGCAGACCGTCGTGATGCAGTAGGAAAGGATCTCGTCGGCGGTAAAGAGAATGACGGACGGTACCGGACCCCCCGTGGGGGCCGATTCCGCCCAGAAACGCACCGGCTTGTCGAGGAACGCCAGGAGTTCTTCCCCCTCATGCTGGGCCAGGCCCGACGCGGTTTCGGCCGGCATATCCTCTGTTCCGCCGCTCTCCGAGGACCGGTCGTCAAGGCTCGTGAAGACCGCGGGAATTTTTCGTTCCAGCTTGTCCAGGTCGCCCAGTCCCAGATCGTCAGCGGAAAGAAGGGACGACGGGGCACCCCCCGGCAGATCCCGTGCTGCAGGGGGCTCGTCTTCGGGGGACTCGTCTTCCAGTTCGCCGTCACGCATCTTCTCGTCATAGATGCGAAGGGCGTCCATCAGGATACTCTGGGTATCGACGTTGACTTCCATCCCCATCTTCCCCGGGTAGTACCGGTAATCGTCGGGGGTCGTCTGGCTCATCACATCCAGGCTGAAGGAGCCCCGCTTCCAGGTCAGCATCTCGACGATGGTCAGTTCGATGAGAAGTTCCAGCCCCTTGTAGGCGTCTTCCTCCTTTACGAGCCCCGCTTCCAGCAGCATGACAATCAGGGGTTTGCGGTCGTCGCCGGCCTGCTGTTGCTGCTGAAGGGTCTGGTCAAGGGTTTCGGGGGTGATGACGTTGAGGCTGATGAGGATTTCGCCGAGGCGGATGCTGCTGTTGAGATGGTTGGCGCTGACGATGTAGCCGTCCTTGAAGACCAGCTGGCTCTCTCCCTTGCGGCTCTGGACATTCAGCACGCCGGATTTTCTCGTCGCATGCAGGAGTTGTATCACGTCGACAATCGGCAGGTGTTCCAGGTCTCCGGTGAAAGACATCGGTGGCTCCTCTCTCGGCTGATGCGGCAAGAAAAAACATCCCCTGTGGGATTCCCGGCAGGAACAGGAATGATCCAAGGTGTCCCGTCGGTGCTTTCTGCGTCGAGCCGCACCATTAAACCGCAAAATGGCGAAACTTGCAAGCGGCAGACGCATTCTCCCTGAACCGCAGGTCGGGGCCTTCCGGCGCGCATCGTGCGGCACGGCACCGGGCCGGTTTGTCCCTGTTCCCGGAGTGCGTGGTTGAACAAGCAAAATGGTTGCCATATTTTCGCGGGTTTTTCGGTGCCACCCCTTGCATTAAAGCCATGCATCGCCCGGCAAAAATTGGTATACTGGTCCCCTTCTGGTATCATCCAACCCCGAAAGGAGTTCCCCGTGGAAACGATCCTCAACGACGTGGAGGTGCGGGTGCTCGGTTGCCTTGTGGAAAAGGAGCTGACCACGCCGGAATACTATCCCCTCTCTCTCAATGCCCTGACCAATGCCTGTAACCAGAAGTCCAACCGGGAGCCGGTGCTCGCCCTGGAGGAGGCCGACGTGGTGCGGGCCCTCGATTCCCTCCGCTTCAAGCAGCTGGCGCTGCAGTCTGCCGAAGGGGGGAGGGTGCCGAAGTACCGCCATGCCCTGGTGGAGAAGCTGCGTTTTCCTCCCGCAGAGCTGGCGGTTCTGGCCGAACTCCTGCTGCGCGGACCCCAGACGGTGGGCGAGCTGCGCACCCGGGCCGAACGGATGTATTCCTTTCCCGACCTGGCTGCCGTGGAGGGGGTTCTGGAAGAACTGCTGGCGCGCACGCCCCCCCTCGTGACCAAGCTCCCCCGCCAGCCGGGACGGAAGGAGTCGCGGTACGCCCATCTGTTTTCCGGCGAGCCGGAATTGACGGTGGAGTCGCTTTCCCCATCCCCTGAACCTGCCCGGCTCCGGGTGATGGCCGAAAACGACCGGATTGCCAGGATGGAAGAGGAAGTTGCCGGGCTCCGCCTGGAAGTTGCCGAATTGCGCCGGATGGTCAGGGAGTTCCAGTCCCAGTTTGAATAGAAGGGTGTCCATGCCGAACCCCGATTATCGTCACGAATCCGACGAATTTTGCCGACCGGTTCACCAGTTTCTGGCGCAGGTTACCCTTGCCGACATTGAGCGCGGTCTGGCGGGATACGTGCCTGAGCACCCCGCCACGCCGGGGTTGAACCATGCAGCCGTTGCCCTTGTCATCCGTGAAGGGACAGCCGGTCCGGAAGTCCTCTTCATCGAGCGGGCTTCCCGTTCTGGTGACCCCTGGTCGGGGGATATCGGGTTTCCCGGCGGCAAGGTGGAAGAGGGGGACGGCGGCCCACGGGAGGCAGCGGAGCGGGAAACCCGCGAAGAGCTTGACCTCGACCTCGACCATGCCCGTTATCTCGGCCGCCTTGCCGACATCGTCGGCGCCCACCTGCCGGTGCGGATCTCCTGCTTTGTCTACGGAACCGGGTCGGTCGGCCCGTTCAGTTTCAGCGATGAGGTGCGGGATGCTTTCTGGGTGCCGCTTGCCGAACTCGTGACCCCGACTCGCCACGTCATGGCACCGGTCCGTTTCGGCGCGAATACCTTCGAGCGCCCTTCCATCCGCCTTCCGGTGGCAGGAAAGCCGGTGCTCTGGGGGATTACCTATCGGCTCGTCATGCAGTTCCTGGAAATCATGGGGAATCACTTTCCGCCGCCGGACCCGTAACGGGTTCCGGGAGGCGGGTCGACAGCCGATACGGATTTGAAAAATACAGGGAGGTCATTGTGAGCGACGAAAAAAAATTGCCTGGCTGTGCCGCATGCAGTGCAGTCTGGCAGAAAAGCGGCACCACCAACTGCTGGAGCGGGGATCCGTCAACGGCACCCCCCCGGCCGGCAAACTGTCCGTCGAGTTCCAGTGAAGATGTGGTCAGGAATTCCTTTGACCGCTACACCGACGACAGCGAGGATGCCTGTCTCGCGTTTGTGGCGGCGAAGGTGGAAGGACTCTGCTATCAGCCGGTTCCGGGAAGCGACGCGGTCAATGCCCGCTGGACGAGGGTGGAGGATACCATTGCCCTGGCAAAGCTCATGGGGTGGAAGAGGATTGGTATCGCCACCTGTATCGGGCTTCTGTATGAAACGGAGAAGCTCACTGCCATTCTCCATGCCCAGGGGTTGGAGCCTCTGTCGGTCTGCTGCAAGGCGGGGAGCATCGACAAGCTCGAACTGGGGCTGGCGGAGAAAGACAAGGTCCGTCCCGGCACCTTCGAGCCCGCCTGCAATCCCATCGCCCAGGCCGAGCTCTGCAATCTGCACGGGACGGAGATGAACATCATCGTCGGCCTCTGCGTCGGTCACGACATGCTCTTTGCCAAGTATTCCAAGGCACCGGTGACGACCCTCGTCTGCAAGGACCGGGTGACGGGACATAATCCGGTGGCGGTGCTCTATGGCCAGAATTTTTATTACAAAAGGCTGCAGAAACAGCCAGTACTGACCGGGAAGGAGCAGGAATGACGGTGAACCGGGAAGAACTGGCCTTGCAGGTGGATGTGGCGGAGTGGGGGTGGCTGCGCCCCCATGGCGAGCGGGGTGGGCTTGTCGTAGTATCGCACCTGCTGGACCTGGCTGAGGTGGGAGCACGGGTGGCTGCGGACGACGCGGCCGCTATCCAGTCCTGGATCGCGGCCGGAGATCTGGGGAAACCGACGGACGCGCAACTGGTGGCATGGGATGCGGCTCCCGACCGGCGGTTCCGGATGCTGGTGGTGAGTCCCTATGTCCTGATTCAGGAACTGGTCAACTGATAGGTCCCTTCCCGCCGGTGCAGAGCCCCGCGGGGAGTGAGGGTGCTGGAGTAGAGATGGAACTCCGCCACCGGGAAAGGTGTGGCGGTGAACCACCGGTGCTCTTCTTCATAGGGGGCGAGCAGGTGGTGGGGAGTCCCCTTCAGGCGGGCCAGGGTGATGTGGGGAGAGAAGGGGCGTTCCTCCGGCGGGACACCCGCCCGGACAAGAGCTGCTTCTATCTCCCGTTGCAGAGACAGAAGCCGGAGGGAAAGGTCCATGCCGACCCAGAGAACCCGTCCCGGCCGGCCGAAATGTCCTACCTGGCGGAGGGTCAGACTGAAAGGCTCTTCGCGGACATGGCGTAACGCCGCGTCGATGTCCCTCTGCTGCTGCGCCTCGACGTCCCCGATGAACCGGAGGGTGAGGTGTAGCTGGTCACCTGCCACCCACCGTCCCCCCGGCAACTCCTTCCGCAGGCTCACCAGTTCCTCTCTGACGTTTCCCGGCAGATCAATGGCGACAAACAGTCGTGGCATGGCCATTCCCTCCGTTTACCGGGCGGCAACCTGTTGGTTGTCTCCTTCCATGTCCAGCAGGTGGCGCCCGTCGCTGGTGACGATGGCCGTCCCCAGCTGTGCGGATATGCGGTTGAGGTGGGCGATCACCGCGTCCCCCCGTCCGGATTCCAGAACCCTGGGCTGGAAGAGGACCGTGCTGTTCTGAACGTTGAGGGGGATGAATTCCACGCCCCGCACCCCCTCTTCCAGGGTGATCCGGGCGATGACGCTCTGCCGGGATGACGGACTCAGGCTGCCGAAGGCGAAGTTTCCCAGGCTGTACAGGATTACCCCGTCCTTGTAGCGTTCGATTCCCTGGAGAACGTGGGGGTGGTGGCCGAGCACGACGTCGGCACCGGCGTCGATTGCCCTGCGGGCGGCTGCGACCTGGCGGGAGTGGGGGCGTTCCGCCCCCTCAGTCCCCCAGTGAAACGAGACGATGACGTAATCCGCCGTCTGTCGGGCTTTGGCAATATCGTCCGCGAAGAAAGGTGAATAGCCTGGGGCCGTGCCGGGGCGGCGGTCAGTGGCGTAGAACTCCTGGGGAAGGGTGAGGGAATAGGCGAGAAAGGCGAGCCGTTTTCCCTTGACGGTGATGGTTGCCGCCCGGCGGGCCGCTTCAAGCGTGTCGCCGGCGCCGGCATGGAGGATGCCGTGCCGGTCCAGAAGGTCGGCGGTGTCCCGGAGGCCTTCATAACCGTAATCGAGCATATGGTTGTTGGCCAGGGTCAGCACGGTGAATCCCGCCTCTCTGAGGGCGGTCGCTGCCGCCGGGTCGGCCCGGAAGCGGAACCGCTTGTCACGGAACTCCCGGCCGCGGCTGGTAAGGGGGGCTTCCAGGTTGCCGATGGCCAGGTCGCCCCGCTGCAGGTGGTGACGGGTAGCTGCAAAGGGGTAGTCATAGCCTAACCGGGCATAGGTCGGGGTGCCGCTCCCCGCCAGCATGATGTCGCCAACGGCATTGAGCACGATTTCTTCCCCCCTGGCGAAGGTGGGAAAGGTACAGAGGCAGAGGCAGCCGAGCAGGACAGCTTGTCGCAGCATGATGTGGTTCCGATCGGGCGGCAGGATAATAATTGTTGACGGGTCGCCGTGCAAATGCTACAAAATATAGCTTTATTTATCAGAAAGTAAAGGCCTTTCCCCATGCTGGACGCGAAATACATCCGGGACAATCTGGAGCAGGTAGAGGCACGACTGGCGACCCGCGGCGGCGGTGTTTCCCTTGCCGGCTTCCGTCAGCTGGATGAGCGGCGCCGCGAGCTTTTGCTGCAGAGCGAGACACTCAAGGCGTTACGCAACAAGGTGTCCGAAGAGATAAGCCGGATAAAGGACAAGAGCCAGGCCCAGGACCGCATTGCCGAAATGCGCGAGGTTTCCCAGCAGGTAAAGGGGCTGGACGACCAGCTGCGGGTGGTGGAGGAGGAGTTGCAGCAGATTCTGCTGACCGTCCCCAATATCCCCCACCAGGACGTCCCCCGCGGTTCTTCCGAAGCGGACAACGTTGAGATGCGGAAATGGGGCGTTCCGGCAGGCTTCGCCTTCACTCCCAGGCCCCACTGGGAACTGGGTGAGTCCCTGGGAATTCTCGATTTCGAGCGGGGCGCCAAGATTACCGGTGCCCGCTTCACCCTCTCCCGGGGATTGGGTGCCCGGCTGGAGCGTGCGCTCATTAACTTCATGCTCGATCTCCATACGGAGAGGCACAATTATGTTGAAATGCTTCCTCCCTTTATGGTAAACAGGGAAAGCATGACCGGCACCGGCCAGTTGCCGAAGTTCGAAGATGACCTGTTCCATCTGGACAGCCCTGATTATTTCCTGATCCCCACGGCAGAAGTGCCGGTCACCAATATCCACCGGGGGGAAATTCTCCGGGGGGCGGAGCTTCCCGTGAAGTACACGGCCTATACCCCCTGTTTCAGGAAAGAGGCCGGTTCCTACGGAAAGGACACCCGCGGTCTCATTCGCCAGCACCAGTTCAACAAAGTGGAGCTGGTCAAGTTCGTCAAGCCGGGTGAGTCGGATGCGGAACTGGAAAAACTGCTGTCGGATGCGGAAGCGGTTCTCCAGTCGCTGGAGCTTCCCTACCGGGTGATGGCGCTCTGTACGGCCGATCTCGGCTTTTCCGCGACGAAGACTTACGATATCGAGGTCTGGCTACCGGGACAGGACACCTACCGCGAGATATCTTCCTGCAGCAGCTTCGGTGATTTCCAGGCGCGGCGGGCAGGCATCAAATACCGTGAGGACGACAAGGCAAAACCGGAGTTCGTCCATACCCTGAATGGTTCCGGTCTGGCCGTAGGCCGGACGCTCGTGGCCATCCTCGAGAACTACCAGCAGGAGGATGGCACGGTAGTCATCCCCGGGGTGCTGCGCCCCTACATGGGTGGGGTTGAAAGAATCGGCTAGCTTCCGGAGGGATGGCCGAGTGGTTTAAGGCGGCGGTCTTGAAAACCGTTGAACGAAAGTTCCGTGGGTTCGAATCCTACTCCCTCCGCCATTTAATGACGAAGCAGATTCCTGGAGAGATGGCCGAGTAGGCCGAAGGCGCTCGCCTGCTAAGCGAGTATACTGGGAAACCGGTATCGAGGGTTCGAATCCCTCTCTCTCCGCCATAAATTAAGGCATCGCGGCTTGCCGCTTGCTAAGGAGGATATGGTGAAGTACACGCTGAGATTCATGCTGCTTGCCCTGCTAATCCTGGCGGCAGCAGGTTGCAGCAAGAAGGAAGAGAAGAAGGCTGGCGACATGGCTGCACCCCACGGTCAGACCCAGCGCAAAGAGTCGGTGGTCGTTGTCCCCGACAACGTAAAGGGGAAATGGAAAGCGGTCAAAATTGCGGTAACTGACAAGACTGCCAATAAAGAGGTGGTCTATACCATGCCCATCGGCGCCGATTTTCCCCTTCCCGGCAGCGACATGGTCGTCAGGGTGGAGAACTTCCTCCCCCAATTCAGCATGGAGGGGACGACCCTTACGTCCCAGTCCAACGAACCCAAAAACCCCGCTGCGCAGGTGCGGATCATGGAGGGGGGGAAAGAGCTCTTCAAGGGCTGGCTGTTTTCCCTCTATCCGACAACCCATGCGTTTCAGCATCCCAAGTATGGTTTTACCCTGGTCGATTTCGTACCGGCCAGTTAGGACAGCACGCGCTTGTAGCTCAGCTGGATAGAGCAACGGACTACGAATCCGTAGGTCGGGAGTTCGAATCTCTCCAAGCGCGCCATTTAATCAGATGAAAGACGATGTGTACTGGATGGGGATCGCGCTCCGCGAGGCCAACAAGGCCGCTGACCTGGGTGAGGTCCCCATCGGCGCTGTGGTGGTAAGGGATGGCAGTGTGCTCGGCCGAGGCCACAATCTGCGCGAGTCACGCCATGATCCCACGGCCCATGCCGAAATGATCGCCATCCGTCAGGCAGCCCGCAGGTCAGACAACTGGCGGTTATCCGGAGCGACCCTCTACGTGACCGTTGAACCCTGTGTCATGTGCATGGGGGGAATACTCCTGGCACGGATAGACCGGGTCGTTTTCGGCTGCCACGACCCGAAGGCGGGTGCCGCGGGATCCCTCTACGATCTCTCCGCCGATTCCCGGCTCAATCACCGGGTTACGTTGACCGCCGGCGTGCGGGGCGCGGAGTGTGCGGCTACCATCAGCAGTTTCTTTGCGAGCCTGCGGAAGCGGAAACGGCAGCAAAAGGATACGATTGACTGACTGGAGAGATGGCCGAGTGGTCGAAGGCGCCTGACTCGAAATCAGGTGTGGGGGTGACTCCACCTAGGGTTCGAATCCCTATCTCTCCGCCATAAACCCTTTACAAACCGTCACGGTTTGTACTATAGTTCCCCTTCACGGAGAGATGTCCGAGAGGTTGAAGGAGCACGCCTGGAAAGCGTGTGTACGTTAATAGCGTACCGAGGGTTCGAATCCCTCTCTCTCCGCCAGTAAACAATCCAGCATCGTCCGATGCGGTCCAAAAGCCCCCGAGAAATCAGGGGCTTTTTGCTTTTTATCGTCCAGCCATATCCTGCCTCGTCTTTTGACATCCGGCGTTTTTTATGGTATTTTTACACCCATAATACCACAAAAAATTTCTGATACCATAAAAACCGGGGGATATATGCCAAAGCGTGTAATTCCGCTGACCGACGTCCAGGTTAAGAACGCAAAGCCCAAAGAGAAAGACTATAAGCTCGCTGATGGTTTCGGCCTGGTGTTGCTCGTAAAGAAAACAGGCGGGAAGCTTTGGCACTTCAACTATACCTACGGGGGGAAGCAGTTGCTGCTATCCCTCGGCACCTACCCTGAAATCACTCTCGCAGAAGCCCGTCAGCGGCGTGAAGATGCCCGCAAACTTCTTGCCCACGGAATAAGCCCCGGGGAAGCCCGCAAAGCAGAAAAACAGTCGCAGACCCAAGAAACGGAGACCTTTGAGGCAATCGCCCTGGAGTGGTACAACCGCCAGGTGCCGGTATGGGCTGCCACCCATGCCGCAACGGTGATCGCTCGTCTGAAACGCGACGTGTTCCCCCATGTCGGCGCCAGACCGATTGCCGAACTGAAAGCGACCGACATGCTCCAGGTCTTCCGGCGTATCGAAGCTCGTGAGAAAATCGAGACCGCGCACCGGGTGAAATCCATCTGCGGTCAGGTATTCCGCTATGCCGTCGCCACCGGCCGGGCCGAACGCGATTGCACGGCCGACCTGAGAGGCACGCTGACACCGGTCATTCCCAAACACCACGCGGCCCTGACCGATCCGAAGGACGTAGCCCCCTTCCTGCGTGCCATCGATGATTACAGCGGCTCGTTCATCGTCAAATGCGCCCTGCGCCTGTCGGCTCTCGTTTTCCTCCGACCGGGGGAATTACGCTTGGCGGAATGGACGGAATTTGATCTGGATGCGGGCGAATGGAACGTGCCGATCGAACGTATGAAGCTCAAGAAGCGTCTGAAGGAGTCCCGCAAAGGTGAAAAGCACCTTGTTCCGCTGGCACGGCAGGCGGTAGAGGTGCTGAAAGAGCTTCACAAGGTGACCGGCAGCGGCAAGTATCTCTTTCCGAGCATGAATACCAGCCTGAAGCCAATCAGCGATGTTACGGTCAATCATGCGATCCGTCGCATGGGGTATGAAAAAGGCGAGATGACCGCCCACGGATTCAGGGCCATGGCCCGGACAATCCTTGAGGAAGTTTTGCATGTTCAGCCTGAGATCATCGAGCATCAACTGGCTCATGTTGTCAGGGATTCGCTCGGACGCGCCTACAATCGCACGACTCACCTGGCGGCACGAAAAAAGATGATGCAGACGTGGGCCGACTACCTCGATAACCTGAAATCCGGAGCAAAAGTCATACAGATATCTGAGCGGTCCGCAGGCTGAAGAATTATTTGTTGTTTCCGGATGTTTCTGGTTGTAACATATTGTTTTAATTGTTTTTTATCGAAAAATGTCCTTGACGCAATCGGCTGAGACGGTATTATAACGTCTCAAATTGATTGATCCGGTCCGGCATGGCGGGCCAACGGTCACGGCATAGACCCGGCAGCAGCAATACTCGGCCTGCTGTCTTAAGGATTGGGTCTCCCATGCATCAACATGCAACGGCCATTTCCCCGAAACGGGGGTAGTGGCCGTTTTTTGTTTTTCCGGCCGGGGATTAGGAGCAGGTGAATTGAATGCCGAGGCACCTTCCCCCCAGGAAGATATTACAGGTAGAGGACAGTATGCTCCAAAGCAGTCCTGAAGCATCCGTTAATTGCACACAGAATCAAGGAGGTTTTATGCACAGCACTTTGCCCGAGACCGGTTTTGTCCGACTGCCCAACATCATCGGCGACGCAAAGGCCGACCCACCCATCCCACCTCTGTATCCTGTCAGTCGTTCCACCTGGTGGGAAGGTGTGCGAACCGGGCGCTATCCCCAGCCGGTAAAACTCGGTCCAAGGATAACAGCCTGGCGGGTTGAGGATATCCGATCACTGATCGCCCGCGACATGCATGTCGAATAGCCGTGCCTGGTCGAGGGAAGACAACATGACCGCTGCTGGAACCGTTACCAAACTCGCCTCCTGCCGCGGCGAGGACGACGACACCCAGGCCGCCGAAATGTCAGTACTGGGAGCCATGCTGCTGGATCAGGACTGTATCCCGAAGGTCACGGCCCTGATATCCGAAAGCGATTTTCATCAAGAAAGCAACCGGCTGGTCTTCGCTCTGCTGGTGACACTGCATCGTGAAAATATCCCGGCCGACCTGGTGACAGTCTGTCACCGACTGAAGGAGGAAGGTAATCTGGAGCGGATCGGCGGCGGCGCCTATGTCGCCGAGCTGGTTGATTTCACCCCATCATCGGCAAATGTGGCCTATTACGCCAGGATTGTCCGCAAACGAGCCCGGGAGCGGAAGATCGGCAGCATGGCCCATGAACTTGCCATGGACCCCGGCAGTCTGCAGAAGATATTGCCCCGCCTGTCCGAGCTGCGTGATGAAGAACAGAACAGTGAACCGGGGCGGCAGCTCAAGGTGTTAAGCCTCCAGGAACTTCTGCAGATCAGCTTCCCCGAGCGCGAAAACCTTCTCTTCCCCATCATCCTCACTCAGAGCCTCAGCATGATTCACGCCTGGCGCGGTCTGGGTAAGACCCATATCGGCCTCGGGATCGCCTATGCCGTTGCCAATGGCGGTACATTTCTCAAGTGGCACTCTCCCAGGCCGCGAGGTGTCCTCTACCTCGATGGAGAAATGCCGGGCCGAGCCTTGCAGGAGCGGCTGGCCGCCATAAATGCCGCCAGTGACCGAGAACCATTGCCGGACTATTTCCGTATCATCACTCCCGATCTGCAGGAGGCGGGGACTATGCCGGACCTCTCCACCATTGAGGGGCAGACAGCGGTCAACAGTATGCTGACACCGGAAACCGCCCTGATAGTTGTCGACAACATCAGTTGCCTCTGCCGCTCCGGCAGGGAGAACGAAGCAGAAAGCTGGCTTCCGGTCCAAGGGTGGGCGTTGCGGCAGCGGGCGGCAGGTCGGGCGGTCCTCTTCATTCACCATAGCGGTAAAAATGGTGAGCAGCGGGGAGCCAGCAAGCGGGAGGACATGCTTGATACGGTCATCAAGCTGAAACGCCCGGTCGATTACGAACCGAGCAAGGGGGCCGTTTTTGAGGTGATCTTCGAGAAGGCCCGCCATCTCAAGGGGGAGGACACCGCCAGCTTCGAGGCACAGCTGACCACAAACGCGCTCACTGGCCTTCAGGAGTGGATCTACAAGGATGTTGCGCAGACCTCTTTCGAGAGGGTGGTAACCCTGGCCAACGAGGGGATGTCCCAGTACGAGATTGCCAGTGAACTGCAGATCAACAAATCGAATGTCAGCCGGCACTGGAATAAAGCGGTCGAGCAGGGACTGATAACGAAAGGCAAAAAGTGACAGTTGCGCGGTTGCGCTCTCTATAGGGGCGCAACAACGCAACTCTCCAGTCAACGGGATACAAGCAGTGCAACTATCTGCCGCACATTGAGGATCATGCTGCTGCACGAAGTGAAATCTGAGAAGAGTCCGGTCTGGAGCCTGTCCCCCATACCCGCTGTTCGAGGTTGGTCAGATTTCAGGTTCTGGTTTTCCCCCTCGTTTTCCGCGCTGTGTCAGTCTGCACCGCCACAGTCTGGATTATTGAAAATCCTGATTCTTCTCAACCTGACGCGACATTTTCAGGAGGAACACTCAATGAGTCATGAAACAGAGACATTCAACGCTCAAGCTGAGGTTGATCGGGTCCGTCAGCGGCGCGCCGAGGCACGGCGCAAGCTGTACCGCAAGAGCCGACTCGACCGTTACCGTGCGGAACTGGTCGCCATGAAACAGGCCGGCGCCTCGTGTGCCGATCTGGCCGAATGGTTACGAACATACCACCGGCTGAAAATCCATCGCAGCTCCATCGACCGTTACCTGAAAAAACTGCCGGAACTGGCATCGCCTGGGGAAATCTGATGCCGAGTTTCCGTTCGCCCAAGTCGCAATCGGATCACGCCGTCTCGCAGAAGGTCTCCCTGGGCACAGGGCGTCACGATCACCGGGACGATGGCAGGATTCACAGTGTCGGCACGGCACGCAATTACGGCACTTCGCTCAAGGGTAGCGCCAGGTACATGCGGGAAAACCGGCTGGGAGACCTCCGTAACATGACGCCGGAGATCGCTATGCGCTATCTGGAGTCCCGGGCGGCAACAGTTTCCCAGAAAACCTTGGATCTCGACCGACAGGCGCTTCAGATGCACCTCGGCGTTAAACTCGATGTCGTAAAGAGTCAGGTCGAAACGAAACTCTCCACTCGGAGCTACACCCCAACCCAGGTGCAGCGCATTGCCGCCGCCCAGTCGGAAAAGAACAGCCTGGCAACACAGATTGCATACTGTGCCGGCCTGCGGGCGCACGAGTTGCTGACGATCCGGTCGGTAGGGGAACAGCAGCCGTCGAGCCATCGGGTCTGGAGTCAGGAGCGCTTCAGCGGGAGAGATGGCGTGCGGTACACCGTCACGGGCAAGGGAGGTCTTGTCAGAGAGATCCTGCTGTCGAAGGAATTGGCTGCTCGGCTGGAGGAAACCCGTCTCGTGGAGCCGCGGCAGGTAATCGACCGTGGCGTGAACTACATCCAGCATTACGACATCGGCGGTGGCCGGACCTGGAGTCAGAGTTTTTCGTCAGCCAGTCAGCGGGAGTTGGGTTTTTCCACCGGAGCGCATGGCCTGCGCCACAGCTATGCCCAGGAACGGATGGAAGAATTGCAGCGAAACGGTATGAATTACGATGATGCAAAAGGAACTGTCGCCCAAGAGGTCGGGCATTTCGAATCAAATACTACGGAGGCATATTTAAGATGAGTTTTCCTGATTATGAAAAAATGCAGGCTAAATCCAGGATGAACATGGCACGGATACTGATTGCGATTGTGATGTTTATTCTGTTCTGTTGGCTGAACTGGTGGGTTATGCCGAACCTGGCAATAGTACGTCTCGATGAGAAGGGGGTCCAGATGCCAAAGACGTGCTATATACTCATGGGGCAGAAAGACAACAAGTTCCTCGGCTACAGAATAATCAAGGGAATGGAATACGGTTGGGACGGTGTGCCTGCCGCCTGGCCGTATATGGTGGCCGGCATTATCCCGGCTCTGGGCATTGGTTTCTGTATCGGTGAACTTGCCCGACGAAAATTCGCGATTGCAGAGGTTTCCCAGAAAGCACTTTTAGAAGCCAATCAGATCAAATTAGATGCCTGGAAAACGGACTTTGAGGCACAGGATATAATCCGTGAGGCCAAAAAATTGAATAGCGAGCTTTACAGTTTGAAAAATCGCCTTCACGAAGATTTGATGATTTGTCGTGCTGTAACGGTAAATTCAGAAGAAAAAATCCGTAAGTGTGACGAGAAGCTTGGAGAAATACCAAAAGTCGAACGGGAACTGGAAAAGGCCAGGAATGCCCTTGCAAAATTCAATCGAAACAAGAAGGGCAACACTTGACGGTAGTGGGCTAGATTGGCTAAAATTACTTCATATATAACGCACCGTGGCGTTCTGTCTCCCTTGAGACACACGGTGGCTTGCAGAGCCGGCCTTCAGGCAAATCTGCAGGTTCTATCCAGACCGGCATACAGTGCGAAGGATAGCAGCGGTGAACAGTCCCACGCTGAACAGTATGGGGGCGAATCGGGAAGGAGACTTCTCGCGGTGGTCAACGATCATCGGCCTCGGCAGCAAAGCTGACCGTATGGCAATCTAACGCAACGCAACTCCTGACAACATGGCAGATTTGGAATGAGGCTCCTTACCCGGAGCCTTTTTCATTTTGGGGTTGGCTAATATTCAGCATCCATAACATTCCCCCTTTTGGGCTACCGAACTGCATGGTGGCTGTTTTGGCTACCAATTTGGTACCAAATATGGGGAGCTTTTTGCCACCTTCAGTCAATGGCGCATTCTTGGTTACAAAAATGGTACCATCAATGCGCCATTGCCTGACGCCGAAATCATGCCATGATAATCGGCAAAATATTAGGCAAAAAATCACATGCAAAATCATAATAATTCAATAATATCAGCATATATTGTAAACATACTATCGGCAAAATAATCGGCAGTTGCAGACATATCACTTTGCTACCTCTCAATTATACTGTTGCATATGCCCTTCAAATACATTACAGTAACCTCCGTTACATTAAAATTGAGAGACGGCGGTGTGGCCGATGAAATTCTACAACCGTGTCAGCGAACTGGAAGAGCTCGCCAATCTCCATGAGCAATCGGCATCGTCCGGCAGGATGACCGTCATCACCGGTCGCCGTCGGGTTGGCAAAACGATCCTGGCGCTCGAATCGGCAAAATCCGCCAAACACCTCTACCTGTTCGTTTCCCGCAAGGCGGAGGCTCTACTCTGCCAGGAATACCTCGACGAGATCCGGCGCATCGCCACCCTGCCGGTTATCGGCGAAATTCGCACCTTCCGCGACATATTCACCCTGTTGATCGAACTTTCCCGCACTGAACGCCTTACCCTGATCATTGATGAGTTCCAGGAGTTTTTCAGCATCAACCCTGCGGTCTACTCGGAGATTCAGGGGATCTGGGACCGCAACAAGGCAACCTGCAAACTGAACCTGATCTGCATCGGTTCGGTTCACTCTCTCATGCACCGTATCTTCCAGGACGCCAAAGAGCCGCTCTTCGGTCGTGCCGACCGGGTCATCTTCCTCAAGCCTTTCAGCATCGCCGCCATCCACGAAGTCCTGACCGATCACGGGCATCATGACACCCAGTCCCTGTTCGACAGCTACGCCATTACCGGCGGTCTCCCCAAATATCTGGAGCTTTTGGCCGAGAACAGATCGTTGACCCACAAGAAGATGCTCGACTTCATCCTCAAGCCGCACTCGCCGTTTCTCGCCGAGGGAAAGAACCTGCTGGTTGAAGAGTTCGGCAGGGAATACGGCACTTACTTTTCCATTCTCGAACTCATTGCCGCCGGCAAAACCGCCCGCAGTGAAATCGAGTCGGTGTTGGAGATCCACAGCGGTGCGTATCTGGCCAAACTGGAGGACGAGTATGCCCTGATCGCCAAACATCGCCCCATCAACGCCAAGCCGGGCGGCCGGTTGCAGAAATACTACCTGCGGGACAACTTCCTCAGTTTCTGGTTCCGCTTCATCTATCGCAATCTATCAGCGGTGGAGACAGGCAACTTCGGCTATGTTCGCGAGATCATAGAGCGGGACTACGCCACCTGGTCCGGTAAGCTTCTGGAGCGGTTCTTTCACGATCTGTTTGCCGCCAGCGGCAGATACAACCGGATCGGCAGCTACTGGGAGCGCGGCAACAAGAACGAGATCGACCTGGTGGCGGTGAACGATCTGCGGAAAGAATTGGTGATTGCCGAGATCAAGCGGAACAAGTCCCGCATCAGTCTGCCGGCGCTGCAGCAGAAGTCCGAACGGCTGCTGCAGGAATATCAGGGGTATCAGGTGGAGTATCGAGCCTTGGGACTGGAAGATGCGGCGGAGTTTCTGCGGTCGAAAGAGGATGGCATGACATGACATTTTATGTCGCATGGTTGCTGTAACATAGATGAACATTGAACCCGAACAGCTTGGTCTGTCTGGAGGAGTTATGAAGAAAGGCGATATTGTAAAGTTCAGGAAAGCTGTTGATCCCGGCGACGAGGGTCTCCGCATGATTCTGCTTGAAGATCTGGATGGCGGACGGGTTCTTGTCGAGAGCATCGTCGATATGAAAATCCGGCCGACCTACCGGTACAATGCAGATGATCTGGAAACATGTAGCGAGGAGAAGAAACACTAGGCGGGACTGTACTGTTGATTGGGAACACAACCTGAAAAACTGGCAGATATATTTATCAAGTCGAATCAAGATCAACGAGGTTATTTTGTCAGAAGCAATACCAATAATAGACGTTTTTGCCGGTCCGGGAGGTTTGGGAGAAGGGTTTTCTGCGTTTGGCAGAAACAGAACTGACCGAATTTTCAAAATAGGATTATCAGTTGAAAAGGAGCCATTTGCCCATAGCACATTGGAACTCAGATGTTTCTTCAGGCAGTTTAACTATAATGATGTACCGACAGACTACTATGAACTGCTCCGAGGAGAAATAACTCGGGATGAGTTGTTCAGTCGGTTCCCAAAGGAATCAAATTCTGCCAGAAAAGAAGCATGGTGTGCTGAATTAGGTAGTGGGCAGGAGTTTGACGATGAACTTGATAGAAGGATAAGTAATGTAATCGGCAATAATGATAAATGGGTTCTGATTGGTGGACCACCTTGTCAGGCATATTCTGTTATTGGCAGAGCACGAGTCAACAAAGAAAACGATGATAGAAACTACCTTTATATAGAATATCTGAGAATAATAGCGAAGCACAGACCTGCAGTTTTTGTAATGGAGAATGTAAAGGGAATACTGTCGTCAAATGTCCAGGGTCAGCAAATTTTTGAGCAAATCTTGTCAGACCTGAAGGAGCCTGTATATGGTGACCTGAAGGGTTGTAAATACAAGATATATTCACTTGTTAAGAGTGTCGATGAGACTCAAAATGATATTACTGCACTGAAACCAGAAGACTTCATTGTTGAATGTGAAAAATATGGAATTCCACAAGCAAGGCACAGGGTTATCCTTCTGGGTGTGCGCGAGGATCTGGACCACTGTCGACCAGATATTCTGACACCTAAAACGACAGTCCCTATAGACTCTGTCCTCAAAGGATTGCCAAGATTACGGAGCGGTTTTTCTAAAGAAACAGACGGCCCTGCGATATGGAGGCAACAATTAAGAGAAAGTTCCGATGAAGAGTGGATTGAATCGATCAGGGAAGAGATTGATTCACAATTTGCTGAAGAACTTTCACGAATGTTAAGCAAAATCAAATGTCCTCTTGATGACAGGGGAAGCGAGTTTCTTAAATGCCATGCACCTGTCAGTGATGATCTGAAATGGTGGTATGAGGACAATCGATTAGGAGGCATCTGCAATCATACTTCCCGCGGGCATATGCGCACAGATGTCTACAGATATGTCTATGCCTCGTATTTTACATCCTTCTATGGTTCGTCCCCCAAATTGCACGAATTCCCTTCAGCACTTCAACCTGAACACAAAAATGCCAAGTCAGGCCATTTCAATGATCGATTTAGAGTTCAAGCTTACGGCCGACCATCTACGACTATAACCTGCCATATATCGAAAGACGGGCATTACTATATTCATCCTGACTACACCCAATGCAGAAGCCTCACAGTTCGAGAGGCAGCAAGAATTCAGACTTTTCCGGATAATTATTTCTTTTGCGGTGGACGGACTCCGCAGTATGTCCAAGTAGGTAACGCAGTTCCACCTCTTCTCGCGCATCAGATAGCCGGTATCGTATATGGCATCCTGAACAGGACGTCATGATGGACACTCTTTCATCCTCCCGCAGGAGTTGGAACATGTCACGGATCCGAGGGCGGGATACTGCTCCTGAACTTAGGGTCCGGTCGGCGCTGCACAGGGCTGGGTTAAGATTCAGGTTACACAGGAGGGATCTTCCAGGGACTCCAGATATAGTACTTCCAAGATTCAAAACGGTCATTTTTGTACATGGTTGTTTCTGGCACAGGCATGAGGGGTGCAAATACGCTTATATGCCGAAGTCCCGGATTGAGTTCTGGGTGGAAAAGTTCAGCAAGAACGTGGAGCGGGACAGGAGAAAGATACTTCAGTTGCAGCAAGCTGGGTGGAATGTTGAAATTATCTGGGAATGTGAGACCACGGATACGGTGACTCTCAGTAGACGTCTTGACTTTTTACCTGTTTCAGCTGGAGAAGATACGAAGTGATCAAAAGAATTTTCATGATCATCAGGAGATTTCAGTGCGCTTTGTGAATAATCCACCCGATGCTGCAGCACTCATGATGTCCGCAAGAAGCTTCGGCAATTATGACCTCGCCGGAGCTCTCGCTGATCTCATTGACAACAGTATCAAGGCAAAAGCCAGAACCATACGATTGCTCTGTCTGTTCAACGAGGGTGATCCAGAAATCAGGGTGATAGATGATGGCCACGGCATGTCTGAAGATGAGCTTCTACGGGCAATGCGGCCAGCCAGCACTAATCCCTGCGAAGAAAGAGCTCCTGACGATCTAGGTAGATTCGGCTGGGGCTTGAAGTCAGCTTCGTTTTCTCAATGTCGGTGCCTCACGGTCTATACTCGTAGGAAAAGCGGTTTAGCTGGAGCGTCCTGGGATCTGGACAGCCTTGATAACTGGAAGATGGCGATATATTCGGTGGATGAGGTCCGGAACTCCTGCTCTGAGTTTCTCCTGAACGGGGACGGAACTGAAGTGGTCTGGAGCAGGTGTGACAGGTTATCAGAAGGAAAGTCGCTCGATAAGAACCAGTTCAATGAACTCATCATCCATGCGAGAAACCGGCTTGCCCTGATCTATCATCGTTATATCAGTGGTGAAGTGAGGGGGAAAAGACTTTCAATTGAATTGAATGGTCTCCCGGTTCCTGAATATGACCCATTCCATAGGCATCATGAAGCAACTATGCAGCTGGAGTGCGAAACTCTGAAGATGCCAGGCCGGAAGAAAATTACGGTCCAACCATATGTGCTGCCCCATTATTCAAAACTGAAACCTGCTGATCTGGATAAACTGTCAGGAGATGAGGGTTTACTTAAAAATCAGGGATTCTACGTCTACCGGAACCACAGACTTATCATCTTCGGCACATGGTTCCGGTTGGTCAGACACGGAGAGCTGTCTCAGCTGGTGAGAGTCAGCGTCGATATTCCTAATTCCTTGGACGAAATCTGGAAGATCACGGTTGACAAATCTGATGCCCAGCTGCCGTCCGTACTCAGAGTCAGGCTGAAACAAATCGTTGATGGTCTGAAAAGGCGATCAGCGAAGGTCTTCAGATCCAAGGGAGGAAAAATTCATGACAGTGGCAAAGTGTCTGTCTGGAAACGGTATGTAAAGAATGGAGAGATCCGTTACGAGATAAACCGCTCCCATCCCTTGGTTACATCACTGTACATTGATGCATCTGAAGAACTGCAGGCAAGGCTGGAGAGTACCCTCAAGGTAATTGAGCGTGAATTTCCAGTCATGAATTTCGGGCAGGATATTGCCAGTGGCTCTGATAGCATAAATCAGTCAGTCGCAAGTCCTGATCAGTTCAGAGATTTTCTGGCGGCGGCCCTGCCAGGTCTGCTGTCTGACTCCAAAGGAAATATCAGCACCATGCTTGATAGAATCCGGAATGTGGAGCCGTTCTGCAGCAACTGGTCATATGTTGAGGATTTTCTTGTCAAGGAAGGGTGGATCAATGGCTGACCATGAAAGCAAGATCGCATATTTCAGGATGGAACTATCCAACGCACCCAAGGTCACTTTCGAGCTGATCAGACAGGTTGTCACTGGTGGCCCGTTTCCTCTGTCTGCCGAGGACACAGAACAGATCATCCGCTATCTGGAGCATACCTTTAATATCGATCAGAATATCGGATCAAAGCTTGTCAGCATTGATTACAAACCGTGGCTTTTTGAACGCAGAAATCGAGATGAGATCGATTTTTTTTACTGGAACCGGCTGAAGCGGTTTTACCTGGAAAGAGGCGTTCTGCCTCCGAAGGTTGTTTCAATTCTTGATGACGATACAAATGACATCCTCGACTATTCTGGAAATCCGGCACTGGAAGGTACCTGGAAACGACGCGGCATGGTAATGGGGCACGTCCAGTCCGGCAAAACCACCAACTATTCAGCACTCATCTGCAAGGCAGCTGATGCAGGTTACAGGATTATTATCCTTCTTGCCGGCATTACCAATTCGTTGCGACAGCAGACCCAGGAACGACTCGATGAGGCGTTCATCGGCAAGAAATCGGTGTTTCAAGCTGCAGCACAGGAACCGCTTCCAATTATTAACTATGCAGCACAGAGGCGCTTCCCGGTCTATGGAACTTCCCGGGACCGAGATTTCCTGAAGGAAGCCGCGATGACCTATGGTGTAAGCTTGGCGGCGTTGAACGAACCGATCATTTTTGTTACCAAGAAGAACAAGACAACACTAGAACGGCTGCGAGACTGGCTGAAGGACCAGAATCTGACACATAATATTGGTGAACCTCTGCTCTTGATCGATGACGAGGCTGATAATGCCTCGATCAACACAGCCGATAACCCGAATCAGGTCACGGCCATCAACAAGGCAATCAGGGAGATTCTGGCTATGTTTTCTCGGTCGACCTACATCGGGTATACGGCTACTCCATTTGCAAATATTTTCATAGATCCTGAGTCAGAAACTGAAATGCTGAAGGATGATCTTTTCCCGCGGGATTTCATCAAGGCACTGGATCCACCGACAAACTATGTCGGGGCGACCAGAGTTTTTACTGAAGCTGGTGATCTTGCTGAGAGGATGATCATCCGGCTGGATCCTGAGAAAGATGATTATGAAACCGTACTTCCGTTGAGACACAGGCGCGATTGGGTTCTGTCAGAGTTGCCGGAGTCTCTTGAAGAAGCGGTCCGGGCGTTCATCATAACCAGATCCGTGCGGGTACTGCGTGGTCAGGGCGAACAGCACTGCTCAATGATGATCAACGTGAGCCGTTTCAATGACATTCAGCAGACAGTCCATGGGTTGGTCTTCAGTTATCTTGAAAAGCTCAGAAACTCGGTCACCATCAATGCCGGGCTTGGGTCGAAGGCACTTCAGGATGAAGAAATCTGCCGTATAAGAGATACCTATTCCAGCCGTTTTTCTGAACTTGAGTACAGTTTCCTTGATCTTCTTCCAGCCCTTGCCCGAGCGGTCAGTAGCATTTCAGTCAGGACCATCAATATGAGGGGAGGAGTCCTTGATTACTCGAAACACAAGGAGATTGGCCTGCATGTCATTGCCATCGGCGGGCTGGCCCTTTCAAGGGGACTCACTCTCGAGGGTCTTACGGTTTCCTACATCCTCAGAAATGCTTCTGCGTCGGATACCCTTATGCAGATGGCCCGCTGGTTCGGATATCGGCCTGGCTACGAGGACATCTGCAGGCTGTATCTCCCTGACCGGTCGGCAGATCATTATGAGTTCATCACTGGCGCAATTGAAGAGTTGCGTTCTGAAATTAAGAGAATGGAACTCATCCATATGACGCCGAACGATTTCGGTTTACGGGTCAGGCATGATCCGACTGCCATCCGAATAACTGCTGCAAACAAGATGAGAACTGCTACAGCCATGAGGATTGCTCAAGATTATTCCGGGCGCCATATTGAAGGATATGTTCTATATAATGACGAAGCTGTCAACCAGAGGAACCTCAAGCTTGTTGAAAGCTTCATAAATACACTCGACGGTCCAGTCGAAGTGGACAAGACATGTCTAATCAAAAGAGCGATAGATGCAGCTTCAGTTTTTTCCTTCTTACGGGATTTCCAATTCCCGGAGAACCAGCCAGACCTTGGCATTATTTCTTCTAACAGATCTCTTTTTGTGGATTATGTATCTGACAGACTTGAAGCGGATCTGAAGTCATGGGATATAGCGTTTCCTCTTACAGGTGACTGTGGGACCATGTCATGGAGGGACATTCAACTGAAGAATCTTCCTCTCCGGAAAAGGGGAGCCGGGTCAATCATCGAAGACCGGTACTGGGTTACCGGCAAAAAATGCAGAGTCGCAAATCCAGGAGATGAAAGAATAGGGCTCAGTCAGCTTCAGCAGTCAGCAGCTAAAGCAGAAGTTGAGACAGGAAACATCAGTAGAGGGTACTGCGCTTACAGCTTGCAAAGAGAAAGGCCCTTGATGCTGATCCATATATTCAATGCGGATTTGAAAGCTCCCCAAGCAAGAGAAGACCTTTTGATAGAAGACCCGGTCGTGACCCTTTCCTTCTGTCTGCCGACAACTTTGGTGCCAGCACAGGAACGGCTGTATCAGGTAAACGTTGTCTACCGAAACCAGATCCTTGAATCATCTTCAGAAGCTGATGATGATGAGGAAATGATCAGCGAGGCTGAAAATGCCTGAGAACTGGGATTCGTTCAGCAGAAGTGATCGCCCTGATGAAGTCAGAATCAGACGAGCAGATCCAGCACACCCTCTTGATTTTTTCTACGGTAAGGATTTTCAGGGGAACTATGTATTCACGCTCAGGTGCAGGTTCTCGGAGGAGACTCCACCGCAACCCCATCAACTTGCTGGCATTGATGTTCACCTTTTTTCTCATGGGGCAGATCAGATCGAACTCCGACTGTGTCTGCTGGATCCTGCCCAAGTGGATATTTTCAAGGTGCTTTGTGCAAACCTGATGTCAGCAACTGAACGACTGGACCGTAATCAGCAGAGCGCCGGTATCCAGATAGTGCTCCACCGACTCGCCCGCTGGCAGGACCTGCTCCGGACAAGACGGGAGAATGTTCTGAACAGGAACCAGATCATCGGGCTATGGGGTGAGCTGATCGTTTTCAGAGATTTATTTCTAGCACATCTTTCTCCCGCAACGGCACTTGCCACATGGCGAGGGCCGTTCGGTGATGAGCAGGATTTCTTATTCAATGGCCGATTGGTTGAAGTAAAGACTCAACTGAGCAGTTCTGATCGGAAAATCCAGATATCGTCTGCTGAGCAGCTCGATACCGTCTCGGGTGAAATTTTTCTCTGCCACCAACTCATTGGTCCCTCAAATCTCATAGAAACGGCGATGTCCCTCAACCAGCTTGCGGATGAGGTGCTTCACCTATTGAAAGAAGTGGGGTCTGCGGAAGAAGTTTTTCTAGCAATACTTGTCGAGTCTGGCTACATGAAGCGTGACGAGTACGATGAAGAGAAGTGGTTGCTCAACGAAAGAACCTTCTATCGTGTAAGCTCAGATTTCCCAGCAATCAAAGCATCAGGCTTGGCTGGCGGAATCTGTGATGTTCGGTACAGCATCAGAACTGATGCCATCAGCAGCCATGCTATTGCTGAAGACCAGTTCGTCAATGATGTCTTTGAATAATTCCATAGGGGGAGTTATGGCAAGCATTGATGAGTCATATTCAGAGTTCATGGAGGACGTCCGGAGGGATGCTCACTCAATGGGGCAGCCTCTTCAAGAGTGCTTCTTCGAAAGGTATGCCGTGCTCGCGGCAGGTAACGGAGACTGTTGCGATTTGACATATACCCCTGTCAAGAAAGAAGGGGCGACGGGCTATCAGATCGACGGCTATGCCTTGAACACGGAACAGGGGGATCTTTACCTCGCGATAGCTGATTTCAGACATGAGGATGAGTTGCAGACTCTCAATCAGCAGCAGATAGACTCGTATTTCGGCAGGGCTGAGCGGTTTTATAAGCAGGCTCTGAAGCCTGAATTCATAAACGCTCTCGAAGAGACCGGCCCAGTGTTTGAAGCTTCGTATCCGATTTATGCTAAGAACATAAATGTAAAACGGGTGAGGGTTATTATCTTTTCAAACGCAAAACTCGTTGCCAGGAAAAAAAATGTAGAATCAAAGAATCTGGATGACAAAAAATTCATCTACAACATCATGGATTTCTCCCGATATAACGACATCTTCAGTTCAATGGGGGAAACGGAACCAATAGAGATTGACCTTACTGAAGAGTTCAATTCAACCCTCCCCTGTCTCAGAGCCCATACCGGGAGTGGTGACTACGAATCCTATCTCATCGTCATGCCTGGGGAACTGCTTTCCAGAATATATGAGCTATATGGTGCAAGGCTTCTTGAGCAGAATGTGAGAACATTTCTTCAGGCAAAAACGAAAGTGAACCAAGGCATCATCACAACGCTTGAAAAGACACCAGAGATGTTCTTTGCCTATAATAACGGGCTCACAGCCACTGCGTCCGGAGTTGCAGTCTCGTCTGAATCTTCTGGAGGCACTTCAATTCGTGCCATCAGGAACTTGCAGATTGTGAACGGAGGACAGACCACCGCTTCAATCCTGTATGCAAAAGACAACAGGAATGTGAATCTTGCCAATGTTTTTGTACAGATGAAGCTGACGGTATTGCCAGAGGAGCGAGTGGAAGAAGTTGTCCCGAGAATCTCGAGGTTTGCTAACTCACAGAACAAGATCAGTGATGCAGACTTTTTCTCGACCCATCCGTTCCACGTTGAAATGGAGAAGATTTCAAGAAGGCTGTCTGCACCCCAGAAGGAAGGGGCATTCACTTCCGCAAAATGGTTCTACGAAAGAGCGAGAGGTCAATACCGTAATCAGCTTGCTAAAGGCAAAGCATCTGACCGGAAGAAATTCGAGGCGGAATTCCCAAGTGATCAGATTATCGCGAAGACTGATCTTGCGAAATATGTGCTGACATTTGAGCGCCTGCCCTATTTGGTGAGTCAGGGGGCACAGAAATGCTTCATGCATTTTGCCGACCGTATAGGCAAGGAGTGGGAAAACAGAGCGGACAGCTTCAATGAAGGCTATTTCAAGGATGCCATAGCGATGGCGATCATCTTCCGATGGGCCGATCAGATGATCGCCAAATCTGAGTGGTACCGGGAGGACCGGGGCTACAAGGCACAGGTCGTCACATACTCTATCGCGCTGCTCGTTCATATACTGGACAGAGCTGACGGGAAGAGAATCAGTCTTCAACAGGTCTGGAACAGACAGACACCCGGAGACGCCCTGAAGAAGATTCTAGAAAAAATTGCAGTGATGGTTGCGGCACGCATAAAGGATGCCCCATCAAATGTCAAGAATATAGGAGAATATTGCAAACAGCAGGCGTGCTGGAATGCTGTTACCGGGCTTGATGTTGGAGTACCGGCAATCTTGCTTAAGGAGCTTGTCGACAAGGATGATCACCGGCAGCAGAAGCGTGACGATGTTGCGGTAAAGAAAATTGATAAGGGAATTGAGTTCGATGAAATGCTTCTCAAGTTGAATCCATTTGTTCCAGCGATCAGGGAATTCGCTCAATCAACAAAAATTCTTTCGCCAGCTGCTGATGCTGCACTGGCAAAAGTTTCCAGAGGAAATATCTCCCTCACTTTTGCTGAGAAGAATGCTCTCGTCGTGATTCTGAAGAATATGGATGATGCTGGGCATGATATGAAAGGTATATCTGTATGATCGCCATTCCGCTTCCTTCTCACTTAATATTTATCAGTTTGAAAAAGTCGAGGACAGCAATCTCCTTGAATCTGTCATGTCGTTGATGGCACTTTGATGTGCTGGGGCTGTTTTTGCAGTCGTAGCTAATCATTAGGCATGTATATAATTCATTTCCCCAATCCTTATCGTGTGGGAGCCAAAGGACTGTAACATGTCTCATGCATACAAAAAAATATTGGTGTCATGGGTTGCACGCTCAAACGACCCTTATGAATGGGATGCAAAAAACGCCCGTGTTGCAGTTGATGAGGCTAACAATCCGATCTATGGCCCGACGTTAACATTGCTTCTTGATCGACATTCAGAGCATCAAAATATCAACAAAGCATTTTTTTTCTTCAGAACAGCATCGGATGCTGAAGCGCTAAATGGGATTCGCAGTGTTCTGAAAAAACAACGCCCGACCTTTCAGTTTGAAGCACTTCCTTGGGCTGGGAACGATCCGACAGACCACAAAGCACTTTTCAATTATCTGCAACCCGAGCTGAAACGAATACGCGAGAATCATCCGGATGATGAGCTTGTAATCAACGTAAGTCCAGGTACACCTGCTATGCATACTGTTTGGGTGCTTCTTGCCGAAGTAGGATATATCCGGCAACCGGTAACGCTCGTCCAGTGCCATCGATCACGAGAACGCAACGGTCGCCCACCAGTGGAGAGGATATCAATAGGAGTCGAAAACTATTTCAAACAGTATCAAGACACCATGAGCTACTTGAATGAACAGTCGGATTCCAGTGTTTCATGGAATCCACTCGACTTCCGCTCTGAAAAACTGAAAGCACTAGAACGTGAGGCCCGTAGATTTGCTAAAGTCAAAACCCCTATTCTTATACTGGGTGAGAGGGGAACAGGAAAAAGTACCTGGGCTGTTTGGATTCGTTCAAATAGCCCTTATAGACGACTGAAAAAAAATTGGGCGGGTGTTGCGTGTGGACAATTTACCTCAGACCTGATGCGTTCAGAGTTGTTCGGTCATGTAAAGGGTGCATTTACTGGGGCTGAAAGAGACAAGACAGGTTTATTGCAACGCATGGACAAAGATACCCTTTTTCTTGATGAAATCGGGGATATCGACGCCGATACACAACGACTATTGATAAAAGCTCTGGAAGAAAAAGAATTTCAGCCGTTAGGTAGCGAACATTCAGAGAAAAGCGATTTCAGGTTGATTACAGCTACCAATCGTCCACTTGAATCCTTGCACAATGAGATACATAAGGATTTTTTTGACCGTATAAGCCCGTTAATACTGATAATACCGCCTCTGAGAGAAATCCCTGAAGACATCCCTTGGATTTGGCGAGATGTTTATGCGCATGCACAGTCCCTAGCAGCAGTAGATCGCAGCAAGGCAGTATTCAGCAAAGTGGATCATGCAGCCATTGTTAAATATTTGCAGTGCCATACCTTGCCAGGCAATTACCGCGACCTATATCGGGTTGCATATCGTTTAATTGCATTTCTTAATGACTGTGATGCTAAAGAGAATCCAGAAGATGCGTTACACTATGCCTTGTCATCAATACAGCCGACTTCAAGTGAGCCATCAGCATTGTCCGGCTCTGCCCTGCCAACCTTGAATGAAGGTTTCTCGATTGAAGCGTACCTTTCAGATATTCGGCGCAATTTGATTCTTCATGCGTTGGAACAATCTTCTGGCAACCAGCGAAAAGCAGCTGCTCTTCTCGCGATCTCTCCCCAGGCGATCAGTAAATTCAAAAAGTCGCCGTGATGTCATCAATAATCCATGCGATAGACTTCCCCGTTGGGCATGAAATCAACTTAAGTTGTCATCTATGATGGATTGTTCGCGTGTGAACTAACCTCTTGTTGTCGCTTTATTCAGTTTTTTTAGCATGTTAACTGTCATCGTCTTTATTGGCACGCTCTTGGCTATAACGATATCAAATCGTCAGGAGGCACAACCAATGGACACAAGATTCGACAAAATGATCAGGCGCGTTGGCCAGGGATTCTATATCAATTACATAGGCTCCATACGGGACGCGGTTGCAGATGACTCTCTTGAATCATTAATCCGGAGGGTCAGTAACAACCGAAAAGACATTGTTACCGTTGAATTCCGTCTCAGGGCAATGGCTTCGGCAGTCCGCCAAGGTTATGCACGATAGGAGGGGAAAAAACATGACACCTACTGGACAGGAATACCAACAGATGTATCCAGAACGCTTCAAGGATGGGAAAATATACTGTGCGTGCGGCTCAAGTAATATCCGTGCATTTTGTGCACCTGCTAATACTGGTGACATTTTCTATGCCTGTGCAAGTTGCTGGACGACACTATTCACTGGAACAATTTACGAAAAGTATCCGATAGCGGGGGTGGGGTGGTGAAAAAGATCAAACTGGCAGTATTCGACATGGAGGGAACGCTTCTCAAGCGTTCATGCCGTTTCGATTTTATCAAGGACCGCTTCCCCCAAAACTGGAAGAATTTATGTCTCTGCCATGGGGAGGCCGTATTGGCGACAAAGCAGTTCAGCAGCGCATGGACGCTTTTGTGTGATTTGCTTGGACCTGAAGCGAGCAAAAAGAATCAGGCAAACTGGGAAAAGTGGCGGGATGGCGGCTATCCCGGTTACAGCGAGTGGGTCATTGACACAATTAAGCTGCACAAAGAGTACAGGCTCACCAAGGAGTTGTTCGATGCCGTTATTCATGACTCAGCAGAATATTTTTCTGGCGTTTCAGAAACATTCCAGGCATTGCGAGCGCACGGTATCACCATCGCCCTGGTTTCCGGCGGACTGAAAGCGATGGCCGATCGGGTATCACTTGATTTCAACCTTGAACATTGCTTCACATCTGCAGAATATTTCTGGAATCCTGACGGGACAATCCGCCACTGGAATTGTCAGCCAAGCGATTTCATCCACAAAAAGCATCTTGTGAAACTGCTGCTTCATGATCTGGGTTTTTCAAAGGAGGAGGCCGTATTCATAGGTGATGGCGGTAATGATCGTGAGGCTGCCCAGTATGTAGGACGCTCAATAGGATTCAACCCGAAACAGCACCATGAGTTTTTCTGGGATACTGTTGTAAGAGGTGATGACCTGCAACAGGTGCTTGAACCACTTGGATTCCAAACAACTGAATCAGTCAGCAACAGTAAGCGTTCAAGATCTGATAACACCAGGCCTGATCAATCAACCAAAACAGCATTCAGAAAATTCTTGGTTGAGCATGGCGGTCTGACGGAAAACTCATCCCGCTCCTACATTACGTATCTGAACAGTATCCTCATCAATATGCAGGGAGCTAAGGCCGAAACTTCTAGCAGTCGAACACCGCTCCAATTACTTGTTGAAGCGGCAAAAGCGGCAAAATCAGAAGCCTCATTCATCAAGGCGCTATCAAAACCCTTGTCTGGTCCTGAAGGAAGAATTGGCGATCTTACATCAACGGCGAAACAATTTTACCGGTTTACTCATTCGCTCGTAACGGAAGGATAAAATATGGAAAACCGTGAAACCCTCCTTGCTCGGTATATGGTCGGTCGTTACCGCCTTGGGTATGAAAATCTAGCTTTCTACCTTGCCGGGGCTTTGTTTGAGAAAATAATCGATAACAAATTGTTAACCCAGGAAACATTGAGCGCTTATGAACTGAACAGGATAAGTTTAGAAGACAAAATCGATCGGTTAAGAGATGAGGTTCTCAGGAATGATACTCTCTACAGTGATCAATGGAGAGATATTTTTTGCTGGTACATGGATACTGATCAAAGGCCTGCACTTAGAAAACCGCTTTCACAAAACACTGATGCCGTTAGAAAAAGATTGCATAATTTTAGATACTTAAGAAATTCGATTATGCACGGCAGTTTGGAGAGAATGCGAGATGATGAAGATAACAAAAAAGAGAATCTCATAACGTATGTCTGGCGTGAGTTGGCACCTAAATCATTTGAAATGGCATACCCGCATCGCCACGAACGAGGCGGCATTATCAGCTCTATGCAGGAACATACCGCAGATTACCTTGTGAGAGATATTGATGAGATTGATATAAAACCAAAAGACAAAAAAGTTGCCTTCGCTAAAGATGAGCCCCTTAAAATCCTTAGTGAAGATTTTGAAAATTTATATAAATTGCGTCGTAAGTTAGTGCCTTTCAAAAACTTTCTCGAAAACTGGGTGAACCAGTTCGGTCTATTTACTGATATTCTCACAACAATTGATACGACAAGCGGCTATATCTGGTTACCGCTTACAAGAAAAGACCCCGCAACAAAGACCGGAATTTTGACATGTTCAGTCTCAATGCTTGCAACACCGCTTGATTTCAGGATTTATATGGATTTTGGCGGGCGAGCAAAAGAAGAGCGAAAATTGTATTACCGTTTTATAAATAGTGATGAATATCTCCAGTTTGTTGAACAGAACACACAATCCGATCTGAAAGTTTTTGATATAGATTGGTACAGCCACAAGTTCAATATTCGTAACGCTGATAAGAATTGGATTGATAACAGACTGGCATCCATAGAATCAGCAGCATCAAAGATTGACATGTTGCCTGAAAAATCTGATGACCCGCTAACATGGAATCGTATGCTTCATGGATACATATTTCAAAAAGACGAATTTGGTGTGATTGAAACTATTACATTTAAGAAAATTGAGCCGAAACTCAGAAGCATTATTGACTTTTACAAGACATTCAAAAAATTTGCCCATAAAGAAGGGGTTACAATATGAGCACAAAATCAATTAAGAACTGTATCGATGCATCTACTGAACAAGTTGAATGTTACCTTAAACTTCTTGCGGATGCCCACAAGGCAAAAGATAATGCTTATTGCCGCTATTCTAATTTCCAAGTGGGAGCTGCTGTCCTAGCAAAAGATGGAAATATCATTAAGGGATGTAACGTAGAAAATGCTTCCTATGGCCTGACCATGTGTGCGGAACGGACAGCTCTCTTCAAAGCTACGTCTGAAGGTTACAAGCCTGGAGATTTCGAAGCAATTGCGATAGCAGCCAGCGCGGATGATTTTTCTCCCTGTGGCGCCTGTCGTCAGGTTATCAACGAGTTTGGTGACGACATGGTTGTCATTTTCGAATTTGGTGGTGAAACGGTCATTAACACACTCGCCGGTATTTTGCCTTATAACTTCAAACTATGAAGAAATACCAAAGGCAGTATCAAGTCGGATTACCATGATAAACGGAGTTAACCATGAGACCGAGAGATGATGAAGATGACGGACCGTTTCCGAAGCGTGTTTTTCCAACAAGCGTTTTCCCAAGGCGGATCTTCCCTTGGATGGGAGGCGACGATGATACGGAAGATAACAAACCAACGGCTTATGAATCAAGCCTGGGAAGGGAAGATCGGGGAAAGGAATAGAGACGCTTAGTTGGCGACAGAACGTCCGCATTAGCCCCTCACGCCATATTTTTCAGTCTGAAAAAGTCAAGCTCCGCAATTTCCTTGAACTTGTCATGGATAGGACCATGAAGCTCCCGCAGGTATTTTGCCACCGCGTCATTGCCGAGCAGACTTTTCAGATACGCCTGCATGGATGTCATGTCAATCATCGCGGTACCGTACTGCTCCTTCAATGAGCCGATCTCCCTTGACAGGGCAAGGCTCTCTTCTTCAAGCCGAGCCTGGCGGGCCAGTATCGCCGGAGTCTCCTTTTTCGGCCTGCCTTTATTGACAAGCTGATTCGCCGGCGTTGCGTCCAGAAGGGCCTTGGCATAGTTGGAGGTGAATTTGTTCTGGTCATTCATCAGCATGGCGGCGTTGATCTGCCGTGGCGCCTTCATTTTTTTCAACACCCTGAACACCGGTTCCGGTACAGCCTTGTCCTTCAGCAGTTCGACCGCTTCGGGGCAGATGCCTTCAAGCAGACATTTCTTGTTCCTGATGGTACTGATATCAAGGTTCAAGGCTCTGGCGAGCTTTTCCTCGGAGACGCCCGACTGCACGGCCTTCATGATCATGCGATGTTCCTGAATTGCCGAGAGCCGGTTGATGTATTTGTTGTAGGTATAGGTCTCATCATCGGTGGAGATCAGACAGGAGACACTCTCCACCCCCAATTCCTTCAGGGCCATGATCCGCAGATGGCCATCGAGCAGCAGATATCCTTTCCCTTTCTTGAGCGGAGCAACCACAGGGGCTTCGATAAGGCCCACTTCCCGGATGGAGGAAAGAACCTGGCCATACTTTCTGCACTTCATTGCATAGATGGAAACGCTTTTGGTGGTGAGCAGATCCTCCACGCCAAGTTCGATCAGATTTTCCTGGAATCCTTGCTTTATTATGTTTGCCATAGCCGCTACCTTTTCAGAAGATCCGTTACATGCAGAGGTATTTCATTCATGCCGACGGCCTTCAGCTGATTGGTGAAATGGACATCGTTCAATAACTGGCGCATGGCCATGGCCGTGTAGTCCAGGACATCCTTGATGTAGTTCGACTGAGCCAGCAGCCGCTTCTTCTCTCGGGCGCCATTCTCATAGGCCGCGATCAGATCCTCTGCAGAAAGGTTCGCCTTTTCGCGTTGCGGAGCTGAGAGCCCCTTGCCGTAATGTTTGCGCCGGGAAATGATCTTCTGCACAATGACCAGTTTTTTTCCGGTCAATGCCCCAGATTCATACGCTTCCGTCAGGGCCGTCTGTACGGCGGCGTCATCTTCGGCCGCGATGTTCAGCGCCTGGTATAACGGGATTCGCCCCTTTTCCACGGCATTGACAAGATATTCCTCTCCCTCTTCGAGCAGACGGATGATGCCGCGAATATAGTCTCTGCCGAGGTTGGTCTTGGCAGCGATGGAATCGTCAGCGTATCCCTGGCCTTTCAGATACTTGATGCTCTGCAGGAGTTCCAGGGCGCTGTTGTTGCGCCGGGCGATATTCTCCACCAGGCTCATGATGTGTGCGTCTTCTTCACTCACTTCTCGAATGACAGCAGGGATTTCCGTTTCACCGGCGGCAATAAATGCCTCGATCCTCCCTTGACCGCATACGAGGTCATATTTCTTGCCGTTTTTCGCGTCTTTCCGGGGAGCGACCGTTATGGGCCGTTTCAGGCCGATGCTCCGAATGTTCTGCCGGATCTCTTCGGCAATGATCTGGTTGCGCACCCGTGGGTTCAGGATGTGAATATCTTCAATGGAAATAAGCGCTATGGCCCCATGCTCCATGGTGCACCGCCTTGTCGAGAGAGATGTTGACGCTCAGCTTCAGCAAGTTATCCAGCGTGTCATTACGAAAGCCGTCCAGAAATCCCGCGTTCTCCTCCGACAGCTTCAACTGCCCGTCTGAAAATTCCAGCGCAGGCAGGATGTAGTAGTCCCGGATCGCTTCATTACGGACATCCATGCGTACTGCTACGGTTATGTCGGGACGGAGACCGCTGTCGAAACGGATCTTCCAGCGCCGTGTTCCGGATGGCGTGGTGAAACAGCGGCTGATGACGACGGAAATGAACAGATTGTGATTCAGTTCCAGCAGGCAGCTTTCCGGGTCCATGGGAATCCGCCTGCCGCAGAGGGTTTCAATATCACGGACAACATCGGCCACGATCTCGGCATGGAGGGAACGCAACCGCTGGTTGATGGCAACATACTGATAGTCGCGTTTCGGGGTATACCCTATCATCTGATAGACCCGCAGCAGGCCACCAAAACGATTGCGGATCAGGCTGCAGGGTGGCAGGAAATCAGCTTCGTCAATGATCAGCGCCGATAGCCGTCCTTGCCGGGCGTATAAATCCCGCAGTCCCTGCAGCAGCTCTTCGTCAGTAGCCTTCTTGTTCCGCTCCCGATAAATCCCCTGAACGGTGTAGAAACGCTCCATGTCCACTACGGGCTCGAAGGCGTGCTCCTTGCGGACCCATTCGCTTTCCGGATTCGGCTTGGCTCTGCTCTTCATCTTGCCGGAAGTGCGGTTGAACAGATTGTTGCCGACATACTTCTCATTGGTTAGCACTTCGCACACGGTTCCTCGTGACCAGGGGCGACCGAAATGGGTTTTCAGCCCTTGAGCGTTCAGCTGCGTTGCAATGTCAGTTTCGCTGCTCCCGGCGATGAACTGGTCATACATCCAGAGCACCGTCCGGCACTCCTCATCCGGTCCCGGCATCAGAATAACCCGCTCAGTGAGCAGGCTTTTCCGCTGCCCCATCGCCAGTTCCTGCTTGGGGCGACCGGCCTCGTCCAGCAGCATGCGCCGCAACCCGAACCCCGCCACACCTCCCTGCCGGTATCCTTTTGACACCAGGTTGCACTGTCCCGCCCACACCTTCTGGGAAAGCTGGCGGCAATAGTCGCTGGCGCTTTCATCCCGCAGCAAGGTCATAATCCGGTCGGCAAGGTTGCTGGTCAGCGTCACCGGCTTTTCGCAGGACTGGCAGACGACGTTTCTGCGTTCCAGCCTCATACGGTGATACTCAGCTTCGCGGCTGTCTACAAACCGTCCCCAGCGGCTTTCATCCAGATACAGGACAATGTTGTATCCGTTGCGACCCTGTTCCACATCGTCGATCAGGGTCTGAAACTGCTCCCGCTTTTCCGTGTTGATCCCGCTGACACCCAGATCCGCATAGGTCTTGATGATCTCTATGCCGTACTCAGCGGCATAGGCACGTATTGCCCGCTCCTGGTTTTCCGGTGACTCCACCTGCAGCTCTGTGGACATACGGATATACATGGCACCTTTCAGGCGCAGGCTCTTGATTTCAGCCGCCGTATATGCCGTTCCTGCTGGTTGCATCCCGGGTATCTCCTTAATTCCACACAGAATATTCCGGTAATACTTTCAACCAATAAGGAACGTATGTCTACAATGATTCTGTGGCAGATCTGCCACAAAAATGAACTCAACAATGGGGACCTGACGAGGTATATTGTGAAGTTGCTGCGGAAGCGGAAGATCACGACAAAGCAGGTGGCTCGCGACCTCAACATACCCGTCGAACGAGCACGGAACTGGTATTACAAGGACACGGGAATGACGGCTCTCGATCTGCTGAGGTTGATGCAGGAATATGAGTTTGTCAGGCAGGCGATTGATGGAGAATTGTCGCGGGATGACAGCTGAACGATTACCACCAGTAATACCAGCGCCAGTACCACCATGGGACATAACAGGGACGATAGTCTGTGCTGGAGAAGGCGTACTTGAGCAGCGTCCAGCACGGTTTCCCCTTCACATAGCCGTGGTAGAGCCGCACTTGTACCCGGTCCATCAGGATGTACGGTAGCGAGATTCCGGCGATGCCGATTGCCCAGTACCAGAATGTTGCAGAGAAACAGATGCCGACCAGCAGGCCGGCAGACACACTTGTCAGTAGCGTTACGGTAGTGGCAACAAGCAACGCAGGTAGCTTTGCCCGTTTCGGTTGCCGTTCCTGGAGCCATTGCTGGGCATCATAGTATTTGATGGTGTTTGACATATGGACCTCGTATTGCCGTATGTGAAGCTAAATAGTCTGCCCTCCGACAGGTTCTTCCCGTAATTGTGCTTGCTCCGAAAGCCGTCTTTATGGTAGAAGGAATATTCCATTCAAAAGCTCACGAAATTCTTTTGTGGTATTTTTTATGGTAGCAGTGTCAAGGCGGGTTGCTGATTCTTTTTGAAATCAGCAGGTTGAGTTTGAAGTTCAATGGACTCTCTCGCCAGTATTTTTCAGCATTGTCACCGGCCCGCTTTTCAGCTCCCCCGGTGCAGCACTTGCGGTCAGAGCTGATAGCTGGGTCCCGCGCAACGGAAGGTTATGAATCCCGTCAGGTCCGGAAGGAAGCAGCGGCAGTAACTGGCTCCGTGTGCCGTGGGGGTGCCCAGCTATCAGTTCTGACCGCAAACCCGCGACTCCACCCCCTCCCTACCGCAATCCTGTAACTGCATATGAGGTTATCATCCCTTGTCATATCTTGTGTTAGCGAGAAAATGGCGGCCGCAGACCTTCCGTGACCTGATCGGGCAGGAGCACGTCAGCCAGACCCTCCAGAATGCCATTGATTCGGGCCGGATCGCCCATGCCTTCCTCTTCACTGGCGCCCGGGGGGTGGGAAAGACCAGTTCCGCCCGGATTCTTGCCAAGGCCCTCAACTGCGAACAGGGAACGTCGACCGAGCCGTGCAACAGCTGTTCAGCCTGTACAGAGATAACGGCGGGGACGTCGGTGGATGTCTTCGAGATCGACGGAGCGTCCAATACCAGCGTGGACGACATACGCGAGTTGCGGGAGAACGTCAAGTACCTCCCGTCCCGGTGCCGCTACAAGATATTCATCATCGATGAAGTGCACATGCTGTCCACCAATGCCTTCAACGCGCTTCTGAAAACCCTGGAAGAGCCTCCTCCCCACGTCAAGTTCATCTTCGCCACCACTGAACCCCACAAGCTTCCCATCACCATCCTCTCACGCTGCCAGCGCTTCGATTTCAAGCGGATACCGCTGCCGAAGATCGTCGACCGTCTCCGTTTCATCGTCGACCAGGAGCAGGTCGGCATCAGTGACGGGGCTCTAGCCATGATCGCACGCAAAGGGGATGGGAGCATGCGCGATTCCCTTTCCACCCTGGACCAGGTGCTGGCGTTCTGCGGCGAGCAGGTGGGTGACGAGGATGTGGTCGCCCTTCTCGGTGTCGTCGACCGCCGCCTGTTGCAGGATGCGGCGCGGTTGATCTTTGCCCGGGATTGCCGGGGAGTGCTGGACATCGTGCGACAGGTGGACGGCTTTGGTTACAGTATGCGCCATTTCGGTCAGGAGCTCATCGACCAGTTCCGCACGCTCGTCATACTCAAGGCGGTGGGTGATGCTGCCGAATTGGCCGAGCTTTCCGCCGGTGAACTGGCGGAATTGCAGGAACTGGTTGAATGCGTGACCCTGGGGGACCTGCAGCGCCATCTGACCCTGCTGCTGCGGGCCGATGTGGAGATGGCCCAGAGCAGTTTCCCGAGGCTGGTTCTGGAAATGGCGCTGCTGAAAATGGCGAACCTGGCGCCGGTCATCCCGGTCGACGAGCTTCTGGCCCGTATTCAGTCATTGGAAAAACAAGGGAACGGGGTGGTGGCTTCCGGTAGACCGACCTGGGAGGCGCCTCGCTCCCGCCAGGCGGAGCCGCCTGCCATCCGTACCCGTCCCGTTGCATCTTCCGCAAAACCTTCTCCTGCCGTGGAATGCGAGGCCGACTCCCCTGCTTCGGCATCCGCTGCGCCACAGACTGAGACCCCGCACAATGGGGGTGACTGGGAGGGGTTTGTCACGTTCGTGAGGGGTAAAAAGCCGCTGCTGGCTGCCCTTCTGGAGCATGGCCGGCCGCTGCGGGTTTCTGCCCAGATCGTGGAATTGGGTTACGGCGCCGGCTCTTTCCAGTACAACAAACTGAAAGACGCCGACGTGCTTGCCGACCTGACAGGTCTGGCCCAGGCCTATTTTCGCGGGGCTACCACCCTCCAACTCAAGCCGTTGAGCGGGAATGTGGATGGACTTCCCCCAACGCTCCTGGAAAAAAAAAGCCTTGACCAGTCCGCCCGGGAGCAGGAACTGAAGGCGGCTGCTGTCAATCATCCGCTGGTGGCGGCCGCACTGGAGATTTTTGATGGTGTGATCGAATCGGTAAAAGAGGGAGATGTTTCAAATAAAGTATAACCGCGTTTTAGTATTATAAAATAAGTTCAGCGTGAGTAAAAAAATACACAACTAGCCTAAGGAGGGTTCCGGATGTCGAAAGGTTTGGCGCAGATTATGAAACAGGCCCAGATGATGCAGCAGAAGATGGCGAAATTGCAGGAAGATGCCGCACAGAAAACCGCTGAGGCCACGGTGGGCGGAGGCATGGTGACAGCGGTGGTCAACGGCAAGAATCAGCTTCTTTCCCTCTCCATCAAAAAAGAGGCGGTGGACCCGGAAGACGTCGAAATGCTTCAGGATCTTGTTGTGGCGGCGGTCAATGAAGCCCTGACCAAGGTACAGGGGGAACTGTCCGAGCAGATGGGAAAGATAACGGGCGGCCTCAGCATCCCCGGGCTGTTTTGAGCCCGGAGCCACGTCAATACCAGTTTATTTTCAACTCCCTGCTACGGGGGAGTTCTTCCGAACAGGGGCGGGCAGAGTGAACCTTCTGCCCGCCTGCAACATAGCGAAACAATTATTTATTATGCAATTTTTTTATGCATAATAAATTTTTTTATTTAAAGTATAATAAAAAAATGTTTTATCTTATTGGGAAAATATGTTACATTTTTCTGCGTCATTGACTAGGCTTCTTGGTGAATTGAAGAAACTGCCGGGAGTTGGGGAAAAAACCGCATTACGGCTCGCCTTTCACCTGTTGAAATCCCCTGCGAATGTTCATGCTCTGGCTGAAAGCCTGGTGGAAGTTGGCAGCAGGGTGCGCTTCTGTTCCACCTGTTTCGGGATCACCGAGGCGGACCCCTGTCACATCTGCACGGGAGACCGCGATTCGGCGCTTCTCTGCGTGGTCGAAGAGCCACAGGACATGCTGGCCATCGAGCGAAGCCACTCATTCAAGGGGCGTTATCATGTGCTCCACGGAGCGTTGTCCCCCTTGAGCGGCATTACGCCGGGACAGCTGAACATTCGTGAACTGATGGAGCGTCTGGAACAGGGTGGGTGCAGCGAGGTGATACTGGCCACGAATTTTACCGTGGAAGGTGAGGCGACGGCACTCTACCTGGCCCGCCTCATCAAACCGCTGGGGATACGGATCACCCGGCTCGCCCATGGCATCCCCCTCGGTTCCGACCTGGAGTACGTCGATCTGGCAACAGTGCAGCGGGCCATGGAGGGACGGTCCGAGGTTTGACGGTCGACTTATCGAGAGCACATGAAGCAGACGGGATTGCGTTTCGAATAATCCACGAAAATGAGACAGGAGGAGTTTATGAGTCGCAAAATGGTAACCATTGACGGCAACACTGCGGCGGCCCATGTGGCCCATGCCACCAACGAGGTGATTGCCATCTATCCCATTACGCCGTCATCGGTGATGGGGGAGATATCCGATGCCAAGAGCGCGGTCGGCGAGAAAAACATCTGGGGCAACGTCCCCTCCGTGGTCGAGATGCAGTCCGAGGGGGGCGCCGCCGGTGCCGTTCACGGCGCCCTGCAGGCAGGCGCGCTGACCACCACCTTCACCGCCAGCCAGGGGCTTCTGCTGATGATCCCCAACATGTTCAAGATCGCCGGTGAGCTCACCTCCACGGTCTTCCATGTGTCGGCCCGGGCGATTGCCGCCCAGGCCCTCTCCATTTTCGGCGACCATTCGGACGTCATGTCCTGCCGCTCGACCGGTTGGGCCTTTCTCTGTTCCAACAACGTGCAGGAGGTTATGGACTTCGCCCTGATCGCCCAGTCCTCCACCCTGCGCAGCCGGGTACCTTTCCTGCACTATTTCGACGGCTTCCGTACCTCCCACGAAGTGCAGAAGGTTACCGAGCTGACCTTTGACGAGATGCGCGCGATGCTGGACGACAAGTTGATCGCCGAGCACAAGGGGCGTGGCCTCAACCCCGACAAGCCGGTAATGCGTGGTACCGCCCAGAATCCGGATGTCTACTTCCAGGGTCGCGAGACCGTCAATCCCTACTATCCGGCCTGTGAGAAGATCGTGCAGGAGGAGATGGACAAGTTCGGCAAGCTGACCGGCCGCAAGTACAAGCTGGTCGACTATGTCGGCGCCAAGGATGCCGAGCGGGTTGTTGTGGTCATGGGCTCCGGTGCCGACGTGGTGCAGGAGACCGTCGAGAACCTGGCCAGAAAGGGGGAGAAGGTCGGTGTGGTCAAGATCCGGCTCTATCGCCCCTTCCCACTGGATGCCTTTATCAAGGCCCTTCCCAAAACCGTCAAGAAGATCGCCGTGCTGGACCGCACCAAGGAGCCTGGCTCCCTGGGCGAGCCGATCTACCTGGACGTGCGCACCGCCATCGGCGAGGCCATGGCCAGCGGCAAGTTCAAGTGCGACGGCTACCCCGTCATCGTCGGCGGCCGCTACGGCCTCGGCTCCAAAGAGTTCAACCCTGCCATGGCCAAAGCGGTTCTGGACAACCTCAAGGTTGCAAAGCCGAAGAACAAGTTCGTGGTCGGCATCGAGGAAGATGTCACCGGATGCAGCCTGAAGGTGGACTACTCCTACAAGAACCCGATGGAAGGGGCCTACCAGGCCATGTTCTACGGCCTCGGTTCCGACGGCACCGTAGGGGCTAACAAGAACTCCATCAAGATCATCGGCGAGGAGACCAGCAACAACGCCCAGGCCTACTTCGTGTACGACTCCAAGAAGGCCGGCTCCATGACCACCTCCCACCTGCGCTTCGGCAAGAAGCCGATCCGCGCTCCCTACCTGGTGCAGGAAGCCGACTTCGTCGCCTGCCACAACTTCTCCTTCCTGGAGAAATACGACATGCTGTCCAAGGCCAAGAATGGCGCTACCTTTCTGCTGAACGCCCCCTTCGGGCCCAAGGAAGTCTGGGACACCATGCCCAAAGAAGTGCAGCAGCAGATCATCGACAAAAAAATGAAATTCTTTGTGATCGACGGCGTCAAGCTGGGGAACGAAATCGGCCTGGGACCCCGCATCAACGTCATCATGCAGACCGCCTTTTTCAAGATATCCAACATCATACCGCTGAAGGACGCCGTGGCTTCCATCAAGGATGCCATCAAGAAGTCCTACGGCAAGGCGGGCGAGAAGGTGCTGGAGATGAACTACAAGGCCGTCGAAGCCGGCCTGAACAACTTCTACGAAGTGAAGGTTCCTGCCAAGGCATCCAGCAAGCTGAAAATGGCTGCCGCTGTCTCCGCCAAGGCGCCCAAGTTCGTGAAGGATGTCACCGGCGTGATCGTCGCCGGCCTGGGGGACAACCTGCCGGTATCCAAAATGCCGGCCGACGGCACCTTCCCGACTGCCACCTCCCAGTACGAGAAGCGCAACATCGCCATCGACATCCCGGTATGGGACGAAAAAATCTGCATCCAGTGCGGCATCTGCTCCTTTGTCTGCCCCCACGCCTCGGTGCGGATGAAGGCCTACGACGCCAAGGAGCTGAAGTCGGCACCCAAGACGTTCAAGTCGGTCGATTGTACCATCCCCGAAATGAAGGGTAAAAAGCTGACCGTCCAGGTGGCTCCGGAAGACTGTACCGGCTGCGGCGCCTGCGCCCACAACTGTCCGGCAAAGGACAAGCAGAACCCGAACCACAAGGCCCTGGACATGGCATTCCAGCCGCCGCTGCGTGCCCAGGAGGCCGAGAACTTCGACTTCTTCCTCAAGCTGCCCGATGTGGATGCGACCCAGGTCAAGCTGGAGACCTTGCGCAGCAACCAGCTGGTCCGCCCGCTGTTCGAGTTCTCCGGTGCCTGTGCCGGCTGCGGCGAGACCCCTTACCTGAAGCTTTTGACCCAGCTGTTCGGCGACCGGATGCTGATCGCCAACGCCACGGGCTGTTCCTCCATCTACGGCGGCAACCTTCCCACCACCCCTTACGCTCAGCGGGCTGACGGCCGCGGGCCGGCCTGGTCCAACTCCCTGTTCGAGGACAACGCTGAGTTCGGTTACGGCATGCGGTTGACCGTGGACCAGTTCACCAAGTCGGCCCTTGAATACCTGAACGAACTGATCGGCTGCGACTGCAAATCCTGCAAACCCAACGTCAAGCTGATGAAGGAGATCGTTGCCGCCGATCAGACCGGTCAGGCCGGTATCGAAGCCCAGCGCAAGCGGGTCGACGAACTGAAGAAGGCGCTGAAAGGGTGCAAGGAACGGGCAGCCAAACTGTTGCTGCCGATCGCCGACTACCTGGTGAAGAAGTCGGTCTGGTGCATCGGTGGTGACGGCTGGGCCTATGACATCGGCTTCGGCGGCCTGGACCACGTCATCGCCTCCGGCAAGAACATCAACCTGTTCGTGCTGGATACCGAGGTCTACTCCAACACCGGCGGCCAGGCCTCCAAGTCGACACCCATGGGAGCCGTTGCCCAGTTTGCCGCAGGCGGCAAGCCGGTTTCCAAGAAGGACCTGGGGATGATCGCCATGTCCTACGGCTCAGTGTACGTTGCCAACGTGTCGCTCGCCAATCCTGGCCAGTGCGTCAAGGCCATGCTTGAGGCCGAGGCTTTCGACGGCCCGTCTATCATCATCGCCTACTCCCACTGCATCGCCCACGGCATCGACATGACGGCTGGCGTGGATGCCCAGAAGAAGGCAGTGCAGTCGGGCTACTGGCCGCTCTACCGCTACAACCCCGCCCTGGCTGCCGAGGGGAAGAACCCGCTGCAGCTGGACAGCAAGGCGGCCACCATTGACTTCATGGAGTACGCCAACAACGAGAACCGTTACCGCATGCTGAAGAAGGCCAACCCCAAGGCGGCCGATGCATTGATGAAGCAGGCCGGTGAATGGGCCAAGACCCATTTCGCCTATTACCAGAAGCTGGCTGCCCTCAACTTCGAGGATTCCGGCAAGAAATAATCGTTGCACCCACGTTGTCCGAAAGCCCCGGCGGGAAACTGCCGGGGCTTTTCCGTGTTTAGCCGGTAAATGGTCGAAAAACCTTGAAAGGGTAGCTTGTTTCTGCTATATCTAGCCGCTGCCGGCAAATTCTCTCACCGCACAAGGGGTGCTCCATGGCGAATCCTCAGATGGTGATGTATGATGAGGAATTCAAACAGATAAACGTCGTTATCGAAAAGCTGCTGCGGGAAGCCAATGCCAAGGTGATTTTTCTGGTGGACAAGAACGGTCAGCTGATTTCCGGTGTTGGCGAGGTGGAGCGGTTCGATACCACGTCGCTGGCGTCCCTGACCGCCGGCAACATCGCCGCCACCGGTGGGCTTGCCAAACTGATCGGCGAAAAGGAGTTCTCCATCCTCTTCCACGAAGGGGAAAAAGACAACCTCCACATCTCCATCGTCGGCGGGCGGGTTATCCTCGTGGTGCTGTTCGATAGCCGTTCCTCCCTCGGATTGGTCCGGCTCCGGGTGAAAAAAGCGTCTGACGAATTGACCACCATCTTCAACCGGCTTCTCGAGAAGGCCGAGGAGAAGGAAAAGAGCGGCGAAACCGATTTCCCCTTCGCGGAAATCACCGACGACGACATAGACAATCTCTTCAGCTGAAACTTGAGGTAACGGCAGATGTCCTTTATCAACTACGCATCCCGGGAGATAAACTGCAAGATCGTTTATTACGGGCCGGGCCTGTGTGGCAAGACCACGAACCTGCAGTTTGTCTACCAGAAGACCGCCCCCGACGCCAAGGGGAAGATGATCAGCCTGGCGACGGAAACTGAGCGGACCCTTTTCTTCGACTTTCTGCCGCTGGCTCTGGGGGAGATCCGGGGGTTCAAGACCCGGTTTCACCTCTACACCGTGCCGGGGCAGGTGTTCTATGATGCGTCCCGCAAACTGATTCTCAAGGGTGTGGACGGTGTCGTCTTCGTTGCCGACTCGCAGGAAGAGAGGATGGACGCCAACATCGAATCGCTGGAGAACCTCCGAATCAACCTGGTTGAGCAGGGGTACGACCTGGACAAGATTCCCTACGTTGTCCAGTACAACAAGCGCGACCTCCCGAACATCGTTACGGTCGAAGAACTGCGCCGGGAACTGAATCCGACCAATGTCCCCGACTTCGAGGCATGTGCCTCCACCGGCGAAGGTGTGTTCGAGACCCTCAAGGCGGTGGCGAAACTGATTCTCATCGACCTGAAAAAGGGTAAATAGCCGGCTCAACACTGTTGCCGCAGATAACAAAGCCCGTGAGACGCTCTCACGGGCTTTTTGCGTTTTCGTTGGTCGAATGGTGCCTATTTATTTTCCGCGTGCTCTTTCGTAGTCGTCCGGGGTGTTGAGGTTGAGAAAGGAGGTGCCGGATGGATCGAGAGCGTTGAGTTCCGCCTTCTCGACGTAACGGGTCCTGACGTGGGAATAGAGATCGTTGATGCGGACATTGCCCGTCTCTAGCATCTGGCGCATCGGCTCCAGGCATGCCTTTGCATAGACGGCAAAGAGGGGTTCCGCACCGTGGGCGGTAATGGGGACCACGGCATCGTAGTCATCCCGCCGTGAGATGAGATACTGCATGATCGCTGCGTTTGGAAAGGGGATGTCGCAGGGGATGGCGAAGATTGCAGGGGTGATTGCATGGCTCAGACCGGTGTAGAGGCCACCCAGGGAGCTGCCGGGATAGATGTCGGCCACCATCGGCAGAGCGTAGGCGCCGAACCGTTCCGGCCGGTTGCCGACCAGGAGCACCGTGCCGCAGACCTCCCGGCAAACCTCCAGAGCCCGCTCGATGAGCGGTCGGCCGTCGAGGTCGAGAAACGCCTTGTCAGTTCCCATCCTGCGGCTCTGGCCACCGACGAGGATGACGCCGGTTATGTCGGGGTTGGAGGAGGACATGGGTGGTATAGTACCGTGTTCTCCCTTTGGCCGTCAAAAGAATTCGCGGGTTGTCGTCAGTTCCGGTAGAGTGGGTCTGCGTCAGGACGGCTCGGGGTCGGTGAGCTCTTCGATGGGAGGCGCGATCTGCTCTTGAAGCGGTTCGGACCTTCCGGGCATGATTTCCGAAATCAGCATGCCGGCAATGATCAGGACTGCGCCGAGGTAGCCGATCATGCCGAGCCGCTCGCCGGCGGCAAGGTAGGCGTATATCGCCGCGAAAACCGGTTCGGTGCAGAAGATCAGCGCGGTATGGGTAGGGCTGATCCAGCGCTGCATGGATGTCTGGACGAGGAAGGCGAATACTGTGGCAAACAGCGAACAGATGAGGAGGGCGGGGAGAATCCCGGGGTGGTAGACGGCCACCGGCTGGTGGTTGGCCGTGGCCATCACGGCACTGAGAAACGCCACGGTGCCGATCTGGAGCGTGGTGAGCCAGTAGATGTCGCTGCCCGGTTTCCGGGCGAAACTGCTCGTCAGCAGCAGGTGGAGCGCGACACAGACGGCGCAGACGGCGGCCAGGATATCGCCGTGGTTGAACGTCCAGCTGCCGTTGGTGCAGAGGAGGAACAACCCCGTCACGGAGAAGGTCACCGCCAGTTTGATGTTGGCCGGGATCGGCTGGCGCAGGACGAGGGAGGCGATGATCGGCACGAAGACCACGTTGAGCCCTGTCAGGAAGCCGGTGTTGGAAGCTGACGTAGAGAGAAGCGCGACGGTCTGGAAGGCGAAGGCGGCGAACAGGAAAGCCCCGAGCACGACGCCGTCCATGATGGTTCTGCCGGTCGGGAGGGGTCGCCGGATCAGCACGAAGGCGAGCAGTATGACAAAGGCGATGGTGAACCGCTGGGCAAGGAAGACATACACATCGACCTGGGAAATCGCCTCCTTGACGACGGTGAAGGTGATTCCCCAGAAGAAGGTGGTGATGAGCAGCAGCGTAGCGGCGAGGAATTTGTTCATAACAGGTGATCTTTCCATGGAGCAAGGCCGATAACGGGATGGACCTCCTCCGTCACGACGCAGCAGGCCAGTCATTTTGAACTTGATGGAGCTGAAAAGTCAATTGGAAAAGTTAGATGGTCTTACCAAAGCGGTTGACTTCATCAAAAAAACGTTTTATCTTTCCGAAAATAAATTCCACATGTGCATGGAGGTAGTATGAAAAAACTGAGAACGCTGACTCTGCTTGCCGCCGCGAGTATTCTTACGTTTGCCGTGTCTTCGACGGCTTTTGCCGGCAAGGACCTGAAGTCCGTGACCTTTGCCACTGACGCGACCTGGCCCCCCATGGAGATGGTCGATGCCAACAAGAACATCGTCGGATTCGAAATAGACCTGATGAACGAGATTGCCAAGGCTGCCGGATTCACGCCGGTTTACAAGAACACCGCCTGGGACGGGATTTTCGCCGGACTTGCCACCGGCCGCTACGACGCAGTCCTCTCCTCCGTCACCATCACGGATGAGCGGAAGAAGCAGTTCGACTTTTCCGATCCCTACATCAGCGTCGGTCAGATCCTCGTTGTCTCCAAGAAGGAGGGGAACGTCAAGGTGCTTGCGGACCTGAAGGGGAAGAAGGTCGGTGCCCAGATCGGCACGACCGGTGCCTTTGAAACCAAGAAGGTTGCCGGGGTCGAACTGAAAACCTACGACGAAGTCGGGCTTGCCTTCGAAGACATGGCGGCCGGCCGTATCTCCGGCGTCGTCTGCGATGAGCCGACCGCTGCCCATTACGCGCTGCAGCGCCAGGAGTACAAGGAAAAGTTCAAGATCGTCGGTAAGTCCTTTACCTCAGAGGCCTACGGCGTTGCCGTCCAGAAGGGTAACAAGGAACTGGTTGCCCTCCTCAACAAGGGTATCAAGGCGGTCAAGGCGAAGAAGATCGACGAGAAACTGAAGAAGAAATGGCTCAGATAAGATACGCCAAGATCGGCAAGGCCGGAAAGGGGCTACCGCTTTCCGGCCTTGCCGTGTAAAAAACGGGTCGGACCTTATCCCCTGACGGAGACGCAAGCTGAACGTATGATGAATATGGAACACGACAACAAGCCAATTGAAGTGGGAGATGGCGCTGCCATTCCGACCAAGGCGGACGCCGGACTCTTCACCGCCTGGCGTATCTCTTTCCTGGGGGCGGTCGGCGCTCTTGCCTATCTTGTTATTGCAAAGCCCGATCCCTACCTGAACATCCTCAAATTCGTTCCCGATGGCATCGTCGTTACCTTCAAGGTTACGATCGGAGCGATTCTCCTCTCCCTGGTACTGGGTCTCCTGACGGGGCTGGGGCGGATATCGGGCAACCGGTTCTTCAACGGCATCGCCTCGGTCTATGTCGAGGTCATTCGCGGCATCCCTCTGCTGGTCCAGATTTTCTACATCTATTACGCTCTGGGGCGGATCGTTCACGTTCCCGACATGCTGAGCGCCATTATCGCCATGGCTGTCTGTTATGGCGCCTATATGGGGGAGGTCTTCCGGGCGGGGATACAGTCCATTCCCAAGGGGCAGATGGAGGCGGCCCTCTCCCTCGGGATGACCCGTTCTCAGGCCATGGGGCACGTCATTCTCCCCCAGGCGGTCAAGGTCGTGCTCCCTCCCATCGGCAACGAGTTCATCGCCCTGCTGAAGGATTCGTCCCTCGTCTCCATCCTGGCGGTATCCGACCTGCTCCGGCGGGGACGAGAATACGCGTCGGAATCCTTTGCCTACTTCGAGACGTACACGATCATTGCCCTGGTCTATCTGATCATCACCCTGATCCTGTCGAAGCTCATCGGCATGATGGAGGAGCGTATCAATGAAAACAGGTGATCAGCGCCGGATGATAGAGGCACGGGACGTAGTCAAGTATTTCGGGCGGTTCAAGGCGCTCGACCGGGTTTCCTTCGATGTCCGGGAAGGAGAGAAGGTGGTCATCCTCGGGCCGAGCGGTTCCGGCAAGAGCACCCTGCTCCGCTCCATCAACCAGCTGGAAACGATCGATGCGGGGCGGATCGTGGTCAACGGCATCGACATCAACGATCCCGCCACCGACATCACCCGGGTGCGGGAAGAGGTGGGGATGGTCTTCCAGTCCTTCAACCTCTTTCCCCACAAGACCGTCCTGGAAAACCTCACCCTTGCCCAGGTGGTGGTGCGCAAGCGCTCCCGCCAGGAAGCCCGGGAAAAGGGGCTGGAGCTTCTCCGGAAGGTCGGCATCGCGGAAAAGGCGGACGTCTTTCCCGGGCGGCTGTCCGGTGGGCAGCAGCAGCGGGTAGCCATCGCCCGCTCCCTTGCCATGGACCCCAAGCTGATGCTCTTCGACGAGCCGACGTCGGCACTGGACCCGGAGATGATCGGCGAGGTCCTGGATGTCATGAAGGGGCTTGCCCGGGAGGGGATGACCATGGTAGTAGTGACCCACGAGATGGGATTTGCCCGGGAAGTGGCCGACCGGGTCATCTTCATGGACCACGGTGCGATCGTGGAGGAGGGGACGCCGGAACATTTCTTCACCTCCCCGACCCACGAGCGGACCAAGCTGTTCCTCAGCCAGATTCTGTAGAAGTGCTGCAAAATTTTATTGTCATGTGTAGTACCTAACCACAAAGGAGGTAGTAATGCGTATCAACAAGAAATGTCTCGCAGTACTCGCCGCCGCCACGTGCATGGCGGCCACCGCGGTTCCGGCCCTGGCGCTGGAGAACGAGTTCCACGGCATGTTCCGCCTGTTCTCCGCCGTGACCAACTTCAATGCCACGCCGGTTACGGACAACGTGTTTTATCTGCCGGAAGGGCTGGACAAAAAGCCCGACACCGCCACCTACATCGCCCAACGGGCCCGGCTCATGTACATCGCCAAGGCCAATGACGATCTGAAGCTGGTCACCCACTTCGAGATCGATTCCCGCTGGGGGGACAACTCCTACACCACCAGGCGGAACGTGGGTGGCGCCATCGGTGCCGACACCGTCAACCTGGAGACCAAGCATGTCTATCTCGATTTCAACATCCCCAAGACACCGCTCAACGTGAAGCTCGGGATGCAGCCCTTTGATGACGCCTTCAAGGGGGTCTTCGTCGGGGCCGACATGGCCGGCGCCCTTGCCTCCGCCAGTTACGGCAAGTTCAACTCGTCCCTCGGCTTCTTCCGGTTCAATGACGACGCGACCGGGTCGGTGCCCGGCAAGCGGACCCGCGACATGCTCGTCATCGACGAGAAATACAGCGTCTCCAAGGAGCTGAAGGTGGGAGGCGCCTACTACCTGGTGAATGACGACCGTCCCACCAACAGCATCGTCCACACCCTCGGTGTCAACAGCGAAGCGGTCTTCGGGCCGGTCACCGTCGATGGTTTTGTCATCTACCAGTTCGGCAACCTGGAAGCGAATCCTGCGAACCGCCAGCACCTGAGCGCCTTTGCCGCCAACGTGGGAGCCCGGGGCAAGGTCGGCGCCGGTACCGCCCGAACCGAGTTCCTCTATGTCTCTGGAGAAGGGAATCCGGGGGGCAGGGGGACCAGCAACGCCTTCCAGAGCATCGACGACGAGCACGGTTTCTACAACGGCAACATGCAGCTCCTCTTCCGCGACGCCTACGCCATGACCATCGACAATGCCATCGTCTACACCAGCAACAACCTGGACCGCGGCGTTATCGCCGGGTTCGTCGGCTACGATATGCCGTTCACCTCCAAATTCTCCGCCAGCGCCAACGCCGGCTTCGCCGCGGTGGCCAAGGATGCTGACAACCGCAAGAGCAACTACCTCGGCACCGAAATCAACGCCCAGGCCGACTACAAACTGTACGACAACCTGACGGCCACGCTGCGCGGTGCATACGTCATTCTCGGCGACTACTACAAAGGTGTTGCCCTCAACGGCCAGGATCCGGAAAACCCCTACATGACCAGCTTCATGATGAATTACTCGTTCTAGGTAATAGGGGGCGGTGGCTTGCCACCGCCCCCCTTCCTGATATTATTTTTCGTAGTCAACCTATACGAGGAGAATTGCCATGAAAAAGATCGCCGTACTCGTGATGACCGCCGTAGCCCTTTCGTCAGCCGTTCCGGCCATGGCGCAGATGACCAAGGAGGAGAAAGACCAGTGCCTCCTCGCTTCCAAGAACTGCATGACCGAAGTGGACAGCATCCAGAAGCGGATCAAGAAGCTCAACACCGAGATCAAGAAGGGGACGAAAGTTTACTCCGCCGATGAGATCAAGAAGCTGGAGCAGAAGCTCAAAGAAGCCAATGAGATCCTCTCTACCCTGGAAAAGCAGGGTGGCGGCGGCAAATGAGCGGAGTCTCCGCCCGTTTGTCCTGGGATGATTGAACGGGCATGCATGCCCGGAGATTTTTACAAGGAGGCAGTATGACTATGCGTAAGGCAGTATCGTTTCTGACCGTGGCAGCCCTCGTGGCAGCATTGGGTGCTACCGTCGGCTGCAAAAAGAAGGAAGGTGGCGAAGCCGCCAAACCTGCAGGGGACACCGTTAAGATCGGTTTCCTCGGCGCGCTTACCGGTGACGTGGCCATGTTCGGCAAGCCGACCCTGGAAGGGATGAAGATGGCCGCGGAGGAGATCAACGCCGCTGGCGGGGTGAATGGCAAGAAGATCGAGATCGTCGAGGCGGATAACCGCGGCGACAAGCAGGAAGGTGCTTCCGTCACCCAGAAGCTGATCACCCGCGACAACGTGGTGGCCATCGTCGGCGACCCGACCACCGGCATAACCAAGGTGGCCGCCCCCATCGCCCAGAAGGCCCAGGTCGTGCTCCTCTCCGCTGGCGCCACCGGCCCGGGGGTTGTGGAGAACGGCGACTTCATCTTCCGCGACACCCTGCTGGACAGCGTCGCCATCCCCGCCTGTATCGACTACTTCGCCAAGGACCTGGGATACAAGAAGGTGGCGGTCATTACCTCCGACAACAACGATTACAGCGTCGGCCTCTCCCAGACCTTCCGCGACGCCGCAAAAGGGAAGGGAATCGAAATCGTTGCCGACGAGAAGGTGAAGGACGGCGACAAGGACTTCAGCGCCCAGATCACCAACATCAAGGCGAAGAAGCCGGATGTCATCTTCTTCTCCGGTTACTACACCGAAGGCGCCCTCATCATGAAGGAAGCCCGCAAGCAGGGGCTCAAGGCCAACATGTTCGGCGGCGACGGCCTCTTCTCGCCGAAGTTCATCGAGCTGGGGGGCCCGGCGGCCGAAGGCTCAATGTCCGCCCTCGGCTTCTCCCCCGAGCAGGCTTCGCCGGTCACGGCGAAGTTCGTCGAGGCGTTCAAGAAGAAGTTCAACGGTGCGGAGCCGGGACTCTTCGATGCCCAGGGGTATGACGCCATCACGCTCCTGGCCGATGCCATGAAGCGGGCTGCCAGCAACGATCCGAAGGTGTTCAAGGATGCTCTTGCCAAGACCAAGGGGTTCGAAGGGGTATCCGGCACCATCACCATCCGCGACAACCGCGAACCGATCAAGTCGCCGCTGGCGCTTCTGGAGGTCAAAGGGGGCAAGTTCGCACTCAAGGCCAAGGTTCCGGTCAAGATGGACTAGAAGCACCCATCCGATTCCCGGACGTTCGTATAAAAAGCCCGGCAGATTCGTCTGCCGGGCTTTTTTCGTTCATGGGGTGAAAGCCGTCCGCTACGTGACTCCCTGCTGCTCCATGTGGGCGGTGAAGCGACGGACGTGGTCCTGGGCTATGGTTCTTGCCTCGTCCGGTTGTCGTGCCTCTATGGCGGTGACGAGGTTCACGATGTCCTGGTGGTTTTCCCGCAGGAGCGGCTCCTCCATGGGGAGGTAGCTTTCGTAGTAGGTATGGATGTTGTGGGAGAGGGTGGCCAGCACCGAGATGTAGAGGGGATTGTGGGTCGTTTCCGCGATGGCAAGGTGGAGCTCCTCATCCGTCCGGATGAAGGAGTCCCAGTATTCGGGACCCTTGTCGAGATAGGCTGCGGCTTTGGCGAGCAGCGTCTTGAGCCGTGCGACATCTTCGCTAGTAGCCCGCTCGGCGGCATGTGCTGCCACATCCCCCTCAAGTCCCACGCGGAACTCGGCCAAGTTCTGGAGAGAAACCTTCTTGTAGCGGATGAGAAGGTCGAGGCTTTCGCTTACCTGCTGGGTGCTTACCCCCTTGACGATGGAGCCGCCGGCAACGCCGGTCCTGATCTCGATGAGTCCCTTCTGCTCCAGTACCCGCAGGGCTTCACGCAGCGTTCCCCGGCTGATGGTAAAGAGTTCCTTGAGCTCCCGCTCGGGAGGGAGCTGGTCGCCGGCCTTCAGCTTGCCGGAGACGATGGCCTCCTGGATCTGTTCCACCACGTCCTGAAATATCCGGTTCTGCTTTGCTTTGTGAAACATTCGTCCAATCCTTGGTAAACTTCAGATGTGCAACGATTCGGCCGGTGCGGTTCATGGGCTTCTGTCACGGAACCTGCACATGGTCTAACCTTTATAACATGTTAATCCTGTAATGGCAACAAACGAGCGTGTATCAAGGAGTTGACAGCCTTGGGCAAATGGTATATGTAATGGTTAAACCATTACAAAACAGACGGGAGTCATTCCATGGAACAGGAACTGAACGGCAGGGTCGTGGCGCGGGGGAAGGAGTTCTTCTCCGCAATCTCGGGTGAGAAGCCCTCTCTTTTCAACAAGGGGGCATGGATGGGGAAGGTTATGGACTGGAGCATGCAGAACGAGCAGTTCAAGATCCAGATGTTCCGGTTCGTGGACGTCTTCCCGTCCCTCACCACCAGCAAGCTCCTGACGGAGCATATCCGCGAGTATTTCGGCAACGAGCAGGAGATGCCCGCGTTCATGTCCACCGGCGCCAAGGTGGCGGGGATGCTCGGCTCCCTCGGCGGGGCGGTGCTCAACAAGGTGCTGACCTCCAACATCGAAGAGATGGCGCGGCAGTTCATCGTCGGCGAGACGACGAAGGAAGCGGTGAAGAACCTGGAGAAGCTGCGGAAGGAGGGCTTCGCCGCCGTTATGGACGTGCTGGGGGAGGCGACCCTTTCCGAGGAAGAGGCGGAAGCCTACACCAACACCTATCTTGAGCTGCTCGAAGCGCTGAAGAAAGAGCAGGGGAGCTGGAAGGGGCTGCCGGGGAAGGGGGGGGACCCGAACCTGGACTGGGGGCATGCCCCCAAGGTCAACGTGGCGGTGAAACCGACCGCCCTCTTCTGCCTTGCCAACCCCCAGGATTTCGAAGGGTCGGTGGTGGCGATCCTGAACCGGATGCGCCGGATCATGATCAAGGTCGTCGAACTGAACGGCTTCCTCTGCATCGACATGGAGTCCTACCGGCACAAGGAGATCATTCTCGAGGTATTCCGTCGCCTGAAGCTGGAGTTCAGGGAGTACCCCCATCTGGGGATCGTGCTCCAGGCCTACCTGAAGGATACGGACCGGGATCTGGACGACCTGCTCGGCTGGGCACGGCAGAACGGGGTGCAGATTTCCATCCGCCTCGTCAAGGGGGCCTACTGGGATTACGAGACGGTGAAGGCCAAGCAGAACGACTGGGAGGTGCCGGTCTGGACCATCAAGGCGGAGAGCGACGCGGCATACGAGCGCCAGGCGCGGAAGATCCTGGAGAACCACGCCATCTGCCACTTCGCCTGTGCATCCCACAACATCAGGACGGTCTCCGCGGTCATGGAGATGGCCAGGGAGCTGAACGTTCCCGAGGAGCGCTATGAGTTCCAAGTGCTGTACGGCATGGCCGAACCGGTCCGCAAGGGGATACTGAAGGTTGCCGGCCGCATCCGCCTTTACTGTCCCTACGGCAACATGGTGCCGGGAATGGGGTATCTGGTGCGGCGGCTTCTGGAGAATACGGCCAACGAGTCGTTCCTCCGCCAGAGTTTTGCCGAGGATGCCCAGATCGAAAAGCTCCTTGAAGACCCGGCGGTTACCGCCGAGCGGGAAAGGACGGCCCGCCTGCTCATGCCTAAGAAGGAACGGACCGGCCCCGGCGGACTCAAGGCCTTTTACAACGAAGCCATGGTGGATTTTACCCGCGCCGACCACAGGGCGGCTTTTCCGTCCGCCATCGCGGCGGTCCGCGCCCAGCTTGGCAGGACCTATCCCCTCTTCATCAAGGGGAGCGAACTGACCACCACCGACCTGATCCCCACCGTCAACCCCAACAAGCCATCCGAGGTCCTCGGCCAGATCTGTCAGGCCGGCACGAAGGAGGTGGGGGACGCCGTGGCCGCAGCCAAGGCTGCCTTCCCCGCCTGGCGCGACACCGATCCCCGTACCAGGGCGGAATATCTCCTCAAGGCGGCCCAGGCGGCCCGCAAGCGCATTTTCGAACTCTCCGCGTGGCAGATCCTGGAAATCGGCAAGCAGTGGGACCAGGCCTATGCCGATGTCACCGAGGCGATCGATTTCCTGGAATACTATGCCCGCGAGATGATCCGCCTGGGTGAGCCCCGGCGGGTCGGGCATGCGCCGGGCGAGCTTAACCACTACTTCTACGAGCCGAAGGGGGTGGCCGCGGTCATCGCTCCCTGGAACTTCCCCCTTGCCATCAGCATGGGGATGGTCTCCGCCGCCATCGTCACCGGCAACTGCGTGGTCTTCAAGCCGTCGGGCATTACCTCCATCATCGGCTGGCACCTGGTGGAGCTCTTCCGCGAGGCGGGGCTCCCTGCCGGCGTCTTCAACTACACGCCCGGGCGGGGTTCGGTCATGGGGGACTACCTGGTGGATCATCCCGATATCAGCCTTATCGCCTTTACCGGCTCCATGGAGACGGGGCTGCGGATCATCGACCGTGCGGCGAAGGTCCATCCGGGGCAGGCCAACGTGAAGAAGATCATCTGCGAGATGGGGGGGAAGAATGCCATCATCATCGACGACGACGCCGACCTGGACGAGGCGGTCCCCCACGTTCTCTACTCCGCCTTCGGTTTTCAGGGGCAGAAGTGCTCCGCCTGTTCCCGGGTCATCGTCCTGGATGCGGTGTACGACAAGTTCGTGGCCCGGCTGGTCAGCATGGCCAGTGCCTCCAAGGTCGGCCCCTCGGAGGACCCGACCTTCTATATGGGGGCGGTGGCGGACGACAAGGCCCAGAAGAGCATCAGGGAGTACGCCGAGATCGGCAAGAAGGAAGGGCATCTGCTTTACGAGAGCCCGGTGCCGGCCGGCGAGGGGTATTACGTCCCCATGACCATCATCGGCGGCATCACGCCGGAGCACCGCATCGCCCAGGAGGAGATCTTCGGCCCGGTCCTGGCGGTCATGCGGGCGAAAGACTTCGACCAGGCCATCGCCTGGGCCAATTCCACCAAATTTGCCCTTACCGGCGGCATCTTCAGCCGCAGTCCCGAGCATCTGGCCATGGCTCGGCGGGAGTTCCGCGTCGGCAACCTGTACATCAACCGGAACAATACGGGCGCCCTGGTGGAACGCCAGCCCTTCGGCGGCGCCCGCATGTCCGGGGTGGGGACCAAGGCGGGTGGTCCCGACTATCTCCTCCACTTCATGGACCCCCGCGTCGTCACCGAAAATACCATGCGGCGCGGATTTGCGCCGGTGGAGGCGGACGACGACTGGGTGGCGTGATGGAGGCCTTGACGCTCGGCAGCTTTTCTGCAATAATCCGCGTTCGGTAAGGTAGAATTCCTGTTTGACGAGGTTAAATTTTTCTGAAAGAGGTGCCGCACGTGAAAAAAATTGTTCTGCTGGGCATGTCTGTTCTGCTTGTCGTCCTGGCCGCCGTGGCGTTTGCCGCTGACGGCTCCTGGAGCCGGGCCAAGGGTGCCGGGAAACTGGTCATCGGTCTGGATGACTCCTTCCCCCCCATGGGGTACCGTGATGCGTCGGGGAAACTGATAGGCTTCGACATCGACGCCGCCGAAGAGGTGGGCAAGCGCCTCGGCATCAAGATAGAGTGGCAGCCCACCGCCTGGGACGGCGTAATTCACTCTCTCAACGCCAAGAAGTTCGACTGCATCTGGAACGGCATGACCATTACCGACGAACGCGCCAAGCAGGTGGCCTTCACCAAGCCGTACATCATGGACGGCCAGATTGCCATCGTCAACTTCAAGGAAAAGCGCTTCAAGGGGCTCAAGGATCTGAAGAACTTCAAGGCCGGTACCCAGAAGGGGTCCTCCGGCGTGGAGGCGGTCAAGAAGCTTGCCACCGCACCGACCGAGCTGAAGGAGTACGAGGACTATCCCAAGGCGCTCCTCGATCTGGAGGCGGGCCGCATCGATGTGGTGGTGGTGGACAACGTCACCGGCCGCGATATGATTGCCAAGCGCCCCGGCAAGTTCAAGATCCTCCCTGGCATGATCAGCAAGGAGCCCTTCGGCGTCGCCTTCCGCAAGGAGGACACCGAGCTGCGCGGCAAGGTGCAGCAGACCCTGGACAAGATGGTCAAGGACGGCACCATGGCGAAGATCTCCCGGAAGTGGTTCGCGGAAGATATAACGAATCCGAAAAAATTCTAGACCGTTCCACGAGGCAACACGAAACTTGAAATTCGACGCAAAGGCGCAGAGACGCTAAGAAAGGCAAAACGCAGGCTTTGACGTCAATCAGAAATTGGTTTCAGATTTTGATTCTCTTTGCGCCTCTGCGTCTTTGCGTCAATAAATGGTTTTGGTTTCCTTTCGACTCTTCGTGACCTCGTGGACAAAAGGTTTTCGTCTATGCAAAAGACATTCAGCAGGGTCGCTACGGCCCTGCTTTTTTTGTGGATGGCCGCCGCCGTGGTTTTCGGTGCCGCTGCCGACCCGGATCGGCTGACCCGGCAGGCCAACGAGCTCATGGGACAGGGAGACCTGGCCGGGGCGGTGGAGGTGCTGAAACAGATTCCCCCACCGGCCGGCGGTGGTGAGGGGGAGGCGTTCGTCCGGAGCCGGCTTCAGATCGCCCGTCTCCATTTCTCCCTGGGGGAGATGGACAAAGCCCTGGCGGCCGCCCGGGAGGTCCTGGCACTCTATCCGGACAACAGCGAGGCGAAGAATTTCGTTGCGTCGGTGGAGCAGGAGGGGCAGCCCCGCTACGTGACTTTCCTCAAGGACTGCATCCGTTTCCTCCCCGCTTTGGCCAAAGGGGCCGTCATGACGCTGCTGCTGGTCCTCTGCACCATCGTGATCTCCCCCATCGGCGGGCTCCTCATCGCCCTCGGCCGGCTCAGCACCTTCCGCCCCATCTCGGCCGCCTGCTGGTTCGTCATCTGGTTCTTCCGGGGGACGCCGCTGCTGCTCCAGCTCTTCTTCATCTACTACGGGCTCCCCTCCCTCGGCATCACCCTTTCTCCCCTGACGGCGGCGGTCATCGGTCTCGGCGTCAACTACTCCGCCTATCTGGGGGAGATCATCCGGGGGGGGATCCAGAGCATCGAGCACGGGCAGATGGAGGCGGCCAAGGCCCTGGGGATGACCTACGGGCAGGCCATGCGCCGGGTCATCATTCCCCAGACCTACAAGCGGCTCATGCCCCCCATCGGCAACGAGTTCATCGCCCTCATCAAGGACACGGCGCTGGTCTCCACCATCGCCATGGTGGAACTGATGCGGGCGGCCGACCAGCTCTTCAACACCTACTTCAACGTGACGGCCCTCGTCCTGGCCGCCATCGTCTACCTGGTCTTTACGACCGTATTTACCTTCATCTTCGAAAAGATCGAGTACCGGGCGGGGATTTATGAACACCGATAGGCAGCCCCTCATCCAGCTTGAAGGGATCATCAAGCGCTACAAGAACCTGACGGCGGTTAACGGCGTGAACCTGGCGGTCTATCCGGGGGAGAAGCTGGTCATCATCGGGCCGTCCGGGTCGGGGAAATCGACCCTGCTCCGCTCCATGAATTTCCTGGAGGAGATCGATGCCGGGGTGATCCGCTTCGAGGGGCGGGAGGCGGGGTACGTCCACCGTCACGGCAGGCTTCACCTGGACCGGCAGCAGGTGGTCTGCCCCCTTCGGGCGGAGATCGGCATGGTCTTCCAGCACTTCCACCTCTTCCCCCACATGACCGTGCTCGGCAACGTGATGGAGGGACCGCTCACGGTCCAGAAGAAGCCTGTCCCGGAGGCCCGGGCCATCGCCTACGACATGCTGGCCAAGGTGGGGCTTTCCGACAAGCGGGACGTCTTTCCCGCAACCCTTTCCGGTGGCCAGAAACAGCGGGTGGCCATCGCCCGCGCCCTGGCCATGCGTCCCAAGCTCATGCTGTTCGACGAACCGACGTCGGCCCTGGACCCGGAGCTTGTGGGGGAGGTGTTCGACACCATCCATGCCCTTGCGGACGAGGGGATGACCATGATCATCGTCACCCACCACATGGGGTTCGCCCGGGAGCTGGCGGACCGGGTCATCTTCATGGATGGAGGAGTGTTCGTGGCGGAGGGGACACCGCAGGAAATCTTCGACGAGCGGATGCAGAATGAGCGGATCAGGACCTTTCTGAGCCGCATAATTTAGTCGTGAATCAGAGAGGGGTGAGCGCCCCGTTCCGCTCAGAGTCCCCTCGTACCGCAGCTGTAAGGCTCATTTCGCGCCGGCCGTCCGTCCGGCTTTGCTCCATGTCGCCAACACCGGCTGGCACTCGGGCACATTCGCTCCACGGGGCACTCACCCCTCTCTGTTTCCTTTTAAAACCTTTCCAGCCTTTGACGGTATCGATACCAGCAGAACAGCGGCAAGAATGACAGCCCCGCCGATGAAGAACGATGCTCCCAGATGCTCGCCGAGGATGAGCCAGCCGAGGAAGGCCCCCACCACCGGCTGGAGGAAGAAGAATACCGACCCCACGCTTGCCTCCACCAGCTGCAATCCCTTGTTCCAAAGAAAAAACGCACCCGCCGTGGCGACCACCCCCAGGTAGAGGACGGCCAGCCAGAGGAGCGGACGGTCCAGGCCGGTCACCGGCACGAATTGCCATTCCAGCACCATGGCGGGGGTGGTGAAGAGGCCTCCCCAGAAGATGGCGTAGGTGGTTATCACCAGTGGCGAATAGGTGATGGAAGCCCGCCGGGCGAGGACCGACAGGATCGCCCAGGTAACGGCGGCACCGAGGAGGGCGATGTTCCCCAGGAGCACGCGGTTGCCGGAGCCTCCCCCCTCCAATCCCACGACGATCAGCACCCCGGCGGTGGCCATAGCGACCGACGCGATCTTGCGCAGGTTGAGCCGTTCCCCCAGCATGGTCCGGGCGAAGATGATGATGAAGGCAGGGCTTGCCGAGGTGAGGATGGCCCCCATGTGGGCGCTGGAGAGACGGGTGCCGATGAACTGCAGCCCGACGGAGACGAAGTAGCCGATGAAGCCGATGGTCATGAAGGTGCGGCGGTCCCGGGAGAAGGGCTGGGCGAGGCCGGTCCGTACCACTAGCGCCCAGAGGACGGCGAATCCCACCAGGTAGCGGAGCCAGAGCAGGGTAAAGGGTGGGATGAAATCGAGGGCATACTTACTCACCACGTACATCCCTCCCCAGATGGATGCAGCCCCCCCCAGGGCGAGGTATCCCGCCAGATTCTGTCTGTTGTCGTGCATTTCGTCTTCCCCTGCGGTTGTGATTGTGTCGGCGCAGGATAAACTTGTTTGACCTGCCGGGGCAATAGCAAAAAAGTGAGTGTGGTGCCGTGTTCAAAGAAACGGAGGTAGCGGCTGGCACGTAACCTGCCGATAAGCAACGATAAATGAGCCACTGTTTATTTTGGTCAAACCATTTTTTATTTTCTTGCTCCCGGAGTTAAATCATGGTAAAAACCGTGAACTTTCTCTGTTCTGTCTCCGGTCCTGCGCACATCGATGGTTTTTGCCTGGCAACATCAGTCCGGCGGAGCCAGGTAAACCTGCGATGATTGTGCACCGCCGCACTTCACTCAGTTTGCCCCATAAGAGGAACCCATGTTCTTACAACAACTCATCAACGGCATAGCCCTCGGGAGCACCTACGCCCTGATCGCCCTCGGGTATACCATGGTGTATGGCATCATCACGCTCATCAACTTTGCCCATGGCGAGATATTCATGGTCGGTGCCTTCGTCGGCCTCCTGCTGGTCTCCTTTTTCAAGCTCAATATCTTCGTCGCCATGGTACTTTCCATGTGTTTCTGCATGGTGCTGGGCGTTGTCATCGAACTGATCGCCTACCGGCGGCTGCGGCGCTCGTCGCGGCTCTCCGCCCTCATTTCGGCCATCGGTGTTTCCATCTTCCTCTCCTCCCTGGCCCTGATGGTATTCGGCGCGGATGCCAAGGGGTTCCCCGAGGGGGCATTCCCCCTCCACCAGCTCCACATCGGCAATGCAGATATCTCAACCCTCCAGCTCACCATCATTGGTGTTGCTGCCCTCCTCATGCTGGGGCTGGAATTCATCGTCCAGAAGACGAAGATCGGCAAGGCGATGCGGGCGACATCGGAAGACTACGCCGCAGCCGCCCTCATGGGGATCAACGTCAACCGCGTCATCTCCTTCACCTTTGCCCTCGGCTCCGCCCTCGCCGCCGCCGGGGGGGTGCTGGTAGGGCTGCTGTACAACGCGGTGTCCTTCAACATGGGACTCATGGCTGGCCTCAAGGCCTTTGCCGCTGCGGTTCTCGGAGGGATAGGCTCCATCCCCGGAGCCATGCTCGGGGGGGTGCTCCTGGGCGTAACCGAAATTTTCGGCGTGGCGATCGGCTACTCCTCCTACCGGGATGCCATCGCCTTTGCCATTCTCGTCCTGGTGCTCCTGTTCAAGCCCACGGGTCTCCTCGGCCAAAAAATCCAGAAGAAGGTCTAAGCATATGGCGGAATTTCTCCAGAATATCGTCGGGATTGTCGATCCCTACACCATGCAGGTCATCGTCAATATCGGGATTGCCATCCCCCTTGCCCTCGGGCTGAACATCATCACCGGCCTGACCGGTCAGCTCTCCCTCGGGCATGCCGCCTTCATGAGCATCGGCGCTTTCATCAGTGCCATCTGCACCATCCGCCTCGGCTTCCCTTTCGCCCTGACCCTCGTGACCAGCGGCCTCGTGACCGCCGCCATCGGCGCCATGATCGGGTTTCCGATCCTCCGGCTGTCCGGAGATTACCTGGCCATCTGTACCCTCGGGTTCGCGGAGATCGTCAAGGTCATCTTCCTCAATCTCGACATCACCAACAAGGCCCTCGGCCTCTCGGTTCCCGCGCCGAAGTCGTTTCTCCCCATGCCGATTTACGTCTGGGGGATTGCGATTCTCAGCATAGTCTTTGTCGCGTTTCTCCAGTCCTCCCGTTTCGGCCGGGCGCTCAAGGCGATCCGGGAAGACGAGATCGCCGCCGAGGCCATGGGGATCAACCTGGCCCGTTACAAGGTCCAGTCCTTCGCCATCGGTGCCTTCCTGGCGGGAGTGGGGGGCGGTCTCTACGCCCATTTTCTCGGGTACATAAATCCCTCCGACTTCGGTTTTCTCAAGTCGGTGGACATTCTCAGCATGGTGGTTCTCGGCGGACTGGGGAGCATTCCCGGTACGGTAATCGGCGCGGCGGTTCTGACGGCGGCTCCGGAATTTCTCCGTTTCATGTCCGAGTACCGGATGCTCGTCTATGGCGCTCTTCTCGTCAGCCTGATGGTTTTCCGTCCCAACGGTCTGCTGGGGGGGGTGAATTTCACGGGGCTGCTGCTCAAGGCCATCGGCCGGAACATCAACGAGTCCATTCCCCGCGACAAGGGGCGGCGCGATCTTTAGCGCTTACAAGTTCTTAACCGGCCACTGTGCCGTCACTAAGCATGTGCAGGGATTACATGGCGATTCTCACACTCGATAACGTTACCATCCGTTTTGGCGGACTCGTTGCCGTCGACAAGGTAAACCTGGCGGTGGAAGAGGGGAACATCCAGGCGTTGATCGGCCCAAACGGCGCCGGCAAGAGCACCCTCTTCAATCTCATCACCGGAATCTATACCCCGACCGAAGGGGAGATCCGCTTCAATGGTGAGGTGATAAGCGGCAGGCAGACCCACCAGATTGCGGCCCTCGGCATCGGCCGGACCTTTCAGAACATCCGGCTTTTCAACGAACTGCCGGTCATCGAAAACGTGCTGATCGGCGCCCACACCCGCGGGAAATGGGACCTGCTCGGCTCCATCCTGCGTCCCGCCCCCTGGGTGAAACGGGAGGAAGAGCAACTGCTCGACTGGGCCATGGAATGCCTTGACCGGGTGGACCTTGCCGGCAAGGCGTGGGAAATTGCCAGCAACCTCTCCTACGGCGAGCAGCGGCGGCTTGAAATCGCCCGGGCTCTGGCGTTGAAACCCCGGATACTGCTCCTGGACGAACCGGCGGCCGGCATGAACCCCTTCGAAAAGCAGGTTCTCATGGAGATTGTCCAGAAGATCCGCCAGACGGGAATGACCGTCTTCCTCGTGGAGCACGACATGAAGTTCGTCATGGGGATATCGGACCGGATCGCCGTACTCGACTACGGGGTGAAGATCGCCGAGGGGAAACCGGAAGAAGTCCGCGTGAATCCCCAAGTTATTGAAGCGTACCTGGGCAAGGGAGCCAAACATTAAAGAGAAACGCGGCTTTTGCCCAATCTCTACGTAAGTCATCGGAATTGCTTGTGCGACGTACTTCCAGTACGTCTCCGCGAAATTCCTCGGCAGCCTTGATCTTGAACAAAATCCGCGTTTCTCCGATAAAGGACTAGTGATGCTCGTCGTCGAAGATCTCTACGTTAACTACAAGGCGATCAAGGCCCTGAACGGCGTCTCCTGCCAGGTGCAGCAGGGGGAGATCGTCGCCCTGATTGGCGCCAACGGTGCCGGCAAGACCACCATCCTCAATACCATCTCCGGCATCGTCTCTGCCTCTGCTGGCAAGATTGTCTTCGAGGGGAAGGACATTACGGAGATCCCCCCCCACGAGATCGTCAAGATGGGGGTCTGTCAGGTGCCGGAAGGGCGGCGGGTCTTTTCCAAGATGAGTGTCCTGGAGAACCTGGAGATGGGAGCCTTCGTCCGAAACGACAAGAAGGGGATACAGGAGGCGATGGAACATGTCTTCCAGCTCTTCCCCCGCCTCGCGGAGCGGAAGAAGCAGCCGGCCAAGACCCTCTCGGGGGGAGAACAGCAGATGCTCGCCATGGGGCGGGCACTCATGTCCAATCCCCGCCTGCTCCTTCTGGACGAGCCCTCCATGGGGCTTGCCCCCATGCTGGTGGAGAAGATCTTCGAGATCATCCAGGAGATCAACAAGGCCGGCACCACCATCATGCTCGTGGAGCAGAACGCACACATGGCCCTCTCCATTGCCAACCGTGCCTACGTCCTCGAAACGGGCTCGATCGTCCTCCAAGGGAATGCGGCGGAGCTGGCGGCGAATCCGGATATACGCAAGGCGTACCTGGGGGAATAGAACAGGAAACGTGCCTTTTCCGCAATCTCTGCGTTGGTCTTCAGGACTGCTTGTGCGACGTAGCGCTGTTTATGCCCGATGTTTGGGTACTACGTCTCCGCGCAATCCTTTGATCGCCTTGACCTTGCGAAAAAATCCCGTTTCCAGGGTTAGGTATGTCTATCACTAATGAAAGTCCCCGGCCGTTGATCAACCCCTACCTGGCAGTCCTGGTGGGGGTTTTTGCCGTCTCCTTCTCGGCGCTCTTTGTCCGCCTTGCCACCGCCCCCCCTCTCATCATCGCCACCTACCGTCTCCTTTTCACTTTCCTCATCCTGCTCCCCGTTGCCATGGCGGGCGGGTTCCGGGGTGTGCGGGGAATGACCCGCCGCCAGGTTGGGCTGGCAGCCGCGAGCGGGCTGTTCCTCGCCCTCCACTTCGTTACCTGGTTCACGTCCCTTCTCTACACGAGCGTTGCCAGTTCGGTGGTGATCGTGACTACCCAACCGGTTTTCGTCGTTATCGGTTCCTGGCTCTTCTTCCGGGAGCGGATATCACGGCTCGCCATGTTTGGCGGTCTGCTGGCGCTGTCGGGGAGTTTCGTCATCGGGGCGGGGGACTTCCAGATAGGGATGGGGGCATTTGTGGGAGACCTGCTGGCCCTTGCGGCGGCGATCCTGGTTTCAGGCTATCTCCTCATCGGCCGCCGCCTCCGGGGGAGCGTGGAGTTGTCCGGTTACACCTTCGTTACCTACGGCATGAGTTCCCTGGCCCTCGTGGCGACGAGCCTCGTTGCCAAGGTGCCGTTCTACCCGTACTCTTCCCGGGACTGGCTCCTCTTTCTGGCCCTGGCGGCAGTCTGCACCGTTCTCGGTCATACGGTCTTCAACTGGGTGCTCCGTTACATCCCCGCATCGGTGGTGTCGGTCAGCATCCTGGGTGAGCCGATCGGGGCGATCATCTGGGCTGCCGTCTTTCTTGGCGAGAACCCGACCCCTCGCCAGCTGGCCGGCGGGGCGCTGATCTTTGCCGGGCTTGCCATATTCACCCGGGTGTCGGCCCGGCATTCATCCTGAACGCACAACGCCCTATTCGAGCCTCACTGCGCTGCCCGTTGTCGACCTCATCAACGTACTCTCTGTACGCTTTCGGGGGCTCCGCCTCGCAGCCTGGTGATCATCCCTAATCTGGCGTTGTTATCTGACAGCATGCCCCATGGCCCCCGCCAGCTGTCCCAGGGTTTCGATGGCCCGCTCGACCCGTTCCGACCAGTAGCCGGCGTTGAGCCGGATGCAGTTCCGGTATTTCTGGGCGGCGGAGAAGATCGGCCCGGGGGCGATGGTGATGCCTGCCGCGAGGGCCTGCTCGTAGAGGACGAGGGAATCGACCCAGGGGGGGAACTCGACCCAGAGGACGAACCCGCCGGCGGGACAGGTGACCCGGGTCCCCGGTGGGGAATAACGGCCTACCGCCTGGGCCATGAGGGCTGTCTGCCGGGCGTGGATGCGGCGCAGGCTCCGGAGGTGATGGTCGTAGCCGCCGTTGGCGAGGAACTCGGCGATGGCCAGCTGGGGAGGGGTGGCATCGGCGATGGTGAGGATTCCCTTGAGACGCTCGATCTCCGTCTGATACCGTCCCGGCGCGATCCAGCCGACCCGGTAGCCGGGGGCGAGGGTCTTGGAGAATGACGAACAGAGGAGCACAAGCCCCTCCCTGTCGTAGGACTTGGCGACACGGGGCCGCTCGTGGGAAAAACTCAGGTCGCCGTTGAGGTCGTCCTCGATGAGGGGGATGTCACGACTGGCCAGAAGCTCAACCAGTTCTTGCTTTCTGTTATTCGGCATGAGGCTGCCGAGGGGGTTGCTGAAGTTGGTGCAGACCAGGCAGGCGCTGATCCGGTTGTGTTCCAGCGCGTAGCGGAGGGCATCCAGGCTTATGCCGTCCCGGGGGTGGGTTGGAATCTCCAGAGCCTTCAGACCGAGGAGTTCCAGCGCCTGCAGGAAGTTGTAATAGGTCGGGGACTCGATGGCGACGGTATCGCCGGGGCGACAGAGAGCCAGAAGCGCCAGGTTGACCGCCTCCATGCAGCCGCAGGTGGTGACGATCTGGTCCGGGGTCAGGGTACACCCCGCCGAGACCATCCGCCGTGCCACCTGCACCCGCAACTTTTCGCAGCCGGGGGGGATTTCGTAGGAGACGCTCTGCACCCTGTGCCGGCGGGCTTCCGTGGAGAGCATCCGGTTGAGACGATCGATGGGGAGGTGTTCCGGATCGGGGATCGCCGCGCCCAGCGGGACGAGGCCGGTATCCCGTGTATCCCGCAGGATCATCCGGCTCAGTTCCTTTGTGGTGACCCGCGTCGGGCTCAGGGCGGGACGGGACATTCCCGGCTCGGCGGGGAGGTCCGCCAGTCGTGCCCGGACGTAGTAGCCTGACTGGGGGCGGGCCTCGATGATCCCCCGGTCTTCCAGGAGTCCGTAGGCCTCCATGACCGTGTTGATGCTGACCGAGAGCTGGCGGCTCAGGGTCCGGACCGAGGGAATCCGTGCACCGGGGCCGAAGGTCCCTTCCTCGATGAGGCGGGACATCTGGCCGGCAACGCTCTCATAGAGCGGTGTTTTTTGCTGGCAGAGCGTGGTATCCATAGTCATGTCTCCCATCATAGTCCGGCAACCGGCCGGACAACAGTAACAGTTTTCTCCTTATTCTAGGGGTACAGTTGTAGTATTGTCAAACTGTTATGGTTACAAATAGTATTTAATGCATCTGTTATTGTTGTTCCCTCTCCTCTATAGTGCGGTCATCGTATCGGAAGATGACGGTTTTGCCTGCTACAGGCGGGAAGGGGGGAGTCGTGGAAATCGGGCTCGACAACGGTGCAGTGCTCGGAATCGACGGGAGGGGGCAGGGGTTTGTGCTGCGTTGCCTGGCGGGATGCCTCTGGGTGACGCGGGGGGATGGCCGGGATTACTTCATCAAGGCAGGGAAGACGATGGAGTTCGGCCGAAGCGACAGCGTCGTCGTGGAGGCGTGGGGGGAGGCACGGGTGCTCTTCGTGACCCCGGTCGGCAAGGAGCGGGAGGGGATAGTCGCCCCTGCCTGGCACCTGGTCAGCACGCCGTAACGTACAACGGCACGTGAACGCAGACTGACGCTGTTAAAGGCAGATTGACGCCGTTACAACAATGGGACAGAAACCGGCACACTTGCCCTGGGTCCTGGGAAGTCCCGATCCGCGTAAATCAATGAAAATCAGATTGTTTCTGCGTGAACATGCATTTTCAGGCTGAAGGTAGTGGGAAAGGGATGATGATGGATAAACCGTTGAGCAAGAGCGCCCAGAGGGTCCAGGATGCCCTGGCCGCCCTCGGGCTCGCGTGCCGGGTGATCGAGTTGACCGAAAGTACCCGGAGCGCCGAAGATGCGGCCCGGGCGGTGGGGTGTGACGTGGGACAGATCGTCAAGTCCCTGGTCTTTCGGGGAGAGACGAGCGGCAAGCCGCTGTTCGTTCTTGCCAGCGGCCGCAACCGGGTCGCCGAGGCGCGTCTTGCCGAACTCGCCGGGGAACCGATCGGCAAGGCCGATGCCAGGTTCGTTCGGGAGAAGACCGGTTTCGCCATAGGCGGGGTCGCTCCCCTCGGCCATGCGGAAGTGCTGGAAACCTACATCGACGAGGACCTCATGGAGTATCCCGAACTGTGGGCCGCAGCCGGAACGCCGAGCGCCCTCTTTTGCCTCACGCCGGCGGAACTCAGGCTCATGACGACCGGCCGGGTGGCAATGATCAAGGAAGTGGCGTGAGCCACGGTCTGACGTCGACACCTGCAGCCTCCGAAGCCGCTGCCACCCGGCAGGGGGTGCTGTGCGGCCTGGCTGCCTACCTGGTCTGGGGATTCTTCCCGGTCTACTTCAGGGCGGTAAAGCATGTGCCGCCGCTGGAGGTGGTTTCCCACCGGATCGTCTGGTCCATGCTCTTTCTCATGCTGCTCGTGACGGTGACCCGTCGCTGGGGCGAAGTAGGGGGGGCCGTCCGGACATCAAGGACCATTCTGACCCTCTGCGGAACGACGCTCCTCATTGCCGCCAACTGGCTGATCTTCATCTTCGCCATCGAGCGGGGAGAGGTCCTGCAGTCGAGCCTCGGCTACTTCATGACCCCCCTCGTGAACGTCTTCCTCGGCTTCGCCCTTCTCGGCGAGCGGCTCCGTCGCTGGCAGATCGTGAGCCTGGTGCTGGCGGCGGCAGGGGTCCTCGTCCTGGCGCTCCGTGTCGGCCAGATCCCCTGGATCGCCTTGGTGCTGGCGGTCACCTTCGGCCTGTACGGCCTGCTCCGCAAGACCGTCGCCGTCGACTCCCTCGTGGGACTTTCCATCGAAACATTTCTGGCGGGACCGGTGGCACTTGTCTTCCTCGGCTGGCTCGACGTGACGGGGAAGGGGGCCTTTCTCGCCGGCTCCCTTCACGACAATATCATTCTCCCCCTGGCCGGAGTGGTCACGGCGGTGCCGCTCCTCTGGTTCACCGCCGCCGCTCGGCGCCTGCGGCTTGCCACCATGGGGTTTCTCCAGTATATTACGCCGAGCATCCAGTTCATTCTGGCGGTCTGGGCCTTCGGGGAGCGGTTCACGCCGACCCATCTCACGGCATTCGGCTGCATCTGGGGAGGACTGGCCCTCTATTCCTGGAGCGCCATCGTCACCGCCCGCCGCGTTGCCGCACAGGTCGCTCCCGGTCATAACCAGTAGGGCATCTTCTTTTCATGAACGATTCAACCAAGGGTACAATCTTTGCCACCCTGGCGGTAATTCTCTTCGCCACCCTCGGGACCGGCTTCAAACTGAGCGTCGCTCGCCTGGATGGCTACGTGGTCGTCGTCTACATGGGAGTTTTCGCGGTCGCCGCCCTCCTGACAAACCTCCTGCTGACCGGCAAGGGGAAGGATATCCTCCCCGAGTTCCGCCGCAAACCCCTGTTCTTCATCCTGACCGGCATCATCGGGCTGGGGGTGCAGCAACTCCTCTGCGTCAAGTCCTATGAATACCTGCCGGCCGCCCAGGTGGTGATCCTCACCTATACCTATCCCCTCATGATGATCGTGCTGGCGTGGGCCGTCTATCGGGAGCGTTCCACCCCCCGCTCCGTCGCCTTCGTCCTGGTCGGCTTCTTCGGCGTCTATGTCCTCATTTCCCGGGGAACCTTCCTGCAGATCGACCTGAACATCGGTACCGTTCTCTCCCTCGCCTGTGCCTTCAGCTTCGCCCTGTTCTGCGTGCTCATCAAGCACGCCCGCTTTCACATCGGCGTCGGCATGTTCCTCTTCAACCTCTTCGGGCTGCTGTTTCTCCTCTGCCTGCTCCCGCTCTACGGTTTCACCTGGCGGCTGTCGGCGCCCCAGCTGCTGGGGCTCGTCTACCTGGGGGTATTCCCCACCGCCGTCGCCTTCATCCTCTGGAACAAGGCGCTCCAGCTCTGCCGGACAAGCCACAGTTCCAACTTCGCCCTCCTGACCCCCGTCCTTTCCCTCGTCTGCATCGCCGCCGTGCTCGGGGAGCGGATCGTCCCCTCCCAGGTAGCCGGCATGGTCATCATCGTCGGCGCCGTCTTCCTCAATGTCAATTTCGGTGGCGTGGGGGGCGGGGAGGAGCGGGCGCGTGGCTAGGAACGGTATGGCGGTATTGCGGGAAGGGTTCGGCGCAGCCTGGCCCATCTGCATGGGGTTCATACCCATCGGGCTCTCCTTCGGCGTTCTTGCCCAGAAAGCGGGGCTCGGCCCGCTCCAGGTGCTCCTCATGTCGACCCTGGTCTTTGCCGGCGGCTCCCAGTTCATCGCGGTGGCCATGCTCGGGAGCGGCGCCTCCCTCCCGGCCATCGTCATGACCACGTTTGTCGTCAACCTCCGCCATTTCCTCATGGGGTCGGCCCTGGCCGTTCATCTGCCCCGGGTGAACCGGTGGTTCCTCTCACTCTTTGCCTACGGCCTTACCGACGAAAGCTTTGCCGTCAACATGGCCCGTTTCCGGGGGGAGGGGTGGGACCGGTGGCGGGCCCTGACGGTCAACCAGATAACCAATGCCACCTGGATAGGGAGCACCGTCGCGGGGGTCTACGTGGGGAATCTCATTCCGGCCGGCGCTTTCGGCATCGACTATGCGCTGACCGCCATGTTCATCTGCCTCTTCACCTTCCAGCTCCGGGAACGGATCCACGTCCTGACCGCCGTGGTTGCCGCTCTCCTTTCCGTTACCCTCTTCCTGGTTCTCCCGGGGAATTTCTACGTCATCGGCGCATCCTGCGGCGCGGCGACCATCGGCCTCCTGGTCAAACGACTGACGAAAGGGAGGCACCATGTCCCTGCCTGACTACCTCCTGCTCATGGTCGGCATGGGGGCCGTTACCTATCTCCCTCGTTTCATTCCTCTGGCGCTTCTCTCCCGGCGACAACTCCCCCGCTGGCTCGCCGACTGGCTTGACCTGGTGCCGGCCGCCATCCTGAGCTCCATCATCGCTCCCATCCTCTTCGCGACGGAGAAGACCAGAACCCTTGACCTGGGACGGAAGGAACTGCTCGTTGCCGTTCCGACCCTTCTTTTCGCCCTGAAGACCCGTTCCCTGGCGGGGACGGTGGTCGTGGGGATGGCGCTCTACTGGCTGGCGGGGATGATCATGGGGTAAGGTAAAGGGTTGCCTCCCCCTCCCGCAAGGAAGACCGTACACCTGGAACAGACCTGCCCGGTTTGTATTCCCCGATAAGCGTAGTAACCTTAAAGTGACCCTTGGGACCTGAGCATCCGGTTATGTCTGAGTCCCTTGCGGATTATGCTTACTTCAGGACGTGACACCTGCTGATGATGTACGTATCAAGAGTTCAGGTTGTTATCAAATCAGAGGGGGAGGGGCGCATGAAAAAGGCACCATGGATTGACAAGGATGAATGCATAAGCTGCGGGCTCTGCGTTGCCAATGTTCCCGACGTGTTTCGCTTCGACGACGACAACAAGGCGGAGTGCTATGACCCTGCCGGCGCACCCGAGGAGGAGATCCAGAGCGGTGCCATTGACGCCTGCCCGGTTTCGTGCATCAGTTGGAACTCCGACCTGGAATACCTGAGGAATTTCGGCTAACGAGGAGCGTTTTGAGAGTGTGATGATCGGCAGGCGGAGTCGTCCGGACGAATGAGGACGCTCCGCCTGCCGTTTCAGGTTTATATGCCGGTCCCGCCATCAGCGGACACGCCGCTTGCGGGCCGGGTGCCCCGTTTGAAGATCAGGATGCTGACCCCTTCCGCCGTGCGATCGAATTCAAACGACAGAGTCTGTTCGTACGCCAGCAGCACCACCGCTTCCAGTTGCTCCAGACCCCGCAGGCGGAAAAGTATCCGGTTGCCCTTTCCAAGGTAGTCGAGGAAGGTGGATGAGGCGTCGAGCTCGACCGGACCCCATTCCCCGGTCAGGTCGACCACGCTTACGCCGGTGCCGTTGATGGAGGCTTCATTCAGGCTGATACGCCGGGGGTGGCCGCCACTCGTGCCTGACAGGTCCGCAACGTGTGCCGTCTGCGGTTCCAGGGGCGCTGCCGCGATGACCATCCCGGCCGCCACGGTGGCATTGGTGATGCGGTCAATAAGGATGAAGCTGCCGGTATCCCGGTTCTGCCGGTAGGGGTCGAAGGAGATCGGGCGGTCAAGTTCCAGACGGGCAACGCCGATTTCGTTCAACCCCAGTGTCGGTACCTGCTTCTGCTCCAGGGTATTCACATCCACCGCATACTGCACGGCGGTGACCCGGCCGGGGGTCACGGCAGTCGCGGTTTTGACCAGGTAGATCTGCCCCGGCTGCAGGGGCTCGTCGTGCATCCAGACCAGGTGCGCCTCCGGGTGCCGGGCGTGGGTCGGCGGGGCATCGGGTGCGGTCAGCATGTCACCCCGGCTGATATCGATCTCATCCTCCAGCGTCAGGGTCACCGCCTGGCCTGCGGTAGCCTCCGGCAGGTCACCGTCCATGGTGACAATGCGGGAGACCCGGCTGGTGCGCCCGGACGCGGCGACCCGCAGCTCGTCACCCGGCCGGATGGTTCCCGCTGCAACCGTGCCGCAGAAACCGCGGAAATCCAGATGGGGGCGATTCACCCACTGCACCGGCATCCGGAACGGCTGATCCCTGTTGTCCCCTTCCAGCCGGACGGTTTCCAGGTAGTTCATCAGGGTAGGCCCCGTGTACCAGGGGGTGTTGGCGCTCGGTTCGATGATGTTGTCGCCCCCCAGTGCCGAGATGGGGATTGCCGTAATCGAGGCAAAGCCAAGGGGCGCGGCGAACTGTACGTACTCGCGCAGAATGGATGCGTAACGCTGCTGGTCGAAATCAACCAGATCCATCTTGTTGATCGCCAGCACCACATTCCGGATGCCGACCAGCGAAACCAGGAAACTGTGGCGCCGGGTCTGGGTCAGCAGCCCCTTGCGCGCATCCACCAGGATCACCGCCACCTGGGCGGTGGAAGCGCCGGTTACCATGTTGCGGGTATACTGTTCGTGGCCGGGAGTGTCGGCGACGATGAACTTGCGCTTGTCGGTGGAAAAGAAACGGTAGGCCACATCGATGGTGATCCCCTGCTCCCGCTCCGCCTGCAGTCCGTCCAGCAGGAGGGCGTAGTCGATTGCCCCCCCCTGGGTTCCGACCTTTTTGCTGTCCGCCTCCAGCGCCGCCAGCTGATCCTCGAAGACCATTTTGGAATCCCACAAAAGACGCCCGATCAGGGTGCTCTTGCCGTCATCCACGCTGCCGCAGGTGATGAAGCGGAGCAGGGATTTCTCTTCCTGGCTCTTCAGGTAGGCGAGGATGTCTTTTTCGATCAGTTCCGATTGATGTGCCAAGTGAAATTCCTTTGTGCTTTAAATAGGTCCTATGGGACCCATACGACCTAGAGGACCTATTAGAAGTACCCTTCCTGTTTCTTCTTCTCCATGCTCCCCGCCTGGTCATGGTCGATCAGCCGCCCCTGGCGCTCCGAGGTGCGGGTCAGGAGCATCTCCTGGATGATTTCGGGCAGGGTGGCCGCCGTCGATTCAACGGCGCCGGTCAGGGGGTAGCACCCCAGGGTGCGGAAGCGGACCGATTTGTACTGCACCTCTTCGCCCGGCTTCAGCTCCAGGCGGTCGTCATCCACCATGATCAGCATGCCGTCCCGTTCCACTACCGGCCTCACCGCCGCATAGTAGAGCGGCACGATGGGGATGTTCTCCAGGTGGATGTACTGCCAGACATCCAGCTCGGTCCAGTTGGAGAGAGGAAATACCCGGATGCTTTCCCCCGGCTTGATGCGGGTGTTGTACAGGTTCCAGAGCTCCGGACGCTGATTTTTCGGGTCCCAGCGGTGATTGGCACTGCGAAAGGAGAAGATCCGCTCCTTCGCCCGTGATTTTTCCTCGTCCCGACGGGCACCGCCGAAGGCGGCATCGAACTTGTACCTGTCCAGCGCCTGCTTCAGCCCTTCGGTCTTCATGATGTCGGTGTAGAGGGCCGACCCGTGGGTGAAGGGGGAAATCCCCTGACGGACCCCCTCCTCGTTGACGTGGACGATCAGGTCCATGCCGCATTCGGTGGCCATCCGGTCCCGAAACTGGATCATCTCGCGAAACTTCCAGGTGGTGTCCACGTGCAGCAGGGGAAAGGGGGGCGGTGCCGGGTAAAAGGCCTTGCGGGCCAGGTGCAGCATGACCGCCGAATCCTTGCCGATGGAGTAGAGCATCACCGGGTTGCCGAATTCGGCAACGACCTCGCGGAGGATATGGATGCTCTCGGCCTCTAATTGCTGCAAATGAGTAAGATTTTTGTTCATGTATTTTTTCTCCCGGATTGGACAACTGAAACAAATATGAAACATTGAATGGAACGCGGAAAAAGCGGAAAAAACTGATAAGGGCGGATCAGGCCTTTAAGGCGAACCCAGAATCATGGCTTTTATCCGATTTTTCAGATGGTATCAGCGCTCAATTGCCTTGTGCCTTTTACGTTGCCACTTCAGCGGCGATGAAGTCCGCATTCCTTGTTCTCCGGATTCTCCCACCACCATCTCCCGGCACGTACATCCTCCCCCGGCTTCACCGCCCGGGTGCAGGGTGCGCAGCCGATGGAGCGGTACCCCTGACTGTAGAGACGGTTCCTGGGGAGGCGGTGCTGATCGGTGTAGGCGATCAGTTCGTCTTCGCTCCAGTTTATGAGCGGGTTTATCTTCAGGATGCCGCCGTTCAATTCGTCCCGCTCGATGGGGGCCAGTTCGCCGCGGGTGATGCTCTGCTCGCGCCGCATGCCGGTGACCCAGCCTGCCAGCCCCTTGAGCGCCCTGGAGAGGGGCTCCACCTTACGGATGCTACAGCACTCGTGGCGTTTGTCCAGGGATTCGCGGAACGAGAAAAGACCTTCCGCCCGTTCCAGCGCCTCCACATCCCCGTGCCGGGGGAAATACCAGTCGATCTTCAGCCGGTAGCGTTCCGTCAGGGCATCGGCCACCTCGTAGGTCTCCTCGTTCAGTCGCCCGGTGTCGATAGCGAATACCCCCAGTTCCAGACCAGCTTCATGGGCGAGGTGGATGATGGCCACATCCTCCAGGGAGAAAGAGCAGGCCAGGGATACCGGCCCACCGGCCGCTTCGATGCCGGCACGGAGAATATCGGCCGGGGTGGCGTCGGACGGTATGTCGGGAATGTTTTTTGACATCAGGAACCTCTCTCTTGTTTTTCAGCTATATCTGGTAGTCTTCGACAAATACTCTGACTTGTCTGGGCCGTACGTACACCTGCTCCCCCTGCTGCAGACCGAGATTCTGGAAAGCGTCCCGGGTCAGTTCCGCCTCGATCGGTTCCCCGCTGGCCAGGGTCAGGGTTACCCGCACCGACGGCCCGAGCTTCTGGATATGCCTGATCTCAGCCGAAAGGGAGCTGGAATCCTGCTGGCTGCGGTCGATGTCGATATCGTGGGAGCGGACATAGGAGACCGTCTTCCGTTCTCCCTGTGCCGGCTGGGGTATCCGCCCGTGGAACAGGTTGACGTTCCCCAGGAAATTGAGCACGAACGGGTTGGCCGGGTGCTCGTACACCTGGTCCGGCGTGCCGGCCTGCTCGATTCTCCCCTTGTTCATCACCACGATCCGGTCGGCGACTTCCAGCGCTTCTTCCTGGTCGTGGGTGACGAAGACGCTGGTAACGTGGATTTCGTCGTGGAGCCGGCGCAGCCAGCGGCGCAACTCGGCCCGAACCTGGGCATCCAGGGCGCCGAACGGTTCGTCCAGCAGGAGCACCTGGGGCTCCACCGCCAGGGCCCGGGCCAGGGCGATGCGCTGACGTTGGCCGCCGGAGAGCTGGGAGGGGTAACGTTTCGCCATCCCTTCCAGTTGCACCAGCCGCAAGAGTTCCATGACTTTCTCCTTTATGGCGGACTTGGAGGGGCGGCTGTCCCGCGGCCTGACGTTCAGGCCGAAGGCCACATTGTCGAAGACGGTCATGTGCTTGAACAGGGCGTAGTGCTGGAAGACGAAGCCGACCTTGCGCTCCCGCACGTGGCGGTCGGTGGTGTCCTCGCCGTTGAAGATGATCCGGCCGCTGTCGGGGGTCTCCAGGCCGGCGATAATCCGGAGCAGGGTCGTCTTCCCGGAACCGGAGGGTCCGAGCAGCGCCACCAGCTCTCCCGAAGGGATGGAGAGGTTGATATCGTCCAGGGCGGTGAAGCTGCCGAACTGCTTGCCGATGTTTTCTATTTCGATGCTCATAAAATTCCCCGTGATAATGGAACGCGGAAAAGACGGATTAAAAGGATCAAGGCGGATCAAGCGTAGATCCGAAATCCGGTGTTATCCGTGTATTCAGAAGTGATCCATCCCCTTTTGCATTTGCCTTACTCTCTCTCCAACTGCTGCTGCACCTTCCATTCGGCCACGGTCTTTACCACCAGCGTTACGAGAGCGAGGAGGGCGAGAAGGGAGGCGACGGCGAAGGCGGCCGTGTAGTTGTACTCGTTGTAGAGGATTTCCACATGGAGCGGGACGGTGTTGGTGCTTCCGCGGATGTGGCCCGAGACGACCGAAACGGCGCCGAACTCTCCCATGGCCCGGGCGTTGCAAAGGATCACCCCGTAGATGATCCCCCACTTGATATTGGGGAGGGTCACCCGGAGGAAGGTCTGCAGGCCGCTTGCCCCCAGGACCAGCGCCGCCTCTTCCTCGTCCTTTCCCTGGGCCTCCATGAGCGGGATCAGCTCCCGGGCGATGAAGGGAAAGGTGACGAAGATAGTGGCAAGGATGATGCCGGGGACCGCGAAGACGATCTTGATGTCATGGGCATCCAGCCAGGGGCCCAGCCACCCCTGCCGGCCGAAGATGAGGACGTAGATCAGGCCGGAGATGACCGGCGAGACCGAAAAGGGGAGGTCGATCAGGGTGATGAGCAGGTTCTTCCCCGGAAAGGTGAACTTGGCGATGGCCCAGGAGGCGATGACGCCGAACACCAGGTTGAGCGGCACCGCTACGGCGGCGGTGATCAGGGTCAGCTTGACGGAGGAGAGGGTGTCAGGCTCCCACAGCGCGGCCAGATAGGTTTCCCATCCCTTGGCGAAGGCCTGGCTGAAGACTGCCGCGAGCGGCAGAGCCAGAAAGAGGGCGAGGAATGCCAGGGCGATGGCGGTCAGCAGCCAGCGGACGGGGGCCGGTTCGGTGATGCGGTGGTTGCCGTTGTTCTTGCCAGTGTATGTCGTGGTTGGTGCGGCCATTACATTCTCCAGATCAAAACCTTGAGGGAACACGGAAAAAGACGGATTGTACGGATCAAGGCGGAGTAACCCGCACTTCGTTGCTTTTTATCCGATTTTATCTGTTGTTTCAGATGTGATCCGCGTTCCATTGCCTTGATTTTTCAACTTCTTATCAATCAGCATACCTTCTACTCCAGCGCTGCAGAAGGTTTATCACCAGCAGCATGGTGAAGGATGCCACCAGCATTACCGTGGCGATGGCGGTGGCGCCTTGGTAGTCGTACTGTTCCAGCTTGGTGATGATCAGGAGCGGGGTGATCTCCGAGACCATCGGCATGTTGCCGGCGATGAAGATGATCGACCCGTATTCCCCCACCCCCCGGGCAAATGCCAGGGCGAAACCGGTCAGCACCGACGGGGTCAGGAGCGGAAAGAGGACCCGGCGGAAGGTCTGCCAGCGGCTGGCTCCCAGGCAGGCCGCGGCTTCCTCGATTTCGGCGTCGAGCTCTTCAATGACCGGCTGTACGGTGCGCACCACGAAGGGGAGGCCGATGAAGGTCATGGCGACGATGATCCCGAGGGGGGTGAAGGCCACCTTGATGCCGTGGGGTTCCAGGTATTTCCCCGCCCAGCCGTTGGCCGAGTAGACCGTGGCCAGGGTGATGCCGGCCACGGCCGTGGGGAGGGCGAAGGGGAGGTCCACCAGGGCGTCCACCAGCCGCTTGCCGGGGAAGGGGTAGCGCACCAGCACCCAGGCCACCAGTACGCCGAAGACCGCGTTGATTCCTGCCGCTGCCAGGGCCGCGCCGAAGGTGATCCGGTAGGAGGCCAGCACCCGCGGGGCTGCCACGGCTTCAAGGAAGTCGTGCCAGGAAAGACCCGCGGTCTTGAACACCAGCGCCGACAGGGGGATCAGCACGACCAGGCTCAGGTAGAGCAGGGTATACCCCATGGTCGGGCCGAAGCCGGGGAGGACGTTGTTAGTGCGTTTCAAGATTTTCATAAGTCCAATGGGTCCTGTGAGTCGTATAAGTTTTATGTGCTACTTCCTGCCAGCGGCGCCGGTGATCTGGTCGAACACCCCCCCATCGACAAAGTGGGTTTTCTGGGCCGACCGCCAGCCGCCGAAGACCTGGTCGATGGTGTAAAGCCTGACCTTGGCCAGTTTGGACGGGATCTTGGGATCGGTCGGCCGGTAGTAGTGTTTGGCGGCGATCTTCTGTCCTTCGTCGGAGTAGAGGAATTTCAGATACTCCTCTGCCGCCTTCCGGGTCCCTTTCTTGTCCACCACCTTGTCTACCACCGTCACGGGCGGTTCGGCCAGGATGCTCTCGGAGGGGGTCACGATCTCGAACTTGTCCCGGCCCAGCTCGTTGATGGCGAGGAATGCCTCGTTCTCCCAGGCCAGCAGGACATCTCCCAGGCCGCGCTGCACGAAGGTGTTGGTGGAGCCGCGGGCGCCGGAGTCGAGCACCGGTACATTCTTGAAGAGCCGGGTCACGAATTCCTTCGCCTTGGCGTCATTGCCCCCTTTCTGGTGCAGGGCGTAGGCCCAGGCTGCCAGGTAGTTCCAGCGGGCGCCACCGGAGGTTTTGGGGTTGGGGGTGATGACCGAAACCCCCGGTTTTACCAGGTCGTCCCAGTTTTTGATCTTTTTGGGGTTCCCCTTGCGGACGAGGAAGACGATGGTGGAGGTGTAGGGGGAGCTGTTGTGGGGAAGCTCTTTCTGCCACCCCGGTTTGATCAGTCCCTTTTCAGCTATGGCGTCGATGTCGTAGGCCAGGGCCAGGGTCACGACGTCGGCGTCCAGGCCGTCGATGACCGACCGGGCCTGTTTGCCGGAACCGCCGTGGGACTGCCTGATCGTTACTTTCTGCCCGGTCTTTTTCTGCCACTGCTGGGCGAAGGCGGTGTTGACCTCCTGGTACAGTTCCCGGGTAGGATCATAGGATACGTTCTGCAGGGTGACGCTATCGGCGGCGAATGCGGGGAGCGCCGAGATGGTGGCAAGGGAAAGTGCAACGAGAAGGGTTTCGATGTTCTTGGTATGCACAATGATATCTCCTTTTATCTATAGTTATAGTAGATTGTTTGCTTAAAAAATATATGGGGTGTTTCAGGCTTTGCAGGTCGGCGGTTCGGGAAATCGATCCTGGCTGACGAAGTTACGCCGGGCCACCTATCTGCTCAGTTTTTGCATATGTTGAGAGCATATCGTAAGCGCACAAATGTTGTCAAGAATTATTTTTATTGTCTATAGATTTTATATACTATAAGCGCAGATGGCGGCATCGCCAGTCACTAGCCCAGACCAGTCACCAATGTCGAGTCGACGGGGGCCTCCACTCTCCATTTTGGACAAAAAAGGCCGGGGCATGCCTTCTGGCATAAACCCCGGCCCCGGGTTGTCCGGTCAGCTCGGCTTCCTAGATCCCCTCGAAAAGTGCGGTGGAAAGGTAGCGCTCGGCGCCATCCGGCAGAATGACCACGATGGTCTTGCCGGCAAATTCGTCCAGCTTGGCAAGCCTGACAGCGGCGGCCGCGGCCGCGCCGCAGGAGATACCGACCAGGATGCCCTCTTCCCGGGCCAGGCGCTTGGCGAACTCGATCGCCTCGTCGCTGGAGACCTGCTCCACCCGGTCGACGATGGAGAGGTCGAGGGTGTCCGGGATGAAGCCGGCGCCGATCCCCTGGATCTTGTGGGGGCCGGGTTTGATCTCCTGGCCGGCCAGCTTCTGGCTGATGACCGGGCTTTCCTTCGGTTCCACGGCGACGGAGGTGATCTGCTTCCCCTTCGTATTCTTTATGTAGCGGCTGATGCCGGTGATGGTGCCGCCGGTACCCACCCCCGACACGAGGACGTCGATGGCGCCGTCGGTGTCGTTCCAGATCTCGGGACCGGTGGTCTTCTCGTGGATCTCGGGGTTGGCCGGGTTCTTGAACTGCTGGGGGATGAAGTATTTTTGGGGGTCGGAGGCGGCGATCTCCTCGGCCCGGTTGATGGCCCCTTTCATCCCCTCGGCGCCAGGGGTAAGGATCAGGTTGGCGCCCAGCGCCGCCAGCACCCGTCGCCGCTCGATGCTCATGGTTTCCGGCATGGTCAGGGTCAGCTTGTAGCCGCGGGCCGCAGCCACGTAGGCCAGGGCAATACCGGTATTGCCGCTGGTCGGCTCGATGATCTCGACGCCAGGTTTCAGCACCCCCCGTTTCTCGGCGTCCCAGATCATGTTGGCGCCGATGCGGCACTTGACGGAATAGGCTGGATTACGTCCTTCGATCTTCCCCAGGATGGTCGCCTTGGTGCCGTCGCCGATGCGGTTGAGTTTCACCAGGGGGGTGTTGCCGATGGATTGGGAGTTGTCTGCATAGATCTTGCTCATGGATGATCTCCTCTCGTTGGCCGCTGTGTTAAAGTCTATAGACATACTAGTTTATTATAGCAAAAAAAATCAGATACTGAAGTCTACCACGTTTTTTCGTTTGCTGATCTCGTTCTCGCTCCGCTCGATCATGTCCGCCAGGGTCAGGTTTTCGAGGACGGAGGAGAGGGTCTTGTTCACATCGTCCATCACCAGTCTGATGCCGCAGGTCGCCTCGTCACGACACTCCTCGCAATGGGCATGGTTCGTCTTGCTCAGGCAGGGGACCGGGGCCAGGTCACCTTCGAGGATGCGGATAACGGCGCCGACGGTTATCCTGTTCGGCGGCAGGGCGAGGGAGTATCCGCCACCCTTGCCGATCCTGCTCTGGAGTATCCCCCCCTTGCGCAGGGAGAGCAGGATGAATTCCAGGAATTTCTTCGGTATATTCTCGTCCTGGGCGAGATCGGCAATCAGTATCGGCTGGCCGTTCGGCTGGCCGGCCAGATTGATGAGCGCCAAGAAGGCGTATTTCGTTTTCTTGGATATCATATCTATTAAAGCTATAGATAAACAATTTGTTCGGAGAAGTCAAGCGGTTTTTTCCGATTATTTTTCGGAGTTTTCTCCTGTCCGGAAGTAGAGGTTGACAGTGAGTAATCACCTTGGCCTGTTTGAGCATTTTTCGGCTTGACATAAATTTCGATGCATGTTAAACAATCTTTCTCTTTATTCCCCAGTAGCTCAGTCGGTAGAGCGGGTGACTGTTAATCACCATGTCCGTGGTTCGAGTCCGCGCTGGGGAGCCAAATCGTACAAAGGTCACTTTTCGTCTGAAAAGTGACCTTTTTTTGTTGGTAGGTACGGTTGGTAACTGTGCCTGCGGTAGGCTGCGCCAGATCGCGGTAGGAATCGGTGGTTCGGTCTACATGCCGTTGTCCACCCCGCAACTCCTGGACGAATATTTCCAGAGGGCTCTCGATACGGCTGCCGCCATCTCAGATCCCTTTGAGCAGGCATTCTTCGCCTTGGTGTGCACCTCTCTTATCTGCAACCGTTTGAAGATGTCAACAAGCGGGTGGCACTTGCACTCCTGGAACTGCTCCTTACATACGCCATTCCATTAAAGGATGTTCAGCAGCTTGCAAAGTGTCTCATTGCCGAATTTAACAGCCTTGATGGCGTACTTGCCGCAGACATTGACTCTCTTGTTACACGGTTATCTTTACTCCGGTTGGCAATTGGCCTTCGGTGGAAATTGACGTTCCTGATTATGCCTTCCGCAAGCTAGCGATCCAGGGGAGGCCCCGGTCAGCATATTTTTCAAGGCGGAAAGTCTGTTTATTTTGCCTGAACATTGACATTTGACCTAATTCAGGCTATTTATAATCCATAATTTACGGCGATGGAGTTCGCCACTAACCGCTTCTTCACGAAGCTAATGACTCCTACCTTGCAAGCGAGGTAGGAGTTTTTGTTTGTGGAGGTTCCACATGCACGAAGTCTGGGGACAGGCGGCGTTGTGGCTCGGATTGGCGCTGGTTGCAACGCTTATTTCCATTTGGTTGCGAATTGCGACGGCATTATCGGAAATAATAGTAGGCACCGTGGCGCAGCTTGTGATTGGCGCCTTGGTCGGCTCAACCCTGGGGGCTGATCAGCCGTGGATCAAGTTTCTTTCGGGTACGGGCGCTATTGTCCTTACCTTCCTGGCCGGTGCGGAACTTGATCCAACGGTTTTTCGCGCCAAATGGAAAGAGGCTTTTGCCATCGGATTCATATCGTTTCTGGCACCATTCCTTGGCTGTACCGCCATCGGTTACTATCTGCTGGATTGGACGCCGAAAGCCAGCTTGCTGGCCGGCGTCGCCATGTCAACGACGTCTGTGGCCGTTGTCTATGCAGTCATGCTTGAACTTGGCCTGAACCGTACGGATTTCGGCAAGGCAGTGCTGGCGGCATGTTTCGTTACCGATTTGGGGACAGTAATCGCCTTGGGAGCGATTTTTGCCCCATTTACCATGCGAACCGTTACTTTCGTTGGAGTGGCGCTCCCATTTTTCTTCATCCTCCCGTATTTAACCCCCTGGTTCTTCAAGCGCTATGGCGGCCGGCCCTCTGAACTGGAAGCAAAATATCTTCTCCTGATCCTATTCGGTCTCGGTTCGCTGGCGGTTTGGGCTGAGAGTGAAGCTGTGCTGCCCGCCTATGTGGTAGGGATGGTCCTTGCGGGAACCGTGGGGAAAGACCACCAGCTTATTCGTCGCCTGCGCACGTTAACCTTTGGTCTCCTCACGCCTTTCTACTTCATCCGCGCCGGCTCATATGTCTCCATTCCTGCATTGCTCAGTGCGCCACTGCCGTTGCTAGCCATGTTTATCGGTAAGATGATCACCAAAATCATTGGTGTGTATCGGAGAGTCAAAGATGTATGGCCATCGTCCGCTTTACGAGGCACTGACAGATCTGTTCCTGAAGGAGGGGTTTGCTGGAACTACGGTCCTGCGAGGCATCTGTGGCTTTGGCGCCCACAGGGTCTTTCATACCATGAAACTGCTGGACCTCTCCGCCGATCTTCCCATGATTATCGAGGTCGTTGACTCCCAGGAGAAGATAGACAGCGTTATGCCAAGGATCGACGAAATGGTGGATAGCGGCATGATCACGCTGGAGAAGGCCACGGTAATCCGCTACACCCACAAACATGAACAAGAATAAACGACAAGGAGGCAGTCGATGATCTATTCGTCAGAAGTAGACAAGATGACCTGTGTGGCCAAGGGACCGAACCATGGTCCGGCACCGATTCCGCAGGAGGGGAGATGGGTACAGGCAAAGGAGATCAAGGACATCGCCGGTCTGACCCATGGTGTAGGTTGGTGTGCCCCGCAACAGGGAGCGTGCAAGCTGACACTTAATGTCAAGGATGGTGTCATTGAAGAGGCCCTCGTGGAGACCATCGGCTGTTCCGGCATGACCCATTCGGCAGCCATGGCGGCGGAGATCCTGCCCGGCAAAACAATTCTGGAGGCCCTTAACACCGACCTGGTATGTGACGCCATCAATACCGCCATGCGTGAACTGTTCCTGCAGATCAGCTACGGTCGAACCCAGACAGCATTCTCCGAAGGCGGTCTCCCCATCGGCGCGGGACTTGAGGACCTTGGCAAGGGGATGCGCAGCCAGGTCGGCACCATGTACGGCACCACCGCCAAAGGGGTGCGATATCTGGAAATGGCCGAGGGGTATGTCACCCGGCTGGCGCTGGACGATAACAGCGAAGTCATCGGGTACGAGTTTGTCCATTTGGGCAAGATGATGGAGATGATTCAGAAGGGGACCGATGCCAATGAGGCTTTGAAAAAGGCAACATCTTCCTATGGCCGCTTCGACGAAGCAACCCGCACCATCGATCCGCGTCACCAATAATACGGGAGGAAACCGACATGGCTCTGTTTGAAGGATATGAAAGAAGAATCGATAAAATCACGGCTGTGCTCAGTCATCATGGTATCCCTTCTCTGGAGGAAGCACGGAACATGTGCGAGGAAAAGGGGGTGGATGTGTATGGCATCGTCAAGGGCATACAGCCGATCTGCTTTGAAAACGCCTGCTGGGCCTATATCCTTGGTGCTGCATTTGCCATCAAGAAAGGTGAATCAAAGGCGGTAGACATCGCCCGCACTCTGGGTGAAGGATTGCAGGCTTTCTGCATTCCCGGTTCAGTTGCTGAAGACCGCAAGGTCGGCATCGGCCACGGCAACCTGGCCTCCATGCTGCTTTCGGAAGAGACCAAATGTTTCGCCTTTCTGGCGGGTCACGAATCGTTTGCCGCTGCCGAAGGGGCCATCGGTCTGGCTCGCTCCGCCAACAAGGCCCGTACCGAGCCGCTGCGTGTAATACTGAACGGTCTTGGCAAGGATGCGGCCCAGATCATCTCCCGCATCAACGGCTTTACCTATGTGCAGACCAAGTTTGACTACACCACCGGTGAACTGGCAATCGTGCGTGAGGTGGCCTACTCCAAGGGTGAGAAGAGCAAGGTGCGCTGCTACGGAGCCGATGACGTTCGGGAAGGGGTCGCCATCAACCATCATGAAGGTGTGGATGTCTCTATCACTGGCAACTCCACCAATCCAACCCGTTTCCAGCACCCGGTGGCTGGTACCTACAAGAAGGAGTGCGTCGAACAAGGAAAGAGCTACTTCTCCGTGGCTTCCGGCGGAGGTACTGGCCGCACCCTTCATCCCGATAATATGGGCGCTGGACCAGCTTCCTACGGCATGACCGACACTATGGGCAGGATGCATTCAGATGCCCAATTCGCCGGTTCGTCGTCGGTCCCGGCCCATGTTGAGATGATGGGGTTCCTTGGCATGGGGAATAACCCGATGGTGGGTGCATCAGTGGCCGTGGCTGTTGCACTGGAGCAAGTCTTTCAGGTTACATGAACGCAGTTCCGAAACTCGGCTTTTTGAGCAGCTATTTTTTCGTGGGTAATTACTGAAGTGATACCCCGTGGCTTGCCGCGGCGTAGTTCATTTTGTCGTGGATCGGCCCATGAAGCTCCCGCAGGTATTTAGCGACAGCTTCATTGCAGAGCAGACTTTTCAGATATGCCTGCATGGATGTAATGTCGATCATCGCGGTACCGTACTGCTCCTTCAATGAGCCAATCTCCCTGGAAAGGGCAAGACTTTCCTCCTCAAGACGTGCCTGGCGGGCCAGTATCACCGGTGTCTTCTTCTTTGGCCTGCCCTTATTGACGAGCTGATTCACCGGTGTTGCGTCCAGAAGGGCCTTGGCATAGCTGGAGGTGAACATGTTCTGGTCGTTCATCAGCATGGCGGCATTGATCTGCCGGGGCGCCTTCATTTTTTTCAACACCCTGAACACCGGTTCCGGCACGGACTTGTCCTTCAGCAGTTCGACCGCCTCGGGACAGATGCCCTCAAGCAGGCACTTCTTGTTCCTGATGGTGCTGATATCGAGATACAAGGCCCTGGCGAGTTTTTCTTCCGAAACTCCTGACTGTATGGCCTTCATGATCATGCGATGTTCCTGAATCGCAGAGAGCCGATTGATGTATTTGTTGTATGTATAGGTCTCGTCATCGGTGGAGATCAGACAGGAAACCCGCTCCACTCCCAATTCCTTCAGGGCCATGATCCGCAGATGGCCATCGAGCAGAAGATAGCCTTTGGCAAGGGAACCCTCGGCAAGGTGCCGGCGAAGATAGAGGAGATGATGAAGCGCATCGCGTGACCATGTCCAACTCATCGATGGGGTTGGCGGTGCGAACAGAAAAAGTTCCTTATTTCGTCCGCCAGGGGGAGCCAAATCGTACAAAGGTCACTTTTCGTCTGAAAAGTGGCCTTTTTTTGTTGGTAGTTTTGGATGGTAACTGCCAGTAAATCAAAGGGTTTTTGGTGTTCTGTCGACAGAGCGCCGTCCTTCCAAAACGAGTTCGAAATGAGCTGCAGCCCATGTGTATCCCGAGGCTCGTTGACAGGACCATTTTTGAATTTATGCGACGCGAATTTTCATTGGGAAGTAGCGGTCCGATTGTCAAGGTCCGGGCCAAGTCATGGCTTGAGGTCGATGAGGAAATCCTGGTCGGCAAGGGGCATGCGTGCTTACTCCCTATGAAACCGGATTTATCAGTGCTCTTGCCAAAACCTTGGGGTTGCCGTTCCGGTGACCTCAAGGATATAGAAGAACACCTGAAGCTGACTTTCGTAGAAAAGCGCCAATCAAAGCTTCTTCTACTACTTGACAATATTTATTGTTTAGTCTGTAATGAAATCCGTTATGATGTACGGTGAAAAACCATGAAACGCTTTCGACCAACAATCAGATTTTCGGCGTTACTGCTGCTGGTACTGATGCTGTGCCTGCTCGCGCAAGCGTTTGTTTCGCCACGGCTTGAGTTTGTCTGGCTGCAGGAACATGCTGCAAGCTCAGCTTCTCTTACAGATAATGACAGTGAAGAGCAAAAAGAAATGGGTGATTTCAAGCCACCCAAACATTCATTTCTCGACTATTCAAACTTCTTTGCATCCAGTTGCCTTCTTCCCGCCTATAACCCGGCAGTTTCCCGATTGCTGGTATACGAGCCATTCGCTTCGCTATCAACAGTTTATATGGAGATAGTCGTTCCCCCGGATAGTCTCGCCTGATTCCCCTTGTCTTACAATTGCTCTTGATGCACAACTAGTATGCGGTTTGTCACTGAACACCGATTAACTCCGTTACTGTGCTGTTCACGCTTGCCCAATGGGAATTGCCGGTCGAGCTGCCTCATACCGGATTCATGGCATTTCATGGACACCCGGCTCTGGCCCCGCAAGCTCACGGTACAGGGATGGTGCATGCGGGTGTTGATCCATACCACATAAACACTATAAACAGGAGACCATGCCATGATCATACGCTCATGTATTGCATCAGTAATCATCTGCAGCATTGTCGCTCTGACAGGTTGCGCCAGCAAGGAAGTCGTGAAAATGGATTCCGGCTCAGCCGCCACTCTTTCGCCATCAACCTCGGAGCCCAAAGAGGGCATTCCAGAAAAAATTGACCAGGGACAGATAGCCGGGGCAGTCATTCCGGAGCATATTCCCACGGCAAGTGACGCAGCGGAGCCGATTAATGATCCCCGAAGTGAATTTCATCTCGACCCGGTTTATTTTGATTTTGATTCATATCTGCTCAGAGCCGACGCACGGGATACCCTGTCCCGCAACGCCCGCTGGCTAGCTGACAACCGGATTACGCGAGTCACCATCGAAGGCCATGCTGACGAACGGGGCTCCGATGAATATAACATGGCGCTTGCCGAAAAACGGGCTTTGGCAGCCCGGCGCTATGTGGAAACCCTCGGGGTCAGTCCGGAACGACTGGAAACCATCAGTTACGGTGAAGACAAGCCCGCTGTTATTGGCCACGATGAGGATGCGTGGTCAAAAAACCGTCGGGTCGAGTTTGTTATAAGTAAATAGACAGAGAGTGAAATGCGGGATGGGGCCCACAGTCCCCATCCCCTTCATATCCAAGGGAGAGTGAAATGATTCGAGATTCTGACAGGTTAGAAATTTCTGATACTATGTAACGAGGCGGAATATGATATGAATCTGTGGCAGGTAACTGCTTCTGGGAGGTAATTTCATGAAAGAGATCCTGGAAGAACATTGGCATCATCTGCCGGATGCAGAAGTTATCGAGTTACTGGAAACGGATCTGAACAGGGGGCTGGACACCTTTGAGGTGGGGCACCGGCAGGCGCAGTTCGGAACTAATGCGATAACCCAGAAAAAAGGCACCAGTCCACTGGTTCTGTTTCTCATGCAGTTCCACCAGCCGCTGGTCTACATCCTGCTGGCTGCCGTAGTTATTACCAGCCTTCTCGGAGAATGGGTAGACTCAGGTGTCATTTTCGGGGTAGTGCTGGTCAATGCCGTCATCGGGTTCATCCAGGAGGCCAAGGCGGTCAAGGCGATTGAGGCTCTGGCCCAATCGCTGACGACCACGGCAACCGTCATCCGGTGCGAGGAGCGCCGACAGATTCCGGCAACGGAACTGGTGCCGGGCGACATCGTCTTGTTGCAGTCCGGGGACAAGGTGCCCGCCGACATGCGGTTGCTAACCACCCGTGAGTTGCAGATCGACGAATCGGCCCTGACCGGCGAATCGGTGCCGGTGCAGAAGCAGAACGGCCTGCTCCCCCACGATACGCTGCTGGCAGACCGCTTGAACATGGCCTATTCCTCGACGCTCGTCACCTATGGCATCGCCACCGGTGTGGTGGTGGCGACCGGCAACAGCACCGAAATCGGCCGGATTAACGAATTGATCGCCTCGGCTGACATCTTGACCACCCCGCTCACCAAAAAGATCGCCCGGTTCAGCGGCCTGCTGCTGTACGTGATTCTTGGCCTGGCCACCATCACCTTTGTCGTCGGGATACTGCGGGGCGAATCCTGGCTTGAAATGTTCATGGCAGTGGTTGCGCTGGCGGTGGGGGCGATTCCCGAAGGTCTGCCTGCAGCGGTGACAATCACGCTGGCCATCGGGGTTGCCAAGATGGCCAGGCGCAATGCGATTATCCGCAAACTCCCGGCAGTGGAGACGCTGGGAAGCACGACCGTCATCTGCTCCGATAAGACCGGAACCCTGACCCAGAACCAGATGACGGTCCAGGAGCTGTATGCCGGCGGCGATCTGTTCCTGTTCTCCGGGACAGGGTATGCACCCGAAGGTCAGATTACCCGTGATAACAAAGCGATAGCACTGCCAGAGTTGCCGGCGCTCCGTGAATGCCTGATCTCGGGGTTGCTGTGCAACGATGCATCGCTGCTCAGGGTAGATGATGAATGGCGGGTGGAAGGTGATCCGACCGAAGCGGCCCTGGTTGTAGCAGCCCGCAAGGCGGGTCTTGAGCGGGATGTCTGTTCAGCAGATCTGCCCCGCTTGGACGCCATCCCTTTCGAATCGCAGTATCAGTACATGGCAACGGAGCACGGCACAGCGGGCTATCGTGTCATCTACCTGAAAGGGTCGGTTGAAAGCGTGCTTGATCGCTGCAGCAATACCCTTTCCCGCACCGGAGAGCTACTGCCCAATGATCCTGGCCGCTGCCTCCGGGCAGCGGCAGAGATGGCCGGAAAGGGGCTGCGGGTACTGGCGTTTGCCCGGCTGGGACGCGAAATTTCATCAACGGCCCTGGGGCATGGCGATGTCGCGGGTGGGCTGACCTTTCTCGGCCTGCAGGGGATGATAGATCCTCCCCGTCCCGAAGCGGTCGAGGCGGTGCGGGCCTGTCAGGGTGCCGGCATCCAGGTCAAGATGATTACCGGCGACCATGTGATTACCGCCGCAGCAATTGCCCGGCAGATTGGCCTGCTGGGTGACGCCGGCGAGCCAGGCGAGCCGCTGGCTCTGAACGGACGGGATCTGGCAGCCCTGAGCGATGCAGAGTTGATTGGAGTTGCCCAGCGGAGCGCCGTCTTCGCCCGGGTCGCTCCCGAACAGAAACTTCGCCTGGTGGAGGCGCTTCAGGCGAGCGGCAATATCGTCGCTATGACCGGTGACGGGGTCAATGACGCGCCGGCGCTGCGGCAGGCCGATATCGGCGTAGCCATGGGGATAACCGGCACCGAGGTTGCCAAGGAAGCAGCCGATATGCTGCTGACCGATGACAACTTTTCCTCAATCGAGGCTGCCGTAGAGGAAGGGCGTGGGGTCTACGACAACCTGGTCAAGTTCATCACCTGGACTCTCCCCACCAATCTCGGCGAAGGGTTGGTCATTCTGGCGGCGGTCTTTGCCGGCGTCGAACTCCCCATCCTGCCGGTGCAGATTCTCTGGATCAACATGACCACGGCGGTGCTGCTGGGGCTGATGCTGTCCTTCGAGCCAAAAGAACCGCGAATCATGCAGCGACCGCCCATCGACCCGCAAAAGCCTCTCTTGACCAGGGAATTGGTCATTAAGATTTGGATCGTCGGTTTCCTGCTGCTCGTGGGGTCTTTCGGCCTGTTCGAATGGGAACTGCAACAGGGGAGCAGCGTGGCCGTGGCACGGACCTGTGCAGTGAACCTTTTTGTTTTTGGTGAGCTGTTCTACCTGTTCAACTGCCGCTCCCTGCGCCATTCCATACGCAGCCTGGGATTTTTCAGCAACCGCTGGCTCCTGCTGGGCGTCGGCATCATGATTCTCCTGCAGCTGCTGTTCACCTACCTGCCTGTTATGCAGAACGCCTTTGGCAGCCAATCGATCGGTTTGCGGCATTGGGGGCTGATTATAGGTACATCTTTCACTATCTATGTCGTCATCGAGATTGAAAAGTGGTTTCGCCGCGGACAACTGGCCCGAACTGAGTGCTGACAGTTGCTCAGATTCAGGACATCACCTGAGCCTTCCTGAGGTTGCTATTGAGAAGGGATGGCCGGTTACCTTCAGTATCGGAAAAAAGTCGGGGGAGAATTAGTTACGAAGTGTTGTAATACACGAAAGACAAACGTGATGCGTTATTACGGAGGCTTGGAAATGGGGCTGTTTATCGCCTCTCTGCTGCGGCGCACCGTCGGCTTTGCCCTGATCTGGTGGATTGCCGCTGAGGGGAGTCTTGTCGCCTGGCCGCTGGCTGTGATTGCTGTTGCGGCATCGGTGGCCGTCAGTCTGCGGCTGCTGCCGCCGGGCAAGGCTTCAGCCATCAGCGTGATCGGGCTTGCGGGGTTCCTGGGCTACTTTATCAGACAGTCCATGCTGGGAGGATTCCAGGTGGCCCGACTGGCCCTGCAGCGCCGCCCGCAACTCCATCCGGCTATCCTGGCCGTGCCGCTGACCCTGCCGCAGGGCCTTCCCCGCATGCTGCTTACCGGAACTCTCGGATTGATGCCCGGTACACTGGGAGTCAGGCTTGAAGATGAATTTCTGCATATGCATGTACTTGACCGCGGCATGCCGATCACAGAAGAGGTAGAGCAGCTGGCTGCCCATATCGCCCGGTTATTCGGAGTGCAGCGATGAAAAGCCTTGAGCTGCCCCTGGCCCTGTTTCTGTTGATCAACCTGGCTGCAGCCCTGATACGGGCAACACGGGGGCCTACAGCGGCCGACCGGATGCTGGCGGCACTGCTGTTCGGCAGCACCGGCGTCGGTATACTTGTGCTTCTGGCGTTTGTCCAGCGCTCTTTTGCCCTGATCGATGTGGCGCTGACCCTGGCACTGCTGGCGGCCATCTCTGGCATCGCCTTTGCCCAGCGTACCTGGGGCCTGACAGGTCGCAGCAGGCAACGGAGAGCAGTGGAAAGGGAGGACGACCATGCTTTTCGTTGAGCTTTTGAGCAATCTATTGCTGCTGACAGGCGGGTTCTTTTACCTGGCCGGCACGGTGGGGCTGCTCCGCTTCCCTGATGTCTATACCCGTCTGCACACCCTGTCCAAGGCCGACAATCTTGGGCTGGGCTGCCTGCTGGCAGGCCTGGCACTGAAGGCCGACAGTCTGGTGCTGGCATTGAAACTGCTGGCCATCTGGCCCCTAACATTGATTGCCAGCGCTGTGGTCGGCTATGCCATTGCTCACCGCGCCGACCGGCTGGGCATTCCAGCCTGGCAAAGGGAAAAGCCATGACGACCGCCCTGGCCTTTGAGGCGTTGCTGGCGCTGTTGCTGCTCTGGAGTGCCTGGCAGACCCTTGCCACCCCGCAGATGGACCGTGCCGTGATCATGTTCATCGTGTTCGGTCTGCTGCTGACCCTGGTCTGGTCCCGGCTGCAGGCACCGGATATTGCCCTGGCCGAGGCGGCCCTTGGCGCCGGACTGACCGGCACCCTGCTCCTGGATGCCCTGACTGCCTTCCGCCAGCCCAACCGGTCTGCAAAGCACGGCAGGGTACTGGCAGCATTCAGGCGCTTTCCGGCGTTGCTTGCTCTTCTATTGCTGGCCGCTGCACTGTTGACTTCCCTGACCCGGCTACCATTGCCGGCGGTGGATCTGCCTGCTGCTGTGGCCGGTCAACTGGGTAGCAGCGGTGTCAGTCACCCGGTCACGGCGGTGCTTCTCAACTTCAGGGGTTACGATACCCTACTTGAGGTTGCGGTTTTGCTGCTTGCTCTTACGGGAATACTGGCGGTCGGCCTGCCTGCCGAACGTCCACTGCTCTCTCTCAATCAGCTTGTGCCGACCCTGGCCCGCTCTGCCGTACCGTTGATGGTGTTGGCGGCGTTCTATCTGCTCTGGGCCGGTGCCCACCGGCCGGGTGGAGCCTTCCAGGCAGCAGCAGTGCTGGCCGCCGCCGCGGTGCTCCTGAACCTGTCGCAGCTGCAATCCCGTTGGTTGCCGACGCAGCACTGGATACGGCTGGTGGTCGGCGCCGGGCTGTTACTGTTTGTCGGCATTGCAGCAGCACTATTGGCAGGTGGCGGCTTGTTGCGCTTTCCACCAGGACAGGCTGGTCTGCTGATCCTGCTGATTGAGAGCGGCCTGACGGTCTCGCTGGCCGTCAACCTGGCGGCCTTCTATCTGTTGCGGACGTCATCGTCAGGTCAGTGGGCTGGTCAGGAGGATAGCCATGAGTAGCGGACTGCTATTTGCGGCGGTGGGGTGCCTGCTGCTGGTACTGGGGGTGGGGGGAGTCCTGCTACTGGATCACCTGGTGCGCCGGATCTTGGCCTTTAACCTGATGGGGTCCGGGATATTTCTGGTGCTGGTGGGGCTTGCCCAGCGCAGCGGCAGGATCGATCCGGTGCCCCAGGCCATGGTGCTGACCGGCATTGTGGTTTCGGTGGCTGCCACAGCCCTGGCGCTGGCCCTGGCCCGCCGCCGGTATGCCGATAGCGGTTCTACCACGCTGCAGGACAAAGCACGCCGTGAGGATCGGCATGATTGAACACTTGTCTACTCCGCTGGTCTGGCTGATCCTGCTGCCGCTGGTCTGGGCCACCCTGGCCTTTTGCCTGGGGCCGGGACGCGGTGCCCTGTTGGGCCTGTCCGGTCTGGGGTTGCAACTGCTCTGTGCCATCCTGCTTGCGGTTGAGGTTGCTCCAAAACAGACCGTGACCCACCTGGTTGGTGGCTGGCAGGAGCCGCTGGGGATTCTGCTGGTTGCCGATGGCCTGTCGGTGACCATGCTGCTGCTGACCCAGGCCGTGTCACTGCCGGTTGCCCTGTATGCCTACAGCTACCTGAAGCAGGGCCAGCACTGGTTCTGGCCCCTGACCGGTTTTCTGCTGGCTGGCATTAACGGTCTCTACCTGTCCGGTGACCTGTTTAACCTGTACGTAACCCTTGAGCTGATCGGCCTGGCAGCGGTGGGCTTGGTGGTAACAGGTGGTGCAGCCGGACAGGTTACGGCGGCGATGCGTTACCTGTTGGCCAGCCTGGTGGGTTCGGGCGGTTTCCTGCTGGGGGTGGCGCTTTTGTACGGCTGCTTTGGCACGGTTTCCATCAGACTGCTCACCAGCTTGATCGGCTCGCAGGCACCCTTGGCAGTATGGCTGGCAGCAGCGGTGATGGTGGCCGGCCTGTTGCTGAAGACCGCACTCTTTCCGTTTCACTTCTGGCTGCCGCCGGCCCACGGTGGCGCACCGGCTCCGATTTCGGCGCTATTGTCGGCTCTGGTGGTCAAGGCCTCGTTCTATGTGCTGCTTAGACTCTGGTTGGGCCCCTTTGCCGGGTTTGTCTCGCCGCTGGCATGGCTGCCCGCGCTGTTGGGTAGTCTGGCAATTCTGTGGGGTGGATGTCAGGCGATCCGCGCAGAACGCCTGAAGATGATGGTGGCCTATTCCACCGTGGCCCAGTTGGGCTATCTGGTACTGATCTTCCCCCTGTTCGGTACCGGCAGCCATGCGATGCAGATCGGTCTGTTGCAGGCAACAGCCCACGGCCTGGCCAAGGCAGGGATGTTCCTGGCAGCCGGTACGCTGGTCAAGGCAAGCGGCAGTGAGTTGATCGACGGCATTGCAACCATGGCCGGAAGACTACCGGTAACCCTGTTTGCCTTCGGCCTATCAGGAGTGAGCCTGATGGGGCTGCCGCCGTCGGGTGGTTTTCTGGCCAAGTACATGCTCATTGATGCTGCCCTGGCTGTTGGGCATATCTGGATTGCGGTGATAGTAGTCACCGGAGGCCTGTTGGCCTCGATCTACGTATTTCGTGTGCTGCGGCTAGCCTTCCTTGGGCCGGGTGACGAGAGGCAGGTTGCTCTGCAACCGGTTTCCGCTGTCATGGAGTGGACAGCCTTCATGCTGGCAGTCTCTGCCATTGTGCTGGGGCTGGCTGCGATGCCACTCTTCAGGTTGCTTGAGGGGGTGGCTGGATGAGCTACAACGAGCTGCTGCCATTGTTGGTGATTGCGTCGTCTCTGCTGCCTGGTTTTATCATCTTCATTCTGCCGGAACGGCAGATCGTGCTGCGTACCATGTTTAATCTGCTGGGGGCTGTCACCAAGCTTTGGCTGATCGGTCTGCTGCTGGTTGGGGTGACGGCCGGCGAACAGTACGGATTCCGTTACTTCCTGGCCCCCAACATGGAGCTGGTGTTCAAGGCCGATGCCCTGGCTCTGCTGTTTGTCAGCCTCTCGGCCTCTCTCTGGCTGTTAACCACCCTCTATGCCATCGGCTACCTGGAGCATGCTCCTCATCGCAGCCGATTCTTCGGGTTTTTCAGCCTGTGCGTCACCGCCACCATGGGGATAGCCATGGCCGGCAACCTGCTCACCTTCTTTATCTTTTACGAGCTGCTAACCTTAGCCACCTTTCCGCTGATCGTTCACCGCGGCACCCCCCAGGCGATGCGGGGGGGGACGGTCTACCTGGCCTACACCCTCTTTGGCGGTGCACTGCTGTTGATCGGCATCGTCTGGCTCAATCAGATGACTGGCCAGACCGAGTTCACCCAGGGAGGGATACTTGCCGCCACGGATGGAATCTCCAGGACGCATCTCAAGCTAGTCTTTCTGCTGCTGATCGCCGGGGTCGGGGTCAAGGCCGCCATCGTGCCGCTGCACGGTTGGCTGCCCCAAGCCATGGTGGCGCCGGCGCCGGTCTCGGCCCTCCTGCATGCGGTTGCCGTGGTCAAGGCCGGTGCCTTTGGGGTGGTGCGGATCGTGTACGAGATCTATGGGATCGAGTTTGCTCAGAGCCTGGGGCTGCTACTGCCACTGGCAGTGGCAGCTGCGGTCACCATCCTGTGGGGTAGCCTGCGGGCCTTGTCCCAGGGTGATCTTAAAAGACGACTGGCCTTTTCTACAATCAGTCAGGTCTCTTACATAGTGCTCGGCGTCGGTATCTTCGGTACGGCCGGTACCGTAGGCGGTCTGGTGCACCTGGTGCACCAGGGGATCATGAAGATCACCCTGTTTTTCTGTGCCGGGAACTACGCCGAAACCCTGGGGATTCACCGTGTAGACGAGATGGACGGCGCAGGCCGCCGGATGCCGGTGACTTCGCTGGCCTTTTCCATAGGCGCCCTGGGAATGATGGGGGCGCCCCTGACCGCCGGGGCCGTCAGCAAATCCTGGCTCAAGACCGGCGCCCTGGCGGCCCAGATGCCGTGGGCGATCTGGGTGCTGTCCGCCTCAAGCCTGCTGAACATGGCCTATTTCCTGCCGATCCTCTATCGGCTCTGGCTGAAACCGTTGCCTGCTGCCTGGCCCCATGAGGAGATTCCAGTCAATGGTGTGCGGGAGACCCATTGGCTTTTGCTGCTGCCGCCGCTGGTCACGGCTGTAGCAACTGTAGCTGCTTCTACCTTCAGCGACGCCTGGATCAGTCCCCTGACTTTTGCCCGGATGATTATGGGGATTGAGTACCATACCCCGCCGTAAGCAACCCACACCGCGGGGCTTGACTATGGAATGGTATCAGCAGGATCACCATCAGGGTGACAATAATATGATGAGCAGAAAAAAACAGCCACATACTTGCCGTTAACTTGCGCAAAGGACTAAATCGTGAAAAAACATATCAACATGCTGCGTGAATTTTCAGTACCTCTTATTTCGGGAGTAGCTGTTGCTCTTCTCTGGGTGAATCTGGCTCCTGAAAGCTACTATCATTTCGATTTCGACAAGCGTTTTGGACTATTCAGCTTCCACTTTATCGTTAATGATTTCTTCATGGTACTGTTTTTTGGCATCGCAGCGGCTGAAATCACCCAGAGCTGCCTGCCAGGCGGGGACCTGCATCCTTTGCGCAAGGCAATCAATCCGTTGTTAGCAACTGTTGGCGGGGTTGTTGGGCCGGTGGTGGTTTATCTTGCCCTCAATGCGATCATTGGTGACCCGTCACTCCGCCGGGGATGGGGAATCCCGACCGCGACAGATATCGCCCTTGCCTGGCTGGTTGCCAGCCTGGTATTTGGCAGGCGGCATCCAGCCATTTCATTTCTGTTGCTTCTGGCCATTGCCGATGACGCCATCGGGCTGGCAATCATTGCCATATTCTACCCAGATCCTACCGTGCCGGTAGCACCGCAATGGCTGGTACTCGTCGTAAGCGGCATGGGGGTTGCGGCACTGTTACGTCGCCGTAACACCCAGAGCTACTGGCCTTATATCATCCTGGGTGGCGGACTCTCCTGGGCGGGGCTGTTCATGGCACATCTGCATCCTGCCCTGGCACTGGTGTTCATAGTGCCGTTTCTACCCCATCCGCCACGCGAAACCAAGCATATTTTTGAAGAAGACCCCCAGGACCTGTCGCCCCTGGCAAGTTTCGAACATGAATGGAAAGTGATGGTTGACCTGGGGTTGTTCATGTTCGGCCTGGCCAATGCAGGAGTGCAGCTTACCACTATTGGGGATGCAACCTGGCTGGTATTGGCAGCCCTCGCCATCGGCAAAACCGGCGGAATCTTCATTATGGGTTGGCTTGGTCAAAGGCTTGGCTATCCTCTCCCATCAAAGGTAGGCATGAAGGAATTAGCTCTCGTTGGCTTGATAGCGGGGGTTGGCCTGACCGTTGCCCTGTTTGTGGCCGGTGAGGCATTCACCGATTCCATAAACCAGGGAGCTGCCAAGATGGGTGCGCTGTTAAGTGTCGGTTGCGCGATTGTGGCACTTATCGCCGGGAGAGTTATGAACGTGCGACGTATTGAGGGGTGACAACGGTATGACGAGCAAATTAAACAGCCATATACTTGCCGTAGTCATGCTGACAACGCTGATCACGTACCTGCATTTCGGCGTTATGCGCCAGTTCTCGCCTGCCGTTATTCTGGAGGAGCTTTTCTATTTGCCGCTGCTTCTGGGGGTGTTCCGGTTCGGTGTAAAGGGGACGATTCTCTCCTGGCTGTTCGTGTCCGCAGCCTACCTGCCTTTCTTTTTTGGCACCTGGGCAACGACATTTCCTCAATTACTGGATAGGATCCTGCACATCGTGTTTACGGCAGTATTTGCCTTCGTCGCCTGTTTCCTGGCGGGCGTGAGCGAAAAAAACAGAAGCAGGTTGAGCGTGAGCGGTATCTCGCCGGCATCGGTCAGGTTGCCACTGTCATTGTCCATGACCTGCGTCTTCTTTTATAAGTCAGGAGTGCCTAGGAAACCAGTGGCGATTCAGTTGTCTTTGATCTTCTGATCCTTGGCGTCGGATGTATTCCCGTATCTTCCCCTTTTTTACTGTCACGTCCCTTACTCCCGGCATAGACATATTTGGTCGGGTCGATAATCGCCGTCGTCTTCCAGATCTTTTCCCCGTACTCCCTGATGGCCCGGTCGGAAGAGAATTTTCCCATACCAGCCACATTGAGGATTGACATCTCGGCCCATTTTTTCTTGTCGCAGTATGCCGCACTTACAAGGTCCTGGCAGTCGATGTACGACTGGTAATCCGCCAGAACCAGATACTCGTCACGGTTGAGAAGGTTGTCCACCAAGGGACGGAAGAGTTGCCGGTCGCCGTTGGAAAAGGTTCCTGCGTCGATCTGATCGATGGCCTGCCGAAGTTGTTCGTTCCCTTCATACCAGCATCGAGGGTTATAACCGCCAGATTTGAGACTCTGAGCCTCAGCAGCTTCGAGACCAAAAAGAAAGAAATTCTCCTTGCCGACCTCTTCACGGATCTCGATGTTGGCGCCGTCCAGGGCGCCGATGGTCAGGGCGCCGTTGAGGGCGAGCTTCATGTTGCCGGTACCCGACGCCTCTTTCCCGGCCACGGATATCTGCTCGGACAGGTCTGCCGCAGGCACGATCAACTGGCTGTTGGTAACGTTAAAATCCGGGAAGAACACGACTTTGAGCCTTCCGGCCACGTCGGGATCGGTATTTACGACGTCAGCGACCGAGGTAATCAGCTTGATGATCAGTTTGGCCATGTGGTAGCCCGGCGCCGCCTTGCCGGCGAAGATGAAGGTCCGTGGGGTGATGTCGGCCGTGGGGTCCCGTTTGATCCGGTTGTAGAGGGTGATGATGTGCAGCACGTTGAGGTGCTGTCGTTTGTACTCGTGGATACGCTTCACCTGCACGTCGAAAAGGCTCGCAGGATCGACCTCGATGCCGATCCGTTCCCGGATGACCTTTGCCAAAGCGATTTTGTTGGCCTGCTTGACCTTCAGCCATTTTTGCTGAAATGTCGTATTCTTTGCCGCACCCTGGAGCCAGGCGAGTGCCGTCTCAATGCTGCTGAGCCACCCCTCCCCCAGTTTCGACGAGATCAGCTTCGCGAGCTCCGGATTGCTGAGCGCAAGCCATCTGCGGGGGGTAACACCATTGGTGATATTGTGGAATTTTTCGGGAAAAAGTTCGTAAAAGTCATGGAGCACGGTCTTTTTCAGAAGGTCGGTATGCAGGGCTGCCACTCCGTTGATGGCATGGGAGCCGACGCAGGCCAGGTTTGCCATCCGCACGTATTTCTCGCCGGTCTCGTCGATCAACGACAGGCGCGCGATTCGCTGGTCGTCTTCCGGGAATAGGCCGCGTACCTCATCGAGAAAGCGCCGGTTTATTTCAAAGATGATCTCCACGATCCGGGGAAGGACACTGGCCATAAGCGGCAGGGGCCACTTTTCCAGTGCTTCTGACAGGAGCGTGTGGTTGGTGTAGGCAAACGATTCCCGGGTTATGCGCCACGCCTCGTCCCACTCCAGATGATGTTCATCCACCAGGAGCCGCATCAGTTCGGCTATCCCCATGGATGGGTGGGTATCGTTGATCTGGATGGCGAAGCTCTCGGAAAAGCTTTCGATGCCTCTACCCAAGGAGAGGTGGAACCAGATCATGTCCTGTAGCGAGCAGGAGACAAAGAAGTATTGCTGGCACAGGCGCAGAAACTTGCCGATTCCCGGCTCGTCGTTGGGGTAAAGCACCTTGCTGATGGTTTCCGAGAGGACCTTGTCGTCGACGGCTTTGTAGTACTCTCCGGCATTGAAGGCCTGGAAATCGAACGACGCCACGGCCTCCGATTTCCAAAGACGCAGCACCGCTACTCCCCCGGAACGGTAGCCGGCAACGGGAGTATCGTAGGCGACGCCTTTGATCACCTTCTCCGGAATCCAGCGAACCGCCAACCGCCCCTCGGGATCGTGCGCAAACTCCGTATGCCCTCCGAATTTCACTTCATAGGCTATATCAGGTCGCCGGACCTCCCAGGGATTGCCGTTCTTGAGCCAGTTGTCCCCTTTTTCAACCTGCCAGCCGTTGTGAATCTCCTGGTCAAAGATACCGAACTCATAACGGATTCCGAAACCGACAGCTGGAACCCTCAGTGTAGCCATTGATTCGAGATAACAGGCGGCAAGGCGGCCGAGACCGCCATTTCCCAGGCCCGGCTCCACCTCTTGGGCGAGAATGGCCTCCAGATCCTGTCCCAGCGCGGACAGTGCCTTACGGACCGATTCCGAAAGCCCCAGATTGACCAGATTGTTTCCCAGATGCGGACCCATAAGGAATTCCGAGGAGAGGTAACTGACGATTTTATGCTTTTCCCTTGGAGAGGACATGAAGATATCAAAGGTTGTCAGCCAGTTATGAAGCATCTGGTCCCGAACAGAATGTGCAGTTGCCATATACCAGTCGTTACGTGTAGCAAAAGGTAGCGGTTTTGCCTGAGTGTAGTGGAGGTGATTTAGAATGGACTGTTGTATCTCGACAGAACTCTGACCGGTCCGCATGGTGCCGTGATTGTTGCATCCGTTTTTTGTTGCTCGTGCCATAGCGTTACTCCTTATTGTCTGTCTTCAACTTCGCAAGAGTTACTTTGAGTTTTCCCGCTGTCAGTTGAAACTCCCTTGACTCGGCACTATCCCCCCGGAGACAGAAATTTTCCGTTATTTTCTCCTCAATCAGCCAAGATACAAGCGCAGCGTCTGCGATATCGAGAGTATTTAAGAATTCCATCATCAATTCCGGATCCTCTTCGAAAAGTTGATATGCTATGTCTCGGATGAAGGATCGTGCCGCGACGGATGAGTAAAATTTCCTGGCTTCTTTTTGCACCACGGAACCCCTTTTTCTTTGTTCTTTAGACCTGATCATGTTCTTTGGAGCAACTTCGGTTGCTCCATCTGCGCTTATCCAATAGTTTCCAGTCGACGGCGCTGCACAATGGCAAAGCGGGCAATTATCTTGTCGGAATCGTAGTCCCGGCTGATTCCTACCAGGTCGAAGAGCCCCCCGAAACGCACGTCCCCTCCTGCAAGAGCTCCGAGCTTTCCGTTCTTCATCACCATATACCCGTCGAAATGGGTCCATAACGGTTTCTGCCCCCAACTCCTCTGATGCCCGACTCGCCCGTAGACATCGGGAGGAATGCAAATTAGTCGAAAAACGCGGGGATCCAGCCCAATGTCTCGGACTATCGTGTTTCCCCGGTCAAAGAGGGCTTTTTCTATGCTAATACGACTGAGACCTCGGCGATCCTCAAAGCCGAGGGCTGAGAGGAGCGCGGAAGCAGGAGCCTCCGTGCCGGGATCCGGTTCATCGAAATCCTCAACCAGCACGTCTTCCTCTGCGAGGACGGGAACAAACCGCGCGCCACCGGAATTGACAAAGGGATGGAGTGTGAAGAGCTCAACGAGATCCCGAAAGTTTGCAGGAGCATTGGCAGGGAGCTGGATTTCCTTCTTCCGGCTAATCTCGTCGGTAAAGTCTGGTTGCCAGAGATGGTGATAGAGGGAAGCCAGGTCATCAGATGAGAGATTGAGAAACTGGCTGCCGGCTTCCATCCGAATCGGAGACAGACCTTTATCCTGGGCGCGTTCCAATATCTCCTGCGAAAACTGGATGGTTAGCTCCTGAGCTTTTCCAGTGAAACGCCAGGTGGAGCCAGTAGTCCTCTCCGCTCCGCACGATTCTTCCCTTCCCATCAGAGCGGCCATTTTTTCCAGGTTGGCAAAATCACCACTATTCAGAGCTTCGAAAGCCTTATGCTCGATCCGCGAACCGGTCAATTCTGCGTCCTCGGAGGCTTTCGATGAATACGTTTTTATAGTTGCCATGGAAATCTTTCGGGCCGCATAGAAACCCTGCCAATAAGGATCGGCTGTCTGCAGCCGTTCTAATTGTGTTGACAACTTATCCAGCAGCGCCTGGGGATCACCGTTCCTCGCCAATCCCTGAAGTCCCGGGGAGAATGGGTCTAAAGGAGGCTCCCCCGGTTTGTAGATCTTTTCCCCGAGCTTGCGGATGTTTTCTTTCTCCGTCAGAGTCCGCTTCAAGCTTGACATCCGGGAGCTCAAATCCTTTACCTCCATCCACCTTGCTTCCTTCATGGCGACAAAAATACGATTCGGCAGGTTCGATGCTTCGTTCTCCAGCAGCTGAAGTGAGGCGAATTCTGACTCGCTCATGGCCGGTTCCAGAAAATCTCGAGCACGCTGCAGATACAGGTCCCGGTAAACCGTATCGACGAGAGAAGCTTCCACGATATCTTCCGCCAGTCGCCAGCGGTCTGCGGCTGAGATGTTTTTCTCACGCTGGTTCATGATTCACTCCTTTATCGTGTCTGACTTCTGTTGGACGGACATCTATTGCACTGTTAAATTCACAGCCCAAATCTGTTGGTATCATCCTTATCCACGGCATTCCTTTATTTTCGGTCCGCTCGCAGATCAATAGATATCGGGGATATATGTGAACGGGTAATCGGGGGACTTGTACGCCCCTTCCTTCTGCCGCTTCGGGAGTACCACCTTCTTGCGAGGCGCTTCCTTGTACGGTATCCTGCCGAGCAGGTGGGTAATGATATTCAGCCGCACTTTCTTCTTGTCGTCGGATTTTGCTACGTACCACGGCGCCCACGCTGTGTCAGTCGCTGCAAACATTTCGTCGCGCGCCTTGGTGTAGTCGTCCCAGCGGCTATACGACTTGACGTCCATGGGGGAGAGCTTCCAGATCTTCCGGCCGTCGTTGATGCGGCCTTCGAGCCGGCGAGTCTGCTCTTCCGGGCTTACCTCCAGCCAGTACTTGAGTAAAATGATGCCGGATTCCACTGCCAATTGTTCGAAAAGGGGCGTAACTTGCAAAAAGCGTTTTGCCTCCTTCTCGGTGCAGAACCCCATCACCCGCTCCACCCCGGCGCGGTTGTACCAGCTCCTGTCGAAGATGACCACCTCGCCGGCTGCCGGGAGATGGGGCATGTAGCGCTGGGGGTACATCTGCGTTTTCTCCCTCTCCGTCGGGGCCGGGAGAGCTACGACGCGGAAGACGCGGGGACTCACCCGCTCGGTGATCGCCTTGATGACCCCACCCTTGCCGGCGCCGTCGCGCCCCTCGAAGATGATGCAGACCTTCAGCCCCTTGAGCTTGACCCATTCCTGGAGCTTGACCAGCTCCACGTGCAGCTTGGCCAGCTCCTTCTCATACTCCTTGGTTTTCAGCTTTTCACCGGCTTTTGCGGTGTTTTTCTTCCCCTTTTCCTCTCCTTTTTCAACTTTCATCGATATCAATCCTTTCTCCGAGATTTTCATGTCCCCCACGTCATGACAGACGCACAGGGGAAAAAGAGCTCACGTGTGCGACGGTCTGTAATCCCCTTCCCAACGTTATCTCAGGATTTTCAACTCCCGCTCCTGGCTGAAGAGATATCGGACCATGTAGTATTCGAACGGATAGTCGCTGTCGTAATACCGGAAACTTTCCCTGTAGCGCAGATCCACCGTCTCCAGACCGGTAATTCCCGTCTCGATCTCGGTACTGGCCCCAGTCCCGCCGAACGGGTCGATGGCGTTGGCAATAGCCCAGCGGACCCCGCCGTCGACCGCAAGGCCACCCGCACTCCGGGCCGTATTCGGACCGAGAATGGGCAAAACCAGGAATGGACCGGTGCCGACCCCCCAGGTTTCCAGGGTACGATCAAAGTCTTCGTGTTCCTGCCTCATCCCGAAGGCGGTTGCCGGGTCGAAGAGTCCGCCGATACCGATGGTCGAGTTGGTAAGAAACCGCCCGAGGGTCACCAGGGACTTCTTTCCCTTTGCCTGCAGGATGCAGTTGTAAAAGGTCCTGACTTCTCGGATGTTGGCGAAAAAGTTGCTCACGCCGGTCCGGGCAAACTGCGGAACTACGGCCTCGTACCCGGTAACCACCGGAAGGAGTACAAAACGGTCGGCTTCATAGTTGAACTTGTACATGCTCCTGTTGAAGCCCTCCCACGGGTCGCGGGTGCGCGAAACGTTCTCGTCGTCTCTGAACTCGTCTACCGTGTGCATAGGCGGCACTTCATCGGGGAGGACCGCTGGCCTCCCGGCACAACCGGCGAGCACCAGGAACACAACAGTGATGATTACCAACTTGATGCTATTGCTGTACATACCGTACCTCCCGCCTTGCCTACCGCGTTGCCGAGCGCAGCCGATCGATCAGAAAGGCCATGTTGTCCCGGTACTCGAGATTGCCAAGGTGCCCGCCGCTGGGATAGACCTTGAGCCGGTGGCCGAAAACCCGGCGCAGGTAATCTAGCTCCCCCGGAGCCAGGATGAAATCATCTTCGTTGGTAATCACCATTACCTTCGCCGAGGAAGCGAGGTAACTCTCGATGCTTCTGATGCTTAACGCTTCGAGGAGTTTCTCCCTGGTGAGGCCGGGGTGCCTGCTCTGGAAATAGGGGACGAAATACTCATTGAAGTAGTCCAGGAAGGAGAGGTGCAGATAGGTCCAGAAGTAGTCGTCGAGGGAATCACTGTTTTCCAACTCCCTGTCCTTCGGCACCACGTAGCCGCCATGGGTCATGACATCGGAAGCGAAGATCATCCCGGCAGAGCTGATGCGGAAGGAGACCGCGATCATCCCTCCAGCTTCGTCCCGGTTCAGCACCTGGGCCTGGTACGCCGCGAAAAGGAAATCGTCGTCGATGGCAACGAAGTCACCCTTACGATAGAAGTCGGTACTTTTCGCCATGACGCGATTGTAGAACGCGCCGATCCTTTTGGGGCCTCCGGGAATGTGTTCCAAGAGCCCCTCTATCCTCGACACCGAGTTGTAGAGGCTCACCGCCGGGTTGAGCATCAGCACCCTGCGGAAATCGAAGACTTTTCTTTCCTCGTCCAGCCTGGCGACAAAGGCGGCCTCGGTCCCGCCGAGGCTGTACCCGACAAGGGAAAAATCGGTGACCTCGATGCGCCCCTTGGTTTGGCTCCAGATCTGCTCCATGACCCGATAGAGATCGGCGGCGTCATCGGACAGATGCCCCGGGACATGGGTGGTGGAGGCGTCGATGATGAAGTTGGGAAAGGTCGGCGAGGGGAGCGCGATTACGTGGAACCCTGCGTGATACAGGTTCGTAATGAGGGCGGTTATCTTTGCCGATCTGCTGCTGCCGCCTGTCCCCGCGATGAGAAAAACCAGTGGAGCATTATGGTCCTGAAACGCCACCGTGTAGCGCAGCCCCCGGTCATAAAAGAAGATCTCCGGCTTCTTCAGGTCCGTTTCCAGGACCATGGTCTTGATCGGAATATCTCCGGGAATATCCGGCCTCAGGTTCTTCGGAGTGCCCAGAATCGTCGCCGCGTAGGAGTCGTCAATGGGATACCCGTAACCTGTGCTGCCTGCCCAGGCAAAAGCTGGAAGCATCAGCAGTGCACCTATAATCCATCCCGAAATTCTCATACCTGCTCCATTTCAGCCCAAACCGCTCACTCCACGCGATACTTGGGTTGTTCGTGACTTTAAAAAAGTCTCCCACCCCTTGAAGGAGGGCAACCGGGGTGGGGGCAATCGTAGTCAGTGACTTGCAGTCAGGTCGCCGGTAATCCGCCTTAGTTCGGAATTGGCAAGCCGATATTGCAGCGAAGCCTGCAACTCATCCATTTCTGCTTTTTTCAGCATGGCAACCACTTCAGCATGTTTTGCAGTCGTAACAGTTCCCGCCTTGATGCCGTTTTCACTCAGCCGGGCATTCTCACGGGACAGGGAAAGGGCCTCGCGGGCGACGTCCACCATCTGTTTCGAACGCTCCAGCTTCCGGTACACCTTGTCGATTTCGATGCCGATCCGTTTGTCAATCCGTGCCAGGTTCTCTTCTGCCTGCGCCTGTTGAGCGACCCTCTGTCCGATCTCCCCCTTGCGCTTCCCCCAGTCGAAGATGTTCCAGGTCAGCTCGGCCCCGAAGATGCCGATGTTATCCTTCAGAAACGGCGCTCCGTCCTGGTAGCCGTGCTTGGCAAAGAGTGTCACGTCGGGGATGTACTCGTACTTGGCCGCCTTCACCGCGTGGTGCGACTTTTCCAACGTTTGGCGAGCGGCTATAAGCTCGCTGTTTCTCGTTCTGGCCTCGTCATATGACTGGTCTTTTGCCAGTTCTGTCTGCTCCGGCAAACCTGCCTCGGTCACTTCCAGGATAGTGTCGCTCGGCAGACCCAACAGGTCATCGAGCTCCGAGGTTACGTCCGAGATGCGGTTTTCCGCTGCAATGAGCGCCTGCCTGGACTGGAGCTGATTGGCTCTGGCCGAGATGAGAACAACATCGAGCACATTTCCCGCCTTTACCGCCTCCCCGGCCTCGCGCAGGTTCTCCTGCGCGGCTGAAAGAGAGGCATGGGAGGCATCCCTCTCCTTGTACGCAACCAGCAGGGCGTAATAGAGCTGGTGCACCTCAAGAACCGTCTCGTTTGCCGACTTGGTCAACTCCGCTTCCGCAATGCCTCGATCGGCTCGGGCAATCTGATTGGCCTCATGAATCTTGAGAAGCTGCGTCGTCGGTTGGGCGAGAGTCGTTTCGCTATAGAGCATGGTGGAGTTGCCCTGCTTTAGTTTTACATCCTGGTTCGGGAAGGGGCTCCCTGAGACATTCCCCAGGCTGCCGGCGCCAATGGTGATCTCTTGTCTGTCCGAGAAGGCCATGAGCTTGGTGTTGTTGGAAAGCTGCGGGAAATATTGGGACCGTGCCGAGGCGATCTTCTGGTCGCTCTCCGTCACCTTGAAGCGGGCGATTTTGAGTCCTGAGTTATGCTGCAGAGCCAGTTCCACCGCCTGAGAGATGGTCAGGGACTGCTTCACCGGCTCCGCAGAGGCATCCCGTCCACCGGCGAGAAGCACACATGCCATGATCGCAATGGTGACGACTGCACCGTGCTTACCTGCCCCATCCTTGGCGGAGCGGGACTTGACCGCCACAAAAATGACCGGAACGACCAGAAGCGTGAAGAACATGGAGAAGAGGAGGCCGAAGGCGATAACGCTTGCCAGCGGAGCCCAAAGACTTGACCCGGAGATAATCATCGGCGTTACCCCCACGGCGGCAGCCATGGTGGTAAGGAAGATGGGGCGGAGACGCCGGGCCCCGGCGTCCCGTGCCGCCTGCTCCAGAGTTTCTCCCTCGGCGACCCGTTCATTGCAGTAGTCGACAAGGATGATGCCGTTTCGAACCACGATCCCGCACAGGCTGATGAGCCCCATGAACGCGGTGAAGCCGAAGGGGTTATGGGTGATGATGAGCCCGAAGATCGCCCCGAACAGGGTGAGCGGGATAGCGGCCATCACTATCAGCGGGTCGGAGATGTTCCTGAACTGCACCAAGAGGACCAGGAAGATCGCCACCAGGCTGGTGGCCAGGGCAACGAGCATCTGCGGGAATGTCTCTTCCTGATTGTTCTTTTCACCGCCATAGGTGATCCGGTATCCCGCCGGCAGCTCCAGAGCCTTGATCTTCGGCATTGCCTCCTCCAGTATTTTTGATGCGTAGTACCCAGGTTTGGCAAAAGCCCGGATCGTCAGGGTGCGTACGCCGTTTCTGCGGACGATCCTGCTGGTCTGCCACTCGGGCGACAACTGGGCAATAGCGCGCAGCGGCACCCGGGCACGGGTCAGGTCCGAGTTGAGGTAGGTGTTCCCGATGTCCGAGAAACTTGATCGCGAAGGCTGGTCCAGCCGCAGCTTGATGGTGACCGGGCGGTCCCCCTCCCAGAAGGTGCTGACCGCTGCACCGTCAAAGGCGCCGGCGAGAGTCTGGGACACCGATGCGTCCGTTATGCCGAGTCTGTTGGCCAGTTCGTCGTTCACTTTCACATCCACCATGTACGAGTCGTTGAAATAGTCCCGGAAGACGTAGTTGGCATAGGTCGTGTTCTCCAGAATCCCTTGAACCTTTTCTCCCAGCCCCTTCAGCTCATTGATATCGTCACCAGAGATGTGCACCTCGATGGGCGCCTCCATCTGCGCTCCCTGCTGAAGCTCCTTCACGATCACCATCGCTTCCGGCGCCACTTTTGCCAGCGCCGGGCGCAGTTCCTTCACCAGCCGCGAGGTGTCCTTTACCGATGCTGTGTTGACGATGAACTGGCCGTAGGCGCCATCGGGCTGTTGCGGATTCACGTTATAGTAGAATCGCGGGGCGCTTTGACCGACGAAGGTGGCATAGTGTTCTACCCCTTTGCTATCAGCCAATTTTTTCTCGATCCGGGTCATCACTGCGTCGGTGGTCTCGATGCGCGTTCCCTGCGGCATCCAGACATCGATCACGAACTGGTCGCGCTCGGCGGAAGGAAAGAACTGCTGCGGCACCAGCGTGAAGAGCACCACCCCGAAGGCGAACGCACATCCCCCGAGGGTGAAGGCGAGCCACTTCCGGTTCATGAAGATGCCGATCCAAATACCGTACTGCTCCTGGAGCCGATCGAGGAGGCTCTTCTTCTCCTTGCCGTGACTTTCCACGGCATCGTGGTCATGCAAACCCTTCTGGATGAAGGTTCTGCACAGAAGAGGGGTCAGCATGACCGCCACGATGAAGGAAACCGCCAGGGCGATCGCCACCGTGACCGGCAACGCCATGATGAACTCACCCACCGAGCCGGTCAGGATGAGGAGCGGCAGGAAGGAGGCGATGATGGTGATGGTAGCGGTGAGGACCGGCACGAAGACGTCACTGGCACATCGCCACGCCGCCTCCGCCTTAGGCACCTTGTGGTCCAGGAGTTCCACGTATTGGTCGGCAATCACGATGGCATCGTCCACCACGATACCGAGAACCACGATGAGCCCGGCGATAGAGACCTGGTGCAGGGCGACGCCCATCGAGTTCATCACACCGAGGGTGCCGCAAAGCGTCACCGGTATGGCAAGCGCCGCGATGAGGGCGACCCTCAGGGGGAGGAGGACTATGGTAACGATAACCACCGAAATGATGGCCAGCAGGAACTCATGGCTCAGATGCGAAATCCGCTCTTTGACGACCCCCGGCTGGTTGGCGACCAGGTCCAGTTGCACGTCAGGCGGGAGGAGCACTTTGAGGCGCTTGAAGACCGTATCCAACTGTTCGCCCAGTTCGACAATGTTCTTCCCCTTCTGCATCTCCACGGAGAGGAGCAGGCACGGGTCGCCATCATAGCGGACCATGAAGGTCGGGTCTTCATACCGGCGCTCCACGTTGGCGAAATCCTTGATGTAGGCAGGATGACCGTCCCTGGAAACGTCCACGAGCACGTTGCGGATTTCGTTTTCGGAATTGAAAATTCCGGTGGTTCTCATCGGGATCTTCGAAGTGTCGGCCTCAAAATTCCCCCCGCTTTGGATGGCGTTTCGCTGTCTGAGGGCGTTCACTATCTGGCCCGGGTTGGTCAGATACTGCGCCACCCGTTCCAGGCTGCTGGTAATCCAGACCTCTTCATTCTGGTTTCCGTAGGTTACGAGTTTTCCCACTTCACGGACGGTGCGCATCTCGTCATGAATCTTGTCCGCAAAATCTCTCAGTTCACGATATCCGTACCGTTTACCGCGGACCGAAATCAACATGGCGACGGTATCGCCGAAGTCGGAGTCGACCACCGGCCCCTTTACGCCGTCCGGGAGTTCCGTTGAGCGCACCACGTTCAATTCGTGGCGCAGCTTGGCCCAGAACTGGTCGGAGTTCTTGACGGTGTCCTCCAGTTCGACGTTGATGATGGCGACGCCGGGACGGCTCGTGGAATAGGTCTTTTCCTTCCGCACCTCGGGAAACTTGAAGATATGTTTCTCCAGGGTTTTGGTGACCTGCTTTTCCACCTGTTCGGAGGTCGCGCCGGGATAAAGGGCGGCCACCAGGCCGGTCCTGATGGTAATGCTTGGGTCTTCCGTCCGTTGCATCTTCAGAAAGGCATGAATGCCTATGGATACCACCATTGCCGTCAAGATGAGGGTGACGGCGGGATATTTGAGCGAAAACTTTATCGGTTTCATGTAATCTGTCCCTTTCGCGGTTTCCGGTCTATTTCCGGACCGGCTGTTCAGTTGCCGCTACGGCCTGACCGTTTTTCAGCTTCGTCTGGCCGGCCAGAACGATCAGTTCGTCACCGGAAAGTCCGCTCTTGACCGCGACGTTCTTGCCGACTACCGCGCCGACTTCCACGCGCTTGGCGTACACGCGCTTCTGGTCCGGATAGTAGACATATACCTGGGTCGCCCCCTGCGGATCGCGCACCACAACATCCCCGGGAAGTGTTACCATGGCAACCGTCCGGTCGCCGCGAATGCTCGCTTCCGCTATCATTCCGACCCGCAACTCACGCTCTGAATTGGCCACACTTATTCTGGTCATATAGGTTCGGGTGCTGGGGTCCGCTGAAACATTGATGACGCGCACCGTCCCCTGGAATGTCTTTCCCGGTAGAGCTGGGACACTGATATCAGCTTTCTGTCCGATTCTGACAAGATGCACGTCCGTCTCCGGCACGCCAACATTGATCTCCACCGGGTCCATCTGCACGATCTCGAAGACCGTCCGCCCCGCAGCAGCAGTATCGCCGGGCTCTATCGACCTTTTGGCGATGTAGCCGTCCATCGGTGCGCATAGCGTCGCATCGGAGAGCGCTTTCCTGGCAATGTCAAGGTGTGCGGCAGCCTGATTGAATGATGCCTTTGCCAGGGCCTTGTCTTCCTTCTGTCCCCCGATCTTTGCCTGCTCATAGTCCTGTTTTGCCCGGTCATATGCGGCCTTGTATTTTAGATAGTCATTCGGTGCCAGGCTCTTCGAGTCGTAGAGCATTTTCATGCGTCGATGCTCGTCTTCGGCTCGCTCATAGACTATGCGGGCCTGCTCCAGAAGTTCGGGTCTCGCGGAATTCATTGCCTTTTCCAGGGATGCTTGAGCAGTAGCCGCCTGCGCTGCAGCACCTTTTACAGAAAGGTTGAAGTCGGTGGGGTCGATCCGGGCCAGGACCTGCCCCTTTCTTACGTATGCCCCTTCGCGCGGCCCTACGAACACGACTTTACCGGAAACGAGAAATGACACGTTTGCCGGTGAATTTGGCGTGGCAACCGTTCCGCTCACCGATACTGTTTCACGTTCCTGAACGTGTTGAACTCTCCCAACTGCTACGGGAACGGCCTCGCCGTTCGACTCCTTTTTCTGCTGCTCACTTTTGCAGGCGGTCAGAGAGATGCCAATAATGAACACGGAAACAGTTACCAGAATGGATTTGAATGTGCCTTGCATGTGTTGACTCCTTGTATTGAACTCATCAATCTGCGTCTTCAGCTGATCTGCGGTGTTCGCCATTTCGCACGACGTTTATCTCTCTCAAAAGCGGTGGGCAAGTTCCAGCAGACTGTGCCGGGCCTTTTCGTGCTCCCCTCCGGAAACCCGTTCTAGATCGTCGCCCTCAAGGAGTAACGTTTCATGATCAGTAACCCCCAGATAGCTCAGCACCGAGCGCAGGTAGGCAACGCTCAGTTCTTGCTCCTGCAAGAAGTCGTGAGGCGAACATGCATGCAAATGCAGGGATTTTCTGCTTTGGCCGGGTAGCATGCTTTTCGCCGCCAGCGGCGTCATGCAGCTGGTAGGGTCGGGAATTCCGATCGCATCTATGTACATCTTGAATTCGGCCGGGAACCACAGGTTAAGGCTACACGTGACGAAAACGTACTTATCGCACCTGCGAAACTGATCGGCGAGACGAAAAAGGCGGGCGATCTTGTTCCGCTCTCCATCCGAAACGAAGCTGTAATCCTCGCCGCGTTCGATCCGCCACCAGACGTTGAGCACGTCCAGATCTATGCGCTGAATGCTGTCGCGGTACAGGTCAAGGATTTGCACCTCGTCCTGCGGATTCCTGCGCAGGTATTCCTCCAGGAATTCATTACCCAACGAAAGGGTACGGGATCTATCCTGAGGTCTGACATTGCAGGTGACATAGAGCAGGTTGGCCATGAAGTTCTCCTTCGTATTGATATTGTCCTCCTAATAGCGGCAACCGTGCCAAACCGTTATATCATTTGATTACAGGCGGTTACGCAGTCACAATCTACATGTCTTCGATATTTCATGTTTTGCATTGCGAAATATCAAGGAAATCTGGTACTCTGTGATATATCGTGGATTTTGATGGGAGGTCTATAAACAGATGGGAAAAAATACGGAAGACAAGCGAACTACCCACGTGGTGAGCGGCAAGGGTATGACCGGTCGCGACGAATTCACCAGGGAGATAACCCTCAGAATCTGCGGCAGCCTGGAAATAAAAGAATCGTTGCGCAGTGCCTTCGAGTATCTGAAGGAACAATTCCGCCTCGAAGCCTTGGTCCTCTTCGTCATAGACGAGCGACTGGGGGCGGTCCGGCGAATTGATCATGCCTCTGAAAACGTCGCTCTCCCTCCCCAACTCATCCCGCTGCCGGAAGGGATGCTGCAGAAAATCGCCGCCCGGAATTATTCAGAGCCATTTATCGTGGACATTGAAAAGGATGAGATTCTTGGTGCGCTCGCACCAGTACTGAAAATCGAAGGGAACACACACTTGATCGTTCCTTTGCGCATCAGGGGAGAGCTGATCGGGGGGCTGACGTTACAGGCATCGGGAGAGGGACGCTACGGTGAAGAACTTCTTGAGCTCGCCGGGTGCCTTGCGGAGCCGTTTGCGATTGCCCTTGCCAACACCCTCGCTCACGAGGAGGTACTCCGCTACCAGGCCATCCTATTGGACGACAAGCGCTTCCTGAACCGGGAGTTGTACGGTGACGCCGCGGACGGGATCATCGGCGGCAATACGGGGCTGCGCAATGTAATGGAGATGGTGCGCCAGGTGGCACCGCTCAACAGCACCGTGCTCATCCTTGGCGAGACCGGGACCGGCAAGGAGATGATCGCCAACGCGATTCACTTCTCCTCGCCGCGCAAGAATGGACCTTTCATCACGGTGAATTGCGGCGCGTTGCCGGAAAACCTGATCGACAGCGAGCTCTTCGGGCATGAGAGAGGGGCATTTACCGGGGCGGTGGCCGAGAGCCGGGGGCGTTTCGAGCGGGCCGACGGCGGGACCATCTTTCTGGATGAAATCGGCGAACTCCCGCTAAACGCACAGGTGCGGCTGCTACGGGTGCTGCAAAACCGCGAAGTGGAGAGAGTTGGCGGGAAGCGCCCGATCCCCGTCGATATACGGGTGATCGCGGCAACGCACCGTAATCTGCAAAGCATGGTGGCGGAGGGAAACTTCCGCGAGGACCTCTGGTACCGGTTGAGCGGCTTTCCCATCATGGTGCCGCCGGTGCGGCAGCGGAAAGAGGACGTGCCGGCCCTTACCCGCTACTTTGTGGCGGTCAGGAGCAGGGACCTCGGCATCGGGGTGCCCCCGTCAATCGCGCCGGGTGCACTGCAGCGGCTCATGGAATACGACTGGCCCGGCAACGTCCGAGAGCTGGAGAACCTGGTCGAGCGTGAACTCATCCTGCATCGTGGCGGGGCGTTGACCTTCAGCACGATTCTGCCGAGCTCGGAACAAAAGGACATGTCGCTCGTCGCCGGCAATAACCGCTCACTTTATCCACTCAACTTGGACGAGGCAAACGCTGTGCATATCACCGAGGTCCTTAAACTGGCCAAGGGGAAGATCGATGGACCAGGAGGTGCAGCAGAGTTGCTGGGGATCAACCCAAGCACACTGCGTTCGCGCCTGGACAAGCTCGGCATTCTTTACCGGCGTAATCGTAATGTTGCGGGTTAAATTGCTAATCTAGGACATCAGGTTATGCAACAATCTAGGCGTCAGCATTCGATGAATGAGATAGTAATTTTTATACTGTCGCCCCCGTTCTACGGAACATATACTCTGCTCGTGGGTGATTTTTCTTGATGGGACAGAAATCCGAAGTTGTATGCGAAAAAGTTCCTGATTTCGTCTGCCAGGGGGAGCCAAACAAGTCAACGGTAGATTTCTTCAATGAAATCGGCTGTTTTGTTTTTTAATGTTGTGGAGCTGCTCCCGCCAAGCCAAGAATAATCATAATTAAATACAACATTGCTGTGACGAAACGGCTCTTTGCCATCGGCCTCACGGAGCCGCAGTCAGCAGGAGCACCCCATCTGTTCGACCGGAGCGCCGTGGTCAGGGTCAGGAAAGTCCTGGGCCTGAAACGGGTCTCGGCCTCAATTCCGATGTCATGGCCCTGGTGGTGGAGCTGCTGGACCGCATTGACGAGTTGGAACGGAGATTCAATGGGTGACACAGGTAAGGTCGTGGTGTAGAGTGTCGGAAGCAAAATCCCCCATTATGGAAGGAACCGCATGCCTCAGACAATCGATGACCTTATACGACGGATCAGGGAGCTGCAGGAAGAGCTCGAAGTCGAGTTCAAGAAGAAACGGGACGAATTCGAGTTCATCATTGAGAAAAAGCGGGTCCGGTTTGCCGAGGAGGTCGCGAGACAGCAGCGCCGGCTGAAAATCGGCTGGTTCAGGTACCTGGTCAGAGCAAAACCGTTAAACGTATTGACCGCTCCGATCATCTACGCAGGGTTCATTCCCTTCATCCTGCTGGATCTGTTTCTCTGGTTTTATCAGTCGATCTGCTTTCCAGTCTATGGCATTCCCAAGGCGAAGCGATCTGAGTACCTGATCTTCGACCGTGAGGATCTACCGTATCTAAATGTCATCGAAAAGTTCAACTGCTTCTACTGCTCCTACGGCAACGGCCTCATGGCCTACGGCCGGGAGATCGCGGCCCGTACGGAACAATACTGGTGTCCGATCAAGCACGCCCGCCGGATCAAGGCTGCCCATGACCATTATCCGCGCTTCTTCGAATATGGCGATGCTGAGAGCTGGCAGAAAGGGCTGGAACGGCTGCGACGACAGTATCCAAAAGAACAGCAACCTGCAGCCGACGTAAAGTGACATGGCTATGGCAAGCTACATCGTTGCCTGCCCGCCCTGTGGTACCGGCAACCGCATCCCGGCGGACAAAGAGGGGCTCGCGGACGCTGCGGCTCTTGCGGGAGCGCAACCGCTCGATGCGTGCTCGATCTGACATGAGAAAAAATGTTGACAACCCCCCATGGAAATGTAAAATTCACGAAAATTATTTGAGAATCGATAGACGATAATACTTAACCATTCGCAAGAATGGGGCGGAAAGCCTAAGGGTCTTACTGAGACAGCCGGGTTGCCGAAATATCATGGGATATTCGGTCCCGGCTTTTTTGTTGCCCGAAAAATGCGATACCAGACAAAGCTGTCTGCGAACACGTTCCACGGCGGCAGGAAGTGCGCCTTTAAAGCGCGCCACTGTATGCCGGCATGTGAACAGTCGGTGGTATACGATAATACTCAACCATCCGCGAGGGTGGGGCGGAAAGCCTACAGGGTCTCACTGAGACAGCCGGGTTGCCGAAATGTCACCATACCTTCGGTCCCGGCTTTTTTTTATCAATCGAGGCTCTTGCAAAAAGATAAAAACTGCAGAATCTGTAACCCCCCTGCTTCGCTCCGCTCGCTTCCCCCCTTAGATAAGGGGGGATTGAAGGGGGTTATGATGCGCATACACCGGATCAACCAGATACTTTTGCAAGAAGCTCAATCATCATCGAGAAAGGTCCCCATGTACCGAACCGCAGACCTGCCACTCCTGGCCAATTGGCGCTGTTTTGCAGCTCTCTGTACAGCGCTTGTCGCTCTCAATGGATGTGCCGCCATGAGAACTGTCCAGGAGCCAGGCCATCCTGAAAGCGAGATCAAACGAAACACGTTTCCGGTTGCACGGGGAGAAGACGTAGTCGGCCGGCTGGCAGTCATCAGGCTTGAAGAGGGGGATACGTTGCCGGATATTGCGCGGCATTTCGGCCTGGGGGTCAATGCGATCAGCGCCGCCAATCCGGGTGTGGATCTCTGGGTGCCCGAGGCCGGAAAACGCGTCACGCTGCCCCTGAGGTATATCCTGCCGGACGCGCCCCGGAAAGGGATCGTGATCAATCAGGCCACCATGAGGCTCTTTCAGTTCAAAGGGGATGGCCCGTCCTTGGTGGTCTCGACCTATCCGGTCGGTGTCGGAACCGAAGAGCGGCCTACCCCCATGGGGCAGACGCGGGTGGCGCGCAAGGCAGCCCGGCCGACCTGGCATGTGCCCGCTTCAATTGCCGAGGACCATCGGAAAAAAGGGGATATCCTGCCGGCAAAAGTTCCGCCGGGGCCTGAGAACCCCTTGGGGGAGTATGCGCTCTATTTGAGCAAAACGGGCTATCTGATCCATGGCACCAATAAACCGGCCAGCATCGGTCTCAGGGCAACCAACGGCTGCATGAGGCTCTATCCGGAAAACATCGAGATGCTCTACCGGGACACCCCGGTCAATACCCCGGTACTCATTGTCAACCAGCCCTATCTCATAGGGCAACGGGATGGAGTGCTGTACCTGGAAGCCCATACCCCGTTTGAAGGCTCGGGCACTGGCGAGCTGGAGAAGATATATGCCAAATTGAGAAGCATTGAAAAGCAGTCGGCCCACACGCTTGACTGGAAAAAAGTTCAGGAGGTGCAGGCCGAGGCCCGGGGGATTCCCGTCCCCATCTTCGAGATGGGGCAAGGAGGTTCCCAGGAGGATGTGAAACCCCTGAACGTCGAACATCCGGACGCGCTCTACGGCAGACCGGCTCTACCGGAACTGAAACTGGAGGCATGGTATGTCCTGGCCGCGGATGTGCGTGAAGAGATCGATGCCCGGCGGCTTGCCGCCATCATCAACCACCAGGGGCCGCCAATACCGGCGAGGGTGCTGTCGAAGAGCAGCGGTTACCGTGTTGTCGCCGGCCCTTTCAATGATGTCTCTGCGGCCAGAGAAGCGGCCAGACGCCTGAAAATCGATCTGGACATAGACGGTATCGTGATAGAACCGGTTAAGCAGATAGAGAATCGAAAGGAGGTGATGGGAGTCGAGGCGAAGTCTTTTGGCAATCACCACAATAAACCGAACAAAAAGGAGGAGTTAATATGAAGACACGTCTATTGGTGATCTCGGTGATGCTTGTTCTTGGTGCTGGACTGACGGGTTGTGCGACATCCGGTGATCTCGAGAAAGTGCAGGCGCAGCAAAACCTGATCAATGCGAAAGCCGAGCAGGCATTGCAGGATGCGCAAGCTGCCAAGGCGGCAGCCGATGCGGCCAAGTTAAAGGCAGATGAAACATCGGTCCGTGCCGAAAATGCCGAGAAAGCGGCAGCGGAACGGGAACGGATCGCAGAAGAAAAGGCGCAACGGGCTGATGCAGCTTTCCAGAAATCCATGAGGAAGTAGCCGTTTTTAAGGAACATGCTGACTACTCGACATCGTTTCTTCCCCCACCCACCCCTCTCCCGCTGGGGGAGGGTAAAGATTTCTCCCCCCGGAGGGGGGAGTTAGAGGGGGGAATGTCGAGTAGTCAGATTCCGCCTTAGTTAACGGGCTGTTAACGTTACCGGCATTCCATGTCTTTCAGGACATTCAAACAAATGACTTCAGGTTAGCGGGTTTGTCACATATGGCTAAACAACAGATCAGGATGGGTGAGCTCTTTTGCCGTTTCTTTGTCGGCATCGTACTGGTACCAATGCTCGTATCCGGATGCGGTCACTTCAATGGAGGCTCTCAGGCCAGGGCAACCTTCAAGGAAGCGAATGACCTGTTCACTCAGGGAAACTACAACGCCTCTCTGGACAAATATGAGCAGATCGTTGCGAAATATCCCGCGAGGGGAGACCGGGTGCTCTTCGAGATGGGTATTATTTATGCGTATCCGAAGAATGAGCACAAAGATTATCAGAAAGCGCTGGGGTGTTTTCAGAAACTGATACAGGATTATCCCGAGAGCGGGTACCGGCAGGAGAGCGAGATGATGGTATTCACCATCAATAATGTCGCTCTCAAGGACAGGACGATTGCCACGCAGCAGGCACAGATCGAGACTCTCCGGCAAGAGCTTGAAAGCAGGGGGAATGAAGTCACTGCGCTGCAAAAAACGATTGAAACGCTTGAACAGGAGATCAGGAACAAAGAGACCGAGAAGTTGAAACTGTTTGCAAGCCGGAAGGGAACAGCAGACAAGATCCTGGTGGAAAAACAGGCACGCCGATTGACGTTGATGTCAAAGGGTGAGGTGCTCAAAACCTACAGGATAGCCCTGGGGGGAAACCCTGTCGGCCCGAAGGAAAGGCAGGGGGACAACAAAACCCCGGAGGGAATCTACAGCATCGATGCAAGGAACAAGGACAGTCGTTATCACCTGTCCCTTCATGTTTCCTACCCGAACGAGAGAGACAGGAAGCGGGCAAGAGAGCTGGGCGTTTCTCCGGGCGGTGACATCATGATCCACGGCATCAAGAATGGTTTTTCGTGGGTTGGTGATGCTCACGCAGGGGTCGACTGGACGCAAGGGTGCATTGCCGTAACCGACGAAGAAATAGAGGAAATCGGCACGTTGGCGCCAAATGGCACGACGGTTGAGATACGGCCTTAGAAGGACATGACGCACCGTGCTCTGGCCGCAAATCCCGCCACCGGAATTCAATTGTTTTTAGGGGGACAGGCGAAAGCTTGTCCTTTTTTCTTTTCCGAATCCACTTCCGTGCGTAAGTCCTTCGCGTCTCCAGCCCTCTCGATCAGAATGTTTATTTCTATGCAATTTATTGTATTTTTGCAGTGTCTACAGGTGTGGAAGCTGTGGCCTCTGTGTTGCCATGTATATTATATAACTATAAATAGTCTAGCTTGAAGTAGTGGTAGCATGACCCGCTTCTTTTGCTTGTCGACGGCACCGTTTCGTCTCGTTGGTTTTAGCTACGACTCGCTGATATATTATTGCTCAGAGATTGTTGCATTGGCACCTTACTTGCTCTTAATCACAGATGTATGAATAATGTAATACCTTGTATGTGGACCAGTACAGGCGGTTTTTAAGACTGTTTGAAAGAATTCATAATAATGTTAGGTGGTTGGCGGGATTGTGTGATGTTCGCTTCCCCTAAACCAAGATGAGTCACTTGACGGCACATTTTCGTTTATGTGCGGTGATTTGGCGCCGTTTTTTTTTTGCGCCATATGGCTATTGTTTAGAGAAAACAGCAACTTACAAAAGGTGTGATGTCCAGCTTTAATGAGACATGGACGACGTGCGGAGAATCGGTATGGCCGGAAACAGTTTCAATCCTTTCATCATAACGGGTGAAAACACCTCCATCATCGAGGATATCTACCTGCTGGCGGCCCTGATTACCTTCGACCCTCGCATCACGTATTCCCTTCGTTACGACAAGGTGTCCGGTCGGGTTGCGTACGAGGTGCACGGCAGGGTATCGGAGCCGATGCGCAGGTATTATGCCGGCGAGGTCGCTTCGCTGAAAACCTTCATCGGTCACGTCAAGGCGCTCCGCTCCGCGGCATTCGCGCTGAAGAATTCCGTGAAGGGTGAAGGTGCGAAAAATATTGTGAATGTAGATATCAGGTAGTCGGGATTTTCTTACGATTGAAAAATTTCAGAGTGCTGAGGATGTCATGGGCAAAACACTGAAAAGAAAACTGCGTGGCATGAATCTGGCTGCAAAAATCGGTCTTGTGGTTGGGATGACCCTGCTGACGACGTTATTCATGTATGGTAAGTGGGTAGATGCCCTCAACCAGAGCCCCAACTCCAGCTTCGAAACCGCAGGAGCAACGGCTGACTTGGCCCAGAACTGGACCGAGGGGGGCACGAGCTCGGCGGGAGGCACCAAGACCTTCCAGAGAAATACCACCGCTGGCACGGGGGCTAATGGCAGTTACTGGTATTATGGCCAGTGGAACGGTACTGCTAACAATCAGGCAACCAATATCACCCTTACCTCGGCAAATATCACAACCCCTGCCTATGCTACGAACGCAATTCTGAGAGGAAGTTACAAGAGGGATTATAAAGCAGCGGTTGACAGTTCCAGCATCGCTCTGGAGTTGTGGCAGGGGGCTGCGTTGGTCAGCGGTTCCACCACTACACTCTACACCATCTCCAATCCGGGAACCGGTGTTACTGACGCTGCCTGGCAGGGGCCGGTTGACACAGCCACCTCCTTCCCCCTTGCGGCGAGCACTGCATACAACGTTCTGGTGCGCTGGCAGTGTCAAACCGACAATACGGAATGGGGGGGTGGCGCGGTAGATGCGGTTTATCTCAACATCTCTCCCGGCAATCTGGCCGCAACTGCCAACGCGACAACGCCGAAAAATGCGGACCTGACCTGGCTCAACCAGAACCCCTCCACCGGTTCTCCCGCTCTGCATGCTACTACACCCTACAAGATTTATCGCGACACTACGAGCAATCCGGGAACGCGCACTTTTCTCGCCAATACAACCACTCTGTCTTATTCTGATACGGCTACGACAGGGAACACAACCTATTACTATGCTGTAACAAATCTCGATACCAATTCCTTCGAATCCCCCTATTCGCCCGAGGTGGCACTACTTACCAAGCCGGACGTCCCCGGTACCCCGTCATACACCTCCGTTGCAGATACCAGCCTGACAGTCAACTGGACTGCGCCGACCGGCGGGGCAGCTACCTACGATGTCTACCGGGCGCCCGACAATGCCGGAGCACCCGGTGCGTTTGCCCTGGTAGGTGCCGATGTTGCTGCGCTCAGCTACGGGGACAGCGGCCTCGCTCCAACCACAAAATACTGGTACCGTGTCGTTGCCAAGAATGTCTCTGGCTCAGGTCCGAACTCCGCCGACAACAGCGTAACCACTGCAACGCCCGTAAATAATTTCACCACGCCCGGGGTTGCAACTGCTTCCGCTGCCAGCACGACAACGATTAGCGTAAGTATGCCTTACGGCGATGACCAGAATGCAAGCAACACTTACACTGTTGACTACAAGCTGTCTTCCTCGGGCAGTTGGTCCAATTGGGTGACAAATGCTTCCCACTCGGCAAGCCCCTACAGCACTACTGTCACTTCCTTAACTCCAGGAGAGAGCTACGATGTCAGAATGACCTATAATGACGCCGATGGTTTCTCCGGCGCCAATCCTCAGATACAGACGGTTAACGGCATCCTCTTGCCTGGCGGAGGCGTGAACGGCACCACGGCCGGCACGGCAACGGCTGTTCAGGCCAGTTCGACATCCATCAGTGTCACCATGCCGTACACCGATGACATTAATGGAAACAACACATACCTTGTGGAGTACCAACAGGGGGCGGGCCCCTTTATTGTCTGGCCTCCCAATCCCCAGGGTCATACCGCCAGTCCCTTTACCACGACCATCACCGGCCTGACCGTCGGCCAGACCTATACCGTCCGCGTCACCTATCAGGATGCGGAGGGGATCGTCGGCGGAACCGCGGTTCAGACTCTCGCGCCGGTCACTCTCGTCTCCTGGACCGACAGCAACCTTGTTCACAACAGCAATCGTTTCCCCGGCACCACCAAGTGGGGCGGGAGCTGGGGTATCCCGGGCGGGCAGTACGGCGCATTCGACTGCAAGACCTGCCATATAGCCGGTTCGTCCAACATCAAGCGGGTACGGACCTCCGTCACCGCTCCATCGGGGAGTTTCCCCGGCGGTGCCGTCGTCTTCAACTCCATGACCTCGTTCGGCAACGATACCGGCGGGCATACCGCTTCACTCCATATCTGCGAGGCCTGCCACAGCCAGAACAAGTACCACAACTTCGACACCACCAATAATACCGGCGGCCTGGCCCACGAGAACAACAGCGACTGTACCACCTGCCATCCCCATAATGCCGGTTTCCGGGCGGGCTGCGATGTCTGCCACGGCAATCCACCGACGACGGCCGACAATGACGGGAGCACCGCTACCGGGCTTGCCTGGAAACCTGCTGCCACCGGCGCGACGAGCCCCGGCGCCCACAACATGCACGCCATCGCCAGGGGGATGAAGTGCGTCACCTGCCACAACGGCAACACCATGCCGACGGTGAGCAACACCATCCAGATGGGCTTCGCCATGGACAAAACCAACGTCCCCGGATTCAGTGGCACCAAGGTCGGCGGCAGCTATGACGGCTTCGTCCCCGCCGCTCCCTACAGTTTCGTTTCCGGTGACGGCGGGACCACGACGGTCACCCAGGCGGGGAGCAACAGCTGTTCGAACCTGTACTGCCATGGCGGCTGGACCGGGAGCAACGGGAGCATAACCACCCCGTCCTGGACCGGCGGAGCGACCCAGGCCGCCTGCGGCACCTGCCATGGCACGACCGCTGCGACTGCACCGACCGCCGGCAGCCACGGCCGCCATGCGGCAAACGGCGCCGGCCAGCTCGCCCTGTTGTGCAGCAGTTGCCATGGAACCGATCCGGCAAACAACAATCACGTGAACGGCAGGATATACTGGAACCTGGCGACCGGCGACAACCGCTTCGGTGCCAGCGCCACGTACAAAACCTTTGCCAACTCCTCGACGGCGGCACTCGCTCCCTACGGCAGCTGTACCGTCTACTGCCACAGCTCGGTCCAGAACGCCACCGGCTCGGCGGTGGCCTCACCGACCACGTCGGCCGTCTGGGGGACGGCGGCACCCCTGAGCTGCGATACCTCCAACTGCCACGGCAATCCACCCGCCGGGGGTAAACACAGCATCCATGCCGCCTACTCCTATGCCTGTGCCACCTGCCATTCCGGCGCCGGCAACGAGACCGCCAAGCATGCCGACTACAAGATCGACGTTGCATTCAGCGGTCTCGGCACTGGCGGAAGCTATACCCAGTCCGCCATCAACCCCCCGGGGAACGGCTTCGGCAGTTGCAGCACGATTTATTGCCACAGTTCGGGCCAGTCGGCCGACGGTCTCAGCGCCACGCCGGTCTACGCCGGTACGAATCCGGCCTGGGGCGGGACCGCAGCCTGCGGGAGCTGCCATGCAACGACGACGATGACGACCGGCAGCCATACCCAGCACCTGGCGCTTGACACCAACTGCGGCAACTGCCACACCGGCGCGAGCGCAGCAGCATACAGCGACGCGGCCCACGTCAACCAGCTGATCGACGTTGCCGGCAGCTACACCTTGGGGGGAACCCCCGGCAACGGGTACGGCACCTGTTCCACCGCCATCTGCCACGGCACAAACTCACCTGTCTGGGGTGCCAACACTACGAATGCCACCTGCACCAAGTGTCACGGCAAGCCGACAACCGTTGCCAACTACAGCACCGCCAGGGCCTGGCAGGCAGCACCCGGCTACGGGACGACGGGCAAGGATGTGGCCGGTCAGACCGGCACCTTCACCAACGGTGTTTCCAACGATCCCCAGGTCGGTGCCCACGATGCCCACCTCCGTACCTTCAACGGCTATAGCGACCGGCAGGTACTCTGTACCGACTGCCATGCGATACCGGCCAGCGGCACGCATGCCAACGGGGCTACCGACTTTGCCTGGAGCGATCTATCCAAGAACATCGGCACGACCGGCTCGGTCAGCAGCCGCGGCGCACTGGTGCCGACATACGTCACCGGCACCTGTTCCACCAACTACTGCCATGGTGGCAAACTGGCTGGCGGTTCCGACACGACACCGGGCTGGACCGAAACGGGCTACCTGACCGCCTATGCCAAGAACGCTACTAACTGCGGCAAGTGCCACGGCGCGCCGCCGACCGCAGCCCCCTCGACATTCGCCCATACGGGCATTGCGATCGCCGACGATTGTGCTGGCTGCCACAATCATAACGGTAGCGGTCCCACCCATATCGATGGTACCCTGTACGGTGCCGGCAACTGCGATTCCTGCCATGACTATGACACGGTCGGTGCTACCTATGCTGCCGGTAGATGGACCGGTGGCACCTGGGGCAAGAATTACCTGGACGGTACGGTACACGAAGGGTGGGGCGCCCACGCCAAGCACATCAACTACATCAAGACGCGGCTTAGCATAGCCACGGCGCTCGATCCGGCCGGGCAGACATACGGCTTGGCCGGGACAAACCCGGAAAAGGTATGCGGTACCTGTCATTCCAATGATACGGGGAACCACTCCATGGGCGGCAGCACGGTACGCTCGATCAATTTCGGTGACGGAACCTTCAAGATGGGTGGAGCGGCTGCCGGTACCAGCCTGCTGTTCGGTACGACATTCCCGGCACAGAACCCGCTCTACAACGGTGTGAGTGGTACTCTTTCGTCCACGACAGCCAAGACATGTTCGAACCTCAGTTGTCACTATTTCACCACACCATCCTGGTAGCCGCGTAAATCAGGGGAGGAATATAGTAATGGGAAAATTCATTCAAACCAGACCGGTGCTGACCCTTGCGCTGCTTGTCTCTATATCCATGGGCCAGGGGCTGTTCCGGCCGGTTGAATCACTTGCTTCGGGAACCATCACCACCTGCAGCGGCTGCCACGAAAATCCACCGGTTGACGGGACGGCACGCAATACTCCCGCGGGCCGCTTCCAGGGCTCCCACACTACCCATACGGGTACGGCGGCAGGTCAGTACGGGTTTCTCTGCACCAGGTGCCATGCCAATAACGGTACCAACTACGCCCATGCCGACGGGATCATCCAGATCAACAGCCCGCTCAACGGCGAGGGGGCCGGCAGGGTCTACAGCCGCACCAATCCTCCGGCAGCCAACACCTTTACCCCGGGAACCTGCTCCACCTATTGCCACAGCGACGGCAAGGCAACCCCAACTACCTACGCCACACCGACCTGGGGAACGGCGGCATCGGGCAATTGCGGTACCTGCCACCGGGTGCAGAACACCCTGGCGAACATGCAGGCCGCAGGGTCTCCCTCGGCCCTGTCATCTGCCCACTACGAGCATCTGGCAACCGACCGCTACGGCCTGAACGCCGCCTACAACTGCGGCGCCTGCCATGCCGAAACCGCCAGCGACAATACGACCCTTATCGTCGCCGGTGCCGGCTCGAAGCACGTAAACAGCGCCCGGGACTGGAAGTTCGGCACCTTTGCCGGGCTCAACCAGAGCGGCGGCACCTACACCACGAGCTGCTCCTCCACCTACTGCCACAGCAAGGGGCGCTCCACCACCGCTCCTTTCACCGCTCCGATGACGAGCATTACGTGGGCATCGGGCTACAACTCCGCCACCTGCGTAACCTGCCATGGGGGGAACGACACGACGGCCAACGTCACCGCAAACGGCCCCTTCGACAGCCATGTCGACCACATCGCCACCGACCAGTACAACTTTAAGTGCGATGAATGCCACGCGGAAACCGTGGCCAACGACAGCAGCACGACCATCAACGCCACTACTGGCTATACCAAACATGTCAACGGCGCCAAGGACTACAAGTTCTCCGCCACCATCAAAGCAACGGCTATCAGCCAGGCGACGGGAACATACACAACCGGCACCTGTGCCAATCTTTACTGCCATTCCATGGGAACCCGGAGAACTGCTGATCCCACAACCTATCCCTACACCGGTGCCGGCATCGCGCCGGTAACGGCACCAGGGTGGACCGCTACCCTCGCCTGCAACGGCTGCCATGGCGACAGCGGCAGTACGACGGGTCGTCCTTCCTATACCAACGGTACTCCCAAGGCCAACAGCCACGTGGCACATGGCTCGCTCACCTGCGAGAAGTGCCATTACACCACCACTGCCACCGGCACCACCATCGCTGCCACCGGGTTCGCCAGCCATGTTGACACGACCTACGACGTGAACAACCAGGCAGGGACCATTACCTATACGGCCGGCACAGTCGCGGCAACTGGCATACCCGCCGGCGGGACCTGTGCCGGTACCTTCGGCTGCCACGGGGGCGCTACCTGGGGGGGAGCTTCCATGTCGTGCGTCTCCTGCCATAACGCCCCCCTCGGCAACCGGCGGCAGGTCACCGCGACCGGCACCGCCCCCGACGGAACGGGAGGGACGACCGGCGGCGACTTTATCCGGGCCTCCCGCCATGTAAGCAACGGCACTACCACTCAGATCGTCAAACAGTGGGACTGTATCGTCTGCCACCTGGAGGGAGATACGGCTACCGGCAAGACGAGCGGTCAGCACGCCGGAACCCCCAACAGCAACGCCGACGTCAACCTGCGCAATGTGGACAACTACACCACCGGCTGGATATGGAACCGGCTGACCATCGGTGGCCTGTCGGCGGCCAACCAACAAATCATGCGCAATGATATGGACCGTTTTTGCGTAAGCTGCCACGATTCCGACACCTCCTCGAACAACACCGTGGTCCTGCTGACCAATGCCGCCGGCAGCAACACCACCAACTGGAACTTCACCGGTGTGACCAACTACTATGCCGTCTCAGACAACGATGCGGATACCACCTATGACCGAACGACTACGGCTGCTGCCACTATGACGGTAAACATGGACGACCTCTCCAAGTGGAAGGGGATGACGTGGAACATCACGTCGGTGACCGTCAAGGCCCTGGTCCGTTCCGAAGCCACCACGGCAACCGCCAAACTCGCACTCAAGTCGGGGGCGACCACATACAAGTCGGCGTCTGCTGTGGCAATCAATACAACGTACGCCACCATTTCAAATACATGGGCTACAAACCCCAACGGTAACGTGGCTTGGACCGTTGACGCCATCAACGCACTGGAGGCAGGGGTGGAAGCTACAACCATTTCCACGGCCACCCGCGTCACCCAGGTCTGGATTGAACTGGACGTCACCAACACCAACCGTGACATCGGCGCAGGAAGCAACAAGCTCACGTGGGGACCGAATAAGGGTGGCGCATCCACCATCGCCGTGAACGCCACCAACAACGGCATGCTTACCTCTACACCGGGGACCAAGGTTGCTCGGGCCATGACTCCGTTCAATACCTCCGACACCCAGCAGAATGCCAAAGAGGCCTCGGTTGCCCTCAAGACCTACCGCAACGGTCGAGGGGTAACCGACGTACGGGGCGCCTTTAACTACCAGGGTTTGCGCGGCAAGAGCTGGGCCAGTCATCACAATCTGAGCATCTTCCAGAAGCGCTACTCGTCGGCTGGTACGTACATCGGCAGCGGTGGATGGAACGCCATTAATACCAAGGATGGTCAGGCCTTGCAGACTGCCCAGGAGACCACCAGCCTCCACTGTTCCGACTGTCACCTGAACGAGGTCAATGCCCACGGCTCGCAGAACAGCTTCTATATGCTGCAGAACTCCAGCGGGAACGATGCGGCGTTTACAAATATCGCCTCTACCAGTACCACTGACAACTGTGCCCGCTGCCATGCGGCTGCGGCCTATAATGCGGCCTCCACATCCGGCCATTCCAACGCCCATAACGACGCCTGCTCGTCCGGATGGTTGGCTACCAAGGGGATAGCCTCCATGGGGAGCACCACCAACGTCGTGTTTGCCGAGACGGGCACCACCGAGCTGTTCTGTGTCGGCTGTCATGGCGGCTACCAGCTGGGTGGCATCCACGGCGTGAACAACTTCTACAATCCTTACAAGCAGGCGGGCTGGAAATCACGCACCTACCGGTTCATGGGAACCGGCGGTTCCATGCGCTGGTATTCACCGATCTCCAATAACCTCCCGGCTACGGCCGATCCGGACGTGGAATGGGAGCAGATGGACCAGAGCATTGGCTGCTATACCATCTCAAGCACGGATGCTGTCACCTTTGGTGCCTGCGACCATCATAATGCCGGACGTTCGACAACCACCAAGGCCCCCAACAATGCCCGGCCACTGACCTATTGATACCGGCAAGGTATCTGCCCACAACGGGGCATGCTTCGGCATGCTCCGTTTTTTTCTGGAAGAACGTCAGGATGTCAGCTATGGTACGGACCATGAAACTACGACATCACATGAGATGGGCGATAGCATATGCCTGTATTGGCACGCTGCTGTTTCTGCTGCAGGCGGCACCTGCCTTTTGCTCCGGGCGGTTTGAAGGGCGTCTGCTGAGTTACGCCCAAGGATTCCTGTTGATCCGCGACGGCAACACGGACCGGGTTGTGCGGGCTCTCCAGGGTACGTCACTGAAGAACTTCACGGAACTTTCCGATTTGCGCGACGGGGACCTCATTACGGTTTCATTTGAGTCCACCAGTCAGGGGGTGGTCCCGGCTGTATCGCTGGAACGTGTGCTTGAAAGGGAGGCAGCGGGAATCCCTGCCGTTACGAGTCGCGAACTCTTCGAATTCATGGACCACCGGGTTCCCTACATGCTTATCGATCTGCGGGAACGGAATAAGTTCACCGTTTCGCACATTCCCACGGCGGTTTGGGTGGCGGATGGGGGAACTCCGTTGACCCTGACGAACGGTGCCGGGGAGATGCCGATCATCCTGTATGGGGCAGATTTGCGCGATGACCGTGTGGCACGGGTAGCTGCAAAGTTCATGCAGGGAGGGAACAGAGGGGTCAAGGTGCTGTCCGGGGGGCTGGAGCGCTGGCAGTACGACGGTTATCCCGTGGCAACGACCATGGAAAACCTCAAGCGCATGGAGCAGCGTAAAGAGCCGGTGGTATTCATCGACTGCCGCCCCCCGGCTGTGGCAGGGGAGGGGTCAATACCGGGGGCAATGAACGTGCCGCCGGGGAAGTTGAGTGGTGATCTGCTTGTTCGGGGCGATGGGGGATACCCCCTTGTCTTCTTCGGAAGCGATATGGATGACGGTTCCTCCTGGTTCCAGGCCATGATTGCCTCCATGATCGGTTACACACGGCGCTTCGACGCACCGGTCATGATCCTCGAAGGGGGACTCGCGGCGTGGCGCGCGGCAGGCAAGCGTGTGCAGCGGGGGGAGTTGTCCCGCTCCCTTGAAGCAATGCCGCGCCCCCCGGCCCCCGCTGCTGTCGCTCCCGGCGAGTTCAGGGAGGAATGGGGCAGGCGGGACAGTGGCATCCTCCTGTTGGATGTGCGCAATCACGACGAACTGCCGGCGAGGATGCCTTCCCGTGTTGCGATTATGCCTCTCAGCCAGCTTCCGGAGCGGCTTCACGATCTCCCCAATGACAAACAGATTTTCGTCTATTGCAAGACCGGGCGACGGGCCAGAATTGCCTGGCACATCCTCACGGCGAACGGATTTCAGGCCAGGTACTACAACCATCCCGTAACCAACCGGCAGGATGGTTCCCTTGAATAGCGCCAACCCCAAGCCCATTCTCTGTCTGCTCATATCAGTGATGCTCTTCAGCTTCCTCGGCATGGCAATCGACCGACCGCTTTTCCCCTTTATCGTGAGAGGAGAACGGTCCGAGCGGGTGGAGATTACCGAAGCCATCAACCTGTACAACAAGATCCTCACGGACATCTACGTTTCCGACGGCGTTCCCAAACTGCTCAACGAATTGCCGGCAACGAAGCAGGTGAGGCATGGCTTGTTCCGGGACATTGGCCACTTGCAGGCCCTTGACAGAATACTGATTTGCGACAACGCCTCAATGGCGGTTGCGCATATCGACTGGCGCTCTCCCCGCTCGGTCGATGTGGTGGTCTACGAGGAATGGAACTATGCGTACCGGCGGCGCGGGGATCGCGCATTGACAGCTCCCGTCAAGGGGCTGGGTATAGGTATCCGGTACCACTTGGTACGGACCCGGAACCGCTGGATCGTGAGCGGCTGGGAACCTTATGATGTCAGGCCCGCAAATGCGAAGGAGTTCAAGTACTGAGCATGGACCGATTTTATCGTTTTTTCAGCCCATTGCTGATCGCCTGCCTTGCGTTCCCCATGGTACTCTGGGCAGGACTGGTCGTACTTGTCCGCAGGCAGCAGATAACCGTTGCCTTCGACAGCACTACCTGCAGGATTTTTGGTATCCTGCTGGCAGCAGTCCTTCTGATGAGGGTGATCGGCTTATTCTGGCAACGCTCGTTTCCCCTGGCACTGGTTACGGCAGGAACTCTTGTTTTTCTGGTACAGGGGGGGGTGAACTACGGTTTCCGCTATACCGCCACTGCCGCCTTGGGCGAAGAGGAGTACCTCTCCTCTTTCCATAAGGTCAGTGCAGGGCCTTGGGCGCAACGTCCGACCTTCCAGCTGATGGCGCGCGGGATCAAGGCGTATCCGGGGAAGGTGTCACTGTTGTTGGATGGCTATGAACATACGGTTGAACCGAACACGCCGTTACATTGGCATGGATTGACGTTTAAGCTCGAGCGGGTTGATCAGGCTCCGCTCATGGTTTTGCGAAACGGTCGCGACAAGGTGATGGATGGTGCTTATATCAAGCTTCTGACCGACAGCCCTGATACCAGCTACTTCCAGTTTGCTGAGTTACCTCACCGGTTTTATGCCACGTGGGAAGGTGATTCCCACATAACGTGGCGTCAGGAGTCGGGAGAATGGGTGCAAAAAGAGATGCCGACTGCCGGAGGAGCCCGGGCTCACGATAAACTCCGTCTTGCCGTCGTGCGGGGCAAACTGCCGATTGCGGAATCCACTCTTATCAAGGATGGTCGGTTGTCCTTTGAGGGGTACTCCCTTGCCTTTGAAAATACTGCGCCGTGGGTTCTTATTACCATCAGCAGGCACCTGCCGTTATGGGGGCTGTATGCGGGTCTGATATTCTGGGGGGCTGGAGGGTACTTGCTGGTCAGGAGCCGTCGGTCATGAACTTTTTGAAAAGGTTTCGTAGATTCGGCTTGATATGGGTCATGATCTGGTTGATCGGGGGACTCGGAAGCGTCAGCCTCTTAGGGCTATGGGTTCCGCAGCGAAGTGTCGTCCCACCCGGGGTCTACCGGGAATGGCAGATGTCGTCCCCCATGCTGGTTGCCTTTCTTGAATCGCTCGGTCTGACGGAAATTTATGCATCTCCCTTTACCCTTACAATCTGGGGGACATTTTTTCTCTATCTGGCATTGGTGGCTTGGTGGCGCTGGCCTGCTGTAAGAGACAGCATTCATCCCTCTTCCGATAACTATGCGGACCCGGAATCGGTAAACCATTACCCACACAAGACCAGTCTCATGCTAAGGGGACCATCGTCCCAAGAGCGGATTACTGCTGCACTGGCACAGCAGGGATACACAGTCTGCCCCGCTGCACAAGGCTTCTATGCGATTAAGAACCGTTTCGCTCCGGCGGCAAGCCTTATGTTCTACCTGAGCATCTTCCTCCTCCTGTTGGGAGTAGTGCTTACTGTCTACGCCCGTTTTACCGGCATCGTCGAGTTAGCGGAAGGGGAAGTGTTCAAAGGAGAGATTGCACAGTATGTCTCCCGGTCAGTCCCACCCAAGATCGGCGAGCTTCCGCAAAGCGCATTCCTCGTCGAACAAATCTTACCGACAATTGCCGGGCAGATTGCAACGGATGTTGCCGTTACGCTCCAGGATGATTTCGGCAAACATCACACACTGCGTACCAACCAGCCGTATGTTGCGGCTGACGGCACATCTTTCATGTATAGCGATTTTGGGGTGGCCCCGCTGATGGTCATCTATGACCCGACTGGCCGCGAGGTGGATGGTGCCTATGTGAAGTTGAAGGTGCTGCAGGGGAAACAGGACCATTTCTCCCTAGCGGGTTACCAGTTCGACGTGACGTTTTTCCCGGACCATGTCGTGAAGGAAGGGAAGGACAGTTCTATAAGTCAGGAATTCCACAATCCGGTTTTCAGGATACAGGTGTTCCGTTACAATCGACAGGTGGCCAACGGGCTCGTCCGTCCCGGGGGCGTTCTTCCCTTTGATAGTCACCTGTTGGTCATGCAAGAGATGCCCCTATGGGTCACCCTGTCTGTGGTCAAGGGGAGGGGAATGCCATTTCTCTATGCCGGTTTTGCCATAGCCATTGTGGCACTTACCTTCCGACTGCTCTGCTACCGGCGTGAGGTGGTGGGAAAACTCGTTTCGGAGGCTGAGGGACAACGGTTGTTCCTGGCGGGGCGTGCCGAATTCTTTCGAGTGCTTGCCGAGAAGGAATTTCAGCTGCGCTTGTTCCCAACGTTGTTGGCTAAGCTGGAAGAGCAGGAGCATGAACCATGAACGCCCCGAGACCTTCCATGGCTGTGAAATTATCGCCGAGATTGTAGAGCAGGGGTCGCAGATGCAGATCTCCCCGGAGTTCGATGATGAACAACTATCTGTTCGCATTGGAAACCGGATAAGGAAAAGGGCACGGCGTGAAACGTCGTGCCCTTTTCATATCATGCCTCACAACCGGGAGCACCAGCGTGCAGTTTTGCCGGAGCATTGGTAAAAAACGCTATACGAACATAACAGCTCCGTATATACAGCTGTAATATCGCCGGCTATGGGTGTCTGGCATTTACTTCTAGAGCCTTGATAAAAATAAAAGGGGGTTACGGCATGAGCCGTAACCCCCCTTTTCTGTTCGTGTGCCTTTGGTTCAACCCACCTTCAGATTTCGTGCGCCTTGCCGTCACGCATCTCCACAAGCCGTCCCCCGAGTCGTGCCAGGTCAGGGTTATGTGACACCATGACGATGGTGAGACCGGTGTTCCGGTTGAGGTCCTGCAGGATGTCTCCTATTTCCCCCGCCCGCTTCGTGTCGAGATTCCCCGTCGGCTCGTCGGCCAGGAGTATTTCCGGACGGTTCACCAGCGCACGCGCGATGGCAACCCGCTGCATTTCCCCGCCCGAAATCTGCACCGGCAGGTGGTCCATCCGGTGCTCCATCCCGAGCATCGCCAAAAGCCTCTCCACCTCCGCTTCCACCCCTGGCTTGCGGTAGAACGCAAGGGGGAGCGCCACGTTTTCCCGGACGGTGAGTGTGGGAATAAGATAGAAATTCTGGAAGATGTAGCCGAAGACCTCCCGCCTTACCCGGGTGAGGGCCCGCTCGTCCAGTTTCTTCCCGCCGCCGAAAATGCCCCTGCCGGCGAGGTCCAGTTCCCCGGCGGACGGGTTGTCGAGGCAGCCGAGCAGGTTCACCAGGGTTGTCTTGCCGGAACCGGACGGCCCCATGAAGGAGACGAACTCACCACGGCGGATGGCGAGTGATACGCCATCGACAGCCCGGATTTCCTCGCTCCCCCTGCGGTACACCCGGGTCAAATCCCGTGCCTCCAGCACTACCTTCGACTCGGTCGTCATCCGTCCCTCCTGATCGATTCAAGAGGTCGCACCCGTCCGGCCTTCCATGCCGGGTAGAGGCCGCTCAACAGCCCCGCGGCAACGATGCTCCCCAGGGTCAGCAGGGCAAGCCCCCCGTCGATGACCACGAGCCCGCCACTGGGGGCGTACGGAAGTATCCTGCGTACCAGCAGATCGGTGCCCCGGGCGAAGAGCAAGGCGAAGCCTATGCCGGCGACCCCGCCGATACCGCAGAGAATAAGAGTCTCCGTCCAGACCAGGCGGAAGATGTCGCCAGGCATGGCCCCCATGGTCTTGAGGATGCCGATCTCCGGCATCCGTTCCAGGACGGACATGAGGACGGTGTTCACCACGCCGGCCATGGCGATCAGGATGGCGACTATGGCGATGGAGAGCACCATGACCCGGGCGGTGGAGATGAGCTTCATGATCGTCTGCTTGACCTGGCTGAAGCTGACAACCTGCACGTCCTTGAGCTGGTAGAGCTTGTTTTCCAGTTTCGTAATGTCGGCGTCCTTTTTGACCTTGATGCCGATGGTGGTTATCTTGTCGATCTCCGCGATCCGCTGCAATGTCTTCAGCGGGACGAAGATCGTCCCGTCGTCCTGGGTGCCGGTCCGCTCCAGGATACCCACGACCTTGAGCTGGACGTTCTTCTCCGGCACGAGCGTCATGTCCCCCACCTCGCGCTGCTCCAGTTCTGCCGCCTCGTATCCCATCACCACTTCGGCGGCGGAATTGTCGCGGAACCAGCCGCCGCTGCGGAAACGAAAAAACGGCTTCATGGCGGGGTAGCTGTCGGGATCGACGCCGAAATAGCCGGCAATCCCTCCGCTTTCCCCCTTGTTGGGATCGAAGAAGGCCTGCATCAGGATCGGGGTGATCTTGTCCACCTCCGCTTCCTCCATGATGTCGTTTACCATGGACTGTTCCATGTAGCGCAGTCCCGTCCCCCCCTGGAGCATCATGGTGGCCGCCTCGTAGGGGCACCCCTTGGCCATCACCATGAGCTGATACCCCATGTTTTCGATGTCGCGATTCAGGGCCTTCTCGTAGCCGCGGTTGAAGCCGAAGAGGCTTACCAGCACCCACGTGGAGAGCATGATCCCCACGAGGGTGAGAAGGGTGCGCACTTTCTTGCGCAGCAGGTTCTTGCAGGCGACCTGAAAGGGAGTGATCATGGTTTCCCGCGCTCCATCGAAAAGACGAATTCATCCATGAGGACGAGGTTTTTCTTGAGGCCGCGAAGCACGCCGTAGTAATCGGTGACCATGTCGGGTGCGGGGTTGGCGATCTCGGCAATCCTCCCGGTCCCCTTGCCGCTCACCGGATCGTAGGAATCGAAATCCCTGATCGACAGGCCGACGAACTTCCTGGCAAACGCGGCATCGCGAAATCTGCCGGCCGACTTGCCGGTTATTTTCTGGATGTAGAACGTCTTGATCCTGCCGGTGAGATCCTGGGCGACAAAGACCTGGATGCCGCCGAACTGCCCTTTCTGGTTCACGCCATGGATGTAGCCGACCTTTTTCTTGTCGCGGTAGATCTCATAGAGGGTGTAGGGGACGTCGATCGGGGCGTAGAGCGCAATGTACGCGTTTCCGAGGCGGTTTTCGATCTTTCTCTGGAAGGGGGCGCCACCCCGTTGCGCGATGGAGAAATAGACCGTCTTGTAGCTCGTCGATTCCGGGAAGAGCCGCGGCACATCCCGGGCCGGGTCGTTCAGGTCGCACCCCACCGCCGCCAGAGCCGGCAGAGGCGAGGTGCACGCCAGCAGCAGGGCGAGGCAGGCGATTTTCATCATGACACTACGCATGTTGACCTCATCGGTGCGCCACCTTCTTCATGGCGCGCCACCGGATAAATTTGTCACTGAATTTCCCAGCCGCTTTTCTTGACCAGTTCCGGCGTGTCGCCGGGGGAAAGCTGGACTATGTAGCACCCCCTGGAAGCATAGCGATGGCCGGCGGCAAAGCTGATCTGTCCATAGACGGGATGCTGCTCCTCCATCATCGTCCCGGTAACGTCCAGAAGATTGTCGCGATAGTAATTGCCTTTCAGCTCTATGAGCAGGGACGTCAAGAGCTTTGTCACCGCGTTGGTCTGGCTCGTTATCATCTCCACCTCGTTTTTGAGGGGGATGTCCGCCTGTCGCAGGGTCTTTTGCGCATCGCCCTGCAGCTGCGGTTTTCCCATGCCAGCGGTGGGGAAAAATGAGTAGGGGTAGGTAAGGTAGGTGAAGTCCCGTACTGATTTCTTCAAGCTCCAGACACTCTCCCCGAGGTAGCGGGCAGAGAGAAAAACCATCGCCGGCCGGCCGTCGTGACGGGCGAGCCACTCCAGCGCGGGGATTGCCGCGGCGTCATCCCAGATGACCAGAACGGCGGTAGTGTGGCTGGCAAGCAGCCGTTGCAGGAAATCGCCGTCCAGCACTTTTCCCCGGGGCAAGGACACCGTCACCGGCGCCTTGTGCCCAAGACCCTGCCACGTCTGCTGAAAACCTGCCGCGAGGGCTGCTGCTTCCGGTGAATCCCGCACCACCTGGACAACCGGATGTTCTCCCGGCAGATCCGCCGTGTTGTTTAGATAGCGGGCGGCGCCTTCTCCCTCCTGGTAGTATCCCTTGGATGCGTAGAGCGTGTACCAGTCGGTATCGGAAATCACCGGAACGTCGGTGTTGGGGAACAGGCACGGAATCCCGTTCTCCTCGCAGAACTGGTGAACGGGTTGCCATTGGCCGCTGACCATTCCCCCCAGCAGGGCAAATACCGGTTCCTTGCCGTTGTATGCCTCCAGCTGGCTGCGCCACGTCTCCGGTGGGCCTTTCAGTATCCAGCGTGAAAGGGAGGTCGTCCTGGTTGCCAGTTCCTTTGAGCCGAACATTTTTTCCGCCATCCGGCGGTACGACCCTTTGCTCCGGGGATCGGCGACGGCCCGTACCTGGGTGTTCCGCGAATCGAAGTAGGCGTCGAAGGCAGCGAGCATTGCCGTGCTCTTTTCAGGGGGGATATCCTCGGATATCACGGTGGCGAAGCGAATGGCTGTATCGCTCACGCCGGGGGAGAATTGTGCGGAGAGGGATCTGAGGTAGGCTACGAGAACCCGGGCATCCTGGTCGTCGAGAAGGTAGCGGGGCATCACCTCACTCAGGACCCGGCCTTTGGGATCGCTGCCGGTTCGAAGCACCTCGATCAGGGATTCGTCGGTATACGCCGGGCGAAGGGGGGGCTGTGCGCTCAGTTCAAGCCCCCGGTGGAGTACGGGGCGCGGCTTGAAAAGCTTGGCGCCGTTGGTGGGAGGGGTATAGACCCCCTCCTCGAAAGCTCCGAGCCCGCTCCGCAGATGGCAGCTGACGCAGGCAAAGGTCATGCCGGGGACCGCACTGTCTCCTTTGATGGAGACGCGCAGCGGCTTCCCCGACGGGAGGATCCCCTCGCGGTAGATCCGTTCCCCCAGCCGGAGCGTCTCCTGGGAAGCGACAGCAGGCGCAGGCGATGGGGACACTTCTGCCGATACGGGTGACGCCGAAAGGGAGGTACAGCAGATCACGACGGTTGCAAGGAGCAGGGCGAGGCCGCGTTTCTTCAGTCGCTTCATGGGATCTCCATCTCCCGAGACCCGTGTCCCGGGCACTGAAAGTAATGCTACAGATCGAAAAGGTAGGCGCCGCGAAAGACCGTTTTCCCCTTCTTCTCGAACGTGAACCTGATTTCCCAGTCCCCCGGCATGACGAGATGGACCGGGAGGAGATACACCCCTTTGGCGGAGAGGGAGAAATCCTTGTTCCCCATGGCGTGGGCTCCCCTCATGGAGGGCATGTCCGCGTCCCCCTTGATGGTGAACGAGGTGTCCCGCTGCCCGTCGCGGGTGAAAACTTCCACCCGCATTATGGCCATGCCGATCTTCGGCTGCTTGTCGAAGCCGAAGGTAAAGTAGTGGCCGGCGTCGATCGGCACCTTCGTTCCCGGCTTCGGAAGGGGCTGGTACACGCCCTGCGCCGTGGGAGGAGGCGCGGCGAGGGCCAACGGAGGGACCGCAACTCCCAGGCAGAAAAACACCATCAGAACCCCTAACAGATGCCTGATCATAACCACTTCCTTTTTTCAGTAAGGTACGAACCGTTTTAAGCCCGGGATCAATGATGTGCCGCGCCTTCCTGCTGCTTGAGCCGCTTCATTTTCCGGAATTCGCGGATCATTTTCGTATCCTGGTACATGTCGTCATAGGCCGCTTTGATCGCTGCGTCGAAACTGGCAATGGTGCCGCCGTTTGCCTTGACGAACCGCTCAGCCGCCTCCCGGGAGGCAAAGGCCCACTTGGCATGGCCGGTCATTACCCCTTTCTTGCTGCCGCCTATCACCCAGACGGCTTTTTCGGCATCGATGAGCTCTTTGCTGTCGTAGTCGGCGACGCTCACCATGACCGGCATCCTGTCGATGGTGTTGGCCAGTTCAACCGATGTGCAATGCAGGCTGCAGGTGGCGACCCGCGAGCCGTCCTCATACTCGATGAGCATGCGGCTGTGGCTGAACGTTCCCCGGTTCATGCCGCAGTGGTGGCACGCGGGGGATTGTACCACGTCGGCCGGCGGGGCTGCCAGCGCTGCCGGCGCCGTTGCCAGGCAGAGCCCGACGAGCAGTAGAAAAATGCGCATAACGTCTCCTTTTCGTCTCGGGGATTCGGGAGCGTCAGCAGCTTGCAGACTGCCGATGCCCCTCATGCAGTGTTCATTGGCGAGGCGAGGATGCCCGACTCGTCCTATCCTCGCCAGGGACAGCTCAGCGGGCCTTGGCACGGTTCGGAGTCGTCGTTTCCGCATGAACTGTATCCTTGGACCACCATGCCCTTTTCATGCTCACTGTCGATGGAGGGGGCGACGTCGGGTGGCTGCATCTGCACCGTCGGCATTTCACCGACGATCACCAGGGTTTTCTGCCCCACCAGCACGTCGACCATTTTCTTGCGCGCTCCGGCAAGAAGCCTCTGCACCGTCCCCCGGGAAACGCCCATCATCTCACCGGCCCGCTCCTGGTGGAGATCCTGGCCGTCGCAGAGGTAGAACGCCTCCAGTTCGTCGCGCTCCAGCGCAACGATCTCCATATCCCTGAGCGGCGTGCCGGCCGGGTTGAATACCCGGCCCACATTCCCCCGGAGAGGGCAGGTACAGGTACGTGTCTTTTTCTTGCGTGGTGACATGACGCCCTTTGCGCAGGATTAGTGCCGTCGTGGTCTCCTGTATAAAATGTGCGTATGCACAATTATGCACAAGGAGGTATGAATGTCAACTCAAGCCCGGCATATCGCCAGGGCGGGTCGAGGTGCACGACAGAAGCCATCCTCCACTCCTGATTGACGGTTACTTGATCTAAGTCAAAGCCAATTCCGGCCTCGATGGTAATCTGATGTCACCGGATAGTTTGAACAAATGGTTGTGCAGCAGGTTGGTTGCAACCCGAGAAAGGATATGTATGCGTCTCATCACCTGCCATGGTTTCCGACTGGGTCTTGTCATGGCCCTTCTGCTCCCGATGCCGGCATGGGCCATCCCCGCCATCACCTGCCACTGTTTCACCGACCGTTCCTATGACCCGGCGCACCCCACGGTGGCCGATCCCTATTTCCTGGCCACGACCCAGAACTCGTTTTTTGCCGCAGCCTTCGGTGTCGAGAAAAAAACCATCGTGGTCAAGAAGCAGAAAGGGAACTCTGCGGATGACCTGTGGGTAGCCTACTGGCTGGCGGCAAAGTCCGGCGCCGACCCGGAGTCCCTGTTGCAGGAGCGCAAAGCCAAAGGGGCCTGGCGGCAGGTGGCAGCCCCGCTGGCACTTCCCGCCACGTCACGGGGAGGCAGGGTTGTTGAGGCACTGAAGGCCAATGCTGCTGATGACCGCCTGGCCAATGCGGTGGTCGACGAACTGCTGCTGCGCTTCCGTTTTTACGGCGAACCGGAATTGGCGGCACTTCGCAAGGCCGGCGCCGGAAACCAGGAACTGATCATGACGGGCCTGATAGCAGCAAAGACGCGTCAGCCGGCAACTCAGCTCTATCGTGATGTCAAAGGGGGGGGGACGAGTTGGGGGGGACTGCTGCAGCGGGCGAAGGTGGAGCCGTCGGAAATCCAGTCCGAGGTTGCTGCCCTGGTCAGGGCATCGAGTGAATCCCGGTCAAAATGATGAACGTATGAGCCTTGCACGGCGGCGGGCAATGTCTCGTACATGAAGCTTCAGTGCAGGCAGCTTGAATATATCCGGCTGCAACACACGAGGGGCCAGGCATACGCCTGGCCCCTCGTGTCGTTTGCGTGAGCCCCCCTCATTCCGTGCAAAGCTGCAAGGATGCCTGTCGGGGCTAAGCGGTTTCTATCTCGAAGCGGCGGTGGTCTGGATGGTGACAGAAAAATTTGTCGCGTACGAAAATGGCATGCCGGCACTGGGGATCCTCAATCAGGCACCGGGAGAATTTAGGGCCCAAGGGAAGGGCACGGCATTCATCTGTCTTTGGTTCAACTACGCGGCGCTGAACTCGTGATGCTGACATTTTAGATCCTCCTGAATTATCGCACGTTAATATAATGCTTTTAATGCGCCCTGTAAACAAAAAATCCGGAAAATAGTTTAAACTTACGGATAACGTTTGAGCAGGAGGCACGAGGGGATATGCAGAAACTTCCCGACCCGAAGATATGTCGCACCCGCAGGTTATTCGAGACAGGATACTTCCTCTGCCTGGTTGATGATCCGGGCACCTGCCCGCAACTGAACATCATCAGGGGCACCTTTATCTGCAATCATCATTTCCGGAGGAATTTCTCAGAAGAGGCTGATGTCCGAAGGGCAGGGAATGAGTCCAGACAGTAACGCTACCCTTTACCAAGGAGAGCAATGCTTCAGGGGGGTAGGCAAGAGGCCTGACCCCGTTTTGCTCTTGAAAGGGTTCAGCATTGACAGAACCGCCATGCCTGGGGTATTGTATTCAAAAATATGAATATTGCGGGAGGAGGATGAATTATGCCGCTGTTCGAGTATACGTGCATGGCATGCGGATGCCGCTTTGAAACATTGCAAAAAGCCGATGTTGCCTATCAAACGGAGTGTCCCTCATGCGGCTCCGTCGAGGTTAATAGGGAACTGTCGACCTTCTCGTCGGTGGGGAATCCGGCATCGGCAGCCGGCTGTTTCAGCGGTGGCTGAAGGGTCTGACGACGCCAGGTCGGCGTTGTGACGAAAACAGAAGTTGACTCGATGGGGGGCATCTTGAGAACGGTTTTGCTGGTGATCGCATTTCTGGTTATCTGGTTTGCACTCATAGCCATGGTACCACGGTTCCGGGCCCCCACCTGAAGGTCCGATGTCCGCGACCTCGGGGACCGGGGTACTATCGGCAAACAAGCAGTTCTCTGTCAGGGGAACGGATGACGGTTGACGAGCGTATTGCTTAACGCGGCTGGAAGGAGGTTATCGCCATGATACGGGCAATCCTTGTGGGTATCATGATCGCGGGAGCAGCGATCACCGTCGAGGCTTCGGACAGCTGCATCGAGTGCCATGGCAATCGTCAGCGGATGGAATCCCTGGGATATGGCCACTTTACCATGAACAGCAAGGAGGTGGGGGCGCAGACGCGCATGCCGGCCACCTGCAGCGAATGCCACCTGGGGAACCCGGTTGCAAAGGAGAAGGAGGGAGCCCACAGGGGAATGGCCCGCCTCCTCGTCGTGGGGAAGAAAGGGTTCACGGTCATCACGTCGGCCCGGCGCTACCCGCTCGAATATGGCACGAACCCCATGAACCGCCTCTATACCGTTGCCGGCAAGGATGGCATGCCGGTGAAGGACACATCGGTGACCGCCATCTCGTGGCACGACAAAAGAGTCGACACCCTGAGCCAGGACTTCGAGGTCATGGGGAAGACCTGTGGCGCATGCCACCGGAAGGAGTTCGAGGAGTTCTCCCGCAGCACCATGGCGATCAACGGCAAGCAGAGCCAGTACAAGGGGTGGATTACGCCCGAGCGCGGTCCCCACAACTGCGGCCCCTGGTTCGAAGGGAACTTCGGGGCGCTGCAGGCAAACACCCAGCTCCCCCTGTCGCCAGAGGGTAACCGCATCAACCAGAAGGCCTGCAATACCTGCCATGTGGGCTGCCTGGACTGCCATTTCAATCCGCAAAAGAAAAATAACGCCGACCCCTCCCGCGGGCCCCACACCTTCGTGAAAACCCCGCCGTCCGAGAGCTGCTATGGCAACGGCCGGGCCTCCATCTGCCATGCGGGGCCCGAGGACCGGCGCCGGGGGGCGGGCTATTTCGGTGGTTCGTTCTCCTTCCCCGAGGGGAACGAGCCGGATGTCCACCTGAAGGCCAGGGTCGGCTGCCTCGACTGCCACGAGAGCACGAAAAGCAACCCCGCCATCGGCCACGGCATGGTCAAACGGCAGGCCCAGGACTCGTGCGGGCGGTGCCATCCCGAAGCGGTGAAAACCCACGCGACGTCCCGGCACCGGGATCTCTCCTGCGAAGCGTGCCACATTCAAAAGGTGGCCGGCTACCAGGGGACCTACTGGGGACCGGGGAAGATCGCGGGAACGGCGACCCCCTATTTCAAGTACAAGGCCTATTACGGCTACATGCCGGAGCCGGTCCTGATCAAAGACCAGAAGGGGCGCTGGATACCGGTCAAACCGTTCCCCATGGCGGTCATGAACCAGAAAGGGTCCCCCTTCACCCCCGGCCTGCACTGGCGCTATCCGTCCGACCTTCCGGAGCTGAAGCGGACGGACGATGCCTGGGGCTATGTGGGGCTGCTTGACGGCCTGCCGGAGAACAACAAGGCGCTGCTCTGGATCCAGATGGACAAGATGTCACACAAGCTGGGGAAAAGCCGCTCCTGCGATTCGTGCCACGGCTCGCCGGACGGCGCCCAGTTGCAGAAGGTCACCTGGGAATACAGCGATCCCGGCGCAATGCCGTTCAACGGCAGCCACGAGGTGCTCGCCGACCGCAACGGCCTGTTCATCAAGGGAATGCGGTCGGAGAAGATCGAGCCGGAACAGGGGTATTCCCTTTCGGCGTTCGCCCCGTGGGTCTACCTGAAGGACGCATGGCGGATCGGAGGGGACTTCTCCCTGCCGGTCATCAAGGACAGGAAACGGTACGAGACGTTCAGGGACAGTCCCGATACCAGGGAAAATGCCGGAATTATGCACCACTGACGCTCGTAACCGTCGTGAGGCCGGTTCTCCAGGCAGTACAAGCTATTTCATTCCCTACGGAGTACGATAATGTTCTGCCCCACCATGCTCAGGCTGCGGGAGCTCTACCGCACCGCGGCGCTCCTGGCGCTCATCACCATCTTCTACAATATCGCCGAAGGGGTAATCTCTGTCTGGCTCGGCGCCGCCGACGAGACTATCTCGCTTTTCGGCTTTGGGCTCGATTCCTTCGTGGAGGTGATCTCCGGCATCGGTATCTGGCACATGGTCCGGCGGCTCGGTCACGGGGAGACGGCAGACAGGGACCCCTTCGAGCGGCGGGCCCTCACGATAACGGGGGGAGCCTTTTATCTCCTTGCCGGCGGGCTGCTGGCGACGGCAGTCATCTCCTTTTTCGAGCGCCACCGGCCGGTGACCACCACCTGGGGGATCGTGGTCGCCCTGGTCTCCATTGTCGCCATGCAGGCGCTCATCCACTACAAGGTCAAGGTGGGGACCGCTCTCAACTCACCCGCCATCCTGGCGGATGCCGCCTGCACCCGGACCTGCCTGCAGCTCTCCGTGGTGCTCCTGCTGGCCAGTGCCGGCTATACCCTGACCGGCATCGGCTGGCTCGACTCGATCGGTTCCCTCGGCATCGCCATCCTCTCCTTCCGCGAGGGAAGGGAAGCGTTCCAGAAGGCCAGGGGACTCGCCTGCTCCTGTTCCTGCTCCGGGAACTGCGATACGGTTTCCTGAAGGTATTTTTCCTCCCATCTATGACCTTTAAGCAGAAGCCGATGAAAGGATTGCACCATGGACTGGAATGAACGGTACAGTGAACCGGGCTTTGCCTACGGGACGGCACCGAACGAATTTCTCGCCTCCGTGGTGGACCGGATTCCGAAAGGAAAGATTCTTTCTCTTGCCGAAGGGGAGGGGAGAAATGCCGTCTACCTGGCATCGCGCGGATATGAGGTGACTGGTGTGGACGGCTCGGCAGTGGGGCTCAGCAAAGCCCGGGAACTGGCGATCCAGCGGAACGTCACCCTTGCCACCATCCATGCCGACCTGGGCGAGTTCGTGATAGGGCCGGAGGAGTGGGACGGCATTATCGCCATCTACTGCCACCTCCCGTCAGCCATCCGCATTCCGCTTCATCAGGCTGCTGTCAGGGGGCTGAGGCCCGGCGGGGTCTTCGTGCTGGAGGCGTTCAGCAAGGAGCAGCTTGCCTATGGCACCGGCGGCCCCCAATCCCTCGACATGCTCATGTCGTTGGATGAGCTGAAACGGGAGCTTGCCGGACTGGAATTGGTCCATGCCGTCCAGGTGGAACGGGACGTGCTTGAAGGGCGCGGCCATACGGGGCTGGCTTCGGTGGTGCAGATCCTGGGCGTCAAGGTATGTGAGCTGTAACGCGGAGTCGCATCGCCCGTGGAGGAATGTTGTGACGGACATGAGAGGTGGGAATGGCCTGTCGATTGCTGGATTGCTGTCAGCTTTTTAAGGATCTGGAGAGTTTTCCCCGGACAGCGGAGTACATACGGGAGAAACTGTGTCTCGGTGATTATGAATCCTGCAGCAGGTTCAGGATGTTCAAAGGATATGAGGGGAAAGACCCTCTCTTGTATCTTGATCCCGGCGATGAGGAATCGGTGAAAAATGTCATACGATGTCTGCAAAACAAAGAGGAGTCCGGCGGCGACTGATCTGTTGCAGATTGCCGCAAACAGCCCACAGTAACGGGAATACCATATGATTCCGGACCCTACGGACCAGTACATCACAACTATTCTGTCCCAGTGCGACATACGCGGCACGGAGCTCCTCGAAATAGGGTGCGGCAAGGGGAGGATCACTCGCGACCTGGCGCGGCATGCCGGGCGGGTTGTGGCTGCCGACCCTGATGGAACCTCGTTGAAACAGGCCCGGGCCGTCGTCGTGGCGGACAACGTGCAGTTCATGCATGCGCCGGCAGGGGTGCCCGATCTCCCCCCTGGCAGCTTCGACCTGGCCATCTACACTCTCTCCCTCCACCACGTTCCCGTCGAGGAGATGCCTGGCAGTCTGCGGAAGGTGGCTTCTCTTCTTCGGAAAGGGGGAGTAATCGTGGTTGTCGAGCCTGGGGACGGTGGCTCCCTGACTGAGGCTAAGGAGCATTTCGGAGCGGGGAGCGGCAATGAGCGCCCTGCCAGGGAAGCGGCGATTCGTGCCATGCACGCCCTGGAGGGGTGGACGGTTGGAGAGACGGTCCAGTTCCGGACCCTGTTCCTGTTTGCCGACGACGATGATTTCTTCGCCAGCATGCTGCCGGGCTGCCGACAACAGCCGGAATCTTTCCAGGTGGAAGTAAGGGCGTTTCTCGACCAGCACCGGACCGGCAACGGAATTTTTCTCGATGCCGACCGGCGACTGAATGTGCTGCGACCTTGTGGAAATGGAGAGTGTGCGTGAGAACTCTGCTGGACTACAAACTGCTCATCCCGCTGGTGCTGCTTCTTGGCTTTGCACCCTTCTATCCCCAACCCCATATCGTGGAAAAGCTCAGGATGTTGCTGTCGGGCACGCTGAAAAGGCCGATAGATATATTTGATCTCGTTTGGCACGCCTGGCCCTTTGTATTGCTGTTATACCGGGTAGGGCGGGACATGGGACAGCGAACGGGATAGTTCCCCTCTTTTTATTACAGTCTACGAAATTGTTAAGGAGTCCATCCATGAAGATGCGCATTGTGGTGATCGGTGCGAATGCCGCAGGGGCCAAGGCCGCGTCCAAGGCGAAGCGGATCAATCCCCACGCTGAGGTTACGCTTGTAGACAGAGGGAACTTCATCTCCTACGGGGCGTGCGGCATTCCCTATTATGTGTCCGACACCGTGGCCGATGTGAAGGAGCTGATGAGCACACCTGTCGGTGTTGTGCGTGATGCCTCCTTTTTCAACAAGGTGAAGGGGGTGAAGGTCCTCACCGGCACGGAGGCCGTTGCCATCAACCGGGAAGTCAGGACGGTGGAACTTTTGGAGACGTCTACTGCGAGAAGATACGTCCTCGACTACGATCGGTTGGTGCTCGCAACCGGCAGCACTCCGTTCCTTCCCTCCTTTGACAACAACAATCTCCAGGGGATCCTGACGGTGAAATCCATCGAGGATGCGGAGCTGCTCAAGTCCCATGCTGTTGCGGGGAAACAGGCCTGCATCGTGGGGGCCGGGCTAATCGGACTGGAGACGGCGGAGGCACTCAGGCAGAAGGGGCTCGATGTCACGGTGATGGAGATGCGGGATCAGGTGCTGCCGGGGGTGCTGGATGCCGAGATGGCCGCACTGGTGGAGAAGCATCTCCGGATGAACGGCGTGCGGGTCATGACCTCCTGCCGGGTCACCGGGTTTACCGGTGCCGGCCGGGTGGAGGGGGTTATTGCCGACAAAGGGGGGGTGGCCGCCCAGCTGGTGGTGGTTGCGCCCGGCGTCCGTCCCAACAGCGGGCTCGCCCGGGAGGCGGGGCTTGAGATCGGTGCCACCGGGGCCATTGCCGTCGACTCGCGCATGCAGACCAGCGACCCCCGCATCTTCGCCTGTGGCGATTGCTGCGAATCCCTCCACCTGGTCACGGGGGGGAAGGTGTTCGTTCCCCTCGGGAGCACGGCGAACAAGCAGGGGAGGGTGGCCGGCATCAACGCGGCGGGGGGAGAGGCGACATTTCCGGGGATTCTGGGGACCTCCATCCTCAAGGTCTTTACCATAAATGCGGGGAAGACGGGGCTGACCGAAGCCGAGGCCAAAGCCTGTGGCTACGGGGTGGAGACGGTCCTCTCTCCCGCTCCCGACAAGGCCCACTTCTTTCCCGGCGCCAGGCCGATTGCATTGAAGATCGTGGCGGAACGGGAGACCGGCAGGATCCTCGGTCTCCAGGCCGTGGGCGAAGGGGCTGTGGACAAGCGGCTGGATGCGGCTGCCGCCGCCATCACCTTCAAGGCCACGGCCGATCAGCTCTCCCAGCTCGATCTCGCCTATGCGCCCCCCTACTCGGCGGCCATGGACAATCTCATCGTTGCCGCCGACATCCTCAAGAACAAGCTGGCCGGCCATGCCCGCGGCATCTCTGCCGGTGAGGTGAAGCGCAAGCTCGACGAGGGGGACGACTTCATCCTGTTGGACGTCCGTTCCCCCGCCGAACACGCAGAAGTGGGGATCGAGGGGGCGAAGCTCATCCCGCTGGGAGCGTTGCGGGAAAAACTGGATTCCCTCCCCAGGGACAAGGAGATCGTCACCTTCTGCAAGATCAGCCTTCGGGGGTATGAGGCCCAGAAGATCCTGGACGGGGCAGGCTTCGGCAAAACCCGCTTCCTGGATGGCGGCATCATGATGTGGCCCTATGAGTTGAGGCGGGGGTAGCCTCACGAGCTGCGGCGGTTGGGAGGGGGTCAGCGCTCCAGATGGTGAAGCAGTTCCGGCAGCTTCTCTTCCTCCAGGGGCACGGGGCGCATGGTGGAGCCGTGGCGCACCCTGCGCGGGTTCTTGAGCCACGTTTTCAGCCTCTCCACGGTCCACGGCAGCTTCCCTTCAAATGTGCGGGGGTAGAATTCGGAGAAAATCCCGGAAAGATTCGGCCCCGCATCCCCCGTCCCCAGTCCGCCGTACTGCTCCGAAAGGAGCCGGTGACACGGGCCGCAGCTGGCGGCAAACCCTTCCTCCCGTTTCCCCCCCCTCTCCGCGAAATGCACGACCTGCGGCAGTTCCCGCCGCTCTTCCCCGGCAGCCATCCCCCCCGCCATGATCGCGTTGACCAGTGCAACCCCCTGTCGGTCGGTGACGTGGAAATCGGGCATGAACACCGCGGGACGGGTTATGGCCTGCTGGATGGCCAGGGGAGGGGTCGTTGCGTAGAGCCTGTCCAGGTTGGAGGCGCGCCGGTTCCCCTTGCCGGCAATCCGGTGGCAGCGCCGGCAGGCGAACCGGTCGATCAGCTGTTTCCCTTCCCGTACCCGGGGGGAATCGCCGCCAAGGGTGAAGTAGACCAGGCTGCCAGGGATCATGTCCCGATGGGCGATATTTTCCCGGTCGGAGCGGTCGTTTCCCCGGTGGCACGAGGTGCAGCTCCCCCGGCCGACATAGTGAGGGGCGTGGCAGGAGAGGCAGAGGGGTGGCCTCTTTCCTGTCCCGGCCTCGGCTCCACCGGCGATCACGAGGAGCAGCATCAGAATGGCGACACGAAATTCCAATTCTCCCCCCGGAAAAACAGCGCGACGATGGTAAGCAGCACAATGGCGAGGAATATGGCCAGGGTGAAGATGGTGAGAGGGAGGCGTTCCCGGGCACACCACCGTCCCCGCTCCGGAACGGGGAGGAACCCGAACCATGGCAGGAAAAGGAAGATGAGGGCGATGCCGATCACGCCGTAGATGAGCGTTTTGTCGTAACTCACCAGTTCCTGTATCCAGAGGAGAAACCAGGCAGATTTCACCGGGTTGGGAACGTTGCCGATGGAGGCCTGTTCCTGGAGCGGAGCGGGGATGAGTGCCGCCAGGGCCAGGAGAACGCAGACGGTCAGCGCCAGGGAGCGCTTTACCAGCCGGAAAAAAACGGGGGAGCTTTTTACGTAGCCTCTCATAGGTAAGGGAGCACCCCCTTGTTCTTGCGGATATGGTAGAAGTGGAGCAGTGAAAGGAAGAGGGTCAGCGTCGGCACGACGATGATGTGGAGCGCATAGAAACGGATGAGGGACAGGGTCTCACCCACGCCGTCGGGCACCAGTATCCCCTTTGCCATATTCCCCAGGGGTGCCGTTTCCAGCAGTTTCATGCCGGTCTGGGTCGCCCAGAGGGCGAGCTGGTCAAGGGGGAGGAGGTAGCCGGTGTAGGCCTCGAATATCGCCAGGCAGAGGAGGGAGAAGCCGATGACCCAGTTGCGCTGCCGGGGCTTTGCGTATGCCCCCGTGAGGATGACCCGCAGGGTGTGGAGGAAGATGAGCAGCAGGAACCCGTGGGATGCCAGCCGGTGGAGGCTTCGCACGTAACGTCCGCCGAAGACGGAGGTTTCGAGAAAGAGGATGGAGTCGAACGCCTCCCGCGGCGACGGCCGGTAGTAGAAGAGGAGCAGGATGCCGGTGGCGACGAGCACCATGAAGGTGGTGAACGCCATCCCCCCGAGGCAGAAGGTATAGCTGATCCGAAGGTTCTTCTTGAGAACGACCCGGGGGAAAAGATGCTTGAAAAAATCCTTGAACATGTCAGGCGTTCCCTCCCCGCGATCTCCCCGTGACCACCAGGTATTCTCCGTCCGATGCCACGGCCAGCGCCGCGAGGGGCTCCGTGGCGGGCCCGCTCAGCAGTTCCCCCCTCTGGTTGAACCTGCTGCCGTGGCAGGGGCAGACCATCCCCGTCGGGGTGACTGCTACTGTGCAGCCGAGGTGGGGGCAGACGAGGCTCAGGGCGATTATATTCCCTTCCTCACGAACGAGGGCGATGCGCGATTCCCGGTAGACAAGGGCGCCGTGGGAGGGGAGCTCGGCTTTCGGCACCCGGAGCAGCATCTCCCGTTTTGCCTTCCGCGGCACGAGAAACCGCCATATCCCGCCCGCAGCGGCCAGTAAGGTCACTAGCGCGACGATGAACTGTCGACGCGATTGACGAGGCTTTTCCATTTCTCCACGTACCCCTTCGTGTAGGCCGGCGTACGCGCCGACATTTCCCGGTACCGCTTCTCCTCCAGGAACGAACCGTTTACCATCCGCTGGCCGGTGCGGTCCCAGAAGGAATCCAGCGACATGCCGTCCTCCCGGAGCCGGTAGATGCGCTCCTCCGGCTTTTCCAGGAGGAAGCGGCGCCGGTTGTCATGGCACCCGTCGCACAGGGGGGTCCCCCGCCGGACGGTGTGGGGGAAAAAAGCGCGCCATTCCGCCGCCAGGAGCCGGTTTTCGGCCCCGGACACGTTGTCTCCCCTGATCTCGGTAAAGTAGGCGATAAATTCCGGCCGGACGGGACTGACCCGGCCGGCAGCGTTGACGCCGAGCGGTGGCGCATCCTGCGTCTTCAGGTAGACGCTCTTTACGTACTCGCCGTCGTTGTTTCGCAGCCGGTACTGGTTCTGGAGAGTGCTGTCGATGAAGCGGAGGTAAAAAGTACCGTACTCCTGGGGAGCCCAGGCGGAATGGCATGCGTAACACTCCATCTTTTCCAGATGGGCAGCAATCCGGTGTTCGAGGACCTTCCTGTCCGGCCGGTGACAGTCGGTGCAACCCCTGGCGGACTTCCGGCCGGAGAGAAAGCTTGCCATGTCGTGGCAGGCGGCACAGCCAAGTCCTTTTTCGAAGTGGACGTCGGGGAGCATCTTCAGGAACGGTTCCCCCTGGAACTCCACCCCCCGCTGGTAGCGCCCATGTTCCTCCCGCGGGGCCCTCCCCGCAAATTCGGCGCCGGTAAAGTACCCCTTGTGACAGGCGAGGCAGGCACTGTCATGGGGGCGGGCGACCCGGTGTCCGTTGCCGCCGTGACAGTCCAGACAGCTCCGGACGTGGCATTCGCCGCAGTTTTTCGCGAAGAACGCCGGGTCGTGCCGCCCGTAGGTGCGCTGTACGAAATCCCGCTCGCTGCTCCGGGTGGCCATGACATGTCCCGCCATCCCTTCGTACCCCCGGTGGCAGCCGGTACAGCCGGTGGCCTTGCCGGCAAAGGAGGCGGGGTCCGGGGACGGACGCGCTTCGTTCCCGTGGCAGGAAAGGCAGGAGAGCCCTCCGTGCTTACCCGTCAGGGTAACCCGGTGGCAGACCGTGCAGTTTTCAGCCCCCCTGGCGTCAGCGGGACCGGTTGCCATCCAGAAGACGGCGATGAAGAGCATCATCCAGCGCACGGTAATCGATCCTTTTCCGGTAGATGGGGTCCGCTGCCTTGTCATGGCAGACCAGGCATTCGTTGAGGGCCAGCGTCCGCTTGACCTCTCTCCCGTCGAGGGGGCGGGAGTTTTCGCGGGTAATGGCGGAGAAGGCTTTCACCTTCCCCTCCCGCATGGTGAGGAATCCGTCGAGGGGCTTGTCGGCAGATTTCTCGCAGATAAGGGTCCCCCGGATGGTCCCCCCCTCCACCACATGCTGGCCGAAGCCGAGAAACGCCGGGTTCCCGTGGCACTCGGAGCAGCCGACCGCCCTCGTGCCGGTGTTGTGGGAGTAGAACGGCGCGAAGCGGAGCTGGGGTTTCCCCTTGTACCGGGCGACGTATTCGTTCCGGGACAGGGTGCCGTCAGGTTCCACGACGGTGACGAAGGTCTGGCAGCCGGGGGTGACGGGGGAGATCCTGCCCCGCTGGTTCAGTGCCAGGGGGAAGGGGTAGAGCATCCGGTAGTCCTCGGTTTCGCTGAACCGGCCGGGGGTCTCCCGCTTCTTGATGAAATCCATCCCGTCCAATGTCTTGTCGTAACGGGTGTGGCACCCGTAACACTGGACCACCGTGCGGGAGTGGCAGGCATGGCATTCGAGCCGGCCATGGCCGACGATGGTGTGTTCCGGCGTGCCGGTGATCACCTTGCTCCGGAAAACCCTGCCGCTTTTCTTGCCGAGGAGCAGGACATTGCCGTCGGCGACAAATACGTTGGAGTAGGGGCGCCCCTTGGCGGTCAGGACCATCTCCATCCCCGGCCGCATCTGCATCCTGTACCGCTTCGACTCCCTTACCGGTTCCTCGTTCTCCCTCGTGATGACGGAGAAGCGGGGGGGGGATTTTTCGCTGCCGTGGCAGTCCTCGCAGGCGATTTCGGTCTGCTGGTACATGTTCTCGTAGGCATAGCCGTCCCCCATGGTGTCGCGGGAGGTGTGGCAGTCGATGCACTCCATCCCGGCGGCGTGGTGGACGTCCGGGGCGATCCGGACCACGTTGCGTCCGCCGCTGATCATGGCGGGCCCCGGCTTCCCGCCGCGGGTGGGAACCAGGCTGTTGTTGCCGTCGTAGAGCCCCTGGTAGGAAAGGGCGATCCTCCCGCTCCGGTTGTGGCAGCGGAAGCAGACGTCGTTGCCGGGCAGAGCGGCAAGGGCATGGGATGCCGCAGCGGGGAGTTTCCCCCGTATGGTCCGGTCGTTCCCCCCGTAGGTCCCCTGGTCGTTGTAGGGGAAGTGGCAGGCAGCGCAGCCCGACCCATGGCTCGCCGCGAGGACATTACTCGTTTCGCTTCCCACGTGGCATTGGGAGCAGAATTTGCGGTACAGCTCTCCCGACAGGTTGTTCAGCTCAACGACGCCGGCCAGCTGCAACGGCCTGCCCGCCCCGTCGAACGTTCCGGTCTGGCGGGTGGCGAAGAGCCGCGGGTCGTTTCCTTCCCACGTGAGCTGGATGTTCTTGATCATCCCCGTGTTCGTCTGCATGAGGTTCGATTGCACCCGTTCGAGCTGGTAGCGGTGACAGGTTCCGCACGATTTATCCCACGTTTCGGGGTCGGCGGGGTTGTTCCGGCCATACATGCCGCGGTGGGATGCATCCTTCTCCTTCACCCGGTCATTCCCGCCATGGCAGGATGTGCAGGAGGGGTGACTGGCGGAGGCCGCTTCTATCCCCCGGTGACACGATTCGCAGGTCGACGTTCCCCTGGTGCAACCGGTGAGAAGCATGAGCAGCATCGAAAAAATGATGACGGCACTGTTGGGTATGATAGGCATGGCCTCGGCAGGGACGCTTTCCGGAATGGCCTACTATACTGCAACCATGGGCAAATATCCAGTTGCTCGCCGGTCCGGTCCGAAAAAAATGGCCGGCGAAGGGCTCGCCGGCCAAGAACATGAAGGAGGTTGCAGCATTATTTTCCGGTCTTGCTGATGCTGACCGTCTTGCTGGCTTCCTGCCAGAGGAACGGGTCAGTTTTTTTCGTGCCGAAGGGGAGATACCAGAGCTTGACCTCGATATCCAGGTCGTAGGCGGCCGGCCTGCTGACAAACTTGCCGTCCACCTCGAGCTCCTCGAGGGGGAACATGATGTCGAACCGTTCGTGGACCGTTTTCCCCGGAGGCAGTCCGTTGTCCTCGATGATGCCGCTCTTCTCGTAGGGGCCGCGCCCCATCCGGTCACCCCGTCCCAGTTGCTGGGGAACCGGCATGTAGATCTTCTCCTGGTTGAACACCTCAACGCCATCCTTGGTTTTTGCTATGACCGACAGAACCAGTCGGTTGGGGGTCGGTCAGCCATCGGGGATGGAGTGCCCGGTACGGTTGGTCATTTCCACTTTTACGACTGCCTTCGGCTTGATCTCGGCGCCGTCACGCCAGTGGTAGCCGTAGGATTCCATCTTGAAATCCACCGCCGCCTTGGCCATGGCCGGGTCACGGTAGGACTGGATGTTGTGACCGAGCTTGCTCTTCTTCATGTGGCATTCCTGGCAGCTGTCCTGGCCCCCCTCCGACTTGTAGGCCCAGAGATAGCTCCCGTAGGAGGTGCAGCACTGGGTCGGTTCGTCAAGCTCCATGTTCGGTCCCATGCCATGGCACTGGCCGCACTGGATCGCTTCGCTCATGATGGGGCTTACTGCCATTTTGGGGAACTTGTCCGAGGGATGGTCGCCGTCCTTCGACCCGTAAACCACCCCTGCCTTCGGGTAGCCGTCCTGCCACTTGTGGGTGATGGCATTGCGGTTGTGGCAGACGAGGCAGTTGATGTTGACGCTCTTGAGCTTGTCTTCAAACTGCTTGGCTGCAACCTTGTCTTTCTTTTTCTGGGCGTCCTTCCAGCTGTAGAGGGTGTTGACGAGCTCCTGGGCCACCGAGTCCTCCGCATCGGCCAGCTGCGGCAGGTGGCACTTGGCGCACCCCATCAGGTGCTCCACCTTGACGTCCTTCGGGCTCTTCACCCCCGAATAGGGCTGTTCCATGAGCCCGTTTTCGATGGCGGACATTATGGTCGACGCCGTTCTTCCCGTTCCGTAGATCGAGCGCGAATGGATGGACTTCTGCGCTTCGTCATGCTTGTCCTGGTGGCATTCGATGCAGGAGCTGGAGTCGTACATCTTTGCCAGTTCGGCAAGGGTTTTCGCCTTGCCCGACTTTGCGGCAATGGTCTCTTTCAGGCCTATGCCCGCCTTGCCGTCGGCCAATGCCGGTCCGGTCAGGAGGGCAGTGGCCGCCAGAAAGGCCAGGGTGCCGGTTACGCTGAATTTCATCATCTTCCTCCCCTGTAGTGATAAGACGCGGAATGCAGCCGTTTCAGCACCCCTGGAGTTCGTCGCCGGCAGATTCGCTGATGGTCATGGTGCTGTCGGCCTTGATTTTTGCCGCCTTGGCCTTGCCGAATTTCAGCACGACCGTATTCCCCTTTACCTCCACTACCATGGGGGCTCCCCCCATCGCCTCGACGTTGGTGCCTTTTTTCACCCAGGCGGGGATATCCTTTTCCGCCGTCACCGTTACCTTTTCCCCGTCAATGGCGGATACTTTTCCCTTGAATGATTCGGCGGCAAAGGCTGCCGTGGCAAAGGCGGCCATGGCGAACAGAACGGAAATTTTCGTGAGCAGTCGTTTCATTGCAGATTCTCCTTTTGTTAGTGATGGTTCGAACGTTGAGAAGCGTGGAGGGGTTTGCGGTCATTCCACCGGGGGTGCCCATTCGATGCGGACGGGCGGTTTGCCGACTGCCGTAGGTGTGCCGGTATTGCGTTGGGGCGTTGGTGCCGTTTCACCGGCCGTTTTGCTGCTGTCAGCTTTCGGGGGTGATGGCGGGGTGGCGGCGGCTGCGTTGTCGTCCTGATAGCTGATGCTTACGATCCCGCTGCTCGGTTCGTCGAGGCGAAAGGTCTGGACCTTGCCGGAGCGGTATTGTATCTGTACGTAGTCGGCGCAGGCCGCGCCTCCTGCCAGGGCAAGGCAGACCGGCAGCAGTATCAGGGTGGTGAGGGGCTTCATCGCGTTTCCTTCCATGCTTCCTTTGTGCCGCCTGGATGTGCGGCGTGACCTCTGGGGGGAGGGACGGTCCGTGGTCGTGAGAGCCTGCACCAGGGACCGCCCCTTGTCCGGTTTATCAGAATATCAACTGCAGCTGGGCGATGAAGGTGGTGAAGTCTTTGCTCCTCAGCCCACCAACGGTCCCCTCGGTGCCGAAATCGGTGCGGGAGACCTCCGCGGTAAGTTTCAGATTCTGACCACGGAAGTAGTAATTTGCGCCGCCGCCATACCAGTCGACTTTCTGGTCGAAGATGTTGTTGAGGCTGGCGAAACGCCACTTCTCGTAACGGCCGAAGAACTGCAGCGGCAGGTTGGGGAGCATGTAGCCGGCCTTGGCGTACCAGCCGTTCTTCTGCCCGTTGATGCCGATGACCCCTTGGTCGGGATTGGCCCCTTTGTAAGCGTCGTCCAGGTCAACGTCCTCATAGGCTGCGGAAGCGGTGACGGTGCCGATCCCTTCGAGGGGATACTCGAAGAAGCCGTCGACCGTCCAGGCCTGGTAGTCCTTCCGGTCGGTCCTGGTGACCGTGTCGCCATAGGCGACCTCCGGCTCGAACTGGTAGGCGCCGCCGATGGTCAGGACCTTCTTCTTGCCCAGGTAGGTTCCCTTGTAGCCATAATCGTTCTCGGGGTCGAGCAGTGATACGTGACCACGGACAGAGTAGCGGAAGTTGGAGCTGGGAGCGGTATCCCCCGAAACGGCCTTGCGCCCTTCCATGGCGTCGACGCGGTACTGGAAGATGTCGTTGAACAGGTTCCCCCACACTGCCACGCCGGTGTCGCGGGTGGTGGTATAGGCGGTCCGGACGAAGAGCGACCGGTCGAGGGTCAGGGGCATTTCGCATGCCTCCAGGTTCTCGCGGGAGAGGTTGTACTTGAACTTGCCGGCGTTCACCCGGAAGCTGTCATGGAGCTTGAAGCGCATTACCGCGTCGAGGAGCTGGAATTCCGTCCCCTGGTTGGCGCTGGCGACGCCGAGGGTGGAGATGTTCTGGTCCTCGGTGAATTCGGTCTGGACATAGAGGCTCAGCATGTCGCCGTACTTGCCCATGAGCGCCAGCCGGTTGCGCCGGAAGTTGAAGTTGGTGGTGGTGTCGTCGTTGTTGTCGCCGCTGCCGGTATCCCGGACGGTCATCTGGAACTGCCCCTTGTAGTCGATCTGCAGGGCACCCTCGTCATCCGGCCCGAAGGTCATCTTCGGCCCGGCGAAGGCGGTGCCGGCGACCAGGAGCAAACCGGCCGCCATGGTGGAAATTCTTCCTGCCTTGGTGATCTTTATCATGCATGAACTCCTTTATTTGTCGGGTTTCCCCCTGCCGGGGCAGGGGGTGTCAAGCCATGACGCCATCAGCAGCCGCCGCCACCGCCGGCCGTTGCCCCTCCGCCGGTCGAGGTGGTAACGGGGCTGCGGTAGGCTGCGTCAGCCTTTTCGAGCTGGTTGCCATCGGCAAGAGACGGTTCGGGATTGTTGAGGCGGGTACTGTAGTTGATGATGTGGGTTGTTGTCAGCACTGTCGGTGTTCCAGAAATAGAGACTGTTTTTCCCACATTGTAGGTGAGACTGTCGGTCAGGAGACTCGTATCCCACACCGAACCGGCAATAAGCTTGCCGCCATTGGCGGTGCTGGATGACATTAGGCCCCACTGGCCCCAGGAGCCGTCGTACCAGACCGCTTTCATGGCGCCGGTTTCGACTTCGTTGTAATAGGCGTAGCCGTCAATGGCGAAGAACAGGGCAGAGGCGATATTGCCGGCCCGACAGATGGCATAGACCGATGTGGCCGTGGCCGGGATGTTCAGGCCCGTCTTGATGTCGGCAATGGGTTTGAACTGCTTCGTCGTTGCGTCAATAAGGTTGGCGTAGCTGTATGCCCGACCACCCTTTACCAGTCCCTCGAAGACGACGTATTTCGTCCCGTCGATCAGGTCGGTAGTCGGGCCGGGGACCGCCGGGGAGGTGGCGCGACCGTCAATGAAGTCGTTGGTTGAGGTACCGGCAGTGACAGCGGCAATCATCTCGGGCAGAGAGGCCCGCAGGTCGGTGCGGATTCTGCTGATGTTGTTGGGAGTTACACCGTAGGTGGATTTGGTGATGGTTGGAATCTCGGTAGTCATGGCAAAACCGGCAGCCTTCCAGGCCTTGTTGCCGCCATCCAGAACCTTCAGCCGATTTTTGGGAAAGCCCCAGTAACGGAACGTGGCATAGCCGCGGGTAAGGTTCCAGGGGGAGCCGACCTCGGTTTCGGAGGAGGTGAAGACGATGGTCGTGTTGGCGTCAATCCCCAGTTTCTGGATCAGAGCGTCCATCTTGGCGCCGGAAAGCACCATCTGCCCCGCCAGCATGGGGCCTTCATAACGGTTTTCCATCAGGTCGTTCGTCAGGTTGACATACTGGGCTCCCGGTATGTGGGCTCCGTTGTAGTTGGTTTCGGTGCTCACTTCGAGGAGGACAACCCGGTCATATCCCCCCGCCTTGTTCACCAGTCCTGCATCTGCCCACTGTTTCAAATCGGCTGCCTGAATCAGGGCGGTTGGCGTCTGCGTCGTTACCGCCGCGGCAGAGGGGTTGTCATACCCGCTTGTTCCGCATCCCCACAGACCGACGAGCGTGAGCATGGCGACGCCGAACAGCCCCGCCAGCATGATCCGCCCTTTTCTCCATACCTGCTGTGTCATAGTACCTCCCATCGAAGTGAATTCCGGCCGGGATGTCCCGGGCTCGGATGACAACCAATACGGGGTGAAACCTTCCTTGTTTTGATGCTAAATTACTAATATTAAAAACAATTAAAGTATTGACATTATACAATAAATTTAGTTTAACTATGAGTGAGTAATTCGCATGCCCCCCTTGCGTAAAACGCATGGGTACAAAGTCGCAGAGGGTACTTCCATGGATTTCGTACTCCTGAAGACATTCCTGAAGGTTGCGGCGGTCGGCAGCATCACGAAGGCCGCTGCCGTCCTGTTTGTCACCCAGTCGGCAGTCTCGCGGCGGATCAAGCTGCTGGAAGAGTACGTGGGGAGTCCGCTCTTCGAGCGGGCGGGGACGGTTCTGAAACCGACGGCTGCGGGGCAGCTGCTGATCGACCGGGGGCGCAAGATTCTCGAAATCGAGCATGATTTTTTCGACAACCTCACGACCCGCCAGGACAAACAAAAGATTTCCTTCTGCTGTACCCCTTCCCTCGGCATGCACCGCCTCTCCGGGTTTCTGGGTTCCTTCGTCGCCAGTCATGGCAAAACCATCGATCTCAGCTGCGTCTTCACCATGCCGGAGGAGGCACTGGCAGGCATTGACAGCGGGAGGTTCGACCTTGCTCTCATCGAGCATTGTGACGAAGTCGACCTGAAAAACCACGTCACCCACCAGCTCCCCGACGACGAAGTGGTGTTTGTCAGCAGCCCCTCACGGGGGATTCCCGAGGGGGAGGTAGGGGTGGAACGGCTCTTCGAAGAGCGGCTCTACCTGAAAAACCAACACGGCTGTGCCAAGCGGTTCATCGACAAGAACCTCCGGACGCTGGAACGTTCCTGCGGCGACTTTGCCGGCGTCGTTTACTTCGATGACCTTTCCTTTGTCATTAACGAGGTGCTGGCGGGAAACGGGATCAGTTTCGTGTCGAAGGGGTTTGTCGAAAAGGAGTTGCGGGCCGGGCAGCTGGTTTCCCACAGGGTTGCCGGCTTCCATCACTTCCGGCCCCGTACAATGATCCTTGCCAGGGAGCACCTGTCGCCCCTTGTGGAATCCTTCGTCCAGGCACTCTTTGCCGAATTCCGCATCAGCGGTTCATGTCGTTCCGGTACGAAGGCTGCTTCCGGTGCCTGAAACTGTCATGGCGGGAGCGAAACAGGGGCCACTTTTCAGAAGGAAAGGGGCCTTTTTTGCGAGCAGATGAGGGGGAGATGACATGCGGAAGGAGGGGGTGTCGGGAAGAGGCTATGGTTCATTCCACGTCCGGGCCGGCCGGGGCGGTCCGCTGGATGTACTTCTTCACCGTCCGCCGGTCGAGGCCGGTCCGGCGGGCGACCTCCTCATAGGTGCCGTGTCGTTGATGGAGGAGTGAGCAGTATGCTGCCAGCAGGGTCTGGGCATCGGTGGTTCCGGTCTCTATGTCGACACAAAGCTGTTCGCGCAGGCCGCTGCATGCACCTTGGCGGTCACCGTGATAATGCCGGCTGAGGATGAAGCGCCGCACCGCCTGTTCCAGTTCCCGGACGTTCCCTTTCCAGGGGTAGTGGGGCCCCAGGTCCCGCCGGATTCCCTCGCAGACCATTTCCGCCATGGACTTCCCTTCCGGACCGATCATGCGCGTCAAGATGCCGCCCACCAGCATTTCCAGCTCTTTCGGCTCCTCTTGCACCCTTTGCCGCAGCGACGGCACGGTGATGATATCGGAGCAGAGCCGGTAGTAGAAGTCATCGCGGAACTGTCCCTGTTGCCGCATTTCGTCCAGGGGTCTGTTGGTGGCGGCGATGACCCGGCCGTTGAAGCGGAGCCGGTCGTGCCCTCCTACCGGTGAAAAGGTCCGTTCCTGGAGGATCTGGAGAAGCTTGATCTGCACCGGTATGGAGACGTCGCCGATCTCGTCGAGGAATATGGAGCCGTGGGGGGTGCAGCGGGCGAATACCCCCTGGTGGTTTTCGATGGCGCCGGTGAAGGCGCCTTTTTTGTGGCCGAACAGTTCCGATTCCAGGAGCGATTCCGGGTACTGGGAGAGGTTGAGGGGGATGAAGTTGCGGGTGAAGCTCTCGCTGAAGCACCCCTTTCGCTCGTCGAAGGGGATGAAGCCGGAACGGCCGATGGCTGCCGCCGCCGCTCCCTTGCCGGTCCCGGTCTCGCCGAGCAGGAGGGTGGAGAAATCCTCCATCCGGTTCCAGAGATGGTTTTCATACCAGGTGATGTCGGAGGTGAAGACGTTGTTCCAGAGGTTCAACCGGAGGGTGTCCATGGAGGGGGCGAGGCCGGTGAGGGAATTTTCGATGAAGTAGAAGGCGCGGCGGATCTGGTAGAAGATGGCGAAGTAGCGCCGGGCATCGTCGCTGCCGATCCCCTGGGCGACCAGACCGGCAAGGACGTCACGGGCGAAGGGGACCTGGCAGGGGGTGTCCCCCGCTTCGATCTGGCGGAGGATGAAGGCGTCGAATTCGAAGCGGAAACGGTGGTAGACATCGAACAGGACCACCGTCCGGACGATTTCCCGGTCCTCTCCGGTGTAGCGGCGCAGGTCGGCTTTTCCCGCGGCCATGAGGCTGCGCACCCGTTCCTCCACACGGGCGATGGTCCTGGTTATCAGTTCGTCCCGGGAAACGGCCTGCGCCGCCCCGGCGATCTGCCGGTCGAACTCCACCCGCTCCCGGCTGAAAGGGTTGGTGAAGGCGGCTCGGGCCACCGTGGCGAAGAATTCCCTGTCCGTTGGGGACAGTTTCAGAGTCGGTTTCATGCACAAAATGTACATGACCCCTTCATGCAGTGTCAAGTGACTCCACGCTAAATTTTAGCTCTTTCCCATTTTCCTGCTTTATTTCTCCAGCACTATCGGTATGATAGGCGGACGTATCCCTCCTGGCACGGTCCCTGCGTTACCAACCCATGGAAACCCTCTCCCCGCCGGGGGGGACGCACCCGAGGAGCTGGAATTCATGACCGACTTTCCCATCATCGACATGCACTGCCACACCGCCGGTATCGGAGCGGGGGGGAGCGGCTGTTTCGTCTCTCCCGGTCTGCAGCGAAGCTGGAAATACCGGATCTATCTCAGGGCCTTCGGCATAACCCAGGCGGAACTGCTCCGCGAGGGGGATGGCCTGATACCGCGCCGCCTCTCCCGGACTCTCGCCGGGTCGCGCCGGGTCGCAGCCGCCGTGGTCCTGGCCATGGACGGCGTGGTTGACGAGAGGGGGGAGCTGGAGCGGGGCCAGACCGAAATCTATATCCCCAACGAATTCATCGCCGCTGCGGTGCGCTGCCATCCCAACCTCCTCTTCGGGGCGAGCGTCAACCCCTGCCGGGGCGATGCCCTGGAGCGGCTGGAGCGGGTCCATGCCGAGGGGGCGGTGCTCGTCAAGTGGCTCCCCTCCATCCAGCATATCGATCCGGCCGATCGGCGGCTCGTCCCGTTCTACCGCCGGCTCCGGGAGCTGGAGCTGCCCCTTTTGACCCACACCGGCGAGGAGAGCTCCTTCACCCGGTCGCGGGATGAACTGGGAGACCCGGAGCGTCTCCGCCTCCCCCTCCAGGAAGGGGTGACGGTCATTGCCGCCCACGCAGCGAGTAACGGCAGGAACGGGGGGGAGCCGAACCACCGGCGTTTTCTAAGGCTCTGTGCGGAGTTTCCCAATCTCCATGCCGACATCTCCGCCCTGACCCAGGTAAACCGGCTCGGACAGCTCTCCCGGCTGCTGAAGTACGAGGAGTTGCACGGGCGGCTCCTCTACGGTACCGACATGCCGCTTATCACCACCGGCATAACCTCCCCCTGGTTCCACGCCTATCGGCTGCCCCCCCCCACCCTTGCCCGGATTCTCGCCGAGAAGAATCCCTGGGACCGGGACGTGCTCCTCAAAGAGGCGTTGGGGGTGCCGGCAGAGGTATTCGGCAATACGGCGAAACTCTTGAGGCCACTCCTCCGGTGAGAGGCACAAACAAAAAAAGAATGGAACACGGATCGAATCTGAAAAAGGGATCAAAGCGGATTTTGAAACCAGGGGTCAGGTGTCATCCGCCGTTATCGGATGATTCCGTCGATTCCGTGACCGATTGCCTTTCGACAGGAGTTACTGCATGAATACAACCGTACCGGTAACCGCTCCCGGCGTCTTCAACCGCCTGAACCTGGCCCAGGCCCTGGGGGCGCTGAACGACAACCTGATCAAGTTGATCATCGTCTTTTTTCTTGTCGGCCGGCAGGGCCCGGCAGCAGCCGGTACCATCGCCGCCATCGGCAGCGCCGCCTTCGTCGCCCCCTTTCTCGTCTTCTCCGCCCTGGCCGGCTCCCTGGCCGATCGCTACCCGAAACAGCGGGTCATCGTCGGCGTCAAGCTCCTGGAGGTCGGCATCGCCCTGCTGGCCGGTGCCGGCCTGTATTTAGGGGTCTCCCCGCTGCTCTATCTGACGGTCTTTCTCCTTGGTACCCACAGTGCCCTGCTGGCGCCGGCCAAATACGGCATCGTCCCCGAGCTCGTGGAACGGGAGGAGCTCTCCCTGGCCAACAGCCGCCTGGAGATGTTCTCGTTCATGGCGATCATCGGCGGCACCGCACTGGCACCTTTCCTGGTTCAGGCGAGTGGCGGCCGTCACGGCCTGGCTTCCTTGGCCGGCGTCGTGGTTGCCGGCGCCGGCCTGCTGCTTGCCCTTTCCCTTCCCCCGACCGCCACGGCCGGCCCCGGCCGGCGACTTACGGTCATGCCGACCAGCTATTTCCGTACCCTCCGGGACCTGCGCGGTGATGGTTACCTCCTCCTCACGGTGCTGGGGGCGGCCTATTTTCTCTTTGTCGGCGCTTTCTGCCAGCTGAATCTCCTCCCTTACGGCATGGCCCGTCTCGGCCTCAGCCAGGAGGAGAGCGGCTACCTGTTCCTGGCCGCCGCCTTCGGCATCGGTCTCGGTTCGCTTCTTGCCGGGCGCCTGTCCGGGCGGACCGTCGAATTCGGCGTGGTTCCCATCGGCGCGGTCGGCCTTACCCTCTGCGCTTTTGCCCTTCATGCCGCACCGGCCGCCCTTCCGTTCGTGCTCCTCCTGGTTTTCCTGTTCGGCATCTCCGCAGGGCTCTTCATCGTCCCGCTCCAGGCCTTCATCCAGCTCCGTAGCCCCGCCGACCGGCGGGGGGAGATACAGGCTGCATCCAGCTTTCTCAGCTGGGTCGGGGTGCTCCTCGCCTCGGGGCTCCTCTGGTTTCTCTCCGGCCCCCTCGGTGTCTCGCCGGGCGGGTGCTTCACGGTGCTCGCCTGCATCACCATGGTCCTCTCCCTCATCACCCTCCGGGTGCTTCCCGACTTCCTCCTTCGTTTCGTCGCCCTCATGGTGATGCGGGTCTGCTACCGGATCAGGGTCGTCGACGGCCGCTTCGTGCCGAGCGAAGGTCCGGCGCTTCTGGTCGCCAACCATGTCTCCTGGGTGGATGCCCTCCTTCTCATCGCCACCCAGCAGCGGCGCATCCGCTTCGTCATGGACCGGCAGATCTATGAAACGCCGGTGCTGAAACAGCTCTGCCGGCTGATGCGGGTCATCCCCGTCTCGTCGAAAGACGGCCGCAAGGGGTTGGTGGAATTCATTGCCACCGCCCGCGCGGCACTGGATGAAGGGTATCTGGTCTGCATCTTCGCCGAGGGGGCCATCACCCGGAGCGGGATGCTCGGCGAATTCAAGGGGGGCTTCGAACGGATCGTCAAGGGGACCGACTATCCGATCATCCCGGTCTACATCGGCGGTGCCTGGGGGAGCATCCTCTCCTATGCCCATGGCCGGCTTCTCTCACGCTGGCCGACCCTCTTCCCCTACCGGATGACCATCATCTTCGGCGCACCCCTCCCGGCGGAGAGGGCGGCGACGGACGTCCGGCAGTCGGTCATGGAGCTTTCCTGCGCCTGGTTCGAGTCGCGCAAGCCGCGGCGCCGCTCCCTCGCGGAGCAGTTCGTTGAATCTGCGCGAGGTAACTGGAGCCGGCACGCCATCTCCGACACGGGGGGGAAGGTACTCCGTTATGGCGAGGCGTTGACCGGGGCGGTTCTCATGGCCGGGAAGCTGGACGGTCTTGTCGCCGGCCAGGATAAGGTCGGCCTCCTCCTCCCCCCGTCGGCGGGGGGGGCTCTGGCGAACATCGCCGTAACCATGATGGGGAAAGTGCCGGTCAACCTCAACTACACGGCATCTCCCGAGGGTATCCGTTCGGCAGTGGAGCAGTGTGGCATCCGTGCCATCGTTACCTCCCGGGCCTTCCTGGAAAGGCTCGGCTCTCTCCCCGAACTGGAGGGGATGGTTTTCTTGGAGGAGATCATGGCAGGAACCACGCCGGGTGAGAAGCGGGTTGCCTGGCTCAAGGCCCGCTTCCTGCCGCGCAAAGCCCTGGTCAGTACGGAAGCCTTTTCCGCAGACAGCGTCGCCACCATCATCTTTTCCTCAGGCAGCACCGGTGAGCCCAAGGGGGTGGTGCTCTCCCACCACAATATCCAGTCCAACCTGGAGGCGCTCCGGATGGTGTTCCGGGTCTCCCCCCGCGACAACATCTGCTCGGCGCTCCCCTTTTTCCACTCCCTGGGGTTCACCGGCACCCTCTGGCTGCCGCTGGTCTCCGGCTTCTCCGCCGCCTATCACCCCAATCCCCTTGACGGCGAGACCATCGCGCGGGTGGTCCGGGAACACGGCTCCACCCTCCTCATTGCTACCCCCACCTTCCTCCTTGCCTACCTGCGGCGGGCAAAGAAGGAGGACTTCGCCACCCTGCGCCTTGTCATCACCGGCGCCGAGAAGCTGAAGGCAAGGGTGGCCGACTCCTTCCAGGAAAAGTTCGGCATCCGCCCCCTGGAGGGGTACGGCGCCACCGAACTGTCGCCGGTCATCACCCTGAGCCTGCCGGACGTGGAGATCGACGGGGTGCGGCAGAAGGGGGTGAAGGAGGGGAGCGTCGGCCACCCGATCCCGGGGGTGGCGCTCAGGGTGGTCGATCCGGAGAGCGGTGCAATCCTTCCCCCGGGGGAGGCGGGACTCGTGCTGGTCAAGGGGCCGAACGTCATGCTCGGCTACCTGAATCGCCCGGACAAGACCGCCGAGGTGGTCAGGGACGGCTGGTACGTCACCGGCGATATCGGCGTCATGGATCAGGACGGCTTTCTCCGGATTACCGACCGGTTGTCCCGCTTCAGCAAGATCGGCGGGGAGATGGTCTCCCACGGGGCGGTGGAGGACGAACTGCACGCCCGGCTGGGGGAGCAGCAGGTAGTTGCGGTCACCTCCATCCCCGACGAGAAGCGGGGAGAGCGGCTGGTGGTCCTCTATACGAAAGGGATTACGGATAGCGCGAGCCTGCACCGGCTCATGGGAGAGAGTTCGCTTCCCAACCTCTGGAAGCCGGGGAAGGAGTGCTACCTGGAGGTGGAGGCGTTGCCGGTTCTCGGGACCGGCAAGCTCGACCTGAAGGGGATCAGGGAGATTGCCCTGGCGGCGCTGGGGGAGTAGGTCCCTGGATGGTTTGACTTGATGCGCAAAGGATTTAGACTTGGTACTACCGTAACGCCATGTTGCAAAGGATGTGGTTGATGAAATCGAATGTCCTGATACTTGGTGCCTTCCTGATTGCCATCGGCGTCGTTTCCGGCTGCGCCTCCCTTCTCCCCTCCGGAAAGGATGAGACCCGTTCTCCCTGGAAGAGCTTCGACGAGGCCAAGGCCGCCTACGACCGGGTCGTTCCCAACAGTACGAACGTGGCCCAGCTCCGGGACATCGGGTTCAACGTCTATTCGACGCCGAACGTGCGGATCCTCAACTACGTGGATATCGCCCAGGCCACCCAGACCATCGGAAAGGAAGAGCTTGCAGAAGGTTTCCGGAAGTGTCTCCAGGCAAAAAACGGCTGCCGGGGATATGTGCTGGAGCCGAAGAACATCCGGAGCAAGCGGCACGGCAATCTCTTGCTCGATATCCTTAATTTCAGAAGAAAGTCAAAGGAGACGGGATGGAGATTCAGGGTGCTGTTTGTCGTCGTTGACGATATTGTCGTCGAAAAACTCTGGAGCGGCGAACCGATGATCGAGGCGGAGAGGGATGTGAAGAACCCCCTCGGCCCCTTTCAGGAGGCAGGCTCCCTGCTGCCGAAGCTCTGGTAGCGTAATCCGACTATCTTCTTCATCGACCGGGTCGCATTGTGTAGGGACATAACACGTACATTCTATGTGCATCAAATGCATATCACGTTCCGGCCCATATCCTCCCTGGTTCACACTCCCCCACGATAATGCCAATGATATCCGCGTAGTACCATCACCTGCCCGTCTTTGGCACGCTCCCTGCCATAGTGGATTCAGAAGCCACAATGCCGCAACAGGGAGGGAATCATGGAAAGCTTTTTTCCCAGACTGGCCGTTGCCGTTATTCCGCTGGTCCTCCTCGTCACGCTGGTCGTCATTCTTGATAGCCGACAGACGGAGGACGTATGAACCCGGTCTCTATCATCATCGGCGCCCTCATCGGCGGGTTCCTGGGAAAATGGGGAGGTATGGTCGGCGGGGCTGTGATCGGTTACCTGTTGGGGGAGCTGGCAGGGATGGGGGAGCGGCTGGCGGAACTGGAGAACGATGTCGTACGTCTGCGGAAGCTCGTGAAACCAGGAGCCGATGAGTTTTCCAGGCCGGCGGCGCCGCAATCCGCCCATCCGTCATCGTCCGGCAGCGCACCTGAGACACCCGTCGCCACCCTGCAGGTTGCGACCTCAGGCGAATCCCCCTCCCCGGCCAGGGAAACCGCTCCTTCGGCGGTAACGGTTTCGCATCGGGAAGAAACGGCCCAGACGGATTTCGTGTTCCAGAGGGTGGAAGAGCCGGTTCCTCCCCGTTGTGAGCCACATCCGTCAAATCCCGTCAGTGACCTGTTGGGGCGTCTCTTCAGCGGTGAGAACCTGCTGGTGAAGGTCGGCGTGGTCATTCTCTTTTTCGGCGTTTCGTTCCTCGTCAAATACGCCGCTCAGCACGGCATGTTTCCGCTGGAGCTGCGGCTGGCGTCTGCTGCCCTTGGCGGCTGTGTCCTTGTCGCCACCGGCTGGCACCTGCGCAACCGCCGCGCTGCCTATGCCCAGGTCATCCAGGGGGGCGGGGTCGGCATCCTCTACCTGACCACCTTCGCGGCCATGCGGCTCTACCATCTCGTTCCCACCATGGCCGGCTTTTTCTTCCTGGTGACGATCTGCGCGCTCGCCGCCATGCTGGCGGTCATGCAGGATTCTTCCCCTCTGGCGGTACTCGGTACCGCCGGCGGCTTCCTCGCTCCCGAGCTTGCCTCCGTCGGGAGCGACAGCCCAACAATGCTCTTCAGCTACTACCTGGTCCTTAATGCGGGTATCATCGGCATTGCCCGGTACCGTGCCTGGCGCAGCCTCAACCTGCTCGGTTTCGTCTTCACCTTCATCGTCAGTGCGGCATGGGGGGGACGGTATTACCGACCGGAGTACTTTGCTGCGGTGGAGCCGTTCCTCATCCTCTTCTTTCTTGTCTACACCGGCGTGGCGATCCTTTTTGCCCGGCGGCAGCAACCGGCATTGAAGGGATACCTTGACGGCACCCTGGTGTTCGGCACCCCCATCGTCGCCTTCGCCCTCCAGGCCGGGCTGGTGAACAACTTTGAATTCGGCCTGGCCTGGAGCTCCTTTGTCCTCGGCCTCTTCTACCTGGGGCTCGCCCTCGTCCTTTTCCGCCTGGCCCCCCATACCATGCGCCCCTTCTGCGACGCCTTCCTCGCCTTCGGCATCGTCTTTGCCACCCTGGCCATTCCGCTCGCCTTCGATGGGAGATGGACCGCCGCGGCCTGGGGAGTGGAGGGCGCGGCCCTCGTCTGGGCAGGGTTGCGACAGGAAAGGCTGATGGCACGAGGCTTCGGCTACCTGCTCCTCATCGGCTCCGGCGTGGCATTCTTGGCCGATGCGGGGAGCCCGACCGGCAGTTGGCCGGTGCTGAACGGTTTCTATACCGGCTGCCTCATGCTGAGCGGCGCCTCCCTCTTCTCCGCATACCAGCTCTATCGCCAGAACCACCGGCTCGATTCGTGGGAAGCCGGTGTCGGCACGCTGCTGTTTGCCTGGGGGATGGTCTGGTGGTTCGGCAGCGGTCTCCATGAAATCGACCGTCATCTGCCTGCCGACGTCCGCTTCGGCTGCTTCCTCACCTTCATTGCGCTTTCCTGCGGCAGCTGCCAGCTTATCCGTCCCCGCCTCGCCTGGCCTCTCCTGGATGTCCCCTTCCTGGGGCTTCTGCCGGCCATGGTCGTCTTTGCCGCGGTGCAGCTGCTGACCGGCGTGGCACATCCGGCGGGGGAGGGGGGATACTTCGCCTGGCCCCTTGCTTTCGTCGTGCTCTACGCCATTCTGTGGAACCAGGAAGAACGCTACTCCCTCTTCGGCAGCTTCCACGCAGCCGCCCTCTGGCTTCTGGCAGCCCTTGGCGCGTGGGAACTCCATTGGCAGATCGGCTGCCGGCTGCCGGGAATGGCGACCTGGGCCTTGACCGCCTGGGGAGTGGTCCCTTCACTGCTGGCGCTCATGGTCATCCGCCGGGGCGAAGCCATCAATTGGCCGGTTGCGCGGCATTACGGCGCCTATTTCGGACTCGGGACCGGTCCGCTTGTGCTGTGTGCTTGGCTCTGGGTCATCGGCGTCAACCTCACCAATGGGGGGAATCCCTGGCCGCTTCCCTATCTGCCGTTTCTCAATCCTCTCGACTGTGCCACCGCTCTGGTGCTGTTCACGCTGGCAGCCTGGTACCAAAAAGCTGACACCATGTACGCCGACCTTCCCCACGGTGCCCTGCGGACGCTCTTTGCCGCCACCGGCTTCATCTGGCTCAACGCCATCCTGCTCCGCACCATCCATCACTGGGGAGGGATACCGTTCACCACCCACGCCCTTTTCCACTCCATGCTCGTCCAGGCGGCCCTCTCCATCTTCTGGAGCCTTCTGGCGCTGGTGGTCATGACCATGGCCACCCGGCGCACCCTCCGTGGCCTCTGGGGCACGGGAGCCGGTCTTCTCGCCGCCGTGGTGGGGAAGCTCTTTCTCGTCGATCTGGCAAGCAGCGGTACCGTGGAGCGGATTGTCTCCTTCGTGGTGGTCGGCATCCTCCTCCTGGTCATCGACTGGTTCGCGCCGGTTCCACCGCGTACCGGGGAAGGGGGTGGGGCATGAAACGGCTGGTCCTCGGATCAATTCTCTTTCTCGCCACGGCAACGACCGTCCTGGCCGATTCACCTGCCCCGCGGGATTTCGCCTGGGGGCAGTCGCTGATAACCACCGAAAACGAGGCGCTCCACGAACTGTCCCTTCCGGTCGATGTCTATCTCTGGTCACGGCAGCCGGGCCTGGCCGATATTCGCGTCTTCAACAACAACGGTGAACTGGTTCCCGCCATCCTCCTGCCAGCTCTCGCACCTCCGCCAGTGCCTGTTATTACCCGGCCTTTGCGGCTCTTTCCGGTGAAGGCTGCATCGATCGGGAACGCTGGGGGTATGGCGCTCCACGCCAGGACCGACCGGAACGGCACCATCATCACTCTGAACACCAGCCAGGCAACTGCGGGGGAGAAACCGCCGGCCGTCTACATCGTCGATGCATCTTCACTTGAACAGCAGGTGGCGGGGATGGAGTTTGAGTGGGAAACTCCGTCCCGCAATTACCTCGGCATGGTAACGGTTGCTGCCAGTGATGACCTCCAGAACTGGAAAACCCTCGCCATTGCACCCGTAGCAAGCCTCCGGCAGAAGGGGGACGTCCTGGAACAGCGGACGGTGGAATTTACTCCCATCAGGTCAAAGTATTTCCGGCTCACTCTTACGCCGCAACAGGAGGCGCCTCGACTCGACGGTGCGGCTGTCCGACTGTCCACCGCAACCGCCGAACCGAACCGGCAGTGGCGTCCCCTGGCCACCGTTCCGGGCAGGGAGCGGGCCGGCGACTACCACTTCGATACCGGCGGGCAGCTGCCGGTGGACCGCCTCCGGGTCCGGTTTCCGGAAACCAATACCCTGGTGCGGGCCTGCATCTACTCCCGCCCAAACGACAAGTCCCCCTGGGCATTCCGGCAATCGGCGCTTCTCTACCAGCTTAACCAGGGAGGCGGTGAACTGGCCAGTCCCCCCACGTCATTTACCGCGTGTGCCGACCGTTACTGGCTTGTGCGGGTCGAGCAGGATGGCGGCGGCATCGGCACGGGGCGTCCCCAGGTGGAGATCGGCTGGATTCCCCACCGGCTCGTTTTCGTTGCCCGTGGCCCTGCACCGTTCCTCCTCGCCTACGGCAGCGGCAGAGACGGTCTCTCTCCCCTCGGGGACGACGCGCTGCAGACAGGGCTCCGCAAAGACCAACGGGAACGGCTCATGCCTGCGCCAGCCAGTGTCGGCCCCCGCCAGGAGCTTGGCGGGAAAGAAGCCCTTCGTACCCGCATTCCCCCGACTACCTGGAAAAAGCTGTTCCTCTGGGGAATTCTCACCCTTGGTGTGGCGCTGCTGGCCGGGATGGCGTGGCGGTTGCGGCGGGAGATGGGCAGAGAGGACCGCCCGCAATGATGCGCAGGCATAGGAGTGCGCCCGAATTTTACGAGTCCTCCCCGGAAAACCGGTTGTCTTTGCGCGTTAATCACAGTATCTTTGCCATGGTCTGCTTCCGGGGAGGTGTACAACGATGAAAATGGCTATTAACGGCGTTGCAGTCATCCTGGTCGCCTTCATGGCACCATCCCCGATCCTTGCCGGCAACGGAGTCGTCTCTCCTTCCGCCGTCCACCTCCCCGAAAGTGCCCGCATCTCCGAGCGGATCTACAACCTGCCGGGACTCTCCAACGTGGGGAGGATCGCACCGGGGATCTACCGGGGGGCGCAGCCGGGGGCGGAGGGGTATGGGACCCTGAAGAAGATGGGGATCAGGACCGTCATCGACTTCCGCACCACCGACAACGAACGGCGGCAGGTGGAAGAGGCGGGAATGCGGGCTATCGCCGTCCCTATCGAGATGTCCCGTGACGGCCTCAGGGAGAAGGTGGACCGGGTGGTGGCACTCATGGCCGACCCGGCCAACCAGCCGGTCTTCATCCATTGCCGTCATGGCCAGGACCGGACCGGTATCGTCGCTGCCGCCTACCGGATGAAGGTGGAAGGGTGGTCCTTGAAGGACGCGGAGACTGAGATGCAGTCTTTCGGCTTCAACGACGTCTGGGTGAACTTCAAAAAGTTCATCAGGAATTACGCCCAGGACACCACGAAGAGGTAGGTGCGGGGGCACGCCCCCTATGAGATTTTGCGTACGGAGACTATATCCATGAAATTTTTCACCCCTTCCATCGCCTGCCTGCTCGTCATTGCCCTCTCCCTCCCCGGTCCCGCTGTATCCGGCTCCCTGCGGGAATTGGCCCGGTCCGGGACGAAGAAAGGGGCGCCGGAAGGTTGCCCCGGCCACCTCGTCACTGCCCACGGTGCCGGCCGGGCGGCCATCGAAGCCTCGCTGAACAACGAGATCATCAATTTCCGGACTCTGGCGGAACATGCTCTGGCCCTGCGTGCGGAAACCATCAAGGTAGGGAAGAGCGTAAAGGAGAAGATGGAACAAGGGAAACCCCTGTCGGGAGATGACCTGGATCTCCTCAACCAGGGCATTGTCCAGCACCTGGCGCTTCGCGAGGAGCTCCTGGCCGTGGCGGAATCCCATGAGTGCTGGCTTGACGCATCTGGCAAGGAGCTTGACGCTCTCGGCATAACCCCGGAGACCCGTCTCAAAGGGGTAATGCTTTCCCTTTCCGCGGCCCTCGTCCTCTACGACAACTACCTGCTGGCGGTGTCCCTCTTCGAAGGGGACGGCAAACTGCGGCGGTTGCTCAACGAGCGGGACCCGGGGTACGCGGTGAACAGCGCGGCCCTGGCCAGGGTTACCCTCAACTACAACTCCATCGTCAACCGGAACAGGGTGCGCAAGGCGATCAAATTCTACGAACAGGAGGCGGGCAAGCAGGGACTCACCGAAACCCCCGGGATGTCCTACGTGAATACCCTCATCGCCCAGAGTCCTTCTTTCTCAATGGTCAAGGAGTGGTCCCCCTTCTACATCGTGGGCCGCAAGCTCGGCTTCCTCGGCGCCGTGACCAGTGATACCGTGACCGGCTTGGAGCGGGACGGGGTGAGTCTCTTCAGCATGGTTTTCGGCAATGCGGTCGGTCTGGTGGAGACCCGCAAGGGGAAGCTCTACGGCCGGAAGGAGGTACTGGGTGAGGTGAAGGGTTCCCTCCGGGCGGGGGACATTCTGCTGGAGAAGACCCCCTTCCGGCTGACGGACAAGCTCATCCCCGGCTACTGGGGGCATGCGGCGGTCTGGATCGGCACGGAAGGGGAGTTGAAGGAACTGGGAATATGGAATAACCCGGTGGTGGCCAGCCATCACGAAGATATCCGCTCCGGCAGACTGGTGGTGGAGGCGCTCCGCTCCGGGGTGGAGATGAACAGCCTGGACCACTTCCTCAACATCGACAGCATCGGCATCCTGCGCAAGCCCGCCAGCGGCAGGGAGGAGCGGGCCCGGACCATCATCCAGGCCCTGCGGCAGGTGGGGAAACCGTACGATTTCAATTTCGACGTGGAGTCGAAGGAGCGGGTCTACTGTTCCAAGCTGGTCTATCTCTGCTATGGCGGCATGGACTGGCCCACCAAGAAATCCCTCGGCCGGACCACCTTCACCCCCGATGATGTGGCGAAGAAGGTGACCCGGGAGGGGACCCTCCAGCTTGTCACCTTCTACCATGACGGCAAACGGGTAAACGAGACGCCGACGGCCCGGATGGCGGAGTTGATGGGGATGGCGAACGGAAAGCAGGTGTCGTTCAACAGTCTGCGGTGATTACCGGGTTGTTTTGCCCTGCCGTTGTGGTATGATTTCTCCACCGATGTTCCCCAGAAGCCTTTCTGTATCTCTTTTCCGTCAAGGAGTGCCCATCATGAAACCGTTTGCCCTTATCCTGCTCGGGGCCGTTACCTGTATTTCCGGCTGCGCCATGTTTACGGCATGGAAGACCATCCCGCCTCCCGGGGGGTGCGACCAGTGCCATACGGTACCCATCAGCGCCAACTGGCAGGTTGCCTACAAGGCGCCCATGCTTTCCGACGAGCGGGGAGGGGAGTATTTCCAGACCGCCCAGCAGACCATGCCCCAGCCCTCGCGTCCCGCCTCCGCCCTTGAACTGCGCAAGGTGGAGGAACTTGCCTGCTTCGAATGCCACAAGTCTCCCACTCCCGCCCATACGGGCCGGAAAGGACGCTTCCACCATTAAACGGTCGGCGGAGCCCACAGCTTCGCGTCAGGCGCCATCCCACATCAACAGGTTGTCATTTCATGCAAAAAAACAATCGCAGAACCAAGATCATTGCGACCATTGGTCCCTCCAGCGCCGCACCGGCCATGATCGAGCAGTTGATCGTGTCGGGCGTGGACGTCTTCCGGCTCAACTTTTCCCACGGTGCCAACAAGGACAAGGCGGAGATCATCGCTGTGGTCCGGAGCATTTCCGGACGTCTCGGCAAGGCCGTGGCAATCCTGGCCGATCTCCAGGGGCCGAAGATCCGGACCGGCCGGATGGAGAACGGCGCCATCCAACTGCTCAAGGGTGATCGCCTCGACATCACCACGGACGAGGTGGTCGGCCGACCGGGGCTCATCTCCACCATCTACAAGCCACTTCCCCAGGATGTGAAGCCGGGGTCGCGCATCCTCATGGACGACGGTCTCATCGAGCTGAAGGTGCAGTCGGTGACCGGCAACACTGTCCACTGCACGGTGGTGGAGGGGGGGACCCTCAAGGACCTGAAGGGGATAAACCTCCCCGGCGTCAACGTCTCCAGCCCTTCCCTTACCCCCAAGGACCGGATCGACCTGGAGTTCTGCCTTGAGCACGGGGTTGACTATCTCGCCCTCTCCTTCGTCCGGAAGAGCTCCGACGTGGAAGAGTTGAAGCAGATCATCGCCGACCGCGGTCTGTCCACTCCGGTCATTGCCAAGATCGAGAAGCCCGAGGCGCTTCGCAACTTCAAGGCGATCCTCAAGGTGACCGACGGGGTGATGGTGGCCCGGGGGGACCTGGGGGTGGAGATCGAGGCGGAACGGGTTCCCCTCATCCAGAAGAAGATCATCCAGGCCTGCAACGCCGCCGGCAAGCCGGTCATCACCGCCACCCAGATGCTGGAATCGATGATCAACCATCCGCGGCCGACCCGTGCCGAGACCTCCGACGTGGCCAACGCCATCCTCGACGGCACCGACGGGGTCATGCTCTCCGGCGAGACCGCCTCGGGACAGTTCCCGGTTGAGGCGGTCCGGACCATGGTCAGGGTGGCCCGGGACGTGGAGAGCACCGGCCTGGTCCTCCCCCCTGCCGGTTCGGGGGCGCGTCGGTACAGCATTGCCGAGGCGGTGGCGGAGGCGGCTTGCCACGCCGCGGCGACCCTGAAGGCCCGGGCATTGGTGGTCTTCACCCAGTCGGGGAGTACCGCCGCTCTTATCTCCAAGTTCCGTCCCCAGCTGCCGATTTTCGCCTTCACCCCCTTCCTGGAGATCGAGCAGCGTCTGGCCCTCTACTGGGGGGTGCAGACCTTCCATGTCGGGAGCATGTCGGGAACGGACCAGCAGATCGAGGCCGTGGAAGAGACCCTGCTGGCTGCCGGTTTCAAGATGGGGGACGTGGTAGTTATCACCATGGGGGTGCCGATCGAACTGCGGGGCTCGACCAACCTGATCAAGGTGCACAAGCTGGGAGAGGGTTCCTGTATGTGAGCAGGACCTCCGGGCTGCTGGCGGCCATAGGGGAGAAAATGGCTATGAGAAAACTGTTCGACGAAACCAGGCTCAACGGCATGCTGCTGCAGAACCGGCTGGTCCGCTCCGCCACCTGGGAGGGGATGTGCGAGGATGACGGCCGGCCGACGGCGAAGCTCGCCGCCTACTACGGTACCCTGGCACGGGGAGGAGTCGGTCTCATCATCACCGGCTACGCCTTTATCCGCCCCGACGGCAAACAGCTTCCCGGCCAGCTCGGCATCCATACGGACAGTTTCGCCACCGACATGCTCGCCCTTACCGATGCGGTCCATAAGGAGGGGGGGAAGCTCTGTCTCCAGATGGTCCACGTGGGGGGGCAGACGAGCTCCAAGGCCATCGGCACGCAGCCGGTGGCACCATCGGCAATCAAGGTGGACCAGTATCCGGAGGAACCGGCCGAGCTCTCTTGTGACGACATCGCTGAACTGGTGGCGCTTTTCGCCGAAGGGGCTTGCCGGGCCAAAGAATACGGCTTCGATGCTGTCCAGCTCCATGCCTCCCATGGCTATCTCATCAACCAGTTCCTCTCCCCCCTCACCAACCGGCGGACGGATACTTACGGCGGAAGCGTGGAAGACCGCTGCCGTTTCCTCATGGAAGTCTACCGGAGCGTCCGGCGGGCGGTGGGCAAGGAATTCCCGGTGCTGGTCAAGCTCAACGGTGCCGACAACCTTGCCGGCGGACTCACGCTGGACGACGCGCTGGTGGCGGCCCGCCTCCTGGACGAGGAGGGGGTCGATGCCATCGAGGTGAGTGGTGGCACCCCCGCCTCCGGTGAGGAGACGCCGGTCCGGCAGGGGATCGAGACCCGGGAGCAGGAGGCCTACAACCTCTCCCTCGCCTACCGGATCAAGCAGACGGTCTCCTGCCCGGTCATGGTGGTGGGTGGGCTCCGCTCCTACGGGATCGTCGAGGGGATCGTCCGGCGGGAGGAGGCGGACTACGTCTCCATGGCGCGCCCCTTCATCCGCGAGCCGGGCCTTCCCCGCCGCTGGCAGGGGGGTGACGAATCCCGCGCCCGCTGTATCTCCTGCAACGGCTGCTTCAAGCCGGGGCTGAAAAGCGGCGGGATTTACTGCGTGGTGGACAAGATCGAGCGGGAGAGCAGGGGAACGTCGCTGTAATGGTCAATGTGATACTGCTCGTCGTCTGTTTCGGTGCCGGCATCTTTCTCCAGAAGACCGGCCGCTTTCCGACAGCCACCCCTGCGGTTCTGAACGGCTTCATCATCCACATCTCCCTCCCTGCCCTGGCGCTCCTCCATATCCACCGGCTCCACCTGGATACGTCCCTCCTTTATACCGCGGCCATGGCCTGGTGCCTGTTCGGCGCCGGCGTTCTCTTTTTCCGGGCTATCGGCAGACTGGCGGGTCTTTCCCGGGGTACCACCGGCGCCCTCATGCTCGTGGGGGGGCTGGGGAACACCTCCTTCGTCGGGCTTCCCATGATCGAGGCCTACTACGGCAAGGAATTCCTCGGGATCGGGCTCATCGCCGACCAGCTCGGGTCCTTTCTCGTCCTTTCCACCCTCGGCATCGTGGTGGCGACGGTCTACTCCTCCGGAGATCTCTCCCCCCGCCTTATGGCGCGGAAGATACTCCTCTTCCCTCCGTTCCAGGCGCTGGTCCTCGCCTTTCTCCTCATCCCTGTCCCCTTTCCCGACTGGCTCCCCCTCATCCTGCAGAAGCTGGGGGACACCCTTACCCCCCTGGCCCTTGCCTCCGTTGGCTTCCAGCTCCGCCTGAGCCACATCCGGGGGGAGCTCAAGCCCCTCTCCCTCGGTCTCCTCTACAAGCTGGTCCTCGGTCCCGCCCTCCTCACCCTTCTGTTCGTCGGTCTTTTCGGGGGAAGCGGCACGGTGATGCAGGTCACCCTTTTCGAGGCGGCCATGGCCCCCATGATCACGGCAGGGATCATCGCCGTGGACCACGACCTCAATCCCCCCCTCGTCACCCTCATGCTCGGCATCGGCATTCCCCTCTCCTTCGTCACCCTGCCGGTCTGGTGGTGGCTGCTGCGGGGGGTGTAGCGGGACAACGAAAAAGCCCTCCGAAGTGGAGGGCTTAAACGGCAATTGAACGCGGATGACGCGGATCAAGACGGATTAACGCTGAAACTGATACAGCGGAAATCTGCAGGACAACTTTTCGGGTTAACCTCTGAAGGTTCAACACCGCGTATATCTGCGTTTAAATGTCCTGAAGAACTGTTTCCCTAATTATGCTCACGTGTGGCGTGGAACTGCAGCTCCTTCCAGTTGTCCATGGTATTGTCCAGCCGCCACTGGCTCCCCGCCAGGTAGGCGAGGTTCCCTTCCCCGTCCCGGTAAAGGTTCATGGCTTCTCTCTTTTCGAACTCCTCCAGCTTCTTCTTCTCGCCGGTTACCCAGCGGGCGGTGACGTAGCTGACCGGCTCGTAGGTGGCCTTCACGTTGTATTCGTGCTCCAGGCGGTGCATGACCACGTCGAACTGGAGGAGCCCCACGGCGCCTACTATCCAGTCGCTCCCCATGAGGGGGCGGAAGACCTGGGTGGTCCCCTCTTCGGCCAGTTGGACGAGCCCCTTCTCCAAGGCCTTTGATTTCATCGGGTCGAGGAGCCGTACCTTGCGGAAGTGCTCCGGCGCGAAGTTGGGGATGCCGGTGTACTTCAACTCCTCACCCTGGGTAAAGGTGTCGCCGATCTTGATGGTGCCGTGGTTGTGGATGCCGATGATGTCGCCGGGGTAGGCCTCGTCCACGTTGGTCCGGTCCTGGGCCATGAATATGGTGGCGTTGGCGATCTGCACCTCCCGGCCGAGGCGGTTGTGCCGGACCTTCATGCCGCGGGTGAACTTCCCGGAGCAGATCCGGAAGAAGGCGATCCGGTCGCGGTGGGCCGGGTCCATGTTCGCCTGGATCTTGAAGGTGAAGCCGGAGAACGGTTCTTCGTAAGGGGAAACGACCCGGCTCTCGGTCTCACGGGGAAGCGGCGCCGGAGCATGCTCGATGAAGGTGTCCAGGAGTTGCTGCACGCCGAAGGTGTTGATGGCGCTGCCGAAGAAGACCGGTGTCTGCAGACCTGCCAGGTACGCCTCCTGCTCGAAGGGGTGGGCCGCCCCCTCCAGAAGTTCCACGTCGTTCCGGAGCTCCTCCACCTGGGAGCCCAGAAGCTCGTCGAGGCGCGGGTCGTCCAGTCCCTTCACCGTCTCGATCTGGCCGGTCCCGCGGTCGGCCGCCGGATCGAAGAAGGTCAGTTCCTTGCTGTAGAGGTGGTAAGTGCCGCGGAATCGCTTTCCCATCCCCACCGGCCAGGTCATGGGGGCGCACTGGATGTTGAGGGTGCTCTCGATGTCGTCCAGGAGATCGAGGGGCTCGCGCCCTTCCCGGTCCAGCTTGTTGATGAAGGTCATGATCGGGGTGTGGCGGAGCCGGCAGACCTCCAGGAGCTTCTTGGTCTGGCTTTCAACCCCCTTCACCGAGTCGATGACCATGAGGACCGAGTCGACGGCGGTGAGGGTGCGGTAGGTGTCTTCGGAGAAGTCGTTGTGACCAGGGGTGTCCAGGAGATTGATCTCGTAATCCCGGTAGGTGAACTTCATGACCGACGAGGTGACGGAGATGCCCCGCTGTTTTTCCATCTCCATCCAGTCGGAGGTGGCGTGGCGGGCCGCCTTGCGAGCCCGGACCTCGCCGGCCTGCTGGATGGCTCCGCCGAACAGGAGGAGTTTTTCGGTGATGGTGGTCTTACCCGCGTCCGGGTGGCTGATGATGGCGAAGGTGCGCCGGCGGTCGATTTCCTGCTGGTTGTGCTTGATCACTGCTCTGCTCCATTTATTTCGTTTGAATCGTAAAGAGTGTGTGAAGGGCGAGCGCCCCGTTCCGCTCAGAGTCCCCTCGACTGCCGCTGTACGGCTTATTTCGCGCCGGCCATTCGGCCGGCTCTGCTCAATTTCGCCTACATTGGCTGGCTCTCGGGCACATTCGCTCCACGAGGCACTCACCCTTCATGATGTAGAAGACACAAGAACGGCGAAGAGGAGGTCTTCGCCGTGAGAGAAATAATGACACGGGGGGGGCAAAATCGCAACAGAAAACTGCCGTTTGCCCGAGAGAAACCCCTTTCATTTTTTTGCCCCGAAATGGTACATTTTCTCATGTTCATCGACACCCACTGTCATCTCGACGACCCCTCTCTTCGTAACCGTCTCGGGAATGTCCTGGCTGCAGCGGCCGCAGCAGGGGTGGAGCGCTTCGTCGTGCCGGGGGTGGCGCCGGAGGGATGGGACGACATCATGACGCTTGCCGCCGGTGATTCCCGCATCCTTGCGTCTCCCGGCATCCATCCGATGCATGCGGAGCGATGCAGTGACGGGGAGCTGCACCAGTTGGAGACGCTTGCCTGCAAGGCTGTCGCAATCGGCGAGATCGGTCTCGACTACACGTACGATGTATCACGGGACGCCCAGCAGCGGGCATTCCGTGCCCAGCTCCGGCTGGCAATCCGTCACGGACTGCCGGTGCTGATCCATTGCCGTCGGGCCTTTCAGGACCTGCTTCGTATCCTGCGGGAAGAGGGGGCCGGGCGGGTCGGGGGGGTGATGCACGCCTTTTCCGGCAGTCCGGAAATCGCCGCAGAGTGCATTGGTCTCGGCTTCCTCATCTCCATTGCCGGGACGGTCACCTACGGGAATGCCGTCCGGCCGGTCGAGGTGGTACGCAGGACTCCCCTTGACCATCTTGTCCTGGAGACCGATGCCCCGGACATGACGCCGGAGCCGCATCGGGGGCGGCCCAATGAGCCGGCCTTTCTCCCGGAGACCGCGAGGAGGGTGGCGGAGATCAAGGGGGTCCCCCTTGGGGAGGTGGCGGCGGTGACGACCGCCAATGCCCGGAAGGTGTTTAAGCTGCAATAGTACGGCGACCATTACATTTCTCAACATTGGGGCGGCAAGCAGCGCCCCTGCAAAAGGTTTCGATCATGTCCAATCTGCATCGTTTTTCCCGCACTGAAATTCTCATCGGCCCCGAGGGGCTGGAAAAGCTGAAGAATTCCACCGTTGCCCTGTTCGGCCTGGGGGGGGTGGGGAGCTATGCCGCCGAGGCCCTCTGCCGTGCGGGGGTCGGCCGGCTCGTCCTCGTCGATTTCGACGATATCTGTCTCACCAACGTGAACCGCCAGCTCCATGCCATGGACGGCACCGTCGGGCACCCCAAGGTCCAGGTCATGGCGGAGCGCCTGCGCCGCATCAACCCGGCTGCCGAGATCATTCCCCACCGGGAGTTCTACAGTGGGGAAAGCAGCGACCTGCTTCTGGCGGACCACTACGACTACGTCCTCGATGCCATCGATCACTTCACCAGCAAGATCCACCTCATCACAAGCTGCCGACGGCGGGGGATCTCCATCGTCTCCAGCATGGGGGCGGCCATGAAACTGGACCCGACCCTGGTGCGGGTGGGGGACATCGCCGAAACGAGCAAGTGCCGGATGGCCCGGTCGGTGCGGAAACTGCTGCGCAAGGAAGGGGTCGAACGGGGGGTGAAGGTGGTCTATTCCCTGGAGGAGTTCCGGGCGCCGAAGATGCAAGATGCCGGCTGCAAGGGAGACTGCATCTGTCCCAACAAGGACGACCAGCGTTTTTCCTGCGAACACCGGCGGGTCATCCTCGGGAGCATCTCCTTTATTCCCTCCATCTTCGGTCTTACCATGGCCGGAGTGGCAGTCAATGACCTTCTGGCGGAGGTCAAAAATAAATAATCCCGCCGTTGACCCTGTTTTATTTTCCGATACACTTTTTACAAAATCGGAGTGTTATTAATTATGCGGGGAGGAACGGATCATGGGAAAAGAATACACGATGCAGGAGGCGCTTAAGCTGGCCATTCAGGGAGAGAAGGACAGCATGGATTTTTATCGCCGTGCTGGTGCGGCCACCAAAAATGAGCGGGCAAAAAAGGTCTTCGACCTTCTGGCCAACGAAGAGGTCGGCCATCTGAAGGCGTTCTTCGACCATTACAAGGGGAGCGAGTTCGGTGACCTGAAGAGCTACATGGAGTCCCCTCCCGACAAGAAGTCGGCCACCTACCTGGCTCTGGAGAAGGCTATTGACGAGAACGTTCACGAGCAGAAGGCACTGGAGATCGCCCTCAAGGAAGAGAAAGCGTGCATCGACCAGTACTCCATCCTGGTCAAGGACATCATCGATCCGCTGGTCCGCAAGGTGTTCGAGCAGGTGATCAAGGAGACCCAGAACCACTACGACATGATCGAAGACGAGTATATGCATGTGATGAAGATGGTGGACAAGTCCGATCAGGACATCTACGTGAGGGAATAATGGGTCGCGTGAGTCATATACTGGGTCCTGTGGCGATGCTGCTTGCGGTCCTCGCCGGAACGGTCGCTGCCGAGGACGTACGGGGAGTGAAGCTGCGCCAGCAGGAGTTGAAAGTGATCGAGGAGAAGTGCCTCGTCTGTCATAACCGGCAGCGGATCGATGCGGCTGCTGCTGAGAAGAGGGACATGGACAAGATCCTGCGCCGGATGGAGCAGAAGGGGGTCCTCCTTACCGAGCAGGAGCGGCAGGTGATGGGCCATTTCAAGGGGCAGAAGGTGTTCAGTCCCCCTTCCGGCGGAGATAAGCCGGTTGCCAAGTAGTCGTCGCAGCCATCGGAAAATTGAGGGCGGTCGGGAATTTCCCGGCCGCCCTTTTTCGTGGGAACATTTCCTAGCGCATGGCAGTCAAGGTGAGTCCGTTCCCGTCGGCGGTGACACGGCAGGCGGAGAAACCCAGCCGCTTCAGGCGAAAAAGGAGAAAGGGTGCAGCCAGGGGAAGCGCACCGGGGAAAAGGAGGGAAAGCTTGCCGGCGTCATTCAGGGCGTCGCTGGGGTTGGCAAGCAGCCAGGACAGTTCCACTGCCGACACCGGCCGGGGGGACGGGAACGGATTGCCCGTTTGGCCGGGTGAAGGGGGTTCGGAGAGAAATTGCCCGGGAACCAGGGCATGGCGGATAATGAGCAACGAAAAATGGAGCCTGGCAAAAAAGGACATGGCTCGTACTCTAGCATGTTGGACAGGAAGGCTCAAGCTTTCGCGGATTGCCATTTTCCCCTTTCTTCGGGCACCGATTGTGGCTACAATCCCGGCATGAGTCACCCCTCGCTCCCGTACACCCCGTCGTTCGATGATGCTGCTGTCCAGTCCGGATTGCAGCAGTTGCTGGTTCCCGGCCCGCTCCGTGACGATGACCTGGAACGACGCAGTATCCGCTTGACCGGAATGTTCAGCCTGTATGCCACCTTTTCTCCCCACGGACTATGGGCGCCCGGGCTTGTTCTGACCCACGGAATGCGGAGTCTCGCCGAGCAGTGTCTTCCTGTGGCGGAGATAGTGCGTTCCCTTGAACGGATGATTGTACGGTCTTTGCGGGTTTCACCGGTGCTGGCGGGGTCTGTCATCCGCAATGCGGCCACCTGGCTCGATCTTCTCGACCAGCTTCAGCCGCTTGTCCGTCACCCCGACCCGGGCCGGCTCCTGCGGGAACTCATGGCTGATGACGGGAAGCGCCGCCGTTTTCTCTGGCGGATATTCCTTCCTCCCCGCTACGGGTGCGACTTCGACCGCTACCCCGCGCAAGGGGCGGTTCTCCGGAACTGGCTCTCCAGGAACCGGCTCTCTGCCGGCAGCGTGGTGCGGTGCCTGGATGCCGCCTGTGGCACCGGTGAAGGGACGTACGAGCTTGCACGGATTGTCCACGAAGCGGTTGCCGGGTGGGGGGGCTGGCGGGTCGACGGTACGACACTGGAGCCGCTGGAGCTCTTTTCCGCCGCCCATGGCTACTTTCCCCATGATCCGGAACGGCAGGCGGCATTTCGTTCCCGGGTGGCGCCTCTCCTGACCGCTGTTCCGGCGAAGCGCCTCTCCTTCAGGCAGGGGGACCTGACGCTCCCTGCTCCCGCCACTGGCCACGGTTACAGGATCATCGTCTGCAATGGCGTGCTGGGGGGACCGCTTCTTCACGAAAAACGGCAACTGACGGAGGGGGTGGCCAACCTCGTGGCACTGCTCGAACCGGGCGGCATACTGCTGGCTGCCGACCGGTTCCACGGCGGATGGAAGAAGCGGGTTTCCCACAACGATCTCCGGGACCTTCTGGTGGGAGGCGGTCTGCAACCCCTTGCCGTAGAGGACGGGGTTGCCGGGGTAAGGCCCTTGGCGTGAAATGAAAAAGCGCAGCCGGGCGTTGCCGGTTGCGCTTGTTATTGCGGAAATGCGCTGGGGTCGGAAGTCAGAACTGGAGCAGCATTCCCCCCCAGGAAAGGCCTCCGCCGAAGCCCATCATGAGGACCCGTTGGCCCGGCTTGATGGTGCCGTTCTGCAGGTTTTCGTCGAGAGCGAGCCCCACGGATGCGGCGGCGGTGTTACCGTAGCGGTCCAGGTTGAGGAGGAAGCGCTCCTTGGGGATTCCCATCTTCTTGGAGATGAAGTCGATGATCCGCAGGTTGGCCTGGTGAGGGATGATATGGTCGAGCTGGTCGGGGGTTATGCCGGCCCGACCGGTAAGCTCCTCGATGATCTGGGGGATGACGTCGGTGGCGAAGACGAAGACGCTTTTCCCCGCCATCTTGAATGTATTCTCCCGTGCGGTTATGGTCTCGGCGGTGATCGGCTTGCGGGAGCCGGAGGAGGGGACCTGAATCAGTTCCCAGCCGTTGCCGTCGCTCTTGACGAGGCTTTGCAGAATCCCCTTCTTTTCCGGCGAGGCTCCCAGGATCATGGCGCCGGCGCCGTCGCCGAACAGGGGGCAGGTGGTCTTGTCCTGGAAATCGAGGATCTTCGAGTAGGTGTCGGCACCGATGACGAGGACCTTCTTGTACTTGCCCGACCGCACGAAATTGTCCGCGGTCTCCACGGCGAAAACGAAGCTGCTACAGACGGCGTTCATGTCGAAGGCGAAGGCGTTCTTTGCGCCGATGTTTTTCTGCACCATGCAGGCGGTTGCGGGGAGGATCATGTCGGCGGTTGAGGTCCCGACGATGACGCAGTCAAGTTCTTCCGCGGAGATGGATGCGCGCTGCAGGGCCTGTCGGGCCGCGGCGGTAGCGAGGTCCGACGTCGCCTCGTGTTCGGCTGAAAAGCGCCGTTCGCGAATCCCGGTACGGGAAAGTATCCAGTTGTCGGCATCTTCTACCAGGTAATTGAAGTGACTGTTGGGGACAATCCGTTCAGGGACTGCGCCGCCGGTCGATAGAATGTGAGAATATACCATGAACTTACCTCGATTCCCCGAATGCTCCAAGGTGCAATCTTTTCGTGGGTCAAATTTGGGGGTGGTTTTGCAAATATTGTTTTGCTGCATAGTGGTTGCGTGTCAAGCCAGTGCAACTTGGCTGGTGAAAGCCTCTCTCAGAAGGCTTCGTGGCACGTTGCGATACGTCGTTTCACTGACATCGTAATGGACTTTTATCGCACACCTGCAGCTTGTTTGTCAAAACAATATTCCGCAGGGTAGAATTACCGCGTTGCGCTGTTGTCGCTACATTTTGCGAGGGCTGCATCGACAACGGCATAGAGCCAGAGACCAAAAAAGCTTGCCAACAGCAGCCGCGCCATTGGTGAATGTTGCCCCAGCTGCTCCATCACGCTGCCCGCATCGATTCCGCTACGGCTTCCTGTAGCCAGCACCAGTTGTCCAACCCCTTGCAGGACAAGCCAGAGGGCGGCGAGGAGGAAAAAATTCACCAGGATGACGAGAATAATCCCTTTCCTGCGGTCTCCTTTGTAGAGCTGACCCAGTCCTGGCAGAACAAAAGCGGACAGGAGCGCTGCCTTGATGTTCACCTGCATAATTGCACGCCCCGTATCATTTCTTGTCAGTCCTTCCCGCGTGCAATCGCCGGTGTGGGTAAAACATGCACGGTTAAGGGCTGTGTGCCATGTGGAAATATAAATGTTGTCGTTGATGCAAATTTTTTGTAATAATGCCCTTGCTATGGAAACGGTGACGACGGCAAAACGGCGAACAGCCCTGACAGCTCTATTGAAAGACTCCGAGGAAGAGGTCCGTCTCGCGGCAGCACACGCTCTGGAGCAGCTGGAAGGCATCGGCAGTCTGGAGGAAGTGCTCGATCTTCTGAAAAAGGGAGATCATGCCACCAGGATCAAGGCCATCTACGCATTGGGGCGGATCGGCGGGGAGAAGGCGTTGCCAGCACTCCTTTACTGTATTGCCCGGCCCGAAGAGGATATCCGGGCGGCCGCCATAGAGGTCCTCGGCCGGCTCGGCCATCCCGGAGCCAAAGGGCCACTGTCGGAGAAACTCAAGGATCCGAGTCCCGCCCTTCAGTCCCAGGCCATTGCCGCTCTCGGCAATTTTCGGGACCCTTCGCTCATCCCGCTGCTGGTGCCCTTTCTCGATGCCGGCGACGGCCTGCTGGATGCCGAGGCGGCACGCGCTCTCGGCAAAATCCGCGCCGCGGGCTGCGAAGAAAAAATCATCTCCCTGCTCCAGTCTCCCCATGCCGCCACCCGGCAGGCGGCCGCCCTCGCTCTGGGAGAACTCCCGGTCAGCTAAAGATACCGTCCCACGTCGATGTTCTTCAGGAGCGGGTCAACCACCGTCACGATGCTGGCGTACCGGTTGCCCGCGTCGTTGACCAGTCGCAGCATGGGCGGTTCGGCCACCATTTCCCCCGCCGCATTGATCACTACCTTTATGATAGGCGCTTCCTGATTGGCCGGATTCGGCCTGACGACGAGGGCAATCTCGTTGTTGTCGAGCCTTACCAGGGTGCCTACCGGATATTTTCCCATCATTTCCACAAACCGCTGTACCATGTTGCTGTCAAGATAACTGCCGGCAAGGGTTCGCATCTGGTCCAGGGCGGCCTTCGGGTTGAGAGGGTTCTGGTAGACCCTGAGGGTGGTGATGGCGTCGTAGCAGTCGGCCACCGCAATGATCTCGCTCAATGTGTCGAAAGGAAGCTTGCGTGCCCATTCCGGATAGCCGAGCCGGTTGTTCCGTATATGATGACCCAGCACAGCCTGGGCGATCTGGGGGCTTACCCCGTCCATTTCGCTGATGATTTTCGCCCCGAATTCGGGGTGCTTTTTCATTTCGTCGAATTCGGCGGCGGAGAGCTTGCCCGGTTTGTTGAGTATCTGCCTGTCCACCTGCGTCTTGCCGACGTCATGGAGAAAGCCGGCGATACCCGCTTCCTCGATGCCCGCCTGGTCGAACCCGAGTGAGGCGGTAAGGGACATGGCGAGAACCCCCACGTTGACACTGTGGTTGAAGGTGTAGTTGTCGTAATCCTTGATCATGGAAAGGCCGAGAAGGGTGGTAGGGTCTTGCATGGTGAGAGTGACGAGCTTCTTCACCACGCCGATCACCTTGCCGCCGCTGGGGATCCTCCCCATTTCTATGTCCTTTATGACGTCGCGGATTACGTCGAGGGCCTGTCCGTAGGTTTCGAGGGCCCCTCCCGCCTCTTCTTCGGCAACTTTCAGCTTGATGCTCGTTATCTGCCGCTCTTCGAGCTTCCTCGCCATTTCGGCCCCACACACGCCTTTCTGGGCCAGAAGGGATATGAGGAAACCCAGGTCCTCCCGCGATACACCACGACATATGGTGAGGCCGCTGATCTCCTTTTCCAGGAAGCGGTCCGCCAGTTCCGTCATTGCGGGGGAGGGCGTGACGAAAAGGTGCTCCTCCACGAAGAGGATACCATCGATGACTCCCATGCGAATTTCGGGACTGGTCGCTAGAATCCCCTGGCAGCCGGCGTAAATCTCCTGCAACGGCTGCATTATTGCCGGATGCCCCACCGGGTAGAGATGCAGCCCCTTGGTTGCGCCGGAAATGAGCGTGACCAGTCGCTGCGCGTTCTGTAGGGTAATGGTTCCCATCCTCTACCCTGCCAGCCGTTCGATATTATCGACAGCTTCACCGCATGCCCTGCCGAGACCACCGCCGGCGGACATCCGTGCTTTCAGGGCGGGAATGGCTGCTTCGTCGCCAAGTTGGCCCAGCGCTGCGGCTGCTGCAGTTTTGAGCTCTTGCCATCTGCTCCAGGCAAACCAGTGCCAGCTCTGCAGAAGTCCTGTGAGGTAGGGGGTTGCCCGTCGATCACCGATACGGCCGAGGGCTTGGATAGCCTCCTTTTTAAGGGGAAGCGATTTCATGAACAGGTCCCGCTGGGCCACGATCCCTATGAGGGGCTGGACCGCAAGCTGGCTTTTCATGAGGCCGAGGGAAAGGATTGCCTGCTTTACAATGGTGATGTCGCGATCATCCAGCATGCCGATGATGGTGGATTCTGCCTCTTTGCCGCCGATGTTCAGGAGGGAGCGGATGGTTTCCTTCCTGACCCGGGGGTCGGCGTGACCGACGGCATGCTGCAGTTCCCCGACGCATTCTTGACTGCATATTTCGCCCAGGATGGCGACCATATTTCTCACCACGTACCAGCGCTCATCCTGCAGGGCCGCCACCAAGGGAGGTATGGCTGCCGGTCCGATCTTGACGATGGCGGTTGCCAGCGCCTTTCTGGCAAGCAGGCTGCTGGCGATGCAGAGGCGCTGGACGAGGACGTACACGACCTTTGTCCCCAACTGCCGCAGGACCCGGTAAATCATCTCGCTGCTGGAGGGGTCACGCTGCTCCAGTTGCTGCAGAAGGAAGTCAGTGGCCGGCCCCGCCGTAACCTGCTCCAGGGAAAAACTTGCATATTCGCGCTGGATGGTGCTTTTCCCCTGATCGTCAGTCTGCTCCAGGAGCCCCTGCATTACCGGCAGAAGAGGGGCGAAATCCCCCGTTCCCTTGCAGGTTTCGGTTTTGCCGATAAGCGTCCGGGCTAACTGGAGATAACGGTTATCGTCCGATTCTTTTTTCATCAGTGACAGCAATTCGTTGAGGGAGTACTCCCTGGCTTCTTCCTGGGCCTCGGGAGGCGTGAGGTCTTCGCCCAGGGAACCGGCATCGCCTTCTTCCTCCGCCTCTTCCTGCACGGCTTCCAGTTCCTGCCGCTTCTGCCAGATCACGGAGAGGTCGATCTCGTTGGGCCAAATGGTTGTGATGCCACGCTGTGACATGAGCTTTTCCATGCCGCCGGCGGCATGGACCTGCTGGTGGTCAAGGGCAAGCAGCAGGAGAAAGGACTGCAGGTCGGTATCGGTCAGGTCGGCCATGAACGTGAGATGCTGGATGCGCCGGATGAAGAGTTCCCGCGCCAGTGACTGGGCCATGGGGCTGACGTCGGGAAGGGGGTCGCCGGCATTGTTCACGAAACCCTTGCGGGAGACATGGAGCGTCAGTTCCTGGCCCGCCAGCAGGCGTGCCAGTGAACCATGGGCAGTGCCCAGGTTTTCCCCGCGGAGAGGATGCCCCGCCGGGTAGAAGCTGAGGGCCTTGAGGGCCTTGTGAAGGTCGGTGAGTGCTGTCCCGAGCAGGTGCGCGGCGTCGTCCTTCGGTTTTACCAGTCTGAGTGATGCATCTTTGGTCGTGGGCATAATTGATCCTTGGCTGATTTCAGCCGACAGGTGTTCCCCAGGATAACAGGCGAATTTTATCGTAGTGGCGAAAACTTTGTCAAACTTTATGCATCGTTCCCGGGATTTTCTTGCCGTCTGCCGCTGTTGACAGGGGGGGGCAAAGGGGATACTATCCGGACAAACATGGTAACGAGGCGCCCTTGAAGACGAAAACCCTGTATACCTGCCAAAAATGCGGCTATCAGTCGGCCAAATGGCTTGGCAAGTGCCCGGACTGCGGTTCATGGAACAGCCTGGCGGAAGAGATCGTCGGTCGTGACGGTACCGATACGACCGCGGGCGTTTCAGTACCTCCCGTTTCCATCAGCCAGGCGGGTGGCGAACCCGAGCGCCGCCATACCTGTGGTATCGCCGAATTCGACCGGGTTCTCGGCGGCGGACTGGTGGAAGGTTCGCTGGTCCTGGTGGGGGGTGATCCGGGGATCGGGAAGTCAACCCTGCTTCTCCAGGCCACCGACCATCTTGCCAGGTCTCTCGGCAGTGTCCTCTACGTCTCCGGAGAGGAATCCCCCCGGCAGATACGCATGCGCGGTGCCCGCATGAAGGTGCAGGCTCCGGAACTGCTCATTCTTGCGGAGACCATGCTGGAAAAAATCCTGACCCAGGTCCACCGCGTGAAACCGGCGGTGCTGGTGGTCGATTCGATCCAGACGGTATTCACGTCCGCCCTGGAATCGGCCCCGGGGAGCGTGAGCCAGGTTCGCGAAGTGGCAGGCCGTCTCATGATGCTGGCCAAGGGGAGCGGCATCCCCGTCTTCATCGTCGGCCATGTAACCAAGGATGGCTCCATTGCAGGTCCCCGGGTGCTGGAGCACATGGTGGACACCGTCCTCTATTTCGAAGGGGATGCCGGCCACCCCTTCCGGATTTTGCGGGCGGTAAAGAACCGGTTTGGGTCCACCAACGAGATCGGGGTGTTCGAGATGAAGGATGGTGGGCTGTGCGAGGTGAAGAACCCGTCCGAGCTGTTCCTTGCCGAGCGTCCCCTGGGGGTTTCAGGATCGGTCGTGGTGGCGACGCTGGAGGGGAGCCGTCCCCTGCTCGTCGAACTGCAGGCCCTGGTAACCGCGTCATCCTTCGGTGTTCCCCGCCGGACCACCATCGGCGTTGACCACAACCGGCTGGCGCTTCTCGTTGCCGTGCTGGAGAAGAAGGTGGGATTGAGTCTGGCGGGACAGGATATCTTTCTCAATGTTGCCGGAGGAGTCAGGCTGAACGAGCCGGCCGCCGACCTGGGGATGGTGGTGGCGGTCGCCTCAAGCCATCTGGACAAGACGGTAGAACCCCATACCATAATGCTTGGCGAGGTTGGCCTTGCGGGGGAGGTCCGGGGGATTACCCAGCCGGAGGTGCGGGCCAGGGAAGCCGCCAAGCTCGGCTTCAGCCGCTGTCTCATGCCTGCGGGGAACGTAAAGCAGGTGAAGGGGGTAAAGGGATTGGAGCTGGTCGGGGTGAAATCGGTCGAGGAGGCACTGGAAAAGCTCTTCTGAGGAGGCAATCCCCTCCCGTGCAGGAAAATTTTCCTTTACTTGACGAAGATATTTTCTTAATATTAAAAGGATTTATATACCTACGGAGAGCTTATATGGACGCAGAAAAACTGGAATATTTCCGGGGCATACTGTTGGAAGAGATGCGCACCCTTCTGGGTGAGGCCGGCAAGACAGTATCGGAGATGACGGCGGACAACACCAATTTCCCCGATCCGAATGACCGGGCCACCCAGGAATCGGACCGCAATTTCGAGTTGCGTATCAGGGACCGGGAACGGAAGCTGATCAACAAGATCAGGGAGGCCCTGGAGCGGATCGATGAAGGTACTTTCGGTACCTGCGAGACGTGTGGCGAGGATATCAGCGAGGGAAGACTCAAGGCCCGGCCGGTAACGACTCTCTGCATCGATTGCAAGATCGAGGAAGAAAAGCGCGAAAAAGTGCCCTGAAACGCCTCATTGCCGTGCCTTCCCCTCGCAGCGGGGCGCTTCCGGAGTACTCATGGCCGATCTGGACCGATATAACCTGCTGAGTCGCGCGGTAAGGATAGCCAACTCTGCCACTCTCTCCTATCCGGCAAGATTGAAATCCCTTGCCCAAACGGTAGAACAAACCCTCCCCATTTCCTCGTGTGCAATTTACACCCTTGACGACGATCAGCGCGTCCTGTCCCTGCTGGCAGCAAGCACGGGGGCTGGCCTGCCCGCCGCTGAGCCAGTCCCGGTAGGCGAAGGGATTGCCGGGCGGTGTGCCACCCTGAAATCGTTCGTGCACGATCGCGCCGCTTCATGTCACCCCGCCGAAGCCCTGCAGGAGACCAGCGATCACATTATGGCACTGCCGGTACTCTCGTCAGGCCGGCTGTACGGTGTGATGGCTCTCGGTATGGACGACGGCGCCATCTCGCCTGCTGAAGTGATGGTGGCGATGGAGGATGTTCCGGTGGTGGTGGCCGGTGTCATGCAGGGGTTGCGGATGGCAGCCGGTTCTGCCCGCCGTGTCAGGAATCTGTCCATCCTGAGCGAACTGGGGCAGCTCCTCAACAAGTCAGCCCCTCCCCGCTCCCTCATTCCTCTTATTCTCAATGCAAGTCATGCCTATGCCGGTGCCTGCTGTACTCTGCTCCGCCTGAACGGAAAGGGGGGGATGCCGGGAGGAATCTACCGAAAGTGCCGCACGCGCTTCCGCCCCGTCCTGCGGACCCTGCTTGACATAGAGCTGGACTGCTCGGCCAGGGCCCAGGCCAGCGGAGTACCCATTCTGACCCGGGATCTGGTCAGCAACGAAGACATTCCCCTTTCGTATATCTGCGTGCCACTGGTTTTTGAATCCAGAGCCATGGGGAGCCTGACTTTTTTTGGCAAGAAGGAGCCAAACGGTCCCCGCCAGAATCTGGACGAGGAAGACCGGGAACTGTTCGAGAGCATGGCCATGCTCATTTCCAATGCGCTGACCGGCTCTGCCAATTACCAGCAGATGCTCAGCCTGAGTGTCGAAAACGACAAGAAGCTGAAGGAACTTTCTTTCCTTTACCGGATCAGCAACACCATGCTCTCCACGATCCGGCTCAACAAGCTGATTCATCTCATCCTTACCGCCCTGACCGTCGGCGATAATCCTTTTTTCGACCGGGCCATGCTGTTTCTCATCAACAAGCGCTCCGGCGTCATGCAGGGGATGCTCGGCGTTACCCGCGAGACGTCGGCTGATCTCCATAAACCGTTGGCGGACCTTGGCGACCTGCTGGGGAGTCGCTGGGATATAACCGACGAAGATATTGCCCGGCAACGGGATGCCGATTTCAGCCGCCAGGTCAGGTCGATTCGCCTTGAACTGAACAGGGCAAAAAATATTTCAACACGGGCGGTACTCGAAAAACGCCTTGTCTTCGTGCCGAATGTCGCCACCGAGAAGCGCGTGGACCGTGAGTTCGTCCGGCGCTTTGGCATAACATCCTTTGCGTCGGCACCCCTTATCGCCAGGGAAGAGGTTGTCGGTGTTATGGTGATCGACAACGGGATAAGCGACCGTCCCATCAGCCAGGAGAACCTGCGATTCCTGCAGCTCTTCACCAACCAGGCGGGGATGGCGATTGAGAATTCGATTCTCTACAACCGGATCGAGGACGCCAATCGCAGCCTGCGTGAGGCACAGGAGAGGCTGATCCAGGGAGAGCGCCTGGCGACCATTGGCGAGATGGCGGCGGGAATTGCCCATGAGTTGAAGGGACCATTGGTGTCGATCGGGGGATTTGCCCGGCGTCTGGAGCGAAAGCTGCCGGAAAAGAGCCCCGAATGGGAATATGCCGACACCATAGTCCGGGAAGTCCTCCGGCTGGAAAAGATGTTGACCGAAATCCTTTCGTTCACCAGGAAAACCACTATCTGCTACAGCTGTTGCTGTATCACCGACATCATCGAGGATGCGCTGGCGGTGGTGGTTCTGGCATTCGAAGAGAGTCGCATACAGATCGTCAGGAACTACCCCCGGAGACCGATTTCACTGATGGCCGATTGCAAGCAGGTGGAGCAGGTATTCCTCAATCTCTTCTTCAACGCGCAGGAAGCCATGAAAGAGGGGGGAGAATTGACGATCACGGTCGCTCCCGCCCGATTGGGGGGGAAACGGGCCGTGGCGGTGAAGGTCGCCGATACGGGGGGGGGAATTCCCTTTGAAGTGCTCAACAACATCTTCAACCCGTTTTACACCACCAAGGAGACCGGAACCGGCCTGGGGCTCCCTATTTCCAACCGGATCATCCTGAATCACGGGGGTAAAATCCAGATTGATAACCAGCCGGGAAAGGGTGCCACCTTCTCGGTGCTTCTGCCGCTGAACGTCTGAGAGATTTTGCTTTGCTTGCGGAACGGTTTGAGGTATAAAATACAAATCCTCGCGGGGAACGGATCCTGCGGGTGGCGTATGATTGTTCGAGGGGATGTAGCTCAGCTGGGAGAGCGATGCGTTCGCAACGCATAGGTCGACGGTTCGATCCCGTTCATCTCCACCAATACAATAAAGGGGTTATGCCTTGAGGCATAACCCCTTTTGACTTTAGTCCTCACCAGTTTCCGACTACGGGAACCACGTTGGGGAGGCCGGTGCCGAAGGCTCCATGGGTGTCCGTCGGCTCACCGTTCCAGTCCCAGCTGTTGTTCTTGTCAAGATACCAGTTTCCGTCGCTGTATATCCCGATTTTAGTGATGCCATCGCCGTTCCAGTCACCGGTCACCGGGAGCGCGTTCGGGAGACCGGCGCCAAATACGCCATAGGTGTCTGGGGGAACGCCATCCCAACTCCAGTTCCTGTTCCTGTCCAGATACCAGCTGCCTTCACTATACACGCCGATCTCGGTGATACCGTCGCCGTTCCAGTCCCCCGTCACCGGCTTGGCATCGGGAAGGCCGACACCGAACAGACCTCGAATATCCACCCCTTCGTCCCAAGTCCAGTTCTGGTTCGTATCGAGGTACCAGATGCCATCCGCGTAAATTCCGATTTTGGTCTTGCTGTCGCCGTTCCAGTCTCCTGTGACCGGCCTGGCATTGGGTACGCCGATACCAAAGATGCCACGAACATCGATCCCTTCTCCATCCCACTGGCCGTTGCCGTTCATGTCGAGGTACCAGATGCCGTCCGCGAACACCCCGATCTCGGTTGTGCCGTCATTGTTCCAGTCACCGGTCACGGGAATCGCTCCGGCAATGCCAAGGCCGAAAATGCCGAGGTGATCGATGGTGGTACCGTCCCATGCCCAATTCCGGTTCGTGTCAAGATACCAGTAGCCATCACTGAAGATTCCGATCCTGGCAGGTTGCGCAAGCGTGATCACTGGTACTGGGGAAAGGCGTTGGGTCGTCGTCCCGTCGCCGAGTTGACCAAAATAATTGTCACCCCAGGCCCAGACCGTCCCGCCGCTTTTCAGGGCAACCGTATGTAAATCTCCCGCGGCTAAGGCACTCGTCCCGCCAAGGCCCGTCACGTCGGCCGGAACATGGCTTTCTGCTGTCGACCCGTCGCCCAGTTGGCCATAATAGTTATCCCCCCAGGCCCAGACCGTTCCGTCGTTTTTCAGGGCAATCGTGTGGACGCCCCCCGCGGCAATGTTGATTACACCGGCAAGGCCTGCAACCTGGACCGGAACATGGCTTTCTATAGTCGACCCGTCGCCAAGCTGGCCATAGTAGTTGTCCCCCCAGGCCCAGACCGTCCCGTCGTTTTTCAGAACAACCGTGTGAGACCATCCCGCGTCAATGGCAACCACCCCGGTAAGGCCTGTCACTTCGACCGGGGCATGGCGTTCAATAGTTTTTCCATCACCAAGCTGTCCATAAGAGTTGATACCCCAAGTCCAGACCGTCCCGTCATTTCTCAGGGCAACGGTATAACCATATCCTGCTGCAATGGCGACCACTCCGGAAAGTCCTGCCACTTGGACCGGAGTATGGCGCTCCGTGACCGTTCGGTCGCCGAGCTGGCCGTAAAAGTTGTCACCCCAGTCCCAGACTGTCCCGTCATTTCGCAGGGCAACGGTATGCGCATCCCCTCCGGCTATGGCGGTCACCCCGGCAAGGCCCGTCACCTTGACCGGTGATTGGCGTTCCGTAGCCGTACCGTCACCGAGCTGGCCACAGTAGTTGTCTCCCCAGGTCCAGACCGTTCCGTCGCTTTTCAGGGTAACGGTATGATAATCTCCTGCTGCAACGGCAGTTATGCCGGCAAGTCCCGTAACCCGCACCGGAGCGTGCCGCTCCGTGGTTGTGCCGTCGCCGAGCTGGCCGTAATAATTGTCCCCCCAGGCCCAGACCGTTCCATTGTAATGCAAGGCGGCCGTGTGGGCGGACCCGGCGGCTATATCTTGAATGTTGCTGAATGCAGCAGCCGTGTTCACTGCTATCACCAGCATGAGAAAAGCTGCAAGAATTGGTCTCAATCAACGCCTCCAGACCGCACGTGGAGTGTGTTGCGAGCGGCGGCCATGCCGTTTCAGTTCTCCGTCGCCGGTTTCTGTTCGACTCCCCTGGAATCAGCTTCCCTTTCGATGGCGAGCAGTTCGACCTCGAAAATAAGGGTGCTGTTGGGGGGAATGCGGCCGAATTGCCGCGTACCGTAGGCAAGTTCGGCAGGGACGAAGAGCTGCCATTTCGCACCCGTTTTCATGAGCTGAAGCGCTTCGGTCCACCCCTTGATCACGTCGTCGACCCTGACGGTAGCCGGCCCGCTCGGGCCGAACGAACTGTCGAATTCAGTGCCGTCAACCAGCGTCCCCCGGTAGTTCACCTTCACCCGGTCCGACGCCTGGGGGCGGGGACCGTCCCCCTCTTTCAGCACCGCATACTGCAGACCGCTGGGAAGGGTGGTCACTCCTTCCTTTGACTTGTTGACGGCGAGAAACTTCGTCCCTTCTTCTTTGGTATTCGCAGCCTGCCGCTTGCTGCGCAGGTTGTAGCGGATCAACACCTCCTTGCGCAGCTGTTTCAGGTTGTCCCGCATCTCATCGGGTTTCATCGCGGGCGCTTTACCCTCGAGCGCTTCGTGGATAGCAGTGATGAGTACGTTTTCATCCAGGTTGACTTCCTGCGTCCTGAGGTTGTTGCCGAAATCGTAGCCAAGGCTGTAGCTGTCCTTTGCCTTCTTGTCAGCCAGAGGAGCCCTTTCCTCCGCGCGGCAGACAGCAACCGTCAAAACTAAAACCGCAACAATCGTCATCAGCCTTATCATCTGCATTCTCCGGTCAGGATTGGATGTGAATTTCACTCAGCGGTAGAAGAAGGAGGGCCGCCGTTAAGCGACCCTCTGAAGGCTGGCAGGTATTACTTGCTGACCCTGTACGGCCGCATCATGTCCTGGTCCTCGTGATCCACGATGTGGCAATGCCAGACATAGCCGGGGCCTGCAGTCGGATCGAAGGGGTAAAGGTTTTGTCCCATCGTCGATTTGGGGGTTACCGGGACGGACGTGGGGGTGAACCGGATGAGGAATCTCAAAACCTGACCCGGGTACGCTTTCGCCGTGTCCTTCCAGCCAGATTCTTCCGGGGCTGGCTGCGTGGCCGTGCCGATCAGGTAAGGACTTATGGCGGGGTTCCCCCCCAGGGCGCCGTCGGCATTGGGAACCTGGTAAGGAAGCGGCGGACCGTAGCCGGGGCAGAACTGGCCGGCCGTACAGCCGGGGAAGAGCGCTGCCATGGTCGGGTCGCTGCCAAACGCCGCATTCCAGGCCCCCAGATACCCGCCAGCTATACCAGACCCCATGGTTCCGTCAATGTCGTATGGCTGCCGGTTCAGGATCTGGAACTGTGCCAGATGGGTATGCATCGGGTGCGCATCCATCGTCAGGTTGATGATCTCCCACTCTTCGACGGAACCCTGCTGCGGCACTTCGGTGATGCCGTCAGGGAAGAGGCCTGCATCGACACCGGGGGACATGGTACCCATGAACTGGGTATTGTTGACGAACACCATGAGTGGCCCGCCCGGGCCCTCGAATTCCTTCAGGATAAACTGGCGTTTTTTGTCAATCGTGACATTGCTGGCAATATTCCCCTTGCCGTCGGTCAGCCTGATTATCGGGTTCGGCCTGCGGCAGTCGATTCGCGGGTCGCAACTCCTGTCCTTGGAAGAGAGGGACGTGCCGACCACGAATTGCATGATGCTCGCCATCTGCGGCTGGTCGGCAGGGCAGATGTGGGTAACCGGGTCGCAGGCAGGATTCAGTGGGTCGACATACGGTACGGGTGAAAGCCCCGACGGGAACGGGACCGGCGCATCGTTGGTGACCGTGATGGTCTGACCTGCCAGTCTTGTGAAGTCGACGATCACGTCGGCACGCTCGCCGGGAGCGAGGAATATCGTGCCGTTCGCAGGTCTGAGCGGTTTGTTGAAATAGCTGTCGTCAGCGCCGACCACGTAGACGGTTGCAGGGCCGAAATCGAGGTTGTAGAAGCGGGCGTTGGAGCCGTCCAGGAGATGGAAGCGGTAGCGCCGCGGTTCCACATTGAGCTTCGGCCAGGGGGCGCCGTTCACGATGGCCACGTCTCCGGCAAATTCCGGAATCCAGAACGGATGGTTCAGCGGATTGGGGGGGCCGCCGTTCAGACAGGGGTCGCCCGGCAGGCCGGAGCCACACCCTGCGCCGCTGCCGTCGGGGAAGAACAGCTGGGCGTTGGTGTCGAACTGGCGGTCCTGGATGGCCATTTCAATTTCATAGGGGCCGTCCGGAAGCCGAATGGGCTCGTGCGAGGGGTCGCGCAGGAAATAGAACGCCGCCATGCCGCTGTAGACGTTGGTCCGGGTCTGCCCCATGACATGATCGTGGAACCAGAGGGTGCCGGGCTCCTGGGAATTGTCATAGGTAAAGACGGAGCTGCCGGTACCGGCATTGAACTGGGTGTAGTAATCCTTCCCTTTATGGCCGTCCGGGGTGAACCATTGCAGTGGGCCGCCATCGACAAACGATGAACTCTCTCCGCCATGGAGGTGGGCAACTGCGGGTGGGGATCCCTGGTATGGCGTGTTGCAGTAAGGATTAAGGTTTGCGTTGGTGGCAAAGACGTTGGTCGGGTCCTGCGGGAACATGGTACAGCCGTTTAACGCCGCGTCGCCGAGGGGGTCGGCCCAGTCGATGGTCTGGTCGACCGTGACCAGACCCTGGACGAGACCGGTTGTCTCCACACCGTTAATGGTAACCGGATCGCCGAACCTGGGGAGCACGTTCTTGTAGGTCAGCGTCGTCGGGACCCCGCGTTTCGCTTCCACGGTCACCGCCGGCCAGTTGGCAGGCGCGAGTGTTTTGCCCGTTTTGGTATCCGCTATTCCGTAGGCCCATACTCGGGTCGGCTGAATGTTGAGATCAGCTGGGGCCGGACAGTTGAGGAACGAACCGGCAAACGCGTCATAGTATTGTGCGTTGTAGAGGGCCGTGTCGGTCGGCAAGACCGCCTGTGCGGTCTCCTCCATGGTGACGGTGATGTTCTTGTACTTCAAGGCGTTCACCCGGGGAATCGGTCCTGCCGGGCCGAAGACCGGCAGGTTTACGGCGAACTGCGGAATACACCCCCCCGGCAGGGCCGCCTGTGGCACCAGGGTGCTGGCGCCGGCAATCCCGGCAGTTGCCGCAAGGAGAAGCGGGCAGATTACGGAGGCTAACTTCGATCGCTTTTGCATTGCTTCCTCCTTTCATAAACCTCCTGCCCCGTATAGAGACAGGGTTGTTTTACCTGCGTGGCCGGTTTTGGAGGTCGCCCTGAATTCCCACATACTAACTATGCCGAGCGTTCGCACGTCAGCAGGGTGTTTTCATGGCCGGTTCGACGGTGCACATCTTCTAAGTGCCTGATTGCTCGCGATTCCTAATGTAGTCTAGCACCTGGTTTAAGATACAAAATTAGTGTAATGTCTGTTTTTGCCCTAAGACACTTGAATTAAATGGTAAGTGCATTTGAGTGCGTTTACTAATCCTTGGTCTTACAAGGGGTAGGAAAAGACCTACAAAGCCGAGGAATAACGGTGGGTTGGGAGTGCCTGGCATGCAGGGAGGTTCCGGAACCTTACGGGGTGCCAGGCATGTCGCGGGAAGGAACATCAGCAAAAAAAGGGGGGGTGCCGTTATGGCACCCCCCCTTGGTTTTCATCTGACAGGCCGGATGTTAGTGGGAACCACCCGCCACGAAGGCATAGATCATGAGGAACAGCAGGGTGAGGCCGGTGAAGAGGGCCAGGAAGCCGAAGCCCTTGACGAAGAAGTCGTACATTATCCCGCTGGTGTGCTTGGCGCGGAATTTCTCGGTAATGCCGTCTTCCTCATACCGTTTCCACTGGTCGCCACGCTCTTCGATCATCTCTTCCTTGGATATCTGGCCATTGAAGATGACGAAGTCCATGGGGAACTTCTCCGGGCGGCCATGGGTGTTGAAGAAGTGGACCGAGAAGATGAAGCCGGTGGCCAGCAGTGCTTCGTCGGAGTGGACGATGGTCGCCACGTTGAACATCCAGCCCGGCAGGAAGGCGCCGAACAACTCGGGGAACCAGAGCATCAGCCCGGAGCCGCCGATGGCGAACATACCCCAGAAGACGGCGATGAAGTCGAATTTCTCCCAGTAGGTCCAGCGTTCGAAGGTCGGCTTCGGCCCCCGGAAGAGGAACCAGCGGACCATGCCGGTGACATCCCTGATATCGCGGAAGTTGGGGCAGAGGGAATCGGGCCCGAACAGCCGCTGGAGGAAGTTCCCCTTGATGTCCTTCCGGATGAAGAGGAAGTGTACGCTCATGTAAAGTGCCGAACCGAAGTAGACGAAGGTGATGCCGGCGCAGATGCGGTGGAGGAGGCCGGCATTGGCCGAACCGCCGTAGAGGTTCATGAACATCTTTGCCCACTGCTGGTCGCTGAACTTGAGCGGCAGACCGGTCAGGGAGAGGCCGAGGAAGCTGATGATCACCAGCAGGTGCAGGAAGATGTGGATCCGGTTGAAGCGGCGGTACTGGGCATGGGCCTCGGGAACATGGTGGGGAACATGGCCTTCCATGAGCGCGCGGGCTTTCTCGCGGTTTTCCACGAAGCCGCGGAACATCCAGAGGAGGGTGTGGACCCAGAAGACGGCGAAGGTGGAGACCAGCAGGCCGGTCATGGCGATGAAGGTGTAGAAGAGGATCGGGTATTTCTCACGGTCGTTGTGCTCGCCGTGGGAGTAGAACTTGGTGAACAGACCGGTCGCCCTGGTATGGCACTGGGCACAGGTCTTGACCAGGTTTTTCGGGTTGACGCTGGAGTTGGGATCCTTGGCGGGGAGGACGCCATGGGCCGTATGGCAGTCGGCGCAACCGGCGACCTTTTCCGGGAAGCCGAGACGGTAGTTCTTGCCGTGGTAGCTTGCCATGTAGGACTCGACCGCGACGGTGGTGACATTGTTCCGCTGCATCATCTTATGGTCAGCATGGCATTTCATGCAGACCTTGGTGTGGAACTCCCGGGTATCGTGGGAGGTCTTGTCTCCCAGCGGTTTTATCTCGTGGAGGTTGTGACAGTCGTTGCAGGCTGCGGAGTCCTGGTTCCCTGCCGCTACCCCTTTGCCGTGGATGGACTGCTGGTAGCCGGCCTCCTTGTCATGGCACTGGATGCACTTGGCGACAACTTTCCGCTTGTCTTTTTTCCAGTAGGTATGGGTATGGATGTCGGTATGGCACTCGGCGCAGCGGACATCTTTCTGGGCGTGGACGCTGTTGTAGTGCTCGGCGTTCTCTTTCTTGTGGCAGCGTTCGCAGGCGACCTTGGCAACCTTTACCTCACCCTTCATGTGTTTGGAGAGATCGGTGATTTCCACGTGGCAGCTTGTACAGGCGTTCTTGCCGTGCACCGATGCAGCGAAGGCAGTGGCGGATATCTTGTTGCTGTGGCAGCCGAGGCAGGTGGCCGGGTCGATGGCCATCCCCTGCTCTGCCGCTGCGGGCCCGGCAAGGCCGATGACGATCAGCAGGGCAGGAAGAAAACGAAAAATGTTCTGCAGCATGCAAACTCCTCCTAACTATTGTGTATTTAGTCCTTTGCTGGATTAATAAAACAGTATATTGACTTTGTTTGTCCGGGAAAAATTACAGTTGTGGCTGAAGTGGTTAAGGGTAAATAATAGTTAGTTATTATAATCGGTTATGGTGTGGCTGCGGCTCAGAATATTTTCAAACATGGGTATAAAAATAAAATATAACACATGAATGAAAGTCAATCCGTGAAATAGTAATACATGGCGGGGCGAAAAAGCAACAAAAATGTATAGTTTTTTTATACGGTTTAGGCAGTTGGAAGGGGGTGGGTTACGGGGCGCAGGCGCTCGTCGCTATTCCTTCGGCTGCGGCAAATTCGACGAATTCCCTGGTTTCGGCGGTGGGTATGCCAAGGTTGGCGGCGAGTTGCCCAACCGGCGTCCTCCCGTCCAGGCTCTCCAGCAGGCGGAAGTACGGCTCGATGAGTGATTCGGTAAAGACCTCGTTTCCCCGTGGGTAGATGACGGCCCATGACCCTGTCGGCTCGAAACAGGCGGTGAACTCGCGGAGGTCGATTTCTCCGGTTTCCAGGAGATCGTAAATTTCGTAGCTGAAGGTGGCCAGCCGGGCGGAGCCGGCGAGGGAAAAGGGCTCGTCCAGGAGTTCCTGCCGCTCCAGGCTCCGGTCGGTGGGGATATCAGGGGGGGGGGACATGAGGGCGGCGGCGAAGTGGTAGTGGTAGTCGACCAGGTCGAGGGCGGCCGGCAGCAGTCGCCCCTGCCTTTTTTCTTCATACAGGTGGCGGAGAAATGTCCGCTGCATCTGCCAGATGGCGTCGTCGGAAAAATGCTCTTCGTTCACCCCGGCCCCGATGGCGCTCTTCATCCAGCAGGCGAATGAGCGGAGCACCCTGGCGGGAGTCAGCTTGACCCCCTTGCAGACGGCAATGAACCAGGCAACCGCTTTCCCCCGGCTGTAGAAGATGTCGCAGGCCGTTGCCAGGGAGGCCGCCTCTCCCATGGCTTTTGCAGGAAAAGCCGGCGAGGCGAGGACGGTGTAGGGGGGGGACGGCAGGTAGTCGAGCCCCAGCGACGGGGCGTGGGCGGCCAGGGGGGTGCCGGGGAGGACCGCAAGGGGAAAAATGTCCAGATGATTCGGGTAGAGTTCGAGGGCAAAATCGAGGCTCTGTTCGAAACCCGCCAAGGTGTCGCCCGGAAGGCCGTACATGAGATCGAAACCGAATATGGCACCCGACTGGTTCAGCAGGTCCGCCCGGGCGCGGAAATCGGCCGGGTCCAGTGTGCGCCGGAGCCCCTTGAGGACCGTGGGGTGTGCGCTCTGCAGTCCTATCTGGAGCGAACAGGTGATGGCGCTGAAGAGCCGCGCCAGTTCGGCGTCAATGAATTCGCTCCGGACCTCGAAGTGGAAATGGATGTGGGGCGCCACCTTGCGTATCATGCGAAGGACGGCCTTGGCGAGGGGGAGGTCGCGGTTGAAGGTGGAATCGAGGACAAAGACCTGGGCCACCCGGTGCTGTACGAACCAGTCGAGCTCCTGTCCGATCCGCTCCATGCCGAAGCGCCGAACCCCTTCCGCACCCTGGTAGTCGAAGCAGAAGTCGCAGCCGAAGCTGCATCCCCGTGACAGCTGCCAGAGGGCGCCTCCCCCCGGTTCGATGTGGATCCGGCCTGTCAGGTAGGGGGAGGGGAGGGTGTCGAGGAAAGGAACGGGGGGGCGTGGTTGCCGCAGTACCCGTCCCTCCCCGACAACGGCAATCCCCTTGATTCCCCGGACCGGATTGCCGGCGGACAGCATTCCCATGGCTTCGACGAAGGTGTGTTCTCCTTCTCCCAGGATCAGGAAGTCAAAGGGGAACTCGGCCAGCACCCCTTCCGGAGCGGCGGTCGGTTCAGGGCCTCCGGCAAAGAGTGTCAGCCCGGGTCGTGCTTCCCTCAGCAGGCGGGCAATTTCCAGGCATGCCCCGCGGTTCCAGAGATAGATCGAGAATCCGACGGCGTCCGGCTCGGCAGACAGAATTGAGGCCGCACAGGTGGCCGCCGGATCACCGGCGAAAAAGTCGCACAGCGTGACCCTGAACCGCTCTGCCAGCCCTTCGTCGGCTGCCAGGCTTGCCGTGAGGTAGCCGTTGGCGAGGGGGATCGCCTGGGGCGAGGGGTAGGGATGGATGGCGGTGAGGATTACGTTCATCGGTGTGCCCTGTATCAATGACGGCATTTCGTCGTGGCAGCGGCCGGTTCCGGGCGCTACCGTTTCGGCCGGGCCTTTATCTTCGGCTTGCCGTCCTCGATGACGACCTTGAACTCAATCTGTTCGCAGTGGTATTTCTCGGTAAGCAGCGGCTTTTGTTTCGCGATGGTGGAGGCGATGAGGTCGAGGGTGATGGTGCCGGTCGGGAGGTGACAGGCCTTGCGGGCTTCCAGGTACTGCTGGTAGAGACGCTCGGCTTCCGCGCTCCCCACGGGCTCGTGAAGGTGCCGGCCATTGTCCCCCCCCTGCTCATGCAGCTTCATCTTGAACTGGTCCCGGGAGTATTTACCCTCTTCAATGAGGCGGACGATCCGGTTCCAGTGCTGACGGTAGCTGTTGAACCGGGCAATGAGGGCATTGTACTTGAACCTGTGCATCGTATTGACGATGTTGGCGGGGGTATACTTCCGGGAGGACTTTTCCACCGTCTGCAAGAGCTTGAGCGGTTCCCGCTTCTCAATGCCGAGAAAATACTGTTCATACTTTATGATCAGCTCCCCCAGGTCCTGTTCGAACCGGGCGATATCTTCCGGAATTGCCATGGCGTTTCTCCTGGCGGAACTATAGCAGAACGTCCCTGCAGGGTAAAGGGTAAAAAGGTGCGCTGTCTAGGCCAGTTAGCGTGCCAAGAGCCCGGATTTCCTTGACTTGGCCGAGGGCATTCGTTTAAACTAGACCGATTTTTCGCGAAGAAAAGGAGCGTTACCCATGGCGGATATAGCGGCACTGGTCCTGGCGGCAGGGAAGGGGACACGGATGAAATCGGACCTGGTCAAGGTCATGCACCCCCTTGCCGGCTGTCCCATGGTGGATTACCCGGTGACGGCGGCACGGTCCGCCGGTGCGGGCCGGCTCGTGCTGGTTATCGGTCACCAGTCGGAGAAGGTCCGGGACCATTTTGCCGGCGCGGCGGATGTGGCCTTCGCGGTGCAGGAGGAACAGCTCGGTACCGGCCATGCCGTCGGCTGCGCCGCAGGGGCACTGGCGGGGTTCAGCGGCCGGGTGCTCATCCTCTGCGGGGACGTGCCCCTCATCCGGGAGAATACCCTGGTCGAACTGCTTGCCCGGCACGACGAGCGGCAGGCGGTGGTGACGGTCCTGACTGCCCACCTCGACGAACCGACCGGCTACGGCCGGGTGGTCAAGCGGGAGGGGGGGCGGATTCTCCGCATCGTGGAAGAAAAGGACGCCTCCCAGGAGGAGCGGAGCATCCGGGAGATCAATTCGGGCATCTACTGCGTGAACGGCGACTTTCTCTTCGAGGCGGTTGCCTCCCTTTCCAACGACAACGCCCAGGGGGAATACTACCTGACCGATATCATCAGGATGGCCGCTGACCGTGGCCTCCATTGCTATTCCCTGCCGGTGGACGACCCGGCGGATGTGATGGGGGTGAACGACCGGGTGCAGCTGGCCGCGGCCGGCAAGATCCTCCAGTCGCGGATTAACGAGGCGCTCATGCTGGAAGGGGTGACCATCGTCGATCCGGCCGCCACCTATATCGAGCCGGGGGTCCGGGTCGGCCGGGATACGACCATACATCCCGGTGCCCAGATCGGCGGCGCCACGGAGATCGGGAGCGGCTGCACCATCGAGTCGAACGCCGTGCTCCGGGGGTGCCGACTCGGCAACGGCGTCCATGTCAAGGCGGGCTCGGTCATGACCGACGCTCTCCTCCACGACGGGGTGGCGGTCGGCCCCATGGCCCATCTCCGCCCCGGCACCGAGCTCATGGCCCACGTCAAGATCGGCAACTTCGTGGAGACCAAGAAGATCGTCATGGGGGAAGGCTCCAAGGCCTCCCACCTCACCTATCTCGGGGACGCCACCATCGGGAGCAACGTCAACGTCGGCTGCGGGACCATCACCTGCAACTACGACGGGGTGAACAAGCACCGGACGGTGATCGGGGACGACGTCTTCGTCGGGAGCGACGTCCAGTTCGTGGCGCCGGTCACCATCGGCCGCAATTCCCTCATCGCCGCCGGCACCACCGTGACCCGGGACGTCCCCCCCGACTCCCTGGCCATCGCCCGGGCGCCGCAGGTCAACAAAGAAGGATGGAAACTAAAAAAACGGGACCCGTGACCGGGAACCGGGAACTGGTAAGAAGCCTTTACCGGTCCCGGATCACCGGTCCCGGATCACGACGGAGTTTATTATGTGCGGAATCGTCGGCTATATAGGGGAGCAGGAAGCGGCCCCCATCATACTGGATGGTCTGAAAAAGCTTGAGTACCGGGGGTACGACTCGGCGGGGATAAGTGTACTCACCGCCGGCCGGGCCGATACCCGGCGCAGCGAGGGAAAGCTTGTCAACCTGGAGCGGCTGGTGATGGCGAAACCCCTGGCCGGTTCCATCGGTATCGGCCATACCCGCTGGGCCACCCACGGCCGCCCCTCCGAGGTCAACGCCCATCCCCACCAGGCCGGTTCCGTCATCGTCGTCCACAACGGCATCATCGAGAACTATCTGCAGCTGAAGGAGATGCTCAAGGGGCTCGGCCATGACTTCCTGAGCGAGACCGATACCGAGGTGATCTCCCACCTCATCGAAGAACGCCTGAAGGAGAGCGGCGACTTCGAAACGGCTGCCCGCCGGGCCCTCCAGGAACTCAGGGGTGCCTACGCGGTCTGCATCCTCTGCGAAAAGGAGCCGGAGACACTCATCGCGGCCAAGCAGGGCTCCCCCATGGTGGTCGGCCTCGGGGAGGGCGAGTTCTTCGTCGCCTCGGACATCCCGGCCATCCTTGCCCACACCCGGGAGATGATCTTCATGGAGGACGGCGAAATGGCCCTCTTCCGCGACGGCATCCCGGCCTTTTCCTCCGTGGCTGGAGAACCGCTCGTCAAGAAGCCGCGTCACATCGACTGGTCCCCCCTCATGGCGGAGAAAGGGGGCTACAAGCACTTCATGCTCAAGGAGATCTTCGAGCAGCCCCGGGCGGTGCAGGATACCATAACAGGCCGGCTCCTCGGGGAAGAGGGGGACGTGCTGCTGGAGGAGATGAAGCTTTCCGCCGCCGAACTGAAGGAGGTCGCCAGGGTCTGCATCGTCGCCTGCGGCACCTCGTGGCATTCGGCCCTGGTCGGCAAATTCATGATTGAGGAGCACTGCCGCATCCCCGTGGAAGTGGATATCGCTTCGGAATTCCGCTACCGCAAGCCGGTCGTCGACGGGAAGACCCTCCTTCTCGTCATCTCCCAGTCGGGGGAGACCGCCGATACCCTGGCGGCACTCCGGGAGGCCAGGAACCTGGGGGCGAAGACCGCCGCCATCTGCAACGTGGTCGATTCCTCCATCGCCCGCGAGGCCCACGGCGTCCTCTATACCCACGCCGGGCCGGAGATCGGCGTGGCATCGACCAAGGCGTTCGTCACCCAGCTCGTCGCCCTCTACCTGTTCACCATAAAATTCGGGCGTTCCATCGGCCGGATCGACAAGGCCAAGGGGCAGTCGATGATCGACTCGCTAGTCAAGGTTCCCGGCCTGCTGGAAAAATCGCTGGAACTGAACCCGGAGGTGGAAAAGGTCGCCAAGCGCTACATGAACGCCCGGGATTTCCTCTATCTTGGTCGGGGCAACAACTATCCCATCGCCCTGGAAGGGGCGCTCAAACTCAAGGAGATTTCCTACATCCATGCCGAGGGATACCCCGCCGGGGAGATGAAGCACGGACCCATCGCCCTCATCGACGAGGAGATGCCGGTGGTGATCCTGGTTCCGAAGAACAGCACCTACGAAAAGGTGGCCTCCAACATGGAGGAGGTCATCGCCCGGGGGGGGCGGGTGATCGCCATCTGCTCCCAGGATGACGTGGAGATCAGGGCGAAGGCCGAAGAGGTCCTGGAAGTCCCCTCTGCCGGCGAGGACCTGACCCCCATCCTCCTGTCGGTTCCGCTCCAGCTCCTGGCCTACCACGTGGCCGTCCTCAAGGGGACCGACGTGGATCAGCCGCGCAACCTGGCTAAATCGGTTACCGTGGAGTAAGTTCGTAGGACGTATAGAGGGAATTGTAGGTCGAAAATAAAGTTGGAAACTGAAATGGCTGCCAGATCGCTGGCAGCCATTCCTGTTTCTGTACAGTTGTCTACTTCGCAGCGGACATCAGACGGAGTTTCGTGATGTCCCGTAGCGGCGGAGCACCGAATTCTCCTTTTCCGCTGCTATGCCGCTACGCTCTCCGCCCCGGCCAGCCGCCGACCCAGTTCAAAGGCGCGTTGGCACTCCAGGGGCAACGCCTCCGTACGGCGTTTAGCTTTGTGAATCGGATCGAAGCTTTCGATCATCACCTTCGAGTAATCATCCACCTGGCAGGTGTCAAAAGCGCACAGCGACTCGGCAGGGCCAAGGAGCAGCTGCGCATAGCGCTCATTGGTGTTGAAGATCTGTTCGTATCCGTATTCCCTGCTCAATTTTTCCGGGACATTCATAGTGTAGATGAAACCGGTCTTGATCTGCTTCGAGAGCAGGGTGCCATACGGTACCGTATAGGTAAGGTATTGAAACAGCAGTCGTTCGAGAAAGCTGCGCGTCTCGCCGGTGACCGTGCCGAAGTAGATCGGTGAACCGATGACGAGGGCATCGGCGGCGGCGATCTTTTCCAGCACCGGCGCCAGGTCGTCGCGTAGGACGCATTTCCCGTAGCTTTTACCCCCGCGGGTCTTGCAGGCGAAGCAGCTTATACACCCCTTAAAGTCCAGATCGTAAAGATGAACCAGTTCCGTAGTGGCCCCTTGTGCAGCGGCGCCCTCCAGCGCCTTGGCCACCAACGTAGCCGTGTTCCATTGTTTCCGCGGACTGCCATTGATTCCGATGACGTTCATGTGTGTTGCTCCTTTCGTGACGGTTGACACGTCCCCTTATTGATTACCTTATTCACATCCCCGCCACTGCGACCTCTCGCCTGCTTTGTCCTCTCGGGGAACGACTCGCACAAAAAGGATTCCCCAACGCACAATCAGGCAATAATGCAACAGGATCAGTCTATCAGATTTAGCGCTTTCTGGAGTACCGTAAAATAAATCTGAGAAGTGCCACCAAAATAGAACTTCTGTGATCAGGGCAACGGAAACGTACCCGCTGCCTGGGTGAGCAGGTAATATTCGTCCAGTTCCTGGATGAGAAAGTCGACAAAGGCACGGTTTGCCCGGGAAAGATACGAATTTTTCTTCCACGCAATGTGAAGATCCATGAAAAGTGGCGGATCACATGATAGGGCGGCTACTTCGGCATCACGTGCAACCACCATCTTGAGGAAAAACGCCAGCCCCAGCTTCTCTTTGACCAGGCTCCGGATGAGGGAGAACAGGTTCGATTCCGCCACCACCGCCGGAGTAATCCCTTCCCTGGCACAGAGCTCGTCAATCAACTCGCGCAGGTGATATCCCTCCTTGTAGTGAATCAGCGGTTCTCCAAGCAGTTCTCGCAGTCCAACCTTTTTTCGCCCGGCAAAGGGATGCCCCGGGTACACGCAGGCAACGATCTCCTCCCGTAACAGGTGATGGGAGTCCAGCCCCTCCGGCACTTCTCCGGCGATAACGCCGATATCCAGCTCACCGGACCCGATGCTGCGCTGGATGCTCCAGGCACTGTCTCCGGAGATGGAAATCCTGAGGCCCGGATGGCTCAGCTTGAATGAAGAGATTATCCTGGGGAAGAAAAAACTGCTCAGCATCGGGGTGAGACCAACCCGCACCTCTCCCTTGAGCAGACCACGGAGATCGGCAATCTCCCGTTTCGCGTTGCTGACCCCCTGCAGTATGGCATGGGCATGGAGCAAGAGCGCTTCACCTTCGGCAGTTAGAGAAATCTGTCTGCCCCTTCGGTTGAACAGCAGCACATTCAACTCTTCCTCCAGCTTTTTGATGGCTATGCTGAGGGCCGGTTGCGCTATATGCAGTCGCTCCGCAGCCTTGGTAAAACTTTCGGATGCCGCCACACCCAGGAAGAATTTCAACTGTCGCACATCCATTGATTCGGCCCCCGCAATGTTATTCGAAATTTATATGACGTTGATAAAAACAATATATTTTTCTTATATACATGCAGTCCGTATACTTGGCAATGACTTCCGGTGAGAGGGGAATGTATGGCTATCTATCTGGACTGCAATGCGACAGCGCCGGTGGAACCGTCGGTTGCATCGGTGGTGGTGCGGTTTCTGGAAAAGGATTACGGCAATGCTGCGAGCCCGATCCATGACTACGGCGTGTTTGCACTTGCAGCGGTGGAACATGCCCGGGGGCAGGTTGCCGAGGTGGTCAGTGCGCGCCGCGACGAAGTGGTTTTCACCAGCGGCGCCACGGAGAGCAACAACCTGGCGATACTCGGTCTTGCCGAGGCGGGAATCCGGAGTGGACGCCGCCATCTGATTACCACGGCCATCGAACACAAGGCGGTGCTCGAACCGTGTGACGAGATGGCCCGGCTGGGCTTCGAGGTGGAAATTCTGCCGGTACAGGAAGATGGCCGCTTCGATCCGCAGCGATTGGCGGAGGCGCTTCGTCCCGACACGCTTCTTGTTTCAACCATGCAGGTCAACAACGAGACCGGCGTACGCCAGCCGCTGACGGAGGTGGCGGCTATGTTGTCGAACCGTGACATCTGGTGGCATGTCGATGCCGCCCAGGGATTCGGCAAGGAGTTGGAGCAACTCCGGCACCCGCGTATCGACCTCATCTCCATGAGCGGTCACAAGATATACGGCCCCAAGGGTGTCGGCGCCCTCATTGCCCGCAAGCAGAACCGTCAGTTTCCCCCGCTGCGCCCTCTCATGTTCGGCGGCGGGCAGGAACAGGGACTGCGTCCCGGCACTCTGCCCGTTCCTCTCATTGCCGGTCTCGGCGAGGCGGCAAAGCTTGCCGTGCGAAACAGCGGCGAGCGGATCGGGCACTGCCGGGCATTCCGCGAAAAGGCCCTGGCAGCGTTCTCGGCGCTTGGGGCGGAGCAGAACGGCGCTGAAGAGCATACGCTGCCCCATGTACTCAATATTTCGCTGCCGGGGATCAATTCGGAGAGGGCAATCAAAGCTCTCAAGAACACAATAGCCGTATCCAGCACCTCGGCATGCACTTCACACACCCGTACGCCAAGCCATGTCCTGACTGCAATGGGGCTGCCGTCCGAAAAGGTGGAACAATCGATTCGCCTGTCATGGTGCCACATGACTCCGGAAGTGGACTGGCATGAAGTGGAATCTATTCTCCGTGCGCTGCGCGGATAAGGAAGGCGGTGCGAAATGAACGATCTGTTCAGTGAACTGGAAGAGGCTGCCATTGAGCAGTATGACCACTCCGATCTGCCGAAATGGCTTGCCGATCCCGTACTCGTGGTGGCGAGAAACCCCGAGGCCTATCGGGGGAAGGAGTATCTGGTCGAGATACTCTTGGCCCAGGTCCGGGAGTACGACGTCTACGCCGAAGCGGGCTGCTGCAAATGGGCGTACGACCATGAAGATATCAAGCGGACACTGCGCTGGCTGGAGGAAGAGCGATGACCGCATTCGAAAAACTGCGATCAGTTACGGTAACGGCCCAGAACGAACAGGAACTGCCGGATTTTCTGGCGGAGCGTATCTTCCGGATCATTGAAAACCGGGACAGATTCCATGCCAGGGAAGCCGAGATAGACGACCTGGCGGAAAAGGTGGCGAACTACGATACCTACGGCCAGACCGGTTACCTCGGCATGGGGGTCAATAATGTCATCCTGGAAAAGACCGTGAATCGTCTGGAGGAAGTACTACGCTGTTGACTGCTGCGGATAACGTTATTTCCAGGCACCCGGCAGCGCTGCTACCGTGCGATATGAGGGGGAAGAATCCCGGGCATGGGAACACCGGTGAGCCGAACGAAGAGAATATTGGGTTTGACAACGGAAAGAATTGATACAAAGATAAAGGCGAGATGCTTTCTACCTCCAACCTTACTATTGAGTGGGTCAAGCCGGACATTGCCGCCGAACGGTGGGAGTTTACCAGTCACCCCGACAAGCAGGGCTTCTACCTGCGCCACGACATTGGCTGGGACCAGATTGTGGCCGGTTTCGATGCCGGGCGGCTGGTGGCCTATCCCCGCGCCGAGATGGTCAACGGGGTGCCGGTAGGGCTCTCCTACAGCAGCTATGACGACTATGCCCGCTACCTGGCCAAAGCCAAACGGGGCTACCGCAGAAACTATTCCCTGATGGAGGAGTCGCTGCAGCGCCGCGGAACGCTGACACTTCCGGCGCCGATCATCCTGCAGTGCGGCGATGAAGCGCTGCTCTTCTCCGGCTACCGCCGACTCTGCCTGGCCTGGAACTACGGGATGGTCCCCTTCGTCTGGCTGCTGCCCGCAGGAAAATAAAAAAAGGCTCCAGGCCATCGGCAGACAGTCTGGGGCCTTTTCTTGTAACGCAGCGGATCAAAGGGTGAAATAGAACGTCGCCCCTTCCCCCTTTGCCCCTTCCGCCCAGACCCGCCCCCCATGGCGCCGGATGATCCGTTCCACCGTGGCCAGGCCGATGCCGTGCCCTTCGTACTCTTCCGTGCCGGGCAGCCGCTGGAACGGCGCGAACAGGTTGTCCGCTTCGCTCATGTCGAAGCCGGCGCCGTTGTCGCGGACGAAATATGTCCGCTTCCCTTCGATTTCGGTAACGCCGAATTCGATGCGCGCCTCTTCCCGCTTGCCCGTATACTTCCAGGCGTTCCCCAGCAGGTTCTCCAGCACTACCCGCACGAGCTTCGCGTCGCCGTTCGCCACGACCCCGTCCGCGATGGTCAACTCCACCCGGTGATCGGGCTCCCGCTGGAGATATTCGTAGGCAATTCCCATCGCCAGCTCGCTCAGGTCGATCTCCTCCCGCGTTATCTCGCTCCGGGTCAGCCGGGAAAAATTCAGCAGGGTATCGATGAGCCGGTTCATTCTCATGGATTGGTCGTGGATCCCCTGGAGAAATCCCCGGCACTGTTCGTCGAGCCTGTCGGCACACAGCTCCTGCATGATCTGGCAGTAACCGTTTATGTTGGACAACGGGCGGCGGAGGTCGTGGGAGGCGGTGTAGTTGAAGGCCTCCAGCCCCTGGTTGGCGTCTTCCAGTTCGGCGGCCCGCGCGGCGAGGTGGGTGTTGAGCTCTTCGATCTTCTCTTCCGCCCGTTTATGATCGGTTATGTCGATACCAACCCCGATGAGGTAGGTTTTCCCGTCCGCGGTCATGGGGGAGCCGGTGCAGTAGAAGGGGACTTTTTTCCCCTGCCGGTCGAGGAGCAGCAGTTCGGCGTCGGCATCCCGGTGCATCGTGAAGACTTCCCGGAGCTTCGAGTCGAGCAGCGCATGATGCTCTTCCGCTACGACTGCAGCCGGGTCCAGGGCTGCCATCTCGTCATCCGACCGTCCGGAAAATTCGGCGAATCTCCGGTTCCAGCGGGCCATCCGTCTCTGCTCGTCAAACACGTAAAAGATGCCGGGCATGCTGTTGATGACCGTGTCGACAAAGTCCTTCTCCCGGTGCAGCGCCGCTTCCGACCGTCTGCTCTCCGTAAGGTCCTTGGTGAGTGCGAGGAGGCACTTTTCACCCCCCAACTCGATGACCTCCGCCGATACCAGCCCTTCGATGGTCGAGCCCGCCTTGTCCCTGAAACGGACCTCGATGTCGCGAACGCGTTCGTGGTTCTCCAGTGCCTCGACCATCCTGGCCCGGTCGGTCGGGTCTTCCCAGATGCCGAGTTCCCTGGTGGTGCGACCGATAACTTCCTCGCGCCGGTATTTGAACGTCCTTTCGAACGCCCCATTGACCTCGATATATCTGCCGTCTACCAGGCTGCTGATGGTAAGGAGGCTAGGGGTCGCCTCGAAGGCTTTGGCGAATTTGCGCTCCGATTGCCGGAAGGTCTCTTCGCTGGTGCGCAGACGTGCCTCACAGGCCTCCAGTTCCTTGGTCCGCTGTTCCAGCAGTGCCTTCATGTCGTCGGAGCTTTCAGGCATGGAGTGGTCTCCCTTTCCGGCATCGGTGTGTCGATGACGTGGCTGGCTGAACATAGCACAGGTTGCACAGGCTGACAACCGGTTGGAGAAGAGTGGGGAGGCTGAGTGCTGCGGTGTGTGCGGCACATTCCCCTTACCGGCCGGAACTCCCGGTAAGGCGGAAAGAGATGGGGACCTCGAACGAGACGTCGGGGCAATCCCCCTCATGGGGAGGGGGTGGAAACCTGCCGACGTTGTTCACCGCCCGCAGGCCTGCCTTGTCGAGCGTGCCGTACCCGGAAGACGATACCACGTCGACCGATTTGACGGTACCGTCGCACGCCATGGTGCAGCGTACGTTGCAGGTCCCCTGCTGTCCCGCCTTGCGGGCAAAGAGCGGATACTCCTTGTTCCGGTCGATGAGGGAAGCGATCAGCGTCCGGTAGGCCGCCCTTGCTTTGGCCAGCTTGTCGGTATCGCCCGCCTTCACGGGAGCCAGGTGGGGTACAGGCGGTGCAACGGGGGGTAGCGCCGCGGGTTTTCGTTCGGCAGGGGGGCCTGCCGGAAGATTCATCTCTCCCCTTGGCGTTGAATGCCCGGCGTTCTCTCCGATGGCGGCGGCAGGGACGGGTGGGGCGGCGGGCACCGGCGGGACGGAGTTCTGACGGCTGGCCACCGGTGGTGACGGCGCCCGGGTTCTCGCCGGCGGAGTAGGGGTGGCGATTCTCGCCGCAGGGGGAGCGATTGCAACTGTCTTCGTTTCGTGGGGTTGCGGCAGTGTCAGATCGACCATGAACAGCCGGGGAGGGGCATTCGTCGGGGGCTTGTTGTCGTGCGCAAGTAGCGTAAAAACCGTAATATGGAGCAGGAGCGAGGCAACAAAGACCTTCCCGAACAGGCGGTCGTAATGGGCCTGCCGGTGTCCCGGATATTCCTCAGCGTTGATTTCGAGTGCCTGGGTTGCCATAAGTCCTTCGTGGGATCCCGGTGGGTTGGGCCCACCGGCTGAACGGGCCGGGACACAGGTCCCGGCCCGCGCAAGAAAGCATCTGCTTCAGAACGTGTACTGTGCCGTTATGTAGTAGTTGCGACCGTTTTCCGGAACCTTGGCTCCGCTGGCGAAGGGGTCGCGCTGGTACGAGAGGTAGTTGTAGTACTGCTTGTCGAGAAGATTGTTGACCCCGGCAAAGACAGACAGTGCTTTGAACCTGAATCCTCCCTTGAGGTCAGTGGTGGCGTAGCCGGCGGTGGGTTGCTCCTTGAGGTTAAGGTCGACCCGCTCCTGGCGGGATGAGAGGTTTTCCGCGACTTCCGCGAAGAATGCGTTGTTGTCGTAGCGTACCCCGATGGTTCCCCGCAGCGGCGGAATTTCGGAAAGGGGGGCGTGGGTATCGTCGTTATCCCCCCAGGTGTAGGAGAGGGAGCCCTTCAGGAAAAAGTCGCGGGGGAGTACTACCTGGGAACCCACCTCGTAACCCCACATGGTCGCGTCGACGTTCCGGTAGCTCTTGAGCGTGGGACTCGCCTGGTAATAGTTCACGTAATCGGACAGGTCGCTGTAGAAGAACGAGCCGGTGATGAAGAAGGTTTCGGTATGGTATTTGAGGCCGAGATCGACCTGATGGTTGACGGTCACCTTGAGATCGGCGTTTCCCCGCTGACCGGGATTGAGCACTCCCGGCATCACGATGGCCGGCAGGTCGATGTACAGTTCCTGGGGATCGGGGGTCCGGGAGCCCCTGCCGAACCCGACGTAGGTTTCCACCCCCTTCAGCGGGGTATAGGTGAGCTGCACGTTAGCGTTCACCGTCCTGAAATCCGTGCTGTCGTTCTGGGGGGTCACATACACGTTGGAAGCGTCGGCCTCTGCCCAGGCCAGGTCGCCGCGGACCCCGGCGGTCAGCTTCACCCTTTCGCCGAGGGGGACCGTGTACTCGCCGAACAGGCCGAGGTTGTCGATGGAAACGTCGGGAATCATGCGTACCGGGAGATAGTTCATGTACATCTTCCGGACGTTCGTCGCGTTCCAGTTCCGGTTGTAGTAGTCGATGCCGGTCCTGAGGTCTCCCGGCCCCACGGCCAGCGTGCCGTTGATCTTGGCGCCGTACACCATGGTGTCGGCATTGGTCTGCATGGAGTAGTCCTGCGGCAGGCCGAGGGAACTCACCCGGTACTTGTCGCTCATCAGGTGCGTGATGTGGTTCCAGTACCCCTGGAGCCTGATTTCCTTCAGCAGCGGTGAGATCCTGGCTGCCGTATAGCTCCAGTTCACCCGGTTGGTCGTGTCGGCAGTGCCGTCCATGAGGAGATAGGGATACAGGACGTGCAGCGCCTCCTGGAGAGAATAGCCGACTTCCATCCGGGAGTTTTCGTTCGGGTTGAACCCGAGCCGGGTCCAGGCGGAATTGATGGAATAGGCGGCGGAGTCCATGTCGGTGTCGCGATAGCGGTTCTTGCTGGTGGCAGGATAGATGTCGGTTATGAGTTTTCCGTCGCCGGATGTGGGAACGCGGGAAAATTTGTAGGCGTAGCCGAGAAGCCCGTCAAACTTCTCGCCGCCGTAGGACCCGACTGCGGAGGCATTGACGCTGTCATAGGAGCCGCCGGTGGCGGAAATGTCGGCGTCGAAGCCTTTCTTCGGCTTCTTGCTCCGCGCCTCCACCACTCCCCCCAGTCCGCCCGGATTGGCGAGGTCGTAGGGCCCCTTGATCACCTTGATCTGCTCCACTTCGGCAAAGTCGTAGTGGAAGGAGGGTGGGTCCATCCGTGAGGGGCAGGCTCCGTGGATCCGCTCCCCGTCGAGAAAAACGTTGATGTTGTCCTTCTGGAAGCCGCGGATCACCACATCGTTGGCGATGGCCCCCTTGTGGACGATGGAGACACCCTCAACCGCCTTCAGCGCCTCGCCGATATCGCGGGCCGGACTCTCCCGCACTTCCCGGATGGTCAGGCTTTCTTCCCGGGGGGATTCCTTCTCCCCCCGTACCACGATTTCGTCGAGCATGAGATTGTTGCTATTGTCAGCCCCGAAGGCCGGGACTCCTGTCATCAGGCCGGCGAGCAGCAGGCCGGCAAGAAGTTGACGTGATTTCATGGTATCTCCTCAAATGGTCAGTATTCATGGTGAGTTATGTTGCATTCCCTGCATCGTCGTATCTCCATCTCACAGAAATGGTGCGTGCAGGCAGCCGTTGCAGGAAAACGAGAGCTGTGCCACTGCCGCCTGCCGTTTGCTGGCCAGGGCATCCGTGGCGGGATGCACCTCGCCTGTTCCACATGACCGGGTTTCCGGAAGCGTGAATGATGCGGGGAGACAGGCAATTGTCAGGAGGGGATGACGAGTTTTGGAGGGGGGTCGGGGGGGGCGCCGTGACGGTCCGTCTGGCGACGTTGCTCATGGGGGGTGATGCGTTCCTCGTTGACGACGGGGAGTCCATCGCTGAAATGAAACGGCAACTGCTCGAATCGTTCCGTACCTGAAAAAAGGGGTGATTGCCGGTCGCCGCACGGGCAGGCGCAGGTCAGCACGGGTGTGGTGTCGCGCTCCTTTTTCTTGCAGCAGTCGGGCACCTGCTCCTGTTCCTGTTTTCGCTCGTCCTGCAGCTTCTTCTGCCAGCAACAGCAGGTGCGGCTGGCGCTCCTCTCGGGAGAGCAGTCGCAGACGGAGCAATCTCCCGCGCATTCACCCGTAATGGCATGGGCGATGGCCGTCGACGGGAGGACAAATGGCTCCAGGGGGCTCAGGGCGATCAGCGTATAGACCACTGCAAGGACCAGAGCCTTTATGTGCCGTGAGGGACGTTTCATGGGTTGTTACCATAATCTATGTGCTGGACGGTAAGTTAGATGCAAGGATACACCATATTTTCAAAAATCAAACCATTGACCGGCAGGGGAGTACGATTTCCGTTCGCCGGCCGGAAGATGGTCTGCTCCGGAAACCGAGCCGTCGTAAAAAACCAGTGCCCGAAGCGTAGGTTCCCGGGCAGAATTTTGCCTTGCCTTGCCGTCGCAAAAATCTTACAGTGGTCTCCCTCTGCAGGTTTTTCAGTCCATGCATCGACACCATCCCCGAAGGACGTCCCATGAAGCTTCTCCACAATCTCAACCCTCCCCAGAAGGAGGCGGTCCTCCACGGCGAGGGGCCGCTCCTGATCCTGGCGGGGGCCGGTTCCGGCAAGACCCGGGTGATCGTCCACCGGATCGTCCACCTGGTCACCGAGCGGGGCGTCCCCCCCTGGCAGATCCTGGCGGTCACCTTCACCAACAAGGCAGCGGGGGAGATGCGGGAGCGGGTGGAGCGGCTCCTCGGGGGGGGGGAACTCCCCCTCATCTCCACCTTCCACTCCGCCTGCGCCCGGATCCTGCGGCGGGAGATCCACCATCTCGGCTACGACAGCAGCTTCGCCATCTACGACGACAAGGACAGCGAGAAGCTCCTCAAGGAAATTGTCACCCAGATGGGGCTCGATGAAAAGCGGTTCTCAGTGAAGTCACTCTCAGCGGCTATCGACGACTGCAAGAATGCGGGGCAGTCGCCCGAGGAGCTTCCCGCCGGCGACTTCTACGTGGAGAAGCTGGCGAGGGTCTACGCCGCCTACCAGGAACGGCTCCGGAAGTGCAATGCCCTCGACTTCGGCGACCTGGTGCTCCTGACCGTGCGCCTCTTCGAGGAGCACCCTGAGGTGCTGGATCGTTACCGGGAGCGGTATCGCTGGATCCTGGTGGACGAGTATCAAGACACCAATCCGGTCCAGTACCGGCTCGTGCGCCTTCTGGCCGGTGAGCGGCGAAACCTCTGCGTGGTAGGGGACGACGACCAGTCCATCTACCGCTGGCGGGGGGCCGACATCCGGAACATTCTCGATTTCGAAAAAGATTTTCCCGGCGTGAAGGTGGTGAAACTGGAGCAGAACTACCGTTCCACCCGGACCATCCTCGCCGCCGCCGGCAAGGTGGTGGCCCGGAACCGGGGGCGCAAGCCCAAGACCCTCTGGACCGATAACCCGGAGGGGGAGCGGATCGTCTACCGCCGGCTGGAGGACGAACGGGGGGAGGCGCGCTTCGTCTGCCGGGAGATCGAGCGGTACGTGCGCCAGGGGGGCGACCTGCGGGGGGTGGCGGTCTTCTACCGGACCAACGCCCAGTCCCGGGTGGTGGAGGACGCCATGGTGGCCGACGGCATCCCCTATCACATGGTGGGGGGGATGCGTTTCTACGAGCGGCTGGAGATCAAGGACATCCTCGCCTACCTGAAGGTGCTCGTCAACCCTGCCGACGAGATCGCCCTGAAACGTATCATCAACACCCCGGCGCGGGGTATCGGCGCTGTCACCGTGGACAAGATTGCGGAGATGGCCTCCCGCCGGGGGCTCATCTTTTTCGATGCCCTCCAGGAAGCGGCCACGGGGGGGCTTCTTGCCAGCGGCCCCCGGGGGAAGATCGCCGGCTTCGTCCAGTTACTGGAGCGGTTCCAGGGGCTGGTCGCCACCCTCTCCCTGGCCGACCTGGCGGCGCGGGTCATCCAGGATACGGGGTACGCCGCCCGCCTCCAGGAGGAGCGAAGCGACGAGGCGGAGGACCGGCTCGCCAACCTCCAGGAACTGGTCTCCGCCCTGACGGAGTTCGAGCGGACGAGCGAGGAGAAAACCCTTCCGGCGTTCCTGGAGCAGGTGGCCCTCATCTCCGACCTGGAGCGGGGGGAGAAGGGGCAGGAGTCGGCGACCCTCATGACCCTCCATTCGGCCAAGGGGCTGGAGTTTCCCCTGGTCTTCATCATCGGCATGGAGGAGCGGCTCTTCCCCCACGTCCGGGCTCTGGACGACCCGGAACAGATGGAGGAGGAACGTCGTCTCTGCTACGTGGGAATGACCCGGGCCCGGGAACGGCTTTTCCTCTCCAACGCCCGCCGGCGGCGGATCTTCGGCCAGGAGCAGTACAATCCCCCCTCCCGGTTCCTGGACGATATCCCGCGGGAGCTTTTGGAGCTGGAAGAGGAGTATCAGCCTCGGCTGGGACTCGGGACCGGGGACCGGGGATCGGGAAACTACGCAAAGCAGGGTCTTGCGAGCAGGGAACCGGCAGGACACAACCTGGCGGCGGTGTTCGAGGCGGAGATGGAGCCGGAATTTGACAACGAGGTGCGGATGGTACCCGACGACGAGCCTGAGGAAGGGGTCTGGCTCGGGATGAAGGTGCGCCACGGCAAGTTCGGGGTCGGCGTCATCCGGAAGATCGAGGGGCGGGGTGACGAGCAGAAGGTGATCGTCTGGTTCAACTCCGTCGGTCCGAAAAAGCTCCTTGTCCGCTTTGCAGGACTCGAAAGGGTTTGAAGGCAGGCGCGGGGCGCTGGGCTATGGGCAATGGGGAAACCTCCATGCATTCAAGCCTATTGCCCCTTGCCTCTCGCCCATCGCCCATTGCCTAAAAATTCCTTTCATGCTAAAAATACACTCTTCTGTAACGACTTTTATTCCCCTTGGAGACCCCCATGAAAATAACCCGCGCCGACGTGGAGCATGTGGCGAAACTCGCCCGCCTGGAGCTGACTGATGAGGAAGCGGCCACCTTCACCGGCCAGATGGACGCCATCCTTGCCTACGTGGACAAACTGAACGAGCTGGACACTTCCGCCATCGTCCCGACGGCCCATGCCGTCCCGATGGAGAACGCCTTCCGGGATGACGTGGCAACCGACTCCATCGGCATCGACAACGCCCTGGCCAATGCGCCGTCGCGAGTGGAAGGGTTCTTCCGGGTACCGAAGGTCATCGAATAATTCGGGAATTAAACGCAGAAGGACGAGGAGAAAAACGGATCAACGCAGTTCTTCGGTTATGGAGACTTAACCGTGTTCATCCAAAAAATCCGCGTCAGTCAGCGTTGAATGGCATTTGATTCTATGTGGAGAAAACGATGGAACTTTATGAACTGACCATACACGAATTGCACGACAGGCTGAAACGGAAGGAGGTCTCCTCCGTGGAGGCTACGCGGGCGCTCCTTGCCCGGATCGAGGCGACCGACCCCAAGGTCAACGCCTTCATTACCGTGACGGCCGACGAGGCGCTGACGGCCGCCCAGGAGGCGGACAAGCGGATCGCCGCCGGGGAGATGGACGTTCTCACCGGCATCCCCGTGGCCCTCAAGGACATTTTCCTCACCAGGGGGGTGCGAACCACCTGCGGCTCGAAGATCCTCGCCGGATTCGTTCCCCCCTACGACGCCACGAGCTGGGAAAGGCTCCGGGAGAGGGGGGCGGTGCTCGTCGGGAAACTGAACCAGGACGAGTTCGCCATGGGCTCCTCCTGCGAGTCCAGCGCCTTCGGCTCCACGAAGAACCCGTGGGACCTGGCCTGCATCCCCGGCGGCTCCTCCGGCGGTTCCGCCGCGGCCATCGCCGCCCGGCAGGCGACGGCGACACTGGGGACCGACACGGGGGGCTCCATCCGCCAGCCCGCCTCCCACTGCGGCTGCGTGGGGCTCAAGCCGACCTACGGCCGGGTCTCCCGCTATGGGGTCATCGCCTACGCCTCGTCCCTGGACCAGGTGGGGCCGGTGACCCGGGACGTGCGGGATGCCGCCATTATGCTCGGCGCCGTGGCGGGTCACGACCCGAAGGACTCCACGAGCGTGGACCGGCCGGTCCCCGACTACACCAGATCCCTCGTCCCGGACGTGAAGGGTCTCAAGGTGGGGCTTCCCCGGGAATACCACATCCCCGGGCTCGACCCCGACGTAAAGCAGGCCATGGACGCCGCCATCGCGACCTACCGGCAGCTGGGGGCCGAGTTCGTGGACATCTCCCTTCCCCACACCGACTACGCCGTGGCGACCTACTACCTCATCGCCACCGCCGAGGCGAGCTCCAACCTGGCTCGCTACGACGGGGTCCGCTTCGGCCACCGGTCGGCGGAAGCGGGGGGGCTTGTGGACATGTACAACAAGAGCCGGGCCGAGGGATTCGGCGCCGAGGTGAAGCGGCGGATCATGCTCGGCACCTACGCCCTCTCCTCCGGTTACTACGACGCCTATTACCTGAAGGCCCAGAAGGTCCGCACCCTCATCATGCACGACTTCCTCAAGGCGTTCGAGACGGTGGACGTCATCCTCACCCCCGTGGCGCCGACCCCCCCCTTCCGGATCGGCGAGAAGGTGAACGATCCGCTCCAGATGTACCTTTCGGACATCTTCACCATCCCGGTCAACCTGGCCGGTACCTGCGCCGTCTCCGTCCCGACGGGGCTGAGCCAGTCCGGGCTCCCCATCGGCCTCCAGCTCATCGGCCGCCCCTTCGGCGAGGAGAGCATCATCAAGGCGGCCTACGCCTTCGAACAGGCGACGGAGTGGCATAAGAAGAAGGCTGATATCTGAGAATTAAACGCGGACAGACGCGGATTTTTCCGGAGTTACGCAGCAAGCCCGGTTTGTTGTCAGATCCGCGCAAATCCGTCTTGTTCCGTGTCCATCCGTGTTGAATCGAATTTTGGAGATTAATGCATGAACTACCAAGCCGTCATCGGTCTCGAAGTCCACGTCCAGCTTCTCACCAACAGCAAGATATTCTGCGGCTGCTCGACCAAGTTCGGCGCCGCTCCCAACTCCCAGACCTGCCCGGTCTGCCTGGGGCTCCCCGGCGCTCTGCCGGTGCTGAACAAGAAGGTGGTTGAGTACGCCATCCGGGCGGGACTTGCCACGAACCACACCATCGCGCCCCGGAGTGTTTTCGCCCGGAAGAACTATTTCTACCCGGATCTTCCCAAGGGGTACCAGATAAGCCAGTACGAGCTTCCCATCTGCATAAACGGCCACCTGGACATCGAGGTGGAGGGGGAGGCGAAGCGGATAGGCATCACGCGGATCCACATGGAGGAGGACGCGGGGAAGCTGGTCCATGCCGACGTCCCCGGCGTGGGTGACGATTCCTGCGTCGACCTGAACCGGGCCTGCACCCCTCTTCTGGAGGTGGTCTCCGAGCCTGACCTCCGGAGCGCCGACGAGGCGGTGGCCTACCTGAAGAAGCTCCACCAGATCGTGGTCTACCTCGGGATCTGCGACGGGAACATGGAGGAGGGGAGTTTCCGCTGCGACGCCAACGTCTCCGTGATGCCGGTGGGGTCCGCTACCTTCGGGACCCGGGCGGAGATCAAGAACGTCAACTCCTTCCGGTTCGTGAAGCAGGCGATCGAATACGAGATCGAACGGCAGATCGAGCTGATCGAGGAGGGGGGGAAGGTGGTGCAGGAGACCCGGCTGTTCGACCCGAACAGCGGCACAACCCGCTCCATGCGGGGGAAGGAAGAGGCCCACGACTACCGCTACTTCCCCGACCCGGACCTGGTGCCGCTCGTTATCTCCGACGACTGGGTGGAGGATGTGCGCCTCTCCCTTCCCGAGCTCCCCGCAGCACGCCTTGCGCGCTACCAGGCGGAGCTGGGCCTCCCCTTCTACGATGCGGAGGTCCTGACCGCCAGCCGGGAGCTGGCCGACTACTTCGAGGCGTGCCTCAACCGCTACCCCCAGGCGAAGCCGGTGGCCAACTGGGTGATGGGGGAGGTGACCCGCGGGCTGAACGACAGCGGGCTCGCCATTACGGCCTGTCCGGTGTCGCCGGAGCTGCTGGCGGAGCTCCTGAAACTCATCGACGCGGGGACCATCTCCAATAAAATCGCCAAGACCGTCTTCGACGAGATGTGGCAGAGCGGCAAGGCGCCAGCGGCCATCGTGGAGGAGAAGGGGCTCGTCCAGGTCTCGGATACGGGGGAGATCGAAAAGATCATCGACGAGATCCTCGCCGCCAATCAGGGGCAGGTGGAGGAGTTCCGCGGCGGCAAGGAGAAGGTGTTCGGCTTCTTCGTCGGCCAGGTGATGCGGGCCTCCAAGGGGAAGGCGAACCCGGCGGTGGTGAACGACCTGCTGCTGAAGAAGCTCAAAGGTTGATGTAACACCTTACCACAGAGGCACAGAGACACGGAGAAAACCTATTTAGCTGCGAAGTAATGGGCACAAAACAAATAAGTCCTTGGATTTGTTTTTGTAGCCTGCTGTGTGGTTAACTGTTTCTCCGATGTGTGCTTTTCTTCTGTGGCTCTGTGACTCTGTGGTGAAAAGAGGTTTCCATGTCCTTCAGAACGATCGAATGGCGCGACGACAAGGTGGTGATGATCGACCAAACCCGGCTCCCCGGCGAAGAGGTGTACATCGAGTACAGCGACTTCAAGAGTGTGGCGGAGGCGATCCGGGGGATGGTGATCCGCGGCGCTCCCGCCATCGGGGTGGCGGCGGCCATGGGGGTCGCCCTCGGGAGCAGGGAGATCATCGCCGATACCCACGAATCATTCTACCAGCAGCTCAGCAACGTCTGCGACATCCTGGCCCGTACCCGCCCGACGGCGGTCAACCTGTTCTGGGCCATCGAGCGGATGAAGCGGGTCGCCGAGGCCCATCGGGACAAGGACCTGAACAGCATCCGCGCCTTCCTCAAGGCAGAGGCGATCAGCATCGAGCAGGAGGACCTGCAGATCTGCCGGGCAATCGGCAGGAACGGCGCTGCTCTCATCAAGGAGGGTGCCACCATCCTTACCCACTGCAACGCCGGCGGTCTGGCCACGGCCGGTTACGGCACGGCACTCGGGGTGATACGTGCCGCCCACGAGGCGGGGAAGAACATCCAGGTCTTTGCCGACGAGACCCGCCCCTGGCTCCAGGGGGCGCGATTGACCGCATGGGAGCTGATGAAGGACCACATCCCGGTGACCCTCATCTCCGACAACATGGCCGGTTTCTTCATGAAAAAGGGGGAGATCTCCTGCTGCGTGGTGGGGGCGGACCGGATCGCCGCCAACGGCGACACCGCCAACAAGATCGGCACCTACAGCGTGGCGGTGCTGGCCAGGGAGAACGGCATCCCCTTCTACGTGGCCGCCCCCATCTCCACCCTCGACCTATCCCTTGAAAACGGCGAGGCAATCCCCATCGAGGAGCGGCACTCCCGGGAGGTGACTCATCTCCAGGGGCTCCCCGTGGCGCCTGAGGGGATACGGGTTCGCAACCCCGCCTTCGACGTCACTCCCGCCAAATACATCACCGGCATCATCACCGAAAAAGGGGTGGTGCGGGGTGACTACGAGCGGGTACTGAAGCGGCTGGTGGGTCAATGACCCGGAGCGCCGAATTCGCCGCGGCGCTGGAGCATTCCCTGACGGGAGAGCCGGCGGCGGAAAAGGACCGGCACCTCAGTACCTTCCTTGAACGCCACGGATTCGCCTACGGCGCCCGGTCGGCCACCAATCTGCGCCTGCTGGCCGATGTCCTCCCCCTCGACACCCTGAAGTCCATTGCCATCGCTGCGCTTGGCACGGCACTCCCCGATATGGCCCTCAACGGCCTGGAACGGATCAGCACCGTCGTCTCCCGCGACGAACTCCTTGCCGTCTGCGGCAGGAAGCAGCGGCTGGCTCAATTGATAACCCTCTGCGGCGCCTCCCCCTTCCTCACCAACATCATCGTGCGCGATCCCTTCTATTTCCGCCAGCTCTTCCATGAGCGGCAGATCGATCTCTGTCGCACCGAGGAGGAGACCCTTGTGGTCCTGCGGGGACTGGCAGGGGAAACGGACGACTATCCCGCCATTTTCAGGATCCTGCGCCGCTTCAAATTCGCCGAGATCCTCCGGATCGCCGCCCGGGACCTGAACGGCCTTGCTCCCCTCGAAGAGGTGACCGGTGAACTCTCCTCCCTGGCCGCCGCCTCACTCCAGGTGGCGTACGAGGTTGCCCGGCGCCGGCTCGTCGCCGAGCATGGCGTGCCGCTCATGCAGACCCCCCAGGGGGAGCGGGAGGCGGACCTGACCGTCATCGGCATGGGGAAATTCGGCGGTCGCGAGCTCAACTTCTCCTCGGACATCGACATCATCTATTTCTACTCCTCCGATCAGGGAGAGACGGCCGGCGTTCCCGACGGCCAGGGGGGGGTGAAGGGGAAAATCTCCCTCCACGCCTTCTTTGTCAAACTGGGGGAGATGATCTCCAAGGCGGTTTCCCAGGTAACGGAGGACGGCTTCGTGTTCCGCGTGGACATGGGGCTGCGCCCGGAGGGGAAGAGCGGCGACATGGCCTGTTCGCAACGCTCCGCCGAGGTGTACTACGAATCGTGGGGGCAGTCGTGGGAACGGGCCGCCATGCTCAAGGCGCGGCCGGTTGCCGGCTCCATTCCCCTGGGGGAGCAGCTGCTGGCGGCTATCGAGCCCTTTGTCTACCGCAAGTACCTGGATTACAACCTGGTGGAAGACATGATGGGGATGAAGAAGAAGATCGACGCGTCCCTTGCCCGCTCCCAGGAGGGGGAGTACAACATCAAGCTCGGCCGGGGCGGCATCCGGGAGATCGAGTTCTTCATCCAGGCCCTCCAGCTGGTCTATGCCGGCAAGAACCCGGCACTGCGCCAGAAGAACTCACTCCAGGCTCTGGCCGCCCTTCTCGAGGCACGCATCATCAAGGAGGACGACTACAGCGCCCTTCGCGACGCGTACCGTTTCCTCCGCACCGTCGAGCACCGGATCCAGGTGGTGCAGGAACGCCAGACCCATTCGCTTCCCCACAAAGAGGAGGAGATGAGGGCGCTCGCCCGCCGTTGCGGGTATCTGCGCGCCAACGGCCTGGAGAAGTTCCGGCAGGACCTGGAAGTGCATCGCACTGCTGTTTCCGTCATCTACGGCGGGCTCTTCCTCTCCCGGGATGAAAAACTGCGGGAAGAGGTGAATCCTGACATCTATTTTTTCCTCGACCGCAAAGCCGATCCGGACCTGATCAAGGACATGCTGGCGGAACGACGCTTCGAAAGGGTGGATGCCGCCTACGACCATCTGCTCCTCCTGCGGGACGGCCCTCCCCGGGCCAATCTCACCGAGCGGGCACGGCGGCTCCTGGAGAAGATCGCCCCGCTGCTGCTCCAGGAGATATTCGCCTCCCCCGACCCGGACATGGCACTGACCAACCTGGAACGCTTTCTCTGCGCCATCGGTTCCCGCTCCTCTTTCTATGCCCTCCTTGCGGAGAACCGGGAGATCCTCAAGCTGCTGGTTTCCCTGTTCGGGATGTCGGAATTTCTCTCCAAGATATTCTTCGGCCACCCTGAACTGCTTGACAGCATGGTGTCCCGCACCTATGCCACCTTCATCAAAGAGCGGGAGGAGATGGAGGCTGAGCTTGCAGGGCTTCTCGACCTGGCGGAAGACTTCGAGGAGCGGCTCGACGTGCTGCGCCGTTACCGCCATGAGGAGTTCCTCCGGATCGGGATGAACGACACCTACGGCAAGCTCGGCCAGACCGAGATCGCCACCCAGCTCACCAACCTGGCGGATATCTGCCTGGCGGCCGCCCACCGGATGGCGCAACGGGAGCTGGCCCGGTTCGGCCGGCCCACCTGGACCGGCGCCGACGGGGTGGCTCGGGAAGCGGATTTCGCGGTGATCGGCATGGGAAAGATGGGGGGGTACGAGCTCAACTATCACTCCGACCTGGACATCATCTACATCTACGATCACCAGGGGGTGACCGACGGCGAGAAGCAGCTGACCAACCACGAGTACTTCGCCAAGCTGGCCCAGAAGATCATCTCTATCCTCACCACCCAGACCAGGGAGGGATACGTCTACAAGATCGACACCCGCCTCCGTCCGTCGGGAAACGCCGGCCCGCTGGTCACCTCCCTGGAGTCATTCCGGAACTACCACCGGGAGGAGTCCCAGCTCTGGGAGCGCCAATCCCTCACCAAGGCGCGGGTGGTGCTGGGGGGGGAACTGCTGAGGGGGAGCATCGAGGAGATTATCCGGCAGACGGTGTACGGCGTCTGCGTGACCGATGATGCCCGCCGGGAGATCCACCGTCTCCGGATGCGGATGGAGAACGAGATCGCCCGGGAGAGCGAGGGGAGCTACAATATCAAGACCGGCCGGGGGGGGATGGTGGATGTGGAGTTCATCGTCCAGTACCTGCAGCTGCGGCATGGTTGCGACCATGTCGGTATCCGGAGTTTCAGCACCCTCACGGCCCTGAAGGGGATGAAGGGGGACGGCCTGGTCGGCGAGGAGGACTTTGCCGTGCTTTCCCACGGCTACAAGTTCCTGCGGCGGCTGGAGAACCGCCTGCGGATCCTCCACGACCACTCCATGAACGACCTGGGGGGGCCGCGGGAGTACCTGGACAAGCTGGCCCGGCGCCTCGGTTACGATCCGAAGCTGAAGCATCCGGGGGATGTGCTCATGCGGGACTACGAAGAGGTGACGGAGCAGGTGCGGCGGGTGTACGACAGGATTCTTGGCGAGGAGTGAAGGGTGAGGCGCGAGGTGAAGTCAGGGCGTCTCATGGAGATCTACGGCCTTCTCCTGGCCCGCTACGGGCACCGCCACTGGTGGCCGGCGGAGACCCCCTTCGAGGTCTGCGTCGGGGCGATCCTGACCCAGAACACCAACTGGGGGAACGTTGAGAAGGCGATCGCCAACCTGAAACGGGACCGGCTCCTCACCCCCGGGGCGCTCCGCGACGTCCCTCTCGACCTGCTCGCGGAGGCAATCCGTCCCTCCGGCTTTTTCAACGTGAAGAGCGTCCGTCTGAAGGGGTTCGTGTCGTGGCTGTTCGAGCGGTTCGGCGGGAGCCTGGAACGGATGTTCGCCGGGGAGTGGGGGGAGTTGCGGGAAGAGCTCCTGAAGGTGCCGGGAATCGGCCGGGAGACCTGCGATTCGATCCTGCTCTATGCGGGGGAGAAGCCGTCCTTCGTGGTGGATGCCTACACCAGGCGGCTCTTCGCGGCCCTCGGTCTCGTCTCGGAGAAGGCCGACTACGAAACGGTCCGTTCCCTCTTCATGGCTGATCTTCCCGCCGATCCCCGCCTCTACAACGAGTACCACGCCCTCATCGTCCAGCACGGCAAGGAACATTGCCGCAAGCGCCCCCGCTGCACCGGCTGCCCCCTCCACGTCTGTCCCTCAACAATGCTCCCGTGACTCTACCCGGTTGCGGCCGTTTTTCTTTGCACGGTAGAGTGCCTCGTCTGCACTCCGCACCAGTTTGTCAATGGAGTCGATCTGCGGGGAAGGGAAGGTGGCGACGCCGATGCTGATGGTGACGGTGAGTGGCTGGAGTCTGCCGGAAAAGGTGAGCGCTTCGACCCCCTTGCGCAGTCTTTCAGCAAACTGGATGGCCTGGGCGGCGTCGGTATCAGGAAGGATCACGGCGAACTCCTCGCCGCCGTAACGGGCAGCAACGTCGTAGCGGCGGATCAGGTTGCGGATGAAGGTGGCAACTGTTGTCAGGACCATGTCACCTTCCTGATGGCCGTACGTGTCGTTGATCTTTTTGAAATAATCGATGTCTCCCATGGCGAGGGAGAACGACTCGTTTTTTCTGACGGAGCGAGGAAATTCCCGTTCGAGTGTTTCCGCGAAGTAGCGACGGTTGCTGAGCCCGGTCAGGGGATCCGTATTGGAGAGCTCCGTGAGAAGCTCGTTGGACCTTTTCAGTGCGTCCTGGAGGGCCTTGATCTTGAGCTGTACCTTGACCCGCGCCACCAGTTCGCCGGCGTCGAAGGGCTTGGTGACGTAGTCGCAGGCCCCCTGTTCCAGCCCCCGGATTTTCAATTCGGTGTCTTCGCGGCCGGTCAGCATGATGACCGGGATGTCTTTAAGCCCCTTCTGGGACTGCATCAGGGCCAGGAACTTGAAACCGTCCATCCGGGGCATCTCCAGGTCGCAGAGCACCAGATCCGCCGGTTCGGTGATCAGGGCCTTGAATCCTTCGATACCGTCGCCGGCCTCACGGTACTGGTCGAACAGGGTGCATTTCCGCAGGGTCTGGATTATCTGGTCACGGACCATTTCCGAATCATCGATGACGAGAACGCTGGTTGGCATGGATTCCATTACTCCGATCAAGGCTGTGTCAGACGTCCAAAGACCAGGTCGAGGAACTGCTTCAGAATGGCTGCGGTGAGCCCCCAGATTTCGTCATCGCCGAAGGTGTAGAAATGGACCGGATGCTGGCGCCCCTTCCAGTTCCAGTCCTCGGTCCGGAAGACCTCGGGACGGAGCAGATGGGAGAGGGGGACTTCCAGTATCCGTTCGATCTCCCAGCTGTTGACCTTGAGGGGGTAATCGGCGGGAAAGAGGCCGACGTAGGGGGTGACCAGGTAGTTGTGAATGGAGTAGAAATCGTCCAGCACTCCCAGGATATCCACGTCCTCCGGCGCGATCCCCACCTCCTCCCAGGTTTCCCGCAGGGCGGTCTGGAGCAGGTCGGTGTCGTCCGGGTCGGCGCTGCCGCCGGGAAAGGCTATCTCCCCCCGGTGGTGGTTCAGGTGCTCGGTCCGCTTGGTGAGGAGGACGTGGTATTCCCCTGACTTCGGAAAGAGGGGGAGGAGCACCGCCGCCGGTACCGGCCCGGGAGCCATGGGTACCCGGACATGGGCTGCCAGGGCGGTCTTTATGTGATCTTTCAGGTCCATGGGAACGTCAATTTTGGATTTTGAATTTTGAGTTCGGGATTACAATTCAAAATTCATAACTCAGAATTCAAAATTGCCTCTAAAGTACCGGCTCCTTCGCCCGCCGCTTCAGCTCCGCGATGGTGGCGGCGTAGTCCGGGCTGCCGAATACGGCGCTCCCCGCCACGAACACGTCGGCGCCGGCATGGGCGATCCGGGCGATGTTGTCGGTCTTGACCCCGCCATCCACCTCCAGTTCCGTCTCCAACCCCCGCTTGTCCAGCATCCCCCGCAGGGCATGGATCTTGGGGAGGCATGCCTCGATGAACGACTGGCCGCCGAACCCCGGGTTGACGGTCATGAGCAGCACCAGATCGAGCTCGTCCAGGATGTATTCCAGGAGGTTGAGGGGGGTGGCCGGGTTGAGGGAGACACCCGCCTTCTTGCCGAAGGATTTGATGAGCTGGATGGTCCGGTGGAGGTGGTTGGTCGCCTCGGCGTGTACCACGATGATGTCCGAGCCTGCCCTGGCGAATTCGGGGATGTAGAGGTCGGGGTTCTCGATCATCAGGTGGACGTCCAGGGGGAGGTCAGTCACCCGTCGCACTGCGTCCACCACCAAGGGGCCGATGGTGATGTTGGGGACGAAATGGCCGTCCATGACATCCACGTGGATATAGTCGGCACCGGCGGCCGCCACGGCCCGCACCTCGTCGCCAAGGCGGGCGAAATCGGCGGAAAGGATGGATGGGGCGATCTTTTTCATGTAAACCTCCGAACATAGGTCCTATAGGTCGTATAGGTCCTATGAGACCTATGATAATCTTTTCAGCCGGGCGGCGAAGAAGCCGTCCATGCCGTGGCGGTGGGGCCAGCTCCGGAAGAAGCCCCGGTCGGTGAACAGTTCCCGGTGAGAGGGGAAGAGCTCACGTAAATCTTCTACCACGAACTCTCCCTGTTCGGAAAGAAAATCCTCGATGACCGTGTCGGTTTCCTCCCGGTCGGTGGAGCAGACGCCGTAGAGAAGGGTCCCCCCCGGCATGAGAATCTCTGCGGCGTTGTGGAGGATAGCCCTCTGGGTCCGGGCCAGGGCGGTTATGTCGGCCGGGCTCTTCCACCATTTCCCCTCTGGATTGCGGCGGATGACCCCCAGGCCGGAGCAGGGGGCGTCCACCAGGATCCGGTCGAACCGCTCCCCCTGCAGGTCTGTGAGGGGTTTGGTCCCATCGACGGGTCTGGTGGTGATGATGGTGATGCCGAGGCGGTGGGCGGTCTCCTCGATGAGCCGGAGCTTGCGGGCGCCGATGTCGCAGGCGAGGATGGTCCCGCTGTTTCCCATGCGCTGGGCCAGGTGGGTGCTCTTCCCCCCGGGGGCCGCGCAGAGATCAAGGATGCGCTCGCCCGGCTTCGGGTCCAGAAAGATGGCCGCCAGCTGGGACGATTCGTCCTGGACGGTGCAGAGCCCCTCCCGGAAGCTTGCCAGCCTGCCGATGGCGGTCGGTGTGTCGACACGGACCCCGTCAGGTGAATAGCGGCAGGGGGTAGCGGTGATCCCTTCCCCTGCGAGCCGGGCCTGGAGTTCGTCGCGGCTTGTCCGGAGCGTGTTGGCGCGGATGGTAAAGGGTGCCGGTTCCACCATGGCCCGGGCCAGGGCTTCCGCCTCTTCCCTCCCCAGCTGGTCGAGCCAGCGGGCGGTGAGCCACGCCGGTTCGGACCAGGCGGCTGCCAGGTAGGCGGCCGGCTTGTTCACGGGATCAGGAAAACGGATGTTCTGCCGTTCCCGGTCGGCCTGGCGCAGCACGGCGTTGATGAAACCGCTGGCACGGGGTGCCAGGGTCTTGGCGAGTTCCACGGTGGCATGGACTGCCGCGGCGGTCGGAATCCGGTCCAGGTAGAGAAGCTGGTAGAGGCCGAGGCGGAGCAGGAGGTGGACGGAGCGCTCCAGGCGGCTGCACTTCTGGCTGGCGAACTGGTCGATGACATGGTCCAGGGTACCCTGGCGCCGGAGCACGCCGTAGACCAGCTCGGTCAGGAGTCCCCGGTCGGGCCCCTGCAGCGTCCCGTGGGTCAGTTCATGGTCGAGGAGGATGTCGGCGTAGGAACGCTCCTTCTCGATGCGGAGGAGGATGTCGAAGGCGGCGCGGCGCGGGGTCGTAGTCACGTTGGCTCCTCAGTGGGGATGATTGAACGTGGGGGACGAGAAAAGCGCGGAGCGGGAAGGTGACAGGCTAGGCTTCCGCACGTCCGCGCTTCGAACTTCCGGGTTGAGGCGTCAGCCTCTCGGCCCGTACGCCATCTCTTCCAGGCGTCGTACCCGTTCCTCCATGGGGGGATGGGTTGAGAAGAGGGACATGAGCCCTCCCCCCGTGAGGGGGTTGACGATGAACATGTGGGCCGTGGCGGGACTCGCTCCCCCCATGGGGATCTGCCGGTTGGCCATCTCCAGCTTGCGGAGTGCATTGGCCAGGTAGAGGGGGTTGCCGGCGACCTGGGCGCCACCACGGTCGGCGCCGTATTCACGGGAGCGGGAGATGGCCATCTGGATGAGCATGGCGGCGATGGGGGCGACGATGGCCATGACAATCAGACCGAACCCTCCCCCTTCCTCGTCCCGGTCGCGGCTACCGCCGAAGATCGCTGCCCATTGTGCCATCTGGGCCAGATAGGTTATGGCGCCGGCTATGGTGGCGGCGACAGAGGATATGAGGATGTCGCGGTTCTTGACGTGGGACAGTTCATGGGCCATGACCCCCATCAGTTCTTCACGGGTCAGAATCCGCATGATGCCGGCGGTCGCCGCTACGGCGGCGTGTTCCGGGTTGCGCCCCGTGGCGAAGGCATTGGGGGTTTCCGAGGGGATGATGTAGACCCGGGGCATGGGGATGGCGGCCCGCGTTGCCAGTTGGCGCACCAGCCCGTAGAACTCGGGCTGCTCGGACTCGGTCACCTCTTTGGCGCCGTACATGGCGAGCACGATCTTGTCGGAGAACCAGTAGGAGACGAAGTTCATCACCCCGGCCATGATGAGGGCGAAGGTCATACCCCCCCTGCCGCCGATGGCGCCGCCGGCCAGGACCAGCAGCATGGTGAGCATGGCCATGAGAAATGTCGTCTTCAGTGTATTCATAAGGGGTCCATCCTTTGGGCTCGTAATTTCTGCGGTATCTGTCCGTTACCAAGCCAGTATAATCATTGCCGGACGAAACTGCAAGGGGGAGCGCCTGCGGCCGGGTCTCCTTGACTCCGGTGGTGAGTGAGCTAGGATTTTATCCATGACCTGATGTGCCGACGAAGACATGGTTAACGACGCTCGAGCAACCAGAGGAGGTAGCGCCATGGCAAGTGTCATAAACTGGGAAACCGATTTGAACAGGGCTCTCGCCCGGGGGCAGACCGAACACAGGACGATTCTGCTGGACTTCTTCAATCCTGGCTGAATCGGCTGCAAACAGATGGATGCGGTCACGTATCCCAATGTGAAGGTCTTCGATTTCATCAACGCGAACGTAGTGCCGATCCGGGTTCCGGCGGACAGCAAGCCACTGGCCGATGACTTCAAGCTCACCTGGACCCCCACCCTTATCACCCTCGATTATTACGGGAAGGAGCACCACCGGACCGTCGGCTTCCTCCCCCCCGACGACCTGATAGCCTCACTGATCCTCGGGATGGGGAAAATCGATTTCGATGCGGGAGATTTCAATGATGCCATCGTCCACTTTGATCGGGTGCTGGCCGAATTTCCCCAGAGCGGTTTTGCCCCCGAGGCGGTCTATCTCCGGGGTGTGAGCCGGTTCAAGGCGAGTCACGATGCCGCGGCGCTCAAGGAGGCCTACGAGAAGCTGAAGGCCGAATACCCCGCCAGCGAATGGGCGAAGCGGGCGGAGCCGTATAGTTTGCTGTAGAGAAGCTCCTGCAGGGGTGATTGGACGGGGGCGCAGTCTTGCCCCCGTTTTTTGTGCCTGTATTTTGCCCTGACTTATGTTATGTAATTAATTAACAAGTCCATGGGGAGCCGGGGGGGCGATTGGACCACTTTCTGCTGGGGATACTGATCTCGTTAGTCGTGGCGCTGTCGCTCACGTCGGCGCTCCACGCGCTGATCATGAAACGTGATCCCCGCTCTGCCCTGGGATGGATTGTCACCAGCATCACCCTGCCGGTAATCGGGCCGTTCTTCTACTGGACCATGGGGGTGAACTGGATTTACCGGACGGCCCGGCAATGGCAGGATAGCGGACGGCTCTTTGCCGGTTGGGATAAGTTCTCCGACCGGCTGCAGTTGCGGGTGGCCGGAGAACTTCCCCCCGAATCCCTGTACCTGCGGGAACTGCGGGCGCTTTCCGACCGGCTGGTCAGTTCCGCGCTTCTGTCGGACAACCGCATTGAACCGCTCATAAACGGCGAAACCGCCTATCCTGCCATGTTGGCGGCAATAGATGCCGCCACCCGTTCCATCCACCTGAGCACCTATATTTTCGATTCCGATGCCACCGGCCGGCGGTTTGGCGAGGCGCTGAAATCGGCAGCCGACCGGGGGGTCGATGTGCGGGTGATCATCGACAGTCTCGGTGAAAAATACTCCCGGCCCACCATCCGCAGCTTCCTGCGCGGGTCGCGCGTCAAAATCGGCCGGTTTCTCCCCCTGCGTCAGGGGGGGTACGTCAACCTGCGCAACCACCGGAAGATCCTCGTGGTGGACGGCCAGACCGGCTTTACCGGCGGGATGAACATCGGCGACCGCCACCTGGTGGAGAGGAGCGGCAAACCACCGGCGGTAGCGGACATGCATTTCCGGGTGGAAGGGCAGGTGGTGGCCGACCTGCAGCGGATTTTTCTGGAGGACTGGTACTTTGTCACCGGCGAACTACTGACAGACCGAAGCCATTTCCCCCCCTTGGCACAAGCGGGGAGCGCCATCGCCCGTGTTGTCGGCGATGGCCCGGACAAGGAGTTCCGCAAGCTCCACTGGATCATCATGGGAGCACTGGCCTGTGCCCGCAAGCGGGTTCTGATCATGACCCCCTATTTCATACCCGACCGTCCCCTGGTCTCCGCCCTTATCACCACGGCGCTGCGGGGCGTCGACGTGGCGCTCGTGCTTCCGGCCCGCAACAACCTTCCCTTTGTGCACTGGGCCAGCCGGGCCTATCTCTGGGAATTGCTGCAACTGGGGATAAAGGTCTATTACCAGCCGCCACCGTTCGTTCATACCAAGCTTTTCCTGGTGGACGGCGTCTGGAGTCTCATCGGTTCGGCGAACATGGACCCCCGCAGTCTCCGGCTCAATTTCGAGCTCGACCTGGAAGTCTACGATGCCGGGTTTACCCGCCAGCTGGAAGAGTATTTCATGGCCGCCGTGGCCCGTTCCCACCAGGTCTCCCTGGCGGAGATGGATGCCCGCAACCTTCCCGTCAAGGTGCGGGATGCTGCAGCCAAGCTGTTTTCTCCGTATTTATGAAGGTGTGAACTGAACTGACGGTGGGATTGTTGGAAGGAAGCCGGCGGGGAGGACCCGCCGGCTTTTTTTCATGGGTGAAAATATGCGCTTACAGAAACGTCTGAATGTTCACAAGGGACCGGTCCAGGTCTTCCTTGCTGTGGGCCTCGATGGTCCAGGCGGCCTGGGGTGCGTATCGGGCCATGAGCCGGAAGAAGAGGTGGAAATCAATATTTCCCTCCCCCACCGGGGCGTGGTCGTCGCGCCGGCCGTGATTGTCGTGGATATGGGCCTCGGCGATGAGGCTGCCGACGGCGGCGAACCACTCCTCCATCCCCACTTTGGTGAACAGGTTCCAGTGGCCCACGTCAAAGCAGTGCCGAAGCTGGGGGAGCGCCCCGAACAGCGCCTGGAGGGTGGACGGCTCCTCTTCGAAGATGTTTTCCACCGCCACGGTAAAGCCGATTTCCGCGGCGCGCGGCAGTACCTCCTGCCAGGTGTCGATACTGTGCTTGAGCCATTTGTCCTGACTCTCCCCGTAACGCCAGCGGTCGTACCCTGGATGGAAGACCACAACCCGCGGTTTGAGAATGGCGGCGGCATCGAGCACCTGGGCAAGGCGGTGGCGGGTGACGTCCCGGATGAGCCGTTCCACGGAGCCGGGGTTCAGGTCCATGAAGGGGGCGTGGATGGTGGTCGCCAGGCCGCTGCCGGCCAGGGTGGCGGCGATGGCTGCCAGTTCCTCGGGAATAAGGGCGTCGAGCATGTCGCCGGAGAAGAATACTTCCGGGTTGACCCCTTTGGCAAGGACCAGCTCCAGGTTCTGTTGCAGGAATGAGTAGGGAACGTGGACGAACAGTCGGTCATTCATGGGGAGTCGGTTCTCCCTTGTGTTTTTGTATGATGGCGGCTGCGGAGTTACTGCAGCTGATCAGCTGCTCCAGTTTCTGGATGGCCGCCGGCTCGCCGAGGACGATCAGGGTGTCGTTCGCCTCCATCTTGGCGTGGGGATTGGGGTTGAACACCATCTTGCCGACGGCTTTCTTGATGCCGATGATGATGACGCCGGTTTCCTTGCGGAAGCCTGAGCTGACCAGGTTCTCCCCGGCAAAGCTCGAATCGGCCGGAATCAGGATCTCTTCCATCTGCAGTTCCAGGTGTTCCCGGCCGGTGGCGATCTCGATGAAGTCCACCACGTTGGGGCGAAGGATTGCCTGGGCCATGCGACTGCCCCCAATCACATACGGAGAAACCACCTTGTTGGCGCCGGCCCGCTTCAGCTTGATTTCCGACCCTTCTTCCCCCGACCGGGCCAGGATGAACAGGTCGGGGTTGAGCCCCCGTGCGGTAAGGGTGATGTACACGTTCTCCGTATCGGACGTGACCACCGAGATGAGCCCCTTGGCCCGCTTGATTCCCGCCCTGAGCAGGGTTTCGTCCTCGGTGGCGTCCCCCCTGATGTGGAGGTACTCCTCCTGGTGCAGCTTGTCGTGTACCTCGGGGTGTTTTTCGATGACCAGAAACGGGAGGGGCTTGGCGGCGAATTCCTTGCATATCAGGGCGCCGATGCGGCCGAAACCGCAGATTATGTAGTGATCCTGCAGGGCATCGATCCTCTTTTCCACCTTTTTCCTCCCGATAATCCGCTGGAACTGTCCTTCGAACATGATCTGGGCAAGGCTTCCGACGATGTAGCCGAGGACGCTGACGCCGACCACGATCAGTCCCACGGTGAACAGCTTGCCGGCATCGCTCAGGTCGTGGACTTCCCTGAATCCCACCGTCCCCAGGGTAATGACGGTCATGTAGAGGGCGTCGAGGAAATTCCACCCCTCGATCCCCATGTAACCGGTCACGCCAACACTGATGAGCAGGCCGAGTACGAAGACCGAAATTTTCAGATGCCGGACAGGATCCATGCCGAGCTCCTTGCGGGAAACAAGATTACTATCTGGAAGCGCAAAATTCAAGATAATTGCATGGTTTCAGTTTCGCTCATGCTCGACTGGAAGCCGGATTTGAGGGAATTTCTTGACAAATAATGTATACTGTATACAATTCACCTATCCTCATAAGGGGGCATTTATGAAGAAAAGCATTGAAAAACACCTGACCCTCAGGGAAAAAATACTGGAAACGATCCGCGACGCCATTATGAGCGGAGGACTGAAGCCGGGTGAAAAAGTGGCCGAGCCCGAATTGGCGGAGCGGTTCGGCATCAGCAGGACTCCGATACGGGAGGCATTCCGGCAACTGGAGTCGGAAGGGTACCTGACGGTCATCCCGCGTAAGGGGGCGGTCGTGACCGCCTTTTCCCCACGGGATGTGGAGGAGTTTTACGCCATAAAGAGTATCCTGGAAGGATATGCGGCACGATGCGCGTGCGAAAAGCTGTCGGACAAAGACCTTGAGAAGCTCGATGCGATCAACGCCAAGCTGCGACAGATGGCGGACGAAGGTGACGTGCGGCACTTCTTCAAGATTCACAATGATTTTCATGATCTGTTCATCCGGGCGTCAGACAACGATAAGCTCCAGGAATTGATCTCCAATCTGCTCAACAAGTTCCAGCGCCTCAGGGTTGCCTCCCTGAGCCTCCCCGGCCGGATGCACATCTCGGTGCAGGAGCACGAAAAGATCATCGAGGCGTTCCGCAAGCGGAATGCCGACCTGGCCGAAAGGCTCGTGCGCAAGAATGCGGAGTACGGCGGCAAGGTGCTCATGCAGGGGAGTTCGCCCCTCAAGGCTGCGGAACGAAAAGCTGCCCTCCATATGGATATCTGAATTCCCGCCATAACCGGAAAGCGAGCGCCGGTCAGAGACTGGCGCTTTGCCGTCTCTTCTGCTACACTCTCCCCTCCGAGCCCTTCGCTCCATCTTCCCTCTTTCCCAAGGAGTTTTCGTGTCGATCCTCAAGAATATTCCCAAGGTTGACAAGGTGCTGGAGTGGCCCGCGGTCCAGACGGTGCTGGCTGCCTATCCCCGTTCGGTGGTCCTCAAGGGGGTGCGGACTGTCCTTGAGGCTCTGCGCCGGGAAGCCAGGGGGGAGGCATCGCACGTGGTGCCGTCGGAGGAAATTGTTGCGGCCAGAATAGCTGCGGCGGTGGAGCGGATTACGGCTCCGAGCCTGAAACGGGTAGTGAACGGCACCGGGGTGGTCATCCATACCAATCTTGGCCGTTCCCCCCTCCCGGAGAAGGTCAGGGCGCAACTTGAAAAGATAGCCTACGGCTATTCCAACCTGGAGTTCGATCTGGCTGAGGGAGCGCGGGGGAGCCGCTATTCCCATGTGGAAGCGCTCCTCTGCGAGCTGACCGGCGCCGAAGCGGCGCTGGTGGTGAACAACAATGCAGCTGCCGTCATGCTGGCGCTGGCGTCGATGGCTGCTGGCCGGGAAGTGGTGGTTTCCCGGGGGGAACTGGTTGAGATCGGCGGATCGTTCCGGATTCCCGACATCATGGGACAGAGCGGAGCCCTGTTGCGGGAAGTGGGGACGACCAACCGGACCCATGCTGCCGATTATCGTGCCGCCGTAACCGCCGAGACGGCCCTGTTCCTCAAGGTGCATGCCAGCAACTTCGCCATGACCGGCTTTACTGCCGAAGTGACAGCGCCCCGGCTGGTGGAGCTTGGCAGGGAGTGCGGCCTGCCGGTCATGGCTGACGTGGGGAGCGGCAATCTTGTTGATCTGGCCCGTCTTGGCGTGGGGAGCGAGCCGACGATCCAGGAATTCGTCCGGGCCGGCGTGGACGTGGTCACCTTCAGCGGCGACAAGCTCCTCGGCGGCCCCCAGGCGGGGGTCATCGTCGGTAAAAAAGCGTGTCTCGACCCGATGAAGAAACATCCGCTGCTCAGGGCATTCCGGATCGACAAGCTCACCCTTGCGGCTCTGGAGGGGACCCTGGCGCTCTACCGGGACGAACGGCAGGCCCTTACCTCCATTCCGACCCTGCGCATGCTCACGGCCGGTCCCGCCGAACTGGCGGAAAAGGGGCGGCGCATCGTCCGGCTTCTGCGCCGGAATCTGTCCTCCCGTATCGAGGTCGCCCCGGTGAAAGGGGTCTCCCAGGTAGGGGGAGGGGCTCTTCCCGGTCAGGAGCTTCCCACGGTTCTCCTGTCCGTCCGGGTGGCCGGCCTTTCCCCCCAGGAACTGGAAACCCGCCTCCGTTCCGGTGCCGTGCCGGTCGTCGGCAGGATTGCCAAAGGGGAGTTCCTCCTCGATATCCGGACCATCCTCGATACCGATGTCCCTCTCCTTGTTGCCGCGCTCAAAGCATTGGGGTGATGCTTCTGCAAGGCCCTCCCTTTTTCCCTCTCTCTGTTCAGTTGGCCCATTCCGTTAAATAACAGGTTGCTTCTTTGCTGAGTGCCCCATCATGGGTTGAATTTCATCTCCCGGAGCGGAATAAAAGCTGGTTTTTTTCGTTTTATTTTGTATAATAAAACGGCTTTTTATATATACGGGGATTTTTTCGTTGACCGGGAAAGTAACCGGTCGTTATAGTTGGGCGAGTTTTGTTTGATTTTTATGTGTTGCGCCGTTTTCCACCGGCGCAGCGCCAGGGACCCTGTTCATGAAAGTGATTGCGCTCATCCCCGCTGCGGGAATGGGAAAACGGATGGGTGCCGCCATCAACAAGCAGTACCTCCTCCTGAACGAAAAGCCGATAGTCGCCCATACCATCGGGGTATTCGAGTCCCTTCCCGAAGTTGACGATATTTACGTCATTTCGCCGGAGGCGGAGATCCCCTATTGCCGTGAACAGGTGGTGGAACGGTGCGGGTTCCGCAAGGTGCGGGACATCGTGGCTGGTGGTGCCGAGCGCCAGTATTCGGTGCTCAACGGGTTGCGGGCCATCGACGGGACACCGGACGATGCGGTGATCCTCATCCACGACGGCGTACGGCCGTTCATTCCCGTGGCGGTGCTGGAAAAGGCGATCCGGGTGGCGGCGGAACATGACGGCGCCCTCGTGGCGGTGCCGGCCAAGGATACGGTCAAGGTGGCAGTCGACGGGATCATCCGGGAGACCCCGCCGCGGGAACAGCTCTGGCTTGCCCAGACCCCCCAGGCGTTTCGTTACGGCGTGATCCGGGCCGCCCACGAAATTGCCGCCGCCGAGGGGTACCTGGGGACCGACGACGCCTCCCTGGTGGAGCGTCTCGGGAAGGATGTCCATGTGGTCATGGGTGATTACCGCAACATCAAGATTACGACGCCGGAGGACCTTGTCCTGGCGGAAGCATTCATAAAATCCGTGAAACGTGAAGAGTGAAAGGTGAAAAGTTCTATGCGCATTGGTCACGGGTATGATGTGCACCGGCTGGTGGAGGGGCGGAAGCTTATTCTTGGGGGGGTGGATATCCCGTGGGAGAAGGGGCTTCTGGGACATTCGGATGCGGATGTTCTGCTCCATGCCATCTCCGACGCCATCCTCGGTGCCATCGGCGAGGGAGACATCGGCCGGCACTTTCCCGACACCGACCCCCAGTTCAAGGGTGCGGACAGCCTCAAGCTGCTGGCCCATGTCATGGGGCTGGCCGACCGGAAGGGATACCGGCTGGAGAACGTGGATGCCACCATCGTTGCCCAGCGTCCCAAGCTCGCTTCCCACATTTCCTCCATGCGGGAGAACATCGCCAGGGTTTTGGCCGCGAATACGGACCAGGTCAACGTCAAGGCGACAACCACCGAGGAACTCGGGTTCTGCGGGCGGGGGGAAGGGATCGCCGCCCATGCGGTGGCGCTCATGGAAGTAAAATAACCATGCTGGAAGGTAGATGAAATCAATGAGTACATCCGAAACTGACACGAAACAGGCTACTGCCAACTTCATCCGCACTATTATCGATGACGACCTGCAGAGCGGCAGGCATACGTCCATCGTGACCCGTTTCCCGCCGGAGCCCAACGGCTACCTTCACATCGGCCACGCCAAGTCCATCTGCCTCAATTTCGGGCTGGCCCGGGATTTCGGCGGCCGCTGCCACCTCCGGTTCGACGATACCAACCCGGCCCGGGAGGAGATCGAGTACGCCGAGTCCATCAAGGAGAACGTCCGCTGGCTCGGCTTCGACTGGGGAGAGCACCTCTACTACGCCTCCGACTACTTCGCGCAGCTCTACCAATGGGCGGAACAACTCATCCGGCAGGGTGACGCCTACGTGGACGACCTCTCCGCCGATGAGATCCGCGCCCACCGGGGGACCCTTACCGAACCGGGGAAGGAGAGCCCCTACCGGAACCGCCCCGTCGAGGAAAATCTCGACCTTTTCCGGCGGATGCGGGCCGGCGAGTTTCCCGACGGTGCCCGGGTGCTGCGGGCGAAGATCGACATGGCTTCGCCGAACCTGAACCTGCGCGATCCGGTCATGTACCGGATACTCCATGCCCCCCATCCCCATGCCGGCGATGCCTGGTGCATCTACCCGATGTATGACTACGCCCATGGCCAGAGCGACTCCATCGAGGGGATTACCCATTCGGTCTGTACCCTGGAATTCGAGTCCCATCGTCCTCTCTACGAATGGTTCCTCGTGCGGCTCGGCATCTATCGCCCCCGCCAGTACGAATTTGCCCGTCTCAACCTGACCTACACGGTGATGAGCAAGCGGAAGCTCCTCCAGCTGGTGCAGGACGGCGATGTGGCGGGCTGGGACGACCCGCGCATGCCGACCCTTGCCGGCCTCCGGCGGCGCGGCTATACCCCCGGCTCCATCCGCACCTTCTGCGAGCGAATCGGGGTGGGGAAAAGCGACAGCTGGATCGACATGGGAGTCCTCGAGGAATGCGTCCGCGACGACCTGAATGCCAACGCGACCCGGGCCATGGCGGTGCTCCGCCCCCTGAAGCTCGTCATCGAGAACTTTCCCGAGGGGGACGTGGAGGAGTTCACGGCGGCCAACCACCCCCAGCGGCCCGAACTGGGGAGCCGCCAGATTCCCTTCTGCCGGGAGGTGTACATCGAGCAGGACGACTTCATGGAGACCCCGGTCAAGGGGTTCCACCGCATGGCCCCCGGCCAGGAGGTGCGGCTGCGGTACGCCTACATCGTGAAGTGCACGGAGGTGGTGAAGGACGGGGAAGGAAATGTGGTGGAAGTCCGCTGCACCTATGATCCCGATACCCGCACCGGCGGACCTGCTGCCGGCCGGAAGGTGAAGGGGACCATACACTGGGTATCGGCGCGCCATGCCGTAACGGCGGAAGTACGCCTCTATGATCGCCTTTTCTCCGTTCCCCATCCGGACAAGGGGGGACAGGAGTACAAATCGTTCATCAACCCCCGCGCCCTGGAGGTGCTGCCTGCCGCCCGTCTGGAACCGGGCCTGGCGGACGCTGCAGGGGAGAGCCGTTACCAGTTCGAACGGCAGGGATACTTTACGGTCGATGCACGGGATTCCCGCCTTGGTGCGCCGGTGTTCAACCGGACTGCCACCCTGCGGGACTCCTGGAGCCGGGAGCAGTCCGCCTGACGTTGGATCGGCTGGACTCTTCAGCAGGACCTCAATTCTTGCATGGCATTGCGAAGAGAGGATAAGCCATGCCCCGTACCATTCTTCTGGTTCATGCCAATGAGGCCCTCGGGCGCTTCCTGACGGTCCTGCTGGAGCAGGACGGCTACGGAATCGTTCCGGCAGCCTCCGTGAAGGAGGCGCTGCGGATGGTACCGGCAGCGGCACCGAGCGTGGTGATCATCGAAGACGGCTGCCCGGAGATATCCACCGTCGATCTGGTGCAGCGGCTGCAGCGAGGGGAGGGGAAGCATCTCCCCGTCATCGTCATTTCCGCCGATCCGGCGATGGAATACGAACTTCAGCAGGTATTCGATTTTCTCCTCAAGCCGGTGGACGTGAACCGGCTTCGCCAGGATCTGGCGCTTCTCTCCCGAGGGGGACGCAAGCGGGCGTCACCTGCGCCGCCGGGGCACCTGACGGAGGATGAAAGCCGGCTTTACTGCGACTACCTCCTGACCAACAGCGGTCTCCACTTCGAACGCCGCAACCAGAAGATCCTGGAGCGGGGGATAACCAGCCGGATGGCTGCCCTCCACATCGCCTCGTACCGGGACTACTTCGACTACCTGGCCGAATACGGGGAAAGCCGTCAGGAACTGCAGAAGCTTCTCCAGCACCTGACCGTCGGCGAAACGTTTTTTTTCCGCTACCGGGCCCATTTCGATGCCCTCCGCCAGCTGGTGAGCGGGGAGATGGCCGACAAGCCCCTCCGTATCTGGTCGGCCGGCTGTTCCACCGGCGAGGAACCCTATTCACTGGCCATGACCATCATGGAGGCCCTGCCTGACTGGCGCAAGCGTGACATCAGGATCCTGGCCACGGACATCAACAACCGGTCGCTGCAGCGGGCCCGGGAAGGGGTGTACCGCCCCTGGTCCCTGCGGGCCACGGAACCGCGCTATCTGGAACGGTACTTCACCCGCGTGGGGGACAGCTATCTCGTCCGTGACGAGGTGAAGCAGCTGGTGGAGTTTTCCCACCTCAACCTCCAGACAGCCGCGTTCCCCCAGCCGGACGGCCCCTTGCGGGAACTGGACGTCATTTTCTGCCGCAACGTGACCATCTACTTCACCCTGGCCACGACCCGGCAGATCGTCGACAAATTTGCCGCTACCCTTGCACCGGGGGGATACCTGTTTCTCGGCCACGCCGAAGCCCTCACCCATATTTCCACCAGGTTCGAGCGGGTGAGCCGGGAGAGCGGTTTCTATTACCGGAAAAAATCCCCGTCGGCCCCCGGGGTGCCGGAGCTGAAGCCCCCGCGGCCCCGGCCGGTGAAAAAGACGGTTGAACCTCCTCGCCCGGCGGTATCGCTGCATCCTTCGAAGATGCCGCCGCCGATCCCGCCGCCAGCGCCGGTACCGACACCGGAAGAGCTCTATCGCCAGGCCCGGGAGCTTTTCGACGGAGAGAATTTCAAGGAGGCCGAGGCGCTGCTCGGGGAGATTCTGCGGCAACGGCCCGACCATCTGGACGCCCTGGTCATGAAGGGATTCATCCATGCCAACAGGGCCCAGTTCCGGGACGCTCTGGCCCTGTGCGACCAGGTGCTGGCGAGGAACGACCTTCACCCCGATGCCTATTTCCTGCGGGGGCTGGTCCTGGAGATCGAGGAACAGCTGCCCGATGCGCTGGTCGAATACCGCAAGGCACTGCTCCTCAGCATGGATTTCGTCATGCCCCACTACTGCATGGGGCGGCTCTACTTCCGTATGGGAAAGGAGCGGGACGGGATGCGGGAGTTCCGCAACTGCCTCAGACTCCTGGAGCAGTCGCCCGAGGGGAACGTGGTTCCCTATGGAGGAGGATTGTCGCGGGAGGTATTCATGGAGCGGGTGAGGACGGAACTGGCACGCGTTGCCTAAAGAGACGGTTTTCGGGAGAGTTCGGCAATGGAAGAGGGGAAGAAGGTCGGCTACAACATCGATGACATCCTCAGGGAGATGCGCGATGAGTACTGGCAAGGGCTGGAAACGGTGGAGGAAGCACTCGAAGAGCAGCTGGAGTGCGTGACGTTCACCCTCGGCGGAGAAACCTACGCCTTTGAAACGGTTCATGCGGCGGAGGTGCTCCGCATCCCGCGACTGGTGAAGGTTCCCAAGGTGCAGGAGCTGATAGTCGGGGTGTTCAACCTGCGGGGAGAGATCGTCGCCGCCATGGACATCCGGTCCCTCCTGGGGCTTCCCCAGCTCCCCTTCGGCCCGTCGGGTCGGATCATCGTGGTGAAGGGGGAGAAATTCCACACCGGCCTCCTGGTGGAGTCGGTCAAGGGGGTTACGGCGCTCCCCCTCGATACCTTCGAGGTAGCGGTCAAATCCCTGAGCGGCGCCCAGCGCGACTATCTGCGCGGCCAGCTCCAGCTCCCCGACGGTCTGGTGATCCTGCTGGACATCAAGCGGCTCCTTGCGGCGCCGGAAATCGTGGTGGACAACGGCTGAGCGGCCTTTCACATTTTCTGTATTCACGATCACCATTTGCAACCTTATCGGGTAAGGAGTGATTCACATGTTCAATAAACTCTCAGTCAAGATCGCCGGTATTCTCATTCTGGTCATGATCGTCATCATGTCGATCTTCACCATCTACTTCGTCCGGTCCCGCAGCGCGTCCATGGAAGAGGAGCTTCTCTCCAAGGGGCGGATGGAGGCCCTGACCGGTGCCAAGCTGATGGAGCGGATTCTGGAGGATGCCATTGCCAGCGGCCGTTTTACGGCGGAGGATATCTTCGATACGAACTACGTACCGATCCCCGGCACCGATCCCCAGAAATACCATACCAAATACGATACCTACCTGGACAAGACCATTCAGGAGCTGGAGGACGAGTACCTGAAGGACGACCAGGTGGTATTTGCCGTCCTGGTGGACCGGAACGGCTATCTGCCGACCCACAACACCAAGTACTCCCAGCCCCTTACGGGTGACAAGGAAAAGGACAAGGTCGGCAACCGCACCAAGCGTCTGTTCAACGACGAGGTGGGGCTGAAGGCCGCCAAGAACGAGCAGGAACTCCTGAAACAGGTCTACTCCCGGGATACGGGGGAGCGGATGTGGGATATCTCGGCGCCGGTGTTCGTCAACGGCAAGCACTGGGGGGGATTCCGCATCGGCTTCTCCATGGAGAAGACCGACAAGAAGATCGCCGCGCTCCGGACCCAGATCATCGTCGCCATGCTCATCATGCTGCTGGTTGCCAGCTGTACCATCTACCTGGTGGTCAGCGTCACGGTTCGCCCCCTTCTCCGCCTGACCCAGGTGGCCCGGCGGATCGCCGACGGCAATCTGGATGAAACGATCCCCATCGAGAGCGGTGACGAGATCGGGACCCTGGCCGAGGCGTTCAACAAAATGACCAACGTCATCGTCAAGAACCTGAAGGGGGAGATCGAAAAGACGAACCGTCTCGTTGCGTCCATCAAGGAGGCAATCATCCAGCTTTCCAGCTCGGCCAACGAGATGATGGCCATCAGCGCCCAGCAGTCGGCAGGGGCGACGGAGCAGGCGACGGCGGTGCAGGAGGTATCCACCACGTCCGAGGAGATTGCCATCACCGCAAAGCAGATCACCGACAACGCCAAATCGGTGGAGTCGATGGCGGAGGAGACCACCCGGAGCTGCATGGCCGGCACGGGGGACGTGAGCAACGCCATCGAGGGGATGGCGAACCTCAAGAGCCAGGTCCAGAGTATCGCCCACAGCATGCTGCAGCTGGGGGACAACAGCCAGAAGATCGGCGGTATCGTGGAGATCATCGACGAGATCAGCGACCAGACCAACCTCCTGGCGCTGAACGCCGCCATCGAGGCTGCCGGAGCAGGTGAGGCGGGAAAACGCTTTGCCATCGTGGCCCAGGAGGTGCGGCGTCTGGCAGAGCGGACGGTGGAGGCGACTCGGCAGATCAAGGGGCTCATCGAGGAGATCCAGAAGGCGACCAACAGCACCATCATGGTGACGGAAGAGGGAACCAAGGGGGTGGATGCGGCAGCGACCCTGGTGGACAAGGTGCAACTCTCCTTCGGCAACATCATCGGCATGGTCGAGGAGACGGCCCGTTCCGCCAAGGAGATCACCCTCTCCACCCAGCAGCAGACCTCGGCCTGCGAGCAGATGGCTGAAACCATGGCGGAGGTGCGGGATGTGGCCCAGCAGGTTGCGGGAAGCGCCCGGGAGACCGAACAGTCCATCAGGGAGATCATGGGGCTCACGGAGCGGTTGAAAGACCTGGCGGAGGAAGAGGGGTAACGTGTCCAGCAAGTACCTCGACATCTTTCTCCGCGAGGCTGAGGAGCACCTGACCTCCCTCCAGCAGGGGTTGTTGCGGTTGGAGAAGGAACCGGCAAACAAGGTCCTTATCCACGAACTGCTCCGCAACGCCCATACCCTCAAGGGGTCGGCGCGCATGCTCGGCTTCGAAGGGGTCAGCAATGTTGCCCACCGGCTGGAAGACCTGCTCAAGGAGATCGAGGACGGGGAGCGGGAGGTGGACGAGCGGGGAGTCGATATCCTGTTACGGGGGAGTGACGCCATGGCCCGGTTGGTCGGTGCCCTGGCCAAGGGGGAGGCTCCTCCCTTCGCCGTGGAGGATTTCCTGGCGGCACTGGACCGGGGGGACGTGCCGGAGATCGTCGCACCGGAACCGGTGGGGAGGGACGAGGAAGGGCTGGGCGACACGGTGCGGGCCCGGGTCAGGACCCTGGACAGTCTGGTGAATCTGCTCGGGGAACTGATCATCAACAAGAAGCGGCTTGAAGCCAGGGTAACCTCACTGAAGTCGCTCGTCCGCGGCAGCGAACCGCCGTCGCTCCGGGAACTGGGGCAGTTCCAGCGGGAACTGGAGGACGACGTCCTCTATCTCGACTACCTCATCCAGGAGCTGCACGGCGAGGCGATGGAGCTGCGCATGCTCCCCCTGCGCACCATAACCGACGGATTCCAGCGGCTGGTGCGGGACCTGGCGCGGGAACAGGGTAAAGAGGTGGAGCTGGTCATGGAGGGTGACGGCATCGAGCTGGACCGGGTCCTCCTGGAAAGCCTGAAGCCGATGTTTCTCCACATGCTCACCAACGCCGTCGATCACGGTATAGAACTTCCCGACGAGCGGAAGGCCAAGGGGAAGCCGGCTAAGGCGACCATCAGGATAAGCGCCCGCCACGAAGGGGACAGCGTGCAGATCCTCGTCCGGGATGACGGACGGGGGATGGATCCGGCCCGGATCAAGCAGGCGGCCCTGCGCCGCGGGGTGATCGACAAGGAGGAGGCTGAACTCCTGCGGGACGAAGAGGCCCTCTATTTGACCCTCCGTCCCGGTTTTTCCACGAGCGAGATTGTCACCGACGTTTCCGGACGGGGGGTCGGCCTGGACGTGGTGCAGAAAAACCTGGAGCGGGTCAAGGGAACCCTTTCCCTCCGGAGTGAAGTCGGCGTCTGTACGGAAATCAGCCTCCAGCTTCCCCTGAGCCTTTCGGTCGTGGAGGCTCTGCTTGTGGCGTGCGGCGGAGAATGCTACGCCGTCCCGGCCAGTTACGTGCTGGAAACCATCAAAATCCGGAGTGAGGACATCATCACGACCGGCGGCAAGGAAGTCGTCTCCCTGCGGGGAGTTACGGTGCCGCTGGTTTCCCTGGCGTCCCTGTTCGGGCTTCCGGGACAGAAGGAACTGCTGGAAACGGGGAAGGTTACGGCGGTCGTTCTCCGGCTGCGGGAGCAACTGCTTGCCTGTACCGTCGACCGCCACCTGGGGAGCGGAGAAGTGGTCGTGAAACAGCTGGGAGCCCAGTTGAAACGGGTGACCTTCGTGTTCGGCGCCACGATCCTGGGGGACGGCAATCCCGCCCTGATTCTCAATGTCCCCGACCTCTTCGCCCACGCCGAAGGGGGGGCGACGACCGGCTTCCGTCGTGCCTTCGCGGAACACGAGGCGGCGCGCGTGCGCGGGCGCATCCTGGTGGTTGATGATTCCATTACTACCCGTACCATGGAACGGAGTATCCTGGTGAGTCACGGTTACCAGGTGGAGGTGGCGGTGTCGGGAGAGGATGCGCTGGAGAAGGTGGCCGGTTTCCAGTTCGACCTGGTGGTCTCCGACGTGGAGATGCCCGGCATCAACGGATTCGAGCTGACCCGGCAGTTGCGGGGACTGGACGCCTACCGGGAGATCCCGATCATCATCGTGTCATCCCTTTCCCGTGACGAGCACAAGCGTCAGGCGCTGGACGCCGGGGCGCAGGCCTATATCGTCAAGGGGAGCTTCGACCAGGGGACGCTCCTTGATACGGTCGAGACGCTGATAGGATGAAACGTTCTACAAGGCACGTTCGAGGGGGCGCGGCGTCCGGACGATCCGGCTTCGCGTGCCTGCTCCGGCGCTGCCGGGAATACGGGGAAGTGGCGGATACATGATCAAGGTGCTTCTTGCAGACGATTCGCCCCTGGTGCGGGCGGTCCTGAAGGATATTTTCGCAGCGACCGACGATATCCGGGTGATCGGGGAGGCTGCCGACGGCCGGGAGGCGGTGGAGCTTGCCGCGCATCTACGGCCGGACCTGATCGTAATGGATCTCATGATGCCGGTACTCGACGGACTGGCAGCCATCGAGGAGATCATGTCGGGCTTTCCGGCGCCTATCCTTGTCCTGTCGGGAACCCTGGACGATCATGAGGTGAACCGCGCCTTTGCCGCCATCAAGAAGGGTGCTCTGGACGTCATGAGCAAGCCGGACGGCGGCGGACTCACCAGCCCATCGGAGTTCAGCGCCGGTATTGTAGAGAAAGTCCGGCTTCTGGCGCGCATCCGGGTCATACGGCGCCCTTCCCGGCACCGGGAACAGCCGGCGCCGCCTCCCCTGGCCGGGGGGAGGAAGATCCTCGCCATAGGCGCATCCACCGGCGGACCCAAGGCGGTGATGAGCATAGTCCGGAAGCTCCCCGCCGACTTCAGGGGGACGGTCCTGATCGTGCAGCACATCGCCAGCGGGTTCGACCGGGGATTCGCCCAGTGGCTCGACGGGGAATGTCCGCTCAAGGTGAGACTCGCTGCTGAAGGGGACGCGCTGAAAGAGGGGGAAGTCCTCGTGGCCCCCACCGACTGTCACCTGATGGTGGTCGATGGGCGGACCCGGCTGACGTACGGGCCGCAGGTCAACTGCTGCCGCCCTTCCATCGACGTGCTGTTCTCGTCGCTGGTTCCCCTGGGCAGTCAGGTGGTCGGCGTTCTCCTTACCGGCATGGGGAAGGATGGCGCCCAGGGGCTGCGCGGTATCAAGGAACAGGGTGGGGTGACGATCGTGCAGGACGAGCAGAGCTGCGCGGTCTTCGGCATGCCCAAGGCGGCAATTTCACTGGAGGCGGCCGATCGGGTACTGCCGCTGGATGCGATCCCCGCCGCCATCATCAAACTGTTTGCGAATTCGACGGAGGAATAGATATGGCACAGAAAAGGATTCTCATTGTAGACGACAGCGAACTGGTGCTGGTCATGGCCAAGGACGCCCTGGAAGCTGCCGGCTACGAGGTGTTCACCGCCTCCAGCGGCATCGAGGCCAACAGCTACATCTTCTCTCCCCGCAAGCCGGACCTGATCATCCTCGATGTCATGCTTCCCATGCTCGACGGGAACAAGAAGGCCAAGCTGCTCCGGGAAAAGGAGTTCAGCCGGGAAATCCCGATCCTCCTCCTCTCGTCGAAGAGCGAAGAAGAACTGCGCCACATGGTTGTGGAGTCCGGGGCCGACGGTTTCATCCGGAAACCGTTCACCAACGAGGGGATTGCCACTCGGGTCCGGTCACTGCTCGGCTGATCTTCATCTTGCCCCCAACCGACTGGAAATCGCTTCACATGGGGGGAGCATTGTGGTAAAAATCGGGGTCTGCAGTCAATTACCCTGTGAGGATGATCATGGCATTGCGAGTTTACAATACCCTCTCCGGCCGGAAGGAGGAGTTCGTTCCTCTCACGCCGGGTGAGGTAAAAATGTACGTCTGCGGCGTCACGGTCTACGACCATAGCCACATCGGCCATGCACGGGCCAACGTGGTGTTCGACGTGATCTACCGCTATCTGCGCACCCGCTATGCGGTCACCTACGTACGGAACTACACCGACATCGACGACAAGATCATCAACCGGGCCAACAAGGAAGGGGTGACCTACGACGTCATCTCCGAGCGCTACATCAGGGCGTTCGACGAGGACATGGCGCGGCTGGGACTGGTCAAGCCCACGATCGAACCGAAGGCGACGGAGCACATCGCCGAAATCATCGCCATCGTCCAGCGGCTCATCGACAAGGGGTGTGCCTACCAGGCGGAGGGAGACGTCTATTTCTGCGTGGAGAAATTCGATTCCTACCTGAAGCTCTCCAGGCGCAACCTGGACGAGATGCAGGCGGGGGCCCGGATCGAGGTTGACGAGCGGAAGCGGCATCCCATGGATTTTGCGCTCTGGAAGGAAGCCAAGCCGGGTGAGCCGTTCTGGGAGTCCCCCTGGGGGAAGGGGCGGCCGGGGTGGCACATCGAGTGCTCGGCCATGAGCATGAAATACCTGGGGGAGAGCTTCGATATCCATGGCGGCGGCAAGGACCTGATCTTTCCCCACCACGAGAACGAGATCGCCCAGTCGGAGGCCGCCAACGGCAAGCCCTTCGTCAAGTACTGGCTGCACAACGGGTTCGTCAACATCAATGCGGAGAAGATGAGCAAGTCCCTGGGGAACTTCTTCACCATCAAAGAGGTCCTGGATAAATACGATCCGGAGGTGCTCCGCTTTTTCCTCCTTTCCGCGCACTACCGCTCCCCCCTCGATTTTTCCGACCAGAACCTGGCCGAAGCAGGGTCTGGGCTGGAGCGGATTTATTCGGCGCTGGCTGCGATCGGGCGGGTTGAAGGAGTGACGGCAGGGGAGGATGCCCCCGCCGGGACAGAGGCAGAGCGGGAATTGCAGGAGAAGCTGGGTGGCTTCATGGGCCGGTTCGAGCAGGCGATGGACGACGATTTCAACACCGCCCAGTCCGTCGGCATCGTGTTCGAGCTGGTCCGGGCGGTGAACCGGGTACTGACGGAAGACGGCGGGGAGTCGGCGGCTGCCCGTGCCATGTTTGTGGCGGTGCGGAAGACCGTTGCCGAAATCGGCAGTGTGCTGGGGGTGTTTACCTCGGAGCCTGAAGAGTATCTGGAGCGGATCAAGGGGAGAAAGGTGGCCGGGATGGAGATGTCAGCCGCCGAGATAGAGAAGCTCATCGAGGAGAGGAGGGTTGCCCGCACGGCGAAGAACTTCGCGCGGAGCGACGAGATCCGGGATTATCTCCTGTCCCGGAACATCCTCCTCCTGGACGGGCCCCAGGGGACGACCTGGAAGGTGAAGTAGACCGGTTCGCGTCGTACCGTGCTTGCAACAGAGAAGGGCCGCACTCACTTGTGCGGCCCTTCTCTGTTGCCGTTTCAGGCGGCGCGCTGACTGAAGTTTTCTCGGTCGATGCGGGTCTTGAACAGGTCCATCGCTTCCCGCATGATGTCGGAGACACTCTTGTGGGTGGACTCCATGATCATCTGGAGGGTTTCCCTCTCCTCGTCGCTGATCCGCATGGAAATTACATTGTACCGGGGGTTCTCTCTCATTCTGCCCATTGCTGTTTCCTCCTTCGTATGTCCCTATGGTGAGTGTTTGTTTTTGTCGAATACACTATATAATGCCATATGCGTGCCAACTTTAACCATCTGTTGTATGGCCCGTAACATGCCGAAATCAAAAGATATTGAAACGTTAATGATGTCTAATTGTGTGGCAGAGGGGGTAGGCCTGTGCCGAGTTTGGCACAGGTGTGTCCAGAATTGCACACTAGGGGGTGGCCGTCACGTCGGCAAGCGGCGACTTGACGCTTTTTCCCTTGAGCCCGTACTTGTCCAGGAGACGGTAGAACGTCCTGCGGGGGATGTTTGCCAGTTTGGCCGCCTTTGACACATTGCCGCCGGATTCGGCCAGATAGCGCTGGATGAGGTGCTTTTCGGTCCGGGTGACCTGTCGCTCCCGTTCGGCCTTGAAGGACGTCTTGGTGTTGATGGTCAGCGGGGGGCCGTCGGCGTAGCTTTCGGTAAAGATGATGGGGAGGTTCTCCAGCCGGATGATATCGTCGTGGGTCAGGACCGCGGCCCGTTCGATGATATTTTGCATCTCCCGGATGTTTCCCGGCCAGGGGTACTGGAGCATGGCCTTGATGGCCCGCTCCTCGATGGCGACAATCTTCTTGTTCAGCTTGGTGCTTGCCTTTTCCAGGAAATGATGGGCGAGGAGCGGGATCGATTCCACCCGGCTGCGGAGGGGTGGCATGGTGACCGCGAACACATTGAGTCGATAGTAGAGGTCCTCCCGGAACCACCCTTCCCGGACCCCCTCCTCCAGTTTCTTGTTCGTGGCGGCGATGAGGCGTATGTCGACTTTTCTGGATGCCGTTCCCCCTACTGGCCGTACTTCTCCCATGTCGAGAACGCGCAGAAGCTCTGCCTGAAGCTTGGGGGTGATGTCGCCGATTTCGTCCAGGAAGATGGTGCCGCCGTCGGCTGCCTCGAAGAGCCCCTTCTTGTCAGCGATGGCGCCGGTGAAGGATCCCTTCTTGTGGCCGAACAGCTCGCTTTCCAGGAGGGAGTCGGTGATGGTGGTGCAGTTGACGGTGACGAGCGGTTTGTCGTTCCGCTTGCTGTAACGGTGGATGGCCCGCGCCGTCAGTTCCTTGCCGGTGCCCGATTCGCCGCGAATGAGGACGGTGGTGGGGGTGGGGCCGACCTGCTTGATAAGGTCGAGGACTTCCAGAGTCTTGCGGTCGGTGCCGACAATGAATTCGTCGCCGTACTCCTGGTCCAGTTCCCGTCGAGCCAGTTCGTATTTCTGGATCAGACGCCCGCGGTCCTCTTCCAGTTGCTGCAAATTGTAGGGGAGACACATCTCCAGGTTTGCCAGCCCCTGATGCACGGCAACCGCGTAATCCCGGCAGGTGCGGTAGCCGCAGGCGCGGCAGTTGAGTTCATCCTTCTGGGCGAACTTGTTGGTGCTCTGGAGGATTTTTCTGACGTCGTCCCCCCGTGGCACATCAAGTTTGGATGATTTGTTGGCGAAGGCCCTGGCGAGGTTCGGTCGTTTCTGCCGGTGCAGGTAGTGGGGAGCCGTTGCGTAGGGGACGGCACGCTTGAAGTGGGATATGACCAGGTTGCGCTTGTAGAGGCCGGTCAGCTCCTTGTTGCGGCCCGGGCTGCCGATGCAGCCGTCATAGCAGAATCTGACATCGGCAATGCGGGGGTTGATCCGGCCGCTTGCCAGGTCGCGGATGATTTCCATGACGTTCGCCTCCCCCTCGGCGGTGATGATCTCGCAGTCCAGGGGGTCGGTGGCGATGGAAAAGGCCTTGAAGGTCCCCTCGGAGATGGGGAAGATGCGACCCAGGCGGGGCTCCATGCCGTCAAAGGGCTCTTCCTTGAGGGAAGGGACACCGATTTCCCGGTTGCGGAACATCCCTTCCAGCTCCCGGTAGGTAAGGACGATATCGATGGCACCGCCGGTCTCGTCGGCCTGGGCTTCGAATTTGCCGGCTATGCAGGAACTGATGTACACGACTTTCGTCTCCGGCCCGCAGGTCTCTTTGAGGAATCTTCCCATGGCCACCATGGGAGAAACGGTGCCGACCAGGTTCTTGATCAGTTTGGGGTAGTGTCGCTCGATCAGGTCGACCACCGCCGGACAGTGGGATGAAATGAGGGGGTGGGTCGCTTGTTCGATGGCCCTTGCGTAGCTTTCCGCGATCAGTTCGACGCCGTACGCCCCTTCATGGACTTCGGCGAAGCCGAGCCGCTTCAGGCCGGCTGCCAGCTGTCCCGGTGAAACATAGTGGAAGAAGGCGGGGTAGGAGCTGCCGAGTACGGCGATGACCCGCTGTCCCGAGGAGAGAAGCTGGGTGGTGACCTCTACCTTGTCGCAGACGATCTTGGCCTTCTGGGGACAGTTGCTCAGGCAGTTGCCGCAGCCGATACAGCGGTCGAAGATGATGTCGGTATAGCTCTGGTCGACCTTGATGGCCTTGACAGGGCAGCTCCGGACGCAGGAGTAGCATTTGCGGCACTTGTCCTTGACGGTTACGATCGGTTCCATGTTCCCTCGGCAGAAAAACGAACTGAAAATTTTCCCTCACCATACCCTAAAAAAACGTAATGTGCAAGTATTGGCACAATGGTCCGCTAATGCGCCATGCATGGCACACGTGAAGGCAAAAAAACACCCTAGCGACTAGGAGGGCAAGTCAGCTAGGGCATAATGAGAGTCTCGCGACTCTCGCAACTCTGTGTAGTTTTATTATACTCCCACCTCGGGTTTTGACAAGTGAAAAAATTAGCTAACTAACTAAAAATTATGGATATTTAACGATTGCCCGCCAATGGTGACATAGGGCCGGGCAGGGTAATGCATGGCACGGTGGACGGCCATTGTCGGATTGTATCGGTTGCCGGATTATGGTATAAAAGCCGTAATGAATCTGGAGGAGGATAGTGAGCCTATGGACCTGAATCTGGAAGAACAGAAACTCCTCGCCGACTACAGGAGGCTTGACGGTGCCGGCCGGCAGGAACTCCTGAGGCTTGCCGACCTGCTCGTGAAAAAAAGCCATGTCCTGGGGATTGATGAGCCGGCACCGGCGGGCAACCAGTGCAACCTCCCTTCCCGGGAAAAACGGCCGGAATCCGACAAGGAGCCGATTTTTACCGAATGATGGCGGATTTTTTTCACGGCAGGACCCGGACCGTCCGCCGCTTGACCGGTTCGTGCGCTGCAGATTCAAGGTCTTCTGTCGGTGCCGTCCCCTCACCTCAGTTTAAACGGCAGACTGTAAAGACTGCACTCCCTCCCCACCCTTAAGGAATTCCCGTTATGAAGGCTTGTCGGCGTTCCCTGTTCCTGTCGTTTTTCGTCTCGTGCGTTCTTCTGCATCTCTCCATCACCGCTTTTGCCGGACCAACGCCTTCCCTGACCCAGCTTCCCCTCGGAGTGCGCTGGTTCAGTATCAGCATGAACGGAGAGCGGACAGGATTTTCCCGTCTCGCCATCGATTCCGTACCGGAGGGGTACAGCATTTCCGGTGAAGGAAGTGTCAAGATGCTGGTGCTCGGCTTTTCCCGTGAGGCATCGTCCCAGGAAAACTACCGGGTGACAAGGGACCTGGCCCTGAAGTCGTTCAGCGTCTCCCAGACCATCGACGGAAGTCACATGCAGGTTACCGGCGAAAGGACCACCCGTGGGGTCAAGGTGACCGTCGACACGGCGGGGAGTCGGAAAGAGAAGCTCCTCAAGACGAAAGTGCCGGTCTATCCCATGGCCGCGCTGAACCTTCTTCCCCTCCTGCGGGGGACGCCGCCGGGAAAAACCATCCAGGTGTCGGTGCTCGATGTCGAGGCAGTGAAGGTCAAGTCGGTGGAGATACGGGTCATCGGCCGGGAGCCTCTTCCCGCAGGGGGTATGGCGACCCATCTGCGCAACGACCTCTATCCCTTCGTGGACAATGATGTCTGGGTTGATGACGCGGGGAATACGGTGCGGGAGTCGGTGCGCAACGACCTGATCGTAACCGAGGCCGAAGATGCCGCCAGCGCTGCACGCTTCCTCGCCGAGGCGGCCGTGGCGAAACGCGACCTGGTCCTCGACTTCAGCCTCATCAAGGTTGCGACACCGATCGAGCGTCCGGCGGATGTGCGGCAGTTGGTGGTCGAGCTGTCGCCCCTGCCGGCCGGGTTCATCCTGCCGGCAGGGGCGGGTCAGACGGTTGTGCGCGGGGATGAAGGGCGGGCGGTCGTGACGGTTGAACGTGGCGCGGGAACAGCCGGGGAAAAGAACGGTACCGAAGACCATTCTCCCTATCTGCAGGAAACCGGGCGGATACTCTCCAACAGCAGGGAGATCAAGGACCTTCTTCCCGGAATCATCGGCTCTGAGCAGTCACCGCGCGGCAAGCTGGACTGGCTGGTGCGGTGGGTTGCCGCCAATGTGGACGAGGCGGTGACCGACAGTTTTTCCCCCCTGGAAACGCTGGCAAGCCGCAAGGGGAATTGCCAGTCTCATGCCCGGCTTTATGCCTCCCTGGCCAGGGCGGCCGGCATTCCGACCCGTTTCGTGTCGGGGCTGGTCTACGTTTCCGGCAAGGGGTTCCTCTATCACAGTTGGGCGGAGAGCTTCGCAGGGGGATGGGTGGCCGTGGACCCCACATTCGGCCAAGTGCCGGCTGATGTCACCCACATCAAGCTGGTGGAAGGGGATTCGCCGGAGGAGATGGCGGCCATTGCAGGTTTAGTGGGGAAAATTTCGGCGCGGGTTGTGGAGCAGCGCTACTGACCGGGCGCGGGACTTCAATCGGTCAGCAGCGGCATGATAACGCGCACGGGAAGTCCCTGGCGTAGGCCTTTACCAGTTTTTCCACCTGTCGTTTCATGTCGGCACGCCATGGCCCGACCGCAACCAGGTTGAGGTTTTCCGGGGCAAACAGGACTGCCGCCGTTGACTGAACCGTTGCCGCGTCGATGGATGCCGCTTCGGCCCGGTCCTCCTCCGTGTCCCGCACCATTCCCATCAGTTCTCCCCAGCCGTAGCGCACCTGCATCTCGTAGGTGGAATCCCTGCTGTACTCCAGGTCGAAGAAATATCCCTGGCGGACCCGTTCCAGTTCCTGAGCGGGGACGGGCTCCCGCGCGAGGCGTCCCGTCTCTTCCAGCACCCGTGCGACCGCCAGGGGGAGGTTCTCCTGGGCAGTGGAGAGTTCTATGGCGAAGCTGCCCGTTTCCTCGTAGGCGGAAATGGATGCGTCCACCGCGTAGACGATGCCCAGTTCCTCCCGCAGGGCGAGATGAAGGCGGGAGCTGCCGCCGCCGCACAGGATGCGCCGCAGCAGGCGGGTCGGCATGATGCGCCGGTCCTGGCGGGCGAAACCGCGGAAGGCGAGTTGTAGGTGGACCTGGCTGTCCGAATCCCTGACAAAGAGAGTGGCGGCGCTCTTCTGTCCCCCCGTTGCGGGCTCGGCCCCGGGTGCTGGCGCACCCTGCCAGTCGCCGAAAGCGGTGGCACACGCGGCAAACACCCGGTCGGCTTCAATGGCGCCTGCCGCAACCGCGACGGCGTTGGACGGGACATAGTAGCGGGCAAGATGGTTCCGCAGGTCGTTGACCGTGAAGCCGGCGATGGTGTCAAGGTAGCCGATGGTCGGCATCCCCAGAGGCTGGTCGGGCCAGAGCAGGCGGCTTGCCAGGTTGTGGGGGTTGATCTCCTCTCCCCGCTCGTTGATGTCCTCCAGGGCTTCCTCGGTGATGATCCGCTTTTCCACCTCAAGGCCGGCCAGGGCCGGCCGGAGCAGCATGGAGGAAAAAAGCCGGAAACCCTCGGCCACGTGGCGGGGATGGATGCGGGTGTAGTAGCAGGTAGACTCCTCGTCGGTGGCCGCATTGACGTTCCCTCCCAGCGCCTCGAAGGCGGTTTCCAGTTCAAGGGAGGTGGGGTGCTCGGAGGTGCCGCGGAACAGCATGTGCTCGAGGAAATGGGCAAGGCCGGCCGTGGACCGGCTGTCGTTGCGGCCGCCGACCTTGAGGTAGACCGCGATTTCGGCACTGTGGAGATGGGGCATTTCAACCGCCACCACGCGCAGGCCGTTGGAAAGGGTCGTGGACCGGCTGGTGATCATGGCTATCCTTTCAACTGGGGAGGATGTGTGTCGAAACCCTTTACCCTTTTGCCAGCAAATCCGCCCCGCGCAGCGTAAGCCAGGCGACCACGGTGTAGCGGGCAAGCTTGCCGGTCAGGACCAGCAGGGTAAAACGCCGCATCCCGACCTGTAATATCCCACCCACCAGGCAGAGGGGGTCGCCGACAACCGGCAGCCAGGATACGAGGAGGGACCAGGAACCGTAACGGTCATAAAATAGCTCTGCCTTTTCCCTTGTGGCGGTGTCGATACGCAGCAGTTTTTCTGTCAGCCATGGCCCGCCGTATCTGCCGATAAGATACGTCGTAAAGGCCCCCAGGCAGTTGCCCGTGGTGGCTACCGCCACGGTCATGAACGGATTGTGCCGGTCGAGGAGCATTGCCACCACCAGCCATTCCGAACCGAGGGGGATGAGGGTCGCGGCGAGGAAGCTGAGCAGAAAGAGCCCCGGATAACCGAAACTGGCAAGCAGATCATGCATGGTGTCAAGGTAGCGGAAAGGGGGGAGGTTGTCAAAGGGTTTGGCAGAAGGGAATACCCCGTTTTCAGCCAGCCGGCTTGACTTTTTACGGCGGCTGGTGTTAAATCCGCAGGCGAAGTTACTCTGTCTGACGAGGAAAAGAGGACGTTTTATGGGAACCATCTCCAGGATGTGCACGTGGATAATCGCGGGCGCTCTCATGACGGCGCTGCTGCAGGGATGCGGCGGAAAAAGTTCGTCTTCCGTCGCTGTCTCCACCACGGCTCCCGGCATATTCTACGGCAACAGCGTGGTGTTCTCCAACCATTCCACCGCCCTCACCTGGGGGAACAACTCCTACGGGCAGCTGGGGAACGACACCATAAACAGCGGCCCGGCTCCCGTCACCATTTCTCTTGCCACCGGCCTGAAGAGTGCCGTGGCGGGGGGGACCCACACCCTGGCGTTAACCAATGAGAACGGGGGGACCGCCTGGGCCTGGGGGAACAACGGCTATGGCCAGCTGGGGGATACGTCGACGACCGCGCGCATGAGTCCGGTCCGGGTTGTCAACCTGACGGGACTTACGGCCGTTGCCGGAGGGGGCCAGCACAGCCTCGCCCTCAAGTCGGACGGTACGGTCTGGTCCTGGGGATATAACGGGTCCGGCCAGTTGGGGGACTCCACGAATACAAACCAGAGTGCCCCCGTACAGGTCAATTCCCTGGCCGGTGTGACCGCCATAACGGCCGGCGGAAGCCACAGTGTTGCCCTGAAGGGGGATGGGACCGTGTGGTCCTGGGGGTACAACGGTCTCGGGCAACTGGGGAACAACGGCACGGCCAATAGTGCCGTACCGGTTCAGGTGGTGACGGATGCCGGCAACACGCCGCTTGCCGGCGTGACAGCCATAGCGGCCGGGGGAAGCCACACGGTCGCCCTGAAGGGGGATGGGACCGTCTGGTCCTGGGGATACAACGCGCTCGGTCAGTTGGGGAACAATACCATCATCTCCAGTCTGCTGCCGGTCCCGGTCGTCATGGCGGACGGGGTGACCCCGCTTTCCAATGTGACCGCAGTCGCTGCCGGCCTCGACCATACCGTTGCCCTGAAGGGGGATGGGACCGTATGGGCCTGGGGATTCAACGGCATCGGCCAGCTGGGGAACAACGACGCCATCTCCAGCACGGGGTTCAGGACTACGCCGGTCCAGGTCGTGTATCTTGACGCTAACAGTACGGCGCAACCCTTGACCGGTATCCGGAGAATCGTCGTCATCGGACACCATACCATAGCCATTGATGGCTCGGGAGCCGTCTGGACATGGGGCGACAACAAGTACGAACAACTCGGTGTCCCAACATCAAGCACGCCGTTGTTCTACAGCAAGACCGCGATCCGGGTGCCGGGAGTGGTCGTTAAACCCTGACGGTGCGGGCACAGGCAGTTTTCTCTTGACAGACGCGGGACGATTACGCGAAGATGGCGCCATGGTAACCACGGGCTTCAGCTATTTTAACTTTTACTTTTGGTACGGCTTTTATTTTCGGCCGTCTGCCCAGGGTAGGGGTTTGAGGTAGGGAAGCACACCACATCAAACAAACCGAAAGCCGAGGGTGGACGAATCCATCCCCGGCTTTTTCTTTTTCAGATACTGGGATAGTATCGACAGGGCCGGGGAGAAATCTCCGGCCCTGTGCGTTTCGGGAATCGGAAAGGAGAGGGGAGATGATCATTGTCATGAAGGCGGGTGCGGTTAAAAAGGATCGGGACGAGGTGTTGAAGCGGATAAAGGAACTAGGGTACAAACCCCATGTCATCCACGGCACGACCCGGGACGTGATCGGGGCGGTGGGGGACGAACGGGGGAAGCTGGTCCTCCAGACCATCGAGTCGATGCACGGGGTCGAGAGCGTCGTTCCTATCCTGCAGCCCTACAAGCTCGCTTCGAAAGAGGTGAAGAAAGAGTCGAGCGTGATTGCCGTCAGCGACACGGTTGCCATCGGCGGTCGGCAGATCGTCGTCATGGCTGGCCCCTGCTCGGTGGAGAGCGAGCGCCAGATCATCGAATCGGCCATCGCCGTGAAGGCTGCCGGGGCCCATATCCTGCGCGGCGGGGCGTTCAAGCCGCGAACCTCACCCTATTCGTTCCAGGGACTGGAAGAGGATGGGCTGAAGCTCCTTGCCAAGGCGCGGACGGAAACCGGGCTCCCCGTCGTCACCGAGGTGGTGAACCCGGAGACGGCGGACCTGGTGGCGGAGTACGCCGACATTCTCCAGATAGGTGCCCGCAACGCCCAGAATTTTGCTCTCCTCAAGAAGGTCGGACAGCTGAGGAAACCGATCCTCCTCAAGCGGGGGATGTCCATGACCATCCAGGAGTTCCTCATGAGTGCTGAGTACATCATGAGCGAGGGGAACCAGGCAGTGATCCTTTGCGAGCGGGGTATCCGCACGTTCGAAACGGCCACCCGCAACACCCTCGACCTCTCCGCCATACCGGTCCTCAAGGAGCGGACCCACCTGCCGGTCATCGCCGATCCGTCGCACGGCACCGGCAATTACCACTACGTGGCACCCATGGCGTGCGCCGCCGTGGCTGCCGGTGCCGACGGGCTGATTATCGAGGTCCATCCCGATCCGGAAAGGGCTTCCAGCGACGGGCCCCAGTCATTGAAGCCGAAGAAATTCGCCGTACTGATGGATCAGCTGCGGCGCATCGCCCCGGCGATGGAGCGCGAGCTGTGACGTCGGCCTGACCGCTTTTATGCTTGCCCTGCCGGGAACTTTTCATTACCATGAGAAAAACTTCATCATAGGGGGGTGGGGATGGGAAAGCTCATGGCAGTGGCGGTGTTGGTAGGTATTGCCTGTTTTGCGGGGACGGTGCGGGAACTGCCGGCCGCCTCCGCCGACAGTGGCGTAGAGGCCGAGGTCAAGCGGGACATGGAGTTTGCCCTCGACCTGTGGCGGGATGGCAGGTATGATGATCTTTACGAACAGGTGGTTCCCGGCGGCAAGCAGAGCAAGGAGACGTTCGTCAGAAAAATGCAACTGGCGACCAGGCGTCCCGCCTGCTGCTGGGAAAAGGTGCAGGAGGTACGGGTGACGGTGAAAAGCGAAACGAGCGCGACGGTCCGGGCCAAACTCGGGTTCGAAGAGGGGGTCGGGACCGAATACCTCACCCGTACCTTCAAGGTAGTGAAGCAGGGAGATACGTGGCGGCTGGCCCAGGCGGACGTTGTCTCTCTCGCTGCGGTGAGCAAGAAAAAGCGCTATGTGACAAAGCGCCGGAGCGACCATGGGGAGAACGGCAGATAAAACTTTTCACCAGCGGTGGTTATGGCTGTTGCTTCTGACAGTGTGCTGTCTCTTTATGACCGCGCCGAAGCTTCTGGCCGACCAGGTGGACGATGAGATCGCCGCGCGTCAGGGGTTTGAGGAGATCCTTGACCTCTGGCGCGGCGAAGAGTTCGAGCTCCTTTCCCTGCGGGTGACCCCTTCTGACGGCAGCCGTGGTTACTTCCTCGAACGGATGGTGTATGCCAGCCGCGTTCCGGCATGCTGCTGGGAAAAGCTGCAGGATGTCAAGGTGACCTGGCAGGGTGAGGGGAGGGTTTCCCTCGCTGCGCGGGTAGGGCTGGAAGCGGAAGGATTCGGGGTCCGTTTCGTGAACCATGTCTTTTCCCTCGTGCGGGAGCATGGCGTCTGGAAAGTACCGGCCGTCGACATCCTCACCCTCGCTGCCCCCAACCCGCAACGTGTTCCGCGCAAGATACCCCTGCGGCAGGAATAGGGTATGCCGATTTCAGGCAGTTGAGGAGGGGGCTGATTCCGCGGTCTCCTTCGCCGCCACCGGCAGCGCGATGTAAAAAGAGCTTCCCTTCCCCGGCTTGCTTTCGACCCAGGCCCTCCCCTGGTGGGCGTGGATGATTTCCCGGACCAGGGACAAACCCAGCCCCGTTCCGCCGATGGTCCGGCGGTCTGTATTGTCCACGCGGTAAAATCTCTCGAAGACCCGCTCCAGTTCCTCCGTTGGAATGCCAATCCCTTCGTCCCGCACCCGGACAATGACCATTTCCTCTTCGTGGCGGGCGCCGATGGTGACGGTGCCCCCATAGGGTGAATATTTGATGGCGTTGGAAATGAGGTTGGTGAGCACGTGGTATAGCTGTGCGCCGTCACCATGCACCTTCGGCAGGCCGGTGGGACAGTCGATCACAAGGTGATGCTTTTCCGATGCGGTCTGAAACAGGGCGACCGCTTCTCCTATCACATCTTCCATGGCGAGGGGGGCGAAGACGAATGATTGGCGCCGGGCGTTGAGACGCTGCAGGTCGAGGAAATTGCCGATCAGTTCGTTGAGCCGCAGCGTTTCGCGCTGCATGGTGCCGAGATAGGTCTGCTGCTCTTCCCGCGGGACTTCGTTCTCGAGCATGAACTCCGTAAAGCCGAGCATGGCCGTCAAGGGAGTACGCATTTCATGGCTCACGGCGGAGACCATTTCGTCCTTGAGCCGTTCCAGGTCTTTGTGCTCGGTGATATCGACGGCGATCTCCATCCTCACCAGCCGACCGTCTATCCAGCGGATCGCCTTGTCGGTGCACTGGTACCATCTGCCGGTCCTGGTGTTCTGGAATTCCCAGACACAGGGGGGGAGCGGCTCGCCATCCTTTACCAGCCGGTCATTGGTGCAGAAGTCGCAGGGTCTGGTCTGCCCCTCCTGAAGAACCTCGTAGCAGGGTCTTTCCCGCCAGTCTCCGCCGAAGAGGGTGGCAGCGTAGTTGTTCATGTAGAGAAGCCGGTAATCCTCCAGGCCGGCGACATACACGATGGCATTGAGGGAGTCGAAAATGGTGCTGATCTGGCTGAACTGGGTCAGCATGGCTGTTTCGGCCCGCCGACGTTCGGTCACGTCATTGGCCAGCACCAGTTTGGCCGCCTTGCCGTCGAAGGTTAACGTATGCGTGGTGATTTCCACGTCGATCACCGTGCCATCTTTTTTCCGGTGTCGCCAGTACCCGGACTGGCCAAGTCCAGGGGGAACCTGCGCAATGCTGTCAAGGAGCCGGGGGAGGTCTTCGGGAGGACGGATATCCCTGATGGTCATGGCGAGAAATTCTTCGCGCGAATAACCGTAGTGGCTGACGGCTGCATCGTTTATTGCCAGGAAGGCGAGGGTTTCCAGGTCGTAGACCCACATGGGGTGAGGATTGCTCTCGAACAGGAGGCGATAACGTTCTTCAGCGGCCCGCAGGTCGTCCACCCGCTTCTTCCGTTCCAGTTCCGCCGCGGCCCGCACCGCGAAGATCCGGAACATTGCCTCCGCCTCGTCCTTGCCTTCAAGGGGCTGGCAACCTAAAATAGCCATGATCCCGAGGACATGCCCTTCCGAGTCGCATAGCGGTACACCGACGTAGCTCTCAATCCCCATGGCGGCAAGCAGATGATCCTGGGGAAACTGTCGTGCTGCGCCCGCCGGATAGCAGCAAATCCTCCCCTCTCCCTGGGTAACGTCAGCGCAGGGGGTCCCGGCCAGGTCGTACTCGAAGTTCTCCATGGGGTTCCCCTTGCCGAATACGGCAATGGTCCGCACCCTTGCCAGTCCTTCGCCGGTCAGTTCGCCGACCAGGACATAATCGACCCGCAGGAGCTCCGCAAGTTTCCGGACCAGGGACTGGAAGAATGCCTTGCCGGTGGTCGCCGATACCCCCTGGACGACCTCGAACAGATTGTCGTCCTTGCGCTGGAGGGCCTTGACATAGCGGTACACGAGGAAATAGAGCAGATTGGCGGTTACGACGGTAAACAGCCACCCCTTTGCGATGGAAATCCGGGTGATGGTAGTCGGGTTCTTGAACAGCAGATGGAGCAGTTCGTCGGAAAGGAGTATCCAGAGCCCGGCCACGGCGGCATAAATCAGTGCGATCTTGAGGGGGATCAGGGAGCCGTAGTTATTGTTCAGGACCCGGGGGCGCTTTTTCACTCTTCCTTCTCTCCTCGTGGCAAATAGTGACGGACATACGTAAGGACGAAAGCAGCATTGCAGAATGGAGGCGCGGTGACAGCCGTCGCTGCGCCCACCATATTCTAGCAAAGGAGTGCAGAATTGTCAGCCCTTCTCCGGAGAAAATACATGACGAAGTGAAAAACCGGCCAGCGCGTGTCAGTGTTGGTGGGGGGAATGGAACTTGACGCAAATTTTTGCATCGGGTAGTGTGAAAGGATGTCACCTATCGTAACCGAACGGAAAAAACCGGAGCTCCTCTCTCCGGCCGGATCACTGGAGTCGTTTTTCGCTGCCATGGAAAAGGGGGCAGATGCCGTCTATGCAGGCCTCAAGGAATTTTCCGCCCGGGCCAAAGCGAAGAACTTCACCCTGTACGAGATGGAGCGGCTCACCGCCTACGCCCATTCTCTCTCCCGCCGGGTCTATGTCACCCTCAATACGCTCGTCAAGGAGCAGGAACTCCCCCAGCTGGTGGAAACCCTGGCGGACCTGGAGGCAATGGGGACGGACGGCGTGATCCTCCAGGATCTGGCGGTGGCCCGCCTCATCCGCCGGCATTTCCCCGGCATCCCCCTCCACGCCTCCACCCAGATGACCATCCACAACTCGCTCGGGGTCCGCCAACTGGAGGAGCTCGGCTTTCAGCGGGTGGTGCTGGCACGGGAACTCCATATCGACGAGATCGCAACCATCGCGAAACAGAGTACGGCCGAGATCGAGTGCTTCATTCACGGCGCCCTCTGTTTCTCCATCTCGGGACAATGTTACTTCTCCTCCTTCCTCGGCGGCCACAGCGGCAACCGGGGGCGCTGCGCCCAGCCCTGCCGCCGCCAGTACACCTACCGGGGGAAGGAAGGGTACTACTTCTCCACCAACGATTTTTCCTCCATCGACATGCTCCCCCAACTCGTGGAGGCGGGGGTCGCCTCCCTGAAGATCGAAGGGCGGATGAAATCGGCCGAGTACGTGGCGAGCGTCATCGGCGCCTACCGGCTCGTCCTCGATGCTCCTCCCCACCGGCGCGACGAGGCGATTGCCGGGGCCAAGGAGCTCCTGAAGCTCTCCTTCGGACGAGTTCCCACCAAGGGATTTCTCGCCTCCCACCAGCCGACCGACATCGCTACGCCGTCCCTCAAGGGGGCCACCGGCCGTTTTCTCGGTGAAATCCGCGCCATCCAGGGGGACCGGATCAGCTTCGAAACCCGGGACCGCCTCCATGTGGGGGACCGGATCCGGGTCCAGCCGAAAAGCGACATGGCGGGGCGCGCCTTTACCATCAAGGAGCTGTACACCGGCCGGCAACAGGTGAAGAATGTCCGGGAAAAAACCGTCGTCAGCACCGTTTCCCCCTTCCCCTTCAAGATAGGGGACACGGTGTTCAAGGTCTCCTCGGAAACCGCCTTCACCATGAGCGAGAGCGCCTGCAGAAAGCGGCTGGAGGGGGTGAAAGGGGGCAAGTTCCCCTGCGATCTCAACCTCGCCCTCGACGGTGACGTCATGCGGATAACAGGAAGGGTTGCCGGGTGCGAGATCGTCGAGGAGTACCCCCTCGGCGTCCTGGAGCCGGCCCGCACCAGCGACATGGCCGGGGTGCTCCAGGCCCAGTTCTCCCGGAGCGGCGACACCCCCTTCGAACTGCGAAGCCTCTCCGCCGTCGGCTTCCCGGCAGTGCTCATCCCTCCGGCCCGGCTCAAGGATATCCGCCGCCAGTTCTACCAGTCCCTGGCGGACCGGGTGCTTCCCGACCTGCAGAAACGGCGCGGCGCGGCGAAGAGGGGTGCCTTGGCGGAGCTGGTGAGGCCGCGGCCGACCCGGAATTCCCGTCGCAGCGAGCTGATCCTCCGCCTGGAACATCTGCGGGATTATCATCTCCTCCACCGGGAGGGGGTGGACGTCATCGGCCTCCCCGTCTCCCGCGCCAACCTCCACCAGCTGCCGCTCTTTGCCCGGAAGCTGCGGGGGCGGGAAGAGCAGGTGCTCTGGCGGCTTCCCTTCATTATCTTCGAGGCGGACCTCCCTTTTTACCGGCAGGGGGCGGAACAGATCGTCGCGGCCGGCTTCCGCCGCTTCGAGGCGGCCAACCTCTCCCACTTCCCCCTGCTCAAGGGACTGGACGTGGAGGTTTCAACCGACTACCGGCTCTTCTCCCTCAACAGCCAGGCGCTCCAGTCCTGGCAGGAACTGGGTGCGGTTGCGGCCACACTCTATATCGAAGACGATGGGGAGAACATGGCGGCACTCCTGGCGGCGGACCTTCCCATCGGCCGACGGGTGCTGGTGTACGGCGGGGTTCCTGCCATCACTTCCAAGATCGCCATCCGGAGCGTCAAGAACGATGCGCCGGTCCTTTCCGACCGGGGTGACGGGTACGAGGTGACGGTAAAGGACGGCCTGACGGTGATAACCCCGACCCGCCGCTTCTCCCTCACCCGGTTTCGGGGGCGGTTGCAGGAGATGGGGTGCTCCAGCTTCATCGTCGACCTCTCCGGCGTTCCCCCGGACCAGTGGCCCTCTGTCCTGGAGGCATTCGGCCGGGGGCAGGAGATTGCGGGGACGTCGGAGTTCAATTTCACCATGGGGCTTGTTTAGAAAAACCGTTCAACGTTCAAGGTTCAGGGTTCTGTCCTTCAATGTTGAACAAGGTTTCGGAGGATAGAGGTGGGTATTTTCGACCGTTTGAACAACACCCTGAAGAACCCGGCGTTCAAGGAACTGCTCAAGGACCAGCGCCTGAAGGAAGTGGTGACGCGGCGGGAGTTCCGGGTGACGGAGGAGTATTTCCAGCGGGAATTTCTGGATCTTGCCATGGACGAGGAACTGCGGGGACTTTCCCTCCGCTTTTTCGACGGCTACGGGGAGATCGCCGGTGAGGTGAAGAAACGGCTTCTCCCCTTTGCCATTCCGTTCACGGCCCGGTTCACGGTGCAGAAAGTCGCCTTTACCACGTGGGAGAAGCAGGTCTACCTGCAGGTGGAACAGATCAAACCCCTGGATCTGGAGTGGGTGACCGCCCGCCTGGTGGGAAAGATCCCCTTTCTCTCCTGCCGGGACGGGGTCATTGCCTGTGACCTGGCCCGGGTGCCGCGCCTGGCCGAATTTTTCAGCTACAGCCTGAAAGGGATGCGGCTTGCCGACATGCTCACCGTGAAGGAACTCTCTCTCCGCGAAGGTGAACTGGTGGGACGTCTGGGGGTCTGCCTGTGAGCGATTACCGCGATTACCTGGTGCGGATCATCAGCCGGTCCGGCAGCTTCCGGGCCCTGGCCTGCGTTACGACGGAACTGGTCCGGGAGGGGTGCCGCCGTCACGAAACCAGTCCCACGGCGTCGGCAGCCCTGGGACGTGCCTTGACCGGCGGCGTGCTCATGGGGGCGCTCCTCAAGACCGGCCAGCGGGTGGGGCTCAAGTTCGAAGGGAACGGGCCGATCCGGAAGATTCTCGTGGAGGCGGAGAGCAATGGCGCGGTGCGGGGGTATGTGGGAGAGCCTGCCGTCGATCTTCCCCTCCGGAACGGCAAGCTGGACGTGGCGGGAGCTCTGGGGCGGGCCGGCTTTCTCACCGTCACCAGGGACCTGCGGATGAAAGAGCCGTACCATGGCACGGTGCAGCTCTACTCCAGCGAGATCGCCGAGGACCTGGCCTATTACCTTACCGACTCGGAACAGGTGCCGTCGGCGGTCGGACTGGGGGTCTACCTGGGGACGGACGGCAGTGTGGCGGCAGCCGGCGGCTTCCTGATCCAGGCCCTTCCCCCTCAGGATGAGGCGGCCATCGACCGGCTCATGGAGCGGATTGCCGAACTCCCCCCCCTGTCCGAACTCCTGCTCCGGGGGGAGACGCCGGAACTGCTCCTGGAAAGGCTGTTCGAGGGGATACCCTGCGACACCCTGGAGAAGCGGGCGGTGGCCTTTGCCTGCTCCTGCAGCCGGGAAAAGATCGAGCGGGTGCTCATCTCCCTCGGTCGGGAGGAACTGACCTCCCTGCTGGAAACGCAAGGTGAAGCGGAGGTGACCTGCGAATTCTGCCGGGAACGGTATCACTTCGAACGGGCCGAACTGGAGCGGCTTCTCGCCGAGCTGCCATGAATCCGGGGGGGATTGACGCGACAACCGATCATTTTTTCGGGCTCATCCTGGTCATCGTCCTGACTGCCGTCCATGGCCGGATCGGCACCGCCGGTCCCCTCTGGCAGATACTCTATGCCCTTCCCGCCACCCTGCTCCATGAGCTTTCCCACCTGGTCGTCGCCTTCATTACCGGCGGCCGCCCCACCGGCTTCAGCATCATACCGACGCCGCGCTTCATCCCGCTGGCGGACGGTACGGTGCGCCGCGGCTGGGTGCTCGGCTCGGTGACCCTACGCAATGCCGGCATCATTGCCTCCTTCCCGACCGGCCTGGCGCCGCTTCTCCTCATCCCCCTCGCCTGGTTTCTCTATCGCCACTGGTTCACCTGGTTTCCCGCCGACCTGTACCATGCACTGTATCTCTACCTGGCGGTCTATCTCTGCGCGGCCGGCGCGGTCCCCTCGGCCCAGGACCTCCGGGTCGCCTTTTCCAGCCTTTCCGGGGTGGCGCTCTACGGCACGCTGCTGGCCCTTGCCTGGGTGTGGCGGAGCGAACTGGCGGGGCTGTTTGTCTGAAACATAAAAGTAATCGGCAAAGGATTTGAAGCGGCGGCAGTTCCGGGGTAGACTGGAACGAGGAAAACGAAAAGGGGGACAAACATGATACTTCGACAATTCATGGCGGTTATGGTGTTTTCACTGCTGGCGGGAGGCATGATGCCCGGCTTCACGGGAAGCGCCCGGGGAGGAGAACCGGAATGGGCGGAGGTGGATTCCATCCCGGACCATTCCACCTTCACCTATGACAAATCGGCGGTGGCCCGGCCGGCACCGGGGATGGTGGGAGTGCTGACTCGTCTGGTGTACCTGCCGGAGGGGAAGGCGGAGACCCTGGAACTCCTGGGGAATGCCAGGAAGTACGAAGGGCTTGCCGTCTCCTTCTTCAGCTATGACATCGACTGCAAGGGGGTAAAGAGCCGCCTCACCCGGGTGGTGCATCGGGACGGAGAGGGGAAGGCCATCGCCGAATTCGACCTGGCGGGGAAGACCGAATGGGAGGATATCCCCCCCGACTCGCGGCTCGACATGATCCGGGAGGTGGAGTGCAAATGAGAAGGGGAGCAAGGCCATGACCACACGCCGGTCCGACGATTACCGCCTCGTCTACTCCTCGGAGCAGGGGCGCATCTGCCCCGGCTGCGGCCAGCCGGCGGGAAAGTGCGCCTGCCGCACGTCCAAGGCGCCACCGGTGGGTGACGGCATCGTGCGGGTGGGGCGGGAGACCAAGGGGCGGGGGGGAAAATCGGTGATTACCATCAGCGGCCTCCCCCTGGACGAGGAAAAACTGAAAACCCTGGCGGGTGAGCTGAAGCGGCGCTGCGGCACCGGTGGGACCGTCAAGGACGGGGTCATCGAGATCCAGGGGGAGCATCGCGACCTGCTGGTGGGTGAACTGGAGAAGCGCGGCTACCGGGTGAAAAAGGCCGGCGGCTGACAAGCGGAGCGGGAAAACGCCTGCCACAAAGCAGGCGTTTTTTTACGCCCGTGATTGTACAACGCTTTGAGTGTGTTAATCTCATTAGGCGCAACTATGATAAAGGCCCGCAGGCAGTTCCCCTGATGCCGGGACCTGGAACTTCACGCAAGGGAAAACCATGAAGTTATTGATTGCAGAAGATGATACCAGCCTTCGAAATCTTCTGAAACTCTATCTGTCCCGATGGGGCTACGACGTCATTGAAACCCGGGACGGCAACGAGGCGTGGCAGGCGCTGAATTCCGAGGATGCGCCACGGCTTGCCCTCCTGGACTGGCTGATGCCGGGTCTGAACGGTGTGGATATCTGCCAAAGGGTGAGGGCCGAACTGAAAGAACCCTATACCTACATAATTCTCCTCACCGGCCAGCACAAGGAGCAGGATATCATTGCCGGCATGGAATCGGGCGCCGACGATTACATTACCAAGCCGTTCAAGAGCAACGAGCTGCGGGTGCGGCTGCGTGCCGGCAGGCGGATCCTGGAGCTGCAGGACGAACTGCTGATGGCCCGGGAAATACTCCGGGCGAAGGCCTCGCGCGACTCCCTCACCGGGCTCTGGAACCATGCGGAGATCTACCGCATCCTCGTGGACGAACTGGCGCGGGCGCAGCGTGAACGTGCCTGTGTCAGCCTGATCATGGCAGATCTGGACAATTTCAAGATGGTCAACGACACCTACGGCCATCTGGTGGGGGATGCGGTGCTCCGCCAGTCTTCGGAAAGGATGCTCTCCCTCATGCGTTCCTACGATTACGTGGGGCGCTACGGCGGGGAGGAATTCCTGATCGTCATGCAGGGATGCGAGCGGAAGGACGCCGAAGGGCTGGCGGAACGGCTCCGCTATTGTATATGCAGCGAACCGATGGATACCCCGGAGGGGATGATCCCGGTCACCATCAGCCTCGGCCTCGCCATGAGCAGTCCTGACAACCGGCTGGATGCGAACGCGCTGGTGAAGGCCGCCGACAAAGCCCTCTACCGGGCAAAGGAAAAGGGACGCAACCGGGTGGAGATGGACGGCTGAGTTCCGGCGCTACCGGGAAAAGACGAAAAGCTCTCAACGGCCTGCTCACGCAGGCTTTTTTTTGTCTGACGACGCGGCAGGGCTCCCCTTCCCCTTTCCTGCCATATTCCCCTTGACAGCCGGAACGCGGAGGGTTACAAACGTCTCATCTTTCTGAATGCGTCACCGTCCGGGAGCGCGCCATGAACAGCCTTCTTACCTCGTTGAAACCGCCCACGCCGGCAATACGCCGGCCGGGCGGTTTTTTGCGTTATGAAGTGCATCGCAAAAGCTGCAAGGGGGAGCGTCTAGAAAACTAGGGGCAATTCAGGCTCTAACTGCTCAATAACTAGTTATAGGGAAAGAGAAAAATGAAACTACAATACCTCGGAGACTCGAAGGATAGCTTCAAGTGGGACTATCATGACTTTCTCGCCGATACGCTGAAAGTGCCATCTCTTGACGTGCTTTTCATGATGACGCCTGATGACGGTGGAGACGACGGCAATAAGCGATGCTGGATGGCAAGATTCTATGGAATATCGCTACTTGAAGTCTCTCGCTCAGAACGGCAACGACTGGGCCAGGGTGACATTGGAAACAAACATTAAAAATGGCATGGCTGGATATCCCCGCCAAAAATAGATGCGGGATGGAAATCTTGATAGCCAATATGTGTCTCAACCAGGTCCATGGATGCCGCCCTCCCGAAGATGTCGGGCGGGCGGGTCATGGCCCGCACCGTTGCACTAAGGTCTGCCGAAACTTCGACGCACTAAAAACCCTCCTAGGAGGCCTTGATATGCGTACCGTGACATTGGAAGTATCTTCCCGCGAAAAGATCAACCGTAGGTTCCTCCGTGCGTTCGATGAAGAATCGCAAGGGGAATTCATCAGCTTTGAATCGCCCGAACTTCTTTTCAAGGTGATCTCCGGCAAACGGTGGGAACTCATCAAGATAATGACGGGGGCCGGGCCAATGACGATTCGCGAGGCGGCTCGGCGAATGGAGAGGGATGTTAAGGGGGTGCATGGTGATGTGCATGCGCTTCTCAAGGCAGGAATATTTCAGAAAACCGAAGAAGGGCTGATTGTTTTCCCCTTCGACGCCGTCCATGTGGATTTCCTGCTGAAAGCGGCATGATCGTCCAGAAACAACCGGTCGACATCGTTTCACACCTGCCAGTAACAAGAAAGCCCGCTGCATGAGCGGGCTTTTTCGTGTGCGTCTGTCTGTCGGAAGGAAATCTACCCCGTTATCCCGATCACCTCGGCGTAGGTGGTGACCCCTTCCAGCATCTTGTGGATAGCCACCTGGCGCAGGGTGGTGAGCCCTTCGGCCTGGGCCGCCTTCTGCAGGGTCCGCAGGTCCATGTTCTCGGTGATGACCTCCTTGATCCCCTCGGTCACATCGAGCACCTCGAAGATCCCCGTTCGCCCCTTGTAGCCGGTCCCCCGGCACTCGCCGCACCCCTTCCCCTCGTAGACCCGGTACGCCTTCTTTTCCAGCTGCAGGTAGCTGATCTCCTCGTCGGTGAGCATCCGCTCGGTCTTGCAGGTGGGGCAGATGCGCCGCAGCAGGCGCTGGGCGACGATGCCGATGATCGTTGAGGAGATGAGAAAGGACGGGATCCCCAGGTCGAGGAGACGGGTGACGGAGGACGGGGCGTCGTTGGTATGGAGGGTGGAGAGGACCAGGTGGCCGGTGAGGGCTGCCTGGACGGCGCTGTCGGCCGTTTCCTTGTCGCGGATCTCGCCGACCATGATGATGTCCGGGTCCTGGCGCAGGATGGTGCGCAGGATGGTGCCGAAGCTGACGCCGATGGCCGACTGCACCCCCACCTGGTTGAACTCCTCCATGACCATCTCGATGGGGTCCTCGACGGTGACGATGTTGATGTCCGGCGACGACAGCGCCCGGAGGGACGAGTAGAGGGTGGTGGTCTTGCCGCTGCCGGTGGGTCCGGTGACGAGGATGATGCCGTTGGGGCGGCGGATGAAGGAGTTGTAGAGCTGGTATTCCCGGGGGTAGAAGCCGATCTGGTCGAGATCCTGCATCAGGACCTCCGGGTCGAAGATGCGGATGACCACCTTTTCGCCGAAGGCGACCGGCAGGGTGGAGACGCGGAGCTCGACCTCTTTCCCCTTGGAATCGGTCTTGATCCGGCCGTCCTGGGGGCGGCGCTTCTCGGCCAGGTCCATCCGGGAGAGGAGCTTGATGCGGGAGACCATGGGGGGATGGAGCTTGCGGGGGATGGTGTGGATGTTGTGGAGGACGCCGTCCACCCTGAGGCGGATGAGGGAGAATTCCCGCTTCGGCTCGATGTGGATGTCGCTGGCGCGCTGGTCGAAGGCGTAGTGGAGAAGGAACTCCACGGCGCTGACGATGTTGGCGTCGCTCCCCTCCGCCTCCATGTCACCCTTGAGGCGGACGAACTGCTCCATGTTCGCCAGGTCGATCCCCTCGGCGAGTTCGGACTGGGCGGCCAGCACCGATGCGCGGAAGCCGAAGAACTCCCGGACGACCTTGATGATGTCGCTCTTGGAGGCGAGAACCTGGCGGATTTCGATCTTGCGGGCACTCTGCAGGTCGTTGATGACGTCGGTGTTGAACGGGTCGGCAACGGCGACGGTGACTATCCCTTCCGCCTCGGCTATGGGGACGATCAGGTGCTTGATGGCGAAGGGGCGGGGGATATGGGCGGTGACGACGTCCAGGTCGAGCTTGAGGGGGTCGATCTTCACGTAGGGGACCCCGACCGTCTCGGCGATCGCCTCGGTGATGATGTCTTCGGTCAGCATCCTGCCGCTGCCGCTGGGAATCTCCAGGTTGAAGGAGGAGATGACCTCGGCCGGCGAGGGGATGTCGGTCCCCGGGCGGAAGCGGCGGGAGTAGCCCGCCTGCTGGTGGCTCTGCAACCGGGTTGACTGGGCTTCACCCTTGGCGAGGATGAGCTGGTAGTGGGCGGTGGAGATGAGCCCCTTCTTGCCGAGGAGTTGGGCGACATTCTTGATGGTGAGGGTTTTCCTGTGGGACATGGGGGCCTCGTCGTGGGTAGGGCTGAACTGCATGCTGCACAGCGGGAAGAATACCAGAATTGAGAAGTTTAGGAAACCCCTCACCTGTTAACGTGCCGGGGTCGCAAATTATCCGGGAATTGGTATACTTTACGCTACGCACCCCTAGCACGAACGGGACGAGGTGACCATGAAGATCTACGACATTTCCATCCCCCTATCGGCCGATCTCCCCGTCTATCCGGGTGATCCCCCCGTCACGATTGAACCGGTGACCCGCGTCAGCCGGGGGGATACCGCCAATGTCTCCCGCCTCACCATCTCCACCCATTGTGGAACCCACCTCGATGTGATGCGGCACTACAGCGAGCACGGCATGGGCGTCGACCAGGTTCCCCTGGCCCTTCTCGTGGGGAAGGTGCTGGTGGTCGAGCTCTCCGGCGTGCGGGAGATCGGCCGTCGGGAGCTGGCCCGTTTTCCCGTTAAGGGGGAGGACAGGGTACTCCTCAGGACCGACAACTCCCTCCTCTGGGCGCGCCCCGGCTTCCACGAGGAGTATGCCCACCTCACCGCAGAAGGTGCCCGTTTTCTTCTGGATGTGGGGGTCAAGCTGGTCGGCATCGACTATCTCTCCATAGAGCGGTTCGACGGTGACGGGGAGGTGCACCGGCTGCTGCTCGGTAACGGCGTGGTGGTGCTGGAAGGGCTGAACCTGGACGGGGTGGCGGCCGGTCATTACGAACTGATCTGCCTGCCGTTGAAGATCAAAGACGGCGATGGCGCACCGGTCCGGGCGATCCTCCGGAGCAATGAACGGGCATCTCCCTCCACCCTGGAACCCCACACGAGCAGGTGGCCCCTTTCCTGATTTTCCCCTCCGCGCTGCGTCATGGTGGGGGAAACGTGATATACTGAACTTACCAGGGACTTCCTGGAGAAAGGAGTTGTCCTATGGCACGTCTGTCCAACAAATTGGGAGTCGACGAGAAGGGGCAGCGGACACCCCGGAGCACCAGTGTCTATCTCCCCAAGGGAGGCACCGGGGAGGTTGCCCTCTGCCGGAAATGCGGCGCCCTCTACCGGAACAAGCGTTGGTGCATCGACGAGACGGAACTGGTCAAGCTCCGGGGGGAAGCCGACACAGGCAAGGTAGTCTGCCCGGCCTGCCAGCGGATGGAGGACCATAACCCCGCCGGCGTGATCACCCTGAGCGGCGAGTACCTGCTCCGGCACGAGGACGAGATCCTCAACATCATCAAGCACGTGGAGGCCAAGTCCCGGGCCAAGAACCCCCTCGGACGGATCATGGAGATCCAGCAGGAGCGGGACGTGATGACCATCGGCACCACGGAGGACAAGCTGGCCCAGAAGCTGGGGCGGGAGATTTACAAGGCCCACAAGGGGGAACTCCACTACCAGTGGAGCCACGACCAGGAGTTCGTGCGGGTCAGCTGGTCGCGGTGACATAGTCGTTTCGACGCAAAGAAAGGCCTTCCGGGAGGAGGGCCTTTTCTTTTTGAGCTCCCGGGATTGGGGCATCCGCCGCAGCCTCGTCCGTTCTGGTCGGCCCTACGCTGCGGACCCTGACCAATTCAGTCAGAAGGGGATGGGGTGCCGTTTCCAGCATGGCTCGAAATGCAGGATTTCGGCGGGTGTCCGCTTGCCGCTCGGGCTTTCCCTTCGCTTCCGAGCCTGCGACGGATTCCCCGAACATGCCTGAAGAACTTTAACCGTATGCTGCCGCGCCACACCGTTGCCGGAAGGGGCAGTGACTCCCGTCGCACCCCGCCATCAGGGCAAAATCCCTTTCCCCGCTTCTCTCCCGGATGGCGTCCATGAGTCCCAGAAGCTGCGCCTCGAAGACCTCCGGATCGCATGTCACCGGTTCATTCCCCCTGTCCTTGAGGAACAGCAGCCGCGCTTCGAGCCGTCGGCCGGGAAAGGCCCGGCCAAGGGCGACCAGGTAGGTGCTGAGCTGGAAACGGTATCCTTCCAGGTCCGCTCCGTCCCGCGCCATGTATTTGTAGTCGTAGACGGTCACCAGGTCGTTCCCCACCGCAACCAGGTCCATGGCGCCACGGATGTAGTAGTCGGCGGCACCCTTCAGATGGAGGGTGAAGGGGAGCTCACGCAGGAGCCGTGCCGTGGCGAGTTCTTTCCCGAGGGGAGAGGAGGCGAGTGCCAGGACCTGTTCGACCACCTCCTCCGCTTCCGCCTCGCCCGAAGACAGGGAAGCGGCCAGGCGCTGGCACTGGCGGTGCCGGGTGTCCGCATCCGCGCCGAAATCGAGCCGTTCCAGGATGGCATGGGCCAGGTTCCCCTGTTCCAGGGGTGACATCCCTTCCCGTGTTTTCTGCCGCGAAGTACGGCGGGGAGCGAGGAGCCGGGCAAAGAGCCCTTCGTCGAGGCCGAGCACCCCCTTGTAGTAATATTTGCGCGGGCAGTGGGCGAAATCCTCCAGCGCGGTGGGGGAAAAGACCATGGCGGAAGGAAGGGGGGGAACGTAGTGGAGGGCACGGTCCGCCGCCAAGGCGAGAAGCTCCCGCGGCAGGGGCTCCAGCTCCATGATCGCTGGTTCTGGCGGCATGGCGCTCTCCGCCAGCATCTGTTCGACTTCGACGGTTGCCACCTGGCTCCCCTCCGGTCCCGCCCGGAATGCGTCGATCCAGCCGCGCCACTCGCCTCTTCCCTCGCCGGAGAGGATCAGGTAGTCACGGGCCCGGGTGACCGCCACATAGAAGAGCCGTTTCAGTTCGGCCGCCTCTTTGGCCTTGCGGCGGTCGACTATCGCCCGGTAGGCAAGGGTGGGGCACGGGATGCCGCCGGGAAGGGAGAGCTTGAGGCCGAGTCCGAGGTCGGGGTCGTGCTGGACGGCGGCGTGGTTTCCCGGCTGCCCTGCCCCCAGTTCGGGGACGAAGACGAGGGGGAACTCCAGTCCCTTGCTCTGGTGGATGGTCATGAGCCGAACCACGTCCTCTCCCTCGGCGGCGATGGCCGCTTCCGCCTCGGTCGGCTCCCGTTCCACCAGGTCGGTCAGGTGGTTGATGAAGCGACGCAGCGAAATCTCGCCGGGACGGGTGAAGGAGCGGGCCAGTTCGATCAGCTTGCGCAGGTTGGCCACCTTCTGGTCACCCTGGAAGGTAGTGAGGAGGGTGGAGGCGAAGTCGCTGCCGGTGAGGATCTCTTCCAGGAGCTCTGCCAGGGTGAGCCGGTCGCGGAGGGGACGAAGCCGGTTGACGAGCGCTGCCAGGGATGCGAGCCGTTCCTGGTCGGCCGGGGCTATACGGTCTAGAATCGGGGACCGGGGACCGGACCCAGAAAACGGGCCTAAAGGGACCGGGGACGGGCAAAACCAGGTAAGGCAGGTGGCGAGGCCGCCATCAGCGCGGGCGAGCCAGTAGAGGGTTTCATCGGATATCCCGCAGAGGGGGGAGCGGAGGACACCGGCCAAGGCGGTCAGATTCCTCCCGTACTCCAGGAAGGTGAGGAAGTTGAGGATGTCCAGCACCTCCTGGCAGCGGTAGAACCCCCGCCCCTTCACCACGTAGTAGGGGATGCCGGCCCGGCGAAGTTCCCGTTCGAACAGCTTGAGGTTGCTGAAGCGGCGAAACAGGATGGCGATGTCGCCATAACGGGGACGGCGTGGGGTGAAATCCTGCCGGGCGCGGTCTTTATCATAGGCATGGATGTCGGCCGAACCGCTGACAATCTCCCTGATCCGGCGGGCGATGGCGGCCGCTTCCCGGCGCCTTCTGGTGTCGGCGTCCCCCTCGCATGAACCGGCGAGCAGTTCGACGCAGGGGGTGCCGTCCCCGTCCCGCCGGCTCGGTTCCATGATGTCGCCGTCACCGTAGGAGGGGTCGAAGTCGGCGCCGCTTCCTCCCATCACCTGGCCGAAGAGGCTGTTGACGAAACGGATGATCCCTTCCCGGGAGCGGAACGACTCCTGGAAATAGAGGTTCTGGCCGCCGGTTGCCCGTATTTCCCTGCTGGTCTGGAGAAACACCCCCACGTCCGCCCCGCGGAAGAGGTAGATGGACTGTTTCGGGTCTCCCACCACGAAGAGCCGCTGTTCCGGGCCGCAGAGAAGGCCGACCAACTCTTTCTGCAGGGGGTTGGTGTCCTGGAACTCGTCCACCATGAGCACCCGGTATCGCTGCCGGTAGTCGTTCCGGACGGCGCTGTTTCCTGCCAGGAGATCGCGGCATGTTGTCTGGAGATCGTCGAAATCCAGGGCACCGCGCCGCGCCTTGCGCCGGCCGTAGGCGGCGGCGACCTGTCCGGTGAGACCGAGGAGGGCTTCCGCCACCGGGGCACTTCGGATCTGCCAGTACGCCAGCTGCAGCTGCACGAGGCATGCGGACAGCCTGTCCCTGACCGGTTTTTCCTTACCCCAGTTGCCGGCGATACAATCCGCCATGGCCTGGAGCCGTCTGCCGGTCCCGGGGTCGGACAGGTCGAGGGGGCCTGCCCCATGCAACGTCGGCAGCGGGGCGAGGGAGCGGTGGAAGGTAAGTTCCTTCATGCCGAGAATCCGCCTGACCTCGCCCGCCAGGTCGGCCAGTTCCCGGCAGTCGGATGCGAACAGCGCCTCTGCCTCTGCCTGCCATTTCGCCCCCTGCCAGTCGGCGGCCGCGAGAGTCGCTTCCCGGCGGAGCAGGTCCCGCACGTACTCGCGGAGTCCCTTGCCGTGGCCGTGGCCGGAGAGGGGAAAGTTCCCGAGCAGGAGCCGGATGGCAGGGGTGCGGGCGGCCAGTTCGGCCTCGATCACTTCGTCCAGGGCAGCTTCCAGCTCTGCCCCCGCCTCAAGTTCGTCCATGAGGGAAAAGGCGGGATCCACCCCCGCTTCGGCCGGATTCTCACGCAGAATGCGGGCGCAGAAGGAGTGGAAGGTGCTGATGCCGGCCGCCGCCAGCTCCCGCTGCCGATCTTTCCAGAGCCGCTCCCCCGTCAGCTTCAGGCGCTCCCCGACTCCCTCCCGGACCCGCTCCCTCATCTCCGCCGCCGCTTTGTCGGTGAAGGTGATGGCGACGATCCGGTCGACGGCGAGCGGTTCCCCCAGGGAGGTCTCGCCGGCGAGCAGGCGGAGGTAGAGCTCCACCAGGGCGGCTGTCTTTCCCGAGCCGGCGCCGGCAGAAACCGCGATGTCGGTGTCGAAACGGAAGAGCTGCTGTTTGGCGTCGGACCAGTGCATCGTCATGGGGTTGCGTTCTCCGCCGGCGGGGTCAGGAGGGGGGCAAGGTCGATCCCGTGTCCGGCGCAGAAATCGGCAAAGGCCGCGTCAACCGGCGCCGTGGCTGCGACGGTGCGGCCGTCGCGGGCGATGAAGGACATGGAACGGCAATGGAGCATCATGCGCGGCGCGGGAAGGCCGCCGTAGGGGAGATCGCCGACGATGGGGAGGCCGCAATGGGTCAGGTGGACCCGGATCTGGTGGGTCCGGCCGGTGATGGGGCGCGCTTCCAGGAGGGTGGCGCCCCGCCCGGCGGCCAGGACCCGGAATTCCGTGCTCGAATCCTTTCCCGGCAGGGCGACCCCGTAACGGAACTTGCTGATCTTGGCGACGGGGGCGTCGACCCGCCAGGCATCCTGGTCGGGGAGGTCGGCCACCAGCGCCCAGTAGACCTTGGTGACGAGCCCCCCCTTGAGCTGCCAGGAAATGTGGGTGGCGGCCGGCTTGTGCTTCGGGAAGAACATGACCCCGGAGGTCCCCCGGTCGAGGCGGTGGATCACCCGGGCCGGCTCGGCGCTCCCCTCCCCCTTGAGGTACATGGTCACGGCGTGTTCCACCGTTCCCTTGAGCTGGTAGGGGGTGCGCTGGCAGTTGAGCCCGGCCGCCTTGTTGACCGCCAGGTACTCGCCATCGTCCGTGAGGAGTTCGTCCCGCCGGTAGGTGAGTTCCACGTAGCGTTCCGGTTCCATGACGCCGAGGATGATCTCCTCACCCCCCTTGAGTGTCCTAGAGGCGACCCGCACCATGGTCTGGGCGACGGTGCATCCTCCCCAGTCGATGATCTTCCTGATCTGCCCCTTGGAGAGCTGGGGGAAGAGGGCCTTGGCAGCGTCATCCAGGCGCATTCCCGCCTGTTCGGCCGTTACGGTGGCGGTCAGGATCATTCTCCCCTCCCGGCTGCACGGAACAGGGCGGCAATGGTCTTGCCGTCGCTGATCCGGCCGTCACGTGCCATCTCTAACGCTTCGGAAAGGGGGATCCTGACCGTTTCGATATCCTCGTAGGCCTCCGGTGCCGCTTCTCCCTGGGTGAGGTCCCGGCCGAGGAAAAGATGGATCACCTCGTCGAACACCCCGGGCGAGGAGTGGAGTATCCCCAGCGGTTCCAGGGTGCCGGCGGTGAGCCCCGTTTCCTCCATGAGCTCGCGCCTGCCGCAAACTGCCGGTTCCTCTTCCGGAGCGAGCCTCCCGGCGGGGACCTCCAGGAGCTTCCCCCTGGCGGCGGGGCGCAACTGCCGGATCAGGGTGACGCTGCCGTCGGCGTGAAGCGGCAGCACGCCGACCCCACCCGGGTGGCGGACGATCTGGTAGGTGTGCCACCCCTTGTGGCCTATGTTCACCTCCATCTGTTCCAGGTTTACCACCAGCCCCCGGAACAGGATGGCGCGGTTGCGGGTCTCCATGACGACAGTCTCTCCTTTCGGACTACAAAAAATAAAGATATCACCGGGGGGCGGGGAAGGGAAGTGTTGAGTTGCGGGTGACGGGTGGTACACTTGTCAATAATACCGTGAGTTTGTGAGGACTGAACACACTGTTCCGCTCAGAGTTCCTTCGAACCGCCGCTGTACGGCTCATTCCGCGCCGGCCGTTTGGCCGGCTCTGCTCCATTTCGCCTACAGTGGCTGGCTCTCGGGTACATTCGCTCCACAATGCATTCAGTTCTCACGGGTTCAGGAATACACTGGCTGGAAGGAGGTTACCTATGTACGGAGCGAGCAGGGTCTACAAGAAGGTCGAAGTGATCGGCGTAGCCAAGGAGAGCATCGAGGCGGCCATTCAAGCGGCGGTGGCCAAGGCCCATAAAACCCTGGAAAAGATTTCCTGGTTCGAGGTCCAGGATGTGCGGGGGCATGTGGGGGAGGATGGTGCGATTACCGAGTACCAGGTGGTGCTCAAGGTGTCGTTCGAGCTGAAGTAGCAGGGCCGGTTTTTATGGTGTTTGGCGCCAGCGCGCCGCTTGCGGCGTCCGTTTATAATGGCATAATCCCTTCCGCTCTGCTATAGTCGCGCCTGGGGTAAAATCGATCGGGAAAGGCGGGAGCCATGGCACAGGCAAAGAAGGGGGACCGGGTCAAGGTCCACTACACGGGAAAACTGTCGGACGGCGAGATATTCGATTCATCGGAGTGCAGGGAGGGGGATTGCGACTGCACCTCGGACCCCCTGGAATTTACCATCGGCGCGGGTGAGGTCATCCCCGGCTTTGAGGATGCAATTGTCGGCATGACTCCGGGAGACAGCAAGACGGTCGTCATCCCGGTCGACCAGGCCTACGGCGAGCGGGTCGAGGAGATGGTGGCCGAGGTGGAGCGGTCGGCCCTCCCCCCGGACATGACGCCGGAACTCGGCCAGCAGCTGGAGGTGGAGCAGGAGGGGGGCCATGTCTTCCAGGTGGTCATCACCAATGTGACCGACACCATGGTAACCCTGGATGCCAACCACCCCCTGGCGGGGCGGGACCTGACCTTCGACCTGAAACTGATGGAAATCTGCTGACAGCCTGCGTTGCGGGCCAGGGAAAACGAAAAGGGGCCACGTGGTGAACGTGGCCCCTTCTTGCGTCTGCAGCTGACGGCCGACCGGGTCGGTCTCAGTTTTCCGTCATGAAATGGTCTTCGTACATGTCCTCCAGGGACTGGAGGTGGCGGCTTTCGTCGGCCAGAAGCTGCTCGAACAGTTTCGCCATGGGCGCCCCGGCGCAGCCCGTCGCCATCCGCTTGTAGAAGTCGATGGCTCCCTTTTCCAGGTGGATGGCGTAGGCCAGTGCCTGGCGGGCGTCGGAATCCTGGCGCAGTTCCTGCTTTGCCAGCACGTAACCCAGGTTCATGGTGGGTACCGGCTTGCTGAGCCCTTCTCCCCCCTCCATCTGCCCGTCGACGAGCGCCTTTTCCAGTTCGTGCTTGTGATTCAGCTCGTCCAGGGCTGCATCCCGGAGGATTTCCCGGGCGCCCTTGTTCTTCACCACCCGCATGGCGTCCAGGTAGTGCCTGAACCCCTCGTCTTCCATCTTCACCGCCATTTCCACGGCGGCCTCAAAGGTATAACATACGTCGCTCATCGTGTCAGCCTCCCCTTGAAGGATATGATTCTTTTAACATACCGGGAAGATGAGCACAAGCACTTTGTATACAGTATACTCATTCTCCCCCCTCTCCGTCCCGCAGGCCGACCGCCACGTAGCGGCAGACGCTGGCAAAATCGCACCGCTCGCATTCCCGGGGAGTCACGGGGAACTCTCCCCGTTTCATGGCCCGGACCTTTGCGCAGAGCCGGTTGAGAAAATTTCCGTCACCCAGCGCGCTTCTTTCCCTGGGGTCGGTGGCGAAAAAAGCTGCAGATTCGCCGCCTCCGAACGGCCTTTCCAGCGATTCCACCTTGCGAAGCAGCCAGTAGCGGGCGCTCATCTTCCGCAGCGGTCCGTGCCCCTGTCGTTCCAGTTCCGCTGCGGCGGCAAGGAGGTAGACCGGGACCTGGAAAGATATCTCCCCCAGGTTCTCCTCTTGCATCAGTTGGCGGTAGCGCTGGGAATTGCCGGCCAGCTTGTAGTCAACCACCCGCACATCTCCGTCGGGGGAGACGTCTACCCGGTCGATCTTCCCCCTGAGGAAAATACTGCTCCCGTCCAGGTCGATTACCTCCAGGTCGGTGAAGGGAAGTTCGCAGGCCGTCGGGACGAGTCCCGCGTCGTCCGCCGCTTCCAGTTCCACCAGCCGCTCCAGGAGCGGGAGGAGCTTTTCCTTCCCCAGTTCCCACAGAAGCGGCTCCCCTGTCGTCCGTTCCGCCTCCCAGCGGGCGAAGACTTCGGCGGCAGCGGCGGCCATGGCGTCTTTGTCGGCTGTATCGCCCCGCAGGGGAAGGCGTCCCCCCTCCTGCCGTTCCTCGAAGAACCTCTGCAGTATCTCGTGGACCAGGCTCCCCTCGTCCTTTACCGCCAGCTCCAACTCCGGCTTTTCCACCGGAGCGAGGCGGACGAGCCGTTTCAGGAAATAGCGGAACGGGCAGCAGCCGAACTCTTCCAGGGTGGTGGGGGCGAACCGGTTGCCGGGGGACGAGGTATAGTAGGCGCGGAGGTCGGTCTGAATGGCCGGATCACGCAGGGTGCCGGTGTAGGGGGTGGAAAGGGCGGCCCGGACGGCCACCTCCTCGGCGTTGAAAAAGGCTTCCCGTTCCGCTTCGATGGCGGCCGTGGCGGCGATGCGCTCGATGGCCGGCGCGAGTTCGGGCACTGCAAGGGCCGCATCGAACCGGCGGCTGCGGGCGAGGGAGTTGAGAAGCTCCTCCCGCTCCCGGCAGTCGGCCGGTTCGGGAATGAGGCGGTTCATGGGGATCCGCACCTCCGCAAGGGGGACGGCGGCCAGCAGTTCGTCCAGGAGGGGCGAACGGAGCATGTCGTTTCCCCGCCCGTCCACATAGCTGTAGGAAAGGGTCAGGGTTTCACCGGCGCAACCGATGGCGAGGTAGAAGAGGAGCGGCTCCTCCTCACCCTTTTCCACCGCGGTGCGGAACGGGCGCGTTCCGGCTGTTTTCTGGAACGGGAGCTTGTCGTTGTCCTTGAAGAGGGGGTGACCGTCGTGGCGCGGGGGACAGATCCCCTCGTTGAGGCCGGCGATGAAGACATGGGGAAAGCGGAGCCCCCGGGCGTCGTGGAAATTCATGATGCTTACGCCGCTTTGCCGTTCCCCCGCCAGGAAAACCCCGGTCATCCCCTGCGGGAGGAGTTCCAGAAAGCCGGCCGGCGTGAAGGTCCGTTCCTCCATGCCGAGGACGCGAATGTCCCGTGCCAGATCGGCCAGCACCTGCTGGAGAAGGGTGATGGCCGAGGCGTCCCGCTTCAGCGCACGGGGGTCGGCTGCGTCGATGGCGCGGCGGTAGAGCCGGTGGCGGTCAATGAATTCCGCCAGCAGGGTGCTGAATTCTTCGAAGGTCCTGGCTCCGCCGAAACGGCGCAATTCTCCGATAAGTGGCCCAAGCTCCCGCGCGACTGCCCTGGTGGAGGCAAGACGGCGCTCCGTTTCCCGGTCCTCCCGGTTGGCGGCATGTCGGCGGCTCAGCCAGGCGATACGTCTCTCCAGAAGCTCCTCCAGTCGCCCGAAGGTTTCGTCCAGGTAGCGGACGTCCAGGAGGACCTCCTCCAGTTGGTCCGGGTCGAGGCCGTGGGAGGCCAGGTCGAAATAGCCCGACTTGAGGAGGGCGAGGAGCTCTTCTCTTCCCAGCCGGGCCTGCACCAGGGTCAGCGGAGCGAGGCAGGCGTGCACCAGCGGTGCCGTGGCAAGGGGGGCGCCCCGCCGGTAGGAGACCGGGATGGCGAAGCGGCGGCAGACGTCCTCCAGCATCGGGCCGTAGTTCCGCAGGTCACGACAGATGACGGCGATGGAGGCGGGATCGGTTCCTTTTTCCATGAGGTCGCGGATTCGCCGGCCGATCTCCTCGCATTCACGGTAGGAGCCGGGGGCGGACATGAGGGAGAGGCTGGCCGGCGGGACGATCGGCCTCTCCTCTCCGGTGCTGAATACCGCCGACCGGAGGAGGGAGAGGAACCTCCCCTGTGGCTCCTCGAATACCGGCTCAAGGAGCAGGTCGCTGTCGCCAAGCGACTCGATCCGGTCGGCAGTCCGGGCCACATAGGCATAGAGAGTCTCCCGGTCAGGGTTGTAGGGGAGGTGGAGAGTCACGGGCATGCGTCGCGACAGTTCGGCAATGAGGGCAAGCTGGAGGGGGGTGAAATCGTAGATGGCATGGACGGTCACCCCGGTGATGCCGTCGAACAGGGGAGGGAGACGTTTCCCGTTTCGCAGCTCCTCCAGCGCCAGGTGTTCCTGGTCGTGGCTGTCCAGGAGTCCCTGTTCCGTCATCGTCTGGCAGTACAAGCCGTAGAGTGCGGCAAGTTCGGTGAGGCGGCCGTTAGCCGGCATGGCACGGACAGTGACGGTAAAGGCATCGGCGGTGATGAGTGCCTGTTTCAGTTCGCCGAACAGGCTGTCCAGGCTGGTGACGAAGCCGGGAAAACCGATCAGCCGGGCCAGCACGCCGGCGCCGTCTGCGTAATGCCGTGTTGCCACATCCCCCAGAAGGAGTTTTCGCCCCACTGCCGAGATCGGCCGGCGTTCGTCGTCGGCAGCGGCGTACAGTTCCTCGCTCAGCCGCTTTAACGTGAGCGCCCGGGTCCCGAACCGTATCCCCCTCTCCGCCAGGGCATCGCGGTCGAACGCCTCCACCGCGGCGGTGGAGGGGAATATGTGGAGTCTGTCGGTCATGGTCTGTTTTCAGTTACGGAAGGTTTGGAGTGGCGGTCATAGTCTGGGTTTCCCGCCGTCAATGGGGCATGCCGCCCATTCCGCCATGTCCCTGGCCGCTGCCACCATCGCCGCTGCCATACACCCCCTTCAGGCAGAGTATCTCATGGTCGTCCACCATCAGGGCAAGGTCCTCCGGAGGAAGCCCGGCCATGATCTTGTCTACCTCCGGTCCCGACTGGAGCGCCATGCCGGTATAGAATCGGGCAATGAAACCGGCATCGCCCAACGAACCCTTGTATCCGCGGGAAGCGAGAAGTTTTTCCGCGGATTCCACCATGTTTTCCGGTGAACTCTTCGCCTTGATCTTCAAGAGCTCGACGGCAAGTTCCGCGGTCACGCGGCAGTCCAGGGCGATTGCCTCCTCGCTTGCATCGGGCAGGCCGATTCCCCCTTCTCCCGCAGCAGGGGAGAAGAAGAGTAGTGACAGCAGGCAGGTGATGAGGGGTACACGCATGGTTGTTACCTCCGGAGTAGAGCGACGGGCCGATTATAACCGAGCCGGCCCGGGGTGGCAAACGTTCAATTATGCGCTACACTCTTTCCATATCTCATGAGAACGGGTAGGGGGGAAGCCATGAAGATATTTCTCACCGGCGGGAGCGGCTTCATCGGCGGGCATCTGCGCCGGGAACTCCTCTCCAGGGGCCACCAGCTCCGTCTTCTCGTGCACAGGCGCGAGGCAAAACCGGAGCATGGTGTCGAGTTCGTCGAAGGGGATGTGACCCGACCGGAGAGCTTTGTCGGCCAGGTGGCCGGCTGTGATGCGGTCATCAACCTCATCGGGATCATCCGGGAGTTCCCGGGGCGGGGGATTACCTTCGCCGGCCTTCACGTGGGGGCGACCCGCACCATGCTGGATGCTGCCCGGCAGGCGGGGGTGCAGCGCTACCTGCAGATGTCGGCCCTCGGCACCCGTCCCGATGCCATCTCCAATTACCACAAGAGCAAGTTCCAGGCGGAGGAACTGGTCCGTGCCTCCGGCCTCGACCATACCATCTTCCGTCCCTCCATCGTCTTCGGTCCCCGGGATGCCTTCATAAACCTGCTGGCCGGCTATATCCGGAGCTACCCGGTTGTACCGGTGATCGGCGACGGCAGGTACCGGCTCCAGCCGATCGCTGCCGATGACGTGGCTCGCTGCTTCGCTCTGGCGCTGGAGATGCCGGAAACCGTCGGCCAGACCTTCGAGTTGTGCGGTCCGGACCGCCTCACCTACAACGAGATGCTCGACACCATCGGCCGGGTGCTGGGCAAGTCCTCTGTCCCCAAGCTTCCCAACCCCCTCGGGATCATGAGGCTGGTGGTCCCCCTGCTCCAGGGGTTTTCGTTCTTCCCCATCACCATGGACCAGATTGCCATGCTGACGGAGGAGAATATCTGCGATGGTCGATGGCGCGACACGTTCCGCTTTGAACCGGAGCATTTTCTTCCCGGGATCAGCAAATACCTGCGTCCGTGAATCACATTCATAGTGCTGCGATGACATTGAGGGAACAGGAGGTGGAAGATGCCGGAAAAACTGGGTGAATTGCTCATTCGTAATGGACTCGTTTCGGAGGCCCAGTTCATGGCGGCCCTGGAAAAACAGCAGGAGTTTCCCTGCGTCCCCATCGGCCAGGTCCTCTGCCAGCTCGGCTTTCTTTCCTCCGTGGATCTCAACATGGTGCTCGACTACAACCGGAAGCGCCTCAAGCTCGGAGAGATCCTGGTCAAGCAGAACCATCTGGACGAGGCAAAGCTGAACAATGCTCTGCAGATAGCGGAAAAAGAGCATATACCCCTGGGGCAGGCCCTGGTCAGGCTCCATTATCTCGACGAGGAGAAGGTGGCCCGTGCCATTGCCGCCCAGTATGACCTTCCCTTCGTCCCCCTCGACACTTTTTCCTTCGACCCGGAACTGGCGCGGCTCATCAATGTCAACTATGCCCAGCGGCACCGGATAGTCCCCATCGGCAAGGTGGGGAAAGTCGTTACCCTGGCCATGGCCTTTCCCCTCAGAAGCGCGGAGCTTCACGAACTGGCGGCGGTCATCGACATGGAGATCAAGCCGGCCATCGCCCGGGAGAGCGACATCACCACCGCCCAGCATCGGATATACCGCATCGTCGCCCGCACGTCCCAGACGGAGAAGGAGAACCTCCATTTCGAGGTGTCGGAAGACATAGTGCGGGAGAGCGGCAAGTCCCGCTATGTGGACGACTTCATCAGCGCGGACGTGGACTATCTGGTCAAAAAGATAATCTCCGTCGCCATCAAGACGGCAGCAAGTGATATCCACCTGGAGAGCAGGGAGCACGGGATGGAAGTCCGGTTCCGGATCGACGGCGTGCTCCAGTCGCTGGACCTGGGGCAGGATGCCGTGGTTATCAACGACAATGCAAAGCAGATCGTCTCCAAGATCAAGATCCTCTGCGACATGGACATTGCCGAGAAGCGCCGTCCCCAGGACAGCAGTTTCAAGCTGAAGGTGACCAGGGACGGGGCGGTGCGGAGCGTCGATTTCCGGGTTTCCACCGTGCCGACCCAGTTCGGGGAGAACGTGGTAATCCGTATACTGGACAAGCGGGGCGGGGCGATTTCCCTCGACACGCTCGGGTTTCAGCCGTCCCACGTGGACAGCCTCTGCCGGACCCTGGAGAAGCCGACCGGCATCTTCCTTGTCACCGGTCCGACCGGTTCGGGGAAGTCGTCCACCCTCTACGCCATCCTCAACCGCATCAGCAGCAACGAGGTGAAAACCCTGACGGTGGAGGACCCCATCGAGTATTCCATCGACGGAGTCTGTCAGTCGGAGGTGAACGAGGCGATCGGCAATACCTTTGCCAGGTTCCTCCGTTCCTTCCTCCGCCAGGACCCGGACAACATCATGGTGGGAGAAATCCGTGACCTGGAAACGGCGTCCATCTCGATCCGCGCGGCGCTGACCGGTCATACGGTCATGAGTACCCTCCATACCAACGACGCCACGAGCGCGTTCACCCGGCTCATGGACATGGGGGTGGAGCCAAGCCTGCTTTCCTCGACGCTTCGCTGTGTGCTGGCCCAGCGGCTGGTGCGGCGCATCTGCGATCACTGCAAGGTGAGGTATACGCCGGCGAAGGAGATTCTCGGGGAGTTCCGCTTTCCCGAGACCACGAGCCACCCTTTTGCCCGCGGCAGTGGCTGCGTGCGGTGCAATTTCACCGGCTTTGCCGGCCGCCGGCCGATTGCCGAGCTCTGGGTGCCGACCGGCGGCGAAGTGCTGCTGTTCAACAAGCGCCCCGACAATCAGACACTGCGGGAGATGGTATTCAACCAGGGGCAGAGGATGACCTTGATAGAAGACGGGCTGCGCCGGGTGAAAACGGGGGAAACGACCCTGGAGGAACTGCTGCGGGTAGTCCCCTACGAACACGTGGAGGAGTGCCGCAACCGCATGGCCGCAAAGCTGTTCAGCTGGGATGCCCTGTAACTTTGAAGTTACAGCATCCCTTCACTGGTGAAGCTGACGAAGGCGCCGTCGCCGATGATGATGTGATCGAGGACCTTGACCCCCATGAGGTCCCCCGCCTCCTTGAGGCGGCGGGTGATCTCCCGGTCCTCCCGGCTCGGTGCCGGGTCGCCGGTGGGGTGGTTGTGGACGAGGATGATGGCGGCGGCCGATTCCCGGACCGCCGGATTGAATACTTCCCGGGGATGGACGATGCTCTGGTTGAGCGATCCCTCGGATATACGGACCTCGCGGATCACCCGGTTCTTGCCGTCCAGCAGCAGTGCCAGGAAGTACTCCTTGCGCCGGTCACGGTAGGTGAAGTTGTAGTGCTCGTAGACCTGCTCCGGCGAAGTGAACCGGTCGCCGTTGGCGAGTCGCCGCCCCTGGCAGCGGTTGGCCAGTTCCAGGGCCGCAATGATGGATGCGGCCTTGGCCGTGCCCGCCCCTTTGACCCGGCAGATTTCCGCCACACCGGCGGCCGCCAGGGTGCGCAGGTCGCCGAATTCCAGCAAGAGCTGTCGTCCCAGGTCGATGGCGCTCTGGCCGGTTGCGGCATCCCCCGTCCGGAGGGAGGATGAGCGCCAGAAGCTCCGCGTCGGTCAGGGTGTCCACTCCCTTGTTCAGAAGCTTTTCCCGGGGCCGTTCGGCCTCGGGCCAGACCTTGATCCCCCCTGCCATGCATTCCCTCCGTTGCGTCCTGGTTTACAAAAGTCGACGGCAGGTTAGCACGGAAAAAGTCATATTAAAATAATTTTATGAAATAATATTGCCCTCTCTTGCGGAAGAAGCCCCCACCTTGGCCCTCTCCCCCGGGGGGAGAGGGAACATCGTGCCGGGTCAGTGAAAGAATGCAAGATAGGCGAGGACACCGCTCCCGGCGACCAGTCGGTACCAGACGAAGGGGTAGAGGGTATGGCTCTGGACGAAACGGAGGAGGAAGGCGATGCTTGCGTAGCCGAAAAGGGCCGACGTGGCGATGCCGATGACGAGCGGCTGTACATCACCGGCGGGGATGCCCTGGCTGATCAGATGGCCGACCTTGAGAATGCCGGCGCCGGCGACGATGGGGAGGGAGAGGAGAAATGAAAAGCGGGCCGCTGCCTCCCGGTTGAAACCGAGGAACAGTGCAGCGGTGATGGTTATGCCGGAACGGGAAACTCCCGGTACGAGGGCAAGGCACTGGGCAAGGCCGATGATGAGAGCGGCCCGCAGGGTTAGCCCGTCCATTTTCCAGCGTTTGGCGCCGATGGTGTCGCTGAGGGCGAGAACAAGGCCGAAGACGATGAGGAAGGTGGCGATGAGGGCAGGGTTGCTGCGGAACAGCTCTTCAATGGGGCCTTCAAGGGTCTTGCCCGCAATTGCCGCCGGGATGGTGCCGGCGATGATATAGAAGGGGAGTCGGTCGGAGGAGGTATGGAAACCGCCGCCGGAGATGCCCCGGAAGAAATTGAAGGCCAGTTCGATGATATCCCGCCAGAAATAGAGGGAGAGGGCGAGGAGGGTTCCCAGGTGGAGGGCCACGTCGAAGGTGAGTCCCGACTCGGGCCAGTGGAGTAGCCAGGGAATCAGGATCAGGTGGCCGGAACTGCTTATGGGGAGGACTTCGGTCAGGCCCTGGAGTGCGCCGAGAACGGCGGAATGAAGCGGGTGCATGGAATATCTCCTCGCATGTATATCGGGCAGGAAGAGTAGTTGATACGGATGGCAAAATCAAGTTAATTCCCGTCTGTTTTTCCGTCGTCCTGTAACATTAATGTGGTACGAACGGTGAAATTATGCTATGAATGGCAGGTTTCTAAAATCAACCGGCTCCGCGTGTAAGCGCACCGGCCGTCTGGAGGCAGCAATGTTCGGATTGATCCCCAAGGAAGAAAAATTCTTTGTCCTCTTCAAGGATATGACGCGCAATATTAACGAAGGTGCCCTGTTGCTGAAGGACATGCTCGACAATTTCACCGATCCCCAGGGGAGCCAGCGCAAGATCAAGGATGTGGAGCACAAGGGTGACTCCATAACCCACGAGATCATCCAGAAGCTGAACAAGAGTTTCGTCACCCCCCTCGATCGGGAGGATATCTATGCACTTTCGGGTGCCCTCGACGATATCCTTGACCTGATCGACGCGTCGGCCCAGCGGGTCGTCATGTACAACGTGGAAAAGCCGACCCCGGAAGCCAAGGAACTGGCGTTCATCATTCTCAAGTCCTGCCAGACCCTGGAGAAGGGGGTTTCCCTCCTGGGTGGCAAGCTTGAGCACATCAGCGAGTGCTGCGTCGAGGTGAACGCCCTGGAAAACGAGGCGGACCGGGTCTGCCGCGAAGCGGTCAGCAGGCTGTTCGACGAGGAGAAGGACCCGATCCAGCTCATCAAATGGAAGGAGATCTACGAAACCCTGGAGCGGGCTACCGACAAGTGCGAAGACGCCGCCAACATCCTGGAAAGCGTGGTGGTAAAAAATGCTTGATATCACCCTCGTCATGCTGGTCCTCGTGATCGCCGTGGCGCTACTCTTCGACTATATCAACGGCTTTCACGATACCGCCAACGCCATCGCCACCTGCGTCTCGACCCGGGCGCTGTCGGTCAAATGGGCGATTATCATGGCTGCGGGGTTGAACTTCGCCGGGGCCATGATCTCCACCAAGGTGGCCGCCACCATCGGCAAGGGGATCGTCGACGCGAACAACGTCACCCAGATGGTGGTGCTGGCCGGTGTGGTGGGGGCGATCATCTGGGACCTCATCACCTGGTACTACGGACTCCCTTCTTCCTCCTCGCACGCCATCATCGGCGGCATCATGGGGGCGGTCATCGCCCACGCAGGTACGGCGGCGCTCCACTGGGCCGGACTGCAGAAAATACTCCTCGCGCTGGTTATCTCCCCCATCCTCGGCACGATCATCGGCTACATCTTCATGCTGCTCATGATGCAGATATTCCGCAACAGTTCCCCCTATGGCCTCAACAAGGGGTTCAGAAAACTGCAGATCGTTTCTGCGGGATTCATGGCCTTTTCCCATGGCACCGCCGATGCCCAGAAATCCATGGGGGTCATCACCATGGCCCTGGTAAGCTACGGCATGCTGCCGAGTTTCGATGTACCGACCTGGGTGAAGATCGCCTGCGCGGTAGCCATGGCGCTCGGCACCGCAGCCGGCGGCTGGCGGATCATCAAGACCGTCGGACACGATTTCGTCAAGCTTCAGCCGGTGCATGGCTTCTGCGTGGAGACCGCCTCGGCCGGCGTCATTCTCGGGGCATCCGCCCTCGGAATGCCGACCAGCACCACCCACGTCATTACCTCCAGCATCCTCGGGGTCGGCCTCTCCAAACGGATCACCGCCGTCAACTGGAACGTCGCCTATCGCATTCTCTGGGCATGGATACTCACCATCCCCGCGTCGGCCCTGGTTGCCTACATGACCTACATGGTGATGAGCCCCACCCTCGGCAAATAGCAGTTCTCTCCGCAAGATACGAGAATAAAAGAAGGGGCGGTCGTCGATGACCGCCCCTTCTTTGTTTGCTTCTCCCTGCAGGTTTTTCCCTACTCATCCAACTCCTCTCCCGTCTCTTCCATCTCATCCGTCAATTCAGCCAGGGCTTCGTCCTTCTGCCGGAAGCGGACAACCAGGTAATAGCAGAAGAAGTAGGCAATAACGGCGGCGATAAAACCGAAGATGGACGTGCCGAGAAGGAGGGATGCGGCGTGCCCCTTCATTGCCTGCCACTCAAGGCTCTTCAGGTGCAGCTCCTGGGGGGGGAGTCCCCGGATCGTGCGTCCGATCTTGTAGCTGATTGCCAGCACCGGAAAGACAGTAAAGGGGGTGTTGACCCAGGCGCCGGTTATGCAGGTAAGCTTGTTAAGGCGGAAGATAAAGGCAACAGCGATGGCCATGGCGGTGTGGAAGGCGAAAAACGGCGTGAAGCTGATGAAGACCCCAACGGCGAAGCCGGCGGCGATGTGACCCGGATGGCTGTCGAGGGAGAGGATCTCCTTGAAGCGCTTTTTCCATTTTGCCTTGTCCAGCATTGCCACCTCGCCGAGAAAGAGCCTCAAGTCTAAGGGGCGCTACCCGGTTTGTCAACAAATTCCCCCCGGACTGTCAGTAATGTGAGGAAGTTTTCATGGCATGGCTGCACATCGGGATTAATTCAGCTATAATTTGACTTGACAATATAATGCTTGCAATATATATAAAAAACCATATATTCATCAAGTTGCTTCACGGTGGAGGATGACGGTGAAAAGGATTTTCACGCTGTCGTGGTTGATGGTGATGTTCCCCTTGGGGGCATTTGCAGAAAGTGACCGGCTTGGACTGGGGGATTCGATTCGGCTGGCCCTGGAGAAGAACCATCTCCTCAAGGCGGCTCTCTACGAGCGTAAAGCCGCAGAACGAAGCGTTGCCATCGGTCGTGGCGGCTATCTTCCCAGGGTCTATCTTGAGGAAACGGCCGCAGTCTCCAACTCACCGACCCGTACCTTCATGATGAAGCTGGACGAGGGGCGCTTTGGCCAGAGTGACTTCGAGATCGGCAACCTGAACAATCCGGGACGTTATAGCGATTTCCGCACCGCCTTAACCCTGGAACAGCCGCTTCTGGACTTTCGCATCGGCCGCGCCCTGGAGATGGCCCGTGCTGAAGACGCATCCCGCTCTTTTGCCCTGGAGCGCCGCCGCCAGGAGGTGGCGTTTCTGGTGTATGGCGCCTATCTGGAGGTTCAGAAGGCAAAGGCGGGCCTCGCCGTTGCTGACCAGGCCGTCCGGGATGCCCGGGAACACCAGCGGCTGGCCCAAGTCCGCACCGCCGCCGGCGTCGGTCTGAAGTCCGACGAACTGCGGACCCGCACCTTCCTGTCGGAGATGGAACAGCAGCAGATAACGGCCGCCAATAATGTCCTTCTCGGCAAACTGCGGCTGGCCCAGGTAGTGGGTATGGAAGCGGGAGAGACCATCGATACGACCGAGAACCTAGATGCACCTGTGCTGAAATACACCAGTCAGGAGTTGGTCCAGGAGGCGCTCGCGACCCGACCGGACCTGAAGGAACGGGAACAGGGGACGGAAAAGGCGGACGCAGCGGTGGCGATGGCCCGGAGCGCCTATCTTCCCACGGTTTACGGGAGTGCCACTTACCAGGTGAACGACCATGATGTCCCCTTTGGGCGGGACAACGATTCGTGGGTGCTGGCAGCCAATCTTCGCTGGGACCTGTTCGATGGCATGCGGAGGTACAACGAGGTCGGCCGTGCCCGGTTGCAGCAAAGTGCAACAGCCGAATACCTGGAAAGCTACCGCAAGGAAGTCGCCCTTCAGGTGCAGGAAGCCTATCTGCGCCGGGAGGAGACGGGTAAACGGCTTGAAGTCGCCCGCCATACCGTTCTCGATGCAGAGGAGGCCGTACGCCTGGTCAGCCGCCGCTACGAAAACGCCCTCGCCACATCGGTGGAGCTGCTCGATGCCCAGACAGCCCTGAACCGGACGAGGGTGCAGCTGGTGGATACGGAGAGCGGGTACGCCCTGGCAACGGCCCGGCTCTACCATGCAGCGGGAATATTCCTCAAGGAGGTTGCGCAATGAAAGGAACTGCGGCGCTGATAGCCGTTTCGCTGATGACGGTTGCCGTGCTGGGAATTGCCGGCTGCGGCGACAAGGGCAAAGATGAGGCAGGGAAAACCGCTCCCCGGGTCATACCGGGGGTGGCCGTCCAGGCAGTGGCGGAGGAAACGATCGCCGACCGGCAGGAAGCCGTCGGCACGGTCCGGGCGAAGAACGCCTTTGCCCTTGCCGCCCGTATTCCCGGCACGGTCAGCTCGGTGCTGGTGAAGGAGGGGGACCGGGTCGCGAAGGGGAAGCTTCTTCTGACCCTGGACGCGGCGGAGAGCACCTCAGGAGCAGCCAGTGCCCAGGCCGGCGTGGAAGAGGCGCGGCACGGTGTGGAGGAGGCCCGGGCCCGCAGGCAACTGGCCGATGCGACCTTCGAGCGTTATCACAAACTCTTCGTCGAGCAGGCGGTTACCCGCCAGGAGTTCGATGGCCGCCAGACCGAAAAGGAAGTGGCTGCCCAGGGACTGGCCCGGGCCGAAGCCCGGCTGGCCCAGGCACGTGAAGCCGCCCGGACTGCCGGTGCTGTTGCAGGCTACACCCGCATTACCTCTCCTCTCGCAGGCATCATCACCGGCAAATCCGCGGATGTGGGGATGACGGTTTTTCCCGGCACCCCGCTTCTCACGGTGGAAGGAGAGGGGGGGTACCGGCTGGAAGCGGCTGTGCCCGAATCGCTGCTCGGCACGGTGCGGACCGGCCAGCAGGTGAGCGTCACCATCGACGGTGTTGCCGGAGCGCTCTCCGGAAAGGTCGCCGAAGTAGTGCCGATTTCGGATCCCGCCAGCAGGACCTTCACGGTCAAGGTGGATGTTCCGGCAAAGGGACTCCGTTCCGGAGCCTATGGCAGGGTCGAATTCCCGACGGGCTCCCATCAGGGAATCCTGGTGCCGAAAACCGCCGTTGTCGAGCGAGGTGCCCTCACGTCGCTCTGGGTGGTGGAGAAGGACAAAACCGTCCGGATGCGGCTGATCAGGACCGGCAAGACCTATGGCGAGAAGGTGGAAGTGCTTTCCGGTCTTACCGCCGGGGAGGCCATTGTCACCGGCGGTATGGAGAAGGTCGTCGACGGAGCGCGGGTGGAATAGAAAACCATCTACAGAGATAACTGAGATGTGAGGAGATCAAGAGCAAAAGCGTTCCCCCCTCCTGCCTCCCCCCTCCGGGGGGAGAACACTTTGCCCTCCCCCAGCGGGGGAGGGGTGGGTGGGGGAAGCTTTTATGTTTTTCTCTGTGGCAGATTTTGACTGATTTGGGAGATGATTTACATGCAAAACCTCGGGTTTGCCGGCCGGATTGCCCGCGCCTTCATTAATTCCAAGCTGACCCCCCTCATCGTTGCGGCATCGCTGCTTCTCGGCGTCTTTGCGGTCAAGGTGACCCCCCGTGAGGAAGAGCCCCAGATCAAGGTGCCGATGATCGACATCTACTTCCCCCTTCCCGGCGCGTCTCCGAAAGAGGTGGAAGAACGGGTCGTCAAGCCGTTCGAATGCAAGATGTGGGAGATCAAGGGGGTCGAGTACGTCTATTCCATGAGTCGTCCCGGCCTCGGTGTCGTCACGGTCCGTTTCCTGGTCGGGCAGAATACGGAAGAGTCGCTCGTCAAGGTCTACAACCAGATCATGAGCAGCCGCAAGCTCCTTCCTCCCGGGGCGGGCGAGCCGTTGGTGGCCCCCAAGTCCATCGACGACGTGCCGATCCTGACGCTCACGCTCTGGTCCGAGCGGTACGACCACCATATGCTCCGTCGCATCGCCCGAGAGGTGTGCGACGATCTCAAGAAGAGCCCGGAAGTCGCCGAAACGGATATCAAAGGGGGGCTTCCGCGACAGGTGCGGGTCCAGCTCGATGCGGGCCGGTTGGCGGCCCGGCAGCTCTCCCCCTTGCAGGTGATGTCGGCGCTTCAGAAAGGCAATGCGGCGCTCCAGACCGGCAGCATGGCCACCGGCAACCGGCAGTACCTGGTGGAGACCGGTGAGCTTCTTGGTGATGTGGATGGGGTCCGGCGGCTGGTGGTGGGTGTTGCCGCCGGCAAGCCGGTCTATCTGGCCGATGTGGCCACCGTGGAGGACGGCCCGGAGGAGCCGAAGAACTACGTCTTCTTTGGTCTAGGTGCAGCCGATAGGACCTATGGGTCCCATGGGACCTATAACAAAAAAACCGATTACCCCGCCGTAACCGTCTCCGTCGCCAAACGAAAGGGGGCCAACGCCACCTGGGTTGCGGAGGACCTGGTCAAGCGGGTGGAGAACCTGAAGGGGAAAGTCATTCCTTCCGACGTGCAGGTAACGGTTACCCGCAACTACGGCGAGACGGCACGGGACAAGAACAACGAACTCCTCTTTCACATGTTCCTGGCGGCCATTTCGGTCACCATCCTCATTGCGGTCTTCATGGGGTGGCGCGCCGGGGCCGTGGCGGCCATCGCCATTCCGGTCACCCTGGCCCTGACCATGCTGATCTTCTATCTCATCGGCTACACGCTCAACCGTATCACCCTCTTTGCCCTGATCTTTTCCATCGGCATCCTGGTTGACGATGCCATCGTGGTGGTGGAGAACATCCACCGCTACTTCACCACCACCCGCCTGAAACCCTTGGAAGCAGCCGTCCGGGCGGTTGACGAGATCGGCAATCCGACGGTGCTCGCCACCTTCGCGGTTATCGCCTCCATCCTCCCCATGGGATTCGTGGGGGGGCTGATGGGGCCCTACATGCGGCCGATTCCGGTGGGCGCGAGCATGGCCATGCTCTTTTCGCTCCTGATTGCCTTCATCGTGACCCCCTATTATGCCTATCGCTTCATGAAGGGTGAGTCCCATTTTGATTCCACCGCCGAGCCGGAGGAGTCCAGGCTTACGGCGTTCTACCGCCGGGTCATGGGGGCGCTCCTCCACCGGAAACCGGTCCGGAACGGTTTCCTGGCCGGGGTGGTGGTGCTTCTCCTCCTCTCCTGCTCCCTCATATATTTCAAGCTCGTGACGGTCAAGATGCTCCCCTTTGACAACAAGAACGAGCTGCAGGTGATCATCGATACCCCCGACGGCAGCACCCTGGAGGAGACGGCGCGGCTGACGGCGGAGCTGGGGGACGCCCTGCGCAAGGTGCCGGAGGTGACCGATTTCCAGACGTATGCGGGGACAAGCGCCCCCTTCAACTTCAATGGCCTGGTGCGGCATTATTACCTGCGCAGGGGGCCCAATGTGGCGGACATCCAGGTCAACCTGCTCCACAAGGAAGAGCGGAAGGAGCAGTCCCACGACATCGCCCGCCGGATACGGCCCCAGCTGAAGGCCATTGCCGACAGATACGGGGCGCGGATCAAGGTGGCGGAGATCCCCCCCGGACCACCAGTTCTTTCCACGCTGGTTGCCGAGGTCTACGGCCCCGATGACGCCACCCGGTCGGATATCGCCCGGCAGGTCAAGGAAATCTTCAGCAAGACTCCCGGCGTGGTCGACGTGGACTGGTACCGGGAGGATGACCAGACCAAATATACCTTTGCCGTGGACAAGGAGAAGGCGGCCCTTGCCGGCATCGACACCGCCGAGGTAGTGAAAACCCTCCGCATCGCCCTGGACGGTGAGGATGCGGGGCTTCTCCATGTCCCCCACGAAAAGGAGCCGGTCGCCATCAACCTGCGTCTCCCCGTGGCGGACCGGAGCTCCGTGACGAGCCTCTCCTCCATCTACGTACCGGGAGCACGGGGTAATGTTCCCCTCTCCGAACTGGTACGGGTAACGAGCGGCAACGAAGAGAAGTCCCTCTATCGGAAGAACCTGAAAAGCGTGGTCTACGTCACCGGCGACGTGGCGGGGGTGATCGAGGCGCCGGTCTATGCCATCCTGAAGATGCAGAAGGAGATCGAGAATATCCCCCTGCCGGGGGGGTACCGGATCGAGCAGCTGGCTTCCCGCCAGCCCTGGAGCGAGGAGAAGCCGGGGCTCAAGTGGGACGGCGAATGGCACATAACCTACGAGGTGTTCCGCGACCTGGGGCTCGCCTTCGGGGCGGTCATGGTTCTCATCTACATCCTGGTGGTGGCCTGGTTCAAGGACTTCACCACCCCACTGGTGATCATGGCCCCCATCCCCCTCACCCTCATCGGCATTCTGCCGGGTCATGCCGTCATGGGGGCGTTCTTCACGGCGACGAGCATGATCGGCTTCATCGCCCTGGCGGGGATCATCGTCCGGAACTCCATCATCCTCATCGACTTTGCCGAGATGAAACGGCGGGAGGGGATGGCGCTGGACGAGGCGATCATCGAGGCGGGGGCCGTCCGCTTCCGTCCCATGCTGCTGACGGCCGCTGCCGTGGTTGTGGGGAGTTTCGTCATCGTCTTCGACCCCATTTTCCAGGGGTTGGCGCTTGCCATGATGTGCGGTGAGATAGCCTCCACGGCTCTTTCCCGGATCACTATTCCGGTTTTGTATTTCATGGTACAGTCATGGAAAGAGCGGCATCAGAGGGTGGTGAAGGAGAAAGATAAGTCATTGACCCCCTAGAGATGGGGCGAGGGGGCGCTCCGAAACAGATCAACAACGCCGAGTTGCCGTGCATGATGGGGTTTTGACGGGAAGCAAAATCAGGGGAGGCTGGATGTTCTGGCAGAAAAGTAAACCGGTTGGGAATGAAGGGATGGGCCTGGCGGAAAAAGTGGCGACGGAGGCGGAGGGGTTCTACCGCTCCAAAAAGATGCACTGTGCCGAGGCGGTGCTCCTGGCGGTGAAGAACAACTTCAGGCCGGAGGTCCCCGACTCGGTTATAGAGGTGGCGATCGGTTTCGGTGGTGGCTCGGGTACCGGCTGTCTCTGCGGTGCCGTGGTTGGCGGGACCATGGCCTTCGGGCTGGTCATTCCCCACGACCAGAAGCGGGTCAACAAGCTTACCCAGGAGCTTCACCACTGGTTCAAGAGCCAGTACGGCGCTGTCTGCTGCAGGACCGTCCGCGCCAACCATAAGGGGATCTGTGCCGAGTTGACGGGGGCCGTGGCGGGCAAGGTCGCGGAGTTGCTTTCGTAGAGGCTGGGCGCGATCTTCCGACCATCTCGCCGAAATCTCGCACCCGAGAAACGTTCAGGAATCCAGGTAAGGTACTCTCGCGAAGGAGGCCAGCAATGGAACTTACGACGGCGTATGCATTCGGCAAGACCGTTTCACTCCCCTATGCCGAGGTGGAACGGAAGGTGCGGGAAGAGCTTCTGAAGGAAGGATTCGGCGTCCTGACCGAGATCGACGTGAAGGAGAAGTTCCGGGAGAAGCTCGGTCGGGAATTCCGGAACTACATCATCCTTGGCGCCTGCAATCCGGCCCTTGCCTGGGAGGCATTCGGCCGGGAACTCGCTATCGGGACGCTGCTCCCCTGCAACGTGGTGGTCTATGCCGGCGACGACGGACAGACGGTGGTGATGGTTATGGACCCGGTGGCGGCCCTCGGCGTGATCGGTAACCCTGAACTGACCGACCTGGCCGGAATTGTCAGGGAAAAGATGGAACGGGTGCTCGCGGCGCTCTGATCAAACACCTTGGGGGAAATTCCCCCCATTACACAAAGAGGAGAATTGCATGTATATCGATCGACTGCTCAGAATCATCGCCGGCAGCTTCATCGTCCTGTCGCTGCTGCTGGCCCACTTTCACAACATCAACTGGCTCTGGTTCACCGGTTTCGTGGGGCTCAACCTGTTCCAGTCCGGATTCACCAACTGGTGCCCCATGATTACCATCCTGGAGAAGGCGGGGGTGCCCAGGTTTCCCAAGGAGTGCTGCGGGAAGTGAGAGGGAGATATTCCCCCTCCCTTGATGGGAGGGAAACTTTGAGTTTTCAAGATGTGAGTTGCATGCCAGCGGGAGGGGACCATGAGCTACCGGATTACCGTTCTGTGCGACAACAGCGTCGGTCCCATGACCGGCACCCTTGGCGAGCACGGGTTTGCCGCCTTCGTGGAGTACGCTGGAGGGGCACTCCTGTTCGATACCGGCCAGGGGGAGACTTTGATCCACAACGCCCGGCGGATGGGGAAGAACCTCTGTAGGACGGACCGGGTGGTGCTTTCCCATGGGCACTACGATCATACCGGTGGTCTGAAGCCCCTGCTGCAGACCTGCGGATCGAAGGAGGTGCTGGCCCACCCCGGTGTCTTCGCGAGCCGCTACCGGGTGAAGGATACGGGGGAGAGTGTCCCCATCGGCATCCCCTTCGGGGAGGCAGAACTGCTCAAGTTCGGTGCGACCTTCGATCTTTCCTCCTCCTTCCGGGAGATAGGGCCGGGGCTTTTTCTCACCGGGGAGGTGCCACGCCTGACCCCGTTCGAGAAGGGAGACAGCGGCCTCTACTGCGACGAAAAGGGGTGCCATGCCGATACCCTGCCGGACGACCAGTCCCTGGTAATCACCACCGGCAAGGGGCTCGTCCTGCTGCTCGGCTGCTGCCATGCCGGGCTCGTCAATACCGTCCGGCTTTCCCGGGAACGGACCGGGGTGGCGGACGTTCATGCCGTGGTGGGCGGGACCCATCTCGGCTTTTCCTCGCCGGAACAGCTGGAAGAAACTATAAAGGCCCTGCGCGGCTATGGCATGCTGAAGCTCTGCGTCAGCCACTGTACCGGTTTCAACGCGGCGGCACGGCTGGCCCGGGAGTTTCCGGCGGAGTTCCACCCGGCACAGGTCGGCTACACGCTGGAAGTATAATACCGGCACAATCAAACTGCCGAGGTTTGGTCTGGTCGGTGAAATAATAATGAGAGAGGTTCTCCATCGATGAAGACGGTTCTTGCTGTTACTGCAATCGTAACGGTCCTGGCGGCATCGGCTGTTGCCGCGGGATACAAAAACATCGCGTCCGGTGAAGCCAAAGGGCTGCTGGCAAAGAAAAAGTCGGTCTATCTGCTGGATGTCCGGACGCCGGACGAGTACCGCCAGGCACGTCTGGCGGGATCGGTGCTGATTCCGGTCAACGAGATCGAGCGGCGGCTGGGTGAGATCCCGAAGAACAGGCCGGTGCTGGTCTACTGCGCGGTCGGTTCCCGTTCCGGAATGGTGGCCGGTTATCTGGCGGGGAAGGGGTACGGGGAGGTGTACAACATGCAGGACGGGATTGTGGGATGGTATCGCAACGGTTACCCCATCTCACGTTAGCAAACGTGAGTTTTGTGAGTGATGAGTGCCCCGTTGCGCTCAGAGTCCGCTCGCCCCGCCGGCTGTACGGCTCATTTCGCGTCGGCCGATCAACTCACCCTGACGGGCTCGAACAGGATCGACCGACTTTGCTCCATTCGCCTACAGCGGCTGGTTCTCGGGCACATTCGCTCCACGGGGCATTCACCCCTCACTGATTCGGGAAAAGAAGGAATGGATTTATGAACAACGGTTTTCAGGAAAAGGCATCGCTGCTCAGGGTGCTCGGGCATCCGGTGCGGCTCAGGATCGTGGCAGGACTGGCCCGGGAAGGGGCCTGCGTGAAGGATATCTGGGAGTGCCTGGAGATACCCCAGGCGGTGGTGTCGCAGCATCTCAAGGTGATGAAGGAGCACGGCATCCTGGAGGCGCGGCGGGATGGTACGCGGGTCCGTTACGCCCTGCGGGGTGAGATGCTGACGGAGCTGGTCAGGGTTCTCCGGCTTGCGATTTGAAGGGGTTCAGCTCCTTCTGGAGTTTGGTGTTCAGGTCGGTGATCGCCTCGATCTCTTCCATGTTCTGCTTTGCCAGGGCGGCGTTTGATTCGATGAGCCGGCCTGCTTCACGCACGTAGTTCAGAAGCACATCCCCCATCATGATCTGCTGGATGCTCGTATCCCGGAGCTTCTTGACCTTTTCGTTGTCCTCGAGCACGCTCTTGAGGTAGAGACGGTTTCCCCGCGCCTGCTCCTGGGTGGAGGTGGTGATCCGCTGGGAGAGGAGCCGCATCTGCTCCAGCGCCTTGACGATCATGCTGATCCCCCGCTCCTGCTCCTGGGTGGCCCGCGTCACCTGTTTGACCCGTTCCAGGTTCTTTGCCGCCTCTTCGGTGATGAGCCGGCTGCCGGACGCCTGCTCCACCGTGGCGGTGGCGATCCTCTGCACCATGTCCGATGCTTCCGCCGCCCCCGTTTCGATCCTCACCAGGGCCTCGTTGGTCATGGCCGAGATCTTCACCCCCTCCTTGATCCGGTCCTTTCCCTGGGCCACCGATCGCTGCACGGCGGCGGTCTCCTTCTGAATGTCCTTCACCAGATCGTCGATCTCCCTGGCCGATTGGGCGGTACGGTGGGCCAGGGAACGGACCTCTTCGGCCACCACGGCGAACGCCTTTCCCCGTTCCCCCGCCTGGGCGGCGATGATGGAGGCGTTGAGGGAGAGAAGGTTGGTCTGCTCCACCACGTCCTGGATCACTTCCAGGAAACTGCCGATGCGGGCCGAATGCACCGACAGGCGGTGGATAGCCTCGTAGGATTCCTCGGTGCTTTTTTCGATGGCATTCATGGCTTTCATGGTGGAAGTCATGGACTGCAGGCCATCCTGTGCCTGCTTGCGGACTCCCTCGGAACACTCGGCGGTCCGCTGGGCGTTGTCGCGGACGTTGCTGATGGCGGCCCCGATCTGGCTGATGGAGCTGGATGTCTGCTCGGTGGATATGGCAAGCGCCTCGATGTTGTCCGCGGACTGGCGGATGCTGAGGGCCATCTCCTCGATGGAGGCCGAGGTCTCCAGGACCGCGGCGGAGTAGTCCTTGATATTCTCGGCGATGGTGTCGGTGGTGGCGCTCATCTCCGTCGAGATCGACGCCCGCTCGTCGGTCCGCACCGCCAGTTCCTCGATTTCCCGGATCAGGACGTTCAGGAAGGCGTTCATCTCCTCCACCGCCCGCAGGGTTTCCGCCTCCTTTTCCGCCTGCTGCTCGTTTCCCGTCACCATGGTGAGGGATTTCTCCTTCAGGTGGCTGTGGAGGGGGGTCACCCGGTCCATGAGGAGCGAGATGTTCTCCGCCATGGAGAGGACCTTGCCGAGCATCGTGTCGTAACACCCCATGAGCGCGTTCAGTTCGTCGCCGTTTCCGGTCAGCGTGGCAGCGCAGTCGCTGGTGGATATCCGGCTCAGGGCTTGCCACTGGCGCTCAAGGTAGATTTTCATCACCTGCTTGATGATGTAGTAGCAGAAGGTGCCGACCAGGACGCCGGCAGTGAGGCAGCCGATCACATAGAGGGGGGTGAAGGCGCGGGCGCCGAAGAAGAGTGCGGAATAGAAGGGAAAGACAAGCCCCATGAGAAGGCCGAAGCCGAGCATGAAGTAAAAGGTGCTCCGGAGGGACGACAGGTATCTGCGCAGGTCCATGGAACGCTCCCGTTCGAGGATGTTCGTCTAAGTGGCGAATTTATCACGGTCTCCGGGGGGTGTCAACGAAATTGGCGGGTGTTCATCGGTCTTGGCACACGTCGGGTGCGTGAACGGCGGAGGGGGAGCCGGCAGCGGAAAGCTGCCGGCTCTTTTCGTCTGTGGTCCTTGTCCATATCTGCCTTGACACGTTCTGTTGAAAAGATTACAGCAGGAAACAACCATAACTCCTTGGCACAGATCAGGGGGAAAATGTACCTGGTTCCCCGTGACAATGCTACGGTTTAGACTCTTGCGCGACACAGTCGCGCAGGTCACGCCGTGGCCTACCCCCAGCCCCTGCCACGAAATTCACATTGCCAGTCGCCTCCCCGCAGTCTATACTACCGCCTCAATCAAATCCCATCGGGGAAAACCGTGCTCGTCAAAACCACCGAATTCATAACCAGCGCCACCAGGCCTTCCCACTATCCGCCGGGGGAGATGCCGGAGGTCGCGTTTGCCGGTCGCTCCAACGTGGGGAAATCGTCCCTCATCAATGTGCTGCTGAACCGGAAGAACCTGGTCCGGACCAGTTCCACGCCGGGGCGGACCCAGCTCATCAATTTTTTCGGGGTCAACGGCGCGTTCATGCTCGTGGACCTGCCGGGATACGGCTTTGCCAAGGTTCCCCTGGCGGTGAAGAAACAGTGGGGCCCGATGATGGAGACCTACCTCTCCAGCCGGGAGAACCTGCGGGTGGTGGTGCTGATTCTGGACATCCGCCGGGTGCCGACCGCCGAGGACCGGCAGATGCTGGAGTGGCTCCGTGCCTACAGTGTGCCGCCTCTGCTGGTCGTGACCAAGTGCGACAAGGTCTCCAAGAACGAACGGGCCCGCCAGGCGGCGCTCATCGCCCGGACCCTGGAGGTGGAGAAGGAGGAGCTGCACTTTTTCTCCGCCCTCTCCAAAGAGGGTAAGGACGCCATCTGGGTGGCGATCGAACGACTGCTGTCCGCGCCCGAAACTGCGTGATTCCCGCTTCCGGCGCAAGACGGCGCGGCTCGGCCCGCCGGCAGTAGGCGTCAGCCAAACAGTAGGCGTCAGCCAAATAGTGTTTGACTTCGGCCGGCCACTCTGCTAGAAATTTTCCTACAACCGAATAAGCAGAAATGCAGCGTCAGATTTGAGATGATCACAAGGCGGCGACGAGCCAACGCAGTGAGCGCTCGAATGTGGCGTCGCGTATCGATCTGGTGCTCTGAAAAGAGTTAAAAGGGAAGGGGGTGCGAATCCCCCACTGTCCCGCAACTGTGAACGGTGATGAACGCCGCACGACGCCACTGAGTTTTATCGGGAAGGCGCGGCTAGTAAAGTGACCCGTAAGTCAGGAAACCTGCCAGGCTGAACCCAGTACGTAACCTCCGAAGGAGAGGGGCCGGGCAGACCAGTACCTGTTGACACCCCCTTTCCCTTGCGGAAGCGGGGTGTTTTTTTATGGCAAAATTGACCTTCATTACCGGCGGAGCCCGGAGCGGCAAGAGCCGCTTGGCGGAAAGCCTGGCTGTGGCCTATGGAGAGCCCCTCGGCTACCTGGCCACTGGCCATGCCGGCGACGGGGAGATGGCGGAGCGGATCGCCCGGCACCAGGCCCGGCGCGGTGCGGAGTGGCAGACCATGGAGGAGCCCCTGGACCTGGCGGGGGTGCTGAGGGGGCACGACTGCTACTTCCGGGCAGTGCTCGTGGACTGTGTAACCCTCTGGTTGACCAACCTCCTCCTCACTCACGACGATCCGGCCCGGGTGATGGAGGAGGTGAGAAGCCTCGCCGACCTCCTTCCGACGCTCCAGACCCCGGTCATCCTCGTCTCCAGCGAGGTGGGGATGGGGATCGTCCCGGAGAACCGCCTGGCCCGCACCTTCCGCGACCTGGCAGGGGAGGCGAACGAACTGCTGGCGACGGCGGCGGACGAGGTGTACGTCATGTTCTCCGGCCTGCCGCTGAAGCTCAAGGGATAAGCGTTTTTTACCAGAGAGGACACAGAGTAAAGGCGAAACCCTTAATGGAACACGGAAGAGGCGGAACCTCCCGATAAAGGCGGATTTAACGCCAATAACCAGACCCAATGTGATCATATCCGCCTTTATCCGGTTTTTTCCGCTTTTTCCGTGTACTATTCCGGTTATCTTTGAACAAAGGAGCTGTAATGAACCTTCTGACTGAAACCCTGGCCGTTATCAAGCCTGTCGACGCCGCCCTTCTCCAGGAGGCGCAGCGCCGACTGGACAACAAGACCAAGCCCCTCGGCTCCCTCGGGAGGCTGGAGGAGTTCGCCCGCCGCTTTGCCGCCATCAGCGGCTCCCTGGAGCCGGACACGACGAAGAAGGTCATCTACACCTTTGCTGGTGACCATGGGGTGGTGGAGGAAGGGGTGTCGGCTTTTCCGAAGGAGGTGACCCCCCAGATGGTCCTCAACTTCCTCAACGGGGGGGCGGGGGTCAACGTCCTGGCCCGCCATGCGGGGGTGGAAGTCCGGGTGGTGGATGTGGGGGTAGATTATGACTTCGGGCAGGCTCCGGGGTTGCTGAACCGCAAGGTGGCCCGGGGGACGCGGAATTTTGTCAAGGGACCGGCCATGACCAGGGAAGAGACGGTGGCGGCCCTGGAGGTGGGAATCGAGCTGGCGAGAGAGGCAAAGCGCGAGGGGGTGGCCATGCTTGGCACGGGTGAGATGGGGATCGGCAACACCACCCCGTCGTCGGCCATCATCGCCGCCTTTTCGGGAAAAACGGTGGAGGAGGTGACCCACCGGGGGACCGGGATCGGCGACCGGGCGCTGGAAAACAAGGTCCAGGTCATCGAGCGGGGTCTGGCGGTGAACCGCCCCGATCCGAAGGACCCCCTCGACGTGCTCGCCAAGGTGGGGGGACTGGAGATCGCCGGCATCGCCGGGCTCGTTCTGGGCGCTGCCGCCAACCGGATACCGGTGGTGGTGGACGGTTTCATCTCCACCGCCGGGGCGCTCATCGCCTGTGAACTCAACCCCCATGTGCGGGGATACATCTTCGCCGCCCACGAGTCGGTGGAGATCGGCCATCGCTTCATGCTGGAGCGGGTCGGCGCCGAACCGATCCTCGACCTCCACTTCCGCCTTGGCGAAGGGACCGGCGCGGCCCTGGCCATGGGACTCATCGAGGCGGGTGTCAAAGTCTTGAAGGAGATGGCAACGTTCGAGCAGGCAGGTGTTGAAGGGAATACGGTGAGGTAAAGGGCTCGGGATAGGGGGTTGGGGAATTTATGAGACTTTATTTCATCGCACTGCAGTTTCTCACCATCATCCCCCTCCCCTTTTCGGTTCGCTGCGAAGAGGAGGACCTGGGGCGTTCCATGGCCCTCTTCCCGGTGGTGGGGCTGACCATCGGCCTCTTTCTGGTGGGGCTCGACTACCTGCTGGGGTTCGTCTTTCCCCGGCCGGTGACCGACCTCCTCCTCGTTACCGCCCTGGCTGCGGTTACGGGGGCGCTCCACCTGGACGGACTGGCGGATGTGTGCGACGGCCTGGCGGCCCGGGGGGGGAAGGAGCGGTTCCTGGCGGTGATGAAGGACTCCCGTACCGGGGCGGTGGGGGTGGTGGGGCTGGTGCTGGGACTTCTTCTCAAGTACCAGGCACTTCTTCATGTTCTGCCGGACCAGAAGCGGGCGGCACTCCTCTTCTTTCCCATGGTCGCTCGCATGGCCCAGGTACAGATGACGGTCGGCGCATTGAAGGCGCGAACCGACGGTCTTGGCGCCGCATTCGTCGGAGGCGCCGGGGCGGTCCAGTTCGCCGTCGCCTACATTGTCACCCTTTCTGCAGCGTTTCTCCTCCTGGGGGTGCCGGGGATATCCTGCTGCATCATCCTCTATCTCCTCACCTGGGGGCTCAAGGCCTGGTTCCACCGGCGCCTCGGCGGGATCACGGGGGACATCATCGGTTGCGCCAGCGAGCTGAACGAGATTGCCGCACTCCTGGCGATTCTGGCATTGACAAAATTGACCTGAACAAGGCGAATGGAACGCGGAAAAGTCGAAAAAAACAGGATAACGGCGGATTTAAGCCACTACGGCAATCGACGTAAGGATGAAATCTGAAATCCGGGGTTTATCCGCATTTATCAGAGATGTTATCCGCTTTTTCCGCGTTCGAATGCCGTTACACAAGAGAATGCCAATGACACCGAAAACGAGAATCTATCTTATCCGCCACGGCGAGGTGGTGGGGGCGGGAACTCCCCGCTACAACGGCCATGCCGACGTGGGGCTCACCGAGCGTGGGGTGGCCCAGTACCACGAACTGACGGGGCGCTTTGACGGGGCGCGGATTTCCGCCTGCTATACGAGCGACCTGACGCGCTGTACGATCGGGGCCGGCATACTCGGCGGTCATTTCGGCGTTGAGCCGGTGCGGGAGGCGAACCTCCGGGAGCTGAACATCGGCATCTGGGAAGGGATGACCTGGCAGGAGCTGATGGCCACCTACCCGGTGGAGTGGCAGGCGCGCCTGGACGACATCGTCAACTACCGGGTGACGGGTGGGGAGAACATGCTCGACCTGGAGAGCCGGGTCATGCCGGTCATCGACGGCATCGTGGAGCGGCACCGGGGTGAGGAGGTGCTCGTGGTGGGTCACGGCGGGGTGAACCGGGTTATCCTCCTCAATGCCATCGGCGCGCCGCTGTCGGCGCTCTTCAATATCGAGCAGAACTACGCCTGCCTCAACATCATCGATTATTATGGGGACGGCAAGACAGTCGTGAAGCTGCTGAATGGATGAAACGCGCCTTTTCCGCAATCTCGGCGTTGCCTGCATCATCGCTTGTGCGACGTAGCGCTGCTACGCCTCCGCGCTCTTCCTTGGCGCCTTGACCTTGCGAAAAAATCGCGTTTCATGGGTATGTTGTTTGATGTCTGAGGAATAAATGCCATGAAATCCATCATCATCGCTGCCCCCATGAGCGGGTCGGGCAAGACCACCGTCACCCTCGGCATCATGGAGTGCCTCAAGCGGCGCGGGCTGAAGGTCGCTCCGTTCAAGGTGGGTCCCGACTACATCGACCCGGGCTACCACCGGCTCGTGACCGGCCGTCCCTCCATCAACCTGGACGGCTGGATGTGTCCTCCCGACTTCGTTCGGGAAACGTTCCTCCATCATGCCTCCGGCGCCGACATCTCCGTCATCGAGGGGGTCATGGGGCTGTTCGACGGCGTGGGAGGGGTACGGGAAGAGGGGAGCACGGCCCAGGTGGCCAAGCTGACCGGCGCACCGGTCATCCTGGTGGTGGATGCCCGCGGTCAGGCCCGGAGCATGGCGGCGCTGGTCAAGGGGTTTGCCGAATTCGATCCCCAGGTGCGGGTTGCCGGGGTGATCTTCAACAATGTGGCGAGCGAGAACCATGCCCGTATCCTGCGGGAGAGCGTGGAATCCCTCGTGAACGGCCCGAAGGTGGTGGGGTGGCTTCCCCGGGAGAGCCGGCTTGCCATCCCGTCCCGCCACTTGGGGCTCCTGACCGCGGAGGAAAACCCGCTCCCGGCAGAGTACCTGGACCACCTGGCTGCGGTCACCCGGCAGCATATCGACCTGGGGCTGATCTGGGCCATGGGGACGTCCCCCGCGGACCGGCCGCTCCCCTTCGATACGCCGGCGCTGGCGGTGACTCAGGGCTCGTCGGTGCGCATTGCCGTGGCGCGGGACGAGGCGTTCTGCTTCGTCTACGAGGACAACCTACGGCTCCTGCGGCGGGCGGGGGCGGAGATCGCATTCTTCTCGCCGTTGCGGGACGAGGCGCTTCCTTCTGATATCGGGGGGATCTACCTCCCCGGCGGCTACCCGGAGGTCTTTGCCGATGCCCTGGCCGATAACGGCGCCATGAAAGGGGCCATCCTCGATGCCATTGCCGCCGGCATGCCGCTCTATGCCGAGTGCGGCGGGTTCATCTACCTGACCCGGGGGGTGGAGGACTCACCACCCCCCATCCCCCTCCTGAATCAGGAGGGGGTGCCCGGCAGGGCGGGGGTGGTAGATTTTGTCGGGGTCTTTCCCGTCACCACCCGCATGTTGCCGCGCCGCAAGGCCCTCGGCTACCGGGAGATCGAGACGGTCGCCGACTCCATCATCGGCCCCACGGGGACCATCGCCCGCGGCCACGAATTCCACTACTCGGAGATGGAGGAGATTCCGGCGGTGGCCGAACGGCTCTACCGGGTACGGAGGCAGGGGGTCGAGCTGGAGCCGGAGGGATACCGCTTCAGGAGCTGCCTCGCCTCCTACATCCATCTCCACTTCGGCAGTTGTCCGGAGATGGCGGCGGCATTCGTGGAGAGTTGCCGGAAATTCAAAAGCATGTAAAGACGGATGGGACGCAGATTAACGCAGAGGTACGCAGATAAAACCTCAAACCAATAAAGGGTTTGTTTCTTGACTTAAATCCGCATTTTCTGCGTTCATCTGCGTCCCATAACAGTTTGATTTTATGAATTTAGTCAAGGAGATGCCATGAAAACCCAGATCGAACTGGCCCGGGAGGGTATCGTTTCCACCCAGATGGCCAGCGTTGCGAAGGACGAGGGGGTGTCGTCCGAGTATGTGCGGCAGATGGTCGCCGAGGGGAAGATCGTCATCCCCTGGAACCATGGCCGCAAGCCCCGGGCCGTCGGTATCGGCAAGGGGCTCCGGACCAAGGTGAACGCCTCCATCGGCACCTCGTCGGACATCGTCGATTACGGGGCCGAGGTGCGCAAGGCCAAGGCTGCCCAGGAATCGGGAGCCGACACCCTCATGGAACTCTCCGTGGGGGGGGACCTGGATCGGGTGCGGCGGGAGGTGATCGCCGCCGTGGACCTTCCCGTGGGGAACGTTCCCCTTTACCAGGCCTTCTGCGAGGCGGCCCGGAAATACGGCGATCCCAACAAGCTGGACGAGGAGATGCTCTTCGACCTGATCGAGAAGCAGTGTGCCGACGGGATGGCCTTCATGGCGGTCCATTGCGGCATCAACCTCTACACCATCGAGCGGCTCAGGAAGCAGAGGTACCGCTACGGCGGCCTCGTCTCCAAGGGTGGGGTCTCCATGGTCGCCTGGATGCTCGCAAACAAACGGGAAAACCCCCTCTACGAGAAGTTTGACCGGGTGACCGCCATTCTCAAGAAGTACGACACGGTCCTCTCCCTGGGGAACGGCCTGCGGGCCGGGGCGATCCACGATTCCTCCGACCGGGCCCAGATCCAGGAGCTTCTCATCAACTGCGAACTGGCGGAGATCGGCCGCGAGATGGGGTGCCAGATGCTTGTGGAAGGCCCCGGCCATGTGCCGCTGGACGAGGTGGAGGGGAACATCCAGCTCCAGAAGCGGATGAGCGGCGGCGCGCCGTACTACATGCTCGGCCCCATCTCCACCGACGTGGCGCCGGGCTTCGACCACATCACCGCCGCCATCGGCGCGGCCCAGTCGAGCCGTTTCGGTGCCGATCTCATCTGTTACATCACCCCCGCTGAGCACCTGGCCCTCCCCAACGAGGAGGATGTGCGCCAGGGGGTGAAGGCGGCCAAGATCGCCGCCTACATCGGCGACATGAACAAGTACCCGGAGAAGGGGCGGGAGCGGGACCGGGAGATGTCCAAGGCGCGCCGGGACCTGAACTGGGAGAAGCAGTTCGAACTCGCCCTTTACCCCGAGGATGCCCGGGCCATCCGCGCCAGCCGCACCCCCGAGGACGAAGCCACCTGCACCATGTGCGGCGACTTCTGCGCCTCGCGGGGGGCGGGGAAGCTGTTTGCTGCTGATTTGCGCGGTGATAAAATCTGATAGACGAAAACCTAAAAGGGACACGGAAAAGGCGGATAAATCGGATAAAATCGGATTAATTAAGGGGCAAGGCAACGTCTGTATAATCTTCATTGCGTTAGAAAAATAATCCGCCGTTATCCGTTTTTTCAGATTTGATCCGCGTTCCATTCAATGTTTTGAGGTTTTGATGCAAAAGATTCTACCCATAATGTTGCTTTTCCTTACCACCCCCGCCCACGCCATGCACATCTCCGAAGGTATCCTCCCCTTTTCCTGGGCGGCGCTCTGGTTCGCGGTGGCGGTGCCGTTCGTAGCTCTGGGGATCAAGCGGTTGAACGATCTGGCGAAGGACGATCTCTCCTTCAAGCCGTTGGTGGGGCTGATGGCGGCGGTGGTGTTCATCATATCCTGCATGCCGGTCCCGGTTCCCACCGCCGGCACCTGTTCCCACCCTTGCGGGACGGGTATCGCGGCTATCCTGGTCGGCCCCTTCGTCAGCGTGGTTATCACGGCGGTGGCGCTCCTCATCCAGGCGCTCTTCCTCGCCCATGGCGGACTTTCCACCTGGGGTGCGGACATCGTCTCCATGGGGGTGGTCGGTTCTTTTGCGGGGTGGTTTACATTCCGGGCACTTCGCGCGATGGGGGCGAGCCTTGGGGTAGCGGGGTTCGCGGCGGGGCTTCTGGCCGACTGGGCCACCTACGCCACCACCTCTCTCGTCCTCGCCGCCGGCATCCGGGGGGACTCCCCCTTTCTACCCCTGGCGGGGAAGATCGTCCTCGCCTTCATCCCGACCCAACTTCCTCTCGGTCTTCTGGAAGGGGCCATGACCGCCGGGATGGTGATGCTTCTCCAGAGAAAACGCCCTGAACTCCTCGTCAGGATGCGGGTCATCACGGAAAAGGAGCTGACAGCCCATGCCTGAACGGAAACGGAAATGGAGGATTTTCCTCCTGCATATCATCCTTCTGCCGACGGTGATGTACGTCTTCTACTTCTTCACACTCGGCCCCAAGCCCTACACCGGCGTGGACGAAGCGGTGGTGGAGAAAATCGCGAAGGAGCATGGCCGGGAGGCGAGCCCCCCCCTGATCAACACGGAAGGGGATATGCTCCTCTTTGTCTTCCTCCTTGCCGGGGCGGTTGGCGGTTTTGCGGCCGGCTACGCCTGGCGGGTGCTGGTGAGCGAGAAAAAGGTCAAGACCCCTCCCGACGATGCCGGGCCCAAGGGATAGCGGCATGCACCACTTCGTCCGACAACCTGCACTTGACGATCATCCCTTGACCCGCCTCGATGCGCGGGTGAAGCTCCTCAGCGCCCTGGCGCTCCTGTTGATGGTGATCAGCTGCAGGGGGATCGTTTTCCCCCTGCTGGTGGCGGGGATCTGCGGCGGAATATGTCTCTCTCTCGGCGTCCGCCCCAGGGTGCTGGCGCTCCGTTTCGCCGAACCGCTCTTCATCGCAGGGATGGTGCTGGTTCTCAAGCTCTTCTTCACCGGCACTGAGCCGCTCTTTTCCTTTTCCCTCGCCGGGTGGGAGGTGGTCGGCCATCGGGACGGGCTCATGGAAGGGGTCCGGATTGCCAGCCGGATCGCCGGGGCGGTAACGGTGGTGGCGGCGATAGGTTTCGCAACCCCCTTCACCGACCTGATGGCGGCCCTGGCCTGGCTCCGGGTGCCAAAAGGGTTCATCGAGGTTGCGCTCTTCGCCTGGCGCTACCTGTTCCTCCTCCTGGACGACGCCCAGGTGGTCTATGCTGCCCAGAAGAACCGCCTCGGCTACGCCTGCTACCGGCGGGGGCTCCGTTCCTTCGGAACCCTGGCCGGGGCCCTGGTCATCAAGGCCTTCGACAACAGCCAGAACATTACCACCGCCATGGTACAGCGGGGCTACGACGGCACCATGCCGCTCATGAAGCACCGGCCGTTCCATGTCGGGGAAGTAGCGGTGGCACTGTTGGTTGTGGTCGGAATGGGGTTTGTCTGGAGTCTTTGAAAAAACGGAATGGAACACGGAAAATGCGGAAATAACGGATAAAGGCGGATTTGTGAAACAGAAAGAACTCACTGATGCAATAATCTGCTGTTTCTATACGGTCTACAACACACTGGGGTACGGTTTTTTGGAAAAGGTGTACGAAAATGCTCTGAAGGTTGAACTGGGAAAAAGAGGACTTAAAGCTAAAGTCCAATATCCCATTACTGTCCAGTATAATGGTGAGCCGGTTGGAGAATATTTTGCCGATATTCTTGTCGAAGACGAAGTGATTGTCGAAATCAAGGCTGCAAAAACGTTACTGAATGAACACGAGGCGCAGCTTCTCAATTATCTGAAAGGTACCGGCAAAGAGGTTGGACTTCTGTTGAATTTCGGACCATCGCCCCAAGTTAAAAGAAGGGTGTTTGACAATAGCCATTGATCCGCTTTTATCGGTTTTTTCCGAATTTTCCGTGTTCCATTGAGGTTTAAGCTTTTTACATGACGGAATTACGAATTTCTCTAACCATTGAAAGTTATAAATACCCCGACGGCACGTTGGCGCTGGCGGATATCCGTCTTGACGTGAAACAGGGTGAGTTCTGCGGCATTCTCGGCTCCAACGGTTCGGGGAAGACGACGCTGCTGAAGATCATGGACGGCCTGATCAAGGAATACACCGGACAGGTTGCGCTGGATGGGGAGGACGTGCGCCGGCTCCACCCCCGCGATATCTACCGGAAGGTGGGGCTGGTGTTCCAGAACCCGGACGATCAGCTCTTCGCCCACACGGTGTTCGAGGACGTGGCCTTCGGCCCGCGCAACATGGGGTTCGACGAGCCGGAGGTGAAGCGGCGCGTGGAGGGGGCGTTGGCGAGCGTGGAGATGGCCGAGTACGGGGGGAAGAACATCCATGCCCTCAGCTTCGGCCAGAAGAAGCGGGTCTGCATCGCCGGACTCCTTGCCATGGGGCACGGGATACTCCTCCTCGACGAGCCGACCGCCGGCCTCGATCCCATGGGGGAACACCGGATGCTGGAACTGCTCACCAGGCTCAACCGGGATGAGGGGGTGACCATCGTCATGGCGACCCACAGCGTCGACCTGGTGCCGCTGTTCCTCCATCGTCTCCATATTCTGAGCAAGGGAAGGCTGGTGCGCGGCGGCACCCCGGAAGAGGTGTTCACCGCTCCGGCCGAGCTGGAGCAGGTGAAACTCCGTCTCCCCCACATTGCCGAGCTGATCCATCGGCTCACCCACGAGGACGGCCTTCCGTTTCAGCGCCTCCCCCTCACCGTCGGCGAGGCACGGCGGGAGATTGTGGAAATGGTGCAGAGAAAACCGAATTAACAGGGATATTCAGGATAATCAGGATAAAATTAAAAATCTATAAATCCAAACGGCAATTGAACACGGAAAAAGCGGATAAGATCAGATAAAGGCGGATGAACCCCAAATTTCAGGTTTCACCCGAAAGTCCATTGAGGTTGTGGCCTGAATCAGTAGCTGTCCTGGTTTTTCGACATTTTTGTGTTCCAAATGCTTTTTTCAGTTTCTTGTCTTAATCCTGATTATCCTGAATATCCCTGTTAAATATGCTTATGTGAGGTTTGTATGAAAACTGCAATTCTGCTCATGGCCCACGGGAGCCGCATCCCCGAGGCGAATGACGCCGTGCACGAGATCGCCGCCATGGTGAAGGAGATGACCGGGTACGACAACGTGGAGGTGTCGTTCCGGGAGCAGCACAAACCCGACATCCAGCAGGGGATCGACGCCTGCGTGGCGAAAGGGGCTGAGCGGATCATTCTCATGCCGTACTTCCTCTTCATCGGGGCCCACGTGCAGGAGGACCTGCCGGCGGAGATGGCCGAGGCGCGCCAGCGTCATCCCCAGGTGGAGTTTGCCATGGGAAAACACCTGGGGGTGCACCGGAAGCTGGCAGAGGTGGTGGTGGAGCGGATCGCCGAGTCACTGACCGCCACGGGGTGGCACTGATGTCGGTACATCTCCGGCCGGAAGAGATCGAAGCCCGGTCGTTTGCCATGATCGAGGCCGAGGTGGGGGCTCACCCCTGGTCCGCCGTCGAGTGGCCGGTGGTGCGCCGGGTGATCCACACGAGCGCCGATTTCGAGTATGCCCGGTCCATGGTCTTTTCCTCCACCGCCATTGCGGCGGGGGTTGCCGCCCTTGCCCGCGGGCGCGGCATCGTCACCGACACCACCATGGCCCTGGCCGGCATCGCCAAGCCGCGCCTGGCACGCTTCGGTATCCAGGGGAGCTGCTTCGTGGCCGATCCGGAGGTGGCGCAGAAAGCCAGTTCCCTCGGTATCACCCGCTCCATCCTTGCCATGCGCAAGGGGGCGGCCGATCCGGGGAACGGCATCTTCGTCATCGGCAACGCCCCGACCGCGCTGTTCGAGCTGATCCGCCTCATCCGGGAGGAGCATATGCGCCCCGACCTCATCGTCGGCCTTCCCGTCGGCTTCGTAGGCGCTGCGGAAAGCAAGGCGGCCCTCGTGGAGCTGGAACGGGAGTTCCCCGATCTTCCCTTCATCACCAACCGGGGACGCAAGGGTGGGTCCAACGTGGCGGCGGCGGTGGTGAACGCGCTGTTGATACTTGCTGAAGAGAATAGCTGATGGGGCGATGATGAGCGCGAATAGCCACGAATAAAAGCAAATAGGACACGGAAAAGGCGAAAGCTGCGGATAAAGGCAAGAAAAAGGGTGTTTCGATCAGATTGTTTCGTTTCTTCCGCGTCCTATTGACAAAGGTAATCATGCGCAAACAGAACAAGAAGATCATCGATTCGGCGGTCATCATCAACCTGCTGGACACCTGCCCCGTAGGACGCCTCGGGACGGTGGGCGCGGACGGCTGGCCCATGGTGAAGCCGCTCAACTTCGCCTACCGCGAGGGGCGGATTTACTTCCACTGTGCCCTGCAGGGGGAGAAGCTGGACGATATCCGCCGCGACCCCCGTGTCTGCTTCGAAGTTGACCTCCCGATCGCTTACGTGAAAGGGGCTCCCGACAACCCCTGCCGGGCCGAGTACCTCTACCGGAGCGTCATTATCCGGGGGCGGGCCGTTATCGTGGAGGATCGGGGGGAGCAGATCGCCGCCCTCGACGCCCTCATGCGCAAGTACCAGCCGGAAGGGGGATACGGCCCCTACCCGGAGGAGAAGCTTGCCCTGACCGGCATCGTCCGGATCGATATCGAGGATCTGTCGGGGAAGGAGGAACTGGGGAAGGACGGGATGCGGGAACGGGCGTTGCAGCTTATGGCCGAAGAGGCACCGCTGCCGGTGGTTTTTGAGTAGTAATCACGTCGTTGCATATGAACCTTTTAAAATTTCCCCCCTCCCTCGATGGGAGGGGGTCGGGGGGAGGGTGATCTGCACATGACAGATTCCTTTGGCACATTCACCCCCACCCTGGCTCCCCCATCAAGGGGCGGGGGAACACTCCAAGATTTTGTTTTTCAGAGATTTCACTATGGGCAGAAAAAATCTTCGCCACGGCTATACGACCGGCGCCTGTGCGGCGGCGGCCGCCAAGGGGGCTGCGCAGATGCTGCGGGACCAGGCTCTCGTGGATGCGGTCGACCTCAATCTGCCGACCGGCGAAACAGCCCGGTTCACGCTCCATGGCCAGCAGCTGACGGATACCACTGCCTCCTGCTATGTGGTCAAGGACGCGGGGGATGATCCGGACGTGACCAATGGCGCGGAAGTCCATGTGACCATCCGGGTGGAGTTCTTCACACCCCACCGGATCGTCATCGAGGGAGGGACGGGGATCGGCAGGGTGACCAAGCCCGGTCTGGCGGTGCCGCCGGGGGAGTGGGCCATCAATCCCGTGCCGCGCCGGATGATAACGGAGGCTATCAAGGAAGTGCTGGCCATGCGCTGCATGCCGGCGACCCTGACGACGACGGTCAGCATCCCCAACGGCGCGGAACTGGCGAAAAAGACGCTGAACGAGCGGCTCGGCATCGTCGGAGGGCTCTCCATCCTGGGCACCACCGGCATCGTCCGTCCCATCTCGGCGAAGGCGTGGACCGACACCATCGATACCTCCCTCGACGTGGCCCTGGCCTGCGGCTGCCGGACGGTGGTCCTTTCCACGGGGCGGACCAGCGAACTGGTGGCGCAGAAAGCCGGGATCGGGGACCCGGGATCCGGGACCGGTGAAGCCCTTGAGGAAGAAGCCTTCGTTATGATGGGAGACCATGTGGGGTATGCCCTGCGTGCCTGTGTCCGGAAAGGAGTGAAAGGGGTGGTCATCGCCGGTCAGTTCGCCAAGCTCCTGAAGATCGCCTGCGGCCATGAGCAGACCCACGTCAGCTCGTCGGAACTGGACCTGAAGATGTTGGCCGAATGGTTTGCTGATACCAGTCCCCGGTCCTTTAGGCCCGACGTCTGGGTCCCAATCCCCGGTTACTGCCGCAATGCCAACACCGCCCGCCACGTGCTGGAGGCGTCGGGAAACGACCGGTCGCTGGTGGAAATGGTCTGCGACAGGGTGAAGCGGTTTGCCGGCGAGGTGGCGCCCGGTGTCGGGGTGAAAGTTTTATTGGCAGGGTACAACGCAGAAGTGCTATATTTCGGGTAAAATTTAGACGGTTTTTTTATGTGGTGCGGTTTATAACTAGTGTTGCCGAAGAGTTGCGCAGATAGTGCGGAAAAGAGTTCATTTCACAGGAGGGGGATATGCCTCAGCAGAAGGTCTATCTGGTCGGTGCCGGCATCGCGGGATGGGAAGGATTCGGCTCCAAGGCGCTGGAGGTGATCAACAAGGCCGACGTACTCATCGGGCACAAGCGGCACCTGGATATTTTCCCCGACTTTGCGGGGGAGAAGCAGGTGCTCGGCGATCTTTCCCTCATGCTCGACTTTCTCAAGAAGACGGAGAAACGGGTGGTGGTGCTCGGTTCCGGCGACCCGAACTTCTTCGGGGTGGGACGGTTCCTCCTGCGCAACCTTCCCAAGGAGCGGGTCGAGATATTCCCCAACGTGACGAGCATCCAGTACGCCTTCGCCCGGATCAAGGAGCCGTGGGACGATGCCATCTTCGTCTCCGTCCACGGCCGGGGGATGAAGGGGGCCATCGACCGGATCATCGCCGCGGAGAAGGTGGCGATCCTTACCGACGAGACCAATTCGCCGGCGGCCATAGCGAAGGAGCTGATCGCCCGCGGTGCCGAGGGTTACGATGCCTGGCTCTGCGAGGATCTGGGGATGGCGGGCGAGAAGTTCACCAGGACCGACGTCAAGGGGCTGGTTGATATTTCCGCCTCGGCGCTCAACATCCTCATCCTCATCAAGGCGTGGGAACCGTCTCTTACCCAGTATCCGCTCATGGGGATCGACGACGACGAGTTCGCCACCGCCAAGAAGCTCATCACCAAGCAAGAGGTGCGGGCGGTCACCCTGGGGAAACTGCAGCTTCAGGACGACCTGATCATGTGGGACATCGGCGCGGGGAGCGGTTCGGTCTCCATCGAGGCGTCCAACCTCCTCCCCAACGGCCGGATATTCGCTTTGGAGAAGAACCCCCAGTACCTGGCATTCATCCGGGACAACCTGAAGAAGTTCGTCGCCCGCAATGTCATGCTCATCGAGGCGTACGCGCCGGAGGGGCTGGACGATCTTCCCGATCCGGACCGTGTCTTCATCGGTGGCTCCGGCGGCATGCTCGACGAGATCATCGATGCGGTAGCGCGGCGTCTGAAGCCGGACGGACGGATCGTCCTCAATGCCGTGACCCTGGACACCCTCACCAAGGCGGTGGAATTCCTGGAGGACCACGGCTACACCGTGGAGGTGACCTGTGTCAACATCGCCAAGACCCGGGGGCTGACCGAGTACAAGATGTTCGAGGCGCATAATCCGGTGTACATTGTCGCCGCCTGGAAAGGCGAAGAGTAGGCGAATCCGCCTTCACGCGGATAGCTGCGTTGCCGCGTCGTCGCTCTCCTCGACGTAGCGCTGCTACGCCTGCGTCGGCTCCTCCTTGCTGCCTTGCTCTTCGCGCGAAATCGGATTCGCTGCTGGTGCTTGTTAAAATCTGGTTCCGAAAGGATCGGTGAATGGCAAAGATATATGCGGTCGGGGTGGGCCCCGGCGACCCGGAACTTTTGACCCGCAAGGCCGAGCGGATCATCCGGCAGGTCCCGGTCATCTGCTCCCCCACCGGCGCCGCCGATGCCGCCAGCTACGCCCTCTCCATCGTCGAGGAGTTCCTCGACCGTTCCCGCCAGGAGGTGCTCGTCCAGGTATTCCCCATGAAAAAGGACCCGGCCGACCTGGAGCCGTTCTGGCAGGAGGCCGCCGCCCAGGTGGCGGAGCGGGTCCGCCATGGGCAGGACGTGGCCTTCATCACCATCGGCGACCCGTTCCTCTACTCCACCTTTCTCTACCTTTACCGCATCTTCCGCGAACAGTATCCCGAGATCCCCGTCGAGGTAGTTCCCGGTATCTCCAGCGTCGGCGCCGCCGCCGTTGCCGCCGGGCTCCCCCTCGGCATGGCCGCCGAGCGGATCGCCATCCTTCCCGCCACCTTCGAGACGGAGAAGCTCCTCAAGACCCTCATCGACTTCGACACCGTGGTCTTCATGAAGGTGCACCGGGTCTTTGACCAGGTCTACGGCATGCTCAAGGCCCTGGGGCTGGAAAAGAAGGGGGCCTTCATCCGGCGGGTCGGGTCGGCGGAGGAAGAGGTGGTGTACGACCTGGCGTCCCTGGTGGGGCAGAAGCTGGATTACCTGTCGTTGCTGATTATCAGGAAAGACGAGCGATGACCAGGTCTTCCCGATTACCTACCCCGGTTGGCCACGAAGAAGATTGGGCACCCTCCCCTGATAAGGGGAGGGAAGGGGAGGGGTTAGGGCAGGTTGGGGAAAGGAATCCTTTCCTTCCTTACAACAAGAAACTTGTTGAACTTGCCAGGAATAATCGCAAGAGTCCCACTTGTACTGAAAGCAAGATATGGAACGAGGTGCTTCGTAAGAGACAGTTTTCCAGCTACAAGTTTCTTCGCCAAAAGCCGATTGACAACTTCATCGTGGATTTCTACTGCTCGGAATTGCGGTTAGTGATAGAGGTTGACGGTGATGGTCATGCAGGGACAGTGGAATATGACAACGAAAGAACGCGCGTACTGGAGGCTTATGGGCTTACTGTTGTGCGCTACACCAACGATGAAGTTCTGCGCAATATCGAAGGGATTTACGAAGATTTGTCGAGACGTGTTCGGATCCTGGAGTGCTAACCCCTCCCGACCTCCCCTTGTCAGGGGAGGAGCCGTCTGGTTTACGTAGGTATTGAATATATTCCAGATTTTGAGGTCTTCTCCGTGTCCTCTGTGGTTGAAAAAAATATCGTTCATTTCGTCGGCGCCGGACCCGGCGATGCCGAGCTCATCACCGTGAAGGGTGCCCGGCTTCTGCGGGAGGCGGACGTGGTGGTCTATGCCGGGAGCCTGGTGGACCGGGAGCTGGTCCGGACCCATGCCCGCGACGCGGAGGTGCACGACTCCGCCGGGATGACCCTGGAGGAGACGACCGCCGTCCTTGCCCGGGCAGTGGCGGACGGGAGGCGCGCGGTGCGGCTCCATACGGGGGACCCCTCCATTTACGGAGCAATCCAGGAGCAGATGGCGGAGCTGGACCGGCTCGGGATCGGTTACGAGGTCGTGCCGGGGGTGACGAGCGCCTTCGCCGCGGCGGCGACCCTGAAGCAGGAGCTGACGCTCCCGGAGGTCTCCCAGACGGTCATCATCACCCGCCTGGCGGGGAAGACGCCGGTTCCCGAGGGGGAACGGCTGCGGGAACTTGCCCGCAGCGGCGCTACCATGGTCATCTACCTCTCTGTCGCCATGATCGACCAAGTGGTGGCAGAGCTCCTGGCAGGGGCCTACACCCATGCGACCCCCGTGGCGGTGGTGGCCAGGGCCAGCTGGTCCGACGAACAGGTGGTGGAAGGGACGCTGGCGGACATTGCAGGGAAAGTCCAGGTTGCCGGGATCGGCAAGCAGGCGCTCATCCTCGTGGGGGACGTGCTGCGGGCGCGGCGGGAAGGGCTGAAGGCGAAGTCGCTCCTCTACGACAAGGGGTTCAGCCATGGTTGTCGTGAGGGGATAATTACGTAGTTTTCTCTCGGTGACCTCTGTGGCAGAGGAGTTAGGCGTCATGCATATCGCTATCATCGCCATAACCCGTAACGGAGCCCGGCTCGGGACACGGTTGAGGGAGGGCTTCCCCGATGCCCGGCTGTTCGTCCTGCAGAAGTATGCGGGGCAGGCGGGGAAGGGGGCGCAGGGGTTCACCGGCGAGTTGTCCGGCCTGGTGCGGTCACTCTGGCCGGAGGCGGAAGGGTTCGTGTTCGTCATGGCCGCCGGCATCGTGGTCCGGCTGGTGGCGCCGCTTCTGGAAAGCAAGGAGAAGGACCCGGCGGTGGTGGTGATGGACGACGGAGGGCGGTTCGCCATCTCCCTCCTCTCGGGCCACCTGGGGGGAGCCAACGAGCTGGCCTGCCGCTGCGCCTTCATCACCGGCGCCCGGGAGGTGATAACCACCGCCACCGATGTGAACGACCTCCCCTCCTTCGACTTGCTGGCAAAGGAAGAGGGGTGGGTGATCGACGACCTCTGCCGCGTCAAGACCCTCAATGCCCTGCTCCTTGACGGGGAGGAGATCGCCGTGGTGGATCCTACGGAGCGGGTCCGTTCCTACTGCCGAGGCCGGGGGAAACTCTCCTTCTTCGATACCTTTGTGGAGGCGCTCCAGAGTCCGGCCAAAGGGTATCTTTTCGTCACCAACCGGTTTCTCCCCCCCCAGCTCCAGTCGGAGCGGCTGCTGGTGCTCCGTCCCCAGAACCTGGTGCTCGGCATCGGCTGCAACAGCGGCACCTCCGCCGATGAGATCGAAGAGGTTGTGCTGGCGAACCTGAAGCGGCTTTTCCTGGCCATCAGGAGCGTGAAATGCGTCGCCACCGCCCTTGCCAAGCGGGACGAACCGGGGCTGACCGCCTTCGCGGCGAAGTACGCCCTTCCCCTCGTCTGCTACGGGAGCGAAGAGTTGAACAGTATCCCGGTCCCTTCCCCACCGTCTCCCCATGCCCAGACGGCCATCGGCGCCATCGGCGTGGCCGAGCCGGCTGCCATGCTTGCCTCGGAGGGGGGGAACCTGCTGCTGAAGAAGGTGAAGAGCGGGAACGTGACCCTGGCGGTCGCGGAAATGGCATGAAGCAAATTAACAGGGATATTCAGGATAATCAGGATGGAAGGCACGATCCTATGCTCTATGAAGATTTGACCAAAAGCATTCTTGGAGCCTGTTTTGAAGTTATGAATGAACTTGGAGCGGGATTTCTTGAATCTGTCTATGAAAAAGCCTTGATGATAGCACTCTGTGACAGGGGGCTCGCAGTTCACTCTCAAGTGCCACTTTCGGTTTTATTCCGCGGCGAAAAAGTCGGCGAATTCTTCGCAGATATTTTTGTCGAAGGAAAAGTAATTGTGGAGTTAAAGGCTACCAAATCCCTTGCTCCAGAGCACCAGGCCCAGCTCATCAACTATCTCAATGCTACCGGTAAAGAAGTTGGTCTTCTCGTCAATTTCGGCCCGACGAAGCTGGAATACAGAAGATTAGAACGTAAGATTTTATCCTGATTATCCTGAATATCCCTGTAAATTGATTGAGGTTTTTTTTATGTCCAAGTTATTCGTCGTCGGGACCGGTCCCGGCGATCTGAAACATATGACCTACGAGGCCCGGTCGGCACTGGAGGCGGCGGAGGTGGTGGTCGGCTACAAGACCTATCTGGACCTCGTCGCCCCTCTTCTCTGGGGGAAGGATGTTGTGTCATCCGGCATGCGCGGCGAGGTGGAGCGCTGCCGCGAGGCGCTCCTCATCGCGTCGGAAGGGCGCGACGTGGCCCTGGTATCCGGCGGCGATGCAGGGATCTACGGCATGGCCGGGCTGGTCCTGGAACTGGCCCGGGAGCTGCAAAGTCCGCCGGAGGTGGTCATCGTGCCGGGGGTGTCGGCGGTCCAGGCGGCTGCTGCGGTGCTTGGCGCCCCCCTCATGCACGACTTCGCGGTAATCTCCCTTTCGGACCTGCTGACCCCGTGGGATGCCATCGAGCGCCGGCTGGCGGCGGTGGCGGCCGCCGATTTCGTGGTGGCTCTCTACAACCCCCGCAGCAAGGGGCGGGTGACCCAGATCGAGGAGGCGCAGCGGATCATGCTCGCAGCCCGCTCCGCAACGACGCCGGTGGGGATCGTCCGGAACGCCCTGCGCGCCGGGGAGGAGCGGGTGGTCACCACCCTGGAGGAGATGCTCGATCACGACATCGACATGTTCTCCCTTGTCATCATCGGCAATTCAACCACCTTCGTGGACGACGGGGGGAGGATGATCACGCCGCGGGGGTATGATGCCGGGACCAGGAACCCGGGACCAGACTACGGGCCTGAAGGACCCGGGACCGGGAAATCCCTTAAAACGACCGCCGAACACCGGTTCCCAGTCCCCAATCCCCGGTCCCTGATGATCTGCGGTACCGGGTCGGACGTGGGGAAGTCGGTGCTGACGGCCGGCCTCTGCCGCATCCTGAAACGGCGCGGGCTCAATGTAGCTCCGTTCAAGTCCCAGAACATGGCCCTCAATTCGGCGGTGACGCCGGAAGGGGGGGAGATCGGCCGGGCCCAGGCGGTACAGGCTGCGGCGTGCTGTCTCCTTCCCCATACCGACATGAACCCGGTGCTCCTGAAACCCAATTCCGACACGGGAAGCCAGGTAATCGTCCAGGGGAAGGTGGTCGGCACCATGGCGGTCCGGGAGTACAACGCCTACAAGCCGAAGGCGTTCAGGAAGGTGGAGGAGAGCTACGGCCGGCTGGCGTCGGCCCATGACTTCGTCGTCATCGAGGGGGCGGGGAGCATCGCCGAGATCAACCTGAAGGCCCACGACATAGCCAACCTGCGGGTGGCGAAGATGGCCGGCTGTCCGGCCATTCTGGTCGCCGATATCGACCGTGGAGGGGTGTTCGCCCAGATCGTCGGTACCCTGGAACTGCTGGAGCCTTCCGAACGGGCGCTGGTCAAGGGGGTGGTCATCAACAAGTTCCGTGGTGACCCTTCGCTGCTCACCCCGGGGATCGACTTCGTGGAGCGGCGGACCGGCGTGCCGGTGCTCGGGGTGGTGCCGTACTTCACCGGCTTCCGCCTGCCGGAAGAGGACAGCGTCGCACTGGCAAGGCGGGGACCGGGGACCGGGGACCGGGGACCGGGAACTGCCAAAGACAAAATCAATGTTGGCGTGGTGAAGCTGCCGCGCATCTCCAACTATACGGATTTCGACACCCTGGAAGCAGAGCCGGACGTGGAACTCCGCTACATCGAGCATCCCCATGAACTGACGGAACTCGACCTGCTCATTCTGCCGGGGAGCAAGTCGACCATCGCCGATCTCTTCTTCCTCATGGAGAACGGGCTGTTCGGGGCGATACTGGCGTTCCCCGGGCAGATCGCCGGCATCTGCGGTGGTTTCCAGATGCTCGGCAAGCATATCCTCGATCCGGTCGGCGTGGAGTCGTCCATTGTGGAGGCTGACGGACTGGGACTTCTCGACGCCACCACCACCATGCTCCCCGAAAAAGAGACCCACCAGGTGGAGGCCCAGCTGCTGCAGGGGGGGAGCATGGTCGCTCCCAAGTGCCGGTCCGCGGAACTGAACGGCTACGAGATCCACATGGGGGAAACGCTGGTCGGCGAAGGTTCGCGGTCGTTCGCCTTCATCTCCAGCCGGTCGGGCAACCCGGTGAAGGTGCGGGACGGCGCGGTCTCTTCCGACGGGCGGGTGTTCGGTACCTACCTGCACGGCATCTTCGACAATATCCCGTTCCGCACCGCCTACCTGAACCGCATCCGGAAAGAAAAGGGGTTGCCGCTGCCGGTCACGGCTGGAGTGACGGACGACCCCTTCGATCTCCTGGCTGTGCACCTGGAAAAGCACCTGGACATGGAGCGGCTGCTGGCGATCTGCGGCCTGGAAACCACCGAAGGTTAACCGATGAGGCAGAAACAAAAATCCTGGTAAGGAAACACGGAAAAAGCGGAAGCTACGGACAAAGGCGGATTTAACGGCAACACCACATTCGATTATGATTTTATCCGCCGTTATCCGGTTTTTCCGCTTCTTCCGTGTGCTATTCCGGATTGGGGCTGTTTATCCCATCCCATAGTTGCGAACTGTTCAGGGCTACGTGATAGTGCATTTTCCCCAGACTACGGCAGTGATCCTTGCCGCCATCATCCTCGACCTTCTTCTCGGCGACCCGCGCTGGTTTCCCCATCCCGTGGTGGGGATCGGGCGGCTCATCACGTTCCTGGAGCCCCGCCTGCGCCGGCTGATTCCTTCCGAGCGCGCGGCCGGCTTCGTCCTCCTCGTCATGACGGTCGGCATCACCGCCGGTCTTGCCTTTGCTCTCCTGCGGGGCGCCTATTCACTCAACGCCGGTGTCGGTTTCGTCGTTGCGGTCGTTCTTGCCTGGAGCTGCCTTGCCGCCCGTTCCCTCCACCGGGAATCCCGGCTGGTGGCGGACGCCCTGGAGCGTGGCGATATTGGCGCGGCGCGGCGCTCCCTCTCCTGCATCGTCGGGCGGGACACGGCGGCGCTTGAGGAACCGGAAATCTGGCGGGGGGTGGTGGAGACCGTGGCGGAGAACAGCTCCGACGGGGTGATCGCCCCCCTTCTCTGCCTCATGCTTGGCGGCCCCCCCCTTGCCCTGGCCTACAAGGCGGTCAATACCCTCGACTCCATGGTAGGCTACCGGAACGAGCGCTACCTCCAGTTCGGCTGGGCATCGGCCCGTTTTGACGACCTGGTCAACTGGCTGCCGGCCCGGCTGACCGGCCTCCTCATGGTTGCGGCTGCTCCCCTTGTTGGTCTCTCCGGGACCAACGCCTGGCGCATCATGCGGCGCGATGGCCGCAACCACAGCTCCCCCAACAGCGGCATTCCCGAGGCGGCCGCCGCCGGGGCGCTGGGGGTGCAGCTGGGGGGGACGAATTTCTACTTCGGGAAACCGGTGGAGAAACCGACCATCGGCGATCCCGAAAAACCCCTTGGTTTGGCTGCCTACCGGGGGGTGGTGCGGCTCATGTACGGATCGTTGTTTCTGCTGGTGGGAGTGTGGATTGCCATGCGGGGAATAGCATTGTTGTGACAGAGTCAAAGACGGAATCGGACGCGGATAAAAGCGAAACCGGCGGATAAACCAGACCCGAATAGTACACGGAAGAAGCGGAAACCCTGAATAGCACACGGAAACGGCGGAAACTTCCGATAAAGGCGGATTTAACGGCAAAATCCAGGTTGAAGGTTTTTTTATCCGCTTTTATCCGGTTTTTTCCGCCTTTTCCGTGTCCCCTTAAAGGGTTCCAGCTTTTAATCCGTGTCCCGTTCAATTTCGAGATCTCTGTGCTGAAAGGTTTTAACGTAATGTCCACTGACTTCGAACATGGCGGCAATGTCTTTGCCGTTGCCCGTTCCCTCGGGATCGCCCCGGAGGAGCTGCTGGATTTTTCCGCCAGCATCAATCCCCTCGGTATGGCCCCCGCCGTGCGGGAGGCGGTCATGGCCTCCTTCGACCGGCTGCTCCACTACCCGGACAGCGAGGCGACGGAGCTCAGATGTGCCCTGGCGGCGCTCCACGGGGTGACCGAGCAGAATATCTGCGTGGCCAACGGTTCCACGGAACTTATCTACCTGGCTCCCCGGCTGGTGGAGGGGAAGCGGGGGCTGATCGTCGCTCCCCCCTTTGCCGAGTACGCCAAGGCCCTGACGCTGGCCGGCTGGTCCGTGGACTATCACGAGCTGCGCCCCGCGGACGGGTTTGTACTCGATCCGGAACGGCTGAGGGAGCAGCTGGGGGGGGGATACGACATCCTCTTCCTCGGCAATCCGGGGAATCCCACCGGTCGGCTGGTTCCCCGGGCCGAGGTGGCGGAACTCCTGGATATCTGTCGTGCCGCGGGGACCTTCCTGGTCCTGGACGAGGCATTCATGGACTTCTGCGAGGAGGGGTCGGCGAAGGAGCTGGTGTGCCGGAACGACCGGGCCGTGCTTTTCCGCTCCCTGACCAAATTTTATGCCCTCCCCGGATTGCGGCTCGGGTGCGCCATCGGTTCCCCCAAGGTGATCGCACGGTTGCAGGCGCTGCGTGGCCCCTGGAGCGTGAACGGCGTGGCCCAGGTGGCGGGGCTTGCCTCCCTGGCCGATGGAGAGTATCGTGGACGGACTCTCGCCCTTATCGACAAAGAGCGGGAACGGCTTCTGGCCGGCCTTGGCCGGATAGCGGGGCTGAAACCATACCGCTCGGCGGCCAACTACCTGCTCGTGGAGATCGTGCAGGGGCCGGCAGCCGGCGAGCTCTGCCGCAAGCTGCTCGCGGAACGGATTCTCCTGAGAAACTGCGCCAATTTTGCCGGGCTTGACAATCGTTTCTTCCGGGTGGCGGTACGGGGCCGGGAAGAGAACGAACGGCTCCTGGCAGCTCTTGCCACTGTCCTGGCCACCTGACGACATCTCCCCTTCCCCCTTTCTCCTTGACAAGCGGTCCAGGACCGGTATCATCTGGATGGAAACCATTTTCATTTAGGACGGGCCCCCCCATGCCCCACGATTTCCCTTCCATGCTGAAAGAGCTGCATCTCAAGGTAACCCCCCGCCGGCTGGCAACGCTGGCCGCCCTTGCCACCGCCACGACCTACGTCAGCCCGGAGGAAGTTCACAAGCGGCTCCAGGGGGAATTTGCCCGGATCGGCCTTCCCACCGTCTACCGCAATCTGGAGGAACTGGCCGCCGGTGGCGTGATCACCAAGGTTCTCCATCCCAACCGGCAACTCTATTACTATTTTTGCCCCAACCGGAGCCACCACCACCACTTCGTCTGCCTGGCCTGCCGGACGGTGGAGGACCTGGAATGCTGCGGACTGGAGGAGGTGGAGAAACAGGTGGGGGGGCGGGTGCTTTCCCACATCGTCCAGGCCAACGGCCTCTGCCAGGCATGTCTCCAGGCCGGACGGGAGGCTGCGGCATGAAACGTCTCCTCTGGTGTGCCGTACTGCTGTTGATCCTTCCCCTTGGAGCCTGTACGCAAAAGGAACCGGCACTAGGGAAGGGGAAAGTGCAGGTCGTCACCACCATCTTTCCCCTCTACGATTTTGCCCGGGTCGTCGGGGGGGATCGGGTCGAGGTTGTCCTTCTCCTCCCCCCCGGGGTGGAGCCCCACAGCTTCGAGCCCACGCCGGAGGATATGGTGCGGATCAGCCGGGCCGGCCTGTTCGTCTATACGAATCCGTACATGGAGCCGTGGGTGGCCGGCCTTCTCAAGGGGATCGACCGGCAGCGGCTGACGGTGGTGGATGCCAGCGCCGGTGTCTCGTACCTCCCCGCCGCTGGGGAGGACAACGGCCACGACGTGAACGAGGGGGGACATCACCATGGCGGCATGGATCCCCATGTCTGGCTCAGTATCCCCAATGCCCGGAAAATGGTGGAGAACATTGCCGCTGCCCTGGGGACGAAGGACCCGACCAATGCCGCTTTTTACCGGCAAAATGCCGCTGTCTACGAACAGAAGCTGACGGAGCTGGACCGGAAGTTCCAGGTGGGTCTCGGCAACTGCCGGACGCGACGGTTCCTCCATGGCGGCCACTACGCCTTCGGCTACCTGGCCGACCACTATGGGCTCCAGTACGTCTCCGCCTACGCCATCTCGGCCGACGCAGAACCGCGCCCGAGGAAGCTCGTGGAGATGATCGCCCTCATGCGGAGCAGCGGAACCAGGTATATCTTCTACGAGGAGCTGATCTCCCCCCGGGTGGCGGAGACGATCGCCCGGGAGACCGGCGCAACCCTGCTGCGGCTGAACGGTGTCCATAACCTCAGCCGGGACGAACTGCAAGGGGGGGCCACCTACCTTTCCCTCATGGAACAGAATCTAGTCAATCTCAGAACGGGGCTGCAATGTCGCTAGATCTGGTTGCCACAACAGAGCTCTGCTTCAGCTACAACGGTGCCGAGGTCCTCGACAAGGTGTCGTTCCGCGTCCGGCAGGGGGATTATCTGGGTATCGTCGGTCCCAACGGTTCGGGCAAGAGCACCCTCGTCAAGACCATTCTCGGGCTCAACCGCCCGGCCCACGGGACGGTAACCCTGTTCGGCAATCCCCAGGAGCAGTTCGCCGACTGGCAGAAAATCGGCTATCTCCCCCAGCGCCTGAAATTTTTCAATCCCAATTTCCCCGCCACGGTGGAGGAGCTGGTGCGGCTGGGACTCCTGGCCGGCAAGAATTTTCCCAAACGTCGGGCAAGGGGGGATGACGCCGCGGTGGAGGAGACCCTTGCCATCATGGGGATCGCCGACATCCGAAAACGCCTGATAGGAGAGCTGTCCGGCGGCCAGCAGCAGCGTGCCCTGTTGGCCCGGGCCATTGTCGGGAGGCCGGAACTCCTCATCATGGACGAGCCGACCACCGCCCTCGACCCGGAAACCCGGGAGCGGTTTTACGAGCTTTTGCAGCTCCTGAACCGGGAGCGGAACACTACGGTCATCCTCGTTACCCACGACACCTGGAGCATCGGCAAGTATGCCACCCGTTTCCTCTACATCGACAAGCGGGTGGTGTTCGACGGCACCTTCGACCAGTTCTGCCAGTCGGAGGAGATGACGGGGTTTTTTGGGGAGCATGCGCAGCACATCATCTGCCACAGGCATTGACAGAGGAAACGCGGCTTTTCCGCAATCTCCGCGTTGATCTTCGGGGTTCCTTGTGCGGCTAGTCCCTCATCCTATCCTTCTCCCAGAGGGAGAAGGGACCCAATTACCCTCTCCCTTCGGGAGAGGGTGGCCAAAGGCCGGGTGAGGGGACCTCGCACAAAATCCACGTTTCTGCACCATTGTCGATTAGTAACAAAACCGGCGTTAGGAATTTACTGCATGACCATCACCGAAATCCTCAGCTACGGCTTCATCCAGCGGGCGCTCGTTGCCGGATCGCTCATCGCGGTGCTCTGCGCGGTGCTCGGGGTGTTCCTCGTGCTGCGCCGACTGTCGCTCATCGGTGACGGGCTTGCCCACGTCACCTTCGGCAGTGTCGCCATCGCCCTCTTTCTGCGCATCAACCCGGCCGTGGTGACGCTTGCCGCCATTCCCCTCGTGCTCCTGTCGTCCTTCGGCATCCTCAAGCTGACCGACAAGGCCCGTATTTACGGCGATGCGGCCATCGGCATCGTCTCGTCGCTGGGAATCGCCTGTGGCGTGCTTCTGGCGAGCGTGGCGGGGGGCTTCAACATCGACCTGTTCAGCTATCTGTTCGGCAACATCCTCGCCATCGGCACCGGAGACCTCCTGCTGGCGCTGGTCCTTTTTGCCATCGTGCTGCTGGCGGTGTTCTTCTTCTATTACGACCTGGTCGCCATCACCTTCGACGAGGAGCTTGCCCGGAGTTCGGGCATCCACACGAAGACCATCAATACGGTTCTCGTGCTCCTGACCGCCCTTACGGTCGTGCTCGCCATGAAGCTCGTCGGGATCATGCTCATCTCGGCGCTCCTGATCCTGCCTGCCGTGACGGCACTCCAGGTTGCCGCGAGCTTTCGCGTCACCATCCTGGTTGCCGCCATGCTCGCCGTCGGGTCGGTGGTGTTGGGGATATTCGGCTCGTTCATCCTCAACCTTCCCACCGGCGCGAGTATCGTCGTGGTGAATTTCGCCGTCTTCATGCTGGTATTTTCCGTCAATAAACTGCGGCAGGCCCGCTGACAAACGTCTGACGAGGGAGAGACCATGGGAGAGACCATCCGTTTCGGCATATCCATCGACGACAAGCTTCTGGAGAGTTTTGACCGGCTCATCGAGGAGAAGGGGTACCTGAATCGCTCCGAGGCGATCCGCGATCTGATACGGGGTGCCCTGGTGGAGGAGAAGTGGGAGGGGGGGGATGCGGAGACCGTCGGAACCGTGACCCTGGTCTACAATCACCATGTCCGCGATCTTTCCGACAAACTGACCGAGCAGCAGCACGTCCACCACGACCAGGTCATCTCGGCGCTCCACGTCCACCTGGATGCCCACAACTGCCTGGAGGTTCTCGTGGTGCGCGGAAAGGCCCGGGACGTGAAAAAGATCGCCGACGAGCTCATCGGCGTGAAGGGGGTCAAGCACGGCAAGCTGGTGATGACCACCACCGGGGAGGAACTGCATTAGGAATCTGCAGTTCCCTCTAAATCTCCCCTTATCTGAGGGGAGACTTCCCTTATTAGGCAAGGTGGGACTGAGAGGGGCGCCTTTGCGTTAAAGATTTCAGGGATATCTCACTGAAACGCGGGGGGCATGCTCGTGAGTCTCCACCCGTCCTTTTCCACGTAGTGCCACTGCTGCCGGTCTTCCACCGTCCTGAGGGTCAGGCCCGACGGGCCATAGTAATCGAATTCCACCAGCACCTCTGCGCTTTTCTTCTCTTCATCGTAGTCCACACTTTTCACCCGGAAGTCGGCGATTTTCACCCCCCTGGCGGCGGCGAGATGTTTTTCATACTCGGAGCGAGTGGCCTTGTCCGCATAGTTGACGGCGGCCTGGTTCAACTCCGACCAGCGGACCATCTTGTTGTAGTCGCGGGAGCTTTTGTCGAACTGCTCCCGGTAGGGGTAGAGCGTCTCGCAGGCGGTAAGAAGCGCCGTGAGGCAGAGGAGTGCGATGATGGATCTCCACATGGTGTTTGCCTTTCGGGGTGTTATCCCTTGATGAATTTGACCAGCTCGACGGCGATCTCGTACTTGCCGAAGGGGGGGATGAGGTAGAAGCCCCCCACCCGGCTCCGCACCGTTTCGATGAATTCCCTGGCGATGGCGAGCCCCTCCCGTACCCCGGCATCCTTCTCCTTCCCCCGCATCCGTTGCCGGATCCCGTCGGGGATGACGATTCCCGGCACCTCGTTGTGGAGGTATTCGCAGTTCCGCTCGCTCACCAGCGGCAGGATGCCGGGGAGGACCGGAATGCCGAGGGGGGCGGTCCGTTCCAGCATCTCGTCCAGTCGGGCAACGTCGTAGAGCGGCTGGGTCTGGGCGAATACGGCGCCGTTTGCCACCTTTTTCTCCAGCCTGGCCGCCTGCACCTCCATCCTGGGGGAATTGGGGTTGAAGGCGCAGCCGATGGTGAAGCCGGTGCCGTCGCCGATGGGGTTCCCCAGGCCGTTGACGCCGGCGTTCAGATCAGCCAGGAGCTTGATGAGGGTGAAGGAGTTGAGGTCGAAGACCGACGTGGCGCCGGCGTGTTCCCCGAGCCGGGCCGGGTCCCCGGTCACCGCCAGGATCGAGCGGATGCCGAGGAGGCTTGCCCCCATCAGGTCCGACTGGAGGCCGAGGAGGTTCCGGTCGCGGCAGGTGATGTGGACGATCACCTCGATCCCCACCTCCCGCTGGATGAGGCTCGCCAGGGCGATGTTCCCCATGCGTACCCGGGCCAGGGGGTTCTCCGCCAGGTTGATGGCGTCCGCCCCGGCCGCTTTCAGGGCACGGCTGCCGGCAAGCACCTTGCCGCAGTCCATCCCCCGGGGAGGGTCGAGTTCCACGGTGACGACCGGCTCCTTCCCCCAGCGGGCAAGGAAACCTGCTGTCTGGGGTGGGGGCTCCGGCTTGCTCTCCACGACACCCGCAGCGACGGCAACCTGCCGGGCCACGGGGCGCATCCCGGCGAGCCGCTGGGCCAGGAGCCGGATGTGATCGGGGGTGGTGCCGCAGCAGCCGCCGATGAGGCCGGCTCCCGCCTCCACCATCTCCCGTGCCCGGTCGGCGAAATAGTCGGGGGTGGTGCGGTAGATGGAGCGGCCGTCCACGTATTCGGGAAAGCCGCTGTTGGCGAAGGCCGCCAGGGGGAGGTCGGTGGCTGCCGCCATGCGGCGCAACGTAGCGAGGATTTCCAGCGGTCCCGCCCCGCAGTTGGCTCCCACCAGGTCGGCACCGGCCTTGGTCAGCTCCCGTGCGGCCGTTGCCGCCTCGGTACCGCCGCCGGTACGCCCCCCTTCCAGGAAAGCCATGCTGGCAACCACGGGGAGTCCGGTGGCCCTGGCGGCCGCCAGGGCGCAGAGAAGCTGGGGAAGGTCCGAAAAGGTCTCCAGCTGGAAGAGGTCGATCCCCCCTTCGACGAGGGCTTCCGCCTGCTCCCGGAAGATGGCGGTCATCTCCGCCGGCGACAGCTCCTTCTCCTCCCCCTTCAGCCGGGCCAGGGGGCCGATGGAGCCGGCGACGAAAACCTCCCGTCCGGCCGCAGCCTGCCGGGCCAGCTCCGCCCCCCGCCGGTTGATCTCCCGGACCTTCCGCTCCAGGCCGATGGGGGCAAGTTTCGTATGGTTGGCGCCGAAGGTGTTGGTCTCGATGACCCGGGCGCCGGCCGCAAGGTACTCGGCATGGAGTTCGGCCACGAGGGAGGGACGGACCAGGTTGAGGTGCTCGAAGTTGGCATCCAGCCCGACACCCTTGCCGTAGAGCATGGTGCCGATGGCGCCGTCGCCGACGAGTATTTCGTTGTGCAGCCGTTCCAGGAAATTCACGAAAACTCTCCACTACAATTTCACCGCAGAGGTCACGGAGGGGCGCGGAGTAAGAATACTAAACGGAAGATATCCCATGCACCGGTGCAAATCAATACACAAATCGGTAAGGGGCGAGTGCCCCGTTGCGCTCAGAGTCCCCTCGTACCGCCGCTACGAGGCTCATTTCGCGCCGGCCGGTCGGCCGGCTCTGCTCAATTTCGCCTGCAGCGGCTGGCACTCGGGCACATTCGCTCCACGGGACACTCGCCCCTTACCGATCATCTCTAAGCGAACATGCTGGAGTTATTCCCACCGTTTGTCACTATATATCTCCCGTCAGTTCCTGCAGCAGGTAGAGTTTAGGGTTCAGCCCCTGCACGCAGGCGATGATTTCCTTGAGTCGCTCCTCTTCGATCCCTTCCTCCAGGTCGGTCCCCTGGAAATAGGGATACCCCTTGGGAAGGGGGGAATAGCTGCCGTCCTTCAAGAGCGACACGTCCACCATGTCATTGACCCGTCCCGCCCCCTCCCACGGGTCGCGGTAGTTGAACTGGCGGGCGACGACGTGGAGTCCCATGCCGTTGGGGAAGACCCCCTTCACCTCGAAGGAAAAATCCCGCGGCGAGCCGTAGTGCTCGGACCGCCCATCACGGGCCATCACCTGTGCCCCCGCCGCTTCCAGCAACTGCCGCACGGAGTCGGCGGTCATCGGTGCAAATTCGCTCATGGATAAAGTCCTTTCAAAATCGTTTCAAAATTGTTTTACCGCAGAGGACACGGAGAAAAAATCTGAGTAAAACCTTAAAATCGCTTTTTTGGGTTAAACCCCTAAAGGCATTTGATTCTGGTTTTCCTCCGGTTTACTCCGTGTCCTCTGCGGTAAATGCTTTTTTGACAATCACACATCCAGTCGCAGTTCCACTCCCCACGGCACCGGCTTCTCCCCCTCCCGGGTCAGCACCCAGAGGGTGGGGAATTCCATGGTTTCCGGCGCCTCGCCGAAGCCGTCGGTGAGGTAGATCACCGCTGCCGGGCGGGGGTGGAGAGTCCGGGCGTGGTCGAAGACCGGCCGAAGATCGGTGAAGCCGCCGCCGTGGTAGCTCTCCACCGCCACTCCGCTCCCCTTGAGGCTGGCGATACGCTGGATGCGGCTGTTGGCGTAGAGGACGGTGATCTGTGCTTCCCTCCCCCGGGCGATCCGGACCAGTTCCCGGGCGAACTCCTCCCGCAGTTCCGGCGCATTGGTGGAGTCGCTCACGTCCACCCCCACGAGAAGGTTGAGACGATGGCGCTTACGGATGCCGGGGGTGAGGTGTTCGAAGCGGCGATGCTCCCGGCCCCAGGTGGTCTGTCGCCCGACCCGGCCGGCGGTTGCCACGAACTGGCGCAGCACCTGCCGCCAGGGGATGGGGGACGGCGCGAGGAGCCCCCCCACCAGTTCACGTACGTCCGCCGGCACCTCTCCGTCGCAGGCGCGCCACGCGTCCCGGACCATCCCCCGCACCACCTCCTCCGCCAAGCGGAGCGGCGTGCTGTCCGCTTCGTCCCAGAGGGTGTGGTCGTCCACCGTGGTCCCCGCCAGTAAGGGGAGATCCCCTTCCCCCGGTCCGGCATGGCCGCCGGCGTCCCTGCTGGCGTTGCCGATGCCGCTTCCTTCCATATTGCCGGTGTCGAAGGGGGGGGTGAGCCGGGCGTAGTATTCCTCGGCGGCCAGACCATCCGGCTGACGATAGGCGGCGGGGAGCGGCGCATCGTCGGGAAGTCTGGCGATGGAAGGGTTGATGGCCAGGTCGCAGGAGATGTCCCAGTCATGCCGGTTCCGCCCCTTGCGGCGCGCCATGTGAAGGTGGAGGACGTGCTTGATGGCATGCTCCAGGAGCCCCTCCTGCACCGCCGGTTCCAGCCGGGCGAACGTTTCACCGTTCACCGCCAGCACCGGTACCCCGGCGCGGATGGTCACCCCGAGGGGGTGCCCGCTTCCCACCTCCTCCCGGCGGAAGCCGAGGAGAAACTGGCCATAGAAGGGGCGCTCCCTGAGGAGGCGGACGACGGCGTTTTCCAGGATTCTGTTCATAGAGTCAATTCTGTTGCCGGAAAGAAACTGCACGGCGTCACGGTGAAAGCAGTTGTCACCGGTACGGCACTGTCTGTGAGTGTAATTAACAAGCGGCGGATTCGTCAAATACTAATCTCGGATGTGGTGTTTTCTGTCAGCGGGTGGGGAGGGGTGGCATGCCCAGGTCGAAGCTTCCCTTCCTGGTGCCGGGACGGGGATAATGCTGGGTGACCAGTTCGTCGAAGCCGGGGGCGGTGACGCGGATGTGGATGTGGGGTGGGCGGCTGTAGAAGGGGGGCGGGACGTTGCTGGTGAACCGGTATCTCCCCTTTCCGTCAGTTATGACGGTGGCCCGATGGGCATCGTCGTACTGTCCCTGGGGTCCCACGAGCCACAACTCGATGCGTGCCCCATTGACGGGGCGGCAGTCGGCGGCCGACCTGACCGTGCCCCGGAGCAGGTAACCGCTCCCGACGCTTGAGCGGAGCGGCGCGTCCGGTCGATAGAAGGGGCCCATTTCATCCTGGGGGGTCGGTCTGCAGGAGGCGGCATTTCCCGACCCCGCCAGTGAGATGACGATGGCCAGAAGCGGCAGCGCGGCGCGCCGCACGATGTTTGCGGGAGAGCGGTTCATGGGTATACTGTAACCCATTACGCCCCGTTGACAAGCGGGTCCGCCGTGGGATCGAGGGGAACGGCTCCGGCAGGGAGGGACCATGGACAGAAAAGACGATGCGGGTGGCTTGAAGGTTCTGACGGCAACGCTCTTCCTGCCGCTGATCCTCATCTGGTGCTGTACGGCCTGCGCTGCCCGCGAACTTCCCCTGGGAGACATCCGCCTCCCCTCCGGCTTCGCCATAGGCCTTTACAGGGAGAAAGTGCCGGGAGCCCGCTCCCTGGCCGTCGGCGCCCGGGGGACCGTCTTCGTCGGCAGCCGTTCCGCCGGCAAGGTCTACGCCCTGGTGGACACCAAAGGTGCCGGCAGGGCCGATACGGTCCACACCATCGCCAGCGGCCTCGATTCACCCAACGGCGTTGCCTTCCGGGATGGCGCCCTCTATGTGGCGGAGATCCACCGGGTGCTTCGCTTCGACGACATCGAGTCGCGCCTTGCCAATCCCCCCAAGCCGGTGGTGGTGAACGACACCTTCCCCCGGGAGGGGCACCACGGCTGGAAATTCATCCGCTTCGGCCCCGACGGCCGCCTCTACGTGCCGCTTGGGGCACCCTGTAATGCCTGCGAGAGCAAGGACCCCCGCTTTGCCTCCATCATGCGGATGAAGCCAGACGGGAGCGGCCTGGAGGTATTCGCCAGCGGGGTGCGCAACACGGTCGGCTTCGACTGGCACCCGGTCACGGGGGAACTCTGGTTCACCGACAACGGCCGGGACTGGCTGGGGGACGACCAGCCGCCGGACGAGCTGAACCGGGCGCCGGTCAAGGGGCTCCATTTCGGCTTCCCCTACCGCTACGGCCGGAATATTCCCGATCCCGACTACGGCAGAAAACGGCCGACGGGTAATTTCGTCCCTCCCGAACAGGAACTGGGACCTCACGTGGCGTCGCTCGGCATGCGCTTTTACACCGGCAGCATGTTCCCTCCCCCTTACCGCAACCGGATCTTCATCGCCGAGCACGGCTCGTGGAACCGGAGCGATCCCCTCGGCTACCGGGTCACCATGGTGCGGCTGGAGGGGAATCGCCCCGTGGCCTACGAGGTCTTTGCCGAGGGGTGGCTGCAGGAGGGGAATGCGTGGGGACGGCCGGTCGATCTGGAAATGCTGCCGGACGGGAGTCTGCTGGTTTCGGACGACAAGGCGGGGGCGGTGTATCGGATAACGTACCGGCGCTGAACGCTGCCTATCCGGTAGGTTTGCCTGGTGAGCCCGGCACGCCGAGCCAACCGGTGCCCAGGACCATCAGGGAAGCCGTCGTCACCATCAGCCCGCCAAACGAGCCGCTGAACAGCGACACCAGCAGGGTGGAGAGGGGGAAGAACGCGACGTAGATGACCATCTCCCCTACCCCCATGGGCGTTTTCATCGTCTTCGCGTAAAACAGCAGGTAGTAGAGCGGCCCGCCGAACCAGATGCCGAGCAGCATGGCCATGGCAGACGTCATGAGGAGCGCCTGGGACGAAGTCCTTTTCACGAAGAACCAGCAGGTCAAGCCGCAGGCAAGGGGAAGCAGGAGTATTTTGACGATGATCCATACCGCGGTGGAGAGTTCGGTCGCGAAACGGGTGATCAGCGCGTCACCCCCCCAGAACACAAGCCCGCCAAGCAGGGGGCATATGAGCCAGATGTGAGATTTCTTCATGGGCTTCCCGCCACGGCGATACCAGGGAGGTATCCCGTTGCCAGCCGCCGGTACGCATCGGCCTGGTCCCTCTCCCAGGCGGCATCCCTCCCCAGTTCCACCGCCATGAGCTGTGCCACCGCCGGCGCCATCTCCATGCTGGCCCGGGCATCGAGGAAGAGCGCCCGGGTCCGGCGCGCCAGGACATCTTCCACGGTCCGGGCGTATTCCAGCCGCACCCCCCAGATCACGTCGACCCCCCGCCAGTGGTATCGTGGATGAAGCATGTCCCTCCAGGCGGGGTTCTCCTCCGCCAGCCCTTCCACCTCTACGGCGTCGCTGCCGTACTCCCCGCCGGTCATCCCCTTTTCGGTAGCTTCTCTCCACCCATGGACCCGCAATTCCTGCGTGACCGGTGGTCGCTCGACGAGCCCGGCAACCGCGGCGGCAGCCGTGACCGTCTCTTCCCCCATGTGGCGGTAGGTGGTCCATTTCCCCCCCGTAATGCTGACGAGGCCGGAGTTGCTGACGAGGAGGGTGTGGTCGCGGGAAAGGGAGGCGGTTGTTCCCCCCTTGTCACTCCTGACCAGGGGGCGCAGGCCGGCGAAGACGCTCAGCACGTCATCGGGTGCCGGGTCGCGGGTAAGGTAGCGGGCGGCGTGGGCGAGGAGGAAGCCGATCTCCTCTGGCAGGGGGCGCGGTTCGAGGGGGGTGCTGTCCACGGGGGTATCGGTGGTGCCGACGATGACCCGGTCGTGCCAGGGGACGGCGAACAGGACCCGGCCGTCGTCGGTGTGGGGGACCATGATGGCGCTGTCGCCGGGGAGGAAGGAGCGGTCGAGCACCAGGTGCACCCCCTGGCTCGGGACGATGACCGGCGCACATTCCGGTTCGTCCAGCCGCCGGACACCGTCGGTGAAGACGCCGGTGGCGTTGACAACCACCCGGGCCGGGAGCTCGAACTCCTCGCCGTTCTCCTCGTCCCGAGCTGTCACCCCGGTCACCAGACCGTGCTCCTTCATGAGTCCCGTGACCCGCACGTAGTTGAGCGGCGTTCCCCCCAGGTCATCCAGGGTCCGGGCCAGGGCGACGGCCAGGCGGGCATCGTCGAACTGGCCGTCGTGGTAGATCACCCCCCCCTTGAGCCCCTGGGGTTCGACGGTCGGGATGCGGGCCAGGGTCTCCTCCCGGGAGAGGAGCTGGGAAGGCCCCAGGCCGAGCTTTCCCGCCAGCATGTCGTAGAGCTTCAGGCCGATGCCGTAGAACGGCCCTTCCCACCAGTCGTAGAGGGGGACCACGAAGGAGAGGTTGTGCACCAGGTGGGGGGCGTTCCGGATGAGGAGACCCCGCTCCCGCAACGCCTCCAGCACGAGGGAGACGTTTCCCTGCTGGAGGTAGCGGACCCCGCCGTGGATCAGCTTGGTGCTCCTGCTCGACGTCCCCTTGGCGAAGTCGTGCTGCTCCAGGAGGAGGGTGCGGTACCCCCGCCCGGCGGCATCCACCGCGGTGCCGAGGCCGGTGGCCCCGCCGCCGATGACGATGATGTCCCAGGGAGTTCTGTCCTCCAGCCGCTGGATAAACCGGTCGCGGTCGCTATTCATGACGAGGGTTCTCCCGGCACGGCCCATCCCTTGGCCCTTTCCAGCGCCCGGCTCCAGCCGGCGCGCAGTTCCGCCGCCCGTTCTGCCGGGAGCGTGGGGGCGAAGGTCCGGTCCAGCTGCCAGTGGGTGGCGATCTCTGCCTGGTCCTTCCAGTAACCCACCGCCAGCCCGGCCAGGCAGGCGGCACCGAGGGCGGTGGTCTCGTGAACGGTGGGGCGGGTCACCGGTACCCGGAGGAGGTCGGCCTGGAACTGCATGAGCAGGTCGTTGCCAGCTGCGCCGCCATCCACCCGGAGCTCCGCCAGGGGGAGGCCTGCGTCGTCCTCCATGGCCTGGAGGAGATCGGCCACCTGGAAGGCGATCCCTTCCAGGGTTGCCCGGGCGATGTGGGCAGCGGTGGTCCCCCGGGTGATGCCGACCATGGTCCCCCGGGCGTACTGGTCCCAGTGGGGGGCGCCGAGCCCGGCGAAGGCGGGGACCAGGTAGACCCCGCCGCTGTCCGGTACCGACGCGGCCAGCGGTTCAACCTCGGCGGCGGAACGGATGATGCCGAGCCCGTCCCGCAGCCACTGTACGGCGGCACCGGCGATGAAGACGCTCCCCTCCAGGGCGTAGTCGGTACGGTCGCCGATGCGCCACGCCACGGTGGTGAGGAGGTTGTTCCGGGAAGGGACTGCCGTGGCGCCGGTCTGCATGAGCATGAAGCAGCCGGTGCCGTAGGTGTTCTTGGCCATGCCAGGACGGGTGCAGGCCTGGCCGAACAGGGCTGCCTGCTGGTCGCCGGCGATGCCGGCGATGGGGACCGGCACGGCGAAGAGGCCGGGAGTGGTCTCGCCGTAGACCTCGCTGGAGCCGACCACCTCGGGGAGGAGGTTAGCCGGTATCCCCAGCAGTTCCAACAGTTCCCCGTCCCAGCACCCCCGGTGGATGTCGAACATCAGGGTCCGGGAGGCGTTGCTCACGTCGGTAAGGTGGCGTCTCCCCCCTGTCAGGTTCCAGACCAGCCAGGAGTCGACGGTGCCGAAGGCGAGTTCGCCCGCTTCGGCCCGCTCCCGGGCACCGGGAATGTTGTCCAGGAGCCAGGCGAGCTTGGTCCCCGAGAAATAGGCATCCAGTACGAGGCCGGTCCGCTCCCGGAAGAGCGGCTCCCTCCCCGCTTCCTTCAACCGGTCGCAGGCGGCCGCGGTGCGGCGGTCCTGCCAGACGATGGCGTTGTGGAGCGGTTTGCCGGTCTGCCGGTCCCAGAGAAGGGTGGTCTCCCGCTGGTTGGTGATGCCGATGGCCGCGATGTCGGCCATGGTCAGTCCCGCCCGGGTGACCGCCTCCATGGCGACCCCGACCTGGGACGCCCATATCTCGTTCCCGTCCTGCTCCACCCACCCCGGCTGGGGGAAGAACTGCCGGAACTCCCGCTGTGCCATTCCCCGTATGGTGCCGGCCCGGTCGAATACCATGGCTCGGGAGCTGGTGGTCCCCTGGTCGAGGGCGAGGATGAATTTCATGGTTCCTCCGCGAAAAGTGGTCTGCCATCCAGTATACTTGAAGCAGTGCAAAGGGCAAAGCGTCGTCTTTGCCCGGTCCGCCACGGAGAATGACATCCCATGCGCCCCAGCTTCCATCCATCCCTCATAAACGGCCCCTTCGACGACCCGGGGGTCTACGTCGATTTCCTCTTCGAGCGGCGGGCGCTCCTCTTCGACCTGGGAGAGCCGGGCCCCCTTACCCCCCGCAAGCTTCTGCGGGTCAGCCACATCTTCGTCTCCCATACCCACGTTGATCACTTCATCGGCTTCGACAACCTGGTGCGCCTCTGTCTGGGGCGGGACAAGCGCATCCATCTCTTCGGCCCCACCGGTTTCACCGACCGGGTCGGCCATCGGCTCGCCGGGTACACCTGGAACCTGGTGCAGGACTATCCCACCGATTTTACGGTGGTGGCCACCGAGCTCTACCCGGACGGCACCGCTCTGACGGCGGAATTCCACTGCCTGCGCCAGTTTGCCCGGGAAGCGGACCGTCGTGAAACCTTTTCCGGCGGCATCATCCTGGACGAGGAAACCTTCCGGATCCGTGTCGCCTTTCTCCAGCACCGGATTCCGTCTCTCGCCTTTGCCCTGGAGGAGAAACGGCACGTCAGCGTCCGGAAGAACCGGCTGGAGGAACGGGGATGGCGGGTCGGGCCGTGGCTCGCCGAACTGAAGCGGGCCATCCTTTCAGAGACGGCGGACGATGTCCCGTTCCGGGTCTGGTGGCGGGAGAGAGGAGCGGTACACGAGGAGTTTCACCCCATCGGCGTGTTGAAAGAAGAGATCGTGACCATTGTCCCGGGCCAGAAGATCGCTTACGTGACCGATGCGGTCTTTACGGCGGAGAATGCCGACCGGATCGTGGAACTGGCCCGGGGGGCCGACTACCTGTTCATCGAGGCGGTGTTCCTCCATGTCGAGGAGGAACGGGCTTTTGACCGCTGCCACCTGACGGCGCGCCAGGCGGGGGAACTGGCCCGGGCTGCCGGGGTGGCCCGGGTGCAGCCGTTTCACTTCTCCCCCCGCTACCAGTATGTCGAAGAAGAGGTGCGGCGGGAGGTGTCGCAAGCTTTCGCCGGCAGCGGAACGCCGGAGTGAGGAAGGGGCTGTCGCCAGATGTCACCTTCATTTCGGTTTATTTTTGCGGATTTTCCTCTATAATTACTCTGGCGTTTTTGCTGGCTGCGCGGGGTGTCGCCTGGTGCGGGGAGAGGGGGACAAGATGACGTTTGACCAACTGGAAGAGCTCTCTGCTGCCGCGATGGAGGCCATGCAGGAGGGGGACACGGCTGCGGCCCTCCTCTGTTTCGAGAGGCTTTTGGCCGTGGAACGCCGCCCCCTGTACGTCTCCTGCCTGGCGTACTGCGTGGCCCGGGAGCGGGGGGAGTTCAAACGGGCTGTATCTCTTTGCAAGAACGCCATCAAGGATGAGCCGAAAAACGCCGCACATTTCCTGCTGCTTGGGCGGATCCACCTGCTGGCAGGACAGAAAAAAGACGCCATCAGGATATTCCGGATGGGTCTTCGGCATCAGCGGAGTGTCGACATCCAGAGGGAACTCGATCGGCTGGGGGTGAGAAGGGACCCGCCGGTCCCCTTTCTGCGGCGGGATAATCCGGTCAACAGGGTGCTCGGCAAAGCGCTGAAAATAATCGGCGTGAGGTGACCAGGCGTTCGAAAGGTCCAGTTCAGGGGGGAGAATGATTCGTCATATTACCTTGAAGAGCCATGCCAGGACCGAATTTATCGACATCACCGGTGACGTGAGGGAGCTGGTGAAGCAGGCCGGCATCAAGAGCGGGGTCCTCCACCTGTTCATCCTCCACACCACCGCGGCAATCACCGTGAACGAGGGGGCAGACCCGGCAGTGCAGCGGGACATCAGTCGTTTCCTCAGCAAGCTGGTTCCCAACGATCCCTACTTCACCCACAGTGAAGGAAATTCCGACGCCCACATCAAGTCGTCACTGGTCGGCACCTCCCAGACCCTGCTGGTGGATGGGGGAAAACTGGTGCTCGGCACCTGGCAGGCGGTCTACTTCTGCGAGTTCGACGGGCCGCGGGAGCGGAAGGTCGCCGTGCGGATCGCCGCCGACGACTGAAACAGCATCCCTTCAAACACGAACGGCACCATTCCGGTGCCGTTTTTTATTCCCTGGTGTCTCAGGAGTGGGTCGTACCCCCAGTCCGTCAGCGGGCCATGAGCTCGTTGCACAAATTCTGATAAATTTCTTCTCCGTTGATGAAACGGGTGATCCTCACTCCCATGCCGCACTTCTTGACGATGTGGATCATCTGGGGGGGAACCTTCTTGGCCCACATGACCCGTCCTTCGAGGTGGAGGATCTGGTCGTTGGAGATGGTCAGGATGATCTTGATCTTGGTTCCCGGCGGACAGATGTTGGTGGTCTTGATGAACAGTCCTTCGGGGGAAATGTCCTCCGTGAAGGCCATGCGAACCGGTTCATCCACCCCGAAGCGGAGCGCAAACCGCTTGCGCAGCCGTATGATGTCCCGTTTCTCCGCCATTCCCCGATCCTCCCCCCGCTAATTAAAAGAGTCGACCCTAACCTATCATTTTTTTTGCCAATGTAAATAATTTTTTAAAGAAATAATTAATGCGGGAGGCGAACAGGAGGGTGTCCGGAGAGGAGAAATATCTTCTTCCCTCCATCTGTCTGGAGCCGCGAGGGGTGAGCGGCATGGTGCGCTCACCCCTCGCGTGTCGCAGGTTATCAGGATTTGAGGTAGGCGCCGATTTTTTCCGCCAGGGTCCGATAGATACGCTCGCACTCCGCCGCGTCCTTCTCCAGGAGGGTGACCCGGAATCCCTGGAGGGGGGAGTTGAAGGAGGAGAGGGGGACGATGCAGATGCCGGTGTGGGCGAGGATGTAGTAGACGAAACGCTTGTCGGGCGATACGCCGGGGGCGTTGACGAGCCCTTCCACCAGCTCCTTCACCTCCGGATTGGAGATCGGGAGGCTCTGGCGGTGATTGAGGAGGCCGTCTTCGAAGGCGACCGCCATGTAGAAGGCGCCGTTGGTCCGGTTGACCATGAGTCCCGGCACCTCTTTCAGGCAGTTGTAGGTGATGTTGCTTGCCTTCTCGTAGCAGGCTATCCGCTCCGCCAGGTAGGAGGCGTAGAGGGGGTGCTGCATGATCGCCGGGATGGTCCGCTGGGGGAGGGTGGTGGAGCAGACCTCGTTCATCTTGGAGGTGAGGATGGCATTGATGTACTTCTTGAAGCGCTCGTCCCGGCCGTAGTTGTAGACTTCGGTCCAGCCGCAGCGGGAGCCGGGCCAGGGGAACTCCTTGGAGATACCCTTCATGGCGATGGCGGGGACGTCACCGATGACGTCGGAGATGGGGACGGTCCGCTCGCCGTTGTAGACGATGTTGTTGTAGACCTCGTCGGCGATGATGAAGAGGTCGAACTCCCGGGCGATGGCGACGATTCCCCGCAGGGTTTCCACGGGATAGACCATCCCCGTCGGGTTGTCCGGGTTGATGATCATGATGCCGGCGATCTGGGGATTGTACTTGACGTGGTTGCGGAGATCCTCAAGGTCCGGGAGCCAGTTGTTGGCGGGATCGAGCCGGTAGCAGACCGGCGCGGCGTGGGCGTGGGCCGCTTCGCCGAGTGAGTGGGTGGTGTAGGTGGGGGAGGGGAGCAGGACCCGTGTTTCGGGCCGCAGGCAGCCATATACCTTGGCGATGGCGTCCCCTAGGCCGTTGAAGAAGATGATGTCGTCCGGGGTGATCTGTGCCCCGCCGCGACTGTTGGTAAGGTTGCAGATGAATTCCCGGGTCTCCAGCACGCCGCGGGTGTGGCAGTACCCCCAGCTCTCGTTGTGCATAGCCTCGCGGGCCACGATTTCCTTCATCCACTCCGGGATGACCTCCCCCTTGACGATGGGGTCGCCGATATTCTCCCAGTTGATCTTCACGCCGTGCTTCTGGAGCTTCTCCGCCACGTTGACGATGTTCCTGATCTCGTAGGTCAGTTCCCCCGCGCCGTGGCTTACAATGTCGCTTCGCATGATGCCTCCCTGATGCTGTGTAATGGTGAACGGTGTCCGTGTTTCAAAAACAAAAAGGCCGTGGGGGATGCCCACGGCCATTAGGTAGAAGATAAGCGGAGAGTGCTTACATGGCGGCGGGCGAACCTGCGGCGAAAGACGCCGCGGCGCTGATAGCTCGTGCCGGTGCTGCTGCCATGTTCAGTGCGATCCTTTTCATGCTGTTTCGAATACCACAGAACATTGGCCTAAGTCAACGTTTTTGTGGGTCAAATGTCTCGTCGATGACGACGAGGAAACGGCCGTCACCGTCCCGCCACCGTATCCAGCCGGCTGCGGCCAGGTCGATCATTGCCAGTGCCCAGTCCTCCTGCACCTGGATGACCCGCAGGTTGCGGGAGGCGGAAAGAGTCTGTACTTCGGGGGAGGTGGTGGCCGGCTCCTTCCGGAGACTGTACAGGTTCTTTTTCATGCCGGCAAACAGCCGCACCACCCGCCCTTTCAGAAAGGTGTCCCAGTCGTCGTACTGCCAGTGCCGCTGGAGCTGGACCCACCCCTCCCGTCCCGCCTCGTCATAGGCGATGCGCAACCATGCACCCCTTTTACCCTGGACCGCCACCGCCGTTTCCCCTGGCGCCGCTTTCAGCACCTGGCTCAAGGTGGGGAGCTTTGCCGGTGGCAGCTCTGCCAGCCGGCCGACTCCCGGTTCCCGGTAGAGGGTGATGGTGCCGGGCGCCACGGTATCCGTCGGCGAAGCTGGGCGGATCAGAAGGATGCCGATCCCCGCGAACGGGCGTGGCTTGGCGGCAGCGTGCCCGACAGGGGGTACGAGCAGGGAGAGCGAGAGGAGAACGGCGAGAAACAGTCGGGTCGGCATCGGTTTACGGGGTGAAGAGGGCTTTCAGGCGGGCGAGGTATTCCACGCTCTCCGGCGATCCCTCCTCCGGTGCCCAGGGCGCCAGTTCGTCGGCGGTCAGGGGGCGGTAGGGGCCGGCCTTGGCCTCGAAAAAGACGGTGCCCGGCTCCAGGCTGATGGCGGTATGGTACCGGCCGTGGGGGATGTCGACGGCGAAGGTCTCCCCGCCGGCCGCGATGATCCTGGTCTCCTGCACCCGGCCGTCGTCGTCGAACGCCACCACCCCCATGCGGCCCCGCACCATAACCATGGACTCATCCTTGTTGGGATCGGCGTGGCGATGGGGGCGGATGTAGGTGTCCGGTTCCACGGCGTTCAGGAGCCGGTGGCAGCAGAAGTCGTCGGTGGGGTGGAGATTATGGTTCTTCCGCTGGCGCGGCGCATCCTTGGCCGCGGCGGAGAGCCGGTCCAGGAGTGCCTGGTCGAGGTAGTTCATTTGGTGCTCCATAAACGGCAATTGAACACGGAAAAGGCGGATAACATCTCTGATAACGGCGGATAAAAACCCACAAAAGGTTGTCGCTTCAAATCTGCAGTTATCCTGTTTTGCCGGTTGATATGTGCTCTTGAATCTCAAAAAACGGCAATTGAACACGGAAAAGGCGGATAACGTTACGGATAACGGCGGATAAAACCCCCAAAAAGGTTGTTGCTTCAAATCCGCAGTTATCCAGTTTTTTTCTGCGTTTTCCGCGTTCAAATTAGGTTTTTCAGGTTTTCCCGATTTTTCAGCGTTACCCCTCCACCAGGGCGAACTGGTTGCCGTCCGGGTCTGCCACCACCGCCATCTTCCCCCAGGGGGACTTCTCCAGCGGCTCGGGGAACGTTACCCCTGCGGCGACCAGCTCCTGGTACAGTTCGTCCAGGTTGCTCACCACCAGGGTGATGCCGGTGTGTCGTCCCACCAGCGGCATCGCCGCCTCGTGCATGGCGAGCGCAACGCCGAGATTCGAGGTGGCGCCGGGGAAAAACTCCATGGTGGCGACCGACTCCTGGGAGAGGGGAAGCTTCAACTGCTCCTTGTAGAAATGGCGGGCCTTGTCCAGATCGCGGACGAAGACCACCACGTTTTTCATCTTGGTGACCATGGCGAATATCCTTTTCTAAAGGGTTTAGGGGAAGAAAATAGCAGAGCGGCGCACGGCTGGCAAGGGCAATTTGCTCCACTGCCGAGGTGAATAATCCGGTATGGGTAATGCCGGCATTTTCCGCTGATCACGTCCGATTGGATGGGGGGGCTGAGGTTGGGGCTGCGGGGAGGCGTTAAAGGGGATAGAACAGCTGGCCGTGCCTCATGATGCTCTCCTTGAGCTTCTGTTCCCCCAGCCTGTCCCAGTGGAGCACGTCCAGCTTGAATACGAGCGGCAGGGCATCCAGCTCGTTCCAGAGCCGATTGAACTCCTGATCGTTCATGTTCGGGGCCACCACCGCCAGGTCGATGTCCGATGAGGGGGTTGCCGTACCCTTGGCGCGGGAACCGAAAACAAGCACCCGCTCAATGTTTGGATAACGGACGAATATTCCCGCAAGATCGGTGTAGTGCCGTTCCGCTATGCCGAATATCAGGTTGTCGTCTGCCATGATGTTGCCTTCTCGGCCAGTTGCCGGAACAGTGTCACCGCATGTTCGGTGACGTAAGCATACACGTCATCGGCAAGCTGCTCGTTGTACGTGTGGCTGGTGAGGTTGCGCATTTTCTGCAGATCGCTCCAGGCGTTGCCGTCATCGATCAATCCTGCCTGCAAGGCTGCCTGCAGGGTTTCGCGGGGAGTCCTGACAAAAACATCCTCGGCCTCCAGCCGGAGCTTGAGCATCTTCCAGGCGATTTCGTGGGTGAATTCGAAGCGCTGGATGACTGAATCACGCAGGAATTCGTCCTTGGGCTGCTGCGCCGCCTTCACAAGCTGGTCAAGTGCTTTGAGGTAGTCTGCAATCCGTTCCTGCAGGCGTTCAGTATCCATTGATGCGCTCCTCGTTTCGACTTCATGCGTGTATTACGGTTATGGACAGAAATTTCACCTACGTCAAACCCTTTTTCTCACATTTTTGTTGCAAGCTGTACCCGGTTTTCCAGGGAATGGATCTTTGCCTTCAGGGTGTCGGGTATCTTGAGTTTCGTGTTGGCCGCAAAGTCGAAGAAAACGATGATGTCGGTGACCTCGGTGGCGAGTTCCCCCTTGTCGTCATAGATGTAATGCTGCAGGGTGAAACTGGTGTTCTTGATGGCGCTTACCGTCGAATAGACGGTTACATTGCCGGGGTAGAACAGCTGCTTCTTGAACTGGGTGCTGCTGGAGGCCAGGACCGGCCCCTTCCTGTCGGTGAGTTGCAGCTGCATGAGGCCGAGCGCCTCCAGGTAGTGGGTCCGCGCCGACTGGACATACCGCAGCACCGATATGTTGTTCACGTGGTGGAACATGTCGATGTCACACCAATCGATGCGGAGTTTCATCTTGCTGGCAAACTGTTGCATTGAAGCTCTCCCTGTTTGACGTCAATTCGGGGTCGGACGGAGGACCCCGAGCAGTTCCTCGATGAAGAGGTCGATATACTCCCGGCTGATGGCGCTGGAATGGGGGGTGATCAGCACCTTCGGCTCATGCCATAAAGGGGATTCTGGGGGAAGCGGCTCGGCGGCGAAGACGTCCAGCCCCGCCCCGGCCAGCGGGCCGTCGTGCAGGGCCTGCAGCAGGTCCGCCTCACGGTAGCAGTTGCCCCGTCCCAGGTTGTAGAGGCAGGCTCCCGGTTTCATGGCGCTGAAATGCCGGCCGGTGAAGATCCCCTCGGTTTCCCTTCCCCCCGGCAGGAGGAGCACCACGTGGTCGGCATGGGGCAGCTCCTCCTCCAGCCGGTCGAAGGGGACGACCCTGTCGACCACCGGGGGGGCCGCGTACCCTTCCACGCTCCGTTTCACCCCCGTGACCCCGGCCCCGAACGCCTTCAACAGTTCCGCCACGGACTTCCCCAGCGCGCCGAAACCGACGATGAGCACCTGCTGGCGGAAAAGCGCCACGCAGTCGCTGTACCCCATCCGTCCCCAGACCCTGTTCCTCTGGTCGTCCAGGGATGTGCCGATGCGCTGGTTGAAATGGAGCATCATGGAGAGGAGGCTCTCCCGCATGATACGGCCGTGGAAGGTGCCGTAGCGGGTCATCACCCGGCCGGAAGGGTCTTCGTCAACCCAGTCGTGGCCGGCGGCAGGGGTAAAGAGCGCCTGAAGTTTCGGGGCGTTATGGTACCATTCCGCCTTGAATCGCCAGGCCAGGACGCATTCCGCATCGGGGAGGCGGGCCAGGAAGTCATCGGTGTCCCGTGCCACGGTGATGGGAATATCGGGAAGCGCCGCGCGGAGCTGGTCGAGGTGACGCGGCTTGAAGGCAAAGGCGTCGATGGTGTGATGGAGATGGATGAGGAGGTTGGTTGGTTTCATGATGGTTTCAGTTGTTTGTATAAATGGGAATGTCCGTGATCAAGCCGGTGCCTGCCGTTGGTTGTGCGTTTGCCGTTGTAGAATCAGGCGGCCCGCCCCATTTCTTCACGAATGACTTTGCGCAGGGTCTCTTCAAGGGTGCCTGAATCCTTCGAGAGGTACTCTCGTAAGGCATCATTAATCAGGGTCTGATACCCTTTGCCTGCCGCATCAGCACGTTTGCGAAACTCTTCGAGAACAGCATCGTCAAGATACATGGTGATGCGCGTTTTTCCGGTCTGCGGCACGACAGCGCCACGCTTTGCTTTGGAAAAATCGTATTCAGCTTTCATAGTATCCCCTTTCTTTCGCGGTTGCGGGGCGTGCCGAAATCAGCCGGATTTCCTCACCGCGGTACATGAAGACGACAACAAGAACTCTCCCGGTTGCATCCACACCAATCGTAACGAATCTCTGCTCTCCGTCCGCGTCTTTATCCTCGCGCGTTAAGGCCATCGGATCAAAAAGCACCGCTTCAGCATCGGAAAACCTGATCCCGTGCTTACGGTAGTTGGTAGCAGCCTTGTTCGGATCGAAAGTGATTCTCATAGTCTATCTTGATTGTATGTATTTTGTATGTATATGTCAAGGAGGGAAACCGGCAGGATATGTTTGGGCTGAAGCTTATTCGCATGGAAGATTAAAGGGGCGGAACCATGCATTTGACGCATCAGCTCTCTTATTGTCAAATGCGTAGGTCTGACCCCTTATTCCCTTCCCTATTTCCCGTGGCTTACCCGAAGGATTCGACCATCGTCTTTGCTGATCTCAGCCTCCGGTACGCCACCTTTCCACCCGTGGGGGAGGGAGCCCCTCACCTGCCAGATTCCATCCTTGAGAATTGCTTTGTAGGGCTTTTTCCCTTCTACCCGGTCTTTCCCATAGATCGGTACCCAGACGGCAACCGCAATCGCGATGGCGGTCGCTTCATCGGGAACATACCCTTCAGCAGGCTTCCCGGCTGCGTGCAACACTCCATGGGGTGCAATTACTGCAAACAGCATGACAATCGTTATCATTCTTTTTATTGTCTTCATGTTGACCTCGCAACGGGGCTAGGCGAGCTTTCTTGGCCGGTGTTGTGCTTAGTTGAATAGTTTTTTAGCCGCAAACTATTCGTATTTCTTATATCTTCCCCATTGATATAGTAGATGGTCTAAATGAAAAGGACTCATTTTGAGGGAATTTGCAATGGACTGAGACAATACAAAATGATCTTTAGAACTAAGCTTATTGCAATCGCTATAACCAAGTAATGCTGGAAATTCATTCTTAAAATGATGGTCAACTTTCACAAATTGGTCACATCCAATATCTTTCAAAAAATCGCAAATAAGGGCTGTCCCCACATTATAAATGTTGGTTGAGAACCCAGATACATAGGCCCAGATTTCATATCCTGATTTACCATTTATCTCTTTCAGTTCAGAATAAAAAGACTCTAAACCTAATTTAAGCCGGCGATCCATTTCCATGCTTCCGTCCAACAGAACAGAAATCATCCTAGGTTGAAATTGATTTGATTTTAGGTCGAACTTTTCTCGTGCTTGGATATTTTCAGCAATCTCATGGAGTTTCAGAGGGGTCCAGTTTTGGTCTAAAAGAAAGGCCTTTTCAGAATATATCTGTGACAAACAATCAGGCAGCATCTCAGGGGTTGGGATACTCCCCGCTATTGAGGAAAGATATTTTCTTAACGGAGCGTAGGTAAAGCAGCAAGTGAAAAACGTCTTCATCAAATCAGGAATGCACACCGGTCTTTTGGGGAGTTCCCATCGCTCGAAAAATGTGACTATGCATTCTCTATCCAGATTTTCCATCGAGATTTGATTGTCATGGGCAAAATTTATTAATAAATCCCGCCTTCTCATCAATTCAGAGTGTACCCGATTTACTTCGTCGGGACTGATATATGAATCAAATCTTGCGAGTTTCATTATGATTGCCTCCAGTCTTGTATCATTCAACGACATAAATCTGACCGGCTGTTTTAGTGTAGGTCTTGGCGCTAGTTGAGCATTATCCTTTCAACACAAAATAGATCTGTCCCGGGTTTTCCCTATTCGACTGAATTTAGAATTACACGTATCTTCCTGTATCCACGACACTCAGATCAAATGTTGCAGGGGCGGCGACGATGTCGGAAACCTTCTTGAAAAAATCGACACGCACCATCTCGATCCCGGGAGACCCTGCCAGTGACGCCAATAGTGCGTCGAGCCCCGCGTTGAATGATATCGATAATACGTGGGCTGACTGGGCTGCACCGGGGATTATTTTGTCGAGTGTGAGAATAGCGGGGGTCAGGGAGATGTCGGGTGCGTTGCATACGAGGAACTTCCTTGCACCTGCCGCATACAGGGCACCGACATTGTTGCCGATGGAGGTGAGGGCGCTGGCGAGGATGGTAGGATCGGCTGCCGCCAGTGCGTCGCGGACGTCGTTGCTGCCGAACTCGATCACGTAGAGGGCATCGGCCGGGGCAGTGCCGCCAAAGGCGTTGAGAAAAGCGTTCACCTGGAAGCCGAAACCGGCGTTGCCCACACCTTCGCGCGCCCTGGCGCCGCCGACCGCGTAGTTGGTCGCGTCGGTTCCCAATTCCCGGAAGGCGGGACGGGTATTCCCGGCGAACCCCAGCGGCCGCGCGAGCTGTTCGATCCAGGTCGCACCGTTACTGAAGTGGAGTCCCCCTTTCGCGTAGGGTCTGTCCGGAATGAGGAGCTGGTCAAGGTACGCGTAGGGTGGCGTGTTCGCCGCACCTACGAAAACAAATGCGTTGCCGGGGTCTGACAGGCTGTCTCCGAATACCACGATGCGGCTGAACGTGGTTTGGGCCGCGGCCCAGCCCGGCACCTGCAGTACGAGGATCAGTAAAATGCCCATAACGGTCCATCTGGTAGTGCTCATCGTTTTCATATGTGTATAGTCCTCACTGGTTGTCGATTGAGTCGGCCCCCACCCAACCCTCCCCCGCTGGGGGAGGGTAAAGAGTTCTCCCCCCGGAGGGGGGAGGAAGGAGGGGGGCATGGCGAAATAGTTAACAGAACTAATCCCTGCAATTGTGCCGATGGTGACGGTGCCGGATTCACCCCCTTTTGATGTGGATTGATTAATATTTTCCAACACATCCTACATCAATTCGTGGGCATTGCAAGGTTCACCATAATGACAATCAATCGACAAACTGCAAATTGTCATACCCCGTCCCATCGGCTACAATGTGAGTCACACTACGCAAAGCCGGGTTCTCCTTGTAACCCCACACGTCCTCCCCCTCACTCGGCCTTTAGCCACCCTCTCCCAGAGGGAGAGGGGAACTGAATCCCTTCTCCCTTCGGGAGAAGGATAGGATGAGGGCAGGGGCAAAGGGAGTTATGGTCCGGATGAATAATCATGAATTGCCGAGGAAGGAATCAGCCATGAAAACCGCTTTCCACCCCCGCAGGGTCTATGTCGCCGCATCCTACATGGCGCCGGTCGGCCGGTACAACGGCAAGGAGCGGGAGGAGCTTTCGTTCCTCGGGCTGGCGGAGAAGAGCGGGGCGGTGTTCGAGGGGAGCCCGGTCCGGCGCAAGGAGATCGAGGCGGTGGTCGTGGGATGCCAGAGCCCGGTCGCTTTCTCCCGCGTGGACAACACCGCCGCCAAGGTGGCAGGGGTGCTGGGGGTGTCGGGGACCAAGTCGATCCTCATCGACACCGCCTCCTCGTCGGGGGCGACCGCCTTCGAGGTCGCCTACCAGATGGTCGCCTCGGGGAGCTGCGATCATGTGCTGGCCATCGGCATCCAGAAGATGAGCGACGTCTCCACCCCGGAGGCGACCCGGATCGTGGCGGGGGTGATCGACCGTGACGAGGCGGAGTTCGGCCTGAGCATGCCCGCCTGCGGGGCGCTGGTGGCGCGGGCGCTCATGGAACGGCTCGGACTGTCTCTGGACGAGTGGACCGCTTTTTCGTCGCTGCTCACCCAGCGGGCCCACCGCTACGCCGCAAAAAACCCCGACGCCCACCTGAATTTCGAGATCGAGGTGGAGGAGTACTACCGCCAGATCGTCAGCGGGAAGAACTACCCGTACTGGTGGCCGCTCCGTTACCACGACTTCTGCCCCATGTCCGACGGGGTGGCGGCGGTGATCCTCACTTCCCGTCCCCAGGAGGTGCTGGCGGCCGGGGTCGGGAGCGCCACGGACATCCCGACCATCGCCGACCGGAATTACTTCCACTCCTTCCCCGCCACGGTCCGGGCCGCCGCCGAGGCGTACGGCATGGCGGGGCTGAAGGAGGTCCGGAGCCTGGAGGGGATTCTCCACGTGAACATGCACGATCCCTTCAACGGTTTCGGCCCCATCAACATGGTGGACCTGGGGATTCTCCCCCGCCACCGCCTGCTGGACGGCCTCCTGGACGACGAACTGACGGGGGAGAAGGGACTGTTCCCCACCAACCTGACGGGGGGGCTGAAGGGGCGGGGGCACCCCCTGGGGGCGACGGGGATGATCCAGGTGGTGGAGAACCACCGCCTCATCCTGGAGCGGGGATTCGGTGCCGGGCTCTCCCACTCCATCGGCGGCCCCATCAATAACAACGTGGTGATTCTGCTGGAGCGGGAGGACCATTTCGACAAGCGGCGCCACGAGCCGTTCAAGCCGTGGGGATTGCCGTCCCTCGGGCGGACCAAGCCCGCCAACATGACGGTGGAGGCGCTCCTGGCACGGAACGGGCCGGTGGAGGGGGATTTCGTCACCGCCACCACCCGCTTCGACCACAAGAGCGGCGAGCCGCTCAACACCGTCATGGTGGTCTCCTGCCGCTGCGAGGCGGGGGAGCGCTACAACTTCCTCTTCGGCATCGGCGGCGAGTTCTACGACCGGACCGCCCCCCTGACGGCGGGGGACCGGGTCACCCTGGAGCGGTCGAATGGGGATATCCTCGTCAACCGGATGCCGGTCCGGCGCTTCTACCGGCGGACCCTGGACGGTCTGGTGGAGCTGGCGGAAGCGGCGCGGCGCAGGCTCATGGGGTGAGGGAACGGCGAAGGGAATAATGCCCGTAATGCCCCATCCAGAGCCGGTTTGTGCATGCCTCTTCCGCTCCTGAAAAAATCCCAACAAACCTGTTTACAAACCGTCCGTATTTTTTTACAGTGGGACCTCCATTCGATGTCGCACACCAGGGAGAACGCCATGGAACAGCTGCAGAGCACCCCGCTTCTGGCGGAACACGAACGACTCAAGGCGCTTCTTGCCCCCTTCGGCGGCTGGAACATGCCGATCCAGTACGAGGGGATCATCGCCGAGCACCGCTGGTGCCGGGAAAAGGCGGCACTGTTCGACATCTGCCACATGGGAGAGTTCCTCTATAAGGGGGACCTGGAGGCGGGGGGGCTGGAGGACGTCTTCACCTTCTCCGTCAAGACCATCCCGGTCGGCCGCTCCCGCTACGGCTTCCTCCTCAACGATGTCGGCGGGGTCATCGATGATCTCATCGTCTTCCGCCTCGGCGAGGACGAGGCGATGATCGTGGTGAACGCCGCCACCATCGCCAACGACTTCGCCGTCATCCAGTCCCGCCTCAAGGATGGCGCCCTCTTCGCCAACATATCCGCCGATACCGGCAAGCTCGACCTCCAGGGACCCCTCGCCCGCCAGGTGCTGGTGGACGCATTCGGCCCGGAGATCGGCCAGATCCCCTATTTCAAGTTCATCAGGACTACCATCCTCGGGGTGGAGGCGATCGTCAGCCGGACCGGCTACACCGGCGAACTGGGATACGAGCTTTTCCTCCCCGCCGACAAGGTGGTGGAGCTCTGGAACCTGCTCCTGGCGGACGGGCGGGTGAAACCGGCCGGCCTCGGCGCCCGTGACGTGCTCCGCCTGGAGGTGGGGTACAGCCTCTACGGCAGCGACATCGACGAGGCGACCACGCCGCTGGAGGCGGGGCTTGACGCCTTCGTCAACTTCGACAAGGCGTTCGTCGGGAAGGATGCGCTCCTGAAACAGCAGCGGGAAGGGGTAAAGCGGACTAAGGTCGCCTTCCAGGTAGGCTCTCGCCGCTCCCCCCGCCACCACTACGAGATATGCTTCGAAGGGGAAGGGATCGGCACCGTAACGAGCGGGGTCTTCTCCCCCATGCTCGGCTGCGGCGTCGGCATCGGCTTCGTCCGCCCCGACGTGGCCGCCCTCGGAGCTCCGCTTACCATCATGCACGACAAGGTGAGCATGGAGGCGACGGTGGTGGAATTGCCGTTCTATAAAAACGGCTCACTGAGAAGCTAACCGGATAGCCTGCTCCAGAGTTGCATAGCGAGGTGCATTTATTGTTTTGAACCCTTCTCCCTGAGGGAGAAGGTGGCTGAAAGCCGGATGAGGGGTTTCTCCCCCTCACCCTGTCCCTCTCCCTCAGGGAGAGGGAACGTTGATGCTGCCTGTGGCGGATGTTCAAGAAACTTTATATATCTCAACAATACAGGGGAGGGGAATGTTATGGCTGAGACTTATTTCACTAAAGAACACGAGTGGGTCAAGATCAAGGAAGGGATCGCCAGCGTCGGCATCACCGAGTATGCGGCCCACCAGCTGGGGGACGTGACCTTCGTGGAGCTTCCCCAGGTGGGGAAGACGGTCAAGCAGTTCCAGGTGCTCTGCGCCATCGAGTCGGTGAAGGCGGCGAGCGACATCTACTCCCCCGTTTCCGGGACGGTGACCAAGGTGAACGAGGCGCTGGAGGACCGGCCGGAGATCGTCAACGAGGCGGCCGAGGATGCGGGGTGGATGGCCTGGATCGAGATGAGCGACCCCTCCGAGGTGAAGGCGCTCATGGACCGGGCCGCCTATGACGAGTATCTCCGGGGTCTGGAATGAGCGATTCCCATTACTGTCCCAATACTCCCGACGAAATCCGGGAGATGCTCGCCGCCATCGGTGTGGCGAGCGTGGAAGAGCTGTTCGCGCCGATCCCGGCGGAGCTTCGGGCCAGTTCCTTCGACCTGCCGGAGGGGATGTCGGAGTTCGAGCTGTTCCAGCGGATGCAGTCCCTGGCAGGGCAGAACGCCCAGGGGATGACCAACTTCATCGGCGGCGGCTACTACGATCACATCATCCCGGCGGTGGTGGACCACCTCTCGGGGCGGGCCGAGTTCTATACCGCCTATACTCCGTACCAGCCCGAATGTTCCCAGGGGACCCTCCAGGCGCTGTTCGAGTACCAGACCGCCATCTGCCGCCTGACCGGGATGGAGGTCGCCAACGCCTCCCTCTACGACGGGGCGACGGCCCTGGCGGAGGCGGCCATGATGGCCCTGCGGGTGACCAACCGGAACCGGCTCGTCATGGACGGCGGGGTGAGCCCTTTCACCCGGCAGGTGGTGCGGACCTACCTTGACAATCTCGACGTGGAGATCGTCGAGATCGCCCCGCAGCAGGGGGGCACGGATCGGGCGGCGCTGCTGGCTGCCCTGGACGACCAGACCGCCGCGGTGCTGGTGCAGAATCCCAACTTCTTCGGCACCCTGGACGACCTCACCGGCCTGGCGGATGCCGCCCACGCCAAGGGGGCGCTCCTGGTGGCGTCGGTCTACCCCATATCCCTCGGGCTGGTGCAAAGCCCCGGCGCCATGGGGGCCGACATCGTGGTGGGTGACGGCCAGAGCCTGGGGAATCCCCTCTCCTTCGGCGGTCCCTCCTTCGGCTTCATCGCCACCACCAAGAAGTACATCCGGAACCTCCCGGGACGGATCATCGGCGAGACGGTGGACAAGGAGGGGCGGCGCGGCTTCGTCCTCACCCTCCAGGCCCGGGAACAGCACATCAAGCGCCACAAAGCGACCTCCAACATCTGCAGCAACCAGAGCCTCTGTGCCCTGCGCGGCCTCATCTTCCTCGCCAGCATCGGCAAGCAGGGGTTCGCGGAACTGGCCCGGCTCAACCATGACAAGGCGGAATTCGCCAAGAGCACCCTCGCCGCCATCAATGGTGTGACCGTCGTCAACCGCGGCGCCACCTTCAACGAGTTCACCCTGGCGCTGCCGAAAAACGCCGACGAGGTGGTGGCGAAGCTCCTCCAGTCCCATACCGCTGCCGGCGTACCGCTCGCGGCCTATTACCCGGGGATGGAGAACTGCCTGGTGGTGACGGTGACGGAGAAGCGGACCAAGGACGAGATACTGGCCCTGGCCAGGGAACTGGAGAGGGCGCTATGAAACTGATCTACGAACAATCCGTTGCCGGTCGCCCCGGCGTGAAACTGCCGGCCGCCGACGTCCCCCGGGCAGCCGACCTCCCCGCCGGCCTGCTCCGGGACGAGCCGGCCGGTCTTCCCGAGGTGAGCGAACTGGACGTGGTGCGCCACTACACCAACCTGTCGCGGCGCAACTTCTCGGTGGACACCAACTTCTACCCCCTCGGCTCCTGCACCATGAAGTACAACGCCAAGGTGCTGGAGAACGCCGCCGGCCTTTTCTCCCCCTACCACCCCATGACGGCGCTTCTCCCCACCGGCGAGCGGTTCAGCCAGGGCTCCCTCGGGATGCTCCATGAACTGGGGAGGTGGCTGGCGGAGATCACCGGCATGGACGAGGTGACCACCCAGCCCCTGGCCGGCGCCCACGGCGAGATGACCGGCATCATGCTCATCGCCGCCTACCACAAGGCGAAGGGGAACAGGAAGAAGTACGTGGTGGTCCCCGACTCATCCCACGGCACCAACCCGGCATCCGCCGCCATGGTGGGGTACGAGATCATCACCGTCCCGACCGCCCCCTACGGCGACATGGACCTGGAGCTGTTCCGGCAGGCGATGAACGACGAGGTGGCGGCGGTCATGATGACCTGCCCCAACACCCTCGGCCTCTTCAACCCCCATATCAGGGAGATCGCCGACATCGCCCATGCCCACGACGCCCTCATGTACTACGACGGCGCCAACCTGAACGCCATCCTGGGGAAGGTGCGGCCGGGAGACGTGGGGTTCGACGTGATCCATGTCAACCTCCACAAGACCTTCGGCACCCCCCACGGCGGCGGCGGGCCGGGGAGCGGTCCGGTGGGGGTGAAGACGTCCCTCGTTCCTTTCCTCCCCATGCCGCGGATCGTCAAGAAAGATGACGACAGCTACGCCCTGGAAACGGACCGCCCCGCAAGCATCGGCCGGACCGCCAACTTCTTCGGCAACTTCGGGGTGATGGTCAAGGCCTTCGCCTACATGGCCATGCTCGGCCGGGAGGGGCTCATCCAGGTGAGCGAGCAGGCGGTCCTGAACGCCAACTACATCATGAGCCAGTTGAAGGATTACTACGACCTCCCCTACGACCAGACCTGCATGCACGAGTGCGTCTTCTCGGCGGGCAAGCAGCTCAGGCACGGGGTGCACGCCATCGACATCGCCAAGTACCTCATCGACCGGGGATACCATCCCCCCACGGTCTACTTCCCCCTCATCGTCAAGGATGCGATCATGATCGAGCCGACCGAGACCGAGAGCAAGGCGACCATGGACGCCTTCATCGCGGTGATGCGGGAGGCGGCCGCGGCGGCGGAGAAGGACCCGGAAGCCCTCCATACGGCGCCGGTCTCCATGCCGGTCTCCCGTCTCGACGAGACCAAGGCGGCGCGGGAGCAGAACGTCTGTCACATGAAATGGTAACGATGGGCGGGGTGGGGAGTTCCTCCCACCCCTTTCCCGCAGCTCCGCTATGAACAGTTCCCCTTGCCACTGGCGCCTCATCGATACCGGCTCCCTTTCCGGCCCTGCCAATATGGCGGTGGACGAGGCGCTCCTCGACAGTTTCGACCCGGCCGTTTCCCCGCCGGTGCTCCGCCTCTACGGGTGGGAGCCACCGGCTTTTTCATTGGGGAAATTCCAGGTGGCGGAGGAGGTTCTGCGCCTGGACCGCTGCCGGGAGGCGGGGATCCCGGTGGTCCGGCGGGTGACGGGGGGTGGGGTCATCTACCACGCCGCCGAGCTGACCTACAGTATCGTCTGCACCCAGCGCCACATCCCCGATGCCACCTCCGTCAAGGGTGCGTTCCGCTCTCTCTGCGGGTTCCTGCTCCTTGCCTACCGACAGCTCGGCCTCGATGCCTCCTTCGCCGTCGACCGGCATTCCGGCCACGGGCGGCTGGGGGGGCGGACCCCCTTCTGCTTCGCCGGCAAGGAGGAGTACGATATCGTCGTCGGTGGCCGGAAGGTGGGGGGGAATGCCCAGCGCCGCGTCCGGGAGACGATTTTCCAGCACGGCTCCATTCCGCTGGAAAACAGGGTTGCCATGGCACTCCCCTTTCTCCGGGAACGACCGGCGGGGGTGGAAGAAGGGACCGCCAGCCTGGCGGAGCTGGGGGTGACGCTGCCGGTGGAGCGGCTCAAGGGGGTGCTCGTGACGGCGTTCCGGGAAAACCTGGGGGTCGAACTTCGCGAAGAGGGGCTCACTGCCGCCGAAGCTGCCCTGGCGGAAAAGCTGCAGCGGGAGAAGTACGAAACCGACGGATGGAATCGGGAAGGAAGAGAGACATGAAGATCACCCGCCGGCCGGAATGGCTGCAGAAGAAGATATCGCCCGCTGCCCACGCCGACATGGAGCGGCTCCTGGGGGATCTGCGACTCCACACGGTCTGCCAGGAGGCCCACTGCCCCAACATCTCCGAGTGCTTCCGCCAGCGTCAGGCGACCTTCCTCATCCTCGGTCGGCTCTGCACCCGCCTCTGCTCCTTCTGCAACGTCACCAAAGAGGCGCCGGAACCGGTGGACCCGGCCGAACCGGGGCGTGTGGCGGGAGCGGTCGTCCGTCTCGGCCTCAGGCACGTGGTGATAACGAGCCCGACCCGGGACGACCTGCCGGACGGGGGAGCAGAGCATTACGCGACGACGGTTGTGGCCATCCGGGAGAGTGCTCCTGAGACGCGCATCGAGCTTCTCGTCCCCGACTTCCAGGGGGAACGGGCCAGCCTTGCCGTGGTGGTGGCGGCCCGGCCCGACATCGTCGGCCATAACCTGGAAACGGTCCCCCGTCTCTACCATATCCGCCAGGGGGCCGACTACATGCGCTCCCTCCGTGTCCTGGCAACGCTGCGGGAACTGGCACCAGACCTCCCCACCAAGTCGGGGCTCATGCTCGGCCTTGGTGAGGAGGAAGGTGAGGTTATGGAGGTACTGGCCGACCTGCGGAGGGTGGGGTGCGCGTATCTGAGCCTCGGGCAATACCTTGCACCGAGCAAGGGGCACCAGCCGGTAGAGCGCTTCGTCGAGCCGGCGGAGTTCGAGCAGTACCGGGAGAAGGCACTGACCATGGGGTTCGCCCACGTGGAGAGCGGCCCCTACGTCCGGAGTTCCTACCACGCGGAGCAGTACGGCTCCCTTAATACGTCCCAAGCTTGAAAAGCCAAACCGACACTCATATCATTCCACTTTGAAATTCGATGGCGCGGAAATCTGCCGGAAGATTTCCCCGAAAAACACCCGCATCGCTTCCCAGGAACGCATATCCGCCTTCTTGTTGTAGGCGGCTCCCTTCAGGTGATAGCCGTCCGCTTCCGGGTTGGTGAAGCTGTGGACCGCTCCGCCATACTTGACGAGCTGCCAGTCCACTCCCGCCTGGCGCATCTCGTCCTCGAAGGCCGCAATCTGCTGTGCCGGAACGAAGGGGTCGTCGGCGCCGTGGAGGACGAGGACCTTCGCCTTGATGGCCCCGGGCTTGGCAGGGAGCGGCGTGTCCAGATTGCCGTGGAAGCTCACCACCCCCGCCAGCGGCGCACCACCCCGTGCCATCTCCAGGACCGTAGTGCCGCCGAAGCAGTAGCCGATGGCAGCCACCCGTGCGGGATCGGTCATCTTCTGCTGCAGCAGGACATCGAGCCCCGACCGGGCCCGGGCGCGCCCCAGGGGGCGGTCATTCTTGAACTGTCCCGCCAGCTTTCCCGCCTCTTCGGGGGTCTTGACGAGCACCCCCTTGCCGTACATGTCCAGAGCGAAGGCTATGTAGCCGAGTTTTGCCAGCTGCTCGGCGCGATGCCGGACGTAAGCGTTGTGTCCCCACCATTCATGCACCACCAGCACACCGGGGCGTTTTCCCTTCACGCTGTCATCCCAGGCCAGGTACCCCTGGAGCAGGGTGTCGCCGTGGCGGTAGTCGATGGCCTTGGTCCGGACCTTCGCTTCGGCGGTGCAGGTGAAAAGCAGGATCACGAGAAGAGGGAGCAGAACTTTCATGGTTCACCTCCTGGGCACAAGCGGCCCGGTTTTTGCTGTCGGTTTACCTACAGGTGGAGTTATACCACGTCGGTGATGCATTGCAATGTGGCGGAGATCGCCGGCCGGCGGCCGTTTGCGCGGGTGGGGTTGACCTTCCCGGTTATGACGGGGTATAACTGGAATGTATCGAATGGTTATGAAGGAGATGGTGAAGGTATGAAAAATTTGCGGATATGGTGTGCCGTCCTGCTGCTTGCTCTGCCGACCGGTGCTCTGGCGGCACGCCAGCTGCCGGTGGATTGCGGAACGGTCACCTCCGGCATCGGCTGGCGTCTCGACCCCTTCGGGAGCGGCAGGATGATGCATCATAATGGCGTGGACATCGCCGTCCCGCTGGGGACCCCTGTCTATCCGACCCAGGTGGGGACGGTCTATTTTGCCGGGCTGTACAAGGGGTACGGCAACATGGTCGCCGTGGACCATGGCAACGGCTATATCTCCATCTATGGCCACAACGGGGAGATCAAGGTTCAGCCGGGACAGAAGGTCGATACTTCCACGGTGCTGGCCCTCTCCGGCAATACGGGGCGTTCCACCGGTCCCCATGTCCACTATGAAGTCCGGCAGCTTCCCGGTTACGCCAAGGTGCGTCAGGAGCAGCTGGAGCGAAGCGTCGAGGCGGTGGTCAGGAAGAATATCGACAGCTGGGCTGAAAACATCGTCAGCGGCAAGGGTGGCCCCGAGCCGGAGAGCTTCCTCCCGGAGGACCTGAACGAGTAACGTCCGTCAGCCGAGCAGGCGGATGCGGGGGAGCATATCCCGCTCCAGTTCCCCCATCCGTTCCGGTCCCAGTGCCTCAAGCCGTTCCCGCAGGCGGTCCGCATCTTCCATCAGTGCCGCCAGGTCCACCCCATGGCAATCTCTCTCCACGTGTCCCAGCAACCCGACCCCCTTGCGCAGCAGCGATACCGAGCCCCCGTAGTTCCCCTCCCGCCAGTGGTGCAGGCCGACCGCAATCTGCAGGATTCCCTGGTACATGTCCCGAATGAGCCCCGGCTCGCCGATCCAGAGATCTTCGAGGGTTTCGTGGCAGTCGTACCACTCCCCGTTGTTGAACTGGGCTATTCCCTGGAGAAGCCCGTGAGGGGGTGGCTGGCGACAGTCACCTTCAGGCCGGTTCATGCCCATTTCCCGACCTTGTCCTTACCGCTCACCGCAACCGTCCCGCTTGCCGTACACCTCCATGGCGAGGGGAACGGTACTGATGGCACCGACGAGGAACAGCGTCCACCCCACCGAACGGCGCTGCTCCTTCGTGAGGCGGTCGGCGAGCAGCAGGGCGACACCCGCCCCGAGAGCGCCACGGGTCCCTGCGATGAGCGCCAGTTCCGGTAACGTCAATTTCATTTCCTTCATAGTGCCTCCCTGGTGCATCATGGAGGTCAACGGGAAACGGCACCTGCCCCGGGCTCCCGCTGTACCTCATGTTCTGCCTGTCACCAGTTTACCGCAAACGGGAGAGCGGTGCAGGAAAAATCATCTGCCGAAGGGGCCGGCATGGCTGTCGGCAGTGGCGGGGAAAAGCTGCTATAATGGGACGTGAGTACACATTCCGGAGAACCGATGCCGACCCGTCGTCAATTCCTTCAACTTGCCGGGGGTGTGGGGGGTGCCTTCCTCCTTCCTTCCTGCGCTTCCCATCCCCCCTTGAAAAAAGGGATCTTCCCCGATTTCGGCGATGCAGATCGCCCCTACCTGGGGCTGGCCACCTCCCTGGCCGCCGAGAACGATTATCTCGCGTCGGTGGAGGGACGGCTGCCGACGGAGGTCCGCGGGGTCCTCTACCGGAACGGACCGGGGCTGTTCGAACGGGGGGTGCTGCGCAAGCGGACCCTCCTTGACGGCGACGGGATGGTGCAGGCGTTCCGCTTCCACCCGGAGGGGGTACGCTACCAGAACCGCTTCGTCCGGACCCGCAGATTCGTGGATGAGGAGAAGGCCGGCACGTTCCTCTATCCCTCCTGGAGCACCCAGGCACCCGGCGGCTGGTGGGCCAATGTCTGGGCGGTGGACAGGCTGCTGAGCCAGGCCGGCATCACCGTTTACCTGCGGAACAACCGGCTCTACGCCTTCGACGAGTCGAGCTTTCCCTACGAACTCGACCCGGCCACCCTGGCGACCATCGGGGAAAGCCGCCTCGGCATGCCGGCGGATGGTGTCCTCTTCTCGGCCCACAGCAAGATCGACCGGCGGACCGGCGAATGGCTGCTGTTCGGCATACAGTACGGGCCGTCTCCCCGTCTTCACCTCACGCAGTTCGCCGCCGACGGCTCCCTGCGGCGCTATCGGGCCATGGACCTGCCGCGCAATCTCTATTTCCATGATTTCTTCGTTTCCGACCGGCACGTGATCTTCAACCTTCAGCCGGTTGAGGTCGGCGTCTGGAGCTTTCTCCTCGGCCGGGAGAGCATGGCCGAGTCCCTCACCTGGCGACCGGAGCAGGGAAGCGAGATCCTTGTGCTGGAACGGGAGGGGAACAGTCCGCCGCTAAGATTGACGACGGACGCCTGCTTCATGTGGCACTCCTTCAATGCCTGGGAGCGGCAGGGGGAGATCGTCGCCGATTTCATCGGCTATGCCGACCCGGACCATGTGATCGGCAGCGACCCGGTCGCCTTCGCGGTGATGGAGGGGCGCCGGGGGAATTATCAGTATCCCGGCGAACTGCGCCGCTACCGGATCGACCCCGGCCGGCGGACCATCCACCAGGAGATCCTCGACCGGGGGAGCTATGAATGGCCCCGGATCAACGATCTCCACCTCTGCCATCCCTACCGGATCGGTTACGTGGGGAAATGCCGGCCGGGGGAGTTCTTCTGGTCCATCATCACCCGCATCGACATGGCGACCGGGGCCACCGTGAGCTGCGACTTCGGGGCGGGGAGCTACTGCAGCGAGCCGGTCTTCATCCCTTTCCCCGGCCATCGCTATGATCCTGACGATCCCCGGGAACCGGGGTGGCTGGCCACGGAGGTGTACGACAGCCGGACCCGCCGGAGCTACCTGGCGGTGCTTGCGGCGGAACGGCCGGAGGAGGGGCCCCTGGCAAAGATCCATCTCGACCACCATGTACCGTTCAGCTACCATGGGTTCTGGCAGCCGGGCGGATGAAGATGGCCATATCCCCTTTGTCGGGCCGGAAAAAACTGTTGACCCCCGGAAAGGGTAGGGGGTACCATTGAAAAATTGCGCCATATCATGGCGTTATCACGCCGGCTGCTGCCGGCCATGCAAGGAAGAGATTGGCCAGCCATGAATGTGGAACAGATGAAAGCCGTCCTGCGGGAAATCCTGACCAAGACCGACCTGACCCCCTGCGTCGTGGGACACCGTGGGGTGGGGAAGACCGCCGGCATCATCCAGGTCTGCCGGGAGATCGGCCGGAGTTATGTGCCGCTCCGGCTCGGACAGATGGAGGTAGGTGACCTGGTGGGGATACCGTACCGGGAGGGGAAGGTGATGCACTGGTCCCGTCCTTCCTGGTGGCCCGCCGACGAGGCACCGGAGACCATCGTCCACTGCGACGAGCTGAACCGGGCCCAGCAGGAGGATACCCTCCAGGCGATCTTCCAGTTCGTGGAGCCCCCCGCCGAGGGGCAGCAACGGGCGCTTCACACCCACAAGCTTCACCCCCGCCACAAGGTGGTAGTGACCATCAACCCCCCCGACGGCACGTACCAGGTCGCCACCCTCGACCGGGCGCTCATCGACCGGATGGTGATGCTCTACGTGGAGACCGACTACGGCTGCTGGGCCCGCTATGCCCTGAGCCGGGAGCTGGACAGCGGCGTGCGAGGGTTCCTGGCCGGCAATCCCCATTTCCTCTCCCGCCAGGGTAGCCCCCTCGACATGGAGGTGGAGCCGACGGAACGGGGATGGGAGATGGTGAGCACCCTGCGTCGACTCTGCCGCTTCCCGAAAGAGCTGGAGATGGAAGTCTATGCCGGCATCGTCGGGAAGGAGGCGGCCATCACCTTTCTCCGCTGGTGCGCGGACCGTCTGAACCGGCCGGTTGCGGCTGCCCAGGTGCTCGACAACTGGCCGGCCGTGGCGGAAGAGGCTGCCGGTCAGCGTGACGACGCCCAGGCTGCGACCATGAACGAGCTCGTCACCCTCCTGCAGTCAGCGCCGGGGCTCACCGAGCCCCAGGAGGAAAACCTGGTGGCCTATCTGGACTGTCTTCCCCGGGACATGCGTTTCGGCCTCGTCAAGTCGCTCATCAAGATACCCCCCGTGGCGCTGGCCCTGGCCCAGGATAAGTACGACGGGGTGGTGCTTGATGCCATCGCGGCGATCAGCGCCGAGGCGTGAGATTCGGGAAACAGCCCGCCATGTCTGAACCGGGAAACCCCAGGGAAATCTTTTCCTACTCCGCCACCGTGGAGATCGCCTACGAGCGTCACGGCCACGGTCCGACCCCCGTCGTCTTTCTCCACGGCTTTGCTGCCGCTCTCACCACCTGGCACGACCTTGTCCCTTTTTTCCCGCAAGAGAGCCACACGCTTTATCTCCTCGATCTGAAAGGGTTCGGCTTTTCATCAAAGCCCCGGGACCGCCGCTACACCATGGAAGATCAGGCCGCCATCGTGACCGCCTTCCTGGAACGGATGGGTTTGTCGAACGTGGTGCTTGTCGGTCACTCACTGGGGGGCGGGATCGCACTGCTTACCTGTTTGCAGGCCCGTGACGGAGGAAAGGACGACATCGTCGGCCGGCTCGTCCTCATTGCGCCGGCCGCCTACCCCCAGCGGCTGCCGCGCATCATGCGCTGGTTGAGGAACCCCCTCCTCGGATGGAGCATCCTCCACCTCCTGCCCCTCCGTTTCATGGTCCGCTACACCCTGGAACATGTGTTCTACGACCACCGAGCCATCACGGCGAAGCGGATCGCCCGCTACATGACCTGTTTCGGCCGGCGGGGGATCGGCTATGTCTTCATCACCACCTGCCGCCAGCTTGTTCCCGAGCGATATGCCCATCTCCCCGACCGCTATCCGGCCATTGCCGTTCCTACCCTCATTATCTGGGGCGAGCATGACCGGATCATCCGGCCGCGCCACGGTGAAAAACTCCACGCCGCCATCCCCGGGTCACTGCTGACGGTAGTTCCCTGCTGCGGCCACAACCCCCACGAGGAGCGACCCGGCGAGACGTACGAGATTCTGGAGGGATTCCTCAGGAATGATAACCCGTTCGATAACGTTCCCTAATCCCGTTCCCGTTGAAAAATGCGGCGATATGTGTTCTAATCGGACCTGTGGAAAGCGATGTGTTTATATCCCTCGGCTCCAACCAGGGGGACCGGGAACTGAACCTGCTGCGCGCGGTCGCGGAGATCGGCAAGCTGCCCGGGTGCCGCATCACGGCCCTTTCCAGCTTTTACGACACGGAGCCGGTGGGAGGGGTGGAGCAGGACAGCTTCCTCAACGCCGTCCTGAGACTGGAGACGGCATTCGACCCCCGGGAACTCCTGGGCCGGCTGCAGGGGATCGAAACCGATGTCTTCCATCGCCGGCGCACCGTTCCCAACGGACCGCGGACCATGGACCTGGATATCCTTTTCTATGGCAGGCAGGTGGTGGCTGAGGAAAACCTGGTCATTCCCCACCCCCGTCTCCACGAACGGCGCTTCGTGCTGGTGCCGCTTGCCGAGATTGCCCCGGAATTCATCCATCCCCTGCTGCAGACAACCGTGGCCGGGCTGCTGACCGCGCTCAAATCGGACGAGCGGGTCACCAGGATATAGGGAATACAGTATCGTGCGATTTCTGATCTGGGCACTCATCGGTTACTGCGTCTACCTGATGTTCAAGGGGCGCGCCCGCAAGGAAGTGGAAGCGGCGAAACCGGCCGGTGAGGAAACCCACAAGGACCCGGTCTGCGGCACCTACGTGACCGAGGACGATGCGGTTATCGGCCTGGTGGAGGGGGAGCGGGTCTACTTCTGTTCCATGGAGTGTCTGGAGAAATACAGGGATAAGCTGGAACAAAAATAAGATTTTTTGGCACCATACATACCACAAACATGAAACGTGATTTTTTCGCAAGATCAAGGCTGTCGAGGGAGAGCGCGGAGGCGTAGTACCCAAACGGCGGGCATAAACAGCGCTACGCCGCACAAGCGAACCCGAAGACTTACGTAGAGATTGCGAAAAAAGCGCGTTTCCCCGGAGGAACAATGAAGTTTTTTATCGACACTGCCGACGTCAAAGAGATCCGCGAAGCCCACGAGCTGGGTGTGGTGGACGGCGTTACCACCAATCCGTCCCTCATCGCCAAGTCGGGGCGCAAGTTCGAGGAGGTGATCAAGGAGATCACCGCCATCGTGGACGGTCCCATCTCCGCCGAGGTAATCTCCCTCGATCACGACGGGATGATCAAGGAAGCGAAGAAACTGGCCAAGCTCCACAAGAACATCGTCATCAAGCTCCCCATGACCCCGGAAGGGCTGAAGGCGACCAAAACCCTGTCTGACATGGGGATCAAGACCAACGTCACCCTCATCTTCACCCCGATGCAGGCGCTCCTGGCCGCCAAGGCCGGCGCCACCTACGTCTCTCCCTTCGTCGGCCGGCTGGACGACATCTCCCAGGACGGCATGGGGATCATCGAGGAGATCCGGACCATCTTCGACAACTACGGCTACACCGCCGAAATCATCGTGGCGAGCGTCCGGAACCCGGTCCACGTCCTGAACTCAGCCCTCATCGGCGCCGATGTCGCCACCATCCCCTACTCGGTCATCATGCAGCTCGCCAAGCATCCCTTGACCGACGCGGGGATCAAGAAGTTCCTGGAGGACTGGGAAAAGGTGCCGAAGTAGGCATTTACTGCTTGATCACAACAAAAACCCCCGGCAGATGGCTGTCGGGGGTTTTTGCATAAATCGTTATGAAGGGGCCGTCTGGGCCCCATTTTTATTCCTGCGCCGCCTTCCGCCGGTGCCGCCAGACGTAGACCGCGACGAGCAGCACGCTGAAGAGCACCACGCCGATGACCGCCTGGTGGGAGTACTTCATGATGAGCTCCTGGTTCTGGCCGATGAAGTAGCCGATCCAGGTGAGCACCGTGCACCATATGCCGGCACCCAGGAGGGTGTAGATGCAGAACTTGGTATGGTGCATTCCCGCAAGCCCGGCGGGGAGTGAAATGAGGTGGCGGATCACGGGGAGAAGTCGGCCGATGAAGGTTGAAATCTCACCATGTTTGTGGAAGAATGTTTCTACTTTGGCGAACTTTTCTTCAGTTATCCAGACATATTTCCCGTACTTGAGGAGGAGCGGCCTTCCCAGGTAGTGGGCCGCGAAATAGTTGGCGTAGGCGCCGACCAGGCTTCCCACCGTCCCGCAGAGGATGGCGGCGAGCATGTTCATCTCCCCCTGCTGGGCGAGATAGCCGGCGGGGGGCATCACCAGTTCGCTGGGGATGGGGATGACCGAACTCTCCATGGCCATGAGCAGGAAAATGCCTGGATACCCCAGGGCGCCGATGGTTGTCAGGAGCCAGTTGATTGCTTCGTGCAGCATGCAGGACCTCTCTCGTGGAATTCAGGCGCGGGCATTGTAGCCCTGCCGGGCGAAAAACTCCAGCAAAACCGCAAGGACTCCCCATGGAAAAGAAAGTTTACGTCATCGGCCACAAGAACCCGGACACCGATTCCGTGGCGTCCGCCATCGCCTATGCCGAGCTGAAGCGCCGGCAGGGGTGGTCGAATGTGGTGGCGGCCATGGCCGGCGAGCCGAACCCCCAGACCCGCTTCATCCTCGACAGGCTCGGGCTTCAACCTCCCCTCTATCTGGCGGATGTCCACCCCAAGGTCCGGGACGTGCTCCAGCGCACCCCGGTAACGGTCGATGCCGCCACCCCCCTGCTGAAGGGGCTGGAACTGTTCCACCAGAACAACATCCGGGTGCTGCCGGTGGTGGACGGCGCAGGAATACCGACCGGACTCGTCTCGCTCCTCAAACTGTCGGAGAAGTATCTCCTGACCGGACAGGACCGGCTGCGGGGGGTCGACACCTCCCTCGAATCCCTTTGCCACTGTCTGCAGGGCACGTTCCTCGCCGGCAGTCCGGTTGGGGAGATGGAACACCTCCACCTCTTCATCGGCGCCATGCTCGAAGAGTCGTTCTCGGCCCGCATTGACGGGTATGACCCCGCATCCCTCCTCATCATGACCGGAAACCGTCGCACCATCCAACAGGCTGCCATCGAGAAGGGGGTGCGCCTCCTCGTCGTCACCGGCGGACTTGCGGTGGAGGAGGAACTGGTGCAGCTGGCCACGGCAAGCGGCGTCACGCTCATCAGCACACCCTTCGACACGGCGACTGCCGCCTGGCTGGCGAGGCTTTCCACGCCGGTCGGCCACTTCGCCGAGGGGAAATTCGAACAGGTCGGCGTCGCCGAGCCCCTCTCCCACCTTCGCCTGAAACTTCTCCACGGGGGAGAATCTGCGGTGGTGGTGGTGGAAGAAGACGGCACCCTGGCCGGTATCGCCACCAAGTCGTCCCTCCTTGCCACGGTTCCCTATGCGCTCATCCTGGTGGATCACAACGAGCTGGTCCAGGCGGTCCCCGGCGCCGAGGAGGTGGAGATCCTGGAAGTGATCGACCACCACAAGCTGGGAAATCCCCCGACCAACCAGCCGATCTCCTTCATCGCCTCGCCGGTGGGGAGCACCTGTACCCTGGTGGCAACCCTCTACCGCCAGCAGGGGGTCGAGCCGCCGACGGAGATCGCGGCGCTCCTCCTGGCCGGTCTGTTGTCCGACACGGTCATTCTCAAGTCCCCCACCACGACCGACCAGGACCGGGAGCTGGCGCTCTGGCTGGAAACGAAGGGAGGGATGGACCATCTCGCCTTCGGCCGGGAGATATTTTCAGCCAGTTCCGGGCTTGCGAGCTACGGCTCGCCGGAAAAGGTGATAACCACCGATTTCAAGAGCTTTTCCGGCAGCGGCGGCGCCTTTGGCGTCGGCCAGGTGGAAGTGATCGGTTTCGACGAGTTCCACAGCCAGAAGAACGAGCTGCGGCAGGCACTGGCGCGGATCAAGGAGCGGGACGGGCTGCAACTGGCGGGGCTCATGGTGACCGATATCTATTCGGAAACCACCCTCTTCCTCGTGGAGGGGGGAAAGGCACTTGCCCATGTCATGGACTACCCCCAGCTGGAGCCCCATCTCTACGAGCTGAAGGGGGTCATGTCCCGCAAGAAGCAGATGGTTCCCCATCTGCTGAAGGTGCTGGGGAAGCTCTAGCCCCTTTTGGCAACAGGTGAATGCGTGAATGGTGAATGGTGAGTGCGTGAGGGGAGAGTGCCTCGTGGAGCGAATGTGTCCGAGTGCTAGCCGCTGTGGGCGAAATTGAGCAGAGCCGGCCGAATGGCCGGCGCGAAATGAGCCTTACAGCGGCAGCACGAGGAAACTCTGAGCGCAACGGGGCGCTCTCCCCTCACTGATTATGGAGCATCAGTTAAAGGGGTGCGCGGCAATGCCGGCGCACCCCTTTTTTTGTCTATTTGTAGGGATAGAAGATGTAGAACGACAGTGACAGGGCGGCCAGAACCCACATGCCGGCCCGCACCTCTTTCCCCCTGCCGGTGAGGGTCTTGAGGAGCGGGTAGGAGAGGAGCCCGGCGGTCATGCCGACACCGATGTTGTAGGTGAAGCTGATCAGGACGATGGTGAGGAAGGCGGGGATCAGCTCGGTGTAGTCGCTGAAGTCGATCCTGGTGATGGGGCTGATCATGAAGACGCCGATGATGATGAGGGCAGTCCCGTAGGCGTGGGGGGGGACGGCGGTGAAGAGCGGGGCGAAGAAGAGGGAGAGAAGGAACAGCCCGGCCACCACCAGGGAAGTGAAGCCGGTCCGGCCCCCTTCCTCGATGCCGGCCGCCGATTCGATGTAGGCGCCGGTGGTCGTGGTGCCGAGGACCGGCGCCACCATGTTGGCAAGGGCGTCGGCCAGCATCGGTTTTTCGATCTCCGGGAGGTTGCCGTTTTCATCCAGGAGTCCAGCCCGCGACGAGAGGCCGATGAGGGTTCCCACCGTATCGACGAAGGCCATGACGAAGATGATGAGCACCACCGGCAGGGCCTGGGGGGAGAGCGCACCCCTTATGTCCAGCTGCATGAAGATGGGGGTCGGGTCGGGGGGGAGGCTGACCAGTTCCCGGGGGAGCGGGGTGATGCCGAGGATGAAGGAGAGGACCGTTGCCGTGAGGATGCCGATGACGATGGCGCCATGAATCCGCTTCACCATGAGCCAGGCGATGACCGCGAATCCCAGGATGGAGAGGAGGACCGGTGCGGTGTTCACCTTGCCGAGGCAGACCGGTGCGCCGGCCACCCCGAGGGCGACGATTCCCGTTTCGTTCAGGCCGATGAAGGTGAGGAAGAGGCCGATTCCGACGGAGAAGCTAAACTTCAGGCAGGAGGGGATGGCGTCGGCCAGCCAGCTCCGGACTTTGAATACCGTAAGGACCGTGAAGAGGGCTCCGGCGATGAAGATGGCCCCCAGCGCCGTCTGCCAGGAGTAGCCGAGGACTTTCACCACGGTATAGGCGATGAAGGCGTTTTCGCTCATGTAGGGGGCGATGGCGAAGGGGCGCTTGGCGTAGACCCCCATCACCAGCGTGCCGAAGGCGGCGGAGATGATGGTGGCGGTCATGGACGGCCCCTTGGGGATGCCTGCCGCCTCAAGGATCGCCGGGTTGACGATGATGATGTAGGCCATGGTGAGGAAGGTGGTTATCCCCGCGATGGTTTCCTGGCGGTAGCTCGTTTCGTGGCGGGCGAAGTCGAAATAGCGGTGCATGGCTTCTCCGTTGCGGTCAGGTGTCGTGCTCTATCCGTTGTAGGGGAAAATGGGGCGGCAGTCAAGATGGAGGATAGCATGACCGTTCCGCTTTGCTATACTTTTCAGGGGGAATATGATGCTAAAGGGGGCGGGGGCTCTCCCTCCGAAAAGAGCCAAGCGTCACTGGCCCGCTTTCTGGCAGACAGACTGCTGTTTCAGATGCTTTCGCTTCGATTCCGAGAGGCGTTTTTCTGCGGGACTCTTTTCTCCACGAGAACCCCCGCCCCCTCTTAGAGGTTGGCAACGTATCAATGTGCGGAAAGGAGAAACACCATGGTGCGATTCTATGATCCCAAGGATGAGGGGGAACAGGTCCGGGTGGAGAGGGTGCTGCGGAAGGGGGGAGTGGAATACTTCCTGCGCCGGAGCGGGGAGCCGGGGATCGGCCCCCTGGAGATAATGGTTGCCGAGGAAGATATTCCCACTGCCGAAGAGTTGCTGAAGCGGGGATAGACGGTCAGGCGGAAACCAGCAGCTTCGGCACCGGGTATTTCCGGGCAAGGACCTTGTCGTGGCGCGCCCGGAGAGTATCCATGTCGCCGTCGAGGAAACTGGCCAGGTCCTTTGCCTCCGGTTGTGCCAGATAGACATCGACCAGTTCGGCCATGCGGGCGTTGTACGCCTTGGTGGAACGGCCGTGGGCGTAGTTGCGGCCGGGGAAGCGGCGGAGGTCGCCGTTGCATTCGGGCGCGATGTGGTAGAGTTCGTGGAAGACGGTGATGAGCTTCTCCCGCAAGGGGAGATCGAGGAAGCGGGGGACGAGGAAGTAGATGAGGTAGAGCATCTCCCGCCCCTGGAAGGTGACGGCCGGCATGGTGCAGGTGAAGGTGCGCCGGCGTCGCCTGATGGTCCGGCTGGTGGCCCCTCCGGCGAAGCGCAGAGGGTGGATCTTGGCGTAGGTGCCATGCACCCCGCCTCCGCGGGTGCTGGTGACGCAGAGGAGCAGTCGCTGGGGGTCGATGTGCCCCAGTTCCGGAACCCGGTCAGTGATATCCTTGATCAGCCGTTCCAGTTCTGCCGTCAGGTTCAGTGTGCTCATAGTGACGATTGTGTAGGTCGGGGTGATGAGTTGTTGCCGCACTGTAATGTGGATTTTTCGCAAGGTCAAGGCGATTGAGGGATGACGCGGAGGCGTAGCAGCGCTACGCCGCACAAGGAATCCCGAAGATCAACGCAGAGATTGCGGAAAAGCCGCATTACTTTTGCAGCTTGTGACAGAAGAGGCAGCGCATGGGCCCATCCTTCGGCTTGACCGGGTGCTTTTCCGGAAACGGCACCCCTCCCGGCTCGTAATGACAGGCGGGGCACCCCTTGTCCGCCTCCATCTTGCTGCCTGTCTTTTGGAAAATCTCGTAGGAGGGGCGGTGTTTGTCGTCAAGGGGGACTTTCTTGGTCTTTTCCTCCCCCGAGATGGCGATGAAGATGAGCAGCACCGCGCCGACGATGGCGATGAATATCCAGTCTTTTTTCCCGATGGCCATACAATTCTCTCCTGTTAACGTGCATACGGTCTGCGGAAAACGTTCGGTAACGATACGAAGAATCCGTTTTCGCGAGCGTTCCTGTCTTGGCGCCTTTGCGCCTTTGCGTCAATTGATTGTATTCACTCCATTGCAGCGCAGCCGATGGCGCCGTTGTGCTGGGGATGGGGCGGGACGACGACCTCCCGGCCGGTCTCCTGCTCCAGGAGCTTGCCCAGAGCCCCGTTCAGTGCCACCCCGCCGGTGAGCACGATGGTTGGCGAGGGGAACCTGTGCAGGAGCGGCAGCACCCGCCGCACCAGCGTCATATTCACGCCGGCGCAGAGCCGTGACACCGGGTGTCCCCGCAGGATCTGGCCGATCAGTTCCGATTCGCCGAAGATGCCGCAGGTGGCGTCGAGCTTCACCGGTTCTTCCCAATGGGAGGAGAGCTCTTCCAGGCTCACCTCCAGCACCGCGGCCATGTTTTCCAGGTACCTGCCGCTGGAGGCGGCGCACTTGTCGTTCATGACGAAGTCGGTAAGCCGTCCACTCTGCACCTGGGCCACCTTGGTGTCCTGCCCCCCCATGTCGAGCATGGTGAAGTCGCGCCGGCCGGTCTGCAGGACGGCGCCGGCCACGTGGGCACGGATCTCGGAAATGACCTTCGCACCCTTGAGCCCCAGGGAATTGCGACCGTAGCCGGTCACCCGGATAATGGCCGCGTCCAGTTCTTCAGCGTCGAACAGGCCGGTGCCGGCCAGGTCAAGGGTAAGCTCCTCCCCTTCCAGACGTCCAAACCGTTTGTAGAAGGTGATGGTGTCGTAATCCGCCAGACGGATTACCCTGTCTTCTTCCAGCACCGCAAACTTCGCCTTCCTGCTCCCCAGGTCAATCCCGATCTTCATCAACGTTCCTTCTCTCGTATGTCCCGGTCACTGGTCCCCAGTCCCTAGTCCCTAGTCCCTAGTCCCTCGATCTTCCAGCATTTCCAGAAAACCCTCGATACGGATCCTGGTCCGGGCGTCGAGGGGTGACGGCTTGTCCCCCTCCAGGGTGAGCACCGGCACGGTCAGCTTTTTCCGGATGATCATGTCCTCGATTTGGCGGAAACAGAAGGACTGGACATAGTGGACCACCGCATCGACCCTGCGCCTCTCGATCTCCAGGAGGATGTCGGCCAGCCGGTGGAAGATGTCGTAGGGGTACGTGTAGGCCCGGTACTGTTCGACCAGGTCGGTGATCCCGTAGGGCATGGCGAACTGGCGCTGGGTTTCGTTGAGGACCACCCGGGCGCCATGTTTTTCAAGGAACGGGTAAATATCTTCGAAGATGGGGGGAACCCCGATGTAGGCGAGGCGCAGCCGCTCCCTCTGCGGCTCGCGGGAGGCCGCTGCGAGCAGGAACGCGTCCACTTCCGCTTCGAACGTGTCGGGATCGCCGTTCATGTCCGAGGTGCAGACCTGGAAATAGTGGTTCTCTCCGCCGGTGACCCGGTTCTCCTCCCAGGTGAGCCGGTCGATCTCCCGCACCTTGTGCCGGATCCGGTCAAGCCGTTCCTTGGCGGCAACGACATCCGGCCACGTCACCCCGAAATGTTTCATGAGTTTTTCGATCTCGTTCCGGAGCGTAGTTCCGTCCCGGTCATGGGGGTAGGCGAAGGGGACGACGGCCACCCCCTCCAGGGAGAGCACCTCCATGAGCGCCCTGGTGTAGCTGCAGTCCCCTTCGGTGACCGCCACCATCTCCCGGATGCCGCTCTCCACCACCGCCCCGTAGATCCCCTTGATCCAGCCGCAGACGTTGCGCGGGAAGCCGGCGAGTTCCGCCTCTTCCATCATCCGGTGGCTCCGGTCGCTGGTGATGAAAATATTGTTCAGATCGACCGGGGTGCGGTGGGCGGCAACGAGGATTTCCAGCGGGATGGTAGTGGTGAAGCCTGTTCGATTCAATGACTTATTCCGATTTGATGAAGACGAAATAGATCAGTGTCGCCCCGATGGCGAGGGCTCCGAAGGTGAAGGGGAGGGTGGACTGGAGAGTCAGTTCGTTCCCCGTTTCTCCCATGAGGGTGTAACGGATGAGGAACATGATGGAGATGAAGGCGAAGAGGGAGACGAGGACCGCTTTGGAGCGCTTGACCACCGCGAAGAAGAAGATGATTATCAGAAACCCGAGGAGCCAGGGGTTCTCCATGACCGATTTCATGCTCATGTTCTTGAGGAACTCGACAATATGCTCGGTTTCAAAGGGGGACAGGGTCTCCCGGGTCTTGTCCAGCATCTCCTGCTTGTCCATGGCCCCTCCACTCGGGAATCCGGCGGCTTTTCGCTTCAACTACACATAGTTCAATAGCAGATTTTTCGAAAAATTCAAAGCTGGATTAACGGCTTTCCGGCCACGTGCAAATGCCTTGACAACTCCACGGCCGGCAAACTACTATATACTGCTTGTGCGCAGGGTGTAAAAACCTGCGGAATTTTGACGGCTTGGAGCGTGTTTTGACCTGGAAAGCGATCGGCATATTCGATTCCGGGGTCGGTGGCCTGACGGTGTTGAAGGAGATAGTCAGGACGCTTCCCCAGGAAGATACCATATATCTTGGCGATACGGCAAGGGTTCCCTACGGCACCAAGTCCCCCGAGACAGTCACCCGCTATGCTCGACAGATCACGGCGTTTCTCGTCCAGCGGGACATAAAACTGCTGGTGGTGGCGTGCAACACGGCATCGGCCGTCTCCCTCGATGCGCTCAAGGAGAGCTTCGACCTTCCCATCGTCGGCGTCATCGAGCCGGGGGCGCGTCGGGCAGCAGCGGTGACCCGGACCGGCAAGGTCGGTGTCATCGGCACTGCCGGGACCATCAAGAGCAGTGCCTATTCCAAGGCGATCAAGCGGATCAATCCGGAGATCCAGGTAGTTACCCGTGCCTGTCCCCTGTTCGTCCCGCTGGCCGAGGAGGGGTGGGTCGACAACGAGATAGCCAGGCTGACGGCGCACGCCTACCTGGAGGGGCTTCGGGAGGAGGGGGTCGACACCCTGGTGCTCGGCTGCACCCATTACCCACTGCTCAAGGGAATAATTGCCGACGTTATGGGTGATGACGTGAAACTGGTCGACTCGGCCGAGGAGACTGCCCATACCGTGGCGGAAATACTGGGTCGGCAGGAGATGCTCCGTCCCGAGGCGGAGCGGGGAAACCATCACTACTTCGTTACCGACGTTCCCGCCGGCTTCATCAGGGTCGGCAACCGTTTCCTCGGCGGCAAGCTGGGGGATGTCTACCAGGTCAATCTGGATGAGGAAGATGTGGGGGAGGTAGATGGTGAAACGTCCTAGGCACCCCCGGCGGGGGATGACCATTCTTGGCTTTGCCTTCGTTATCTCGGCCGCGGTGTTCGGTGCGCTCATGCTGCAGAGGTACGAACAGCGCCGGACCCCTCCTCCTGCTCCTCCCCAGACCCAGGCAGGGGGAACGGTTCTCGTGACCCTGTTCTTCGCCGCACCCGACGGAACAGGTCTCGTGCGCGAGGGGCGCGAAGTGGATGCCTGTGACGGGCCGGAGGAATGTATCGGTGGACTCATCGAGGAACTGGCCAGCGGCCCCCTCGGTGAACTGGAACCGATTCTCCCTCCCGCCACGTCAGTGCTGGGGGTCGAGGTGACCGGCGATCTCGCGATGGTCGACCTGGGGCGGGAGTTCGTCGATGGCCTGCCCGCCGGCAGTTCTGCGGAGATGACGGCCATCTATTCGATCGTCGATACCGTCGCGGTCAACTTTCCCCAGATACACCGGGTCGGCTTCCGCGTGGAAGGAGAGCCGGTCAGCACCTTTGGGCATCTGGACTTGAGCCGGCCGCTGGCGCCCGACTTCTCCCTGGAACAAAGGAACGTCCCTCCTCCGGCCAGATGAACGTACGGCCGATTTCTTCCCCTTCCACAAACTACTACGGCAAAGGATATCTCTCCATGAAGCAGCCTTTTCTGCAGGCCATACGCGAGCGGGTGCTGGTGCTGGACGGTGCCATGGGAACCATGCTCCAGGAGCGGGGTCTCAAACCTGGCCAGTCCCCGGAGGAACTCAACCTCACCCTGCCCGACGTGGTGGCGTCGGTCCATCAGGATTACCTGGCGGCGGGCGCCGACATCCTCGTCACCAACACCTTCGGTGGAACCCGGGAAAAGCTTGCCCACTACGGGCTGCAGGACCGGCTCGTGGAAGTCAACGCCCGTGCCGTGGAGATCGCCCGGCAGGTGGCGGGGGACCAGGCCTATGTCGCCGCATCCATCGGCCCGACCGGCCGGTTCGTGGAGCCGGTGGGGGATCTTTCCTTCAATGCCATGGCGGATCTGTTCCGGGAACAGGCAGCGGCGCTCATCGGGGCCGGCGCCGATCTCGTCACCCTGGAGACCTTTCTCGACATCAAGGAGATCCGGGCTGCGGTGATCGCCATCCGGGAGATATCTCCCACCATCCCGGTCATCGCCATGCTCACCTTCGACGACAAGGGGCGGAGCGTGCTCGGCACACCTCCCGAGGCGGCGGCCATCACCCTGGAGGCGGTCGGCGCGGACATCGTCGGTTCGAACTGCGGTCTTGGGGTGGATGGCATTTATGACATTCTTGCCGCCATGCGCCGGGTCACCCGCCTGCCCCTCATTTCCCAGGCCAATGCCGGTCTGCCGGTGCTCAAGGACGGCAAGACGGTTTTCCCCGGCACCCCCGAGGAGATGACCGCCTACCACGACAGGATGCTGGCGCTGGGGGTGCGGATCATCGGCGGCTGCTGCGGCACCACCCCCGCCCATATCAGGGCCATAAAAGAGGCACTGTCGGGGCGGGAGCAGGTGCTTTGCCCCGCGGGCCCCCCTGCCGGAACGACCTTCCTCTCCAGCCGGAGCGGTTACGTTGCCATGGGGGGGAATAATCCGGTGACCATCATCGGCGAACGGATCAACCCCACCGGCAAGAAGGGGTTCGCCGCCGAACTGCGGGACGGCAAGGTGGCCTATATCCGTCGCGAGGCGATGGAACAGGTGGCGGCGGGCGCTCACCTGCTGGACGTGAACGTCGGCACCCCCGGCATCGACGAACCGGCAGCCATGGAACGGGCGGTATTCTGCGTCACCGGGGCGGTATCAGTCCCGCTGGTGCTCGACTCATCAAGTCCGGAAGCCCTGGAGCGGGGACTCAAGGCGGCGGATGGCAAGGTGCTGGTGAACTCGGTCAACGGCGAAGCGAAGAGCCTGGCGCGGGTACTCCCCCTCGTCAAGAAATACGGCGCCGCGGTGATCGGCCTGACCCTGGACGAGACGGGGATTCCGGATACCGCCGATGCCCGCTGCCGGGTGGCCGAAAAGATCGTGACGGCTGCCGGGGAACTGGGCATATCCCGGGACAACATTATCATGGACTGCCTGACCCTGACGGTGAGCGCCGAGCAGAAGCGGGCCATGGAAACCCTGGCAGCCATCAGGCTGGTGAAGGAACGCCTGGGGGTGAACACGGTCCTCGGGGTGAGCAACATCTCCTTCGGGCTCCCCTGTCGTCCGGTCATATCCTCTTCCTTTTTCGCCATGGCCATGGCGGCCGGCCTCGATGCGGCGATCGTCAACCCCAAGGAACAGGCGATGCTCGACGCCTGGCGCTCCGCCATGGTGCTCCTCAACCGTGACCCCAATGCCGCTGCCTACATCGATGCCTACAAGGGGGCGGTGGCGGCCTCCGCAGATATTCCGGCTGCCGACGCACCCCGGGATATCCGATCGCGCATTTCCCGTGCCGTCATCGACGGTGAGCGGGAGACCATCATCGGCCTCGTGGAGCAGGCGTTCGCTGAAGGGGTGACCCCCCTGCAGATCAGCAACGAGGCGCTCCTCCCCGGCTTGGAAGAAGTGGGGCGGCGCTTCGAGAAGAACATCTTCTTTCTCCCCCAGGTGATGCTGGCTGCGGAAACCATGCAGACCGCCTTCGGCCGGCTGAAGCAGGAGATGAAGGGGGAGGCGTTCGCAAGCCTCGGGAAGATCCTGATGGCCACGGTGGAGGGTGACATCCACGACATCGGCAAGAATATCGTCTGCACCCTTCTGGAGAACCACGGTTTCCAGGTGGTCGACCTGGGGAAGAACGTGCCGGCGGAGAAGATCATCGCCGCGGCGCGGGAGCAGGGGGTCGACGCGGTGGGGCTGTCGGCACTCATGACCACCACCATGGCCGAGATGGAAAACGTCATCGCCCGCCTCAAGGAGGCGGGAATCAGGACCTTCACCATGGTGGGGGGGGCGGTGGTCACCCAGGATTACGCCGACCGGATCGGTGCCGACCTGTATGCCAGGGACGCCATGGAGGCGGTGGCGCGGATCAGGCAGCTTCTCGGCAAGTGAAAGGAGACCGGGATTCGTCCCCTGTCCCCCAAGGATATCATTCGGGGGGAAACGGATAATCGCCGAGATACCTGAAATCTTTCACCCTTGCCGTTGCCCGAACCTGGATTTTTTACTTGTTGCAACTATTTGATTTATGTGGTAGTTTGCATTAAATTACGCCATTTGACGGACAGGAAGCGGCCATGGTAGTGGGATTCAATCACAACGTGATGTACAAGGGAGATGTCTTCCATATCCAGACCGAGGACAGCGGCGTCAACAACCCCCACATCATCACCCTCCTCTACCGGGGAGGGACCATAATCTCCTCGAAAAAGACCAGCTATGCCGACATCCTCAAGGTGAACAACCTGGAGCAGGTCGTCGAAGAGCTGATGAAAGAGCAGCACAAGGACATGCTGCGCCGCCTCAAGGGGGGCGAATTTGACGCCCGCGCCTTTGGCGGAGCAGCGGCATCTCACCCGCCGGCAGCTCCCGCTCCTCGGCCGGCGCCTTCCTCCGCACAGCCGGCAGCACCCCAGCCCGTACAGCCTTCCTCCCCCGCAGCAAAACCGGCGGCGTCCCCGTCTCCCCCTTCCGCCTCCCCCCAGAAAGCTTCACCCGAGGCTTCACGCCCCAAGCAGAGCCTTGATGAAATCATTCTCGACTACCTGGTTGCCGGCGACGACAAGTAGGTGCAGAACCATAACTCCGCTGCTGGAAAGGACACATACTGGTGAACGAACTGGTTACCCATCTGGAAGAAAAGGCCCGGCAACTCCGCGTTGCCATCGTCAAGACCCTCCATGCGTCACAATCGGGACATACCGGCGGCTCCCTGTCTGCCATCGACATGGTGACCGCCCTCTATTTCCATAAAATGCGCCACAATCCGGCGGACCCGTCCTGGGAGGGGCGTGACCGGTTTGTGCTCTGCAAGGGGCATGCGGCTCCGGCCCAGTACGTGGCCCTTGCGGAGGCGGGATATTTCCCCAGGGAAGACCTGATGATGCTGCGCCGTCTCGGCAGTCATCTGCAGGGGCATCCCGACAGCAAGGGAACTCCCGGCGTCGAAGTCTGTACCGGCTCCCTCGGCCAGGGGCTTTCCATGGCGGTCGGCATGGCTCTGGGCCTCCGGCTCGACCAGCGGGACAACCGCGTCTACGCCCTGCTCGGCGACGGCGAGCTGCAGGAGGGGCAGGTATGGGAAGCGGCCATGGCGGCCGCCCACTACAAGACGGACAACCTCTGCGCCATGGTGGACGCCAATGGCCTGCAGATCGACGGTGACGTGACGAAGGTGATGAATGTGAACCCCATCGCCGACAAATTCCGCGCCTTCGGCTGGCAGACCCTGGAGATCGACGGCCACGACATGGCGGCCATCCTTGCCGCCCTCGACCAGGCGGAAACCCTCAAGGGAGGGCCGACGGTCATCGTGGCCCGCACCGTCAAGGGGAAAGGGGTTTCCTTCTTTGAGAACAAGGCTGCCTACCACGGGGTTACTCCGAGCGACGAGGAGCTGCCCAGGGCGCTGGAGTGCCTGGGGGAGCAGTGCAACCTGTAAGGGTGAGTTGACCCTAGGCCTCATGAGGCCTAGGGGACTTATACGACCTATTGAAAGGAATTTGACATATGAGTTCAATGATCGCGACGCGTGATGCGTACGGGGAAACACTGGCGGAGCTGGGGGGGGAGGACCCCCGGATCGTGGTGCTGGATGCCGACCTGTCAGGCTCCACCAAGACCGGGGTGTTTGCAAAGAAATTCCCCGAGCGCTTTTTCAACATGGGGATTGCCGAGGCCAACATGGTCGGCACGGCTGCCGGGCTGGCGGCCATGGGCAGGGTCCCCTTCGTCTCCACCTTTGCCATCTTCGCGGTGGGCAGGGCCTGGGAACAGGTACGCCAGTCCGTCGCCTATCCCAAGGCCAACGTGAAGATCGTTGCTACCCATGGTGGCGTCACGGTCGGCGAGGACGGCGGTTCGCACCAGTCGGTGGAGGATGTGGCGATCATGCGGGCGGTTCCCAACATGACCGTCATCGTGCCGGCTGATGGTGTGGAGACCAGGGCGGCCATTCGCGCCGTGGCTGCCTACAAGGGGCCGGTCTACGTCCGCCTCGGGCGGAACAAGGTGCCGACCGTGTTCCCGGCAGATTACCGGTTTGAAATCGGCAAGGGGACCGAACTGGTGGCCGGCACCGACCTGACTTTCGTCACTACCGGGCTTATGACCGCCCAGGCGGTTGCCGCCGCGGAGCAGTTGAAAAAGGAAGGGGTCAGCGCACGGGTCGTGCATATCGGCACCATCAAGCCGCTGGACCAGGAGCTCATCGTCAAGGCTGCCCGGGAAACGGGCGCCATCGTGACGGCAGAGGAGCATTCCATCGTCGGCGGACTGGGGAGCGCGGTGGCAGAAGTGCTGGCTGAGCAGTGCCCGGTGCCGCTCAAACGGATAGGGGTCAACGACCGGTTCGGGACCTCCGGCAAGGCGGAAGAGCTTTTGAAGTACTTTGGCCTCACCGCGGAGCATCTGGTGGAGGCGGGCCGGGAGATGCTGTCGAGGAAATAGCATGGGAACCAGTCCTGTCGGATCGAACCGGGGCTTTACCTACATAGTGGTGCTGATGATGGTGCTGATCATCGGCATCATGCTCGGGGCTGCGGGACAGGTCTGGACGACGGTCATGAAGCGGGAGCGGGAGGCTGAGCTCCTGTTTCGCGGTGGTCAGATCCGGAACGCCATCGAACAATGGCATACGTCGTTCAAGCGGGGAGGACCGCCACCCCATCCGATCGTCGATCTCAAGGATCTGCTGCAAAACCCCTATTCCCTGCAGAAAATACGCTACCTGCGCCGCCTCTACAAGGACCCGATTACCGGCGAGGACTGGGTTATCGTGAAGGACCCGGCGAAGGGGATCATCGGGGTGGCAAGCTCCAGTGAGCAGACTCCCCTCAAGCAGGGGGGGTTCCCCGAACCCTTCACCGATTTCGAGGGAAAGACCAAGTACAGCGACTGGCAGTTCGTCTACCGCCAGACGGTACCGGGTGCGACGACGGCGACGACGTCGGGTGCGACGACGGTGATGACACCGGGACAGAAGAGTAAGTAAGCACGGCTGCCGTCCTGCCGGGGACAACTATTCAATGGAGGCAGGTTGGTCTTCAAAAGTCTGACAACCAGGGTCATCATCCTTACCATAAGCCTTCTGGCCTTCGGTATCAGCATCTATACCTACCTTAATCTCAAGCGGGAACAGACCCAGCTCATCAATGCCGCACGGGAAAGCACCGAACTCCTTCTCAATACCATCGAGCGAAGCATCTACAGCTCCATGCGGATCGGCAACACGGAGGATACGCGGGCCATCCTGGAAATGGTCGGGCAGAACACGAAGCTTGCCGGGGTGCGGATATTTCATCCCCACGGAACGATACTCAAATCCTCCATACCGGGAGAAGTGGGGGGGTTGCTCAACCCTGCGGATTACCAGCTTTTTCTGCAGGGAAAGAACGAGGGTGTATTTACGCAAGACGGGCGGGGGGAAGTGCTCGTCATGCAGAAGCCGATTTACAACGACGAGCCGTGCCACATCTGCCATGGCAATAAAAGCCGGATAATCGGCATCCTGGACGTCAACTATTCGCTTCAGGAGACGAGGAGGCGGATGTGGGAGGCGACCAGACTGTTCATCCTCTCCACGGTGGCGATCGTCTGTTTTCTTGCGATCACCATCTCGCTGGTCATGTTCAAGTTCGTCAAGAAACCACTCACCCGCCTCACGGAAAAGATGGCCCTGGTGGAGCAGGGGGACCTGTCGGTCAGGATGCAGCCGTTCGGGAAGGACGAAGTGGGGCGGCTCATGGCCAGTTTCGACTCCATGGTGGAGCGACTGGACAATGCCAAGCGCGAGCTCGAACAGTTGCACTTCCAGCAGATGGAGCGTGCCGACCGGCTGGCGTCGGTGGGGGAGATGGCCGCCGGCATAGCCCACGAGATCAAGAACCCTCTGACCGGCATCGCGGCGGCCATCACGATCATCAAGGACGATTTCACCCCCACGGACCCACGGACGGAAATCGTCAACGAAGTGCTTGAACAGGTGAAGCGGCTGGACAAGACGGTCAACGATCTGCTCTTCTTTGGCAAGCCGACACCGCCGGAACCGACCTACGCCGATCTGAACGCCCTGCTGAAGAAGACACTCATGTTTGCATCCCAGCATCGGGGCGTAAAGAGCATCGAGAAAAGACTGGAGCTGCAGGAAGACCTGCCGCCGGTATATGTGGACGGCAAGCAGATCCAGCAGGTGCTGCTGAACCTGATCCTCAATGCCGTCCAGGCCATGCCGGCCGGCGGCCTGCTGACCATAACAAGTCAGCTGGCTGAACAGGATGGCAAGCGGTGGGTGCGGGTCAGTATTGCCGATACCGGCCAGGGAATCCCCCCCCTGATTCTGGGGAAGATTTTCACACCGTTTTTCACCACCAAGGCCCAGGGAACCGGGCTTGGTCTGGCCATCTGCCACAAGCTTGTCACGCAGCATCAGGGAACCATTGCCGTTACCAGCGAGGACGGGCGGGGAACCGTTTTCACCGTTTCCCTTCCCGCCGATCAGTTGCCGGGCGACCCTGACCATGATCGACCGACCGACCCCATTCCGGTAGAAAAGGAGCACCTGTGAAAAAAACGAAAATTCTGGTTGTTGACGACGAGCATCTGATCCGCTGGTCGCTCGAACAAAACCTGAAGAAGCAGGGATACGAGGTGACTTCCGCGGGTAACGGGGAAGATGCCCTGAGACTGGTGCGGGAGGACCAGCCGGATCTGGTGCTCCTCGATATCCAGTTGCCGGGGATCAACGGTCTGGAGGTCCTGGAGCGGATCAAGGAGATCGACGAGGAAATCATCGTCATCATGGTCACCGCCCACGGGGGGCTGGAAACGGCGGTCAACGCCATGCGCCTCGGCGCCTATGACTACATTAACAAGCCATTCAATCTGGACGAGATGGCGATCGTCATCAAGAAGGCGCTGGAGACGTCCGACCTGCGCCGCGAGGTCGCCCGGCTGCGGAGCGAGCAGAAGAAGATCGGCCCTCCCCAGATAATAGGCACCAGCAAGCATATGAAAAATGTCCTGGAGATGATGGACAAGGTGGCCAAGAGCGATGCCACAACCGTCCTGATCCAGGGAGAATCGGGGACCGGCAAGGAACTGGTCGCCAAGTGGATACACTACGAGTCGAGCCGCGCGGAGAAGCCGTTTGTTGCCATCAACTGCGCCGCCGTCCCTGCCACCTTGCTGGAAAGCGAACTGTTCGGTCACGAAAAAGGGGCCTTTACCGACGCCAAGGCGACCAAAAAAGGACTCTTCGAACTGGCCGACGGCGGTACCGTGTTTCTCGACGAAATCGGCGACATGGAGATGGGGATGCAGGCCAAGCTCCTCCGCTTCCTGGAAGACCGTACCTTCCGCCGGATCGGCGGTTCCAAGGTGATGAGCGTCGATGTCCGGATCGTCTCCGCAACCAACAAGGACCTGCTCAAGGCAATCGACGATAAATCATTCCGCAATGACCTCTATTACCGGCTCCAGGTAATCCCCATTTTCCTCCCCCCCCTGAGGGAGAGGAAAGACGACATCCTCCTCCTCGCAAAGTATTTCATCGAGCACTACTGCAAGGAATTCAACAAGCATGTCAGGAGCATATCCAACATGGCGGAGAAGCTCCTGGTGGAATACCACTGGCCCGGCAATATCCGCGAACTGAAGAACGTCATCGAGCGTGCCCTGATCCTGGGGAGCGAGGAAACGCTGCTGCTGGAGCATCTCCCCCTGGAGATCGTGGCCCGGGCCTCCTCATCCGTGGCCCCCGTGGCGACCTTCAAGCTTCCATCCGAAGGGGTCGACATCGAGGAGGTCGAGAAGGAGCTGATCCGCCAGGCGCTGGAGATATCCGACTGGAACCAGTCCAAGGCGGCAAAAAAACTGAGTCTCGGTATCGACGCCTTCAGGTACCGGATGAAAAAATTCGGGTATCTCAAGTAAGCGGCGAGTACGCGCAATCCCAGCAGGCAGATCGACAGACTTTGACCAGGGTTTATCCATATTAATGATTATGGCACCGTTGTTGCACTTTTACTGCCGTGCGTAGATGTGGCCGGCAGGGAGCGCACCTTGTAACATTCTGAAATAAGGCTGCTTCGGGGAAATTGGTTGCAAGGTCATACGGTCCCGAATGTGCCCGTTGTTGGCTATTTCGCCGTAGCGTACGTGCTATTTCGCGATTATGAAGCGTAATGGGATTCTGGGCAGCTGCCTGCATGCGATCGAAGCTGTGGAAAGCCTGAAAGAGGTGTGGATTACATGAACAAGATAGTCGGAATGATGGCAGCGGTTGGCGTATCGCTGGTGATGGCTTCGACCGTCCTGGCCGCAGCGGGAAAAGTCGCCTATACGGTGCACAACATGTCCAGCACCAACCCTGGTGGCCTTAATCGCTATATAAAAAGCGATACGGAGACCCAGATATGCATCTTCTGCCATACCCCCCATAATGCCCGTCCAGCGGTTCCCCTCTGGAACAAGGTCATGCCCTCCCAGGCGTTCAACATGTACACGTCATCCTCGACCCTGTCACCCGCCGCCAGTGCGGTCACCGCTCCGGGACCGGAGTCGCTCCTCTGTCTGAGCTGCCATGACGGTCGAACCGCCATCAACGTGCTGCACAATTCGAGGAACCCCGCTGCCCAGTCAGTCGGGACGGACAAAGTTGTCAGTCTTGACGGGTTTGCCTATAACGACCCGAATGTGCCGGCCAATGGTACGGAGGGGATTGGCGTCGGGATTGGTATATCCATGGGAACGCTCGGGTTCATTGGCAGCTACAGTCCGAACATCGGCAAGACCTCCAGCGACGACTATTACGGCGGCAACCTCATGGATGACCATCCCATTTCGTTCTCGTATACTGATGCCCAGGGAGACAAGCCGGCCAAGCTTAACAGTCTTGCGGACGTAGGTTCCAAAAGCGGTTATGCGATCCGTTTTTTTGGCCCTGAGAGACGGTTGGAATGTTCCAGTTGTCACGATCCCCACGTTGCCTACCAGGCGGACCGGATGGGAACGCCTGGTTTGACGGAGGGTGACCCGAAGCTCAGGCCGTTCCTCGTCATGTCCAACGAAGGAAGCGCGCTCTGTTTTGCCTGTCATAACAAATAGGCGTGCGCTGGGAATAAGGAAGGGATAGTTAGTATGGGGATCGAGCAGGGGCCTGAGTAATGGCGACTGACGATCCCTATATTTTTATGCGTTATTTAGCGTACCGGTTTTTATTTCTTAGCAATATACTGTGGGCGGCAATCTCTGTTGTAAAGCAGATAGGTGAATAATTATCGGCAATTGAAAAATTTCATCACTCCCCCGTTTTTAGTGCCTGCTGAAGGCACCTATATTGCATTGTTAGTGTTACCGCGGGACTCTTTATTTATTCGACATAGTAATTAACCATCTGTTTTTATTAGTATCCGGAGGCATTCACATGCTAACCAGATTGTACACCATGCTCGTAATCGCTGTCATCATGCCGGCTGTTCTGGTTATATCGCTGACCAGCACGTCTTCTGCCGCCACGGTGCCTGTTGTAACCGTGTTGAGTCCTGTCACGCGAAACGTCAGTTCACCGGTCAGGATTGTGCTGGATCAGCAGGGGAATTACTATGTGACCGATCCCCGTGCCGGTGGTGTGTCGAAATTCAACACCTATGGCCGACTGATGAAGAGCATTCCGACCCCGCTGCCGCCCCTCGGTGTCGCGCTGAACGACCAGGGGAACCTGGTGGTGACCCAGGGGAGTTACGTGGTGGTCCTGGACCAGAACGGCGCAGAGCTGGGACGGCTCGGTTCGGGTGCCGGACAGTTCAAGAAGGCAAACGGCATTGCCATCGACGGAAATGGCTACATATATGTCGTGGACAGTCTCGATGATAATGTCAAGGTGTTCACGGGTGACGGGCAGTATGTCAAGGCTATTGGCTCCACCGGGACTGCTGTCGGGCAGTTCACCATGCCTACCGCCATCGCCTACGAAAAAAAGGCCAACCAGATCGTCGTGACCGATACACTCAACGGGCGGGTGCAGTTTTTCAATGCATCGACCCATGTTGCGGAGAAAAGCATCGGCAAGCTGGGGGCCAATGCCCTGCAGTTCAGCTCACCCCAGGGGATTTCGTTTGAGTATGACGCAACCGGCACTGCGAGCAGGATGTACGTGGTCGATACCTTCCAGAGCACCGTACAGGTGATCGACCCGGCGGGGGCAGGGACGTTTCTCGCCTTCATCAGTTCCTTTGGCACCGCTAACGGCCAGCTGGTCGTACCCGGGGATGTCGCCTACGATCCGCTCAACAAACGCCTTATCGTCACCAATGGTTACGGTTATCTGACCATGTTCGGCATAGATGGCGGAACCAATCCTGCCAAGACCACCCCGCCTGTCCTTGCCATCGATCCGGTGGCTGCCAACGTCAGCACGTCGAACATAACTATCAGCGGCACCGTCGAGGCCAGCAGCACCGTTGCCGTCGCGACCGGCAGCACCGCCGTGGCCTCCGCGGTTGCCTACACCTCCGCAACGACCTGGACATGCGACATCACCGGGCTTCTTCCCGGCAGCAACGTCATTACCGTTACCGCTACCGACGGGGCAGGAAATACGGCCAGCCAGACGGCAACGGTCGTCTATACCCTTCCCGCACCCTCGCTGACCTTGAACGCAGGGCTGCCTACTCTTGTCAGGGACGCAAGTCTGACCATGTCGGGTTCGGTCGAGGCGGATGCGACCGTAACGGTCAGCAACACCACCACCGGCACGACTGAAGCTGCCACAATTGCCGGTACTGCCTGGAGCTACACGGCAACCCTGGCTGCCGGGGTGAACAATATCACGGTTACCGCCCAGAAGCCGGGTAGCAGCCCTGCCGTTATCAGCACCAGCGTGACGCTCGACGCGGTCGCACCGGTACTTGCGGTTTCCGCCCTTCCCACCGGCAGCTATACCAGCACACAGACCCAGAACATAAGCGGCACAGTGAGCGACGCGAACCTGGACAGTGTCACCGTTAACGGCCAGCCGGTCGTCGTGACCAACGGCACCTTCAGCACGTCGGTGACCCTTGTCACGGGCGCCAACACGGTGAACGTCGCCGCCAGCGACCTGCTCGGCAACACGAGTTCCGACACCAGGACGATCTACTTCGATGCGGCGACGCCGGTCATCATCGTCGCGTCCCCCGCCGACAACGCCATGACCAACGCGACGACACTCACCGTCAGCGGCAGCGTGGACAAGGCCGCGACCGTGACCGTCGCCGGCAAGGCCGCCAAGGTGGACGGCAGCAACAACTGGACCGCCAATCTCGAACTGCTGGCCGGACAGAACACCATCACCATCACGGCAGTGGACCTGTACGGCAATACGTCGACCCTGAAGCGAACCGTGACGCTTGACGCGGCAAACCCCGTACTGGCAATCACGTCGCCGTCGCAGGACCTTACTACCAAGAAGCCCAACGTCGTCCTTGCCGGTACCGTCAGCGATTCCAGCGAGGTTGCCCTGTCCAGCTCGGTGAACGGTGTCATAACCCCGCTTGTTGCCGTGGCTGGTACCTATTCGTTCAACGTGGATTTCACGGCGGAAGGGACGTACCCGGTCCAGGTCATCGCGACCGATGCGGCGGGCAACTCGACAACAACGACCAGGACCATTACCTACGACAAGACTCCGCCGAAACTGACCGTCAACAAGAGCAGTGCCTACCAGCCTGCCAGGTTGAGCGGCACGGTCGAACCGGATGCGACCGTGCAGGTTAAAGAGGGGGAGGTTGTTCTTGCCACTGCCGCAATCAGCGATGCTGCGTGGAGTGTCGACCTCGGTACCGCCACCTATGATCCCGCCGCCCTCAGGATCTTCGCATACGACGCCGCCGGCAACAGCACTGCCCTGGGACTGACCTACCAGTTCCCGGACGGCGACGTGGACGGCAACGGGACGGTCACCATGGCCGATGCCCTTACGTCCATCCGGCTTGTGGTCAATAACGGAACGCCGACAGCCGCACAGCTTGCCCATGGCGACATCGGCCCGCTGGTCAACGGCAAGCCCAATCCTAACGGAACCATCGACCTGGTCGATGCGCTGCTCATACTGAGAAAAGCGGTGGGCCTGAAGAGCTGGGACCTGCCGTAAGCGGTAGCACAGGTGACGCAGGATGCTGAGTACAACGTTTAATTTCATAAAGCTTTTCGGGAGCGCAACCATGAAAAGACGATTTGCATACACTCTGGGGGCCGTGGCGCTTGTTCTGCTGACGACGACCGCGGCACTGGCCATAGACGCACCGCACAATTATAACTGTACGGTCTGTCACGTCACCCACCGGACCCTGGGGCTCAATAACACGGTCAACATCTGTCTCGCCTGCCATGCGTCTCCCTCGACCACCACGCACAACTTCAGACCGATGGACCAGGCGAATCCCTTCGGGACCGTGTCGCTGGGGAGTTACACGTCTTCCACCAAGGGGCGGCAGACCTCCCACAACTGGAATGCTCCCGACACTCTCCCCGCCGCCGCGGCGACCCCGCCGGCAACATTGGCCATGAATACGCCGTCTTCCATCACGAAGACCGTGACATGCGCCCGTTGCCACTCGATCCACGTCGGGTATGCCGATTACACCGGGACCAATCCCAAGCGCTCCAAGCCGCTTCTCAGGATGAGAAACGACGAGGACCAGATGTGCATGGACTGCCACAAGAGCCGCAACCAGACGACATCCACCCAGGGAACGCACCCGGTCAACTTTGCCTACAACGACGCGAGCCGTGGACCTGCGACCAAGCCGAACAACTATTACAGTCAGCCGGTAGCCAATGCCGCCAACCCGACCGCACAGATGAAGCTCATCAACGGCAAGGTGCTCTGCTCGACCTGCCATGCTCCCCACTTTGCCGACTCCAATGCCAGCACCTTCGACAACAATTCCAGCGCGGTCATGGGACGGCTCTCCTCGTCGACGGGGCTCCTGCTGCGGACCAATCTGAAGGGCAAAACGGTCACCGACAGCAATATCTGCGTCAACTGCCACAAATCGGCCGACAACCCCGCCAATCCCCTGGCCTCCATGCGTAACCACAACGGGGCGAAGAACCAGAACATCCAGTGCGCCGACTGCCACGGCGGCCACGTCGATTACGATCCCCTGGGGGATCCGAACGGGCTCAAGAATGTCTATCTCATCAACCGGTACATGAACGTCTCCACCCAGTACGGGGCGGTGAGAAACGTCCGGGTGCTGTACCAGTACACCTCGGCCGCCAAGAAAAATTTCAACAAATCCACGGGGGGCGGCGTCTGTCTTGGCTGCCACTCGCCACTCCCCAATACTGTTGCCGACCATGCCTACGAGAATGCCAGTGAATGTCTCAAGTGCCACAGCCACTCCCAGGGGTTCTCGGCCAACTGTACTTCCTGCCACGGTTATCCTCCGACCCTGAATGTCGCCAAGGGGCCGAGCGGTTACGCGGTCGATGGACCGAGGGATTATACGACTTCCGGCGTATTCAAGGATGAGTCCCAGACTCCCCACGGTGCCCACGCCGCCGGCGGTACCGGCTACAACTTCGGCTGCGTCGAGTGCCACAAGGGGAACAGCCACAACAACGGCCAGTTCCAGCAGGTGTTCATCACCAAGACCGGCATCATCGCCGCCGGTGGCGGTGCTGCCAACCCGACCTACAACACGGCGTCAACCGGTACCTGTACAACCACCTACTGCCACAGTAACGGCAACCCGGCAGGCGTCGGCATCGCCTATCCCGGCACTGCCCCGAAATGGGCGGGCGGGAAGGATGACATCATTGCGCTTGGTGGTGCTGCCCGCTGCGGATCCTGCCATGCGGCAGTCCCCGCCACCAACGCCCACACGAAACACGTTGCCGGTACGGCCGGGAACATGTCGTATGGTTGTGCCCAGTGCCATGCCGCGACGGTGAGCGGCAACACGACCCTGCTGGATGCTGCGCGCCAGTCGGGCGGAACCCACGTCAACGTCGTCAAGGACGTTCTCTTCTCCGGTACCGTCGGCGCCAGGGTCCTGAGCGGTTCCAGCTGTTCCACCGTTTACTGTCACAGCAACGGCGGTGCCGCGAGCACGACCGGTGTGGCTGCTGTTTACTCCAATCCGGTCTGGACCACCCCTGCTTCCGGTCAGTGCGGCTCCTGCCACGCAACCAACGCACTTGCCACCAACGGCCATGCCGCTCACCTTACGGCAACCTATGGGCCCAATTTCAACGGGTCGGCACTGCCGGTAAACTGCCAGAACTGCCACGATACCTACGTCAATGAAACCTCCGCACCGCATGTGAGTGGCACCATTGACTATAACGCCACCGCCTGTACCCCCTGCCATCCGACGGCAGGCACCTATATCTGGAACACCGGTCGCGTCACCTGCCAGAGCTGCCACTCGGGTGCGACCCTCTCGGTCATCGGCGGAGCGGCTGCTCCGTTCAAAGACGGTGCCGTCTTTACCGCCGGTGGTCACGGCCAGTATCCGGCGAGCAACACCTGCCAGAGCTGCCATGATGCCAACAAGGCACATATCTCATCGGTTGCGTTGGCAGATCCCAAGCGTCTCACCGCGGCAAATGACAACAACCTCTGCATAAACTGTCACAACGCGAACGCTCCGGCGGAGAAGCAGGTGCCGACCCATGTCACCGGCAAGAACGCTTCCCAGGAATCGAATCCGACCATGGACTGCAAGGTCTGTCACGACGTCCACGGCACGACCTTCAGCAGGATGGTCAGGGCGAAGATCAAGTTCGGTACCCTTTCATCCACTACCATCAACTACAACGGCAGCAACTTTGTCCAGCTGACCCCGCCCTACAAGGGGCTCTGCCAGGTCTGCCACACCTTGACGACCCATTACCGGAACGGGGTCAACGAGGGGACCAATCACCCGACCACCAACTGCCTCGGGTGCCACGCCCACAAGGATACCTACGCGTTCAAGCCGAAGGCCTGTGACCAGTGCCATGGTTATCCGCCGGTTCCGAGCACGGAGCTTGCCGGTCTGCGCATCCAGGGTAATTACACCAGCGCCAGGGCAGAGGATTACAACTACGGCGGCGGTGTCCATGCCCGGGCCGGCCACATCAAGAAGGACGCCCGGCCGTCCGAAGGGTGGGCCAACTGTACGGTCTGTCATGCTAACGGGTCCATGGCCCCCACAACCCACATCATAACGGTGCCGGCACCGTACACCCCGGTCCAGCGGGACATCACCATCGACGTGGATGATGCCTACAAGTTCAACAACGGTACACCTCTTGGCCGCGCCCAGTACAGCGGTCCGCTGAATGGCACAGGCACGACGGGCAACACGGCCGGCAGCTGCTCCAACGTGAGCTGCCACTTCAAGCCCACACCGAATTGGGCTCCGTAACCTGCTGACGTTAAATTCGGGGGTGGCGACACCACCCCCGCTGAAAAAAACATAGAGTTCGGTTTGCTTATTTATAAGGAGTTGGCAATGAAAAGACATCGTGTAGCTGGGAACAGTCTGATACCCGTGATTGCTGTCTTGTTCTCGCTAATGGCGTTACTTGTCCAGACAGGCATCGTATATGCTGCACCGATAACGGACTGTGCCGGCTGTCACGGCATGCCGCCGCTGGACGATGCCACACGCAATATCACGACTGGCGGATTTCAGGGGAACCACCAGACCCACCAGCCTGCAGCCGCAGTGGCGGGTAACTGCGGAGCCTGCCACGGTGGCGGGGTAGTCGGCTACAACAACGCCCACCGCGACGGGTTTATCCGGTTCTCCTCCAGCATCAACGGCTCACCGGCAACCGGTGCCTACTCCAGAGGAACATTCTTTGCCCAGTCCGCCACGCCGGCGTTGGGTACCTGCTCCAATATCAATTGCCACTTCGAGAAAGTGACCCCCACCTGGGGAAGCGCCAGCTTCACCTACACCGACAGCGCCACCAATGACTGCGACCAGTGCCACGGGGCAGCCCCCAGTGACGGCAACCATCCCGTCACCGGCCAGAAGCATGCAGCCTACTACGGCACCACCACCGGTTCCTGCGTAAAATGTCACTCCGACCACACCGCCGAGGCGAACAAGTTCGCCCACGCCACCAGCGCCGGCAACCGCGGCCTGCAGGTGCTCTTCACCGCCGCACCCAACGACAGCGGCACCTACAGCGGCAACGTCAGTTATCCCAACTACCTGCCGAGCAAGAGCCCCGCGCGCAACGGCACCTGTACCAACCTGTACTGCCACAGCCCCGGTACCAAGGCGACCGGCGTCGATCTTCCCAATGCGACCGCAACATGGGGGGGGACGCTCGACTGCAGGGGGTGCCACAAGGCCGATTTTAACGGTACTGCAGGCAGTGATATCCAGACCGGCAGTCACCGGGCCCACGTCAACGGGTTCGGCGTTGCCTACAACACCATCAAATGCGTAACCTGCCATGCCGTTACCGCTACCGCAGGCATGACCATAGCTACCTACGGCAACCACGTCGACAAGCAGGTCCAGGTTGCCTTCGACAACACGTCCAGTGCTGCGGCCGGTTCCTACAACGCCCAGCTTGCCACACCCGCTTCGCCGTCGGTCAAGGCCCCCGGATCCGCAGTCGGCCAGTGCTCCAATGTCTACTGCCATTCCACCGGCCAGGGGGCAAACGGTTCCTGGCCCCCGACCTACCAGACTCCCACCTGGGGGACCCCTGCAACCGGCAGATGCGGTACCTGCCATGCCGTCAACAATGACCATAGCGGCCAGGCGTCGGTAGCTCCCGTGAACAGCGGAAGCCACACGAAGCACCTGACCTACACATTCGGCATTGCCCAAGAAGAAACGCGGTGCGCCGCGTGCCACATGACGTCCACGAATCAGGCCGATTTCAGCCCGTCAGCCTGTAGCTCCAATGCCTGCCATGCGGTCATGAACCAGAAACATGCCAATTACGAGATCAACGTTGGCATGCCTGACTACTTCGGCGTGTCTGCTACCTACAACGGCACCACCAAGCCGGGTGACGGGTACAACTCCTGTGTCTCCGTCTACTGCCACAGTGACGGCCAGGGAACCCCCACCTACGCACCGGCGGTTACCTGGGGAAGTGGAACGCTCAACTGCGCCTCCTGCCACGGCACTGCCGCGGCCAATGGCGCCGGCGGCTCGGCCCTGTCCGGCAAGCATGCCGCCCACGTGAACAATGCCGCGGCCTTCGGTACCAACAACAGCTTCGGCTGCGTTGACTGCCATCAGAAGACGGTGGCGGACAACAGCACCCTGAATGCCACCACCGGCACCACCGTCCACGTCAACAAGTTCGTGGATTACACCGGACTCCGGGCTGGCGGATCTGCCCGCTACAACAGCGGTACCAAGCAGTGCTCCAACATCTACTGCCACTCCAACGGCAATGCCACGAGTCTCGTCTACGTCAATCCGGCGGCGTGGAACTCGGCCACCTCTTATGGCTGCAACGGCTGCCACGGTACCAGCAACGCGACCACCGGCGCACCCGATTACGCGAGCGGTGGCGCCGACAGCGCCACCCGCAACAGCCATACCAAGCATGTGGCCGGTGCTGGTGTTACCGATACCACCGGTTGCGCCACCTGTCACTACAGGACGGTCGATGCGGCGGTTGCCGGCAAGCTGCGCAACTACTCCACCATGCACCTGAACGGTGCAGAGAACGTTGCCTTCAAGGTGATCGCTGGCAAAACCGGCGTCTACAACGCGGACACAACCTGTTCCGCCACCTACTGCCATGGTACCGCAGCTTCGCCCAAGTGGGGACTCACCGTCGGCGTGCCGCTGGCCTGCAACACCTGTCACGGTGCCAGCAATGCCCTGCCCGGTGCTCACGCCCAGCACTGGGAGACGGCAACACTCGCCACCAGCTATACCCTCACACCGGTCAACAGCGGCAACGCCGGTTCATACCAGTTCAACTGCTCCTCCTGCCACCGGCCCGGTTCCGCCTACGCCGTCCATGCCACCGGCCCGGCCCATGCCAACGGCGCCGGCCAGGTGTTCTTCGGCTACACCTCTGCCACCCGCAAGGGGACCTATACCTTCGCGACCACCCAGGGGAACGACAACGGCTTCACCTGGACCAACGGCACCTGTGCTTCCACCTACTGCCACAGCAACGGCAACGGTGCCAACCCGGTCAACGCTGCATTCACCTGGGCATCGCCGAACGGCACCCTCAACTGCGGCGGCTGCCATAACAAAGCGGGTGACGCCACCTGGTCGGGAAGCGCCTCCCATCTCAAGCACGTCACCGCCTACTCCGGCAGCAACACCATATCGTGCGGTTCATGCCACAGCCTGACGGCATCGAGCAATACCGCCGTGAGCGACAAAACGAAGCATGTCAACAAGGTGAAGGACGTCAACTTCTCTGCGTGGGCCGGCGGTACCTGGTCGGGTACAACCTGTTCCAACACCTACTGCCACAGTACCGGCGTTAACCCGGGCGCACCCACCCATGCCGCCATCTCCTGGGCTGCGCCGCCGACGGTCAACTGCGACAGCTGCCATGGCGGCACCGCAGCCAATCCGCCTGCATCCTCTCCCCACGTCAAGCACGTGGGTACCGCTGCCGGCTATAAATTCGCCTGCGTCAAGTGCCATGCGCGGACCGTCAAGGCCACGGCCGATTCCACGACCTTCGCCACCATTTCCAGCGTTCACCTGCACCTGAACAAGCTGAAGGATGTGGCGTTCGACAGCACCGTGAACGGAAGCTGGGACGGCACCACCTGCAGCGCCACTTACTGCCACAGCAAGGGAACCGGCGGCACCTCACAGACCGGTGATGTCCGCCCGATCACCGCCGGCACCAACCCGACCTGGTCGGGGACGCTGAACTGCGGTGCCTGCCATGGCGGCGGCAATGCCAACGGCCAGCCGGAGTACGCTAACAACTCGCTCAAGACCAACAGCCATGGCAAACACCCGACGGATTGTTCCCGCTGCCACTATGCCACCACCACCGACGGGACAACCATTGCCACCCCGGCCAACCATGCCAACAGGACCTATGACCTGCTGCAGAAAACCGGCACCATCTTCAGCTACACCTATGCATCCAACGGCGGTACCTGTTCGGGGATCGGTGTGGCAGGGGCTGCGGGCAGATGCCATTTTGCCGGCAATGCCCAATGGGGAGAGACCCTCACCTGCGACAGGTGCCATGATATCAATACCCTGTCCGGCGCACACAAACGGCACGTCGGCGGACTCAACCTGGCAACCATCCCCTTCTATGCCTACACCGCCAACCAGTCGGTGGGCGGCGACACCGACGGCGTAACCTGGAAAGCCTACTCCTTCGGCTGCGCCAACTGCCACCCGGTAGACCGGGGTGTGTATCACGCCAACGACTCCGTTCAGGTGCAACTTGACAACAGGGTCGGTGTCAGCAAACTCCGGAGTCTGAACCCGGTCACTGCCGCCACCAGCAAGGCGCCGGGTGCAGGTGACCTCCAGTGCCTGAACATCTACTGCCACAGCGACGGCAAGGGGAACTACGTGACGACCCCGGCCTGGAATACGACTGTCTCGGTCGCCAACCGTTGCGGACTCTGCCACGGCAATTCGCCCACCGGAGACTCCCATGCGGCCCATACGAACTACGCCTCCATCCACGAGGCTGACATATACCAAGGTCCGGGCTACTCCGGGAAGCTTTCGACGAGCACCGTGTCCAAAACCCACGGTGATCCGGCCCAGTCCACAACCATCAGCTGTAACATCTGTCACAAGGATACGATCAACTTTGCCCGTAACAAGTACAACAGCAGCTGTTCCGCGGCGAGCTGTCACGGTAACGCCACGGGCAACAACGCTGATGCCCTGGGCGCCGCCCGGATCACCGGTCTCGACAAGCACGTGAACGGCACGAAGGATGTCTCCTTCACCACCGTCGCCGTGAAGTCCAAAGCCCAACTCCGGCCGGCCAGCTACGACTCCACGGTCTGGACGCGGAGCGCTTACAAAGGTGGCCCGACAGCCTCCGGTTCCTTCGACACCGCCAAGACCGCACTCAGCAACACCATGTTCAGCGGCGGCAACTGCTCCAACATCTCCTGCCACAACGGCAAGTCGGTCAACTGGACCAACGATTACGGCAAGGCGGTCAGCTGCACCATCTGCCACGACAGCCTGTAGTTAACGCAACGCCTGCCGGTCTGCCTCGAAAGGGTGGACCGGCAGGCATACTGATGCTATAGTTCCGTTTCCAACGACGATAATTATCTGAGGTGAGGTCACCATGGGAAGAGTCATAGCGAAGAAAATCCGGGGGATGAATCTGTGGGTCAAGGTCGGTCTGGTGACGACCCTCACATTGCTCGTCAGTGTTTTCATGTACCAGGGGTGGTACAAACCGAAAGCGTCTCAGGCAGTTGTTACTGACACCTTCACAACAGCCGGGACGGGTACCTGGACCGCACCAGCCGGAGTAACTTCAGTAACTATCGAATGTTGGGGGGGCGGCGGCGCCGGTGCGCAAAGGTCGACTAACGGCAATGGCGGTGGTGGTGGTGGTGGCGCGTACGCAAAAGTAAATACCTTCAGCGTTACTCCCGGTAACAACTACTCTTATACCGTCGGTGCTGCGGGTACTTCGGCAGCTACGCCGACAAATGGCGGAGCATCTTCCTTTAACGCCACTACCTGCGTAGCTGCAGGTGGGACCAGTGCTGCTACCAACTCGGCCACTGGTGGTGCTGGTGGTCTCGCATCTGCATCAACAGGTAATGTGAAGTATAATGGTGGCAACGGATGGACGGCAACCGGTACTGGTGGCGGTGGGGGCGGGAGCTCCGCTGGTACCGCATCGGCAGGTAATAATGCGACGTCTTCCACTGGTGCCACAGCAGTAACCGGCGGCGGTCCCGGCGGAAATGGTCGGACCGGATCACAGGGAGCAGGCTCACCCCCGGCTTCTGGCCCCGGTGGCGGTGGCGGGGGAGCCTATAGGACAGGTTTCGGCACAGTCGTCGGCGGTGACGGCTATGCCGGTCAGGTCAGGATCACCTATGCCGTCAATATGACCACTGCAGGGGCAGCCACGGCGACTGCCGGTACCAGCAGCAATATCGCTGTCAGTATGCCGTACACCTATGACGAGAACGGTACCAACACCTACACGGTAGCCTACAAGCTTTCGTCTTCCAGCGATTGGACGAACTGGGTGACCGATGCTCCCCACGTGGCAAGCCCCTACGCAACGACCATTACCGGCCTGGCAGCAGGGCAGACTTATGACGTCATGGTCACCTATGATGACCCGGACGGTGTTAACGGGACGAACCCCCAGACCTTTACCGGCATCGCGGTCACCGATACCAGAACGGTCACCGGCATGGCGACGGCAACAGCAGCGAGTACGACGACCATTGCCGTGACCATGCCGTACCTGGCGGATTCCAATGCAAACAACACCTACACGGTGGCTTACAAGCTGACATCTTCCGGCACCTGGACGAACTGGGTAACCAATGCCGCCCACACGGCAAGCCCGTACACGACGACGATCACCGGCCTCACTGCGGGAACCGCCTATGATGTGAGAATGACCTACAACGATGCCAACGGTATCATCGGCAGCAACAACCAGATTGTCACCGTGGGTACACCGTTTGCTCCAGCCACTGTCACGTTTACAACCGCTGGAACGGCTAACTGGACCGCGCCCGCCGGGGTCACTTCCGTCACGGTCGAATGCTGGGGAGGTGGTGGTGCCGGTGCGCAAAGAACTACCACTGGCAGTGGCGGGGGCGGGGGCGGGGGCGCCTATGCAATGGCAACGGTAGTTGTTGTACCTGGTAACAGTTATTCCTATACCGTCGGTCCCGCTGGTGTCTCAGGAGCAACGCCGACTAACGGCGGCGCTTCTTCATTCAACACTACCGCCGTTGTAGCTGCCGGCGGGACCAGTGTCGCTCAAAATACGGCGACCGGTGGTGCCGGCGGTCTCGCATCGGCATCCACCGGTGATGTGAAGTATGACGGGGGTAGTGGTTTTACAGCTGCTGGTGGTGGCGGTGGTGGTGGCGGCTCCGGCGGCACCTCATCGGCAGGGAATGCTGCTACCTCCTCGACCGGCGCGGCTGCAGTCGCGGGAGGCGGTCCTGGGGGTAGCGGGCGGACTGGTACGTCTGGTGCTGGTACTGCGCCTGCATCAGGCCCCGGTGGCGGTGGCGGTGGTGCTTACAGAACAACAAACGGCACATCGCTTGGCGGTAACGGCTATGCCGGTCAGGTGACTCTTACCTATACCCCCGGGGTTTTGGCGACAACTGTCGGTATAGGGACAGCGGCTGACGGTGGTGCCGGCAACATCGACGTCACCATGCCGTTCGTATTTGACGATAACAACAACAACTCGTACACGGTGGAATACAAGCTGTCGTCTTCCGGCACCTGGACAAACTGGGTGACCAACTCGCCCCATGTTGACAGCCCCTATGTCACGACCATCGCGGGACTGACACCGGGTAGCTCTTATGATGTGAGACTGACCTGGAATGACCCGAACGGCGTGAACGGAACAAGTCCCCAGACCATTTCCGGCATTGCGGTTACCGATAAGAGGACTATCGCCGGAACGGCGACGGCTGTGCGTTCGTCGACGACAACTATCGACGTGACTATGCCCTACTCGAACGATGGAAACGGCAACAACACCTATACCGTGGATTACAAAGATAGCACATCCGATACCTGGACGAACTGGGTAACCGCCGCGCCTCATACGGCAAGTCCTTACACCACGACGATCACGGGGCTAACTGCGGGAAACTCCTATGACGTGAGAGTGACCTATGACGACCCTGATGGTGTTGTGGGGGCGAATCCGCAGACATTCATCCTGGGTACCCTTGCCGGGGAAGCGTCTGTTGTGTCGAATGCGACCAGCATCAGCTACACCATGCCGTATACCGGTGACTCGAACGGTAACAACTCATACACTGTGGAGTACAAGCTGACGTCCTCCGGTACCTGGACGAACTGGGTAACCAACGCGCCCCACGTTACATCTCCCTATACCGCTACAATCACGGGCCTCACCGAAGGGCTCTTTTACGACATTCGTCTGACGTACAATGATTCCGATGGGGTTAGCGGCACCAATCCCCAGACCTTTACCGACATCTTTACCATAAACCCGTTGCTTCATAACAGCGTCACGACGACAAACATTTCCAAGAGCGCTCCCTATTGGAGCCCATCGACTCCTCCTGCCACCGTTGCCGGATGGGGAATAACCGGGGCAAAATACGGGAAATTCGACTGCACCACCTGTCACATCCCGGGGACGACCAATATTTCCCGGATCAAGTTGACTCTCACCCCGCCGGATGCGACAACCTTCCCCGGCAGTGCGGTGCTGTTCCAGTCCAAGACGACTAAAAATGACGCCGTCAATCCGAGCTTCGGCGTCTACTCGACGACCATCACCAACTCCAAGCAGATTTGCGAGGTCTGTCACACCTATACAAGCTACCACAAGCAAAATCAGCCGCTCCCGGTAGTCAGCCACGAAAACCTGGCGAAGCAGATAGACTGCATCGAGTGCCACAAACATAACCAGGGATTCAAAGCCATCGGCGGCTGCACCATCTGTCACAAGTACGTCCAGCGTAAGAATCCTTTAGGTACCGCAACCCGCACGCCTGTCATGAGCCAGTTCAGCAGCGGCAACTCACACCATATCCAGGGTGTGGAAGTAACGGACAAGCTTTGCTACCAGTGCCACTGGGAAGCGAACAGCGACGGTACCGTTAATGTCAAGTATCACGGGGGTACGCTCAAACCCAATTCACCGGTCAATCTGGTGGTTTACCAGGGGGGGGCACGTCCGTCAATACCCAACTCGACGACGTTCATCTCCTATAGTGCGACCGGTACCAGAAACGACGTGGGCAAGCTGAACAAGGTCTGCCTCGGTTGTCACAGCTCGGCAAATGACGCCGCAACTCCCTTCGGGGACGGAAAGACTCCCAAGCAGTATGCATGGGACGACCGGAGCATCGACGAGCGGTACAGCCAGACCGGTACGACGCCGTGGGGCAAGAAGAGCGGTAACAACACCACCCCCAAGGCAAGCGTCACCAAGGCGTTCTCCGCCCACGGCAATGCCGCCAACAACCAGCAGGGCTTTGCCCATAACACCCTCAATGCCGCTACGGAAGCGTGGACAAATAGCACCGGTTCGGGCAAGGTCGTCTGTTACGATTGCCACAACTCACACGGCTCCAAGGTTGCCGGCGTGACCAGCAGCTACTCCAGCGCCACCGGCAAAGGGCGGGGTGCGATACTCAAGGACACGACGGCAGGCCAAGGGGGCTACACTGTCACCTACAAGCCTGCAGCGGGCGGTTCGGCCGCTACCAAGAACGTGTATAACGCCGGTGCCGGAATCTGCTTCGACTGCCACCAGACCGCAAGCGCCGGGACAACCCCATGGGGTTATGGAACCTATGGCGCAACCAAGTCCATCCTCGGTTACTGGGATACCCCCTATTTCGGCGCAGCGGGTGGCACCTTCCCTCCCACGCAGCGCTACACCTACAAGGCGGGGACTGCCGGTGCCAAGAATGCCAATGCGGGTGGCCACTTCGGCGCATCATCGACTCTCGACAATCCTCCCGACGCTGCCCACCAGATCGGTGGCCTCTGTACGCCTTGCCACGACCCCCACGGCGTCACCAAGAACACGGCGAAGGTCAGCGACCAGAACTACGCGGTACCGTTGCTGAAGGGGACCTGGGTCACTTCGTTCTACCAGGAGGACCTGGCTCCTGCCGCCACCAACGATAAGCGGGGCGGTGGCAGCAAGCAGGCTATTTTGGCTGGTGGTAGTACGCCGGCGTACAAGATCGACCAGAACACTCTGCAGGCCAATAAGGCTGCGGTTTCCCAGAACTCGACGGACACCAACCTTGCCTGGACCTGGGGCACCGCGGGGAGTTCGCTCAATACCCTGACGGAAGACCAGTTTGCCGGGCTCTGCACCACTTGCCACAACAAGTCGGCCCTTGCACCGAAGGCGGGGCAGAATACCGCGCCGGATGCTTGGAAGTCGCGTTCCAGGATCCACGGCACGGTTGAAGGATGGGCGACCACGGCCTCCGCGACAGATGCCAACGCCAACAATGCCATCCACGCGTTCACCTGCTCCAAGTGCCATACGCCGCACAACTACCGACTGCCGCGGCTGATGGTCACCAACTGCCTCGACTACAGCCATCGCGGAAAGGTGGCTTCTGGCGGGACCGTTGCTGCTACTCGCGGCAATAATGCCACTACCAATAACGGGAACATGATGTCCAGCGCCTACAGCACCGGTAACGGTGCAGGCCGTTTCCCGAGCGGCGGTGCGCGGTACAACGGGACCAGGGGGATTGGCTCCAATAACAGCAGCGCCCATTACCCCGGTCCCTGGTTCTTCGGTATCAATATGGATACTAACAGTCAAACTCCGCCCACGGTTCCGCCCACAGAGACATCGCCGCTCTCGTACTCAACGTATTGTCATGATACTGCCAATGCTGGGCGCAGTGGGGACACACCCACCTATCCCGCAAGCCAGCGATGGAATAGCAAGACTCCGTGGTAATGGGACATAGACGGATGGGACGTAAGAACAGATTTTTCAGTGTGGAGTGAGAACAGAGCACGAAGAATTGCCGTGCGGAAAGGAGATGAAACGATGAAGAAGCGTACCTACACTGCACCGAAGGTGGTTGGCTCGGCAAACGTTCATCCCTGCTAAGCCACGATGCACTGGGGTGAGGCTGTATCGGCCTCACCCCGTTTTTATGTATTTCTCATCCTTGTGCTAGGATTGTGTTGCTCGTTCATGCAACCCCGCTTACAATCTGTGTATCCCCTTGGCATGGGCTGTTGCCCATCGCTCATACAATACTCCTACAGTCTAATTCTAAAGAAATCTTTTGTGCCATAGGGGTAACTCGTGGCAATATTGTGCATGCCAGATAGAGTGTCATACCGCTTGAGACAAAATTTGTCGTCTTACGGCACGCATGCGGTACGATAGTCAGGATAATTGCCTGATGGGAAAAAAAGTGTCAATATCAGGCCATAAGACTAGTCTGGTCTGTTGTTAGAACGTCATCGGGAAACAGCTCATGGCCTCATCTTCATATAATGGTTTGTTGCGGCGACGTTTGCTCGTTATCTTGCTGCTTTCAGTTTTCTTCATTCAATCCTACAGTAGTCTGAAGTCCAAATCTGCAAGCTTCGACGAAGTCATCTACTTCGGCATAGGCAAATACTTGCTGCTAAACCAGAAGTGGGACATCATGGGTTCTATTGTCCACCCACCCCTCACCTACTACCTTAACAGCCTGCCTTTCCTGTTTGTTGACGAAGATAAGAGCTTGTGGCAGTACGAAAATGTCGAACGTGACCTGATATTTCTGGGGGCGTCCGATATCTATCGAGGACAGAGGTTTCTTGCTTCGCCTGAAAACCATAATGACCGGCTACTTATACAATCGCGAATGATGACACTACTGGTCGCTTTGCTGCTAGGCTGGTACGTGTACCGTTTCGGCAGGGACCTCTACGGCGAATGGGCCGGTCTGTTGGCGCTACTGCTCTTTACTTTCTGCCCCAATACCCTTGCTCTCTCCGGCATTGCTGTACCGGATATCCCGCTGACTGCCTTCAGTTTTATCTTCATCTATTATCTGTGGAAATGTCTGAGAGATAGGGGCACTCTAAATATCCTCCTGGCAGGATTCTTTCTTGGCCTGGCATTGTTATGCAAGTTTACCGCATTGATTCTTCTCCCCATTGCCGGAATGCTCTGCCTGATGGTTGCCTGCTTCGAGCAGAAGAGGGTTGTTACGCCAGCATTGATTATCGGTGGAGTTTCAATTTTTCTGCTGCTGGCAGGGTACGGGTTTCAACTCACCCCTTTTCTGCAAGGCATGATCTACCGCATCAACCAAGTGGAGGGGGGGCATCTCTCGTTTCTCATGGGAGAATACTCTCACAAAGGATGGTGGTATTACTATCCGGTCGCTTTTTTGTTGAAAACGCCGTTGGCATTTATCATGATGCTAAGCGTCGCTCTGGTGTTTCTGGCAAAAGCACGGGGCGCAGCCTTGCGTGATGCGCTGTTTCTCTTTATTCCCGCTGCGGTCATATTTCTCCTGTTCTGCAGTTCATCCTATTCGGTCGCGCTGCGCTATATTCTGCCCATGTATCCTTTTCTTTTCGTTCTGGCGGGGAGTCTCGCCACCGAGGAGACAAGATTCAAGCCGCTTATCGTGGTGGGGGTACTCTGGTACATAGGGGCATCACTGTACATTGCCCCTCACTATCTTGCCTACTTCAACGAATTGGCCGGCGGGCCCGACAACGGCTACCGGTATTTGGTAGACGGCAATCTGGACTGGGGGCAGGACCTCAAGGGCCTGAAGAAATTCATGGACAACAACGGAGTCCAGCGGATCACTTTCAGCTATTTTGGCGCAGACTCGCCCCGTCGCTATGGGATCGACTATGATTGGCTCCCCAGCTACCACCTGGAGAATCTGCATCCGGACAGGCCAATCCCCGCGCCGGAGGAGCAGCTGGTTGCAGTCAGCGCTACCAATTTAATGGGTACTTACCTGGAACCCCACGACCAGTATGCCTTGTTGCGGAACAAGAAGCCCGTTGCCAAGATCGGTTACAGCATCTTTGTTTATGACTTCTCCGGGAAGAGTCGGACATACAAGACCAATACGAAGTTTTAACACGGTCGTTCGTGAAAGAGCGCACGGGGCTGGGGGGCAATAGATGAAGATCATCAATGTGGTAGGAGCCCGCCCCAATTTTGTGAAGATGGCGCCGATCATGACGGCCATGGCCCGGTGCCCGGAGCGCATCCAATCGCTGTTGCTGCATACGGGACAGCATTATGACTGTCAGCTGAGTGGGACGTTCTTTACACAGCTGGGGATGCCCCGACCTTCGGTCTGTCTAGAGGTGGGCGATGGCACACCTGCGGAGCAGACAGCCCGGATCATGATCGGCTTCGAAAAGGTCTGCCAAGTGGAACGGCCCGATCTGGTACTGGTGGTGGGGGATGTGACCTCAACCCTAGCCTGCGCTCTGGCTGCTCGTCAGTGCGGAATTGCTGTTGCCCATGTGGAGGCGGGGCTTCGCTCCTTTGACTCGACCATGCCGGAGGAGTTGAACCGCCGCTGCACGGATCAAATGAGTGATTACCTCTTTACCACCGAGCCGAGTGCCGGCGAAAATCTGCTGCGGGAGGGGATAGGGGCGGAAAAGATTCACTTTGTGGGTAATGTGATGATTGATACTTTGCTCCAGCAGCGCCAACGTGCTGCCGAACGTTCCCTGCTCCGGAACTGGTGCCTGCAGCCAGGGGAATATGGCCTCCTGACCCTACATCGCCCGGCGAACGTGGATTCACCGGAAGTGCTGGCGAGATTGCTGGAAGTACTGGCTGTGGTTGCCCAGCAGCTGCCGCTGATCTTCCCGGTGCATCCGCGAACCCTGAAGGTCATTGACCGGGCGGGGCTGACCGGCTTTTTCACCCGCAGTTTTGGGACCGTCGGTATACGGCTCGTGGATCCCCAGGGATACCTGGATTTCCTCCACTTGATGATGCATGCCCGACTGGTTCTCACTGACAGTGGTGGAATACAGGAGGAGACTACGGTGCTCCGCGTACCCTGTCTTACCCTGCGGGACAATACAGAGCGGCCGGTGACCTGCGAAGTTGGGACCAATGTACTTGTGGGCAGCCGCGGGGAGCGACTCCTGCAAGAGGCCGGGGGGATCCTTGCTGGCAGGGGTGTAGCAGGGGCTGTTCCTGAGAAGTGGGATGGTAGGGCGGCCGAGCGGATTGTCGAGGTACTGCTCAATCGCTTGCCATAAGTTTCAGAGGGGTTATAGATTGGTGACAAGGAGATCCTGATTCGATGAAAATATTCATTACCGGCATTTGCGGGGTGGTGGGTTCGGAACTAGCACGGGAGTTGCGCAGCAGGGGGCACCTGGTTACGGGGTGCGACCTCGAGCACACTCACCTAGCCGATTACTACCGCTGCGACGTTGCCGACTACCGGCAACTGCGCTTGGTGCTGGAGTCAGTGAAACCCGATTATGTCTATAACGCTGCTGCCGAGTTCGGTCGCCGCAACGGTGAGGAGTATTATGAGCAGTTGTTCCGCACCAACATGATCGGTACTAAAAACCTGATTACCCTGGCGAGGGAATTCGATTACGGCATCGTCCAGTTCAGCTCCAGCGAGGTTTATGGCGATTATGACGGGGTGATGACCGAGGATGTCCCGGAACGAGTGGTAATAAGGCCGCTGAATGATTATGCCGGCACCAAGATCTTCAACGAGTGGCAGATGGTTAACGGCCATGCCATGTTCGGCATCCGGTACGTGACGGTGCGTCTGTTCAATCTCTACGGCAACGAACCTTATTCCCCCTACCGGAGCGCCATCTGCAGATTCTGTTATGATGCCCTCACCGGCAGGCGTATTACGGTCCACCAGGGTCATCAGCGCTCGTTTATCTATATTGCCGATGCTGTGCATACCCTGGCCAACATCGTTGACACTTTCCAGTGCGGGGAGGTGTACAACATCGGAAATTCCAGGGAGATGTTCCGCATCGAGGAGGTGGCGGAACTGATCGTGCGCAAGGCCGGCGCCTCACCGGCACTTCTGGATATCCGGGAGGCAGAGCCCCTGACCACCCGCATTAAGGTCTGTGACACTACCGCGGCAGAACGGGCTCTGGGGCACCGGATTACGGTCGGCTTCGAGGAAGGGATTGAACGCACCCTGGCTTTTTTGCGTGCAGAGCACTGGTTATAATGTTTCTCTCCCATTTCATTGATTTCCAGCTGCGTCGTAGTCTGCAGCACCTCATCATCCAGGTGACCGACCGGTGCAATATGCAGTGTGGCCACTGCTTTGTCACTGGAAGGGACGGTGCGGAGCTGTCGCTGGAAAACTATCGGAAACTGGGGAGGGAGGCGGGTAAACTCCTCTGGCTGGATGTCGCCGGGGGTGAGCCGTTCCTGCGGAGCGATCTGCCGGAGATCGTTGCCTCCTTTGATGCCGAGGTGGTGCAAATTCCGACCAACGGCAGCATGACTGAGGAGGTAGTTGCAGGGGTGCGGCGCATCAGGGAGAAGTCTTTGGCCCAAGTGGCTGTGTCGGTAAGCATCGATGATTTCCCGGAGGAGCATGACCGGCTGCGGTGCCAAGCCGGCTCCTGGGAACGGGCCTGGCAAACCTTCGAGGCGCTTCGGGCGCTCAAGGTACCGGTCAAGATCAATACGGTGCTGACCAGCAATAACCTGACCCGGATGCCGGAGCTGATGACCCATGTGCGGCAGCGTAACCCAGATTTTCACTCAGTTATCTTCCATCGTGGCATTTCTCGGGATCCTTCCATCCGTGTGCCGGAGGTGGCGGAGTTGAAACGCCTGGCCCCCCGTGCATTGCAGATTTTGGGGAGCTATGACTATGGCCGGAGGGGCTGGACCGCCCGCATTCTCAGGAACTATCACCGCTTGCTCTGGGCCACCAGTATCCGGGTACTGGAGGAAGGGATGCAGGTAGTTCCTTGCCTGGCCGGCGCCGCCCAACTGGTGGTTTATGCTGATGGCGGAGTAGCACCCTGCGAACTGCTGCCCGCGATAGGCAATGTGCGGGAAGAGTCGCTGGCCGATATTCTGATGGGGGAGTCCCTGCGTCGTCAGCGTGCCACCATTGCGGCTAATGGCTGCCACTGTACCCATAACTGCGCTTTGCTGGACAGCATCCTATTCCGGCCCGGAAGTATTTTCCCACTGTTGTACCACCCCAGTACCTCTTCTCAAGAGGCTGCCTAGAATGGGAGATGAACGGAAGATGACCATTGCGTCGGAACAAAGGCCGCTGCTGTCGGTGGTGGTTCCCTGTTTTCGGGCGATGGGCACACTGCCGGCCCTGCTGGAGAGCCTTGAGCTACAGACCATTGGCCGGGACAACTTTGAGATCATCATTGTCGATGACGGTTCCGACGATGGGACCTGTGATTATCTTGCGGCGCAGCCGGCGATCCGGCTGGTACGCCAGGAGCGGCGTGGCCCCGGAGAGGCACGGAATGTCGGTTTTGCCATGGCTGCGGCTGAATTGGTGCTCTACCTGGACGCTGATCTGGTGGCATCCCCCAGTCTTTTAGAAGCCCACTTGCTTCACCATCGACAGAATCCGCACCTGGCTGCAACGGGGGGAAGTGTCGCGCCGGCCAGATCGTATCCCCTGCTCTCCTGGGGTCTGGTGGATCATCTCTGCAGCTGGTTCAATGCCTATCCGGACTTTGATCATGGTGGGGAACCTGAGTATCTGCCAAGCCTGAATTTCTGCGTCAAGAAGGGTGATCTGCTGGCAGTAGGCGGGATTGCCTGGCAGGACGGACTGACCGTGACCGGCGAGGATGTTGTGTTCTGCTATGCGCTACACCGGGCAGGCCTGGCCATTGCCTTTGTTCCGGAAGCCGTAGTGTATCACCGGGATCGGGAGACCATGGCAGGCTATCTACGCCACATGTTCCGCTGGGGGGAGCATGCCCCGTCGGTGCGGGGTACTTATCGGGACCTGAAGTACAGTTTTCTATTTCCTCCAAGCCGTGGCAGGCTGCTCGTAACTATTCCTGTCATCGTGCTGGGCTATACTTGGTTTCTCTGGTATTCCTGGGCCAAGGTGCGGCCGCTGGCAGTCACCCTGGCTCTACCCCAGATCTTTCTCGGCAGGCTGGCCTATGCCTGGGGGGTCTGGCAGGGGATGGTGCTGGCGTCGCGTGGAGCTGGGTCATCCCGTCTCATAACCGAAATTGACAGAGGATAACATATGAACATTCTCGCTGTCGGCTGCCATGCTGACGACATCGCCATTGGCTGTGGCGGGACCCTGGCCAGGTACGTCCGGGCCGGGCACCGGGTTTACGGCATGACCCTGACCGACTCGGAAACCCATTTTGCATCCAGGAACATTCACCGCAGCCGGGAGCAGGCCCACGCGGAGGAGTGTGCTGCCGCTGGGATTATCGGTTATGAAATGGTTGACTGCCGGGAGGTCCAGTGTGTTGTCGGAGAATTGCACTATTCGGTGGAGATGATGCGCTATCTGGAGCAGTTCCTCTTTGCCCGCGACATCGGAGTGGTGCTTACCCACTGGCGCAATGACCTGAACATGGATCACCAGGAGTGCTACCGCCTGGTCAGCACGGCAGCACGGCATGTGGGGAGTCTATTTACCTTTCGTGCCAACTGGTATTCAAATGCCGCCAGCACCCTGAGCGAAAACGTGTTCTCAGATATCAGCGAAACGGTGGAGATCAAACGGGCAGCGCTCAATGCCTTCCAGTCGGAGATCGGCAATCGGGGGGCGGAATGGCTGCACAGCTTTATCGAGTACAACCGGATTCTCGGTGGCTGGCATGGTACCGGTTTTGTTGAGCCGTTTGAGTGCGTCCGGCTGAAGCTGGAGGTGTGATGACCCGTATGGCCACTGACAGCTTACCGGCGCTTCTGGCTTCGACAATTGCCCCGCAAGCGACCATCCTTTATGTGGGGGAGGCCATTTCCCGGGAACTGATGCTGTCACTGCAGCCTGCCCGGGTGCTGGTGTGTACTCAGGGGCAGGTTCAAGACGGAGAAGATGGTACAGTTCTGGAGTATTGCCGGACGCCGCTGGAGGCGCTGGCTCCCGAAACCTTCTTTGATTGTGTCATTGTTGCTGATGTCCTGCAGGATCAGGAGGCTATTTCCCGGACCCTGCACATCCTGCGCGGGCTGTGTCGGGAGGGGAGCACCTTGGTCATTTCGTCAGGAGAACGTCCGTCCCTGGCGCACCGTGCCCTGACGATCTTCTCTCATTATGACGGCATGCGCGCCAACTGGCTTCCCCCGCAGTTGTTACATAGTCTACTGGAGATAGCCGGTTTCTGCTTGGCAGAGTCTGCCGGCCCCTGGTTGCGGGCCCAGGCAATGCCAGTACGGGAGCGGCGGCGCTACAGCTACTCCATCATGATCCCCTGTTACAACGAGGAGGGGAACATCGCCGAATGTGTGACGCGGATTCCCGACCTGCAGCGGGACTGTGAAATCATTGTGGTTAATGACGGGTCCACGGACCGGACGGCGGAGGTGGTTCGGTCACTAATGCCGAGCCGGCCCAATCTCCGACTGGTGGATTATGGGGATAACCGGGGCAAGGGCTATGCCACCATGGTGGGGCTCAATGCCGCCACCAAAGAGGTGCTGATGATCCTAGACGCAGACATGGCGGTGCGCCCGGAAGACCTCCCCCTATTCATGGAGCCCTTTGAACTGGCAGATGCGGAATTCGTCAACGGCACGCGGATGGTCTATCCCTTCACCCGGGAAGCCATGGGACCAGTGCACGTGTTCGGCAACCGGATGTTTTCCTGGCTTCTGTCACTCCTGCTGGGCTCTCCGTTCACCGATACCCTGTGCGGGACGAAATGCCTGTTCCGACACGATTACCTCCGCCTCCAGTTGAAGGATTTGGATTGGCCCGATTTTGACCTCCTGTTTGGCGCTTCCCGATTGAAGCTGAAAACCGTGGAGGTCCCGATCCGCTACCAGCCGCGCCTGGCCGGCGTGTCGAAGATGAAAACCTTCAAACATGGCTTCCTGATGTTCATGGCGTCCATTCGCGGGTATTATTACCTCAAGCTGAATTCCCAGTCATAACGTTTTCAGAATAGCTGCCCGGTTTAGTGAATTCAGCAGGTGGTGTCTTTTCCTATGGTTGATAACCAGGTCATTACGAATGTAACTAGCCATCCGCGTCGGGAGGGCTGGTGGCGGGTGCCCGCCTGGCTTCTCTTCTTTACCTTCCTCGTCTGCCTGCTCCAGTGGTATATCCCCCATCCCCTCGATGATGACACCGCCTACCACTTCTCCGTCGGGCAACTGATGGCACGGCATGGCATTCTCCACAACTTCCCCTGGACCCCTTTCAGCTGGCAGTTCGACCACTACGCGGACAAGGAATTTCTCTTCCATCTGCTCTTCGTACCCCTTGGCGGACTCGGATTAGTCAACGCGTCACGGGTAGTGGGTGTCGTTGCAGGAACATTGATTCTATCCACCCTCTACCTTATCCTGCGGTCGGAAAAAGTCATGTTGGCGGGGGTATGGGCCTTGATTCCCCTTGGTGCCAGCGCGTTTGTCTATCGTTTTGCCATGGTCCGCCCCCATCTGCTGTCCATCGCCCTGGCCCTTATCGTGCTCTGGGCATGCGCCCGTGGACGGCTGTACATCCTTGCGTGTGCCGCGGTCATCTATCCACTGGCCTACGTGGCATTCTGGCAGATCCCGCTGATTCTCCTGCTCGCCACGGAATCGTCACGACTCTTCACCGGCGAACGCCTGCGCTGGAAACCGGCCGTCACGCTTCTGGCCGGGATCGTCGCCGGTGTACTCCTTCATCCCAATACCGCAAATCTTCTCGGGATAAACTGGATCCACATGGCCGATATTCTGTTCCGTAACGCCTGGGGGGAGAAGGTGGAGTTCTCTTTGGGCACTGAATTCAATCCCTTTCCCCTGAGCGGCTGGTGTTACTACCTGCTGGTTGCCCTGTTCATGGCCGCGTTTGCGCTGGTTCTTGCCTGGCGGGAGCGGCGACAGGATTCTTTTCCGCTTGCCTGTGCCATCGCTACCATGGTTTTCGGTCTTCTCACCGTTAAAAGCGGCCGGTTTCTGGAATATTTCGTCCCCTGTGCGGTCCTCAGCCTGGCTGTGACCACCCGCCACAGGGGAAAGAGGTTCATTGCTCCCGTGCTCCTCGGTATCTCGCTGCTCTATACTCTGTTATTCGGGACATATCCCTATACTGTCCTGGGGTCACTGGATGACAAAGCGGCCTACCTGGAACCCGCCACCGCAGAATTTTTTGCACAGCAGGTCCCGGTCGGGGCGCAGGTCTTTACCACAAATTGGGACTACACGGGGAACCTGATGGTGGCGTTGCCGGAACGGCAGTTCCTGGTGGCGGCGGACCCGACTCTTTTCTACAAGAAAGACTCGCAACTTTATGCTCTTTGGCAGCGCCTGCTCGAAACTGCCCCTCCCGATGCGGCGGAGCAAATCCGCAGGTATTTCAGCAGCAGGTTTGTCATCAGCCGAAACGACCCGAAATTCTGGCCATTTTTCGATGCCCTTGCCAACGATTCCCATGTAAAATGCCTTTTCGCCGACAAGAAGTGGGTGATGTTCGATCTGGGAAGCTTTACCGGGCCACAGTAGCCCGGCGAGCTGCCAGCGTGTCGTCCCGGTGGCATTGCAAGGTCACCGTCACAACGATGATCAGATAATGAGATTCCTATCCTGAAAAAGGTTGTGTCTACGCTATGCACAAGGATCCACTGCCCGAACAATTGACTCCGCCTTCTCATCTGGACACCAGGTGGACCGTGTCGGGCTGGATACTTCTCTTCATCCTGCTGGTAAGCCTGCTCCAGTGGTACGTCTCTTATCCCATAGACGATGACACCGCCTATCACTTCTCCGTTGGCCAGCTCATGGGCAAGCACGGCATCCTCCAGAGCTTCCCCTGGACCCGCTTCAGCTGGCAGTTTGACCATTATGCCGACAAGGAGTTTCTATTCCACCTGCTTTTCGTGCCGCTGGGAGGGCTTGGCTTCGTCAATGCTTCACGGGTCGTTGGCGTGATCGGGGGCGTGCTGGTGCTGACTACGCTCTATCTTATTCTGCGTTCGGAGCGGGTGCGGTATGCGGGCATCTGGGCATTGTTACCCCTTGGTACAAGTGTGTTTGTCTACCGCTTTGCGCAGGTCAGACCCCAACTGCTGTCGATCGCTCTTGCACTGATCGTGCTCTGGGCCTATTCCCGCGGCAGGTTGCGAATCCTGGCGGTCGCCGCTTTCCTCTATCCCTTGACCTATGTCGCATTCTGGCAGATTCCCCTGATCCTCGTCATTGCTGCCGAAGTTGCGCGCGCCTTTAACCGTGAATGGTACAGCTGGAAGCCTGTGGCGACCCTGGTGGCCGGAATAGTTGCCGGTGTTGCCCTTCATCCCAATGCCTCCAACCTCCTGGCCATCAACTGGATCCATATGACCGACATCCTGCTGCACAACGCCTGGGGGGCGAAGGTGGAGTTCAACATGGGGGAGGAGTTCGATCCCTTTCCGCTCATCACCTGGGCACAGTATCTGACGGTCACGGTGCTGATGGCGGGTGCTGCCCTGGTGCTTGCCTGGCGTGAACGCAAGAAGGACTCGTTTCCCCTTGCGTGTGCGCTGGCCATGCTGCTTTTCTGGCTGCTGACCATCAGGACCAACCGTTTTCTGGAATATTTCGTTCCCCTTTCCGCATTGGCCCTGGCAGTGGCGACCCGCTCGTCGGGAAAGAGGCTTCTGGCCCCGGTTTTTGTGGGGATTTCCATCTTCTATACCGTCCTGTGCGGTATTACTCCTTACCGTTATCTAGCTTCTTTCGAACTGAAAAACTGGTACATGGAGCCGGAGGTGGTGAAGGTTTTCGCCCGGGAAATCCCGGTTGGGGCAAAAGTATTCACGACTGGCTGGGAATATACGGGGAGCCTGCTCCTGAACCTGCCGGATCGTTATTATATGGTGGCCCTGGACCCTACTCTTCTCTACAAGCGGGACCCGGGGCTTTATGACGTGTGGTATCGTACTCTGCTCGATGCCCCGGCTGATTCAGCGCGGATTGTCCGTACCCGCTTCGACAGCCGATTCGTGGTTGCCCAGAACTACCAGCCGCTCTGGCCGTTCTTTTCCGCTCTGCAGGCCGATCCGACGGCCCGGCTCATCTTTGCCAACGACAAGTGGCTCCTCTTTGACCTGGGGGAACCGCCGCCGGTAACGGGGCGCTAAGGATGACCAGCGCAATCTCTGCCTTATCGGGTTCGCACTCGTGTTTGTTGGGCTCAGTTTCATGAACCGACTGGATGCGGGGATCCGCTACCTGTTGCCGGCGTATCCATTATTGTGCTACCTTTAAGCTGCAATTTTGCGGACTGCTCCGACCGTGAACGTTGATGGACGTTGCTGTTGACGGTGACACCCCGTGTTGCCGGTGGTTCGCGTCGAGCCATTATACGGAGCAGTATGGCAATTCATTCATGATATTTCGTGTCAGGTAAAGGGAAGAGAGTCCGGTGGAGATTGGCAGAAAAATCGCTATTTCAAGCGCAGTCGCCGCGGGGATGATCACTCTGCTGGTCTACCTTCGGGCACTTACCTGCGGGTTCGTCAACTTTGATGACACGTTCTACGTTGTGCATAACCTCGATATACGTCACCTTGACGGGAGCCTTTTTTCCCAAGCTTTCACCACCCCATTTGTTGAATTATGGATGCCGCTTACCTGGATATCCCTTGCCGTCGACTATCATTTCTGGGGCTTGAACCCGATGGGATACCACCTGACGAACATCCTTCTCCATGCCGTCAATACGGGCCTGGTGGTCCTCATCGCTGACCGGTTCTGCAGGGAAAGATTTATCGGGTCGGACGACGAGCCTGCCAGCCCCAACTACCTCTATCCTGGCATGTTGCTTCTGGCAGGTCTGCTGTTCGGCATTCATCCGCTGCGCGTGGAGTCGGTTGCTTGGGTGGCGGAGAGAAAGGATGTCCTGAACGGGGTGTTTTCCCTTGGTGCGATTCTCTGGTATCTGCGGTATGCACAGTTAAGGGATATGGCGGAAAGCAGAGGTGCTGCTGTCCGTTCCTATGCGTTCTCCCTGGTTTTTCTGTTGATGTCTCTGATGGCCAAACCGGTGAGCGTCGTTATACCTGCGATGCTTCTGGTGGCCGACTGGTACCCCTTGGGGAGGTTCCGGCGAGAAGAGATCGGCCGAGTCTTGTTGGAGAAGGTTCCATATTTCACTCTTTCGGTGGCATCCTCCGTCGTGACGATCTACTTTGCACAACAGATAAATATCATGGTGCCGCAGAGCGACCTTTCTCTTGTGCAGAGGTTCATGTTGTCGGGCAATGCCGTTTTTGAATATTGCAGGATGCTGCTTTATCCGGTGGGGATTCTCCCCCTGTATCTGATTCCGAACCCAATACCTGTCGAGTTTGCAGTGACAGCTGCGCTGGTTGCAATCTTTACCTGCGTCTGCCTGGGTTTCGGAAGAAAGTATCCCTGCCTCACAGCCACCTGGCTTTGTTTTATCATCCCGCTGTTGCCTGTGCTGGCGTTTTTCCAAAATGGTGTCCAGGCTTTTGCCGCCCGCTATACCTATCTCCCCTCCGTGGCGCTCTCCGTTGCCATGGCTGCCATGATTGCCGGGGCTTACAGGTCGCTGACAAATGCTGGCCGCGGATATGTGCGCTTCGTGGTTGCCGGCGTCATGTCGAGCATTCTCTTGTTCTACGCGGGGATGACGGTACATCTCATCGGCTCGTGGAAAAACACAGAGACCCTCTGGACACGGGTCATCACTATCAGGCCAATCGGGAGGGCTTTTTACTTCCGGGCAGAATATTACCTGGAGACCGGGAAGCATCAGGCCGCGGCTGATGATCTGCTGACATCCATCCGCATTGCGGAGAGTGCGGGTAATCCGGAGGCATTCAATCTTTACGCGCTTCGGGGAGACGCGCTGAGCAGAGCGGGACGCCATGAGGAATCGGTGCGGGATTTTACGGCTGCCATTGAAAGGTATCCGGAGCCAAACTATTTCTATCACCGGGGGGTTGCGTTGAAGGCCATGGGGAAAGCGAACGAGGCGGAAGCGGATTTCAGACGGGCCGGCACGGCAACCGGCCCCATTCAGTGGGTCAACTTGCAGTGAAGGTGCCGATCCGTCCGGTGAAAAGCGGTGCGGCATGCCAGATGATGTACGGTGTCTGTGCGGCGCAGCATGCAAAATCTGGCAAGATGGAGATACGGTGAGAGTTTACGGGAAGACCACGGCCATTGTGGCGTTGTCTGCAGGAGTGGTCTGTCTGCTGGTCTATCTGCGGGCGCTCTCCTGCGGGTTCGTCAACCTGGATGACCCGGACTACGTGCTGAACAACCCGCTGATCCGGCAGCTGGACGGCAATCTGTTCAGAGCGGCATTCACCCAGGCCCATGTGGGGTGGTGGATGCCCCTCACCTGGATTTCCCTTGCCGTGGACTACCACTTCTGGGGGCTGGATCCGGTCGGCTACCACCTGACCAATATCCTGCTGCACGCCGCCAATACCGGGCTGGTCGTAATTATTGCCGACCGCCTTTATCAGTATGCATTGCCGGAGTCTGTTCGGATGGGGAGTCACCGCTTTCTCTATCCGGTGACCCTGTTGCTGGCCGGGCTCCTCTTCGGCCTGCACCCGTTACGGGTGGAGTCGGTGGCGTGGGTGACGGAGCGCAAGGACGTTCTGAACGGCCTGTTTTCATTGGGGGCCATCGTCTGCTACCTGCGTTATGCGGAGGAACGTGCTCGGGGAGGGGCGGGAGCGGTCAGGCTGTACATGGCCTCCCTGGGGCTCTTTATCTGTTCGCTGATGGCGAAGTCGGTGAGCGTTGTGCTCCCGGCGATGCTGCTGGTGCTGGACTGGTATCCCCTGGGACGCTGGCGGCAAAACGCTGCCCGGCAGCTGCTGGGTGAAAAGCTTCCCTTTCTGGTTTTGTCGCTGTTGATGTCGGTGGCGACCTTGTATTTCACGGCACAGACCCGGTACCTCGTCTCCTACGACATCTTCCCGTTCATGCAGCGGCTCGTCGTTTCCGGCACGGCGATTTTCGAGTACTGTCGTCTGCTGCTGGTGCCTGCTGGCATCATCCCGTTGTTCATGATCCCCGATCCCATACCGACGGCCTATACCGTCAAGGCGATTGCTGCCGGGATCATCTGCATCGGCATCTATTTCGGCCGGAAACATGCCTGGCTGCCCGCAACCTGGCTGGCCTTCGTCCTCCCTCTGCTGCCGGTATTGGCCTTCTTTCAGAATGGCGACCAGGCCTATGCCGCCCGATTTACCTATCTTCCGTCGCTGGGGGCGAGCATTACCGCTGCCGGTCTGCTGGCGGTCGGGTATGGAAGGCTGGCGGCCCTGTCCCGGTGGTGGGGTGGCCTAGTGGTCACGGCCATTCTGGCGCTGCTGGTGTGGTATGCCGGCACGACGCTACGTCTCATTGCCGTCTGGGACAATCCGGGAACGCTCTGGTCGAGGGTGATCGCTTTTGAGCCTAGGGCCCAGGCCTACAAGGAGCGTGGCGTCTACCACTACAATGCCGGCGACCATGGGGCAGCGGTGGCCGATTTTACGGAAGCGATCAGTCATGTGACGAACGTCTGGCAGCCGTATGCATATAATCTCTACGCGCATCGCGGCGAGGCGCTGCGGGCGGCGGGACGCTATGATGAGGCTGTACGGGATTTTACGGAGGCGATCGAGCTCTATCCCCATCCCTCGTATTACTACTATCGCGGACTTTCCTTGCAGGCATTGGGCCGGAAACAGGATGCCGCCGAAGATTTCCGTCGCGCCGGGCCGGCTCCCGGTTCGATCGACTGGTACTGGGATGCACGCCAAGACAGCAGAAAATAGCGCGTCGCGCGTTGCGCTGGTTGCCGGCCTGATCTGCCTGCTGGTCTATCTGCGGGCACTAGGGTGCGGCTTCGTCAATTGGGACGATCAGGATTACATCCTCAACAACATCGCCATCAGGACTCTCGATGCGAACCTGGTCAGCTGGGCATTCACCAACCATGCCGTTGGCTGGTGGATGCCGCTGACCTGGCTGTCCTTTGCCCTTGATTACCATTTCTGGGGACTGAACCCCCTTGGGTACCACCTGACGAACATCGTCCTCCACGCCGTCAACACGGGGCTGGTGGTTCTTATCGCAGCTCGCGTTGCCAATTACGCTGTTCCGGAGTCCGTTTCGGATTGCCCACGCTGGTTGTTTGCGGGTGCATTGCTTCTGGCGGGGCTGCTGTTTGGCATCCACCCTCTGCGGGTGGAATCGGTCGCCTGGGCGACGGAGCGCAAGGATGTTCTCAATGGGCTCTTTTTCTTCGGGGCCGTGCTCGCCTATCTGCGTTATGTCCGGAAACGTGACACGGGGGGAGCGGGGGCGGGACGTGACTATCTGCTTGCCGTTGTCCTGTTCTGCTGTTCCCTGATGGCCAAGCAGGTAAGCGTCGTCCTGCCGGTCATGTTGCTGGTGCTGGACTGGTATCCGCTCGATCGGCTGCGGCGCATGGGCCTTCGCGCGGTCCTTCTGGAAAAGGTGCCGTTCCTTGCCCTTTCAGTGGCCATGACGGTTTTCACGATAACGATTGCCATGCAGGACAACGCCCTGGCTCTGGGTTTGTCCTTCGGGCAGCGGCTGGTCATCTCAGGCAATGCCGTCTTTGAATATGTACGGCTCCTGCTGTATCCGGTAGGAATTATCCCGGTCTACATAATCCCCCAGCCCATCCCGGGGGCCTATACCGCTAAAACGATTATTGCCGTACTTGTCTGTGTCGGAGTCGCTGCCGGCTGGAAGCGGGCGTGGCTTCCGGCAATCTGGCTCTGCTTTCTGCTGCCGTTGGTACCGGTGCTTGCCTTCACCCAGAACGGGATTCAGGCCTTTGCGGCCCGGTTTACCTACCTTCCGTCCGTGGCTCCATCCATAGCGACTGCACTGGCGCTCATTGTTTTTTTGCCAAAACTGGCTGGAGCGGTGGGCAGGTGGGGGCAATTCTTCGTCGTGAGTCTGCTCGTGATGGTGCTTGTGCTGTACGGCTTGACGACGCAGCGACTCATCAGCGTGTGGCACGACTCGGGAACGTTCTGGACCCGGGTGATCGAGTATCAGCCGTTTGACAGGGCATATTTTTATCGGGGCCTGTTTCATGTGGATGAAGGTGCTTATGACGCTGCGGTGTCCGACTATACGGCGAGCCTGACGCTGGCTCTCAAGGATGGTTTCCCCGAGGCGTTCAATATCTATGCTTTTCGCGGAGAGGCGCTGGTCAAGGCCGGACACTATGCGGATGCCGTGGCTGATTTCACGACGGCCATCGACCGCTCCCCCCATCCGCTCTATTTTCACCACCGTGGACTGGCGTTGCAGGCACAGGGGAGGATGGCGGAGGCTGCAGCTGATTTCTTGCGAGCCGGCCAGGCCCGGGGGCAGATGCGCTGGTTCCCGCAATAGGGAAGGTGGTCATTGAATACGCCACAAAACAACGGGATTCGTTTCCACGGTGGGGTTCTGCTGGCATTGCTGGTTGTCACCGCCTGTGTCTATGGCCGGATTCTTGGCCACGAGTTTCTCCATAACTGGGACGACAATATCTACATCACGGCCAATCCGGCCATTCAGGGTTTTTCCTGGGACCATGTCCGTACCGTGTTCAGTACCTACTATGCCGGCAACTATGCACCCGTGCAGATGTTGTCCTACATGGTGGACTACCAGCTCTGGGGATTGTGGCCCGGTGGATTTCTCCTGAGCAACCTGCTGATCCATGGCGTGAATGGGATGTTGGTATATGGCCTGCTGCTGCGCTGGCATAATGATCGCTTGCTGGCCATTGTCGGCGCGTCGGTGTTTCTGCTCCATCCGGTGCAGGTGGAGTCGGTGGCCTGGATATCCCAGAGGAAGAACCTGCTGGCGATGCTTTTTTTTCTGATGGCCTGGGAACGGTACTGCTCTTATCGGGATGGCGAGACGGAAAGACGGGGGTGGGCGTACGCCGCATCGGTTGTCGCGTTTGTCCTGGCTCTTCTGGCAAAGTCAGCGGCGGTGATTTTGCCGGTAGTGCTTGTCGTGCATGACCGATGTTTTGGGATGGGTGTCCGGCGGGCACGTTGGCTGGACAAGGTGCCGTATCTCGCCTTTGCGGGCATTGTTGCTGCCGTTGCCCTGCATAGCCAGTTACCGAACGATCAGGTGATGGGTGAGGGCGGAGGGCGGGCAACCGGTTACCACGGTGGTAGTCCGCTGGCGACCTTTTTTACAATGCTGCCGATCTTCTGTCGCTATCTTGGTCAGTTGGTCTGGCCGTTTGGACTCAGTGCGGAATACGATCCGGCCATTCACAGGACCCCTGATTTAACGGTTATCGGTGCAGGGCTCGTTTTTGCCGGCATGGTCTGGCTGGCGGTGCGGCTCTACCGGAACAACCGCCAATACGGTTTCTGGCCGATATATATTCTCATCGCGTTTCTGCCGGTATCCCAGGTTGTGCCGCTGGTGACTCTGATGAACGACCGTTATTTCTATTTTCCTCTGGTCGGCGCGGCGGCACTGGCCGGAATCGGGGCGGTTCAGCTTCGGCAGTGGCTAGGAGAGCGTCGAAAGGGATGGCTCTATCCGGTACTCCTTGTGCCGCTGGTGTTTCTGTCGTATTGTTCCTTCCAGAGGGCCGCTGTCTGGCGAAACGCGGTAACGCTCTGGCGTGATGCCGTCACCAAAACCACCCACAAGGCGAGCACGTGGGAGCGTCTTGGGGAGGCATGTCACTATGCCAATCAGCCGCTACGGGAGGAGGCGGAACGGGCTTACCGGCGCGCTCTGGAACTTGACCCTAAGTTCGACCTGTCGTGGTATAACCTTGGCGTGCTGCATACCGAAATGGGGGAGTATGACAAGGCGTTTGCATCCCTCGGCTCTCTGCTGAAGAACAACCCGACCCATGTCATGGGACTGGCGGCGCTGGGTGACGTGCATTTTGCGCGCAAAGAATACCTTGCAGCGGAAAGAGCCTACAAGCGGGCCAATTCGCTCCAGCCGGAGGCGATGCAGGTGGTGATGCTCTTGGGGGGGGTGGCTTTCGCGCAGGGGAAACTCGATGAAGCTCGCGACTATTTCCGCCGGGTCGAAGCGCAGTGGCACGACCCGGAGAGCGCATTCCGGCTGGCAACGGTTGAAGCACGCACTCTGCGGAAGGATGAGGCCCTGACATGGCTGGAAACGGCCCTGGCCCGAGGTTTTGCCGATGAGGGGCGCATCGCGTTGAGCCAGGAACTGGCAACGCTACGCGATGACCCGCGTTTTGCAGCGCTGGTATGGAGATACTTTCCCGAGCGTCCGGCAGGAGAATGAACAAGGAGGGATAGGGTGAAGTTATCTGTCGTCATACCGGTCTATAATGAAAAGGACACCATTTGCCGTCTTCTTGATGAGGTACGTTCGGTTCCCATTGCCAAGGAGATAATCCTGGTCGATGACTGTTCCAACGATGGCACTCGCGAGATTCTGACAGGGCTGGCTGACGACACTACCCGGGTGGTGCTGCACGAGCGAAATATGGGCAAGGGCGCTGCCCTTAGAAGCGGTTTCAGAAGGGCTACTGGAGATATCGTGATCATTCAGGATGCCGACCTGGAGTACGATCCCCGCGAGTACCCGAAGCTCATTCAGCCGATCTTGGATGGCAAGGCCGACGTTGTGTACGGGTCCCGCTTCGTAACCGGGGAGTACCGACGGGTACTGTTTTTCTGGCACATGGTAGGGAACAAGTTTCTGACTTTTTTGTCAAACATGCTGACCAATCTGAACCTCACTGACATGGAGACCGGCTACAAGGTTTTTCGGCGACAGGTGCTGGAACGGATAACCATTGAAGAAGACCGTTTCGGTTTCGAGCCGGAGATTACGGCAAAGATCGCCCGGCAGAAACTGAGAATTTATGAGGTTGGTATTTCCTATTCCGGCAGGACTTACCGGGAAGGGAAGAAAATAGGCTGGAAAGACGGCATTTCCGCATTGAGATGTATTCTCAAGTACAACTTGTTGCGGTAGCTGTCCATTTGAACGGTTTCAGGTTGTCGGAGCAGCAATCGATTTCAACTATGGTGGGAGGATATAGATGAAAAACTTTATACTTTTTACGGCAATGACTGTGCTAGCAATCAGCACTCCTGCATATGCCAGGGATGTGGCTACCAGCATTGAGGATATGACGGCCGACCTTGGCGTGCCGGCACAGCACAAGAAAAACAACGGCAAGGTCCTCAAATGCGAGCATAGAGGGACGAAGCAGGTAACACTATCTTCCGACAACGAGACGACAACCTATAAAGCCACGTATTTGAACTGCAGGGAAAAAGGCACGGTGCGGGACGGTATTTTTGAAATCGTCAAGAAGGGGGATGAGGTGGTGGCGAATACTGCCAAACGTTCCGTGAATGGGGAATTGTTCGACGCAGTGCTTGCCAACGACACTGGAAAAGTAAAAACACTTCTCAAAAAGAAGGCAGATGTCAACTATTCCGAAAGCATAAACAAAGCCAAAGGTGGTGCCATAGACGAATGGACGCCGCTCATGTCCGCTGTCATGAACGAAAATACCGAGATGGTAAAGCTGCTCGTCGGAGCTGGAGCATGGGTGAATTACATGAACAGCGAAGCAGTCAATGCCCTTTGGATAGCTGCAAACAAGGGTAACCTCCCTCTAGTGAAATACCTGGTAAGTCGCGGGGCCTATATCGATAATCAAGGTGTAGATGACATGACACCTCTGATGCTGGCTGCAATTAACGGAAACTATGCACTCGCTAAATTTTTGATCAAATCAAGGGCTGATCTTAATTTGAAACATAAGGAAGGGGACAGCGCATTGATGTTTGCCGTATCCCGCGGACATATGGAAATGGCAAAACTTCTCATCGATTCAGGAGCGAATTTGAACATTCAAAACAAGTACGGCATTACTGCTCTTATAATTGCCTCTGTGGAGGGAAATTCTGAAATTGTGGAAAAACTGGTAAATAGCAAGGCCGATCAGACCTTGACGACCGATTTCGGAAAAACGGCGTTGGAAATCGCAACCGCCAAGGGACATACAAAGATAGTTGAACTGCTTACGCAGCACCGGTAGCAGGAATACTCATTCTTTCTTCACAGCATTTCATGCCGCTGCTTTAATCGAGCCGCTGGCGCTAGTCGTCAGCGGTTTTTTTATGCTAGTATCGCAATTGCCTCGTTCTCGTCACATTGTCCTTTCCAACTTTCCCCTTAGAATAGCCGGATACAACAACAGGCATCACATGTCCCCATCGCCTCGCCCCGAACAATACTAAAAAAAACTAATCTTTGTGTTTACAAATTAGAAAAAATTTGGTATTAGTCTCCTACCGACTGACGCGCATTTTCCTCCCCGTCTTGTAAATGCCACTCCTACCCCGCCATAACTTCATGTAGTAACGCAGTCGTGAGGCTGATTCCGACCTCGTGGTCGAGTTGTTTTCTCAATGAACCAACGTCCGGAGGCATACAGATGCTAACCAGATTGCAGAAACTCGTTCCCGCTGCCGTCATCCTGCTGACCATCCCGGCAATTTCGCCGACAACCGCTGCGCACGGGGCCACGGTGCCGGTGGTAACCGTTCTGCCGCCGGTGGCGGAGAATGTCGGTTCGCCCCTTCGTCTCGTGTTCGACAGCAAAGGGAATTTCTACGTGACTGACCCCCGCAAGGGAGGCGTCTCAAAATTCAACTCCACCGGCCAGTTGATCGGGGTGCTGAAGACCCCGAACCTCCCCCAGGGGATCGCCTTCAACGACAGGGGAAATCTGCTGGTGAGCCAGGGAGACGCGGTCGTTATTCTCGATATGGCCGGTACGGAGATCGGCAGGCTCGGATCAGGCGCCGGCCAGTTCAGGAAGGCGAACGGGATCGCGGTCGATGCTGCCGGTTACGTGTACGTGGTTGATACGCTGGACAACAGCGTGAAGGTTTTCACTGCGGCGGGTCAGTACGCGCAGACGATCGGTTCCCGGGGTGCTGGTAACGGAGAATTCTCCCTGCCGACCGGGATAGCCTATGAGAAGTCGACCGACCAGATCGTTGTTGCCGATACGGAGAACGGGCGGGTACAGTTTTTCAATGCCTCGGGCAATCACGAGTTCATCAAAAGCATGGGGACGATCGGGATCAAGCCCCTTCAATTCAAGTCTCCCGTGGGTGTCGCCTTTGACTACGATGCCGCTGGCGGACTGAACCGGATGTACGTGGTGGATACCTATCGGAATGATGTGCAGGTGATGGATCCCTCCGGTGAGGGGGCATACCTCGCCACCATCGGCGGCGACGGCCTGGCCAATGGTCAACTCACTGTGCCGATGGATGTGGCCTTTGACCCGGCCAATCGGCGGCTTGCGGTTGTCAATGGCTACGGTTACCTGACCATGTATGGCATAGACATCAGGAAAAAGTAGCGTCGGGTCCTCTCAACATCGGCAAATAGGGCGCATATCCGGCCTTAAACCTTCATACCAAATCTTTTTTCCGGAGTTAGACCATGGCACGAGCAATGGCAGGTTTGTTGAGTACGTTGTTGAGCGTTCTGCTGTTTGCAGTCACGGCACAGGGGGTTGAATCGCCGCATACGCCGACTCTCGGCTGCACCGGCTGCCATGCACTTATCCCTTCGGGTAGCGGCGGTTTCGAATTCGACATGTCCAATACAGTCGGTGTCAACAATCTCTGCCTTACCTGCCATAACCCGGCGATGATGAACAAGGCGTTCAATCCAAAGGATATAGCCAATCCGTTCGGCAGTACGGACACGGGTGTCTACACAGCAGGCCAGATGCAGACTTCCCACAACTGGGCAGCGCCGGTCAGCGTGCCGGCGGCAGGTGCCAGCACGCCGCTGAACGCGGATATCAACTCCCTCCGTGCAACACGGCAAGGGGTCATAAGCTGTTCAAGTTGCCATTACCAGCACGGCGTCGAGGGGAACAACCTCTTCCGGTTTCCCAATGACCGTGACCAACTCTGCTTCGACTGCCACCGGTCCCGCAACCAGAGGACCCATCTGACCGGTACCCATCCCGTCAACTTCAGCTATACCAGTGCCACCTCGAAGGTCAAACTCAAGCCGGCCGACTATCTCCCCCTGCCGGTGAACGCCAATCCCGCCAACCCTACGGCGGCCATGAAACTGCCGGGGGGGCAGGTGCTCTGTACGACCTGCCACGGCGTCCATTTTACCGATTCCAATGCCCGGACCTTCGATAATGCGTCGTCTTCCACCTTCGGCAGGCTCTCCTCGTCCCGGGGGGATCTGCTGCGGACCGATTTGAGAGGGGGGACGGCCAACGGGATCAACGTCTGCACCAACTGCCATGCCAACAAGACGGCCCACAACAACAAGGGGCAGAATATCCAGTGCGCCGACTGCCATGCCGCCCATGTGGATTCGGGTGACGGTACGGCTCCCAACGTCTGGCTCGTCCGCCGGTACATGAACTACTCGGCCGGGGTTAAGCTGGATTCGTACCGGAGGAAGGTCCTTAACCAGTTTACGGATGCCCAGAGCAACTGGTCCGGTCCCGACGGCGTCTGCCAGGGATGCCATAACGTTCCGGTCGGCGGTGCGTATCCCCCCGAACATGCCAGCACCAATCCGGATCTCTGCCGGTCGTGTCATTCCCACGGCAGCAGGAGCGGCTCCTTCTCGGCAGACTGCCAGGGGTGCCACGGATTCCCGCCGGTGCAGAACACCCCCGGTGGGCCGAACGGCTATGCCAATACTCCCCATAACTATGCCAGTTCACCTGCATTCAAGGACGAATCCAAAACCGGCCATGGCGCCCACGCCGGAAAGGTGCTCCTGAGTTACGGCTGTAACGAGTGCCACGCTGGCAATACCCATGCTTCGGGCAATTTCCAGCAGGTATTCATCGCCAAGACCGGCATCATTGCCGCAACCGGCGGTGCCATTCCCCAGTACGACACAAGCACGGGGACCTGTACCGTTACCTACTGTCACAGCGACGGGAGGCAGACCTACGCCTCTCCGGTATGGACGAACCCCGCCTCCGGCGCCTGCGGCACCTGCCATGCCACGACGCCGTACATTGGTGGCCCCTTTATCAACAGCAACGGCCACTTTGCCCACTTCAGTTCCAATGGCAGTTCCTATGGGCCGATGCTGACTCCGCGGAATGTGAGCGGATGCCAGGCCTGCCACACAGCATTCACCGGCGAGTTCGGTGCGACCCATGTGGACGGGGCCGTTCAGGTCATCTCCTCCTGTAATCCCTGCCACCGCCAGGCGGGTACGTACGTCTGGGCGACGGGGCCGGTTTCCTGTGAAAGCTGCCACACCGGCATTCTGTCCGAGATCAACGGTGTCACGGCACCAGACAAGTCCCCGTTTGCCTCCCTTGGTCATGGCAAGTTCTCCGGCAAGAGCGACCGGTGCCTCAACTGCCACGTACGCAGCGACCGGCACATCACCTCGACCCCGGGAGCCCACGTGACCCGTCTCGGCAGCAGCTATCAGGGAATCGGCCAGAATGATCTCTGCGCCTCCTGCCACAATGATCCGGCCATCGTGACGACCCCTGCCCGGCAGAATATGGCGACCCACGTGACTGCCAAGACTGATCCGCCCCAGCCGGGCGTCTGTTCCGCATGTCACGATGTTCATGGCACCACCAACCTGAACGCCATCAACTCCAGGTTTACCTTCAGCGGCACGTCAACTGCCACAGTGACGTTCACCAATACGTCCACAGGATTTGTGAACAACAAGACCAATCGCGGTATCTGCCAGATCTGCCATACCCGGACCAACCACTTCAAGCGCGACGTGGCGGAAAGTGCCCACCCGGTCAGAGACTGCCTGGCCTGCCATAGTCATAAAGACACGTATGCCTTCAAGCCGAACGGCAACTGCGACACCTGCCATGGTTACCCGCCGGTCTCATCCATGGCCGGTCGTGGCGTAAGCGGCAACTACTCCAGCGCCCGTCCTGAGGTTTTCAATGGCGGTGGTTACGTGAATGGTGGTGGCTCCCATACTGTCTCCGCACATGTCAATCCTGGAGCCGTATGGCAGCAGGCCTGGTCAAACTGCGGTGTGTGCCACGATTCCGCCAGGCATAAGATGGTGATGCCGCTCCAGCAGAAGGGGATCAATGTCACCTTCGACCCGGCGACCTGGACAGACAGCACCATTCCCGCCACGTACTCCGGTCCGCTCAGCGGTACCGGCACGGGACCCCAGGTCACCGGTTCCTGCAGCAACCTCTATTGCCACAGTAATGGTAACGGAGCAGCGCCGAACAATACCGCCTTTACCTGGTCGTCGCCCCGGGGAACCCTGGGCTGCACGGGGTGCCACGGCAACAACGCGGCGAGCAGCAGCCCGATTACGACCGGCAAGCATACTGCTCACATCAGTACCGCCACGCTGGGTACCGGCAACGCCTTCGGCTGTGTGGAATGCCATGCCAAGACGGTCGACAATGACACGCACATCAACAATCCGGCGAACCATGTCAACAGGTTCAAGGATTACTCCGGCGTCAAGGCCGGCGGTAGTTCCAACTACAACACCGCGACCAGGCAGTGCTCGAATATCTACTGTCACTCCAACGGGAACAAGGGGGCGCTGGTCTACAGCAATCCGGCTGCCTGGGATTCCGTCACAACCTATGGCTGCAACGGCTGCCACGGTACCAGCAACGTCCTGGGAGCTCCAGACTATGCCAATGGAGGACTCGGGACAGGCAGTGCCAACAGCCACAATGCCCATACCGCCGGCTACGCCGATACGAGCGTCTGCTCCAGTTGCCACTTCACGACGGCCAGTACCATCGGCGGCAAACTGGTCACCAATTCGGCCCACCTCAACAGGGTTGTCAACGTCGTATTCAATACGGCGGTGGCCGGTACGAACGCGAGCTACGATCCGGCCACCGGTCGGTGCAGCAATGTCACCTGTCACGGCAATGCTCCCATACAATGGGGAGACAAGGCCGGCTGCCTTGCCTGCCACGCCGTGTCGATCAACGGTCGCGCCGCTATCTCACCCCAGTTCAGCGGGAACTCCCACCATGTCCAGGGGGTCACGGCGACGGGTGAACACTGCTACCAGTGCCACTGGGAGGCGAACAGCGACGGCACCATCAATCGCACCTACCACCATTCGAGCACTCCTGGCGCGCCGGTAGAACTGGTGATCTACGGAGCGGGGACAAGACCTTCGACCTACATTGCCGGAACCACGGCCGTCCCGTACACGGCGAACGGCACGAGGGCCGAAATGGCCAAGATCAACACCCACTGCATTGGCTGCCACAACGACCAGAACAAGGCGATCCAACCGTTCGGCGATGGCAAGAGCCCAAGCGCGTATGCCTGGGACGGGAACAGCATCGGTGCGAAATACGGCGATACCGGCACGACCCCGTGGGGCAAGTACAGCGGCGGGAATACCACGCCGAAAAACACCGTGACGAAGGCCTTCTCCGCCCACGGAAACGCCAATGCCAACAAGGGTGGGTGGAATACCAGCGAAACCTGGCCAGACCGGATGGCCACGGTGAACGTCCTCTGCTTCGACTGCCACAACTCACACGGTTCGAACGTAAACGGCACCACCACCAGTTACACGAGCGCCACGGCCAATGGCGGTATCCTGAAAGAAACGGTAGCCGGAAACGGTGGGTATTCGATGACATACAAACCGGCTGCCGGTGGATCAGCTGCCGACCACAACACCTACAATCCAGGTGCCGGTCTCTGTTTCGATTGCCACCTCAATCCATCTGCAGAAACGACCCCGTGGGGATACAATACCACCTTCAGCTCCACGCAGCAGATCATGAATTACTTCGATACGGCCTACTTCGGCAACTATACCTCCGGGCCCGGGCATCGGTATCCTTACAAGGCAGCATTGGGCAACATGGGGGGGCACTTCGGCGCGTCGTCGCCGCTTTCCGTCAACGCCTCCCGATCCATCCAGGGGCTCTGCACGCCCTGCCACGATCCCCACGGGGTCAGTCCGACCCTCGGGACCAACAAGCAGTACAGCGTACCCCTTCTCAAGGGGACCTGGCTCACTTCTCCCTACAAGGAGGATGTGGCAACTGCTGACAATGTGGCGTACAGGTACATGAACGCCAGCGCGAGCGGAGACGATGCGCCACAGCCCTTAGCCGGCACCGCCAACGCGTACCTTGCAGCGAAGAACTCGTACAAGATCGACCAGAATACCTTTGCCTCGGGTACCATCACCGAGACGGACCAGCAGTTCGCGGGGCTCTGTCTCAACTGCCACGCCAAGCAGACCCTCACCAACGGCACGAACCACACCTGGAAAGGCAAGGACCGGGTCCACGAGTCGGTGAAGGGGTGGAAGACCGCTAACGCCACCGTCAAGCACACCTACTCCTGTTCCAAGTGCCATGCGCCCCACAACGCGACCCTGCCGCGGCTCATGGTTACCAACTGCCTCGACGGCCGCCACCGCGGTCAGGTAACATACAACGCCAATGCCGTTACATCCGGCAGTGGCACGGGATCGAAGGGTAACGGGTCCGGAGGGATGCCGGGCTTCTGGGCAGGTGGCAGAGAAGGCGATCGCGGCGGGTACAGCACTTCCTCCAGCGATGCTCCGGCCGTCAAGCCATCCCCGAGTGTCGGTTCCTGCCACGAGGGGAACGACACCACTCAGCAGTGGAACGTGAAGACGCCGTGGGGTTCCACCACTGCAACCACCGGCCCCTCGTTACCGGTGTTGATCACCGAGCCCAATGGCACCTGCTCCAGTTCCTGTACCGTTACGCTGCAGTGGAACGCCTCCACCAACCCGGGAGGTGGGGCGGTGCAGTACCAGGTGCAGGTAAGTTCCGACGCCACATTCGCGACGGTCAACTACTCATCGGGCTGGATCACCGGCACGAGCTATACGCGAACATTGGCTAACGGCACTTGGTACTGGCGCGTCCAGGCCCGTGACGCCGTAGCCACCACCAAGGTGTCGGCATGGTCAACCGTGGGGAGCTTCACACTCTCATCATCCAGTTCCTCATCCACACCCACAATACCTGTGCCGATAGCCGAAGCGGACAGCACCTGTTCGGGGTCGTGCGCAACAACCCTTGCGTGGAACGCTTCGACCATCTCCAGCGGCACCATCCAATACTCGGCGCAGGTCAGCTCCAGTTCATCCTTCTCGACCATCACCGCATCGTCCGGTTGGATCAGCGCCACAAGCTGGACACCGAACCTGGGTGTCGGCACCTGGTACTGGCGCGTCCAGGCGCGCAACGCAACCAGTACGTCGCGTGTTTCTTCCTGGTCGACGGTCGACAGCTTTGTCATCTCAGCCCCGGCAACAGCCAATCCGCCAACGGCACCAGTTCTGGTGGCAGAACCGAATGGGAGATGCTCTAACTATTCAGGTTGTTCCATTGGTATGGCGTGGAACTCCTCCACGAACCCGAGCGGAGGATCGATACAGTACCTGGTACAGGTCAGTTCCAGTTCCTCGTTTTCTTCCATCAAGACTCAATCGGCCTGGCAGTCCGGAACCAGCTGGAATGCCACGCTGCCGAGTGGCACCTGGTACTGGCGCGTCCAGGCCCGGGATGCGGTGAGCCAAAAAACGTCACCCTGGTCCACGGTCGATTCCTTTGTGCTTAGTCGTTATTAAGGGTTATCTCCCGATACCAATGGAAAGGAGGGTGAACATATGAAAAAGCAGGCCTACGTCAAGCCGAGAATCGTTGGTTCAGCAGACGTCCATCCTTGCTGAGAGTCATGGGCTGCGGATTCGTGGCTGAGCGGCTGCACAAAACGTGCAGCCGCTCTTTTTCGTGGTGTGCAATGACGCTTTTCAGCATGCCGTCAGCCTTCCTGTGGGGGGCGCTGATGGAAAAGTACATGTATTTGTGACCGTTTTTGTGGTAGGGTGAAAGGCGGTTTATGAAGGGATATTCTTATCGTGTGGCAGTGGCGGGAAGGAGGAATGCGATGACAAAAATCTGCGGGTTTCTCATGGTCTTTTTACTGTGCAGCGTGGCAACGGCGGTCGGTGCCGAGGATGCCAGGACGGGAACCATTTCCGGCAAGATGAAGATCAAGAACGGGGGGCCGCTGGCGAACGGGGTCGTCTTCTTTTTCAATGAGGCTTCCGGGCCGCCGCCGTCACCTGAAAAATACTGGCGGGTGCCGGATGAGATCGTCGGTACCGATGGTGAAGGGAATTTCAAGGCGGTGCTCCTTGAAGGGAAGTACTACCTGGGGGCAAGCAAGCGAAAATCGGGGCAGGAGGTCGGCCCTCCCCAGGAAGGTGATTATTTCCTGCCGGCAATGGAAGAAAAGGGCGTTTCCAAGACGTTCCATGTGGAGAAAGGGAAGACGGCCGATATCGGCACTATTGCGGAAGCGATTCCTTTTTCCCGGGCAACCGTCAAGACCGGTAGCGGCATCACTGCCATCGAGGGTTCCATTACGGATGCGGAGGGGAAGCCCCTGGAGAGGGCCATGGTGTTTGCGTTTCTCACTCCCGCCATGGTGGGGAAGCCCCTCTTCGTCTCCGAGCGGACGGGCAAGGACGGGAAATACCTCCTCAGGGTCAACCAGGGGGGGGATTACTATCTCAAGATCAGGGACGTGTATGGTGGGGGTGCGCCGAAGGTAGGAGAGATCATGGGGGGGTACGGGCAGGACAAGCCGATGCCGGTTACCGTAAAGACGGGGACGACCGTCAAGGGGATAGACATAAAAGGGGTGCGTTTTCTCGGGCGGGGACCGAATCAATAATAACGTTTTGCAATGATTTTTCTGTATTTACCTTTGTCCCGTTGACACGGTATAATGGCACCGTCTGCAAGATTGCCACTGCTTTTGCCTAAAATGGTCGTACCAATTATGATGGAAGGAGGCACTCCCAGGCGATGAAAAGAAAAAAGTATGTCAGCCCAAGAATTGTGGGGAACGCCGTGGTACATCCCTGCTGATGCCGTCGTGAACTTTGGAGAGAGGCACTGGGACCCCGTTTTCAGTGCCTCTCCATTATTTCAGGTTCTCTGCCATCAATGGAAAAACTCGTGAAACTCGTGAATAAACATTCAGCTGCATGGGTACGCAATGCAATAATGCTTGCGTTTTTTATTGTTGTCTCTCCGTCTGGTGTGCGTGCCGGCGTTATTGCGACGGACACCGTCTGGCAGGGAGAGGTCAGGGTTGCCGAGGATGTGTTGGTGCCCGAAGGGATCACCCTGACCATAAAGCCCGGAACGGTCATCAGGGTCGTTTCTGCGGAAAGCACGAAGACCGATCCCGAATATGTGTCGCCCCTGACGGAGATAACGGTCCGGGGAAGCCTGAAGGTTGAGGGGACGACAACGTCCCCCGTGGAGTTTGCCGGCGAAGAGAAAAAAGCGGGGAGCTGGGCAGGGATCGTGGTCGACCATGGCTCTGCCACCCTTGCGGGGTGTCAGATAGCCCATGCGGAGACGGCGATTCACGTCTTTGACGGGAACCTCCGGCTCAACGACTCGACCATCGGGGAAAACCGCTACGGTGTGGTGGCCCAGGGGGAGAAGAGCGGAATTTCGGTCGAAAATTCCCGTATTGCCGACAATGACTACGGCCTGTTCTCCCTTCAGGGGGCACACGTGGCAACCACTGCCTCTGTCGTCAGGGGGAACAGGAAAAAAGACGTCTATTCTGCCCCTGGCAAGGAATACCGGCCGGAAGTATTTCCTGCCGTTGTCGGGGAACCTCCCGTGGGCAGGACGTATGGGGATGAAGTCGTGCGGGGGGACACCGTCTGGCAGGGGAGGGTCGAGGTTGGCGGGATCGTCAGGGTTCCCGAGGGGAGCAGGCTGATTGTCATGCCGGGAACGATTGTCGAATTCTCCAAAAAGGATACCAATGGTGACGGTATCGGCGAAAACGGCCTCCTGATCCAGGGGCGCCTCATCGCCAAGGGAACCAGGGAGCACCCCATAATCTTTCGGTCTGCCGCAAAAGGGAAACGGATGGGTGATTGGGACGCCATTAACATCATGAATAGTGCCGGGGCCCAGAATCTCATCGAGTATTGCCGGATAGAGCATGCGTACCGCGGGCTCCATTTTCATTTTTCAGCGGTTGTGGTGCAGCAGTCGGTGCTGATGAACAACTATCGCGGTATCCAGTTCCAGGAGTCGTCGGTTGACATAAAGGGGAATCGTCTCTATGCCAATAAGAGTGGCGTCCAGGGAAGGGACTCCGACATAACATTCTCCGATAATGTTATCGCTGACAACTATGTCGGCGCCAATTTCTTCCGCACCAACATCATTGGCCGCGGCAACAGGATCGTGGGGAACTGGAAAGAGGGGATGAGAGTCCGGGAGGGGGTGTCGTCACTGCAGGAAAACCTTTTCGACGGCAACCGGTACGGTCTCATGGTGGCGGATACCTATTACGGCGACTACAGCCGCAATGGCATCACCAACAATCTGGAAACCGGGCTCTCCCTCAAGAATGTCGACAATGTGGAGATACAGGGGAACGTTGTCGCGGCAAATGGCATCAATGGTTTGAATGTCCAGGATAGCCGGGCAATTATCAAGGGGAACCAGATAGCCGACAACGGTGAACGGGGAATGGGGGTTATCTCCTTTGACGGGGTGATCACGGAAAACAATTTCATCGCCAATGGTCTGTACGCCATCGATCTTGACGGACCCAAAGACGTTTCAGCCCCCTCCAACTGGTGGGGTGGTGGTGATGTTGACACGGTTCTTCTCGACAGGAAGGATGATCCTTCACGTGGCCGGGTCGTGTATGAAAAAACGGGCGATGGCCCGTATCCGTTTGCCTGGCCGTTACGGTCCGTGTCGACGGATACGACGTGGCGTGGCGTCATCAACGTCACGACTGCCGTGACTGTTCTTCCCGGTGCCGTCCTGACGGTTGCTCCGGGGACAAAGGTGGTTTTTTCTCCGGGGACCGGCCTTGCCGTTAAAGGCAGAATAATTGCAAAGGGAAGGGATGACGGGAAGATCCTGTTCACGTCGTCACAAAGAACCGGTGCATCCGATTGGGATGAAATCCTCCTTGAATACGCCACCGGCAGCGAGATAGCCCACGCCGTTTTTGAATATGCCACGTGGGGTATTCACTGCCATTTCACCAATCTTTCCATTTCGGACAGTTATTTCAAGCAGAATTATGGGGGGATGCGGTTCAGAAGCGGCCCCGTTCAGGTTAGCCGCTCGGTTTTCGAGGGGAATGTGATCGGCATCAGGGCATACAGGGGAAATGCCGTAATCCGGGAAAACATTATAACAAAGAATGAGACGGGTATTTTTGTCCGCGAACAAGGGGGAGGGTTGACCATTACGCGGAATAACATCTTTGATAACAGCAACTACAACATCCGCGTTGGGGATTTCAATAACGAAGATATCGACGCAAAGGGAAACTGGTGGGGAGCAGGGGATCCGCTTCAGACCATATTCGATGGAAGAAATGAGCCTGGCATAGGAAATGTCCTGTTCGAGCCCCCCCTCAAGGAACCGGTGAAGCCGGGAGGCAGGGATCTGTCATGAAGTGGGTGGTTCTGTTCAGTGTGCTGTCGATGGCAGTCTGTGTCCTCGCCTTGTCTCTCAATGGATTTGCTGTGGAAACCTCCCTGCTGAAGGTGCAGGTCCTCGATAGCGAAGGAAGGCCTGCCGAGGGGGCCAAGCTGTTTATCTATGGCAGCTCGAATGTGAAACGGCAGGCCGACTTTATATCGCCGATGTCCGGCAGCGACGGGCGCATGCTGATTACCTTGCCGGCAGGAAAATACTGGGGAGTGGCACGGCTGAAAAAGGATGGCAATTACGGGCCGCTCATGCCGGGGGACAAGCATTCGGGAGAACCGGTCGAAATAGAAATGGAAGCCGGCAGGGATACCGACGCCAGTTTTGTGGTCGCCGATATCCGCGAGGTCGGCCAGAAGAAGCGTGCCGATGCTGCCGATTCGGTGAGGTTGTGGGGTCGGGTCGTGGACGCCCAGGGGAATCCCGTTGCCAATGCCTATGTCTTTGCCCACAGGGCAAAAGACGTTGACTATGTTCCTGACTATCTCTCGGCATGGACCGACGAGACGGGCAATTACTCCCTTTCCATCCCTGCAACGGGAAGATACTTCGTTGGAGGTGCCCGGCAATTCCCGCTCACGTCGAAAATCACCGTGGCGAAGGAGATTGGACCCGCGCCGGGGAAATCAGATATTGCCTTGGATATTCAATTAATAGTATATTGATTGCTGTAGTATTGTACTCAACAATTGTTACACGTGTCGCAAACCTAGATGGGAGTGAAAAAATGAAACGGGTTATCTCATGGTGTCTCGTCGTATCGATCTTCGCTGTGGTCCAGATATCGTCTGCCTGTGTCGGCAAGACAATCCACCTGGGGGTAACCAGTGCCGCCGGTGAACGGTTGCTTGCCGAGATGGCATCCATCCTGATCACCGAGCGTACCGGTTCTTCGGTCAAGATAGATGTCTACAAGGACTCAAAAGAACTGTATAACGCTGTCAAGCAGGGGAACGTGAACGTTATTTTCGAAAACCCCGGTCGAGCGGCGGAGGTTGTGGGGAAGCCCAAGGATTCAACGTACGACCAGATCAAGAGCGAGTACAAAGCCAGGCTGAACCTTACGTGGCTTGAACCGATCGGCGGCTCCCTTAAATTTGCGCCGGTCCTGACGGCGGACACGCTCGCCAACTATCCGGCCCTCCCCAAACTGTTGAACAAGCTTTCCGGTGCGCTGGTAAACGACACCTACCCGAAGCTGCTCAAAACTGCGGAGTCGGATGAAAAGTCGAAAAAGACCGCAAAAGAATTCCTGAAGGGAAAGAAGCTGATATAACGGGATGACGATACCCGAGGGAATGAAGAAGAAACTATCCTGGCTGGCTTCAACCGAATGTGCGGTCGTACTGTTCCTGGCGATTGCTGCCCTTGCCATCCCGGGGACCTTCACCGAAAGCAGGACCATCTATTCGAGCCCCCCCTTCCTGTTGCTTCTGGGCTGCTTTGGACTGAACCTCGCGCTCTGTACCATTAAGCGGCTCAAGACCCTGTCGAAGCCTGTCCTGGTCATGCATGGCGGCGTGCTTCTGACGCTGGCGGGATGTATCGCCACGTCGTTCGGCTTTGTCGCCACCGTCAATGTCTACGAAGGGGATATGGTGGATCAGGTTTACCGTTGGGACCGGGAGCAGGATGTCCCCCTCGGTGCGGAACTGGTCGTGAAGAAGGTAAACCGGGAATTTTACCCCATCCCGGTAAAGGTTGGTGTTCTGCGGGGGGAGGCGAAAGAGGGGCTTTTTGTCCTGAAGACGGGGGAGAGTTTTGACCTGAAAAACTACCGGGTGAAGGTCGAGTCCCTGGAATTTCCGGCGGAAACCCTGAAGCTTTCCGTATTTGACCAGGGCCGGTTGATAGGGAATTGTGATACTTCAGGGGCCTCAACCCTTCCTCCTGGATTCCCCTACGCATTTAAGCTGGTTGCCTACCAGAATCCTTCACTGAAAAGGCTCTGGGTTGACCTGGAACTTGCCCGCGGTTCCGAAAAGCTGGTCGAGGGGACTTCCGAAGTCAATAGCCCGTTTCAGTGGAACGGCCTCTATTTCTACAACACACGGGTTGACCGGGATGCTGCCGGCGCGGTGTACGCCGGTATTCAGATCGTACGGGATCCGGGAAGACCCTATGTCTTTGCCGGTTTTGCCATCATGGGCCTTGGAGCGGTATTGTCCTTCATAAGGCGCTTTTACGGGAAGGTTCTATGGAGATAACGAGTTCGGGGATGTTCGGCATCTATGTTGCCGCCTTTTTTCTGGGTGCTGCCCATTCCCTGGAGCCGGGGCATGGGAAGACGGTGGTGGCCGCCTATCTGGTCGGTTCCCGCGGGAGAAACATCGATGCCATCATTCTTGGTCTCGTCGTCACCTTCACCCACTCCTTCAGCATCATCCTGCTGGGGCTGCTGGCGAAATTTTCCGCCCGGTACCTGTCGGAACAGGAGATTCATGCCTATCTCGGGATCGTGGCAAGCATCATCATCCTGGGCATCGGCCTCTGGATGCTGCGGCAGCGGTGGATCTGCCTGAGGGACCCTTCACGCGCCCATGACCATTTTCACCTCTTCGGCCACAGCCACAGCCACCATGGCCACCCCCATAACCATGACCATGGCCATGGGCACAGCCATTCCCCTGACCACGATCATCATGATCACGACCATGGCCATTCGCACCCCCACGATGCCCAGGACCATGTTCACGACCACCATACGCATGGTGACCACGGCCACGACCACGACCATAGTCACGGGGGGCACGACCATGTAGACGCACACGTCCATTCCCACCACCACGGGCATGGCCATCATCATCCGGCCGGCGACAAGCCGCTTGGTCCGTTGGGGCTGATTTTGCTCGGGATATCCGGAGGGATCGTCCCCTGTCCGGCGGCACTGGCCATTCTGCTCGCCTCGGTTTCCGTCGGACAGGTGGCAAAAGGTCTTGCCATGGTCCTTGTCTTCAGTCTCGGGCTTGCCGCCTGTCTCGTCGCCATCGGGCTTGCGGTGGTCAACGGCGTGAAGGCGACAAAGCGCTTTCTGGATACGGAACGGTATGCTCCCAAAGTCGCCTTTGCGAGCGCTCTCATTGTCACGCTCATCGGCATCGTCACCATGTATACGTCGATAAGCCATTTCAGGCAGTTATGAACTATTTCACCGTTCTGCTCATAAGCGCTCTCCTCTTCGCCCCCCATGCGGCGTCTGCCCACCCTGAAACCGGCCTGCTTCCCGATGCCATTGCCGAAACCGAGTACAAGATCGTGCTGGAGATCAATCCCCGGGATATTCCGACCAGGACCAAGCTCGGGATGGTGCTGTACCGGAAAAACAAGCTCAGGGAAGCGGAGCAGCAGATTGCCGAGGTGCTGAAGTCGGCCCCGAAGGATTTCGATGCCCATGACGTGATGGGGCTGATCCGGCTGAAGGAGAAAAAACCGGCCGAGGCCATTGCCTGGTTCCAGAAAGCCATCGCCCTGAAAAGCGAGGATACTATGGTCCATCACAGTCTTGGCCTGGCATTGGAGCAGAGTGGGCGGTACCAGGAGGCCGAGGCGTCCTATCGCCGGGGGCTGGAGGTCAACGACAGGCTGCTCCGCAAGGGAGCGAACCGGGAGAAGGAGAAGGAGCGTCGGAATACGCTTCTCTCGGCATTGCAGGGAGTTGAGTCCAGGCTGAAAACATCACGAGGGGGGATATGACCATGCGTGCAACCATGAAGTCGCTGTCGCTTGCCGTTGCTGCCGTAGCGCTCATCACACTGGCCGGCGAATGCCGGGCGGCAACGCGGGAAATTGGCATGATGACGATCGCGAAGGACGCCACCTGGGAGGGAGACATCGTGATTACCGGCGATGTCCATGTCCCCGCAGGCATTACCCTCACCATTGCACCGGGGACGACAGTCAGATTCAGAAAGATAGCTCCCGATGGCGACCGGAACCTCTTCGGGGTTGAATCCCCCTATTATCCCCAGGCCGAGATTATCGTCACGGGAAGGCTCATTGCCAGGGGTACGGCCGGGAAGCCGGTCATCTTTACCTCTGCTGAAGCGAAACCCGAGCCTGCCGACTGGGGGTCCCTCAATTTCCTGGGGAGCAAGGGGAACGTGATCGAACAGTGCCGGATCGAATACGCCTATAACGGTGTCCACTCCCACGGCGGACAGGTTTTCATCAAGGATAATACGTTCGTGAAAAACGCCGTGGCCATCAGCGTCAAGAAGGAAGACGAGGCGGTCGGTACCCCCGGATTCGGCATCCCCGCCGATATCACGGTCACCGGTAACCTCGTCGAGGAGAACAAGGGTGGCATCAACGTCCGCATCTCGAAAGGAGTCATCACCCGCAACACGGTCCGCGGCAACAAGTTCTTCGGCATCTGGATCAAGGGGAAGTGCGAGGGGGAGATCAGCCGCAACGAAATCACCGCCAACCAGAAGGGGATCTTCTTCTACAAGGCCGGCGGGATGACCATCAAGGATAACAATATCTTCGACAACATCGACTACAACCTTGCCATTGCCGACGAGCAGGGGCAGGATATCCCGGCTGCCGGCAACTGGTTCGGCACGGTCGACCGGGTGAAGATCGAGGAACTGGTCTTTGACGGCAAGGCAGACCCGGCCCTTGCCCGGATCGTTGTCGAGCCGTTCCTGTCGGAGCGTGTCAGGGATGCGGGGAGGTAGGTTGCCCATGCCCACGATACACCGCAATCCGAATGTCATGTGGCGCGAGGAGGATGACGCCCTTGCCGAAGCGGGCGACGCCCTTGCCCGCGGCGAGGATGCCGGCGAGATCGGCACGGCGGTCCTCTTTTCCGGTGGCACCATGCTGTCGGTCAATTACCTCGGCATGGAAATCTGGAAGCTGTGCGACAACCGGACTGTCGACGGGATTGTGGCCGAGCTGCTGGAGCAGTTCGAGGTGGAGGAGGACGTGCTTCGCACCGATGTCCGTGCGTTTCTCGACGAACTTGCCGTGAAAGGGTTCATCGTCTATGCGGAATGATACCATCCCCCAACTGCAGGCACCCCTCACCATCAACTGGGCCATCAACAACAGCTGCAATTTTGCCTGCAGCCACTGCTACAGCCGTGAGGATACCCACGAGGAGCTGCCGCGGGACGTGCTCTACGCCTGTCTGGAAAAGGTTGCCAGGGCGGGGGTCTTTTCCGTCAACTTTGGCGGTGGCGAGCCGTTGCTCCATCCCCAGCTTCTGGAGATTGCGGCATTCGCCAGCGGACTGGGACTGCGGGTCTCCATGAACAGCAACGGCTGGCTCCTGGACGGCGAGAAGGCGGTCGCCCTCAAGGCGGCCGGTTTCACCAAGGTCGGGATCAGCATCGACAGTCACATCGCCGATGTCCATGACACCTTCCGCGGAGTGGCCGGAAGCCATGCCCGCGCCCTTGCCGCGCTCGGCCATCTCCAGTCGGTCGGTATCGCCACCTCCATTTCCACGGTCATCTGCCGCATCAACAGCACGACCATCGATGAACTCGTGGAAATGGCCCTCAGGCATGGGGCGGGCCAGCTCAATTTCCACAACTTCAAATGTTCCGGTCTCGGCCTGGCCAACAAAGACGATCTGGATCTCACGCCCGATGAGTGGAAAGAGTTCTACCGCCATGCCCTCGTTGTGAAAAAAAGCGTGAAAGGGCTCGATGTCTCCCTCGACGACCCGATCATCGCCCTGCTCGGCGAACGGGACGCGGGAAGCCTCGTCAAGGGGAGTGTCTGCGGCAAGCTTTCGCTCAACATCAAGGCCAACGGTGACATGACCCCCTGCGGCTTTATCCCGATCGTCATCGGCAACATCGTCCGGGATGACCTCCGGCAGGTCTGGAAGGATTCGGCGGTCCTGGAGAAGATGCGCAACAAGCAGCCGACCGGCAAATGCAGCGGCTGCAGCAAGTACGAAGACTGTCTGGGGGGGTGTACCGCCCGGGCACTGGCCCTGACCGGCGACATGAACAGCCCCGACCCGCACTGCTGGGGAGACGACGAACCGTCCCGGTGACGCGCTGCGGTCCGCCCGCAGCGGTTCATGGCCGAGGAATATCTGCATGGAACTGGCTACACCGATCACCGTCTACTGGGACCTGGCGCCCGGCGCTCCCGCCAGCGATTACCTCGTGCGGATAGCTGCCGACATCATCGCGAGCCGCCCGCTCATGCTCCAGCTGTACGACCCGTCACCCCGGCCCGGAAAGGCCCTGCATGTCGTTCTGGAGCAGTTGAAAGGGACGTCGGTCGCCGTTTCGCTCACCATGACCCCCGGCTCGTTTTCGCTTCTCGACGGGAATGCTATCGAGGAGCTTGGCGTCAAGGAAATCCTTCTGGCTGCCGACTCTCTCGATGAACTGGAGAGCCTGGCCGGTCGGCCTTCCCTCGGTATTTCCTGGTCGGTGACCCGTGATGCCTGGCGTGTGCTTCCGGATATCGTTGCGACCTGCCGTGCGCGGGGATTCAGCCGTCTGGTGCTGCCGATGCAGCGTCTGTACAATGGTGAGACTCCGTTCTTCCTGTCGCGGAACGAACAGGGGAAACTTGAGAGAGACCTCGCGGCATCCGGTGGCACGGAGGGGATTACCCTTACCATCCACGACCCTTTCCTCTGGCGCCCCTTCAACCCGGGGGTGCCGTTTCCCCAGGGGGGGTGCCAGGCAGCCAATACCATGATTGCCATTTCTCCGGATGGTGGCGTCTACCCCTGCCCGTCCCTCCCGGTCCGCCTGGGCAAGATCGGCGCAACATCGTTGAAGGAGATCATCGCCTCAACGGGGAAAAAGGAGTTCAGGCGCAGGCTCCTGCTCGATCCCGAAGGGTGCCGGGATTGCCGGGAACTGGCTGAATGCCGGGGAGGCTGCCGGGGGAGGGGATACGTCATGCATGGCACCCTCGACGGCATGGATGAAGCGTGCAGATGACTACTATTTCAATGTATCACTACAGGAACCCACCATGCGGATAACTCAACTGATGAGACTGTTCATCGTCCTGGCCCTGCTGCTGGTCGTTGCCGGTTGCAAGACCGAAGGGAAACGTCCGGTCGTCAAGATCGGCTACATGCTCTGCAACAGCGAGGAGGAAACGACCCAGCGTTTTCTCCCCCTGACCCGCTACCTGTCGGACAAGGTGGGGGTCGACTTCGTCATGGTGCCGGTGGATACCCACGACTTCGAAAAGCGCTTCAAGGCGGGCGAATTTGCCTTGACCCATACAAACTCGCTCCTCTACATCATCCTCCGCGAAAACGAGGGGGTTGAGATCATCGCTTCCGAAAAGCGGGGCAAGTTCGGTGCCCGCACCGCCGGGGCGATCATCGCCCGGAAGGGGAGCGGCATCGAAAAACTGGCCGACATCCGGGGGAAACGGCTGGCGTTCGGCCCGATGCTTGCGCCGACCGGCTATCTGGCGGAGTACGACCTGATGCTCGCCGCGGGAATCAACCCGGAGAATGACCTGGCGTTCTACTCGATCCCGCCGGGCTCCTATAAGCACGAAAAGCTCATCTACGGCGTCCTTTACGGCAAGTACGACGTGGCCGCGGCACCGGTCCTGGATCTGGAGACCATGGCCCGGGAGGGGAAAATAGCCCCTGACGATTTTGTCGTTCTTGCCCAGAGCAAGCCCATTCCCTACTGTACCTTCGCCGCGGCCAAGGGGACCGATCCCGCGCTGGTGAAGAAGGTGAAGGAGGCGCTCCTCGCCCTGAAGCCGGCGGACACCGCCGAGGTTGACGGCGAACGGCTGAAGGTGATGAAGGCGGCCTGGATCGACGGCTACGAGGAGCTTCCCGACAGCGACTACGACCCGATCCGGGAGATGGCGAAGCGGGTGAACATGCCGCCGTATCAGAAATACTGACCCGTGGTTGGCAGGTGGTGCTGTCCTGCGTTCGTTCCGAGAGCTCTGTTTCTGTAGCTCTAAGGCTCATTACGCAGCAGCCGATCAACTCGCTCTCAGGGCTCAAACAGGATCGGCCGCTTTTGCTCCACTTCGCCTTGAGCCACAACGAAACAGCGCTCAGTCACTCTCTCCGGACAGCACCAGCTGCTGATTCCATGGTTAATGACTATGTTTAAAGACACCTTCGACAAACTATGCTGGGCATCTCTGGCGATCGTCCTTATCGCCCTCCTCGTCCTTCTCGGCATGAACGCCGGTTCAGAAGGGAAAGCTGCTTCAGGTCTGGACAAGGCGGTGGAGCGGGAGATGGCCTACCACGCCCGTGTCGAGCTCATTGCCAAACTTTACGGTCCGGTAGACGGGTTGCGCAAGGAGGGGAAGAATCAGGAAGCCCTTCTGAAACTGGACGAACTCGTCCGCAAGTACCCCGGTGAGGCCCATGGTCATATTCTCCAGGGTGAAATCTTGCGGGAGATGGGGGCTCTGGACGAGGCGGTGGCATCCTACGTCGCCGGGGTCAAGCTGAACGGTGATTACCTTGACGACAAGAGTCCCCTGTCGCGACGGGGGGACATCCAGCGGCTCGTGGATGAAGGGCTGAAAAGAATTGGTGCACGGGCCGCGGCCAATCCGGGGAATCGGACTATTGCCGCTTCGTTGCAGAAGGTCAACTATCTCCGGAGCCGTTTGGCGGGAGGATGCGAGTAGATGGTGCGCGACCGGCATTTCTGGATAGTGGTGGCGGCGGGACTTCTTCTCGGGGGGCTCGGCGTGTTGCTGGCGGTGTGGGGGAACCCGGAAAATTCGGGGATCTGTGTCTCCTGCTTCATCGAAAACAGTGCGGGGGCTCTCGGTTTTCAGGATAATTCCCGCATGCAGTACCTGCGCCCCGAATTGATCGGCTTCGTTCTCGGCTCGCTGGCGAGCGCCGTCATCTTTCGGGAATTTCGCTCCCGTGGCGGGAGTGCACCTTTGCCGCGGCTTATTGCCGGGATGTTACTCATGATCGGCTGCGCTGTGTTCATCGGCTGCCCCATCAAGCTTTTCCTCCGTCTGACTGCCGGCGATCTGACTGCTCTGGCAGGTGTGGCCGGACTGGTGGCCGGTGTGTGGATAGGGGTACGGGGGCTTGCCAATGGAGTTGAGCCCGGTCCTGCCGACCGTGGCGGGAGAGGGGAAGGTCTTCTCATACCTGCAGCCTTCCTCTTCCTGCTGGTACTTCTTTTTGCCCGTCCCGGATTTCTCGTCTTTTCGGCGCGGGGGAGCGCCGCCCAGCATGCACCTCTGCTCATATCGCTTGCCGCCGGCTTGCTGCTCGGGTTTATCGCACAGCGCAGCCGCTTTTGCATCACCGGCAGCGTCCGCGACATCATGCTGATCGGATTCAGGTCCTACATGCTCTGGGGGTTTCTGGCTTTTCTCGTGGCGGCCGTCGGATTGAGTGTTGTCAGCGGCACATTCAATCCGGGGTTCTACGGCCAACCCGGCGCCCATCTGGAACATGTATGGAGCTTTCTCGGGATGGCCCTGGTGGGGTGGGTTTCGGTGCTTATCGGGGGGTGCCCGTTCCGGCAGCTGATCAAGGCTGGCGAGGGAGACGCGGATGCCGGCCTCGTGGTGGTCGGCATGTTCATCGGCGGGGCCCTCGTGCAATCCTGGGGCATTGCTGCCACTGCTGCCGGCGTTTCTCTCTACGGCAAGGCGGCAATTCTCGTGGGGTTTGCGGTTGTCGCGGCGGGATGTCTCCTGTTTCGCGAACGGAGCGTGTAACGCCTTTCAATTTCAACCAAATGATTTGCCGTGAAAAAGGCCGGGAGAAATTCCCCGGCCTTTTCAGCTACTGATAGCGTAATGATGAAAAAATCAGCTGGGACAAGGAAGATGGGGAAAAATCGGGGTAACGGCGGATTCGGTCCACAACCCCAACCATCCATTACCTGAGACCCGAAATCAGGGGGTTCATCCGCCGTTATCGGGTGTTTTCCGCTTTTTCTGCGTTCAATTGCCGTTTGTGGTTAAATCCTCACCAGTTCATACTTCCGTGACCCCAGCCCGATCTTCTCGCCGTGCTCCAACTGGATCTCCCAGTCAATGTCGGGGTGGACGCCGCGGAACTTGTCCCCTCCCGGCTCAAGCCCGCTGGCGAGGGCCGTGTCCGGGTTGCCCCGGGCGGCGTTGACCAGGTCGGCACAGGCCTGATCGAGGGCCACCGGATCGGTGGAGGCGCAGATGCCGATGTCATTGACGATGGGGGCGTCGGCGTGGCCGTAGCAGTCGCAGGCGGGGGATACCTGGGTGATGAAATTGATGAACAGGGACTTGTGCTCCTTTCCCCGGATCGCCCCCAGGGCGAACTCGCTCATCTTCTTCATGACCAGGGGAGTGGCCTCGTTCCACTGGATGTTGATCGCTTTCAGTTGGCAGGTGGTGATGCAGCGGCCGCAGCCGGTGCACTTTTCCGGGTCGATCCGGGCCTTTCCCTCGACTATGGCGATGGCGTCGTGGACGCAGGCCTTGAGGCAGAGGGCGCAGCCGGTGCAGAACTTTTCCGCCACCTTGGGGGCCACGTTGGAGTGCTGGGTCAGTTTCCCCTGCCGGCTGGCGCATCCCATGCCAAGATTTTTCAGTACGCCGCCGAAACCGGTCAGCTCGTGGCACTTGAAGTGGGAAACCGCCACGAGGGCGTCCGCCTCGACGATCTCCGCACCGATCTCCACAGACTGGAGCAGTTCGCCGGGAATGGGAACCTTGACCGCCGTATGGCCGCGAAGCCCATCGCTCATGATGAGGGGGGCACCGACCACTGCGTAGGCAAAGCCGTTTTCGATGGCGCAGGTGAGGGCTGAAACCGCCTCTTTCCGCTCCCCCGGGTAGAGGGTGGACGAGTCGGTAAGGAAGGGGCTGGCACCGCAGCTCTTGAGCTCCTCCACCACCCGCCTGACGAAGATGGGACGGACGAAGGCGTGGTTTCCCCGTTCGCCGAAATGGGCCTTGACCGCCACCAGGTCGCCGGGGGCGACCCGCTCCCTGATGCCGCATTCCTGCATGAGCCGGCCGATCTTGCCGAACAGGTTTTCCTTGTGGCCGGCGCGCATATCGGCAAAGTACACGGTGCTTGACATGATCATTCCCCCTTGTGGACTTTCCTGGCCGGAGGTCGGGATGGGGCATTATCCGGTCCCCGATTCCCGGTCCGCTTTCCCGAACGCTACCACATACCGGCGCGGTTTTCAACGGGGGAGAGCTGTCCGGGGAGAAACTTTCTTTGCGGTGGGCGGAAAATGTGGTATCTACTTAATTAAGGACGATGAACGCCGACATAACGGGAGCGTCTTATGGCTGCAACGGCGAACGAACGGGAACTCTGGATAGTGGGGCTGGGTGACCGGCCGGAGCGGGGTGAAATCGTGGCAAGGTACCTGGCGGCTGCCGGCTATGGCACCCGTATTGCGGAGCCCCACGAACTGGCATCCGGCAGGCCGCTCGGGGTCGTCCTTGACCTGTCTCCCCATTCTACCGATGGATGGGGAATCCTGCTGGCCATGAAACACGATCCCGCAACCCGGGATATACCGGTTCTTCCGGTGTTCCTCAGCGAGAGGGGGAGGGTCGGAGGGGTCTTCCCCGTCTCGGGCTTCTTCACCCTGCCCGTTGACAGCGATTATCTGGCGGAACGACTGGCCGTGTTCGGTCTTACCGAGGACGTTGATGACTACGATCTGCAGGCTCTCATCATTTCCCGCAAGGGGGAGGAGAGGGTTGCCAGGACAGTGGAAACCCTCGGTTTCGAGGTAGTCAACGCCTACACCGGCAAGGAGGGGATGGCGCTCGCCACCACCGGCCGCCAGTACCTGATCTTCTGCACCCTCATGCTTCCCGACATGTCGGCCTTCGAGCTTGTCGACCGCTACCGCCTCTATCCCCAGACCCGCAACATCCCCTTCTTCGTCCTCGTGAAGGACGGGATGAAACAGGGAGAACGGGGGGCCATGAGCCGCCAGATAGAGCATCTGGTCCGGAAGAAAGAGCTTTCCCAGGAGGAATTCCTCTCCTACCTGCGGCGGCGGGCCTGACGAGGATTTTCACCGTCTTGTGGACTTGAAGATATTAAATGACAGAACGTTGTAAAAAACCGGCCTCCCTTCCCAGGGTGAGCCGGTCTTTTGTCAAGAGGTGTAATCAGTGTACGAAATATCTTATCATTCCAAGACCACCTACCTTCATGCCATTATTACGGGTGATTGTAATAAAATGAATGTATTGGGATTTCTGGAAGAAGTGGTCAGTAAATGCTTTGAACTTAACCACAAGAAGGTGTTGTTCGAAGAAAGACTGATAGGCCCTCGCATAGAGACCGAAGATGTATATCGCATTGTTTCCAGTATGTGCGCTAAAGTCGACGGTTTCTTCGAAGCGGTAGCGTTCGTTGATACTGAGGCGGAAAGTGTAATAAATACGAAATTTGCGGAAAGCATTGCTGATAGACGCGGAATTCCGCTAAGGGTATTCTTTAAGGTTGAAGATGCTAAAAAGTGGCTGAATAGCAAGAAATGATCTGGTGTGATCGGCTCCTTCATATCTTCACCGTCTTGTAGAGAAAATTCTTGAACTTGAAAAACCGCTTCCGCTCTTCCTCATCCCCGTTCACGTCGCCGTTGATCGCCTTAAGGTCCCGGGCGACCTGGGGCATCCCCTTGCCGGCCCTTCCCCTGCTCTGTTCGATCACGAGCCGTACCACGTCCCGTGAAATCATGTTGCGCGAATAGGGCTCGTAGACCGCAGTCCAGAAATCCTTCCCCTTGTCGATGTCGGTCAGGATCTCCCCCGCCACCTGTTCGTTGAGGGTTGCGGCTGCCAGGGGGAGGGCCTCCCGTATCCCGTCCCTGATGGCTCGGCGGATATCGTCCCCCGCCACCACCTTCCCCTTGCGGAAGAAAAGCGCCCGCAGAAGGATACTGCGCAGTTCACGGATGTTCCCTTCGTAACTGTGGCCGACGAGCACCTGCTTGGCGTCGTCCGAAAGCGCGGGGGGGTCGTCACGCGTGTCATCCTTGCCGCGGTAGGTCCGGTAGAGCTTGCCGAGGAAGTGGACGGCAAGGTCCGGGATATCCTCACGCCGCTCGTTGAGGGACGGAACCTGCATGGAGAGTTCCGAAAGTCGGTGGTAGAGGTCTTCCCGGAAATTTCCCCTGGCGATCTCTTCCCGCAGGTTCCTGTTGGTGGCGGCCACCAGAAGAACACGGCTGTAGCGCTCCAGGTTGTCCCCCAGGCGGACGAAGCCGCCGTTGTCCAGGAAGCGGAGCAGCTGCACCTGGGTCTTCGGGTCGGCGTCGCCGATTTCGTCGAGAAAGACGACCCCTCCTCCCGCCTCTTCCAGTATCCCTTTCCGGTCGCTGTAGGCTCCGGTAAAGGCCCCCTTCTTGTGGCCGAACAGCTCCGAATAGGTCAGTTCCCCGCTGTACGCCGCGATGTTCGTCTTTTTCACCGGGAGTTCGCCGTTGGGGTTGATTTCGCTCCGGTACATCTCGTTCAGCTTGTTGTAGAGGTTGTTGAAGAAGAACTCCTTGCCGGCGCCGGTCTGGCCGAGGACGAGGATGGAGGGGAGGCCGATGGTCGCCTCCTGGAGAATGTTCTTGCTCCAGAGGGTGATCCGGTTGAAGAGCGGCACCGAGACCGTGTTGATGAAGTCGACGATCTCCTGGGCCTTGCGGCTGTTGCCGATGATGTTGCCGAGCCGGTAGGAGGAGACGTGGGGGTCCTTGTAGGCCACGTCCGACTGGAGCCGGGTCACTTCGTCCTGGAGCCGCTCGATCCTCTGCAGGTCGGAGATGTGGCGGCTGGTCAAGCGCTCGATGATCTGGAGTATCCGCTTGTGTTCTTCGGTGAAGAAGGCCGGTTTGAGGGAGTTGAGGCAGATGACGGCGATCACTTCGTCATCGCTCACCACCGGCACGGCGATTTCGCTCTTGATGAGTTCGTGCATGGAGCGGTGGAATCCGCCCCGCTGCTGTTCTTCTTCCACGTGGTGAATGATTTTCGGCTGCTTGGCCCAAGCCACATAACCGGTCAGGCTCCGTTCGGGAGCCGCCAGTTCGGGACCGCCGACACGGAACGGGGGAATGTTCTTCTTCAGCCATTCCTTGCTCTTGGCGCCGACGATGGCGCCGGTTTCATCCTCCACCACGAGCCATTTCCCTCCCTCCCGCTCCGCGACGACCGCGATGCTGCCGGTGTCGGCACCGATGAGTTCGGTCGCCTTGGAGAGGACCTTGGTCAGGAAGGGGTGGAGCTCTTCGTTCCGTTCCCGGAGCAGTTCGGTGATTTCGGCGAGCACTTGAATCTCCAGGTGTTCGCCGCCGATTTCGGTTATGACCCGTTCCACCATCTCCGCGTGGGTCTGGAGAAGCCCCATTTCGAAATCCGAGAACCGGTACAGCTCGTGGGTGAAGTAGTTGATGAGGCAGATGACCTTGCGGGTTTCCGGTTCGTAGCGGGGGACGACGTAGAGTGAACGGAGTGCCATCTGCTCGGTAAGAGCCCGTTTTTGCAGGGTGTGCTGGGTCAGGTCCGGGATGTAGAGCGGACGGAGGAGGCGATTGTCGGCGATGACCGCATCGTCCCGCAGGTAGGTGGCGAAGAGGGATTTCCCCCGCTGAAGGACGATGTCCCCCTGGGCGTCGTACTGGGCCTTCAGTTCCGGGTCGTCCGAGTGGCTGGCGAGGATCGCCAGGGTCCGGGTCCCTTCCGGGCCGCTTACCGGTACGAGCACCGATGCCAGGGAAAGCCGGTCGATCAGCTGCACCGCCGAGCGGACCATGAAGCCGGCGGCTTCCCGCTTTTTGTACTCTTCCACGCGGCGGGCGAGGAGGAGTTGCTGGTGATACTTCCGGGCATGGTCGAGCCGTTCGGCCGCAGTCGTGACGAATTCGCCGAGGAGTGCCTTGCCCCGCGCCTGCAGTACTTCACCGGACCGGTCATTGTCGATGCAGACCACGCCGATGGATTTTCCCTGGCTGGTGATGGGTATCAGGTAGGTGGCGGCGATGCCGAAACGCTCGGCCCAGGTACGGTCCAGTGCCAGCCCGTGACGGTGGGTGTCGCGGAACTCCGCCGGGTACTGGGAAACGAACACGCTCGAGACCATGGCGTCGCCGGAGATGATCGGGAAGGTCGCCTCACGGAGTTCCGCAGCATGGGGGCCGGTTGCGTAGACGCAGGAGAGGGCGCCGCGGGTCAGGTCCTCCAGGTAGACCCGGAGCTGGTTCCGCCCCGTCACCAGTACGACCCCCTCGGCCACGGCGTGGAGCATCTCGTCCAGATTCTCCTTGCCGAAGCCGGCGATCTTCTCCCGCAACTGGGCGAGGCGCGTCTTCGCAGATTCCATGGATACCTCTGTTCTGCTTACTGAGTAGTATTTTTACACACTGGGGTTACTTTAGGAGAAACAGCGGGGGGTTGTCAAGGGGGATGTGGGGGCTGGGGGCTAGTTAAGCCCTTTCCTGATCTGGTAGAGTTCTTCCATGTTGAGGCCGTTCAGTTCGTAGTACTCCCGCTCCAGTTCTTCCACGTAGAAGCGGTCGAGGCCCGAGTTTTCCAGGAAGTCCTCCCGCAGTGCGATATCCCTGCCGTCGATGATGGAGGGGAGGAGGTTGTGGATGTAGATGGCTTCTTTCTTGATGGCGAGGATGGTTTCGCGGAACAGGGCATCGGGGATTTCGCCGTCGATGAGTTTCTTGTGGCGCAATTCTTCGGTCACTTCGCGCTTGAGTGCATCCTGGTCGGCCTTGGTGGCGTACTTGGAGTAGAAGTTGCGAATCCGGTCCCGCACATGCTCCAGGAGGACGAGGGATATCCGCTCTTCGGTATCGATTGCCCGCAGCTGCTGGAGGAGGTCGGGGATGGTGAGGCGCTTTTCCTCGATGAGGTTGAGGCCGCGGATGAGGGTGGTGACCTTTTTCCGGCCGTAGTTTCCCAGGTACTTGTTTTCCAGGATGCCGGTGATGAAGAGTGTCTCGAAAAGCTTCGGCTTGAGAGCGTCGAACTCGCTCTTGTTGCCGAGGAGGCTTCGCAGCATCTCTTCGGAGCTCTTCACGTTCTCCATGAACGCCAGTTGGCTGATGATGGAAGATGCGGTGTCGTACCGGTCGAAGTAGGTGATGATGTAGGAAAACCCTTCCAGCAGGGAGATGTCGGCGCCGTCGCGGATCTTTTCGTCACAGGCCTTGCTGGCATCGAGGAGGATCTCTTCGAAGGTGTGGTCGCGGTTCTCGGCTGCCTGCTTCTTGGCGAAGAGGAGCTTGAGCATGTCCTCCCGGTCGATGGTGCTTTCGATCTGGCTTTCGGTGAGGAAAAGCCCTTCGAGGATCTGTCTGGTCTCTGAAATGTAGTCGTTTTCCTCCAGGTCGACCATCTTCTTGTCTTTTTTCAGCATCTCGTCCAGGGTGTAGAAGAGCGCACCGGGGATCTTGTTCCGGACGGAAAGGGTCTTCAGCCTGGTGAGGCGGGCGTTTTCAAGCTTGTTGATCTCTCCCTTGCGGTTGCAGGCGATGAGGATGTTCTTGTATTCGTCGACGATCCGCTTGTTGTCCTGATGCTTGTACATGACGTCGATGCGGATCCGTTCCTGCTGGTAGCGGTCGATGCCGTAACGGTTGGCGAGTTCGGAGAGGCGGGCGAACTCTTCGTCGGCGATTTTCTTGTTGCGGAAATAGAGGGACTTGAAGATGTCGCAGTATTCCTGGTGTTTCTTGTTGACCAGTTTGAAGAGGTAGAGCTGGGCCTTGGGGTCATCGAGAAGGGCGAATACCTCGTTGATGAGGGCGTTGTCGTCCTGGTTGCCAACGGCGGTAGAGCGCTTGATCGCCTTTCCGAGAAGCCGCAGGATCAGTTCCTGCTGCTGCTGGGGGGTGCCGACGATCTTTTCCGAATGGAGGAAAAAGAAGTAGTTGAAGACGGCGTTCCCCTCGAAAAAGATCTTTTCGTAGCTGAGGGAGCCGTTGGTCACATCGCTGAATCTGAGGTTTCCGGCATCCTTGTCGTAGCGGCCGCCGTAGAGGACAAGCCGGTTGATGACGTCACCCTTGGCCAGGTCGGCGATGGGCTGGTCGACGCCGAACATGTATTCGCAGAAGGAGCCACCGTTCCCCTGATGGGTGATGCCGGTCGTGCCGATGGTGAATTCGTTGCCGGGAGAGAAAAAGCGGAGATCATCGTCTCGCGACTGGTCAAAGTTGAAAAAGAACCGCTTGTGGGCGTCGATGCCGGCGGCAATGGCATAGTATTCGATATGCTGGTCTGGTTGTCCGTGCAGGCGGATGTCAGTATGCATCAGCACCGTCCATGGTCAGTTTTGAAATAGAGTAGCGCAGACCGGCGTAAAAGTCCATGCAGCAAGTCGAACGGCTATGGCGGATCACTCCAGCGTCATGCCGTCGTAGGCGAATTCCACCCCCGCCGGCAGCTTCGTCCCGTCCCGGTAGGGGACTTCGTGGGTCAGATGGGTGAATACGGCCCGTTCCGGCCTGAGCCGGGCAACGACGTCCAGCGCTCCCGCAATGTTGAAGTGGTTCTCGTGGGGGGTGTAGCGCAGGGCATCGATTATCAGAATCCGCAGACCGGTAAGGAGGTGGAGGGAGTCGGTCGGGATTCTGCTGCAGTCGGTCAGGTACGCCACGTCGCCGAACCGGTAGCCGGTTGCGGGTATTTCCCCGTGGAGAAGCGGAATCGGGACGATGGTGGTGTCGAAAAGGGTGAACGGTTCCGAAACGACATGGGGCTCCAGGAGAGGTGCATATCCCGCCGATGACTGCCCCTGGAAGATGTACGCAAAATTCCGGGCGATGGTCGCCATGGTTTCCGCGCTGCCGTAACAGGGAATCACCCGCTTGTGGATGAAGTGGAAGCCCCGCAGGTCATCTATCCCGTGGATATGGTCGGCATGGGAATGGGTGAACAGTACCGCGTCGATGTGCGGGAGCTGTTCACGGATAGCCTGTTTTCTCAGGTCGGTGGAGGTGTCCACCAGGATGTAGCGGCCGGCAATCTCGACGACAATCGAGGCGCGCGTCCTCTTGTCCCGCGGGTCGCCTGAGACGCAGACCGGGCAGCGGCAGCCGACCATCGGCACACCGGTGGACGTCCCGCTGCCGAGAACAGTTATTTTCATGGACAGTTACTCCGGCTCGGATGCTACTACATAGCATGATTGCCCACCGCAGGCAAGGAGTTTGTCCGGTTTCCCGGCACTTACGGGGATGGGTGTCCGGCGTTCATTCGGTCGGGAAGGTGCGGGTCAGGTGAAGCCTGATGGCATCCTCGAATTCCGTTTCACGGTCCCCCTTGTAGACCATGGAGGAGCCGATCTCGGCGGCCAGAATGGCAGACAGGTACTTGGGGGGAAGCCTGGTGAGACGGCGGCGGTACCGGGGCTCCTCCCGGAGCATGCGCGGCAGGTGACTGAGGATGGCGCGGCGGTACAGCGGCTGCCGGCAGAGTTCCGGCCGCTCCTGGAAAAATCGGAAGAGACGGGTGTAGTTGCTGTTGATCTCGGTACTCAGGGCGTTGGAGATATCGGTGAAGAGCAGTCCCGACTGCTCACGATGGCGTTTCAGAATGAGTCGTGCCTCGTCTCTCGCCCGCTTTTCCAGGATTTCCAGGACATCGCGGACGTACCGTTCCTTCTCCGCCATGAATTCCTCTTCGGAGAGAAGGAGGTTGGCGATGATCTCGTAGGAGGAGGAGATGACCCCGCACTTGTTGGCCGAGGCGTCCCGCATGATGATGATCCCTTTCTTCTGGAGCTCGATTCTTGCCGCGGGGGTGATGAAGGAGTTGGCCCCCTCCACGATGACCCGTGCCGACGGGGTGCCGTCCGGAAGGATGAACCGTTCCCAGTTCCCTTCATCGATGGTTTCGGGGCGGCCGCCGGCGGGAATGAAGATATCCGCCGGGACGGTGAAGGGGAGCTCGCCGTATTCCCGGGAAAATTCGTCGATGGATATCCACTCCTCGTGGAGCCCTGCAGGACCCCTGCTCACCTTGCGGTAAAGTTCCCGCAGACCCTCCTTCCTGCTGCCGGTCCTGAAGAGCATGCTTCCGCCGGGACTGAGCGTTGCGGGATCGAAGGCATCCAGGTCCCGGGCGAGGAGTATGCGCCGGAGTTCTTCATGGTCGGCCCCCTGGGGATCTGCCACGGCAGCGGTGCCGTCCAGAATCAGGGTTATTTTCATCTTCGGGCAGCGCTCCAGCATGATCCGCATGGCGTTGCCCGCCACATCGCCGTTGGGGCCCCCGGTGAACTTGACGGAGAACGGGTCCCGGCGGATGTCGATTCCCCGTTCCTCCATGGTTATTTCGGCGAAGGTGACCACGCCGGTGGAGGTGACGCCATACTCCTTGTGGTTGATCCCCACCCGCTTGCTCGACATGATGCCGATGCCGAGCATATAGCCGCGGCGTTGGGAAAGACGGGCGATGGCTTCGATCATGCCGTCATGCATGTTTTCGTCGGGGCCGAGTTCGATCGGTTCGTCTTCCCGGTAGTAGTCGACAACGGCGGGGTTTCGCGCCACGCCGTTGTCGGTGACGAAGATGTCGAGGAACGCATTGGTTATTCCGTACTGGAGCTTGTAGAGCCGCCAGATTTCCAGTTCCCGCTCCCGCGCCCGCATCAGGTCGGAGGCGTCCAGGAGCATCACCAGCTTGGAGCCACCTTCGTAGATATCCTTGTTCTTGAAGTGCTGGGTATGGGCCAGGACGAAGTTCTCCCGGAACAGGGTGGCGGCGTTGGTGGTGAAGTCGTCCGGCGAGCGGGCGATGACGGTGCGCCACCCCCCCCGGGCAATGTCCGAAAAGCCGATGTGGTAGCCGAAGCCGTACCGGCTGAAGAAAAAGGTGACCCTGAACGGCGTCGCGGGGGGGAGGTCGGCGGTGAAGTCGGTCCCCAGGTCGGTCAGGTAGGCGGGGTCGAGGCGGAAGGCGAGCGCCTGTTTTTCCGGGACGAAAAAGTTGGTCTTCATGATATGCCTGATGAAGGTGAGGCCGCAGCGGAAAATGGTGCGGCGCACCTCGTCCAGGTGCCGGTGGCCGGTATTGTACCCTTCAACCTCCCGCGCGGTTTCGGCAAGGACATTCGGGTAGAGTTCGTCACGGTTGGCGACGGCCGGATCGAACCGGACCCGGAAGAGCCTGATGAGCTGGAGCCCCATTTCCGGATGGCTGTGGAATGCACCCTGCACGTCATCGAGGCCGAAGCGGTCCGGCTGGTTATGGGCCAGGTTGGAATGGCAGAAGGCGATGAAGGCGTTAACGAGGGAGGCATCCTCCCCGGACATGAGGCCGTTGACGACGAGCTCCCGGTAGGTGTAGGAGCGGGTCGCAAGGATCTGGGTGGTGGCGAGTTCCTGCCGGAGCCTGATATAGGGTTTGGAGCCGCAGCCCAGGGGTTCGTCCCCCTGGCTCCGCACGTAAAAGGTCCCGAGGAAGTAGGGGTGGACGCCGTTGGAGATGATCAGGCAGTAGGCGCGGTTGACTCCCAGTTCCAGACGTTTGAAGATTTCCATGATCTGGATGAGAAAATCCTTCTGGGGAGGGTTTCCCACGGCGAAGTGAACCCGGGATTCGTTGCCCGCGGCAATCGGCTCAACATCCAGGAAGAGTCCTCCCCCCTGGTTACCCTTCTGGAAAAGGTTCAGAACCTGGGCGATGCGGACCGGCGGCGCCACCCGGACATACCGCTCATGGTTCAGCCAGATGAGCCGGAGCAACCGGTCGAAATCCCCCATGTCGAAGCCGGGATAGTTCCGGCGCAGTTCCTTTCGCACCTTTGCCCGGACAGCGGGGGGAACGGTGATATCCCTGCCGGCGTTGATCTCTTCGTTGCTCTTCCGGTCGAATTCGAACCGCTGGATCTCCAGTGATTCGGGAAGCCCCGGCAGCGCCCCTTCCGAGTGGACGAACATGGCGAAGGATATCTCCCGCTCCTGGACCTCGCGCAGGGTGAGGGTCTCGTAGAGCGATCCCGGGTAGTTGCGGACGGCGAGTATCTGTGCCTTGTCCCGGTCGGCCAGGATCAGCCGACGGTTCCCCCTGAGGCTTCCCAGTTCCCGTTCCAGGATGCCGAGAGCTTCCGGTTCGTCCTTCATGGTGATGAAGAAGTAGGGGGTCATCTGCTCCCGGAGCCAGCGTCGGTTCTCCGTTTTTCCGCTGACTCCTCCCTTGCCGTCGGTTGTCGGTTCGCTCATGGCAGTCTGCTCCTTTATCCCCCGACCCGCTCCAGCAGCGCCTTGACCATGGGGGTGAACGTCTCGTGTTCGAGGAGGAAGGCGTCGTGGCCGTAGGCTGACGGGATGAGGTGGTATTCCACCGGGTTGCCGATCTTCTGCAGGACGTTCACCATCTCTTCGGTCTGGTAGGGGGGGTAGAGCCAGTCGGAGGTGAAGGCGAAGAACTGGAGCGGTGCCTTCACGAGCGAGAATACTTCCTCCATGGATTCGTATCCCCATGCCACGTCATAGAGGTCGAGGGCCTTGGCCAAGTAGAGGAAGGAGTTGGCGTCGAAGCGGTCGACGAAGTTGTAGCCGTTATAGGAGAGATAGCGCTCCACCTCGAACTGGCCGAAGAAGTCGAACTGCCCGTCCTTGGCGGAGAAGCGGCGATCGAACTTGGCGGTCATGGATTCGTCGGAGAGAAAGGTGATGTGGCCGATTCCCCGGGCGAGGGCCAGGCCGTCCTTGGGGTTCTTGCGGTATTCCCCCTTTTTCCAGGTCGGGTCGTTGAAGATGGCCCAGCGGGCTACGGCGTTCATGGCGATGGCCTGGGCCGACGGGCGGGGTGTGGCGGCAAGGACGACCGCGGAGGCGATGCGTTCCGGCAGCTGGGTCGCCCATTCCAGTGCCTGCATCCCCCCCATGCTCCCCCCCAGGACGGTCAGGAGCCGGTCGATTCCCAGGTGGTCGATGAGGAACTCCTGGGCCCGCACCATGTCGCGCACGGTGATGACGGGGAAAGAAAGATTGTAACGCTTCCCCGTGCGCGGATTGATGGAGGCGGGGCCGGTGGAGCCGTAGCAGGAGCCGATGACGTTGGAGCAGATGACGAAGTACCGGTCCGTATCCAGGAGTCGTCCGGGACCGACGATGGCGTCCCACCACCCCGGTTTCGGGTCGTCTTCGGCGAGTTTTCCCGCCAGATGGGCGTTGCCGGTCCAGGCGTGGGTCACCAGGATGGCGTTGGAGCGGGCGGCGTTGAGGGTCCCGTAGGTCTCGTAGACGAGGGTGATGGGCGCCAGAATACGGCCGCTCTCCAACCGGAGCCCCGTCTCGATGGTCAGGGATTGTTCTTGTACGATGCCGACGGACATTTGATTCTCGCTTATCAGTGCGGAAGGGGAGACAGAGACTCCCGTCTTCCGTTCAGCCCTTCTTGATAGAAAAAAGCCCCTTCTCACGAGTGATGATGAGAAGGGGCTTCAGATGTATGGCTAACGTCCAAGCGCCTCTCTCATCTTTGCCTTACGGCAGGATTTAGCACCTGACGCCTCCACTTCGTTTTCGGTTCGACATCTGCGTGGCTTCGTCGGAACCTCCTTGGCGTACTTCCCGTACGCCACCGTCGTGCCACCTTGACCTCTAACCGAAATCGAGCCGGAAGACCGGTTGCTGTGGCTTCACAGGGCCTGTCCCTCCACCACTCTCGATAAGAAAGCTAGCTATTCGATTTTCATGAAAAAGGATACGAGAGGGTCGCGGTTTTGTCAACGCAATAGTTGCCGTTGCACCCTTTCTCTCCTGCTTGCGACTCCTAGAACTGCTCCCCGGTCCACATCTCTTCGGTAAAACGGATGGCCTTGTTCCGGCCCGTTTCCTTTGCCTTGTAAAGAGCGACATCGGCGTATTTGATGGCCTGCCAGAAGAGCTGGGTATCGATGGGGAACTCGCTGACACCGAGGCTGATGGTCTTCTTGAGCACCCCGTCCTGGACCTTGAACTTGGCGTTCTGGATGTTTTCCCTGATCTTCTCCGCCACCTTCATGGTTTCATCCTTGTTGGTGTCCAGAAGGACCACGAGGAATTCCTCGCCGCCGAACCTGATGACGAGGTCGGAGCTTCTGACACTGCTTCTGATGAGGGCGGAGGTTTCCTTGAGTACCGCGTCGCCGGCATTGTGGCCGTATACGTCGTTGACCTGCTTGAAATAATCCAGGTCGCACATGATGAGGCCGATATTCTTGCCCCGCCGCATGACCCCGGCGACCATGTTCTCGGTGCACTCCTGCAGGAATCTCCTGTTGTACAGGCCGGTCAGGGAGTCCTTGAGCGCAGAATCCCGCAGCGTGTTCATGAGCCGCTTGGCCTCGATCACGGAGAGAGACTCCTTGACGTATTGCCGGGCCTTGAACACCTTCCGGTCTATGGCGTGCTGGTCCCGGTACCGGGGGTCGGATTTGTCGAACACGAGTTGTACCACCCCGCCGGTTCCCCCGCCGACGATCATCGGGATGCAGTAGTGCTCCTTGCCTTCGACGATCTGGAACTGCTTGCAGATGTGGGGGTAGACCAGGGACGAGATGGCGTGGCCGGTCTTCTTCGCCTTGCACAGTTCGCTGCTGTCCAGGATGTCGGGGCTGCAGAACGACTCGCTGTCGGAGAGGAGAAGGGGGTAGACGGGGTTCATCTTGTTCTGATTGAGAGATATCTCGTAGATGAGGAATTCATCGATGCCGACCTGCTCCCGCAGAACCCTCCCCAGGCGGGAGTAGACATCCTCGAGGGTATCGTCCTCCTCGATGACCTTTTTGAAGGTCGTCATGCCATGTATCGATTCCATCAGCCCGTTGAATTCCGTCGACAGTATTCCTATTTCATCCTTGGAATGGATGGCGATCTTCTTGGACAGGTCGACGTCTCCCGTTCCCAGGGCGTGGATCTGCTCTATGATGGAATTTACCGGGTTGGCTATGGATCTTGATATCCAGATGGTAAAGACGCCGAGGAGAAGGAGGGCGATGACCAGAACCACGGCAATGGTGCTGGAGGTGTAGGTGACGGTGGAATTTATTTTTTCGGCGTTCTGTGCGTAGAGGAGCGATGTGCTGGTCGAATAATCGTTGGACAGGGTCAGGGCCTCGGTGAGTGACTGCTGATACTCCCTCAGTTTCGCGTCGAGACGGCCGTTGTCCTGAATATTGTCATGGAGGTTGCCCATTTTCAGGTCAACGAATGCCTGGAGTTTTTTGACGAGGACCCCCTGAACGGCCGCCATTTCCCGGAGGTATTTCTCTCCGGCCAGATCCCCTTTCACGGAGGAGGTGGTGAACGTTTCGAGCAGCTTGCCGCTTTCCCGGGAGTAGTCGTTCACTTTTCCCCCCGCCTCCAGTGCGGAGAGAAAGGCGTTGATATCCTCGATCCGGGCCTTGGATGTCTCGATTCTGCGCAGGGCGTTCTTCAAATCGGAGGTCCGGGCAAGTTCCAGGGCGTCCAGATTCAGGCTCTGGATGTTCCGGGCGATTTTCTGGGCAAGCCTGTCCTGGGGTATGAGGTTCCTGACGATGTTGTCGGTCTTCCTGTCAACGGTGAGGAGCGCGGCCATGGTGACGACGAAGAGCATCACGAACCAGAAAAGGACACCGACGGAAAAGAGGCGGAATTTTTTCTTGATGGGGAGATCGATAAAGGTGATGAAATTGATGAAACGGCGGGACATGTCTTTGATGTCGTTTTCAGGCATGCAGTGCACTCTCCCTCGGCAATGGTTGTCATGAGGACAATGGGGGCGATTATTCCAGATAAAGGCCCATTAATCAACACTATTTTGTGGGGTGGCGGAGCGGAGGGGGTGCTCAGTGTGGGTTGGGATGTCGGGGTGCAAGGTTTTGTGCGTGCGACAAAAAAGGGAGGCCCGAAGAACCTCCCGATTGCTGAGAAAAATGAAAAACAAGCAGATGTCAGGCTGCGCGGGCCTGGGCGAGGAGCGGAGTAAGGGCGGTTTTCATCTTCCTGAGAGCACCCTCTTCGATCTGGCGCACCCTCTCGCGGGAGATGGCAAAGTGGTCGGCGATCTCCTGGAGAGTAAGGGGCTCATCGGCGGTGATGCGGTGCTCGATAATGTAGCGCTCCTTTTCATTGAGGGAGGTAAGGGCGGAAGCAATCTCCCGCTGCAGCAGACTGTTCTCCTGGAGTTCGGCCAGTTGCTCTTCCTGGTTATGGCGCTCGTCGGCCAGGCTGTCAAGGAGGGTAAGTCCGTCACCATCGACGATCTCTGCATCGAGGGAGTGCTCGCCACGCATGCGCTGTTCCATCTCCACGACGTCCGACTCCCTTACATCGAGGGAGATGGCGGTTGCTTCGTTGTCGTCGAGGCCGGTCATCTGCTTGATGGCGTTCTTTGCCTGGTTAAGCTTGAAAAAGAGCTTCTTCTGCGCCTGGGTAGTGCCGATTTTCAGGAGACTCCATCCCGAAATGATGTGGTTCTGGATATAGGCCCGAATCCACCAGACGGCATAGGAGATGAGGCGGAACCCCTTGTACGGGTTGAACTTGCGTACCGCCATCATGAGCCCCACGTTTCCTTCCTGGATCAGATCGATCATCTTCATGCCGTAGTCCCGGTATTCGGCGGCAATCTTCACCACGAAGCGGAGGTTTGCGGTAATCAGGCGGTGTGCCGCTTCCAGATCCTTCTCTTCGTAAAATTTCACGGCAAGAAGTTGCTCTTCTTCGGGGGTGAGAAGGGGAAATTTCTTTATTTCGGCCATATAGAGAGTGAGACTGTCGGCAACGACAGGCATGGTCATTGTCATGGTATATGGTCTCCTTCAGCAGTCGTGCCGCTATTGCCGACACGGTTTGTTAGCACTCTGCAGTGGCGAGTGCTAACTACATATATATCAACCGTCGAGGAAAAAATCAAGGGGGGGATTACTTCTGCTGGAATACCATGATGGTCATATCGGGGCGTTTCGGCATATAGCCGAAGGAGATGCGGGTTTTCGCGCCTTCCCAGATATAGCTGATAACGTGGGGTGAGGGGGATTGTTCATAGACCCCTTCGCCGAAACTCTTCCGGAATCTGGCAAGGAGTTTGTCGGTGCCGCTTTTCTTGACGTAGTCGGGGTTGAATTTGATGGAAACCCCGGTGAGGTGGTCGTCTTCGAAGATGAAGGTCCGGACGAAAATCTCCCGGTTGGGGCGGAATTGGCGGTAGACATAGTCGTTGTGGAGCCGCTCAAGGTTTCCCCCGGGGTAGTCCTTCATGACCTGACGCAAGTCCGTTCCCCAGAGGGTTTCCCCGTAACCGTCGGGCAGCCTGTCCGCAGCGGCGGCCATGGCCGTCAGGCAGAGGAGGATAATGATCAGGGGTATCAGCCTCTTCATCGGGGCTCCGCTTAATGAGTTATGATCCTGATGCTACAATACAGGAGAATTTCACCAGATGTCAATGGCGGGAGGAAAACCCTTGCCCGCTAAGGGCTTTGTATGGTAAACGATTCTAGGTAGATAATTCCGACGCAGAGCGCCGCAACCGGAGGTTTTTGCAGATGAACATCGCGATTTTACCCCTTTCCGACGACAAGAAAAAAGCCAAATGTGCCGATGAATCCAAGCTCGGCTTCGGCCGGCTTTTTACCGACCGGATGCTGCTGGTCGAGTGGAAGACGGGTGAAGGGTGGGTTGATGGCCGTATCGAGCCCTATGGCCCCTTTTCCCTTGACCCGGCATGTTCTGTTTTCCATTACTCCCAGGAGATTTTCGAGGGGCTCAAGGCCTACAAGTGGGCGGACGGCACCATAACCCTCTTCCGCCCGGAGATGAACGCCCGGCGTTTCAACCAATCCGCCGACCGGCTCTGCATGCCGGAGGTGCCGGAGGATATTTTTATCGGCGGCATCGAGAAGCTTGTTTCGCTGGAGCGCGACTGGATTCCTTCCTCGGAAGGAACCTCCCTCTACATCCGCCCTACCATGATCGGTGTGGAACCGGCCCTGGGGGTGAAGCCCGCTGATCATTATTACTTCTATGTGATCCTCTCGCCGGTCGGCGCATACTACTCCGCGGGGTTCAACCCCATCAAGATCATGGTGGAAGACAACTATGTCCGCTCTGTTCCTGGAGGAACCGGGGAGGCCAAAACCGGTGGCAACTACGCCTGCTCCCTCAAGGCCGGCCTTGAAGCGAAAAAGAAGGGGTACGACCAGGTCCTCTGGCTCGACGGCGTCCACAAGCGCTACGTGGAAGAGGTGGGGGCCATGAACATGCTCTTCGCCTACGGGAAGACCATTGTCACGTCACCCCTTACCGGCACCATCCTGAACGGCGTCACCCGCGATTCCACGCTCAAGCTGGCAGCGAGCCTTGGCTATACCGTCGAGGAGCGACTCATCGACGTGAACGAGCTGATGGCCGATGTCCGTTCGGGGAAAGTGACCGAGGCCTTCGGCAGCGGTACCGCTGCAGTCATCAGCCCGGTCGGCGTCCTTGCCTACAAGGGGGAGGACTACATGGTGGGCGACGGCGGTGTGGGCGCAATTACCCGCCAGCTCTACGACACCCTTACCGGCATCCAGACCGGCAGGCTCGAAGACCGGTTCGGCTGGGTGAGAAAAATCGGGTAGATAAATGAAAGAGCGGCACATCGAGGCAAACAGGCTCTGTCTTTCCTGTCGTCGCACCTGCAAACAGCCTGCTGCGGTGGTGATCGCCTCCTGTCCCCGCTACTACGCGGGACCGAAGGTGAAACGCTGCACCTGGAAACAGCTGGAACTCGGTCTGTGACCGATTCCGCTGAGTTGTCCGCAGCGACGCCGCAGGTCGATTGCCAGCGATGCAGTGCTTGTGGCCGCTGCGTGGCGGCCTGTCCCGCGAAACTCTTTACCCTCGATGTTGACGGATTCCGAAAAACCGCGCGCCGGCAGGTTTCAACCGACTGCCGGCGCTGCTTTGCCTGCGGCCGGAGCTGCCCGGTTCGGGCTATAAGTCCTGCGCCAGACGCTGACCAGAAAAACCGATAGATATCCTTCCCCTCAACTCTTCTCCAAAAGTTCTTGGTTCTTTTCACTTCACCCGTTATCGCTGCGATCCATCAGTTTGTCCCTGCCTTGACAGCTTCCCCTGCCGTACTTATCATTCCTGTAGAACGTAGTGCCGTGCCTGTTATGCAGTGATCAGCGCCGGCGCGAAAAGGAGATTGTGAGATGATACGACCGGAAAAGATGACCATAAAAACCCAGGAGGCACTGGCGGGAGCACAGGAACTGGCAAGCCGGCAGGAGAACGCTGCCATTGAACCGGAACATCTCCTTGCCTCACTTCTGGAACAGGAAGGGGGAGTGGTCGTTCCCCTCATCCAGAAGGTGGGCGCGACTCCAGCCGCCATACGGACACAGGTCGAGACTGCCCTGCAGAAACTCCCCCGGGCGAGCGGGACGACCATGCAGCTCCACGTTTCGTCGGCGCTCCAGCACCTGCTCGACACGGCCCAGAAGGAAGCCGATGCCATGAAGGACGAGTTCGTCTCTACCGAACACCTTCTGCTCGGTATCGCTGCGGAAAGGGGGTGTGATGCTGCCCGCATCCTGGCCGATGCCGGTGTCACCCGACAGGCGCTTCTGGCCGCCCTCAAGGAGATGCGAGGGGAGGAGCGCATAACGGACCAGAACCCGGAGGAGAAATACCAGGCCCTTGCCAAGTACGCCCGCGATCTGACCGACCTGGCCCGACAGGGGAAGCTCGACCCGGTCATCGGCCGGGACGACGAGATCCGGCGGGTGCTCCAGGTCCTTTCCCGGCGTACCAAGAACAACCCGGTGCTCATCGGCGAACCGGGGGTGGGGAAGACCGCCATCGTGGAGGGGCTGGCCCAGCGGATCGTGGCCGGTGACGTGCCGGAAACCCTCAAGGAGAAACGGGTGGTGGCCCTGGACATGGGGGCGCTCGTAGCCGGGGCGAAGTACCGGGGAGAATTTGAAGACCGGCTCAAGGCGGTGATCAAGGAAGTGGCCAAGTCCGAGGGGCGGATCATCCTCTTCATCGACGAACTCCATACCCTGGTGGGGGCCGGTGCCGCCGAGGGGGCACTCGATGCCTCCAACATGCTCAAACCTGCCCTCGCGCGGGGAGAGCTCCACTGCATCGGCGCCACGACCCTCAACGAATACCGCAAGTACATCGAGAAGGATGCTGCACTGGAACGCCGCTTCCAGCAGGTCTACGCCGGCGAGCCGAGCGTGGGGGAGACCATCTCCATCCTGCGCGGCCTCAAGGAGAAGTACGAGGCCTATCACGGCATCCGGATCAAGGACAGTGCCATCATTGCGGCGGCGACCCTCTCGGACCGCTACATCACCGACCGGTTTCTCCCCGACAAGGCCATCGACCTGATTGACGAGGCTGCGTCACGGCTCCGGATCGAGATAGATTCCCTGCCGACCGAGATCGACGAGATTGAGCGGAAGGTCATCCAACTGGAGATCGAGAAGCAGGCACTTTTGAGGGAACAGGACCCCCACGCGCTGGAACGTCTGAAGAAGGTGACCGACGAGCTGGCGGCCCTGCAGGGGGAAGCGGCGCTGTTGAAGGACCACTGGCGGAAGGAGAAGGGGATCATCCAGATCCAGCGGGAGCTGAAACAGCGCCTGGAGGAGAAAAAGGAGGAAGGGAAGAAGAGCGAGCGGGAGGGGAACCTGGCACGTACCGCCGAAATCCGCTACGGTGAGATCCCTGCCCTGGAAAAGGAAATGGCGGAAAAGGAACGGGAACTCGCGGAACTCCAGCAGGAAGGGAAAATGCTCGCGGAGGAGGTGGATGCCGACCAGGTGGCGGAGATCGTGGCCAAGTGGACCGGCATACCGGTCAGCCGGATGCTGGAGACCGAGGCGGAGAAACTGATCCACATGGAAGAGCGTCTCCGGACCCGGGTGGTCGGGCAGGATGATGCCCTTCTGCTGGTGGCCAACGCCATACGCCGGGCCCGTTCCGGCCTTTCCGACCCCCATCGCCCCATCGGCTCCTTCATGTTTCTCGGCCCGACCGGCGTCGGCAAGACCGAAACCGCCAAGGCGCTCGCCTCCTTCCTGTTCGACGATGACCAGGCGGTGGTCCGGATCGACATGAGCGAGTACCAGGAAAAGCACACGGTTGCCCGTCTTATCGGTGCGCCTCCCGGTTATGTGGGGTACGAGGAGGGGGGGCAGTTGACCGAGGCGGTCAGGAGGCGCCCCTACAGCATTATCCTGTTCGACGAGATCGAGAAGGCCCACCCGGAGGTGTTCAACGTGCTCCTCCAGGTGCTGGACGATGGCCGTCTCACCGACGGGCAGGGGCGGACCGTTGATTTCAGGAATACGGTCATCATCATGACGAGCAACCTGGGGTCCCAGTGGATCCAGCAGTACGGGGCGAGCGACTACGCAAAGATGCGCACCATGGTCACGGAGACGCTCCGAGAAAGCTTCAAACCGGAATTCCTCAACCGGGTCGACGAAATCGTCATCTATCACGCCCTCCCCCTGGAGCAGATCAAGAAGATTGTCGACATCCAGGTCGGGGAACTGGAAAAGCGGCTGGCCGAACGGCGCATCTCCCTTTCCATCAGTGACAAGGCACGGGAATACCTGGCCCGTGAAGGGTTCGATCCGGCCTATGGTGCCCGCCCCCTGAAAAGGACCCTGCAGAGAAAGGTCCAGGACCCGCTTGCCCTCATGCTCCTGGATGGAAAGTTTGCCGAGGGGGATACGGTGCTTGTGGATCTCTCCATGACCGGGGAGGATCTGGTTATTCGCAAAAAATAAATGACGTAGCATGGAAGGTGTTTTTTGCCAGCGGCTCGTTCTCCGGACGGGCCGTTTGTGCTTGCCGGTTTACGGATTTTACCCTTGATTTATGGGGCATTTTGATTTAGAAAAAGTCTCCTTTCAAACACCGGATCAACATCTCCTAGGGAACGGTCAATGCGAACTCTTACTCTACAAGCCCCTGCCAAGGTCAACTACCGGCTCGACGTGCTGCGGCGCCGGCCGGACGGCTACCATGACCTGCGCATGATCATGCAGCGGTTCGACCTGTGCGATGATGTCCGTATTGCCCTGAGCGATATCCCCGGCATTCGGGTCACCTGCGGCAGCGAGGGGGTGCCCGATGGACCGGAGAACATCGCCTGGCGTGCGGCCGATGCGCTCCTCTCCCTTGCGGGCAGGGAGACGGGGGTTGAAATCACGATCACCAAACGAATCCCGGTGGCGGCCGGTCTGGGCGGTGGCAGCAGTGACTGTGCAACGGTTCTCATGGGGCTGAATCAGCTCCTCGGGTTGGGGTTGTCCGATGCCCGGCTCATGGAGATCGGGGTGAAGCTGGGGGCCGACGTCCCGTTCTTCATATTCGGGAAGACCGCCCTTGCCGAGGGGATCGGGGAACAGCTGACCGCCATCGAGCAGATTCCTCCGGTCTGGCTGGCGATTGTCAATCCGAATGTTCCCGTTTCCACCGCCTGGGTATATCAAAATTTACAATTGACAAACCGCTCAGATGACTTTAAAATGCCTCGTTTATATAGCAGTATCGCGGACATCTGCGCCATCCTCGGTAATGACCTGGAGGCGGTAACCGTGAAGCGTTACCCGGTCATCAGTGAGATCAAGGAGCGTTTGCGGTCCCTGGGAGCAGTCGGAGCTCTGATGTCAGGCAGTGGTCCGACGGTGTTCGGCATTTTCGAGAAGGAAGAAGAGGCACGCCAGGCTGTGGCGGACCTGGCCCGGGAAACCGGCTGGTTCGCCGTTGCTGCCCGCACGTTGTAATGTTTGATGGGGTGTCGCCAAGCGGTAAGGCACCGGATTTTGATTCCGGCATTCCCAGGTTCGATCCCTGGCACCCCAGCCACTAATATCAAAGGGTTAGCTCACAAGGCTAACCCTTTTTTATTGCCTTGACGCAGATTTTGACGCAGGTGGAATGCAAAAATCCGGTTGGCCTTATCTCCGTACCATGCAGGAAGACCAGCAATGGTACTCCGAGAAGTGTTTGATGCATCAAGCCACTTACACGCTTGGCTAAACTAAAAGCTAACTCCCATCTTTACTTACCAACCTAAGACCGAATTACCGCAGTCCCCAGCAATTCCTGAAGAGTTGAATACCACTGTAACGGGACATTCTCCTCAGCCACCAGTGCAACACGCTTATGTGATTGACCGCTGCTTTGATCCCACACCCAAAAACAATTCAAGAGGTGCCTGAATGGTTATGTTGGATATGAGGGGATTCTGTCCATTGCAGGGAAAGAGGATGTTGGCAAGCTTGTCCTATGTTCGAGTATCAACGCTTGCGCGTTGTTCGGTCACTCAGATGCATCACTACGTTCTGCATCATCGTGATCCGAGCCTATAAAACCTTGTCTGTTGTGGGATCGTTAGGTTTACGATTCCCCGAAAACGAATCAGTTTTGCATCAATTATCGCGTCAACATCATGTAACATGCCATTTTTATTGCATGTTTACCGGATAGATAGTCCCGTTGTTGAATCCCAGTATCCCCAGCAGGAATTCAATGGCATCATAACCCCTCCGTTCAATTCATCTTTCTCGCTATCAAATTTCCGTTGTGCGCCGTTTTTTAAAAAAATTGATAGACCTTATTGCAATGGAGTGGCGTGGGGGCTTATATTGCGTTTTGTGTCCTGAACCAGGCAAGCGACATGATGAATGCTACTATCCGGAGAGAATTTCATGGGTAATTATTCTAGAGACCATTCAAATGTATTTGCGATGAAGCATATTTCTTGGCTTAACAACCTTGCAAAAACTAAAGGAAAGTTGTTTTTTGAGGAGGAATGTCATTCAATTTCTGAGTTAATAGCAATACTTCTCTCCTCAGATGAAAGCATTCCAGATCACCCGAATGAAATTCAAGGACAGTTATTCCGTCAATACTATAGATTGCTAGTTAATGGAATTGAAGAAGGTGAAATTATTGAAGTTAAAGGAGTTAAGAGGTCATCAACGCCTATAGCATCTTTTTTGGCAGATATTCCTGGATATATTGAGATGCTGCCACATTTACCTCACGAGAAGTACTATCACCTTTTCGAGCCGCTTCCAGATTTCCTCCAGGTGATTGCCTTCCTCGACAGGATACATGCTTATCTCCCTGGCTGGGAGATCCCGAAGCTTACGCCGAACAGTTATTCCAAGGACTACGGCTTTATCACCGACTATTTCTGCGAGATCATGCACGAGCTCCGCAGGATTGATCCGCTAGCATCGGTTCGGTCGCGTTTCGAACTAGTGGATATTGCCAGAACCGCCCAAGGAATATCTGGACGTGACCAGCGAGCAATAATGAAGACTTCCTCGGGTCTGCTCAAACTCCTTTATCCAGATGGCCAGGTGACTGACGAAGAACTCACAGAAGTCCTACAGCTATCATGTGAACTCCGGCAAAGGGTCCGTGAGCAGCTACACATGATGGCCCCCGGTGAATACGACAAGCTTCTGTTAGGGGTCAGAATGACTTCAACGGGAGAGAACGTGTCACCTGTCTTGCCGGATGCCAATAGGATTCAACGAGTGACTCTATCTGAAAAACCATCGGTAGGAGAAGTAATTGGGCTAGCAGTCGATGGGGACTTTGGATGCATTCTTCATTTCGAGATGCAGGCAACGAAAGGGAACGGCAGAATTGTGCCTCTCGGATCGATACAGCGCGTTATGCGAGAGAGCATTGAGACGGCGGCACAGTTCATCAGGGCGAAACATAACGATTTTGGTATATCTGCCGAATGGCGGCAAAATTTTGATGTTGCGGTACTAGCCACATTCATGGGGGTGCCGAAAGAAGGTCCATCCTCTGGAGTTGCTATCGTAGCAGGTATAGTATCGGCGCTGACAAGTAAGCCAGTTCGCAATGATATTGCTATGACTGGAGAAATAACAATTATGGGCAAAGTCCTTCCAGTTGGAGGCATTCAGCAGAAGGTGCGTGCTGCCTATGATTCAGGGATCAAAGAAGTTCTCCTCCCCAGAGACAATCTTCATGAAGCGCATGGCCTACCGCAATATATTCTTGATACGGTCACACTAACACCAGTTGATACGATCAACGACGTTTTGACTTCAGCACTCGTTGACGTCGAATGTAGCTGATGAACCTGATGAACCTGTTTTGTCCAAATCATTTCAATTCAATTTTGTATCGTCAAATAGTTCTATTTCGCAATATCATGTAACGTTAAATACTCAGTACTATCAGGCATACTCAAAGTATGCCCGGTTAATACTATGTTTATTCAATGTATAAGCAATAATACAATCCAATACAATACACAATTAAACAAATATACTTTTTAATTGTATAGCTTCATTAGCTTCATTAGATACACTTATTATATAAGGTATTAGCTTAACATATATTGTACCAACCATTATTACTATTTAGAATCAATATCTGATATTAGCAATCAGTACTACTGACAATTGTTAATTATAAAAGGCCCTGTCATGTTCAGGGCCTCTGAGTTTTCATCTTGTACTAGATACTCTCATTCTCGATACAGTAGTTATAGTTCGAATACTGTAAATCAAGATGCTACGTTTGAGCTAATAACATACCAGAATCACATGGATATATGCTGTAATTAATGTCCATATTACATCCCTAATAGCAGAAAATATGATTCCGATATCAAATTCAAATTTAAAAGTTGCTGTCAGGTAGAGTTTTGAGATACGAAAGCCAAATTAAACCGAACCGGAGCCCCTCCCTATCAATCTAAATAGTACCAATTTGACCGATTGTTGTGAAAATCGGCTATAATAATTGTCAATGACATCGACGTAAAACACAGATAGTTAATTGATACAAATAAGGGCAAAAGAAATTGACATTTGGAATGGCCATGACCTCGTTGACAATTTCTTTTTCCCTTTTTTCACACGCCATTATCGTAAGACAATCTATTACAACTTATTACTGCAATCATGTCGATTGTATTAATGCATAAGTAATCCATTCTTATTTTCACATTTACTCAATTACATGTCCTGTCGTAGTAAACCTTAAATTAGATGAGTTGTTTTGTTTTTAACTCAACGTTGATATCCCTAATTAAAATTTCCAATTTCGACCAAGACATTCTTCCCGGGTGATTCATTTCATAAAAAACTCGCTTATCTGTATGATACTTTGTAATATTAGAATCGCCAATTTCAGTACCAGGTCCAAAATTTACTTTATTTGATAATGTACCAAATGTTTTTGTGAAGAATACATTGACTGGTGCATTAACAATTTCAACTTCTTTGAAAATAAAATTTAATTTGTTGCATTCTTCATGTAAACTCCATTGAACATCTGGATTATAGCATTTGCATGCGTTACTTATTGCTATTAGATCCAAATATTCATACCAATGAGATTTATCACCAAAAATGTCTTTGCATATATCATAAACTTTTTTCCAAAAGCCTGGCATATAAGCTGTTTGAAAAAAAGAAAACCATAATGGTAAAGCCAAAGCAGTTTCTTCATTGAAGTCATGCGCTCCAATCCAATCATAGTTTTCCCTGCCGACAAAAAAAATTATTGGATTCTTTCCCACCCAATATATCCCTTGTGGCCCATCAATATTATTTCCATAAGCATTAGTACAACTAGGAACACAATTAGGCATTTCGACCCGATAAAAATTCCAAATTTCTTCATATTTTTCCTTAGAAGCCTCAAACCTACTAAGAAATTCTGTATTGTAATGTTCCATTAATTTTTTCAGATTTTCCATTTTGGTCACCATATCAGATAAATTTAAATGTTAGATTTCATATTTATAAGTTCCTGAATAGACATGAAGTTTCAAAAGGATCAAACTTTTGGCCAGATTCTTAATATGGGATCATCTTCGTAAGATTCACAGACACCATATTGCCATCTGTTTTTCGTAGGTAGCAGTCTGTTCCCTCTCTTTTGCTCATAGATTACTCCAATTCTTTAGGTAATTTATCTCCCTTTCGGGCCAAACAGAATTGCTTCGTCAACCATGATAGAGTGGTCAAGAACTCAATCTCAATTTCGGCTTTAATTTTTCTCTAACCACAAAATTTATTCAGCTCATCTAGAATTCTCACCATCGCTAAGGTATCCAAATGGCAATACTCCAAGAGATCCCCCCCTATTTTCTTCTGTTCATCTGGATCGCTTGAGGCCCGCATTTGAAGCCACGCATCGGCAGCAGTCCCGCCATCGCTTATTGCCAATGCTTCATATGAAAGCTCAGGAACCAAGGCAGGTAGGACAGCCTTGATGGAATATGAGCCGTTAAATTGCCAGTGGTATATCTGCTTGCTGCGGAACGGGGTCATTAGATCCACAAGGTTATCGATGTGGTGTTGGAGTCGCTCGCCATGCATTGAAAAACGTTCTGCAAGCATTCGGAGAATTTTCCCTTCGAATCCTTTATTCCAGGAGAGGATACAGGCGTTTTCCGGCAGAGCATCAAGAAGGGCATGCAGGAATGGTTCTTGGGGATCTCCAACTGCTGGTGCCAGAAATTCCCGATGCTGTACAGGGGCATCAGAAGAATTCCGCATATGCAATGAAAACTGGAATGGGACCGGCTGGAATGGTCGCGTACCCTCAAAAAGGGGTACCGCCATCAAGCAGGTGGTTTCAAAGTCGAGGAAGGCGAGAGGATACCAGAGAGAATCAAGAAATTCCTTGATAGCAGCAACATCGACCACATTTTTCTGATGCAGGTACCCATCAAGCTGCATCTGCTGTCGCCAGCCAAGGGTCTCGCGAGAGACGTCCTCCATCTTGACGATCCCCTGCTTATATAATGCAAAACCATCCGGCTTGCCTAAGTCTGCAAAATCGAATACGGATGGCGATGGGATATGAGACCAACAATGCCCAGAAAACGAGCACTCGTAAGGATCTGAGCAGTGCGGACCGATGTCAATGGCTGGCATCTCCCCCTGAAGCATGCCACGCATGGCAGCGATGTTTTTCTGCAACTCGGCTTGCTTGTCGATTATCTCGTCTGTGATGTCAAGTATGGTGAAGAGCTGCTGTACGTCAATATCGCCATGACGAACATACTGGTTATTGATATGAACAAGACATGCAGAGCTCACGGGAATCTCTGATCCCGTGACAATATGGTACTGGATAGCGATGTCATTCACATAGACATCTTTCCTGTCGGTTGAGTTCTTAACTTCGTAAAGCTCCCACCCGTCCACTCCCTTATGAAGAATATCAACCTTACAGAAGAGGTTGTCGAAATTGAAAGCTGCCTCGTAAATGGTTTCAACGCCCTCGGCAATGAGCCTCCGGGTCATGGTTACCTGCTGGGCCGTTGTAAGACCGTCGTAAGGGACTTCGACACCCCCGGGGAAAAGGTGCTGTGCCAAAATTCCCACATCGGTGCCAGCATCGAAAACCACCTGTTGCGCCGTCGAAACTTCGTCCTTCAACTCAGGTCGGTTCTTGTGGAGCCACAGAGCTTTATGGCACTGCAGCCCTTTGATATAGAGAGATTTACTGAGAAAGGGGGAATATTTAGTCATTTCTTGCTCCTGCAGGGATTTGATCCCATCGACGTAGATGATCGGCAAAAAGGGCCTCGACAGGGCCTATGTTTTCAAGGTTTTCCAGAATACCGATAACTTCTTGAAACGATATTATTTTCGCATACTCTGAGATAACTTTTAGTTTTTCTTTTTTCATTCTGGGAGCTATGTATACAACCTGAATTTCTGGTCTAAGGACTTTTTCGTTCGGTGGCTCATAGGTTTTTCCATTATTTGATAATAGTTTTAGTTTTACAAGTAATTCGAATAAATGGCTGTATTTCCCTTTTTGTTTGGTAGCAGTATAGACCTTCTCAATAAGATATTTGATATTATCCATAAAATCCATTTTTTTACTGGCTCGTTCTAAATATGTTTCCTGTTTTTCTCTAAATGAGTTTGTATCGGTTTTTAGTTCAACAATATAGGCAAGTGAACAGTCTTTTGATAAAATAACATAATCAAAATTAACCGTAGTATTAGTATCTATATCATCATCTTCAGTATCTTTATTATTGCAATAAGGAAACTCAGGAATTATGATTTCATGGGTTGGATGTCCGAAACGGCATGAAATAATGTCCCGTATAAACAGCCCGAAAAAAATATCTGCTCTACGTTCAAGTTGGTACTTAGGAAGATGTCTCCATTTATCCAGGTTTTTCAGCATCGATTCGATTGCGGTTGCGTGATCCACAAAGCCTCCTTTTTGCAAATATAGTCAGTCTTTCATGTGCTGTGCAGCTTGCGGAGTCCGGCTTAGGGAAGGATGAAGAAGCTTCTTTGAGATGCCTACAATATCGTTAAGTCTGTACTGTAAGCCCGCTATCGTTGAACGACCCCATGATTTTGCGGCACAATCCATGTACTCATAATAATCGCGAAAATCACTGACAAGGGCGTCCAGTTCTTGGTATAACCAAATGGCACAGCATTCGTCAAGTGGGTATCCCGTTATTTCAACCAGCCTGAGCATGGCATCCGGCGGTGTGGCTACCGCATTATAATGCCGACAGAATTCACGAATGCCGCTTGCGCAGTCAGAGCAGATAGGTTGCTCGCTTACATAGCACCTGGCAAATGGTTCAACGGAACTATTCCCACAGAACTGACAGATGTTATCTTCAATGAAACCTTCTACCACAAATGAACCATAATTGGGATTAGGATTAAAATATGGTCTTTTGCCAAGAGGAGGTGCTCCCCCACCAGTTACATAATATCGACCAGCGTACCAGAACTCCCCTTTGCGAGGTACTCGGCTTGCTTTGACTTCTACCGGGAAAAAAGCGTTGATTGCTTCAAAGTTTTCGACCGATACGGGACGTGTCTCAGGGTAAAGGAAACTAAACCCTCCCCCCAGCAAGCTAAATGTGCTATCTACCCAATGCAATGATCCAGGGGAATAGATGTTCAGCAGTCTGTTCACCTCTTCGTCATCACCATCGTCTGCGCTGAACATCATATCCATGAACACCACGTTCCACATGCCATCTAGGGCAAAACCACCAATTGAAATCTGATTCCATGGTCTCTCACCTCCATTGTGGAAGACATTGCAATCGATGACTTTTACTACGGTGACAAGTTTTATGCCGTTCAAAGGTGACGTGGTCACTGAATCTTGTTCGTTCCCGATCATCGTGTACCTCCAAACAGTACTGGCATACTCCGCTTTTGACGATAACGTCCGATAACCTCTCTGATGCTTTTTATTGTCGGTTTTCCGTTCATCCCCTTGATAATCGACTGGGTTGCAGCCTGACGGGCAATAAAGTCGATCTCTGCGGTGTGCATGGGATAACTCTCCACCAGTGACACCAGCTGATCATCACTGACTGCCTTATCTCCCAGATAAAGTTCCCACTGCCTCATCTGCAGTTCCTCCGGGGGATACTCCAGTTGATAATGGAGATTGAACTCTACAGGCAAGCTCGTATTCTGCAATTTGGTAGTTACCATGCAAAATAGACCACTATATTTCCGCAAATGTCCTGTCAAATCAGACAAGAGCAGTCCTTTCCCCCCAACATCCTCGTCACCACTCAGTATTTTGTCTACCAGTCCTTCATGATCCACAAACAGAAGCATGGCAGCATCTCCCGTTCCGTTGGAAAACGCATACTGCATCGGATAGATTTTCCGTTGGCTGACTGGGTCAACCATCTTGTTGTCTTCGGCCATCGATACCACTCTTCCATAGTCGAAGCACCTGACCTTGAGGCCACAGGCAGTTGCGAGGGCTTCTGCTGCCTTGATACCGGTGATCACGTCTGTAGAACTGATCAACAAATTGAGCCCCAACCCTTCAGTTTTCAGCCGCTGCCAAGCCCGAGTAGTGTTACACAATTGCTCTTTTTGAATTTGATGGAGTGGCAAAGCGTCCAAGGAGCTCTTCGGAGTATAAATCTGGCAGATGCCGTTAGTATCTGAGAGGGATACGGACTGTTGACTTGCAGCCTGTTCAAGAAGTTCACAGGTAATAACGGTCTGCCCGGCGGCAATGGCTGCGTTTGATGCCATGAAGATACTGTTCTTGATCAGACCACCAGTGAAAAAGTAGCGCTCAGCCAGGCTGTTGAGATCCACATCGTCAGCATACAAAAGAAAATCTGGCATCAGTGCTTGCCACATGCGCTTACGAAGGAACACATCCGGCAAAGGGAAATGGATCTTCAAGGCCAGACGGCGTTCCATGGCTGGGTCGAGTTCCACCGGACGGTTGGTTGCAAGAATCGTAATACAACGAGATTTTTCCAGTTCCAGAAGTAGTGCCCGACTCAGTTTCGAGTTGCCGCGACCGCTGAAAATATCGTCACACTCGTCCAAAAAGACAATGGCTCCCATCAAAGCAGCTTCTCGAAATAGAAAACTCAGAATATCAACCTCGTTCATCCGCATTTCCGACATATCTTCCAGATTGAGAGTAAGGAGTGGAGCACTAAAGTAGTGAGCGAGCCCCTTTGCCATCATGGTCTTGCCTGTCCCCGACGGCCCGTGGAAAAGTATGGCCAAGCCGGTACCATAGCCGAAAAACTGGTCCAAACCGGCAAGTGCACCGGCCTGACGCCCAGCCATGAACCGCTCTACGCTGGAGACAAGGTCTTCTTTCAACTTTTCAGGCAATACCACCTGCTCCAACGGCACCCCACTCCGTTCCCGTTTGATGAAGTTGAAGGCATGATGGTAAAGATTGTTATCCCCCAAAATGTAGCGAACGTTTCGCTCGTGCAGGTAAACCGACATTCTCAGGATCGTACTGGACCCGTCAATGTCACCGTATTGTGTTAGTACTCTTTCTCGAAAGAGCGTGCTGTTTATACTGAAATAGCGTCGGCAGTCGAGTTGCTGCCGCAGATCTGGTGCGATGATGGTCAGTAAGGTGCCAATTTCCATCCCATTGTCGCAATGTTCTTCGAAACCGCTTTTCCTGAAGCATGCACTGAAATCAGGAGCCGTATTCTGCAAGAGAAGCAGCATGACCACAGTTCGCTCGAAGCGATCGAGCTGCCATTTTTCGCAGAACGTCACAAAATTCAGAGCAATCCCTGCCTGACTGGATGCATTTTCCCGTTGTCGGTTTTCTTCGAAGGTTTTAGTTAGCAATTCTTCGACCTGTTCCAGACCAACATCCTCTCCCAAAAAGGGAAAGATACTGGTGAGGCTTTCTTCCTGGCCATGCTTATCTCGGCCCTTGTTCCAGCCACGTCGGAGCATGGCCACTGCCAGCATCAGCTTGGCCTCCTGTTCCAAGGCCTGCAGATGGGTAAGGTTATCAGCGAACAGCGCAACCTGGAGGTTTGTGTCTCGTTGCGGAAAAAACGGTATAACCTGGCCTGCCTGGTCGGAAGTGGCAAAGGTAGTTTGAGCGCTCATTGGTTTATTCATTCTTCCCTCCATGTCTACTGGCGCTTCCGCACAGGTTCAATGATATCGGCAATACCATGCTCTATTGCTTCGTTCGGAGCCAGCCAGGTATCCACGTCCCGAAGCAGGTAGCTCTCCAACTCCTTACGGTCTTTGATGTTGGAATAGGTCAGATAATGGTTGATGATCCGCTCATGTTCCAGATCTTCTTCCTTGCGACCGGCAATAAGTTGGCTGTGGTTACCAAAGTTGAAGGCGGAAAACCGGTGGGAAAGAATGGAAGTGCGAGGCGTTATTACCCTGCGGCCCTTCTCTCCGGTCATGAAGACGAGAAGCCCCATGCTGGCAATCATGCCGATGCCGGTGGTGTAGATGGGAATGCGGGACCATTCCATGATGTCGATGATGGAGAATCCAGCCGGGCACGAACCACCCGGAGAATTGATGATCATCTGGATCTGGTTGACTTCCCCCTTAATGTTGTACTCTATGATCTGCTTTGAGACAGCCTCGGCCGTGCCGCCGTTGATCGGCCCGGAAAGATAGATGATACCGTAATCGTTGAGACCTGACTCTTTTTGTTCTTTGTCTTTTTCTGCCATGGGGATGACCCTCCTGAAGTATGTGATGATCTACAGGTACACCCGGCGAGTGACATATTTGGACAATGTTCAGAATATTTTTTCGAGGGGTATGAAAAGAAAATGCCCGGCGGAGAAACCAGGCATTTAAAGCATTGAACGGATATCGTGAAAAGTGGCTATGGCAAATCGGTCTTGCCCACAATAATGGTCAGGAGATTTTTTTCAGGGTCGATCTCATAGCGGATGACCGGGCAACGGTATGCATCAAAATACATGGAACGAAAGAACGAGTCATCTGCGGGGTCAATCAGCCGATTGATCTCGTGCCAATGCATTGTTTTCGGGGGCATCGAGCGGTGACTGTCGCTCTTGTCGCTGAATTTTACGCAAACCGTAACCGGTCCATTGTCTGAAAAGATTTGATTATATTCGGGCTGGTCGGGCCAGGACATATCATCCTCCTGTATGATGACTGCTGTTATTATAAAGGGTAATTTTTCAGTATGTGCTCTGTTCCCTTACTGGTCTTGATACGATGGCGGAAATCGGGAGGAAGCGTAACCCCACTCCGGCAGGCCAAGCAATCGTCTCCGATTAACTGCTGAACATATCTCTCTAAGCAATCCACAAAGGCATTTTGTTCTTTATCGGATAATTTGAGCCAGGAAACATCGATGTAGGTGACATATAAATTGTCGATGTAGGTTTCTATATGAGGTGTAAGCTCAACAAGCTTATTAGGAGGAAGGATGCTTTTCGGAGCGTTCTTGCCGTCCTTGTCGCGCACATGCAGGTATGCGCAATGATCGCTTTTCTGAGAAGCAAAGTATGTCTTACGACAATGTTCCCAATTATCATCCCAGTTTGCCTTCTTGAGGAGCAGATCTTTTTTCAGAATCTTATGCGTTCCTGTGCGAAGACCTTCAACATGTTCCTGTATGCGCCGATGAATGTTACTTCTGTGTTTACCCACATAATAGGGGATAAAATCCGACGTTACTTCCTTCTTGGGGTCAAAGAAACGGAATCCCCATATATAGACGCCACACTTGCCACCAAGGTTCTTTGGGTTACGGAGAAAGTCAGCATAACTTTCAAGATCGCTCAGTGTCAGATCATGCAATTTTGCATTAACGTCCATCTAATTTCTCCTTGGTAGCGTATTTATCTTGCAGATTGCATTGGTATATGCGAAATACCGACTCATTACAAGTTTAAGTTATGCCTCCCGAATGTCATTTTTGGACACTGGGGCAGATCGGAGGAACGATGCGCGGACGGAATCTCAAGAAATTGCTTGATGCTATTAATCTGCTGGCAACTCCGTGCGGAACGACCATTACAGAATTGGGTTCTAAGCTTGAAATCGACAAGCGTCAGGCCTACCGGGTTATCGAGACCCTCCAGGATGATTTCAGGTTTGTGATCGATAAAGACAAGGCGATGGTAGGCGGCGAAGTTCGATATTATCTGGAGAAAGACCAGTACAAGCGCCTGTCTGACATGAAGGTAGCCGATCTCAATCTCTCCCTCACCGAAATTATCGCCCTTTATTTTCTGAAAGGCCACGCGAAGCTCTACCGGAATACCGACATCGAAGCAGAAATTGAACAGGCCTTTGCAAAACTCGATGTATTCGTCCCGGAAGGGTTAGCCGACCGGTTGGATAAGGTCAAAACCCTCTTTATTCCATCAACCAAATTTGCCAAGGACTATTCGGGCAAGGAAGAAACTATCGAAACCTTGACCGATGCAATCCTGCAACAAAAGACCTGCCTTGTGGAATATCACTCCTTTTACGATGACAAAGTAAAGGTATTCAAGATTGACCCTCTCAGATTTTTTGAGCGAAACGGGGGATTGTATCTCTTTGTCAGAACCACCAGCTTCGGCCACATTCGCGTCATGGCCGTCGAACGTATCGTTAAATTAACACTGACAGAAGAGACCTTTTCTTCCCCTGAAAACTTTGACCCGGATGCTCTCCTGGAGGAAGCATTCGACCTCGTATATGACGATCCCATCTCGGTGAAAATCAGATTTTCGGCAGACCAAGCCCGTTATATTCAAGAACGCCGCTGGGCAAAGGAGCAGAAGATCAGGAAGCAAAAGGACGGAAGCATCATTCTGGAAATGACTACATCGGGTTGGTGGGATGTGAAGCGATGGGTGATGACGTTCGGAAGCGAGGCAGAGGTCATCGAACCAGTTGAGATGAGGGACGACATCAGGGCTGACTTGGAAGCGGCTTTAGGTCTGTATAACTAGCGGCTCAAATCCAAAATCGTGCCGAAACTCATTGGCTATTTCAACCATTTTTCTTTCTGATACATGGTTTTTTATCGGCCACCACATTACAGGTAAATACCAACCAGCTTTTCGATATATCGCCGGTCCGACCCCCATTTCCAGCTTGCCGCTATCAGCATGTATCCGTGTGACAGACCCCCACGGCAACCCTGCATACTTAGCCAGCGGCTCTGCATTAGTGAGAGGTATCGATTTCCCACCCTTCTGCAACTTCGCATATTCGGTCTCCGGCAGCCGAATGTCTATCATTTCCACTTCCCCGCCCGGCCACTCAACAACCGTGACCTGCTCCTTCCTTTTACGGGCGAATTTCAAGACTAGCTTAGCAACTGTGGTTCGATGGCAGCCTCGTGGTTCCGGACAGGAACAGAAGAAGATTACACGTCGTCCATCCATTGCACATTTGAGGGCGAGAGTAAGCAGATCGTTCGCTGCATCCGGGCTCTTGATCTGAATACAGGAATGCGATCAGGTTCATTGCCATAATTGGAGATTTGACGCTTGGGAGCATAAACGAAGAGGTGGTGTACGACTACATCACCCAGCTTGAGGCTACTAAGGTCAGCACCGCAACAGTAAATAGGTATCTGGCAGCGCTTAAAACCGTTCTGAGGTTCAAGAAGCAACCATTTGACTATATCAAGTTAGGACGGGAACCCAAAGGAAGAATACGGGTAATCACCAAAGAAGAAGAAACAACTTTGCTGAATATTATACGCGGAGCAACCCCGAACGTCAGAAACCACTTCTATGCAGAGACCGCAGACCTGATCGAGGTATTGATTGATACTGGAATGCGGCTTTCGGAGGGTATTGGCATCAAGTATGAAGATGTAAATTTTGAAACCAACCTGATATCCATATGGGTAAACAAGGGGGAAAAGCCGAGAAGTGTCCCTATGACAAATAGAGTCAGGCGCATCTTGGAAAGGAGAAAAGAGGGGAAGAACGATGGACCATTTACCATTACCAGACATCAGGCAGGTCATGCGTGGAACTGGGCACGCAAGAAAATGGGTATGGATAAAGATAAGGAATTCATTATGCATGCACTAAGGCATACGTGTGCCAGTAGGCTAGTCAACAAAGGGGTTGACTTGTATGTAGTGAAGGAGTACCTCGGACACAGTACGATTCAGGTAACGGAGCGGTACGCACATCTATCTCCTGATAAATTAGCGCATGCTGCTGTAATTCTTGAAGAATACCAATAAAAAATTGACGCAGGCAGGTTTTTGGCCTTGACGCAGAATTGACGCAAATTGATGCAGAAAGGGGGTAACTGGCTGATTTAGGTAAAAGTATGGGAGTTGGCTAACAGGCTGATTTTTATATTGACTTCAGATTTGAGTTGTAGTAAATATTCTCTCTTCTCTGGGGAATTGGCGATTTTGATTCCGGCATTCCCAGGTTCGATCCCTGGCACCCCAGCCACGCAATAAAGCTCCATCCGTTAAAAGTACCTCGCCGAAAACCCGGATGGAATCACATAATTAATTCATAATCATCGAGAAAGCAGCGGTGCGCATGGAAAACAAGATCAGGGTGTTCAGCGGCAATTCCAATCCGGGACTGGCGGAAAATATCTGTACCCATCTGGGGGTTCCTCTCGGACAGGCCAAGGTAAAGACCTTCTCCGACGGCGAGATCATGGTGGAGATCGGCGAGAACGTCCGCGGTCGCGATATCTACGTGGTGCAGTCAACCTGCGCACCGAGCAATAACAACCTGATGGAACTGCTGATCATGATTGACGCCCTGAAACGGGCCTCCGCAGCCACCATCACGGCGGTCATCCCTTATTACGGTTATGCACGGCAGGACCGCAAGGTAGCCCCCCGGACCCCCATCACATCAAAGCTCGTGGCGGACCTGATAACCACCGCAGGTGCCGACCGGGTAGTGACCGTCGATCTCCATGCCGGCCAGATACAGGGGTTCTTCAATATCCCGGTGGACAATCTCTATGCCGCCCCCGTCATTCTGGAGAAACTGCGGGAACGCTTTCCCCACAACAATATCGTCATGGTTTCGCCCGATGCGGGTGGCACCGAGCGGGCCCGGGCTTTTGCCAAACGGCTTGGCTGTACCCTTGCGGTTATTGACAAGCGGCGAACCGGTCCCAATGTGGCGGAAGTCATGCACCTCATCGGTGACGTGAAGGACAAGACCGCCATCATTCTCGACGACATGATCGACACGGCCGGCACTCTTACCCAGGCTGCCAAGGCTTTGAAGGAGCATGGCGCCAAGACCATCTACGCCTGCGCTACCCACGGAGTGCTGTCGGGGCCGGCCATCGACCGGATCAACGATTCGGACATAGAGACGGTCCTGATAACCGATACCGTTCCCCTCGGAGAGAAGGCGCAGAAGACAGCCAAAATAGCGGTGCTGGGTGTCGCGGAACTTCTGGCCGAGGCAATACGACGAATACACGAAGACGAGTCGGTCAGTTCGCTGTTCGTGTAATATTTATCCGGCCTGCCCGGAATGCTTGAAGACCTTGCAAACTAAATAAACATCGGAGGATGTATGGAACAGAGAGAGTTGACTATCGAACTGCGGACAAAGACCGGGAAAAACGCCTGCCGGCAACTGCGGAGCAAGGACCTTGTCCCCGGCGTGGTGTACGGAAAGGGTATGGAAGCCGTTGGCATCACGGTAAAGCCGAAGGAGCTTGCCGCTGCCATAGCCGGTGAAGGTGGCCGCAATCACCTTATCACCTTGAAGGGGGGCGGAAGCCTCGACGGCAGCGTGGTGATTGTGGCCGACCTGCTGCGCGATGCGCTCCGCCGTGACATCCAGCACGTTGACCTGCACAAGGTCAACCTGACCGAGAAGGTTCGGGTAGAAGTCGCTCTCAATCTGGTCGGCACTGCCAAGGGGGTGAAAGATGGCGGTCTGCTCGATTTTGCCATGCATGCCGTTGAAATCGAGTGCCTGCCGACCCAGATCCCGGAGCATATCGACCTGGACATTACCGAACTCACCATTGGTCACTCAATCCACGTGTCCGACCTGCAGCTTCCCGCCGGGGTGAAGGCGCTCGCGGATTCCAGGGCATCTATCGTCAGCGTGCTCGGCAAATCCCGCGAAGAGGCCGCACCCGCCGCCGAGTAATTGGCTCGCTGCGTCATGGCTGCAAAACTTATCGTCGGGCTGGGAAATCCTGGCCCCAAGTACCAGGGAACCCGCCACAACGCGGGTTTCATGGTTTTGGACCGTTTGGCGCACGAGGCGGAGATTCATGTCACCCGCAAGGCATTCGGCGGGTTTTACGGCGAGGGTAATTTTCAGGGGGAGCGGCTTCTCCTCCTCAAACCCCAGACCTTCATGAACCTGTCCGGCCGTTCCGTCGCCGAGGCACTCCGTTTCCACAAGCTCACTCCGTCTGACCTGGTGGTTATTCATGACGATCTGGACATCCCCTTCGGCCGGGTAAAGCTCAAGGATGGTGGCGGCCATGGTGGTCACAACGGCCTTCGCTCCCTTATGCAGGAGCTTGGGGGAGGCCAGTTCTTACGGGTTCGTATCGGGGTCGGGCGTCCGGTGCATGGCGATGCCGCCGACTATGTCCTGACCAATTTTTCCCGGGATGAACAGAACGTTCTCTACCGGCTGCTCGACGGCGTAGTCGGCATGCTGGTCATGCTCATGGGGGAGGGACTCCCCAAAACCATGAGCCTGTACAACAACAGGGATTTTCTGGAAGAACCATAGGGCGGCCCCGGATGGTAGCCCACGTTGTGAAGACGTCGTGAACTCGGGCACCTGCAAAGGGTGCCCCTACATTTTTTAAGGAAGCACGCTATGGGTTTCAATTGTGGCATCGTCGGGCTCCCCAACGTGGGGAAGTCCACCATTTTCAATGCACTCACCTCGGCCGGCGCGGAGTCCGCCAACTATCCCTTCTGCACCATCGACCCCAACGTTGGAATCGTGCAGGTGCCTGATCCCCGGCTCCAGCAACTGGCCGAGATCGTCAATCCGGAGCGGATTCTTCCCACCACCATTGAATTTCTCGACATCGCTGGACTTGTCAAGGGGGCAAGCCAGGGTGAAGGGCTGGGGAACCAGTTCCTCGGTCATATCCGCTCGGTGGATGCCATCGTTCATGTGGTACGCTGTTTCGATGACGAAAACGTGGTACATGTTTCCGGGAGCGTCGACCCTATTCGGGATATCGAGATCATCAAGACCGAACTGGCCTTGGCCGACCTGGACACGGTGGAGAAGAAATTCCAGCGGGTTGAAAAACAGTCGAAAAGCGGCGACCGGAAGATCAAGGACGAGGCGGATTTCTACTCTCGCGTGAAAAGCGCTCTGGAGAAGGGTGCTGCCGTTACCGGCCTGGCGGAAAACGTGGACGAGCGGCTCTGGATGCGGGATCTGCACCTCCTTACCGACAAGCCGGTCCTTTACGTTGCCAACGTGGCCGAGGACGACCTGGCGGGGAACCACCCCTTCGTGGCACTGGTGCGGGAACTGGCGGCCGGCGAGGGGGCGAAGGTGGTCACCATCTGCGGCAGGATCGAGGCGGAGATATCCGAACTGGAAGGGGAGGAGAAGCAGGTATTTCTGAACGAGATGGGGCTCGCTGAATCGGGGCTCGACCAGCTCATCCGCTCCGGCTACGAACTGCTCGGTCTCATCACCTACTTTACCGCGGGGGTCAAGGAAGTACGGGCCTGGACCATTACCAGGGGGACCAAAGCCCCCCAGGCAGCCGGTGTGATCCATTCCGACTTCGAGAAGGGATTCATTCGCGCCGAAGTGATTGCCTTTGCAGACTACCTGGCTTCGGGTGGCGAGACGGGGGCCAAAGAGAAGGGCCTGATGCGGCTGGAAGGGAAAGAGTATGTGGTGCAGGACGGGGATGTCATGCACTTCCGGTTCAACGTATAAAGGAGACGCAGCTTTTCCCCAATCCCGGCGTTGGGCTGCGGTTTTGGTTGTGCAGCGTAGCGCTGCTACGCTTCCGCCCAAATCCTCGCCCGCCTTGGCCTTGGAGAAAATCCACATCTCCTGGGATGTAGACGATTAGTTGTCGATGTAGGTGTAAGTAGGGTAATAGACTGCCACTAGAGCGACCCGCAATAAAAAGCTTGTCAATAATCTGTAAGTGTAGTAAAAATCATAGTTTCCAAAGAGCAGCCATAGTGGCTGTATCTCCTTGCTCCGGGTCGGACCGGGGCTACAAAACCGTGAGGAGGAAGTAACCATGAGGATGTACGAGACGATTTACATCGTCCAGCCCGACCTCGGTGATGACGACATCAAGGCGTTGTCGGCCAAGGTGCAGGATGTCATCGCCAAGAAGAACGGCGAGATGAAGCGGCTGGAAGACTGGGGTAGCCGGAAACTGGCCTATCCCATTGAGAAATTTAGCCGGGGGCGCTATTTCTACCTCCGCTGCGACGGGGATGAGACCCTTATCGCCGAGCTGGAGCGCCGCCTCCGTCTTGACGACAAGGTGCTCCGGTACCAGAGCATCAAGCTCGAAAAAGAGGTCGAGGCACCTGCCGCGGCCGCGCCGAAGGCTGTCGTTGAAGAAACGGCTCCCGAAGCTGCCGCCCCTGAAAGCGAATAACAATCAATTCGGAGGATTATCATAGATGAGCGACGAAAGAACTCCCCAGAGAAGCTCGGGCCCGCGCAAGAAGCGGCCGTTCCAGCGCAGGAAAGTCTGCCGTTTCTGCGCCGATAAGCAGGTTACCATCGATTACAAAGACCCCCGCACCCTTCGGTACTTTATCACCGAGCGGGGCAAGATCATTCCGCGCCGTATCTCCGGCAACTGCTCCAAGCACCAGCGGGAGATCACCGAGGCCATCAAGCGGGCCCGCAACATCGCCCTGCTGCCGGTTGCCGGTACGCACGTATTGCCGTAACGGGTGCTGATCGGATGAAATCCCTGACACCCGGCCCCTGGCTGGAGATGGTCAAGGGGAGCGTCATCACCCTGGCATTGTTTCTGGCCTATGTCAGTTTCCCCTTGCTGGGGATGTTTCCCGGCTTCTTCGTGCCGCTGCCGGGAATATACTTTGCGCAGAAGCACGGAACAATGATGGGGGTGGCGATCGTTGCAGTCAGCGTGCTTGTGCTGTTGCCGGTTGCCGGGGTCTCCACCGCCATCCTCTACCTTCTGCAGTGCGGCATTTTGACCCTAGCACTACCCGCCTTTCTCTCCCGTGGATGGGGCGGGGCACGGAGCATCGCGACGGCGGTGGCACTCAATACCGCGGTCGTGGCAGTGTTTGCCATTGTCTTTGCCCTCAGCCAGGGGGTCGATCTCCATGGGCAGGTGCTCAAGGGGATCAACGCCAGCATCAGCCAGACCGCAGCGGTCTACGAGAAGAGTGGGCTGACGGGTGAAGAGCTCCAGACCTTCAAGACGGCGATGGAGCAGGCCGGTGGCCTTATCGGCCGGATCTATCCGGCGCTGGTCATTATTTCCCTCGTAACCATTGCGGGGCTTAACCTCTGGCTGATGGCCCGGCTGGCGATGCGCCTGCCGACCCCCCCCGCTCTTGGAGAATTCAGCCGCTTCAAGAATCCGGAGCAGCTGATCTGGGTGGTCATTGCCTCCGGTTTCTCCATGCTCCTTCCCCAGGGGGAGGTCGCGGGAGTGGCGCTGAACGTGCTGATCGTCACCCTTTCACTCTACTTCGTACAGGGGTTGGCCATCATCTGCTGGTTCTTCAACCGATTCGCCGTACCGGGTCTGGTGCGGGCCATTTTTTACATCCTGCTGACGCTGCAACCCTATCTTGCGGTAGCGGTGGCTGCGCTCGGCATATTCGACCTGTGGGGCGATTTTCGAACCCCCAGACAACCAGAAAACCTGTAACTCAGGCTAGGAGGAAAAGGACATGAAGGTAATTCTGAAGGAAAACGTGGAAAATCTCGGTCACATCGGTGACGTGGTGAAGGTTGCTCCCGGCTACGCCCGCAACTTTCTTATTCCGAAAGGGTTTGCCATCGAGGCGACTCTCAAGAATACCAAGGCGCTTGACCATGAGAAGCGCCAGCTGGAGTACAAGAAGAACAAAGTGCTGGAAGCGGCTAAACAGCTTGCTGCCAAGATTGAAGGGTTAGCCCTGAGCATTGCCCACCAGGCTGGCGAAGAAGGGAAGCTGTTCGGAGCCGTCACCAATATGGAACTGGCCGAGCTGCTCAAAGCCCAAGGGGTCGAGATCGACCGGAAGAAGATCATGCTGGCCGAGCCGATCAAGCATATCGGCGAGTTTGCCGCCAGTGTCAAGCTCCATCCGGAAGTGAGCGCCAACCTGAAAGTAACCGTTACCAAGGCGGAGTAATCAGCGTTTGCTGTGCATGAAGTGAAACGGCGGCCGGGAATTCCCGACCGCCGTTTTTTTCGTTTTGAAAGGGTCAGTTCTGGCAGCGGGAGCAGAAATAGGTGGAGCGGCCTCCCTGGCGGTGCATGACAATGGGGGTCCCGCATGTCGGACACGGTGCACCGGCCCGGCCATAGACCTTGAGTTGCACGGCAAAGTACCCCGTCTGTTCCTCTCCGACGCGGAAATCGCGAATGGTGGTTCCTCCTTCGGCAATCGCCGCCCGCAGTACCTCACGGATTGTTATGACGAGCCGTCGACAGTCCGTTTCGGAGAGCTTTCCCGCCGGCCGTTCCGGGCGCATCCCGGCGCGGTACAGCGCTTCGTTGGCGTAGATATTTCCCACACCGACAACGGTATGGCTGTCCATGATGAACTGCTTGACGGCCACTGTGCGGTTGCGGCTCTTCGTGAACAGGTAGTCGTCGTCAAATCCCTCCTCCAATGGTTCGGGGCCGAGTTTCACGAGGAGGGGGTGCTGCAGGGGATCGCCGTCGGTCCAGAGTGCCGTGCCGAAGCGCCGCGGATCGTTGAACCGCAGGGCAATGCTGTTCTCAAGAAGGATATCCAGGTGGTCATGTTTTCCGGCCGGTGTTGCGGCCGGGACAACGGAAAGGCGTCCCGACATCCCCAGGTGAAGGATCAGTGTGCCGCTGCCGCAACGGACAAGAAGGTATTTCCCCCGTCGGTCGACGCTCATTATCCGCTGGCCGGGGAGAAACATTTCCAGTTCGGGTTGAACCGGCCAGCGGAGGCCGGCGTTTCGCACCAGCACCTCCGTAATGGTTTTTCCCTCGATGAACGGCGCGATGGCGCGCCGGGTCGTTTCCACTTCCGGCAGTTCGGGCATTGCATGGGTCCTTTTATCTATGAATCTTCAGCAGATAGAGGGGGTAGCGGGTGTCGGGCATGGTAACGCGGCAGGTTGGGCAAGTCAATAATCCTTGACAGAGGGCGTTAAAAATGTAATCTTACGCGTCTAACTTATTGGATACTATATGCTTTTTTCAGCCTGACGAAACCACTTTTACAGGGGGTAAAATCGCGGGCTGATTTCCCACGGGAGGTGCGCGTTTGACTTTTCAGGATCTGATCCTTTCGCTGCAGGGGTACTGGGCCAAGCAGGGGTGCGTCATCCAGCAGCCCTATGATACGGAGAAGGGGGCGGGAACCTTCAACCCGGCCACCTTCCTTCGCGTCCTCGGACCGGAACCGTGGAACGTGGCGTACGTGGAGCCGTCCCGGCGGCCCACCGACGGCCGGTACGGGGAAAACCCCAACCGCCTCCAGCACTACTACCAGTTCCAGGTCATCATGAAACCTTCCCCCCTGAACATCCTCGACCTCTACCTGGATTCCCTCCGCGCCTTCGGCATCAACCCCAACCAGCATGACATCCGTTTCGTGGAGGACGACTGGGAATCACCGACCCTCGGTGCCTGGGGACTCGGCTGGGAGGTTTGGCTCGACGGGATGGAGATTACCCAGTTCACCTACTTCCAGCAGGCGGGGGGGATCGACCTGAAGCCGGTAGCCGGCGAGATCACCTACGGCTGCGAGCGGATCGCCATGTACCTGCAGGGGGTGGACAACGTCTATGACCTGGAGTGGACCAAGGGGGTCACGTACGGCGACATCCACCACATCACCGAGGTGGAGTTCTCGACCTACAACTTCGAGGAGGCCAACGTGCCGCTCCTTCTGGAATCCTTCACCAACTTCGAGAAGGAGTGCATCCGCTTGGTGGAGAAGGAACTGGTCTTCCCTGCCTACGATTTCGTCATGAAGTGTTCCCATACCTTCAACCTGCTGGATGCCCGGGGCGCCATCTCGGTCACCGAGCGGGCCTCTTATATCGGCAGGGTGCGGAATGTGGCACGCCTTTGTGCCGAAGCCTATGTGCGCCAGCGCGAACGTCTGGGGTATCCAATGCTGAAGGGGGGGTGCTGAGCCATGGGGAAGGAACTGTTTCTTGAAATAGGTACGGAAGAGATCCCGGCGGGATTCCTCCCCAAGGCGATGGCCGACATGGAGACGCTGATCGGGAAAGAGCTGGAAAATGCCCGGCTTTCCTGCACTTCCATCAGGACCGTGGCGACGCCGCGCCGCATTGCCCTCTGCGTGGAGGGACTGCCGGCGGCGCAGTCCGACGCCGAGACGACCGCCCTGGGGCCGGCAAGGAACATCGCCTTCGGGCCGGACGGCAAGCCGACCAAGGCCGCTGAAGGTTTTGCCCGGGGGCAGGGGGTTGATGTCGCTGCCCTGACCGTCGTCAGCACCGACAAGGGGGACTACGTAGCCGCCGTCAAGAAAGAGACGGGGCGTCCCGTGGCGGATCTCCTCACGGAGATGCTCCCCCGGTTGATCGGCAACATCCCCTTCAAGAAATCCATGCGCTGGGGTAGCCAGGATATCCGTTTCGCCCGGCCGATCCACTGGATCGTCGCCCTGTTCGATGGTATCGTGGTCCCCTTCACCTTTGGCAACGTCGAGAGCGGCACGGTCTCCCGCGGCCACCGGTTCATGGCAAACAGCACCTTCCCGGTGCGGGATTTCGCCCACTACCTGGAAGAGTGCGAACGCCACTTCGTCATCCCCGATCCCGGGAAACGCAAGGAAATTATCCGTCGCGAGATCGAGCGGGTCGCCGCCGGGGCAGGGGGGAGCGTCCTGCCGGACGAGGCTCTGCTGGAGCAGGTTACCTACCTGGTGGAATACCCTTCCGCCGTGCGCGGCGGTTTCTCCACCGTCTTTCTCGATGTCCCCAAGGAGGTGCTCATCACCTCCATGCGGGAGCACCAGCGGTACTTCACCCTGGTGGACGGCGAAGGGAAGCTCCTTCCCAACTTCATCACCATCAACAACACCCTGACGGAAGACCCGTCGGTGGTGGTGAAGGGGAACGAGCGGGTGCTGCGCGCCCGCCTCTCCGATGCCCGCTTCTTCTTCGAGGAAGATCAGAAAGTGCGGCTTGAGGCTCGCGTGGAGTCTCTGAAATCTGTCGTCTATCAGCAGAAGCTCGGCACCTCCTATGAGAAGATGGAGCGCTTCCGGGCGCTGGCGGAGGGGCTGGCCGACCGGCTGAACCCGGCCGTCAAGGCCAAGGCCTCCCGTGCCGCCTTCCTCTGCAAGGCCGATCTCGTGACCGGCATGGTGGGGGAATTCCCCGAGGTGCAGGGGATCATGGGGCGAGAGTACGCGCTGCTCCAGGGTGAGGACGCCGAAGTGGCGGCCGCCATCGCCGAGCACTACCTCCCCACCCAGGCGGGGGGAGATCTCCCGGCTTCGGACATCGGCGCCATCGTCTCCATCGCCGACAAGCTCGACACCATCTGCGGCTGCTTCGGGGTGGGGCTCATCCCGACCGGCTCGGCCGACCCTTACGCACTGCGTCGCTCGGCTCTCGGCATCATCAACATCATCGTCGACCGGGGATACGGACTGTCGCTGCGGACCCTCATCGACAGCGCCCTCGAACTTCTCGTCCCCAAACTGACCCGTCCCCGGGACGAGGTTGCGGGGGATGTGCTGGAGTTTTTCCGCGGCCGTCTGGTGAATCTTCTTGCCGACCGTTACCCGGCCGATGCGGTGGATGCCGCCGTATCTGCCTCCTTCGACGATCTGGTGGACGTTGCGGCACGGGTTGCGGCCCTGTCCGAGTTCAAAACCCGTTCCGACTTCGAACCCCTTGCCATCGCCTTCAAGCGGGTCTGCAACATCGTCAAGGAGGAGGTTACTGCGCCCGTGGCCGCCGGTCTGTTCCAGGATGCTGCGGAAGGGGAGCTGCACGCCGCGTTCCAGGGGGTGCAGGCCAGGGTTGCTGCCGCCGTCGCCGGCCGCGCCTATCTGGATGCCCTGACGGAGATAGCCACCCTGCGCGGCCCGGTGGATACCTTTTTCGAACGGGTCATGGTCATGGCCGAGGACGAACGGGTCCGAACCAATCGACTGGCCCTTTTGCAAGAGATAAAAGGGCTTTTCAGAGACATCGCAGACTTTGCAAAGATAGCCGCTTAGCCGAAAGGCAAGCGGCTTTTTTCTTGTTTTAATTTGCCTAAACCCGCTTGATTATTAATAAAATGAGGAGGAGTGCCATGGCTGCAAAGTATGTTTATTTCTTCGGTGACGGGAAGGCCGAGGGGAGCGCGGAGATGAAAAATCTCCTGGGGGGGAAGGGTGCCAACCTGGCGGAAATGACGGCGATCGGTCTGCCGGTTCCGGCCGGATTCACCATTTCCACCGAGGTCTGCACCGAATTCTATAAGAACGACCGTCAGTATCCGGCCGGTCTCACTCACGAGGTGGCATCGAACCTGAAGATGGTCGAGGACCTCATGGGGAAGAAGTTCGGTGATCCCGCCAACCCCCTGCTGGTTTCGGTCCGTTCCGGTGCGCGCGCCTCCATGCCCGGCATGATGGATACCATCCTCAACCTCGGCCTCAACGATACGACGGTCCAGGGGATCATCGCCCAGAGCGGCGACGAGCGCTTTGCCTACGATGCCTATCGGCGTTTTGTCCAGATGTATTCCGACGTGGTGATGGGGATGGACAAGGAGGCCCTTGAGCACATCCTTGAGCACAAGAAGGAAGACCGGGGCGTGCGGCTCGACACCGACCTGACCGCTGAGGACTGGAAGGAACTGGTGGGGAAGTTCAAGACGAAGATCAGGGAGACCCTGGGGCAGGAGTTTCCGGAAGATCCCCAGGAACAGCTCTGGGGGGCAATCGGGGCGGTGTTCGGCTCCTGGATGAACGCCCGCGCCATAACCTATCGCAGGCTCAACAACATACCGGCCGACTGGGGGACCGCGGTCAACGTCCAGTCCATGGTCTTCGGCAACATGGGGAACGACTGCGCCACCGGCGTTGCCTTTACCCGTGATCCCTCCACCGGAGAGAACTATTTCTATGGTGAATACCTGGTCAACGCCCAGGGGGAGGACGTGGTGGCCGGCATCCGGACCCCCCAGCCGATCAACAAGGCGAAGAAAAAGGATGGCGACCTGCCGGCCATGGAAGACGTCATGCCCGACTGCTATCAGCAGCTGGTCAATATCCGGAGCATCCTGGAAAAGCACTACAAGGACATGCAGGACATCGAGTTCACCATCGAAAAGGGGAAGCTCTACATGCTCCAGACGCGGAACGGCAAGCGGACCGCCAAGGCGGCCATAAAGATCGCCGTTGACATGGAGAAGGAGGGGCTCATCGACGAGCGGACCGCTGTGCTTCGCGTGGCTCCGTCCCAGCTGGACCAGTTGCTCCACCCATCCCTCGACCCGAAGGCCGAGAAGAAAGTGATCGCCAAGGGGCTTCCCGCATCCCCCGGCGCGGCCAGCGGCGAGGTGATCTTTAACGCCGATGAGGCGGAAGCTGCCGCCAAGCTCGGCCTCAAGGTTATCCTGGTCCGGGTAGAGACGAGCCCGGAGGATATCCACGGCATGCATGCGGCCCAGGGGATTCTTACCGCCCGGGGCGGCATGACCTCTCACGCGGCGGTTGTTGCCCGCGGCATGGGAAAATGCTGCGTGGCGGGGTGCGGCGATATCAAGGTCAACTACGCCGCCAACCAGTTCACGGACCGGAATGGCAATATCGTCAAGAAGGGGGACATCATCACTCTGGATGGTTCCACCGGCGAGGTTATCCTCGGCATGGTGCCGACCGTTTCCCCCGAGTTGACGGGGGATTTCGGTACCCTCATGGAATGGGTCGATCGGTTCCGTCGCCTCAAGGTGCGGGCCAACGCCGACAACCCCCACGACTCCAAAGTGGCCCGCGAATTTGGCGCACAGGGGATCGGCCTCTGCCGGACGGAGCACATGTTCTTCGAAGCGGACCGGATCGCCGCGGTGCGGGAGATGATCCTCTCGGAAGACCTGGAAGGGAGGCAACGGGCTCTGGCCAAGATTCTCCCGATGCAGAAGGGGGACTTCGTCGGCATTTTCCGCGAGATGAAGGGACTTCCCGTCACCATTCGTCTCCTCGACCCGCCGCTCCACGAGTTTCTCCCCCAGGAGGAGAAGGATATCGAGTCCCTCGCCAAGACCATGGGGGTCAGTATCCAGGCCCTCAAGTCAAAGGTGGAGTTCCTCCACGAGTTCAACCCGATGCTCGGTCACCGTGGCTGCCGTCTCGGCCTTACCTTTCCGGAGATCTACGACATGCAGGTGCAGGCCATCATGGAGGCCGCCTGCGAACTGGTGAAGGACGAGGGGTTCACCATCGTTCCCGAGATCATGATCCCGCTGGTTGCGGTGGTGGATGAGCTGAAACGCCTGCGGGAGAACGCCATCCGGATATGTGAGGACGTCATCGCCCGCTACGGGGTAAAGGTCGATTACCTCATCGGCACCATGATCGAGCTCCCCCGGGCGGCGCTCACTGCCGACGAGATCGCCACCGAGGCGGAATTCTTCTCCTTCGGCACCAACGACCTCACCCAGACCACCTTCGGCCTTTCCCGGGACGATGCCGGCAAGTTTCTCCCTTTCTACGTGGAGACCGGACTCCTGGAGGAGGACCCGTTCGTTTCCCTGGACCAGAATGGCGTCGGCCTGCTGGTCAAGATGGGGTGCGAGAAGGGGAGATCGACCCGGCCGGAGATCAAGCTCGGCATCTGCGGGGAGCATGGCGGTGACCCGGCGTCGGTCATCTTCTGCCACAAGGTCGGACTTGATTACGTTTCCTGCTCGCCGTTCCGGGTCCCCATCGCCCGGCTCGCAGCTGCCCACGCGGTGCTGATGGAGCAGTAAGGAAGAAAACAACAGGGGGAACCAGTGAATGGTTCCCCTTTTTTAGTGAAAGGAGGATGTCTCATGGTGAGATTCGCGGTCAGGATGCTGCTTGTTACAGGCCTGTTGGCCCTGGCTGGTTGCGCCGGAGAGAAGGGGAAAGAGCAGCTGGAAACCGCCCGGTTCGAGGAGAAACAGCACAACCTGGAACATGCGGTGAAGCTCTATGAGGAGATCGTCACGAAATATCCCGGCACACCGGCGGCCGCCGAGGCAGAGAAACGGCTGGCGGAATTGAAGAAGGGGAAGCCGTAGAACAGGTTTTATGCCGCATCTATACGTGAAATGAAAAGGGGGCGTTTCCGCCCCCTTTTCATTTGCAACCACACTCCTGCATGTCTCCGCTGGCAAAAGGAATCTTCTTGCCGCACTTCTGGCACCGCCAGAAGAGGCCCCCTCAACCGGGGAGAAGGACCATTTTCCCCTCGCATTCGGGGCAGGTTTTTTCCGTTTCCATGGATCACCTCCTGAAATGTATGGTCAAACTGTAATCCGGTGGGATGCAGGATGTCAATGATATAAATGTAGCTCTTACGTTACTGTTACCGTGAGCGAGCCGACTTCGCTGATTTCGGCGCAGACCCGGTCTCCCGGGACAAGGGGGCCGACCCCTGCCGGTGTGCCGGTGAGGATGATGTCCCCCGGTTCCAGGGTGAAGATGGAGGAGATGTGGCTGATGATCTGGGCGACGGAATGAATCATGAGGGAGGTGCTGCCATCCTGACGCAGGGTGCCGTTGACCGTAAGCCTGATCTGGAGTTGCTGGGGGTCTGCAACAGTCGAGGCGGGAACGAAGTCCGACAGGGGGCAGGCGGTATCGAACCCCTTGGCGATCTCCCAGGGGAGCCCCTTTTTTTTCAACTCGTCCTGCACGTCCCGCAGGGTCAGGTCGATGGCCACGCCGTAGCCGGCAAGATGGGAGAGCGCCTTGTCGACGGGGATGTCCTTGCCGCCGGTGCCGATGAGGAGCGCCAGTTCCGCCTCGTGGTGGCAGTTAGCGGAATAAGGTGGAATGACGATCTCGTCGCCATCGCCGATGACGGAGGTGGCAGGCTTCATGAAAATGACGGGGGCGGCCGGCGTCTCGTTTCCCAGCTCTTTTATGTGGCCAACGTAGTTGCGGCCTATGCAGAGGATCTTGCCGATGGGTAATTCCGCGCCGACGGCGGGGATGCGGGCTATTTTCATGGACGGTTCTCCTTCAAGCGTGGGAAGTATGGTCAGGCGTGTTTTTTGACTGAATCACAGATTCCCCACCCTGCAACATTCCCCCGTCAGCCTGCACCCCTGCCAGGTGCCGCGCCGGTGCAGTTCGTTGACGATGGTGTACCACATCTGGTTGTTCTTCAGGTCCCAGGTGGGGGCGACGCGGATCGCCAGGGGGGCCGAACCGTAGAGGCGCTGGATGGCGACCTCGGCGGGGAGGCGTTCGAGGAAATCGCAGGCCGTTGCCACATATTCGTCAAGGGTGAGAGGAACGAATTCACCCCGGTAGTAGAGGTCGGCCAGCCGGGTTCCGGCAACGGCATGAAGCTGGTGGAGCTTGAGGGACGTGACGGGGAGGGAGGCAATCAGTTCTGCCGTCCGGAGGAAGCCTTCCCGCGTCTCGCCGGGGAAGCCGTAGATGAGGTGGGTGCAGAGGTCGATGCCCCGCCCCGCCACCCGTTCCACTGCCCGGAGATATTCCGCCAGGGTGTGGCCACGGTTGATCCGTGCAAGGATGGCGTCGTCCATGGACTGGAGACCGAGTTCCAGGCAGACGTAGTGCTCCCTGGCCAGTTCCTCCAGGAAGGCGATTGCTTCGTCATCCAGGGCGTCGGGACGCGTGCCGACGGAAATACCGACTACGTCCGGATGGGCGAGGGCGCGGCCGAAAAGGTCGCGGAGCTTTGCCGGCGGGCCGTAGGTGTTGGTGTGCTTCTGGAAATAGACGATGAATTTTTCACTGCCGAGACGACGGCGGTGGTAGGCCATCCCCTCGGCCATCTGGGTTTCCAGGGGGATGACCGGTTGGGTGCCGCCGGGGGAGAAGGAGCTGTTGTTGCAGTAGATGCAGCCGCCGCTTCCCCTGCTGCCGTCACGGTTAGGGCAGGTGAAGTCCCCGTCCACGTTGACCTTGCTGATGCGACAGCCGAACCGTCTGCGGAGCCAGGAGCCGTAGGAGTTGATCCGGAGCTCGGGATGAATGAGGGTGGACGGCATGAATCAGTCTTCGTGCTCTTCAGGAAGGAGCGCAATGATTTCCCTGGCTTCGTCGCGGGGATTGTCGGCGGTGAGTACCGCCGAAACCAGGGCGATGCCGTGTACGCCGCATGCGACGACCTCCGGTACCTTGTTTCTTTTTATGCCGCCAAGGGCGAAAACCGGGATCTGGAGGAGGCTGGCTATCTCTTCCAGTTTTGCGGTGCCGAGCGGTTCACCGTACACCGCCTTGGACGGTGTGGGGAACACCGGGCCGAAGGTAATGAAGTCCGCTCCTTTTTCCTGGGCGGTGATTGCGTTGACCTGGTTGTGGCAGGAGACGCCGATGAGCTTCTTCTCCCCCATCACCATCCGCGCCCGGTAGATGGGCATGCTTTCGCCTCCCAGGTGGACTCCGTCCGCATCCACCGCCAGGGCAATGTCGACGCGGTCGTTGATCAAAAGCCGTGCATCATACCGACTGGTCAGCTTGCGCATTTCATAAGCCAGTTCGTACAGTTCCCGGCTGGAGAGGTCCTTCTCCCGCAGCTGGACGGCGCCCACCCCACCCCGCAGGGCTTCCTCCACAACGGCGCACAGCTCCCTCCCCGCCGTATTGCGGCGGTCGGTGATGAGGTAGAAGTTGAAGTCTATCCAGGGGGTTTCCCTGCTAGTCATGAGATAGTCCCTTCAATGGGGCTGGAGGCGGTGGCGTAGAGTTTCTTCGGAATCCGTCCCGCCAGGTAGGCCAGGCGCCCCGCCCGTACGGCCAGGTTCATGGCCTCTGCCATGGCAATGGGATCCCGGGCGCCGGCAATGCCGGTATTCATGAGAACGCCGTCGCAGCCAAGCTCCATGGCGATGGCGGCGTCCGATGCGGTGCCGACCCCTGCATCTACGATGACCGGAACCTTGACCGTGTCCATGATAATACGGATGTTGTAGGGGTTCCTTATGCCGAGGCCGCTCCCGATGGGTGCACCGAGGGGCATGACGGCGGCGCAGCCGATATCCTCCAGTTTCTTGCAGACAATGGGGTCGTCGCTCGTGTAGGGGAGGACGGTGAACCCTTCCTTGACCAGTACCGCCGCGGCCTTGAGCAGTTCCTCGTTGTCCGGGAACAGGGTTTTCTCGTCACCGAGCACCTCCAGCTTGACGAAGTCGGAGAGACCGGCCTCCCGGGCAAGACGGCAGGTGCGGATGGCGTCATCTGCCGTATAGCAGCCGGCAGTGTTGGGGAGGAGGGTGTATTTCTTCAGGTCGATGTGGTCGAGGAGCGACTCCTTGCTCCGGTCGCTGATGTTCACGCGACGCACCGCGACGGTGATGACTTCGGCGCCGGAAACCTCGATAGCCCGGACCATCTGTTCCATGCTGGCGTATTTGCCGGTTCCGACCATGAGCCGGGAAGTGAATTCCCTCTCCCCGATCACGAGTTTGTCAGAGGTCTGCTGAGACATGTGAAGGTTCTCCTTTATATGGGTGCGTAAGGGGTGCAGAGATGTTGTCATGCTGGATTTTTCAGGGTTTTTGTGCGCCCCGACGGGTTATCCGCCCCCCACGAAATGGACGATCTCCAGCCGGTCCCCCTGGTTCAGGCGAGTAGTGGCGTATGCCCCCTTGGGAAGGATATCAAGGTTAAGTTCCACAGCCACCCGCGACGGGTCGATCTCCAGCGAACGAAGGTAGTCGAGGACGGAGAGGGGAGGAATGGTACGGCTTTCGCCGTTGACGATGATTTCCAGAGACATGGTGTATTCCTTGACTGGTGGGAAAGGAGTGCTGATATGAAACAAAAAGGCCGCGGAGGCGGCCAAAGAGTTGGAAAGGTCTTGTGGTCCGCTTCCCTACGCCGGAATTAACCGGATCAGGTTCAAAGGGTTGTCCGCTCCTGTTCGGATGGGACTCTCAGCCGAAACACCCCCAGCGAGTAGCGCCGATATGTAATTGTCGAACCTGCTGCCGAGCGGTCGCTCAAGACGCCCGTTACGAAGGTAACCTAGCAATATGGCGTAATTCTGTCAACTCTTTTCTTGGCTGAGGTGCCCTCTCCAACCGGTGCCGGGAAACGTGTTCAACGGGGTTCGTCATCGGACCAGAAGGCACGTTTGCGTTCCAGCTCGATCAGCCGTTCCTGCTCCTTGCGAATCTCGTCATTGCAGTGGGTCCAGATCCGGTAGCTTTCCAGCCCAAGGACAGTTATCCCCGCGGCGAAGACCGCCCAGAAGTTCTCATCGAGCCCCTTGGCAAAGTGGTAGAAACCGTAGAAGGCCGTCAGATAGAGAACGTGGGGGAAGGGGCTTCCTTCCCCCGAGCCTCCCATCATCCGGGAGAGGATCAGAATGATGGCTGAGAAGCTGTAGAGGACGAGGGCGCCACTGATCATATTGAAGGACGGTGGTTTGCCAAGCATTGCCTGGAATTCGTCGGGGAGAGACGGGAAAAAACTGAAATCCCCCAATGCACAGGTGCTGATCGCAATGAAAAGTGCCATGGCCCAGAGTCCATGGTTTGCTGCAGCCTGCAGTCTGCCGATCCTGGCCTTGATCTCCTGGCGGAGTTGGTCCGGGGTCCGGGGTTTGCCGGCCATTTCTTCAATGTGGTTTTCAAGGTTGTGCGTCATGCCTTGGGAGCAACTTTCTGGCGGTACTGGTGACCGCTGTGTCATGATCGACCGACAGGACGGTACGGCTCTGGCGGTTGCCTCCCCTATTCACGCCGTGACCGGGATTCCCGCAATTCCCTGGACATCTGCTGGAGCGTCCCGGTCACTTCTTTCAGTTCTCCTTCGCAGGGGGGGGGCGAGGTTTCAAGGTTGCCGTTTCGCAACTCGGCGGCGTAGCTTCGCAACAACTCGAGCGGGACGAAGACGCTGCGGCGCAGCAGTGCCGCCACTCCTCCGATCGTGAGGGCAAGGATCATGAGGGTAAAGACGGCCATTCGTTCCCCCATGGTGATGAGGGTCTTTTGCAGTGGTTCCTGGGAAAGGCCGATATCGAGAGTTCCCAGCACCTTCTGACTCGCGTTGTGGACGTGGCAGGGTGCGGTGTAGCAGGCCGGCTCGTTATAGACTGGGGCGGTTATGGCCAAAACCTTTCGTCCTTTTTCATTTTTGAACTGCCGGGCCTGATCCATCTTTCCGAGAGTCGTGATCGGTTCCGGGCCGCTGTGGCAACCGATGCACCCCTCCGCTTTCTTGTCGACGAAGTGATTCAGTTCGTCGCTTGCGGCAGAGAACATGACAAGCCCCTTCTTGTTGAAGATGCGGACATGCTCCACTCCCTGCTGATCGCCGATGTTACGGATGATGTTCCCCACCGTTTCCCGGTCCGACTTGAGCATCGCGTAGCGGGTCGACTTGACGATGGTGTCGGCAAGATTCGTGGCATGCTGCACTGCATCCCTCGTCATATCCCGTTTCATGACAGAATAGAGAAGCAGGCAGCAAACCACGACGAAGCCGGTTATGGCAAGGGCGACCGGGACAATCGCCCGGGCGGAAAAGCTTTTCGGCATGACGTATCCTCGCTTACCCTACATGTTCGGATGGCATTTGATACAGTCTTCGCGGACGGTGAAGGCGGTTTTGCCGTCGTGGCATGCTCCGCACGATTTCCCTTCTCCCATGGCCAGCATTGACACCGGCTTGCTTTTCTTCCCCTGGGGGTAGATGCGGGAATGGCAGTCGCTGCATTTGTAAAGCCCCATGTGTACCTTGTGGCTGAACCTGGCGTCCCCCGCTCCGGTGACCTTGAAATTCACATCCTTTACCGCATGGCACTTGCCGCAATCCGCAACGCTGAAGGCATCCTTGCCGTTATGGCAGGCGCCGCACGATTTTCCCTTTTCCATCTCGGCCATGGATACCCGCTTGTTGGGGCCGGCGGCAAACAGCTTGGTATGGCAATCGCCGCACTGGTGCATTTCAAGGTGTTTCTTGTGGCTGAAGGGGGTGGGGCCGGTTTCTTTAACCTTGAAGGTAATCTCTTTTACCGGGTGGCAGGCGGTGCATTTGTCGAGGCCGAACGCCTTCTTGCCGTTGTGACAGGCCCCGCAGGATTTTCCCTTGCCCATTTCCGCCATGGTCACTGGTTTGTTGGCGCCGGTGGCAAAGAGTGCCGGATGGCAGGTGCCGCATGCGGTGGTGGCGGGAAGATGGACTTTGTGGCTGAAGCGGACCGGTCCTGTTGCCTTGACCGGCATGATGACGTCCTTGACCATGTGGCATCTGGCGCAATCCTTGAGGGGAAAGGCATCCTTGCCGTTGTGGCAGGCACCGCAGGATTTTCCCTTGTCCATGTCGGCCATGGTGTAAGTTGTCTTCTTCTTCATGTTGAAAAGGGCGTCGTGACAGGCCTTGCAGTTGTTGTTGATCCCCTTCTGGCGGATGTGCAGTTTGTGGCTGAAAACCACCTTGCCTCCACCTTTGGTGCTGTAGGTGACGTCCCGCAGGTCCAGAGCAATGGCCGCAATGGCTGACAATAAAACGACAAGAGCAGGGAGAAGGATGAAGCGGAATTTCATGATTGCCTCCTGTGTGAATGATAGCTGGTTCCCGGGGGGAGTCGGTGAGGATTATAAGGAACCGGTGCCAATTAGTCAAATTTAAATATGTTTACCTAATTTGTCCGATGCCGACACAAAAACGGCGCTCCGGCAGTTTTGCCGGAGCGCCGCGACGTCGCAGCGAGGGATGTCAGTGATGATCTTCCACCTCTTCCCATCCGTCCCACATCGGCTTGAAGTGGGCGAATGGAGAATGCCCCAGGGTTGCCAGGTAGATGTGGACGAAGAGGAAGGCGAAGAAGCAGCAGGCGATGAGGAAGTGGGCGCTCACGAGCACCTTGATGCCACCGACGATGAGAATCAGTTCCCGCAGGGGGGAAACATTCATGAGCAGAATACCGGTCAGAATCACCAGGGGGAGGAGAACCAGCATGATCATGAGGTAGGCGGCCTTCTGCATCGGGTTGAACTTGTTGTCCGGGGTGCTGTGATGGGGGTTGGGACGTCCCAGGAAGTAGTTGAAGAAGTAGAAGAACGCCTGGCGGAAGATGCCGCTCTTCAGGTCCTCAAGGTTGGGAACGTAGAGCTTGGCCAGGGTTCCGGCCACGAACATGTAGTAGAAGAGCCAGAGGCCGTACGATATGGAGACTACGATCCCGGCAGTGTTGTGGAGAGTTATCGCGGACTTGTAGGTGCCGAAGATGTTCACGTATTCGGGAAACCGTATCTGCAGCCCGGTGATGCAGAGGGTGACGATTCCGAGGGCGTTCAGCCAGTGCCAGATCCTGACCGGCATGGGGGTGAGATAGATATATTCCTTGTGGCTCATGATCAGTGCTCCTTTCTGTTTTTACGGGTCAGGAACCGGAAGGTGCCGTGGCCGATCGGCATCATGAGTCCTCCGACGAGTATGAGGGCGCCGATGATATTGAGCGGCGTGCTGCGTGTCGAGCCCATCATGTAGAAGTCGGGGGTTCCGTAGAGGAGGTCGAGCACCGCACCCTTTTCCACGGCAACGCGGTTGTAAGTGCCGTTCTGATCCGGGAATGCCACGTAACTGGTCTGCATGGCTTTGGGTCCGGAGGCGTGACAGAACGAGCAGTCCCACCGATTATCGAGAATCTGGTAGCTATGGGTTACAACTTCCGGGGTCATCATTCCCCAGAGGCGCATGTTTTTCTTGCGGGCTTCACGGTTGAACGTCCGGAGTTCCTGCAGGGAAATGAGGCCATCCCCGTTCTTGTCCACCAGGCTTCGGACATCTTTCCCTTCCGGCACAAGGCTGGCGAGTTCTGGATATGAGGCGACTTTGAAGTCGGCGTGGTTTTGCTTTGCCGGGCGATCCTGGATGTAAAGGGTGATCACATAGTTTGTGGAGCCTGTGTGGCAGGTAATGCAGGGAATCGCATCGATGTGAAGGTCGGCCTGGGGCAGCCACTTGGTGTGGCTGGTGACGATCTTTTTCGTATCGTGGCATTTGGCGCACTGGGCATTGATATCATCGCCCGACACGCTCAAGGGCTTTTTGACAGCATGGGGGTTGTGGCAGTCGGCACAGGCAGCCTTGCTGCCATGGAGACTCTGGGCATATTCGGTCTGGATATTGCCGTGGCACTCCTTGCACCTGGCTTTCGGCGGCCTGAAACCATCCTGCGGATGGCCGGGAGTGACCCCTTCGTGGCAAGAGGTGCAGCCGATCATGGCGTGGGTTGTGGCTGCGAACTTGGCCGCATCGACATAAAGCCGCTCTTCCCCTTTGCCGATGATTTCTTTGCTGCCATGGCAGCCGAGACATTTTTCGTTCTCCGCTCCCGTAGCGGCTGCGACGCTGACTACCGACAGCACCAGCATGATTAGATACGACATGAGCCTGCATGATTGCATATTCACGAGTTTCCTCCTTCTCCGTACCGGTATTGGCGTCGTGCAGATGACGAGGCGGTGTCACGGTGTTTACTCTTGATTCTCACTCGGTCGCGTTATCGGTTACCTCTGCCGACGCTTCTTCACCCTTGCGGGGGGAGCGGAAGGTGACGATGAGTGCCCTGATTCCGTGGGGTACGATGATCAAGGCGCAGTACGCTACGAAAATCCAGAAAACGATCCCGATCAGATCGTCGGGCGGCCCCTCAGCGGCATGGGATGGCAGGGCGGATGTCACTGCCAGTGCGACCAGTGGTGCTATGTGTCTAATTCCGTTCATGTCAACCTCCCGCGTCAGTTGCCGGACGGTTCTGTCGGTGCATTACTTCGTCGTGGTCTGGTGTGCCATGTCCTTTTCTTTGCCGAGTGCTTTTGCGAACCCGAGCGTCACGAGAATGGCAGGAATCAGCTGGGCGGCTATGATGAGGGCACAGAAACCGAGGAAGATCCAGACAAAGAGTCCACTGTTGTCTTCCCGTGCACCCGAGGCTGCGAATGCTGAGGATGTGGAGCCGATGACCATTGCCAATGCACTTTTCAAAGTTGTTCCCGTTTTCATGACGTCCTCCTTGAGCTGTCGTTTGTTATGTCCTGCTGCACGAAGGCAGCGATTTACCATTTGTGGTTGGCCTGCAACTGGTTGATGTTCTCGAAGGCGCACTGCACCGCCTCGCGGATTTCGTCCTTGTCCTGCTTAAGAGCGTGAAAGAAAATACCCTCGCGCCGTACCTTGCGAATCAAGGGGAGAGATACTTCGTCGGAGACCAGGATGATGGTCAGGTTACGGTTGCATTTTTTAAGGAGCGGAATAAGGTCAACTGCCGTAAGCTCGTCAAACTCGTTCCCGAGGATAACCACTTGTGCGGATTTTTTCAGGATTCCGTACAGGGCGGTGACCGCCGAATTTGTTACCGTTACATTGTATCCGGCCTCGATAAAGATGTCGGCCATCTGTTTACGGGCATCCACGTCTTTGTCTGCAATGAGAAGTCCTAACATTGCCGTGTCCCTCTCTTTCCAGGTATCAGTCCAGGGGGCATGGTGAAGCCCTCAGGCAGATTCCCCGCCTTTGCTTCCCTTTGCCAGAGACGTTTCGCCGACGGATTTGGAGAACATTCCCTTGAGCATGGACCCGAACAGGATCATACCGGGCACCAGCTGGAAGGCGATGATGAGAGCGCCGAAGCCAAGGAACAGGGTAACCAGCAGACCGTTTCCTTCAGATTCGGCACCGGAAGCGGCGACTGCTGACGAACAGGCTATCAGGAGCATGGCAATGATGTTGGTTAATGTTTTCATGACGTCCTCCTTGTTGATCCATCTGTGTGGCGTTTCTGTCTTGGTATGTGCACTGGTCGTGCCATGATGAATCTCATTTTATTAAATATCTTTAACTGGCTGTTTTTTTGAAGATAATTCTTGCAGGGGAGTTGGTGGGGCATGCGCTAACATCACAAAATGTATAGTTTGCGTATGCGGTAACAGGAGGGGAGTACCTGCTCGTGTAGGACGGTTAAAGAGGGACGTTTCTCGTGAAAACAAGGAGTTATGGTGATATCGGTGAGGTGCATAAAAAAAATATACTCACGTTGGCAGGTGAATATGCTGTGGGAAATTGCCGCAAAGTGTTGCCCTGTGCTGTTTTACAGGCTATTCCGGGCTTTCCGGGGGCATGTTTCCCGGTATTTATAAGGTTTGACTTGTGGGGCCAAATACGGTATTTTTTTGAAAAAGTTCATTATAGTCTGCAAACTGGCGGCAGTTCGGCGTTCAGGATTATGACTGTCTCCAGAGTGAAGTCCGGCAGGCCGGTAGCCACGACAATGGAAGAAGGGAGCTACAGTAATGGAAGTAATCGATGTCCTCGTGGTGGATGACGAAGCGATTATCCGTGAAGGGCTCAAGCGGATTCTGGAGCATGCAGGGTATAATGTCGCGAGTTCGGCCAGCGGCCAGCATGCGCTTGAGTGCATGCAGGAAGAAAACTTCGGGCTCGTGATTACCGACCTTAAAATGCCGGGTATGAGCGGGATGGAGGTGCTCAAGGCGATCAAGGTTCTGCAGCCTGAAGTTCCGGTTATCATCATTACCGGCTATTCCACGGTGGATACCGCGGTTGAGGCTATGAAGAATGGTGCGTTCGATTACATCGCAAAGCCGTTCACTCCCGACCAGATTCTTGAAAAGGTGCGCAAGGCTCTCGAGCAAAAGGCGATGATGCAGGAAAATTTCTGTCTGAAGAAAGAGCTTGGAGAACATAACGGCTTCGACATGTTCATCGGCGAAAGCCGCGAGATGCAAAAGGTCTACCGGCGGATCATGCAGGTAGCACCCACCGACAGTACCGTCCTGGTTACCGGAGAATCCGGGACGGGAAAAGAACTCGTGGCGCAGGCGATCCACCGGCACAGCAAACGCAGGGACCAACCCTTTGTGGCGGTGGACTGTACCTCCCTGTCGGAGAATCTTCTCGAGAGCGAACTGTTCGGCCACATCAAGGGCTCTTTCACCGGTGCCATTCAGACAAAAACCGGTCTCTTCAAGGTTGCCGACGGCGGCACGCTTTTCCTCGACGAGGTTGCCAACATCAGCCTCACCACCCAGGCCAAACTGCTGCGGGTCCTGCAGGAACGGGAGATAACCCCCATAGGTGGCACCCAGCCGGTTTCAATCGACATCCGGCTGGTGGCGGCGAGCAACAAGGGGCTGCGTGAGATGGTGGCCAATGGCACCTTTCGGGAGGACCTCTTCTTCCGGCTCAACATAATTCCCATCGACCTCCCTCCCTTGCGAGAGCGAACCGGGGATATCCCCCTTCTCATTGGCCACTTTCTCCGGCAGTTTTCCGAGGAAATGGGAAAAGACCTCAAAGGGATTGCTCCCGATGCGCGGTCAGTCCTGGAGGAATATCCCTATCCGGGGAATGTTCGGGAACTGGAAAACATCATTGAACGGGCTGTCGTGCTGGCAGAAGGGGGTGTCATCCAGCGGGAAGACCTGGAAATGCAGGTGGCAGGCGAGGAGCAGCCGGAGCAGGCTGGCGATTACGTACCGTTGAATGCCGACGAACTCAAGGAAACCAAGCGTCAGATACGGGAACGGGCGGTAGAGCCAATTGAGAAGGCCTTTGTTCTCCATGCCCTCAAACGGAATAACTGGAATATCACCCGGGCGGCCGAGGAAACCGGGATGCTTCGTCCCAATTTCCAGGCACTCCTGAAGAAACTCAAGATTTCGGTCCGGAACGAAGCCAACAGCTGACGGCCGGGACAGTCCTACAGCACAGCCGATGAGGGCATATCCGCATCGGATCTTCCCGTTGAATGTTCAACGCTCTCCCCATCCGAAGGGAGTGGTAGCCGGATGGTAAACACAGTTCCCACCCCCACGGTGCTCTGCACCTCGATATTCCCTCCGTGGCTCTCGACAATCCCGTAAGACACTGCCAATCCAAGACCGGTCCCCAAATTTTCCTTGGTGGTAAAGAACGGATCGAAAATCTTACCGAGGTTTTCTTCCGGGATGCCGCAACCCGTGTCGCTGATGCTGACGAACAGCCTGTTGTCACCACATGTCAGACCGGTAGCGACGGTCAGTTTTCCTCCCGATGCCATGGCATGGCTGGCATTGAGCAGCATGTTCACGAGAACCTGCTCGATCTGGTTTGGATCGACGAGAACCTGGGGGAGCGTGTGCTGGTATTCCCTGACGACCGTTATGTCGTGGAAGCTCGACTGGTGCGTTACCAGGTCAAGACTGGCATCGATGAGGTCGTTAATCTGGGTCGGAATCTTGTGGGGTACCGATTCGCGGGCGAAGTCGAGAAGCCCGCGGACAATCTTGGCGCAGCGCTGGGTTTCCCGCCGGATCTTTTCCAGATCGTCCTTGAGTTCCGGATTGAGACGGGGGTCGTCTCCGACGAGGGAAGAGAATACCAGTATCCCGGTCAGGGGGTTATTGATCTCATGGGCGATGCCTGCCACCAGTTCTCCCAGTGAGGCGAGCTTTTCCGAGCGGATCAACTGGTCCTGGATCTGCTTCAACTGATGGGTGCGCTCCTCGACCTTGACTTCAAGATTCCGTCCCCAGTCTTCAAGCTCGTCGCGGGCTTTTTTCAGACTGATGGTCATGGTGTTGAAAGAGCTGGCCAGTTCTCCCAGTTCATCGCTTGAGGAGGTGAGGACTTTGGAGTTCAGTTCACCGCGGGCGAGGAGGTTGGTGTGCTTGAGAAGCTGCTTGACCGGACGGCTCACCAGTGCCTGGGTGCACAGGGTGATGCTGAGCCAGATGAGCAGCAAGAGAAAGACCGTCAGCGAAGTGAATTTATACCGGTAGGAACTGGTGATGGCCATGACCTTATCGAGGGACACCACGACATCAAGTACCCCCAGGACCCGGAAATTTTCCGGGTGAAAGTGGCATTTGGCCGTGTAACAACTCTCCTCATTGTAGATGGCCTTTGCCAGTCCCAGCACCTGCTTTCCCTGGGCATTCGTGAAAAAGCGGCTCCTGTTCATGGTTGATGCATGGGTCAGGGGGGTTGCTCCGGAATGGCACATATTGCAGGCGGCAGCCTTCTTGTCGACAAAAGTGCCGATCTCGTCGTCCCGGGTGGAATAGATGATGCGTCCGTCTTTGTTGATCAGCCGGATGCTTTCGATACCGTTCTGGGTCCCCACCTCCTGGATCATCTGGTACGCACGCAGCCGGTCGTCGTCCAGCATCTGGTGGTGAGTGGTCTTAATGATGGCCTCGCTCAGGTTTTCCGCATCGGAGACGGCTTCCTGGAGAAAAATTTCTTCCAGCGTTTCGATGTTGATATAGGCAAAGATAGCCATGAATACCAGCAGGACGAGACTGGTCGATATGGCAAGCTTGGCTATGAGGCTGAGGCGAAGGGTCTGCAAGATGAGGTCCTGTCATTTCAGACAAGGTGGCAAAACTGTATATTAGATTACATTAAAGTATAAAATCACTATTCGTCAAGAGTTTATCGTCGCCATGGGGAATTACCATGCCGGTCGCGCGCTTCTTCCCCTGTCCCATCCCAACTTCGTGTGCTATGTCCCTGTTCCCCTGCAGATATTGACTTGTCGCCATAAATGGTGTACCCTCAACCTCCTTAATTCATGCAAAATCAAGGGGATTGCCGGATATTTCGCCACACGGAGCAGTACTGAATGCGTTGACCATAGATGTGGAAGACTGGTACCATGTCTGTGGCGAGGAAGAAAGGGGGGCTTCGCTCTCTCCGGAGCGTCGGGTCCGCCGGAACGTCGAACTGATTCTGGACCTCCTGGCGGAGGAGGGATGCATGGCCACCTTCTTCATGCTCGGTTCCGTGGCGGAACAGGAACCGGAACTCCTCCCCCTGATCGCCAGTGCGGGACATGAGATCGCGTCCCACGGCTATTCCCATCGTCTGGTCCCAGAACTCGGTGCGACGGCCTTCCGGGAGGAACTGCGGCGGACAGCCGGCGTTATCGAGCGCCAGGCCCGGGTCGTACCGGCAGGTTTCCGGGCGCCCCGCTGGTCGCTCTCCCGCGAGACCCCCTGGGCATTCGACATCCTTGCGGAAGAGGGGTACTTATACGATTCTAGCCTCAACCCCCTCCCTTTCGTGGGTGACCGGCTGGGGGCCCGGCTGCCGTTTCGTCGCGGGACGTCAAGCGGAGACCTGCTGGAGCTGCCGCCGCTGGTAACAGGGGTTTCCGGCTTCAACCTCCCGACGGGTGGAGGATGGGGGCTCAGGTTTTTTCCGCTTCCCCTGATAGGTGCCACCATTGAAAAGCTGAACCGGCAGGGGGCGCCGGCAGTACTCTACCTGCACCCCCGGGAACTTGACCCCTTCGGCCCGCGGCTGGAATTGGCTCCGCTGATATCATTCGCGGTCTACGGCCCGCGAACGGACGTCCGGAAGCGCCTGCGGCACCTTTTACGGCGGTTTCGCTTCGGGACCATGTACCAGTTGGTTGAACAGTGGCAATCTGCGTAATCATACCGGCGTACAACGCCGTCAGCACCCTGCCGGCAGTGGTTCATGAAGTCATCCAGGCGGGTATGCCCGTTCTGGTGGTGGATGACGGTTCCAACGACGGAACAGCCGCCAGCGTGGCCGGGCTGCCGGTCAACCTGCTCCGACACCGGGAAAACCGGGGAAAGGGCGCTGCGCTCCGGACCGGCTTTTCCTGGGCGCTGCAGCACGGGTTCGTCGGGGCGATCACCCTGGATGCGGACGGCCAGCACGAACCAACGGCCATTCCCCTCCTGGCCGAGACAGCCCTTCGCGAAGGCTGGGATGTCCTCCTGGCGTCCCGGTTCGTCCAGTTCCAGCAGATGGCGGGACTCAGACGCCACTGGAACCGTTTCGGCGCCTGGTGTATGAAGAAGCGGACCGGCTTCGACATCGACGACAGCCAGTCGGGATTTCGCTACTATTCGGCCCGGCTGCTCCGGACGATTACACTGGTGAACGACGGTTACGACCTGGAGATGGAAATCCTGATAAAGGCATGGAAGGCGGGCATGACCATCGGCTCGATTCCCGTCCCTGCCCGGGTCGCCGACGGCCGGGCGACCAGCCACTTCCGGCCGGTGCGGGATACCTGGAACATCTGTATGACCTTCCTGCGGTACATGTAGCGACAACCGCGCTAAAGAGAGACCACTGAATGCTGCAGAGCATTAAAAACTATTCGACGGAAAAAATAGTCTCGCTCCTCCTCTCCCTCGCCACCACCTCGTCCAACGAGACCCTGGCCCGGATGACCTACCTGATGGAACTGATTCCGAAGAAGGAGTACTACAAGGAGCGGATACGCTGGATTCGCCAGCTGATCCGGGAGAACCACCCGAGCATCGAGTTTCCCCGGCGCATCCTCCGTGACGTCCACCCCAACCAGCGTCAGAAGTGGATCACCAATCTGGCGGTGAATCATCTCCTGGCCGGCACCAACAAGCGGAAGGCATGGGCCGACCGGGAAGGGTTCTATCCTCCTTCCACGGTGGTCATCAGCCCGACCATGAAGTGCAATCTCTCGTGCTACGGCTGCTATGCCGGCGACTACGGCAAGAACCTGGAACTGAGCCTGGATGAGGTCGATTCGGTTCTCATGCAGATGAAGGAGATGGGAGTCTATTTCGCAGTCATTTCCGGCGGAGAACCGTTCTTCAAGAAGGACATCTTCGAGATTTTCAAAAAACACGCGGACATGGCCTTCCTGGTCTTCACCCACGGGGGGCTGATCGATGAGCAGGTCGTGGATAAACTCATCGAAGTGGGAAACGTGATGCCTGCCTTCTCCCTGGAGGGATACGAGGCGGAGACCGATGCCCGGCGTGGTGCGGGGCACTTCAAGAAGGTTATGCGTGCCATGGATCTCCTGCGGGAGGCCGGACTTTCCTTCTGCGGCTCCTTCACCCAGACCAGCAGGAACACGCACGTCATCACCGACGGTAGTTACATCGACATGCTGCTGGAGAAGGGAGTGTTCGCCCTCTGGCTCTTCACGTACGTACCGGTGGGGCGGGAGCCGAGTCTGGAGCTCATGGCAACCCCCGAGCAGCGCGATTTGATCCGGACGAGAGTTGCAGAATTCCGGGCCACCAAGCCGATGCTCTTCGTCGACTTCTGGAACGACGGGCCGATCATCAGCGGCTGTATCGCCGGTGGCCGCAAATATTTTCACATCAATGCCAACGGTGATATCGAGCCGTGCGTCTTCTGCCATTTCGCGGTGGACAATATCCGCCGCACATCCGTCAAAGAAGCCCTTAATTCCCCCCTGTTCCGGAGGATCCGGGAGAAACAGGGAGAGCATGACAACCTGCTCCGTCCCTGCATGCTGATCGACCATCCTGAAGTGGGGCGCGAGTTGTATAGCTCTGCCGGCGCCTATGCCACCCATGAAGGAGCGGACGAAATCTTTACCGACCTGGCCGGGCAGATGGATGAGTATGCTGAAGCCTATGCAACCATCGCCGATCCCGCCTGGGAGAAGGAGTTCGCAGAGCCCGGCCGGGACGGGAAACGGGGCTGTTGCCTGAAACGATGAGCGGACGTTCCGAGGCAGGCACTACAGGGTACGTGGAAGGGGTATACAGCAGTCTCAGCCTCTTTCTCATCAGTCTCTTTACCGTTCTGGTACCGCGCTGGCTCTTCCCCCCCTTTGCCTTTGTCACGGGGGGGCTGTTCTATCTCCTGACGGTCGAGCGGCGACGGGGAATCCGGGCGAACCTGCGGGTCATAACCGGTCGTGGCGATGTGGAGCGGCTGGTTCTCTCCACCTACTACAAATTCGCCCGGAACTGGTGCGACATCATGCTGATGATGCGGCTCAGGGGAGAGCGGCTGGAGCGGCTCATCGCGTCGAAGGGATCGGGACGCCCCCTTGACGAGGCACTGGCGAAGGGGAATGGGGCGATTCTCATTACCCCCCACCTGGGAAACTGGGAGCTGGGGGGACTCGGGCTGGCCGAGCGGGGGTACCGGATCAATGTCATGACCTTCCGGGAGCCGGACGAGAAGATCAACGCCATGCGGGAGCGGGTACGGGAGGAACGGGGGATCGGCTTCATCTACGTCGATCGGGATGCCACTTCGCCGCTGGCCATCATCGAGGCGGTCAACGCCCTGCGCCGAAACGAGGTGGTCGCCCTGCTGGGGGACCGTGACGGTTCCTCCCACACCCGGCAGATGGAGTTCTTCGGGCGACCTACCGCCATTCCGGTGGGGGCCGCCTATCTGGCGCTGGCGAGCGGTGCTCCGATCCTGCCGGTCTTCCTCCCCCTCGAGGGGAATCGTTACGCGACCTACATGGAAGAAGCGATTTATCTTTCGGGGCGACACGGTGACCACGACGATGTCATCCGGACCGGCATCGGCAAGGTCCTCCGGGTATTCGAGACCTACCTGCGGAACTACCCTGACCAGTGGTACAACCTGTTCGACTACTGGCAGATCACTACCAGAGACACAAAGGATGCATGAATGGCTGAAGAACTGATTGACAAGGTTAAGCAACTGATCATCGACGCACTCCGTATCGAGGGGATGACACCGGCTGACATCGAAACCGACGCGCCGCTCTTCGGCGAAGGGTTGGGACTCGACTCCATCGACGCGTTGCAGCTGGTGGTAGCCATGGAGAAGGAGTACGGCGTGGTGGTTCCCGACGCGGCCACCGGGACCAAGGTCTTCCGGTCGGTCCGCAGCATGGCCGACTATATCGCGGAACATCGCAAATGAAGCTCCTGCTTGTCTCTCCCGGCTGGGAACGGGGGAGACTGTGGGGTGAACTGGGGTTCAAGTTCCCCTCGCTGTCACTGGCCGCCCTGGCGGCGGTAACCCCGCCGGCATGGGAGATCGCGCTCTGCGACGAGAATATGGAGCCCCTCCCCCTTGATACCGATGCCGACCTGGTGGCGCTCACCGCCATGACTCCCCAGGCGCCCCGTGCCTACCGGATTGCCGCGGAGTTCAAGTCCCGGGGTAAGACCGTGGTGATGGGTGGGTTCCACGCCAGCAATCTTCCTGACGAAGCGCTACAGCATGTGGATGCCGTGGTCGTCGGCGAGGGTGATCTGGTCTGGCCGCAACTGCTGGATGATTACCGCCAGGGGTGTCTGCAGCGACTCTACCGTTCTTCCTCCCTCATCGACATGACCGCCATACCGGTTGCCCGGCGGGAGATATTCGCGGGCAAACGGTACCTCCTCACCAATACCCTGCAAACGACCCGCGGCTGCCCCTTTGATTGCGAGTTCTGTTCCGTCACCGCCTTCTACGGCCGGAAATACCGAAAACGTCCGGTGGAGAGCGTGCTGGCCGAGCTGGAGACCCTGCGCAAGGCCAACTCCTTCGCCTTTTTCGTCGACGACAACCTGGTGGCAGACCGGAAGTACGCCATGGAGCTCTTTGCCGGGATGAAGGGGATGGAGTTCAAATGGCTCTCCCACGCCCCCATCGACTTCGCCCGTGACCGGGAATTTATCGCCGCCGCCGGGGAGGCGGGATGCGTCGGCATGTTCGTCGGCTTCGAATCCCTCAACCAGCAGGCACTTTCGGCCATGGGGAAGGTGACCAACACGGCCCGCTCCTACCTGGATGACGCCAAGGTCTTCCGCGACCACGGCATCGGCATCCTCGGTTCCTTCGTCCTCGGCTACGACGGCGACACGCCCGACGTCTTCGAGCAGCTCCTCCGCTTCTGCGAGGAGGCCCGGATCGAGGCGGCCATCTTTCCCATTCTCACCCCCTATCCCGGCACTGACGTCCGCCGCCGCCTGGAGGCGGAAGGGCGGATTACCTCCAATGCCTGGGAAGACTACGACATGGAGCATGTCAATTTCCGGCCGGTGGGAATGAGCGCCGCCGAACTGCAGCAGGGGTACGACTGGCTCAACCGGGCTTTCTATTCCCTCCCCTCCATGTACCGGCGTATTTTCAAGCTGCACCGCTCCGTGCAGGTATTCGCCCCCATGAACTTTGGCTTCAGGGGCGCACTCAAGCGCACCAGACGCACCATTACCGGAGATGTCCCGTAAATGAACTGCTTCATGTTTCCCGGCCAGCCCCTTTCCCACGGGACCGAATGGCCCGATGACCCCGATTTCAAAGCCATCGCCGACATGACCCGGCGTCGGGCCTTTTTTGATCTTGAGACGTTTTCCTGGGTCGGCGCTGTCGGCACCGACAACGTGAAACTTCAGCTGTTCGGCACTGCCATGAGCCTCTACCGGTTCAGGGTGTTGCGCCGGGAGCGTCCCCTCCCCGATTTTGTCGCTGAGCACAGCATGGGGATCTACCCGGCCCTGGCCGCGTGCGGGTCTCTCCCCGAAGAGGCGGCGCTGGAGATGACCTTCCGGGTCGGGACATGTCTTGCCCGGATGGGGGAGCGCTGCAGCTATGCCCTGGGGTGCGTGGTCGGCCTCCCCCGGGAACCGCTTCTCGCCATTGCCGAAAACCACGGGGTGTATATGGCCAACTACAACACTTCCCGCCACTTCCTCCTCTCCGGCGAACGTTCTGCCATGGAAGCGGCGATGGCGGAAGCCCTCGCCACGGGCGCCTTTTCCGCCCGGACCTTCCCGTGCGACACTCCGCTCCATACCCCCCTTATCGGCGAAATCGACGGTGAATTGCGGGGGATATTCAACCACTACCGCTACGGGGAACCCCGGACCCGTCTCATGGACCACATCAATCAGGATTATCTCGGTGCAGCGGACGTTGCCCCCTTCCTCCGCGAAGAGCTCCAGCGGCCGGTATTCTGGGAAAAGAGCTACCGTGCCTTGCGTGCCGCCGGTGTCACCAGCTTCGTGGAGGTGGGGATGGGGGATTCCCTGAAGAAGTACAACCGGTGGATCGACGGCGAGCTGCGGTCATGACGTACCACGAAACCCCCATAAAGGTCCGTTTCAACGAGGTGGACGCCTACCGGGTGGCGTGGCACGGCCACTACGTCACCTGGATGGAAGTGGGGAGAAGCGACCTGGCCGGCCGGTTCGGCCTGAACGCGTTCGAGATCGAGGCTGCCGGCTACCAGGCTCCGGTGGTGGAACTGGAGCTCAAATTCAAGCGGCCGCTCCGCTACGACGAGGAAGCGCGGGTCATGACCACGGTCCGGCGGACGGAGACCGCCACCCTGGAGTTCGTCTGCCGCATCGTCGGCAGTGACGGGATAGCGGCCACCGGCCGGACGGTCCATGTCCTGACCGACCCGTCCGGTGTCCTCCAGTATACCCTGCCGCCGGTGATCGGCGAGCGGCTGGAGCGCCTCATGGCCTACCTGGAGGTGTAAGTGAAGATACTGCTCATCTCCGCCAACCGGGAGCGGAGCCCCTATCCGGTATTCCCCCTGGGGCTCGCCTACCTTGCCGGTCCCCTGGCCAGGGCAGGGCACTCCCTGGAACTCCTGGACCTCTGTTTCGAATCCGAGCCCGTGGCTGCCGTCGCCGCTGCCATCGAACGGTTCGCCCCCGCTGCCGTTGTCCTTTCCATCCGCAACATCGACAACGTTACCTATCCCGGGTCCCGCTCCTACCTGGAGGGAGTCAGGGAGGTGGTGGCGGCCTGCGGCGTGCGGGTACCCGTGATCCTCGGCGGGTCCGGGTTTTCCATCATGCCGCGGGAGGTTCTGGGCGCTGTCGGCGGGGATTACGGCATCGTGGGGGAGGGAGAGGAGATCCTTCCCGAGCTCCTGACGGCCCTGGAGCGGGGGGATGCTCCCGGTCCCCTGCCGGGGGTCGTTGCCCGGGGGGGAGGGGAGTACCTTGCTCCCCGGCCGGTCCAACGGATCGGTACCCCTGACCGCCGGCTTTTCCCCGTGGAGCGATACAACCGGGAGGGGGGGATGGCGAACCTGCAGACCAAGCGGGGGTGCCCCTTTTCCTGCGTCTACTGCACCTATCCGCTCCTGGAGGGGAGCCGGATGCGCCTTCGCCCCATCCCCGACATCATCGCCGAAATCCGGGAACTCCGGGACCGGTACGGCGTCAGCTACGTCTACTTCGTGGACGATATCTTCAACTTCCCCATGGATTTCGCCGCTGACCTCTGCCGGGCCATGGTCGACGCGAAACTGAACGTCAACTGGTCCGCCTTCATCAATCCCGGTTTCGTGACGCCGGCCCTTCTGGAAGCGATGGTGGCTGCGGGGTGCGACGCGGTGGAGTTCGGTACCGAGGCGGGATCACCGGTAATGCTGAGGAACCTGGGGAAATCCTTCGGTGTGGCGGAGATACGGGACGCGTCCCGGCTCTGCCGCGATCTGGGGGTGGATTTCGCCCACTACATCCTGTTCGGCGGACCGGGGGAGTGCGAGGCGACGGTCCGGGAGACCTTCGCTCTCATGGACGAGGTGGGGCCGACGGCGGTCATCGCCATGACCGGCATCCGGATCTTTCCCGGCACGCCGCTGTACCGGCAGGCACTGGAGGAAGGGGTGATCACCCCGGAGACATCGCTTCTGGAGCCGGTCTTCTATATTTCCTCGGCGATTCGTGATACCCTCTGCGACCTTGTGACCGAAGAGGCGATGAAACGGAAAAACTGGGTAGCGGCCGGCCTCGAGATCAACATCAGCGACGCCATGCTCGATGCCCTGCGCCATTTTCCCGTGCGGGGGCCTCTCTGGAAACTGATGAAGCGGCTGGGGAAAAGCCGGCTGAAGCCGATGTGAAACTGAAGCATGTGACGTGAAAGGTGTGACTATGGAATTCTATGGTAAGATCGTCGTCGTCACCGGCGGCACCCGGGGAATCGGGCGTGCCATCTCCCTTCACTTTGCCCGGGAAGGGGCTAGGGTGACTGCCGCCTACTTCGCCGACGAAGGGGCTGCACGGAGTCTGGAAGCGGAAACGGCAGGGTTAGCCGGCTCCATCGTCACGGTGAAGGCCGACGTCAGTACCTCCGACGGGGCGATCTCCGTCATCGAGGCGGCCGCGAAGGAGTGCGGGCACCTGGACGTGCTCGTCAACAACGCCGGCATCATCCGCGACGGTTTTCTCCCCATGATGGCCGAGGAGGACTGGAACGCCGTTATCAGGACCAACATCGATCCCCTGTTCCACTGCTGCAAGTGGGGGGTGCGGAAGATGCTCGGCAGGAGAAAGGGGAGCATCGTCAACCTGTCCTCCGTCTCCGCCCTGACCGGCACCGCCGGACAGACGAACTACGCCGCCACCAAGGGGGCGGTCATCAGCTTCACCAAGGCGCTTTCCCGCGAGGTGGGCTCCATGGGGATACGGGTAAACGCCGTGGCGCCGGGACTGATCGAGACCGAGATGGTTGCCGGCATGAAACGGGAGGCGGTGGATGCCATCCTCAAGGGGGCGGCCCTCGGGCGGATCGGCCGGTCCGACGAGGTGGCCGAGGCGGTCGCCTTCCTGGCGTCGGAGCGGGCCGCCTATATCACCGGCCAGTGCCTCGTTGTAGACGGAGGCATAGTTTAAGCCGAACCGGACCCTGCCGGAACACCCGCTGAGAGAGCAAAGAGAACGCATGGAGAGCTGCTGTGTGCAGGTTTCCTTTGCGTTCTTTCCGTTTTTGCGGTTAAAATGGAAAAGTAATTTTTCCAAAGTTGCGCGGCGCGATGAGCCGCCATTTTCCTGCGATACTGCAATCCAGAAAGTTCCATGCTACGTAAACGGATCGCCATAACCGGTCTCGGCGTGTTCAGCGCCGCCGGCAAGAATGTCCCCGCCTATCGGGACGCACTACTCAACGGTCGCAGCGCCGTCGGGCCGGTGGACCTGTTCGACGTCTCCCCCTTCCCCTCCCGGATAGGTGCCCAAGTGCGGGACTTCGACCCCCGGGACCATTTCGATCGCCGGACCGCCGACCGGCTCTCCCGGGCTGACCAGTTCGGCGTCATCGCTGCCGGCGAGGCCCTGACCGACAGCGGTATTGACGGCTACTATTCCCCCTACGATATGGGAGTATCCATGGGGGCCGGTGCGGGAGGGATGTTCCAGGCCGAATTCTGGCTCCAGGACACGCTGTCGGGGCGCAAGGGGCATCCCAATGCCCTGCGGGGGCTCCTTCCAGACCGTACCTCCACCTCCATCGCTGGCATCTATAACCTGGCGGGGTACCAGGGGAGCATAACCACCGCCTGTTCGTCGTCGGCAACCGCCATCGGCTGGGGTGCCGACCTCATCGCCACCGGGCGGCAGAAGGCGGTCCTCTGCGGCGGTTCCGACAGCCTCTGCGTTCTTACCTATGCCGGTTTCAACTCCCTGCGGGTGGTGGATCCGGAACCGTGTGCACCGTTCAGCCTCGGTCGCCAGGGGATATCCCTCGGCGAAGGAGCCGCGTTCGTGGTGCTGGAGGGAGAAGACGATGCCCTGCGTCGCGGAGCCAGGATTTACGGTTATGTCCTCGGGTATGCCATCGTCGGCGAGGCGTACCACATGACGGCTCCCGAGCCGAACGGCACCGAGGCGGCCCGGGCGATGACCGGCGCGCTCCGCGCGGCCGGCGTGGGTGTCCATGACGTGGGGTGGGTGAATGCCCACGGCACAGGTACTCCCCTGAACGACGTAGTGGAATCGAAGGCGACACGGCAGGTCTTCGGCAACCGTGCTGGGGAAGTCCCTCTCGTTTCCACCAAGGCGCTCACCGGCCACTGTCTCGGCGCAGCCGGTGCCATGGAGGCGCTTGCCACCATCATCGCCCTGAACGAGGGAATCATCCCCCAGACCCTCAATTTCCGGGGAGTCGACCCCGAATGCGACCTGGAGTACTGCCACGAAGGTCTGCGCCGGAGCGATGCCACGGTGGCGCTCTCCAACTCCTTTGCGTTCGGGGGAAACATTACCTCGCTGGTGATCGGTACATGATAACAATGGCGAGCGAATTCGACACGATAGTTGTTACCGGCATGGCTGCCATCTCGGCGGCGGGTGTGGGATTGGATGCTCTGCGGGAGGCACTGGCCGACGGGGTGAGCCGCCTGTCACCTGTTCCCGAAGAGGTGCTGGGGGAGGCCGGCCATGTCTGGGGGAAGGCCACCTCCTTCCGGGCTGCCGACTTCATTCCCCCCCTCAAGGCACGCAAGTTCGACCGGGCAAGCCTTTTTGCCGTTGTCGCCACCGGCATGGCCCTGAAGGACGCCGGGCTCGACATGGAAAAGGTGGACCGGACCCGCGTCGGTATCATGCTCGGCTGCGGTTTCGGTGGCATCGCCAACTCGGAGGAGTTCCTGCGGGGATACTTCACCAAGGGGGGCGACGGACTGGTCCCCATGCTCTTCCCCAACACGGTTCCCAACGCCCCGGCCAGCAACGCCTCCATCGAGCACGGTCTCAAGGGGCCCAACGTCACCTTCGTGCAGCGCTTCTGCTCCGCCGAATCTGCCCTGTTCATGGCCATGCATGTCCTGGAGAAGGGAGAGGTCGACGTCATGGTGGTGGGGGGAGTGGACGAGCTCAACCCCATGCAGATGCGGGGATTCAGGTCCATGGGGCAGCTCTCCCGGTATGGAGGCGGTTTCGGTGAGGGATCCGGTCTCCTGGTCCTCGAACGGGCCGATTACGCCAGACGTCGCGGCGCCCGTATCCTTGCCGGAATAGGAGGGGCTCGGACCGTCGGGTTGCTCTTACCGGGTGCCGAGGGGGACGGAGTGGCACGGCTTCTCGATGGGCAGCCTGCAGCGGAACTGGTCTCCCTGTCCGGTACTGCCGCCGATGCGGCCCTCATGGTGGAGCACCTTACTGCCATACCGCGCCTGGAAACCGCGCCGCTCACCGGCCGTTCCCTCGCCATGGGAGGGCTGGCCCTGGTGGCCCATCTCCTTGTGCTTCCTGCCGGCGCCCATGGTCTCCATCTTGCTGCATCGCCGGAAGGGCCCTATTATGCGTTCCAGCTTCAGGGAGGCTGCCCTGGTCAGCCCTGATCCTGCCGCCTACCTCCCCCATCGTTATCCCTTTCTCCATCTCGACCGGATCGTCGCCCTGGAACCGGGGGTCAGCGCTGTGGGCATGGTCGGCGTGACCGCCGATACCCTCTCATTTCCGCCGCTCCTCCTCGTGGAAGCCATGGCCCAGCTGGGAGGGATTGCCGCCGGCCAGGAGGAGGGGAGCAGGGGGATACTTGCCGCCCTGGATCGGGTCGAACTGCCAGAGACCGTGTTGCCGGGAGTACGGGTGCGGGTGACGGTCCGGATCGTCAAGGCCTTCGGCACGCTCTTCCTCGTGGAGGGGGAGGCACGGGAGGGGGAGCGGCTCCTCGCCCGGGCGGAGCTGACGCTGGCGGTCAGCAAGGGGTGACGGTCGAGATTGCCGTGCCCGACACGATGTTCCTATCCCATACGACGAGTTGACGAATGAAAAAAGCTTTGATTCTCATCTTTGTGTTGTTTAACGTTGCGGCGGCTCCCGCCCAGGCCGTGCCTGACAAGAAGGCTCTGGAGGGACTTGAGGTGCTGCGGCGGGGTTTTGCGGAACTCACCGACTTCACTGCCGAGATCACCCAGGAGAAACAGCTGGCGCTCATGAAGCAGAAGATGGTCTCCCGGGGGGTTATCCGCTTCCGGAAGCCCGGGACCTTCTATATGGAGCTTTACCCCCCCAACGGGAGCCTTCTGCTCATGCGGGACAACGTCCTGACCATCCGGCTGCCGGAGCAGGGGATGACCGACCGGATGGTGCTCCCGCCGGAACAGAGCCTGGAGAAGTGGATGGCCTTCCTCTCCCGTCCCATCACCACCCTTCCCGAGGGGATGGAGGTCAAGGGTGTCCGCCAGGGAGACAACTGGACCGTACACATCCTTCCCGCCGGCACGGGGGGGGTGAAGGAGCTGCAGATCACCTTCGACCTGGAGGGGCGGATCAGGCGGCTGACCATCGAGGAGCGGAACCGGGACCGGACCGTCATCAGGTTCACCTCCATGCGCAGGAACGTGGGGTTGAAGGAGAAGGATTTCCAGCTGAACTGAGGATCATACAGATGGGTTATTCCCTGCAGCAGGAACATTCGGGGGCATGATGAACCAAACCGGCAAAGGACCATCCTATTTCCCCTACGATATCCAGATCAGGGGGGACCTGTGGGGGCTTCTGGAGCTTGATGACGCGGCGCGGGAAGTCGAGGGGCGGGGGATGCCCCGGATCATGTTCTTCCGCCGTCTGGCCGAACGACTGAGCCACTATTCCGGCCAGCCGGTACAGGCGGGACTTCTCAACCTCTATGCCCTCTACATGAAGGCCCTGCGTCACCTGACCGATATCCACACCGAGAAGCGAAAACCTGCCCTGCTGGAAGAGGCGCTGGCGACCGCCGGCTTCCCCTGCGGGTCGCCTGAACTGGCTCGACTGCTGGAGGGATTCGGCGACTGCTTCCCCTGCGGCGACCTCCTGAACGGGACCGTCCCCGACCCGGCCGCCTGGCTGGCGGGGGACAGCCCCGACCACGGCAGGAAAAAGCTCGGTGTCAAGGAGCTGCTCCTCCTCCGTGCCGCCATCGAAAACCCCGCCCTGACGACGTTCCGGGTGATGCTGGACGACAGCGAGCTGGAGGCGCGGAGCGCGTACCGGTCGGCGGTTGCCGCCCTGGAGCGGGAACTGGCCAAGGGGGGGCCGGTTGTCCCCTTCGCCCTCTCCCTCCCCGAACTTCTGCGTGCCCCCGCCAAGGCCTCCCCCCATTCCCTGGAAGGACAGATGGAGTACATCCGCTCCCGGTGGGCCGACGTCCTCCCGCCGGAACTGGTGGCGGAGCTGACGGCCGCCTTTGCCGTGCTGGCGGAAGAGGGGCAGATGTTCACTCCCCGGGGTGAGCCGGGTGGGGCCAACGTGCTGGAGTTCCTGAAAGGGGGAAAGCTCGGGAAGGGGGGGTACGACTACCCGGAGTACGAGCGGTTCTCTCCCGATGCCGACTGGATGGCCAACGTGGTGATGCTTGCCAAGATGACCTATGTCTGGCTCGACCAGCTCTCCCGCAAGTACCAGCGACCCATCAACCGCCTCGACCAGGTGCCGGACGAGGAGCTGGATATCCTTGCCCGCTGGGGGTTCACCACCCTCTGGCTCATCGGGCTCTGGGAGCGCTCCCCCGCGTCCCAGAAGATCAAGCAGATAGCCGGCAACCCCGATGCCATCTCGTCCGCCTACTCCCTCTACGACTACGTCATCGCCCACGACCTGGGGGGGGAAGAGGCGCTCGGGAACCTGAAAGAGCGCTGCCGGCAGCGGGGGATCCGCCTGGCGAGCGACATGGTCCCGAACCACACCGGCCTCTATTCCCGCTGGACCGTGGAGCATCCCGACTGGTTCGTCCAGCTCGACTACCCGCCGTACCCCGCCTACACCTTCAACGGCCCGGACCTCTCCTTCTCCCCCGAGATCAGCCTCCACATCGAGGACGGTTACTGGGAGCGGCGCGACGCGGCGGTGGTGTTCAAGCACTACGACCATCGCGACGGCCGGACCCGCTACATCTACCACGGCAACGACGGCACCTCCACCCCCTGGAACGACACCGCCCAGCTGAACTACCTCATCCCCGAAGTGCGTGAGGCGGTTATCCGGACCATCCTCCACGTCGCCCGGCAGTTCCCGGTCATCCGCTTCGATGCCGCCATGACCCTGGCCAAGAAGCACTATCAGCGCCTCTGGTACCCCCAGCCGGGGAGCTGCGGGGTCCCCTCCCGCGCCGAGCACGGCATGGGACGGGAGGAGTTCGACGCCGTCTTCCCCGAGGAGTTCTGGCGCCAGGTGGTGGACCGGGTGGCGGCCGAGGCCCCCGGCACGCTCCTTCTCGCCGAGGCCTTCTGGCTCATGGAAGGGTACTTCGTCCGGACCCTGGGGATGCACCGGGTTTACAACAGCGCCTTCATGAACATGCTCAAGCTGGAGGAGAACGCCAAGTACCGCCAGACCATCAAGAATGTCCTGGAGTACGACCACCGCATCCTGCAGCGGTTCGTCAACTTCATGAACAATCCGGACGAGAAGACGGCGGTGGAGCAGTTCGGCAAGGAAGGGAAATACTTCGGCGCCTGCGTACTGCTCGTTACCATGCCGGGTCTTCCCATGATCGGCCATGGGCAGGTGGAAGGGTTCCACGAGAAGTACGGCATGGAGTACCGGCGCGCCTACTGGGATGAGCCGGTTGACGAACATCTGGTGGCGGTCCACGAACAGAAGATTTTTCCTCTCATGCGGCGGCGCTGGCTCTTTTCCGGCTCGGAGAACTTCATCCTCTACGATTTCTTCGCCGACGGCCAGGTGGACGAGAACGTCTACGCCTATTCAAACCGGGCCGGGGACGAGCGGGGGCTCGTCATCTACAACAACCGTTACGGGGATACGGCGGGCTGGCTACGCACCTCCACCTCCCGGGGGGTGCAAAACGCCCGGGGCGAGACGGAGCTTGTGCAGACTACCCTGGCGGAAGTACTCGGGTTCGACCCGGACGGCAGCTCCTACTATGCCTGGCGCGACTCCATCAGCGGCCTCCACCACCTCCGGTCGGGGCGGGAGTTGTGCGAGCAGGGTCTGTTCGTGGAACTGTCGGCCTACGAGTGCCGTGCCTACCTGGATTTCACGACAATCCGGGACGACGAGTACGGCACCTGGGGACGCCTCTGCTTCCAACTGGCCGGCAGGCCGGTGGCGAGCCTGGACGAGGAGGTGAAGCAGGTGCGGCATGCCGAGGTTAACGTGGCATTCCGGGAGGTTTGCGGGGAGCTGGACCGGCACCTGGCGGAGTCGCCGGCGCTCAGGGAAAATGTGGCGGCACTCGAACCGGCGCTGGAATCGCTCTTCGACCTGATTAACCGTCACACCTCCTGCCACGGGGACGGGAAGGGGGTGGCTGCCGAAACGCTCACGTCCCTTGAGGTCGTGGAGCGGCTCACCCTGCTGCAGAAGGATGAGAAACTCACCCTCCCGATGGTCGTCCTCGATCTGCCGGCGGACCGCCTGGTGGCGGCGGGATGGCTTGTTCTTCACCGGGCGGGACGGCTGGCCGGGGGTCCCGACATTGCTGCAACGGCGGCCTGCTGGTGCGACGAACTCGGCCTGCTCCGACCGTTCGCCGACCTGTTCCGGTTCGCCCAGGCGGCCGCCGGGGCGCCGATCCCCATGGACGAGTCGGCGGCCGGCTCCCTCCTCCTCACCCTGCTGCGCCGGCAATCGTTCTTTGCCGATGGGGAGGGGATGGCCGAGGCGGAACGGTTCCGTGAACTCTTTGCCGAACCCTCGGCGCGGGAGTTCCTCGACTGCCACTGGAGCGGCGATGGGGAATGGTTCGTGAAAGAGCGGTTCGAGATACTCCTCGGCTGGCTCCTGCTGACCACCGTCGTCACGACAGGGGGGGCCTCCACTGCTACTCCCCACAACCTGGCGGCGTTCATCCCCCATCTGACGTCGGCCTGCCAATCCTGCTACCTGACCGCAGCCCGTGCCGGTTACCGGACCGACCGGTTCCTTGCCCTGCTGGCAGGGGAGGAACTATCCACAGGAGTCGATCACATTGATGCATAGATGTATCCCCCTTGTTGTGCTGCTGGTCTCATTGTGCCTTGCCGGCTGTGCCGCGGCTCCCAAGCCGCTGGTCGGCCTGGTACCGGGGAAGGAGGCGGAAACGCTCCAGTCCCCTATCTCCATCGCCATCCGGACCCCCGAGGGGGGGAGGGGAGGGCGGGGATACCTGATCTTCAAGCGCCCGGACCGCTTCCATCTCGCCATCCTCTCCCCCTTCGGCCTGACCATGCTGGAGGTGTTCAGCGACGGCGACCGGCTAACCTGCCTCATCCCCTCGAAAAATACCGCCTACAGCGGCAGGATCGCCGACCTGCCGGCCCGGGAAGGGTTGCGCACCTGGGGGCTCATGCGCTGGGTGGTGGAAAAGCCGCCGGTGGCCGGCCCGGCACTGAAACGGGACCATGTCACCGCCGACGGCAGGCGGGAGACCGTCTTCTACGACGACCAGGGGGTGGTGCTCCGGAAGGAGACCGACGAGGGGGACCGGGTGGTCTTCAGCGACTACCAGGTGTATGACGGTGTGGCGTTCCCGTCGGTCATGGAAATTTCCGCTGTCACCGGCGAATCGGTCCGGATCACCTTCGACGAACCGGAGCTGAACAGGCCGGTGGAGGAGGGGGCGCTTAAGCCGAACCTGGACGGGGTGACGGTACTCCCCTTCTCCGCGTTTCAGGGTTTCTAGCCGGCCATGCTGAAAGACTTCCTCGCAACCATAACCGATGCCACCAACCGGGGGATTCGGGCCCACCTGGAGTGGCTGTTCCGGACAACGAGCCGCCGGCCGCTCCTCGTCATCGTTCTTTCGGTGTCTCTGCTGGCGCTCTCCGGCATCTCCATCGCCACCACCCGCTTCGAATCGGACATCTTCAAGCTCTTCCCCTCCGACAAGGGGCCGCTCAAGCTGTTCCTCGACTCCTTGAAATGGAGCGGCGGCGCCCAGGACGCCTATTTCATCCTGGAAGGGGGCAAGGAGCAGCTGATTGCCGAGGGGGAGCGGTTCGCCGGCAGACTCACGTCCCTGCAGGTGGACGGCCAGCCAGCCTTCCGCAAGGTGACCTACCGGACCTTCGATCCGGCGGAGGCCCAGGCTTTCGCCGATTTCGTCGGGTATGCCGTGACCCATCCCCAGCTCTTCGTCTCACCAGACGATGCGGGGCGGTTCGCCGAACTCCTGACGCCGGGCGTCATGACCCGGAGCCTGGACAAGGCACGGGCCGAGCTGGCAAGTCAGGCGGGAATGGGACTTCGTGAGATCATCGCCGCCGACCCCTTTTCCCTGCGGGATCTGGTCCTTCCTCGCCTGAAAAAAGCAAGCCAGGCACTCGATCTCGATACGACCTCCCCCTATTTCCTCTCCCGTGACGGACGGGTGCTCATCATCATTGCCGAGCCGGCGCGGCCGGTGCAGGACATGGTCTTTGCCCGCAAGCTCGTGGCGGGGATCAACGAGGCCCGGCGCGGGGCGACGGTCACCATTACCTGCACCGGTGCCCACCTGGCGGCGGTGCTGGACGAGGCGGCGGTGAAGGGGAATGTCATCTCCTGCGTCCTCTCGTCGCTCGTGGTGGTGCTCCTCCTCTTTTATCTCACCTACCGCCGCTTCCTCCCCACCCTCCTGATCCCGTTCATCCTCTTTTGCGGCGTGGTGCTGGCCCTCGGGACGGCGGGGCTTTTCCTCTCTTCCATAAGCCTCATCTCCTTTGCCTTCACCGCACTCATCATCGGGCTCGGCACCGACTATTCCATCCATATCTACGACCGCTTCCACTCCGAGCGGAGCGCCGGGCGTGATACGGACGAGGCCCTGCGCCTTGCGGTGGTCGATACGGGGCACGGCGTCTTCACCGCTGCCGCCACCACCGCGCTCCCCTTTCTCGCACTGACCATATCCGACGTCCGGGCCCTGTCCGAACTGGGACTCCTGGTGGGGCTTGGGGTGATCTTCTCCCTCTACGCCACCTTCCTCTTCCTGCCGCCGCTTCTCCTCTTCTCCGAGCGCCGCTTTCCCGCCGCGGCCTACAAGCCGCTCCCCCGCTTCGGTCTCGGTTGGGCATGGGAGATGTGTCTCCGTCGGTATCGTGCCGTTATCCCTGTTTCAGTGGCGCTCGTTGCCCTGCTTCTGGTGGCCGCGTTCTTCATCCGTTTCGAAGGGGACCTGAAGAACCTCCAGCCTCGCCACTCCGAGGCGTTCCAGGCCCAGGAGAAGATCGAGCAGCACCTGAGCCTTTCCCCGAAACAGATGCTCGTCGCGGTGGAAGGCGAAGAGCTGGAGGATGTGATGAGCCGGGGGGGGCGGGTGGAGAAGCTGGCGGAGCGCTACGTGCAGGGTGGGCAGCTCGTTTCCTTCTCCTCACTCGGCCAGGTGGTCAACGATCGGGAGAACCAGCAAGAGCTGCTGGCTGCTATGGCGGGACCGCTGGCGTCCCTCAGAGTGGCGGAATCGGCAACCGCCGCGCTCTCCAAGGCCGGTTTCGATCCCGCTCCTTTCGAGGGGACGGTTGCCGGCCTGGCTGTCCTGAACAAGGCCCGACCGGTCCCTCCCGCCGAGGCAATCGAGCGGATCGAGCGCTCACCGCTGCGGGGAGTGGTGGCACGGCACCTTATGCGTGGGGATGGCAGCCATCATCTCCTCTTCTACCTCAACTACCGGGGGAACGAGTTTTCCCAGCAGTCGTTTCTCAAGGAACTGGCCATCGTCGATCCGACGGCGCGGGCCACCAGCACCGACCTGGTGAGCGGTCAGCTGGCCGGATCGGTGAAGAAAAGCTTTTTCTGGGGCTTTCTCCTCGGCGGCGCAATGGTGCTGTTCCTCCTCCTCTCCCACTTCGACTCCCTCGCCGCCCTCTTCACCTCCCTCTTTCCGGTGGCCGGCGGGGTCGTCGCCATGCTCGGCCTCATGGCCCTCACCGGGATGGGGATCAACTTCATGAACGCCATGGTCCTTGTGACCATTCTCGGCATGGGGAGCGACTACGGCCTCCACGTGGTGCACCGGGTGACGGGGGATGACGAGGTGGAGCGACGGGGGCGGTTCATCCAGTCGGGCCGTGCCGTTCTCCTTTCCGCCCTTACCACCATCGCCGGCTTCGGTTCCCTCGCCTTCACCGACTACGCTGCCCTCTCCTCCATCGGCTGGGCCACCAATTTCGGCATCGGCGCCACCATGCTCTTTTCCCTCATTGCTCTTCCTTCCTTCCTGGAAGCGGGCAGACGGCGGATGTTGCGGAAAAACAGTGAGGTGTCTTCGTGAGTTCACCTTCCGGTTCGAATCCCCGCCTCCTCCTGGTCTATCCGGCTACCCACAAGCTGGGGTGGGTGAAGCGTTTTCAGCTTCCACCCCTTTCCCTGAAGCAGGTAGCTGCCGCCACGCCACCGCCGTGGGAGGTGGTCCTGGTGGACGAGGTCCACGAGGATATTCCCTTCGACAGCCGGTTCGACCTGGTGGGAATCACCGCCATGACCCACCAGGCGCTCCGCGCCTACGAGATCGCCGACCGGTTCCGGGCAAGGGGGGTGCCGGTGGTTCTCGGCGGAATCCACCCTACGGTCCTCCCCGACGAGGCGGCTCTCCATGCGGACGCGGTGGTGGTGGGGGAGGCGGAGCCGGTCTGGGAAGAACTCCTGGACGATCTCCTGGCGGGGCGACTGGCACCCCTCTACCGGGCGCCGATCCCCGAAGGGGACCGACTCTCCATCCCGTGGGGGAGGCGGGACATCCTGGCGGGGAAGACGTACCTCACCACCCAGACCCTCCAGGCGAGCCGGGGGTGCCCCTACGACTGCCCCTTCTGCATCACCACCAACTACTTCGGCAGGAGTTTCCGCTACCGGGACCCGGAGGACGTGCTGGCCGAGCTCCGTTCCTACGAGGGGAAACTGACGGTCTTTCTCGACGACAACATCCTGGGGGACCCTCTCCGGGCCAGGCCGATCCTGGAGGGGATGGCGGGGATGAACATCCGCTGGGGGGGGCAGGGGAACCTCCGCTTTGCCGAGGACCCGGAGATGGTGAAGCTGGTGGCCCGCTCCGGCTGCATCGGCATCTTCGTCGGCATCGAGTCGGTGACCGGCGCCCATGCCAACCACCCCAAGACCGGGAGCCGTTACACTCCGGTCGAGCTGGTGAAGCGGGTGCGGGACGCGGGGATCGTGCTGGAGGCCTCCATGGTCTTCGGCTTCGACGATCACGACGAGGGGGTGTTCGAGCAGACGGTCCGCTTCCTGGAGGAGTGCGCCCCGAGCCTCCCCACCTTCCACATCCTCACCCCCTATCCCGGCACCGCCCTGTTCAGCCAGTTCGATAGGGAGGGAAGGCTCCTCCACAAGGAGTGGAACCGGTACGACCACGGCACGGTGGTTTTCCGGCCGAAGCGGATGACCCCGGAGCGGCTCTACCGGGGGTGGCAGGAGGCACGCTGGGAGGCGTACCGGCTGCCGGCGATCGCCAGGCGGGTGATGCAGGGGAAGGGGAAAGGGGTGAACCTGATGTACAACCTGCTGCGGCGGGGGGGGATAGAGCGGCCCGATTAGCGGAAGAGAGTGATTCCCAGTAACAAGATGCTCGAATTGAGGGGCTCGTTGGGGGTGGAGGTGCTGGCGTTGGAGACGTGGTGGTAGCGGTATTCCCCCGTCAGGGCCAGGTCCTTCTTGATGAAGTACTGGAGGCCGGTTCCCCCCTGGTAGGAGAAGTCGAGCCGCGTCCCCATGGTCGGGAGTCCCAGGTCGACGAACAGGACGCCGCCACCGGCGAAGACGTAGGGGACCATTTCCTCCAGGGAGGTGAATTTCCAGCTCCCCAGAACATAGCCCCCCGTCATGACCCGGCCGTCGTGGTTGACCGCCATGTGGAGCGGCAGTTCCAGCAGGAGTTCGTGGCGCCCCTGGTACCAGTTCCCCTTCCCCACCTCGTCGGAGAGGAACCAGCCGTAGCGGAGGATGTTGGTGAAGGTCTGCACGTCGGTGCGGGTGGCGCCGAACTCCCGGTGGGTGGCGCCGTAGCCGGCGAGCCAGGTGTACTCGTGGTCCGCCTCGCGGACAAAGGCGTTGTCGGCGGCGGAGACGGCGGCGGGGAAGAGGGTCAGGGCGAGCATAACGGTGAAAAGGATCTTTGTCATAAGGTATCCATGAAAGAAATGGGCGCGGGGCCATCCATCGTAGCCTCGTCCGTTGTGGTCGGCCCTTCGCTGCGGACCTTGACCGATGATAGCCGGAAGATCATTCGGTGCCGCACCCAGGTGTGGCTCGTCATGGCGGATGCCGGCGGGCGTCCGCTCGCCGCTCGGGCTCTCCCTCCGCTCCCGAGACTACGCCGGATGTCTCAGAACGTGTGGGAAAACAAAGAAAGCCCCCGGTTTGCCGGGGGCTTTTTGAGTTAGTCCGTGATGGCGGGCTGGATGATTTTGGAGAGGGGGTACTCCACGATCCCCTCGGCGCCGAGGCTGATAAGTTCCGGGACGATGCGGCGCACCTCCTTTTCCGGGAGGACGCTCTCGATGGAGACCCAGTCGGAGTTGTAGAGATGGGCCACCGTCGGGTTGTTGAGGCTCGGGAGCACCTTCGTGATCGCCTCCACCCGGTCGTTGGGGGCGTTCATCTTGATCCCCACCATCCCTTCGGCGGCCAGGGCCGACTTGAGGAGGGTGGCGATCTGCTGGATCTTGGCCCGCTTCCAGGGATCGGCCCAGGATGCCTTGTTGACGATCAGCACCGGCACCGACTCCATCAGGTCGCAGACGATCCGCAGGTTGTTGGCCCGGATGGTGGAGCCGGTCTCCGTCACCTCCACGATGGCGTCGCAGAGCCCGTCCACCACCTTCGCCTCCGTCGCCCCCCAGGAGAACTCCACCGTCACCGGTATGTTCCGCTCGGCGAAGTAGCGCTTGGTGAAGCCGACCAGCTCGGTGGAGATGGTGGCGCCATGGAGGTCTTCCGGCTTCTGCACCTTGGAGTCCTGTGCCACCACCAGTACCCAGCGGACCGGCCGGCGGGAGACCTTGGAGTAGACCATCTCGCAGACTTCCATCACGTCCGAGTCGTTTTCCCGGACCCAGTCGCGGCCGGCGATCCCCACGTCGATGGTTCCCCTCTCAACGTACTTCCCCATCTCCTGGGGACGGATCAGCTTGCAGTTCATCTCGTCGTCGTCGATGGTGGGGAAGTAGCTGCGGGACGAAATTCCCACCTTCCACCCCGCCTGCTTGAACAGGTCAACGGTGGCGTCTTCCAGGCTCCCCTTGGGAATGCCGAATTTCAGTATATTTGACATGGAAACCTCTCAATTCTTGACTATGAATTCTGACGCAACGATGCTAAGGCGCAAAAAAATACATTTAACCCAAAAACACAATTGAACGCGGAAAAAGCGGAGAACATCCGATAAAGGCGGATAAACCTCTGATTTGGGTTTGGTTGAAGTTGGGCCTGAATCCGCTGATATCCCGATTTTTCCGACTTTTCCGTGTCCCGAATGATTTAAGGTTCTCTTTGCGCATCTGCGTCAAAAAAGCTTATTTTTTGTAAACTTCGTTCGGGTCGAACAGCGGCTTGGAATGCTCCACCCACTGGTCGTTCTCCCAGCGGACGTAGAAACAGCTCCGGTTTCCCGTGTGGCAGGCGGCGGGGCCGTTCTGTTTCACTTTGATCACCACGGTGTCGGCGTCGCAGTCGGTGAGAACCTCCATCACCTCCTGGGTGTTCCCCGACTCCTCCCCCTTCATCCAGTACTTGTTCCGGGTCCGGCTGAAAAACCAGGTCTTGCCGTCCTTCAGGGTCAGGTCCAGGGTCTTCTGGTCCATGAAGGCGACCATCAGCACCTCACCGTTCTCGTAGTCCTGGATGATGGCGGGGATCAGCCCCCCCATCTTGTCGAAATCGATCTTGATCATTGCGTCGTTTCTCCTCTTTTCCGAGTAAAAGCCTTCATGTAATACACCGCTCCCCGGCGGGGTGTCAACAGGAGAATAGGCGGCAATTACCGTGAAGAAGTTGTGTTACGCCGCCCGGAGGGTGCGAATCCGTCCCAGGTCGTTCGCCAGTTCCTTCTCTGCCTGCCACAGGTCCACTGCCCGTTGGGCATTGAGCCAGAATTCGGGGCTGTTGCCGAACAGGCGGGAAAGCCGGAGCGCCATGGCTGGGGTAAGTGCCCGCCGCTCACGGAGCAGTTCGTTCACGGTCTGGCGCGACACGCCGAGCGTTTCGGCAAGAGTGGCGACGGTCAACCCGTAATCCGGCATGAAATCCTCGCGGAGCATGGCACCGGGGTGGGTCGGGGGAATCTGGCGTTTTCCTCTGTTCTTGATACTCATGGTGTACCTCAGTGATAGTCGGTTATTTCCACGTCAAAAGCGTCGCCGTCTTCCCAACGAAAGCAGATCCGCCACTGATCATTGATGGATATTGAATGCTGGCCGGTACGATCTCCCTTCAGTGGATGGAGACGGTTGCTGGGTGGGACTTTCAGGTCGTCGAGGCTGCTAGCCAGGTCTATGTATTCCAGCCGGCGAACCGCCCTGCCAGTGACATCCGCAGGCAAACGTCGTGACTTGCCGGTGAGGTAGAGTTGCTGCGTATGCTTGTCGGCGAATGTTTTGATCACATGAACCACTATAATTTGTCACGCGGTGCGTGTCAATAGCTTGTGTCACTTTGTGCGTGACAAAAACTTGGACGATTCCTTTGGGCAGGGGGGATAGTTTTGGGGATGTTAACGGGGCCCTGTGCTTCCGAGATGCACGCTTCGAAGATTACACATTCAATCGTGGCGCGCCGCCTCGATTGCAGCGATGTCGATCTTTTTCATCTCCAGCATTGCATCGAAAGCACGCTTGGCAGCGGCGGGATCGGGATCGGTTATCGCTTCTGTCAGCGCGATCGGCGTAATCTGCCAGGACAAGCCCCATTTATCCTGGCACCAGCCGCACGCATTCTCTTCACCACCGTTGCCGACGATGGCGTTCCAGTAACGATCGGTTTCGGCCTGGTCGACGGTTGCGACCTGAAACGAAAATGCCCAGTTGTGTTTGACCTCGGGTCCGCCATTGAGCCCGAGGCAGGGAATTCCCATCACGGTAAACTCGACCGTCAACACATCCCCTTTTTTCCCGGAAGGAAAGTCCCCCGGCGCGAGGTGCACCGCGCCAACGGATGAATCTGGAAAGGTCCTGGCATAAAATCGCGCCGCCTCCTCGGCGTCGCCATCGTACCAAAGGCAAATCGTATTCTTTGCGTGCTTATTCATGTCACCCCTCCTGGTCTATGGACGTGTTACTTCATCTTAATTCGCATAACGTCGTGGGCGGTGAGCGGGGCGGCGGCTTTTCGCCGTAGCCGCTCCACTGGCCTTGTTAGGCACCCTCTTCCATTCGATTGCTTTTACCAAGATTGCAGTGCTGACAAAGCGCGCGAAGGTTACAAATCTCTGTCTTGCCTCCCTTCGAAAAGGGGATAATGTGGTCTACATGAAGGCGGCAATCAATAGACATAGCTGGAGAATTTCCGCAGAGTACGCACTTAAAGCGGTCTCGGTTGAGTACGGTATATCGAAGCCCCAGTTTTATGTCCCGACAATTTTCTTCTTCTACTTTTGATTTTTTTGTTGAATATTGACTGATTGAAGCACCGGAATCGATTCCCGGCGGGGCATCAGCGGACTGAACATCGCTGTTGACCCGCTCCACAAATGCATATAGTGCCTTTGTCCACGAGCCCCACCTGAGAGTGTATGCCTTGGGGCCAACTACGGACGGGGCAATTGTCATCTCTCTATGCTGTGGAGCTCGCCCGTAATGGCTCCAGACCTGCAATAAATTCTCGAAACACTCTTCATCTGTGTACCGTTTGCCCAATGCATTTGTTGACAAACCAGCAGCCTGCATTGCCTTGTGCCACGTGCCAAAGGCTCTTCTGATTACAGCATCTGTAAATTTTGCATTCGCATTGAACTGCTTCCTACTGAACTCTTTGACACCAAGAAGATTCGAAACCCTTTGGAGTTCTGAGATAATATCCTCTTTGCGCACTTCCTTATTTGAAGAATCGAAACGTTCAGATAAGCCGGCAGCACAAAGTGCTTGCTCCCAACTTCCGAAACGCTTCTGAATTGTAGACGGACTGACTCGGGAGTGTTTCCTGAACTCCGTGGTGGAGATCGTTGGATGCTGAATAAGTTCGGCTACACGTCTAATTTCCATAAACAGTGCTTCGTCCGTATACTCTGGAAGGCGTTTTAGCACAAATTCCATTTTCTTCCTTTTCTGCGTAACTACTTCGTAACTACTTGTATTGGCGTGAACCCCTCGTTCGTTTTTCCCTTTTGCCATGGTTCAATACATCAAAAATATACGCATTCCTCGACAGGCTGTAAATGATTTTTCCAATGAATTTAAATTATTGCTGAACTGCTGAGCCAACTTATCCCGACTATCAAGTATAATTAAAATTTTAGTCTCGCTAAAAAAATCCGTTTTCGCTATACTCCCCGGGTGAGTACCCTCGCCTTTATCCTCATCGTCATCTCTGCCGTCATGCACGCCCTCTGGAACCTGCTGGTGAAGCGGAGCCGTCACAAGACGGTCTTCATCTGGTGGATGTTCGTCGCCTCAGGCGGACTCTTTACGGTCACCCTGCCGCTGGTGCCGGAGCGGTTCCACTGGCCCGACGTGACGACGCTCCTGCTCGTGACGGTGGGGGCGGTCTGTTTCGTCCTCTACCACCTGCTGAACGGCCGCGCCTACCAGGAGGGGGACCTGTCGGTGGTCTACCCCCTCTGTCAGACCTCCATGGTCTATGTCCCCATCTGGGGGATGTGGCTCCTGCGGGAGCGACTGACGCCCCTCGGGATCGCCGGCATTCTGGTCGTCATCTTCGGGGCCTTCTCGGTGCAGATGGAGCGTCTCTCCTTTTCCGAGTTCATCCGCCCATTCCGCAATCTCGGTTCCCGGTCGGTGCAGTACGCCCTGGCGGCGGGATTCATCTACTCCCTCGGCTCCATCGCCGAAAAGGTCGGCGTCCGCGACTACTCCCCCCTCTACTTCACCTATTTTCTCGTCCTGATCATGCTGGGGATCATGAGCTTCAATATCCTCCGCCCCCGCTACCATCCCCACATTGTTGCCGAACTGCGGGAGCACTGGGGGCTCATCCTCGTGAGCGGCCCGGTGATGATGGCGTCGTTTCTCACCTTTCGCTACGGCCTCAATCTCTCCCCCGTGAGCTACGCCGTGCCGGTGCGCCAGGTGAGCATCCTCATGGGGGTGCTCATCGGCATCTTCTTCCTCGGCGAGTCGTGCGGCCGGATACGGTTCGGGGCGGCGCTGGTTATCCTGGCCGGCGCCCTCCTCATCCGCCTCGGCTGAATAACCTCCGCTAGCATTACCTCGGGTTCAACCGTCACGGTTGTCCTTCTCGCGTGCTGCCATGGGTGTCAATCTCCGCATTTTTATGGTATAGATTAAAAGCTACAGATTGAGCGTGTTGCAAAACTTCCACAATATTCCCTCCCCCCTTTGTGGGGGAGGGCCAGGGAGAGGGGAGTGAAGGCAGTTTTGCCCTCCCCCTGACCCCCTCCCATAAAGGGAGGGGGACTTGTCAAGGCTTTTGCAAAAGGCTCGATTGAAAGCAGGAGGTTCAAAAGTCAACCGACCCGGCTGTTCCGGCCAATCTGCCGCTGACCTGAAGGAGGCTCGATATGTTTCTGGCACGCGACAAGGATAAGCATCTCTACCTGTTCGACAAGCTCCCCGTCCGGGGGGAGAACTGCTGGTGGGCCGAGTCGGGGGTGGACGGCACGTACCTCCGCCTCAACGACTCCCTCTACCCGGAAGTGACCTGGGAGTCGGACCCGTTCCCCGTCTATCTCACCACTACCCCTCCGGGGAAGTAGCCTGCGCAAGGAGAACACCATGAGCCGTCTGTTTTCACCCCTCACGCTACGCGGGTTGACGTTTCGCAACCGTATCTTCGTCTCCCCCATGTGCCAGTATTCCAGCCGGGACGGCATGCCGACCGACTGGCACCTGGTCCACCTGGGGAGCCGTGCCGTGGGTGGGGCGGGGTTGGTGATGGTGGAGGCGACGGCGGTCTCTCCCGAGGGGAGGATCAGCCCGGACGACAGCGGCATCTGGAGCGATCCCCACGGGGAGGCTTTTGCCCCCATCGCCCGCTTCATCCGGGAGCAGGGGGCCGTGCCGGCCCTCCAACTGGCCCATGCCGGCCGCAAGTCCTCCTGCAGCGCCCCCTGGCATGGGGGCGGTCCCGTGGAAGCGGGCAATGGCGGCTGGCAGACTGCGGCACCGAGCCCGCTTCCTTTCGATACCGGCCACCCCGTCCCCCGGGAGCTTGCTCTTGAGGAAATGGAGGAAATCCGGGAGCAGTTCGCCGCCGGTGCGCGTCGGTCGCTGGCGGCCGGGTTTCAGGTGGTGGAGGTGCACATGGCCCACGGCTACCTGCTGAACGAGTTCCTCTCCCCCCTTGCCAACCGGCGGACCGACGACTACGGGGGGAGCCTGGAGAACCGGATGCGCTTTCCCCTGGAGGTCGCCCGGACGGTGCGGGAGATCTGGCCTGCCGACCTGCCGGTGTTCGTGCGAATTTCGGCCACCGACTGGGTGGAGGGTGGCTGGGACCTGGAGCAGTCCCTGGTCCTCTGCCGGCGGCTGAAGGAGCTGGGGATCGATCTCATCGACTGCTCGTCGGGGGGGCTGATGCCCCATGCGAACGTTCCCGTGGGGCCCGGCTACCAGACCCCCTTTGCCGCTGCCATCCGGCGGGAGGTGTCGATCGCCACCGGGGCAGTGGGGATGATCACGAGCCCCGTGCAGGCGGAGCAGATCATTGCCACGGGGATTGCCGACACGGTGCTCCTGGCACGGGAGATGCTGCGAGATCCCTACTGGCCCATCCATGCGGCAACGGTGCTGAAGGCGGAGCATGTCTGGCCGGTGCAGTACGAACGGGCGAAGGGGTAGGGAGCGTCCTTGGGTAAAAAGAGGAAAAAATTCCATCCGTCGTCGAGAGGGCTGCGGGCGATTGCGCTGTTGGAAGGGGCGAAGGGTGCACTGGTGCTCCTGGTGGGCTTCGGTCTGCTGGCCCTCATCCACCATGACCTCCATGCCGCGGCGGAACAGCTGGTCCGCCACTTCCACATCAACCCCGCCAGCCACTATCCCCGGGTCTTTCTCGATCTCTCCGGCAGGCTGACGGACATGAAGCTCTGGTCCATGGCCCTGGGGGCCATGTTCTATGCCGCGATCCGCTTCGCCGAGGCGTACGGACTCTGGAAGCAGCGGCCATGGGCCGAGTGGTTCGGGCTTCTGAGCGGCGGGATGTACATTCCCATCGAGCTGTACGAAGTGGTGCAGGGGATAACCTGGCCCAGGATGACGGTCCTGGCGGTGAACGGGGTGGTGGTGGCGTACCTGTTGGTGGTGGTCGTGCGGTCGAAGGGGAAGTGATCCTGTCCCGCCGTAGGACGTGCATGATGGGGTGGTTACAAAGGGAGGGGCGCTATAGGGCGCCCCTTTTGCATCTCGGACTCTTCTGAAGGGGGCGCGTCTGCGTTTGCCGCCCCGGCTACGGCGACTCGCCATCAGCCACCAGTCGCGGACGTTCCGGGTGGTTCCGGTCACAGGTCTGCCGGTAGAGGAGGGTGACGGCCAGGACCAGCAATCCGAGAAGCTGGTAGATGCGTGAATATCCCAGGTAGGGAATGGCGGCGCCGACCAGGTAGGCGCTGGCGCTCATGCCGAAATCGAAAAAAGTGTAGTAGGTGGCGGCTGCGGCGCCTGTCCGGTGGGGAGGGGATTTGGCGAAGGCGAGGGTTTGCATGGTCGGCACGAGAATGCCGTAGGTGAAGCCGATCAACAGGGCGGCGGCGAACATTTCGACCGAGCTGCGCGCTGTGCTGAGGAGAAACAGCCCCCCGGCAAGGAACATGGTGGCAGGGTAGATGACGGCGTTTGCGCCGTAACGGTTATAGGCGTTGCCGGCCAGCAGGCGGGAGCCGACCGCACAGAGAGCGAGCACGACGAAAAAATAGGCCGAGACCCTGGGTAGGTGGAGCGTATCGGCATAGACGGATACGAAGGAAAGGACCGCGGTCACTGCCAGCATGATGAGCATCATGACGATGGCCGCGGGTATGGCCCGGGGCTCGAAAAGGGTACGGAAGCCGATCGTCTCCGCCGCGGCAGGCATGGTTCCCGTTCGTTGGGGAATCGCTATGAGCAGGGAGACGAGCGCCCCCCCGAGGGTCATGAGGGCTGCAAGCCCGAATACCAAGGGATACCCGCTCACCCTGGCACAGGTTAAACCGAGAAACGGACCTACCGCCATGCCCACGGTGACGGCTGCCGCCACGTAGGCAATCCCTTCCGCCTTCCGGGCGGACGGGACGATTTCACCCCCCATGGCCATGAGGCGCGTGCTGGCGACGGCAAAACAGGCACCGCTGAAAAAGCGGATGGCCATGACCGCCGTGGTGGAGCCGGCAGCGAGCAGCAGGGCGTTGCTTACCATGAAGAGGAACGCCGCACCGGCCAGCGTTTTTGTTTTTCCCATCATCAGCTCGAACCGCTCCGTCTGGGTTCGGAACAGGACCACGGCAAGAAAAAACAGGGAGTTGGCGCCCCCGGCGGCCAGGGTGGAGCCGTGCAGTTCTTTCATGACGTAGACCGGCAGGACGGGGAGAAAAAGGGCAAAGGGGGTGTAGATGAGAAAGGTTGCCACGATGGTGAGAAGGTATGGTTTTGTCCAGAGCACTTTTGCGTCGGAAGAATCCATGATGCTCCTGCTGTGTCCGGCGGTTTCCGCCGGCAATGTCGCTGTCTTGCCACGCCTGTTCTGACGGTGTGCTGTTGACAAGGGACAACTTACAGGGAGGTATGGTGGGCTGTCAATATGAAATAAAATTGTTTTACATTTGGCTGGAAGCCGGGGTGTTTTTTTGTTTGCGTTTGGCTTAACAGATTAAGATAATTGGTTGTACATCATTCAACCAATGTTCTTGTGTCGCGAGCACGAGGAAAGGTAGAAGGCAAACAGAAAGAAACTGCGAATTTTCGGAGCAACTCGGAAGGGATTCTTTTTCCCCTTGACATCGGCCGCATGAATTATTAAATTTGGGACGTAGCATAAAGGGGAGTAGTTATCGGCCACACGTACAAGGCCGACCCGGATCCCGTCAATACGGCCGCAAGGCCCGGGACCGGGGCAGATTCCTGCCAACAAGACCTTTATTCCAGGCAACCATGCCGGGGGTGAAGGTCTTTTTTATTACCCCCGGCGAACAACAGCCAGGATTTTCCCTGGCCATATCGTCGGAGGTAAACACGATGAATCGACTCAAGACAACCCTTCTCCTCTCCCTCCTCACCGTGCTGATGGTCATCATGGGAAGCGCCATCGGCGGCAGGACCGGCATGGTCTTCGCCTTCCTCATGGCCCTCGCCATGAACTTTTTCTCCTACTGGTTTTCCGACAAGATCGTCCTGAAGATGTACGGCGCCCAGGAGATCGGTGAGCACGACCACCCCTCCTTCTACGGGATGGTCCGGCGTCTGGCCCAGCAGGCCGGCCTTCCCATGCCCAAGGTCTACATCATCCCGTCCGAAAGCCCCAACGCCTTTGCCACCGGCCGCAATCCCGCCCATGCTGCCGTTGCCGCCACGGAGGGGATTCTCCGGATCCTCTCCCCCGAAGAGCTGGAGGGGGTCATGGCCCACGAACTCGCCCACGTCCAGAACCGGGACATCCTGGTCGGCACCATTGCCGCCACCTTTGCCGGCGCCATTTCCATGCTGGGGAACATGCTCCAGTGGGGAGCGATGCTGGGCGCCGGGCGAGGCGATGACGAGGAAGGTGCCGGCGGCCTCATCGGTTCCCTGGCCATGGCGATCATCGCCCCCATCGCCGCCATGCTGATCCAGATGGCGGTCTCCCGTTCCCGCGAGTATCTGGCGGACGAAACCGGCGCCCGCATCTGCGGCCGTCCCCTGGCGCTGGCCAATGCCCTGCGCAAGCTGCACAACGCTTCCCAGGTGCTGCCGATGCAGGAGGCCCGCCCGGCAACGGCCCACATGTTCATCGTCAACCCCTTGACCGGCGGCAGCCTGCTGAAGCTGTTCTCTACCCACCCCCCCATGGAGGAGCGGATTGCCCGACTGGAGGGTATGGCCCGGGGTGGATGGTAACTGATGTGGGGGAAAGAGGAAGAAACCAGACAAGAAAGGAGAATGACCGATGTCCATTCACAAAAAATATTCCCGCGAGCCGAAGAAAATAAAGACCCGGAAAAAGGATGAGCATGCCCTGACCAACGTCGTCTCCCTGAGAATCAGCGACCAGGAAAAACGGCTTCTGGAGCGGGTCACCAAGAGCACATCCCGGAATGTCTCGGAAGTCGTCCGGGAAGCTCTCGACCTGTGGATGGCGCGGCGCAGGAAGCTGTGTCTTGATGCATGATGCCGGGCGGTTACCTGCCCGTGTCCGTCGGTGCCGCTGAGTGCAATCTCCCCCGCGGCACGGCCGCCTCGCACGGAACGCGGGTCTGGCAGAGGCCGCAGCCGGTCTGCTGGACGCCGTAACGCTCGCTTACTTCCCGGGGGGCGGCGCCATAGACGAATTCGCGGCAACGGGGCTTGTCATGGCCGGCAAAGGTGATGGCCCCCACGGGGCAGCGGCCGATGCAGATGCCGCAGCTCCCCTCCCGGTACCAGAGGCAGTTGTGCCGATGGTCCGGGGCGGTACGGTGGGTGGGGGAGAGGGTAAGGGTGGTGATGACGCTCCCCACCCGGTGGGCAATTCCCCGCTCGGTGATGAGGCCGTCGGAAAGGCTGAAGGTGCCGAGGCCGGCGGCGTAGGCGGCGTGTCGCTCGGACCAGGTTGAGGCGATGCCGACCGGTGTGTCGGCGAATTCCTTCCAGGCGGGGGAGTACTGGGGGGCTACGGCCTGGTGGCCGAGCCCTTCCAGGTGTGCCACCAGGTGCCGCCGGAGAGTGCCGTTCAAGGTCTCGCCGTGGCTGCGGGTGAGGGCCCACTTCCGGGAAGGCCAGTCGCTTTCCAGGCGATTGGTCATCCGCGTTGCCGCCGTGACTGGCAAAACCCAGACTATCACCGTTGCCGCCCCGTCCAGCAGTTCGGACGGCATCAGGTGGAAGTCGCCGATGATCTTCTTGTAGTCGCTGAACAGCGGGTCAGCAGCCGCCGCGAAACCGACGAGAGGTTCGTCGAAGTAGGGGCCGCTGTCATCGGGAAAACGGTTCCCCTGACTCTCCGCCACGAAACGCCGGATTTCTTCTCCTATCCGCTCTTCCATGCGCATCCCCCCCCGGTTACAGCTTTTTCCCCACCGAGAATGCCTGCCCCAGGAACGGCCCGATACCGTGGTAGCCCCGGTGTGCGGTATCGAAGACGAGAGGCTTGATTTTCAGGATATCGGGAAGGCCGTCTTCGCCGAGCACCGCGATATCCGCCTTTACATCGACGATCTCACCGACGAACTGGGTGTGGATGCCGAGTTCCAGGGTATGGAGCAGGCGGCACTCCAGGACGATGGGGACCTCCGCCGCGTAGGGAGCGTCCACCAGGTCGCTTCTGACGGGGGTGAGGCCGGTGGCGGCAAATTTGTCCGTGTCCCGCCCCGAAAAGATGCCGACGTAATCGGCTTCCTTCATCCGGGCTTCCGACGGGATGCCGATGGTGAATGCCTTGCGTTCCACGATGGCGGCAAAGGAATGCCGCTCCTTACGCAGGGAGACGGCGATGCTCGGGGGGTGGGAGGAGCAGATGCCACCCCAGGCGGCGTTCATAAGGTTCGGTTTTCCTTCATGATCATAGGTGCCTACCAGCAGGACCGGCGTTGGGAAGAGGAGGGTCTTTGCCCCCACAGATTTCTTCATGGTTCTCTCCTGTCGGTGTGTAAATGGTTCAGCTTTCCAGCAGGTTGACCACCACGCGCCCCGTGATGCCGCCGTGGAGGATCGCCTGGAACATCAACTCCAGCCCCGGCAGGGTGCACTCGGTCACCATCCCGTCGAGCCGGTCCGGCTTCCAGCTGGTGGCGAGACGCCGCCATACCTCTTCTCGCGTCTCCCGGGGGGACTGGACCGAGTCGATGCCGACGAGGCTCACCCCCCTGAGGATGAAGGGGTAGACGTTCACCGGCAGCTCCGGTGAGGCGACCAGTCCACAGCAGGTGACCGTGCCGCCGTACTGCGTGCTCTTGAGCACTGCCGCCAGGGTCGTGCCACCGACCACATCGACCCCGCCGGCCCACCGCTCGGGGAGAAGGGTCTTCTCCGCTCCTGCCGCCACCTCGTCCCGGCCGATCACCTCTGCAGCACCCAGGTCCTTGAGATACTCTTCGTCGGCGCTCTTGCCGGTGGCCGCCACCACCCTGTATCCTGCCTGGGAAAGGATCGAGACGGCGATGCTGCCGACGCCGCCGGTGGCGCCGGTGACGAGGATGTCGCCGTCATCCGGCTTGACGCCTGCCAGTTCCAGCTTCAGCACCGACAGGGCCGCCGTGAAACCGGCAGTCCCCAGCGCCATGCTCTCCCGCAACGTCAGCCCTTCAGGGAGCCGAATCCCCCAGGCCGAGGGTATACGAATGTACTGCCCGAAACCGCCGTCGGTCTCCATCCCCAGGTCGTAGCCGGTGACGAGCACCTTGTCCCCCGGCGCGAAGTCGCCGCTTTCGCAGGAAATAACCACTCCAGCCGCGTCGATGCCTGGGGTGTGGGGGAACTGCCGCGTCACCCCCGGATGCCCCGTGGCGGAGAGGGCATCCTTGTAGTTGAGGGAGGAGTAGTGGACCCGCACCACCAGGTCTCCCGGCGGCAGGTCGCCGATGCTCCGCTCCCGGATTTTCCGCAGGAACTGCTTGTCAGGCGTCTTCTCAACCACCAGCGCCTTGAACGTCGTTTCCCCTTGTTCCATCTCTTCTCCTCCCTTGATCCAGCTTAACGACACATTATCCGCGAAAGCGGGGTGGGGCGTCAACATCTATGGGGCTTATGAGCGGATGGCAGAGGCCCTCCCTGCTTCAATCCGTTTCCTCAACGGGTTGCTCCGGATTTTCTTCGGTCAGACCAAGGCTCTTTTCACGTTTACGTTGCAGTTTTTCTTCATTTTTCTTTTTTCGTTCCAACTCTTTCTGCCGTTTCTGAAACTGGAAATTTGGCTTTGCCATCGGATTACCTCGTGGAGAATTCTGGGAAGATCATGGTGACCGCTTCATTGGTACCACACCGAGTTCATTAAATATACTGCCAATACCTTAAGTCCTATTCAGCGCGGTTTCGAGGGATACTGAACTTGCGGCAATCCGTCACGAAGGGATCTGGACTCTGACAGGATCAACATTGCCTTACTACAGGGGCCGGCTAGGCAACTCGCTGATATCATGAGAAAAAGGTTGACAGCTGGGGAATAATGCATATAATGGGCAAGAAAATAACTTTGTTTTACTGATAGGCGATACTACTCAACCATCCGTGAGGATGGGGCGGAAAGCCCACAGGGTCTCAACGAGACAGCCGGGTTGCCGAAATATCATTGATATTCCGGCAACCCGGCTGTTTTTTTTATAGGGAAAGGGGGTGATGGCAGGAGACGACGAGACACACTATGGCAATGACACGGGAATAATCCCGAAACTATCATTCACCAGTTGATAGACGACAATACTTAACCATCCGCGAGGGTGGGGCGGAAAGCTCACAGGGTCTCACTGAGACAGCCGGGTTGCCGAAATATCACGCATTTGGCCCAGGTTGTTGCGTGAACTGCTTGGCAACCGGGCCCAGGAGGGTCTGTCTATGGTGAACAATCATCACGTAGTAAATTGGTTCAGGAAAGGTCTGGTCGCGGCGAGCATCTGCTCGGCCGCCTTGCTTGCAGTGGTGGCTGACAGCGGCCAAGTGACGGCGGAGAGCACCTCCAATTCCATGTGCGACTATGCGGTCTACCTGGGTGAAACCGGCCCGCGAGAAAAATTTCTCACCATGAGAGACGAGATGCATCGGGCGGCTCAGGAACGGGCGACCAGCGATGAACGGTTCCGCATCAATCTGTCGATATTTCCCGGAGGCAAACAGGAGCGACAGATCGATTCGGTTTCCCAAGGTTGTCTCGGTTGCCATGACGAGAAGGGAGTGGTGGTCAATGGCGGTCCGGGCTTGCCGGCCGGCGTCGTGAATGCGGAGATGGCGAAAATGTCCTCCAATCACCCCATCGGCATGGATTACGAGGCGGCATCGCTCCTCAAGAAGAACCTGCACAGTGCGGCGGAACTGCCCCAGAATATGGTACTCGTGGAAGGCAAGCTGAGCTGCATCACCTGCCATGACCCGCTCAACCGCGAGTCGAAACACCTCGCCGTGGGTTCTAACCGAAGCATCCTCTGTTTCGCATGCCACAACATGTAGGAAAACGCGTGCCAGGATGGTGCCACACAAAAAAAGCCCCGGATTTCTCCGGGGCTTTCTGGTTCCGACTCGAGTTCTATTTAGACTCGTGTCACGTTCGCGGCCTGAAGCCCTTTCGGACCCTTGGTTACTTCGAACGTTACGCGATCGCCTTCGGCAAGGGATTTGAACCCGTCGCCTGTGATGGCGGAGAAATGACAAAATACATCTTCACCGCTTTCCTGCTCAAGAAACCCAAAACCCTTCGCGTCGTTAAACCACTTCACTGTTCCGTTTACCATTGTGTTCTTTCTCCTGATACTTCTTCTTAGTTTTGTCCGGCACAAATTCCGAACGTACGTCACCCTAACAGCTTTCAATAAGCAATGTCAATCTATTTAATCTGGGGTGTCCTGAAATAAATAGCAGGGAAAATCCGGCCAGCCTTTTTCCCACTGGATTTGCCGGGAGCCGATATGTGGAATCTCTTACACTATGAGCAGTATCAGTTTGCCCATTAAGATATGACAAGACGGCAGTATCTTAGACGGCACAAGCGTAAACGTATATATAGCTTGCTATAAATGCTGTATTGCGTCATTATGTAGTGTATGTTGCCCTGACTGGCCAAGTAATAAATTGACTGTGAGGGACGGCTGATACTGTCTATGAATATTAAATGCAGGACCTACCACCCCTTCAGATAGATGAGGTCAGAACCAATGATAATCAAGACAGGCAAGTTTGTAAGTCACGCGGGTGCCCTGCAGTGGGGTTCCGGCAAGGTGTTGGATGTGAATGACAACCGGGCGACGATCCTGTTCAGTGACGGCGTTAGTCGGAAAATAGCGGCATCTCATTTCGACACCCTGCAACCGGCTGAAGCTGCATCCTATTTACCTCCCCCGGAAGTCGTTGCCGTGGTGAAAGCCCGGCCGGCACCCAGAAAGGCAAAAAAGGAAACGCTCACTCCTGCCGAAGGTTAACGAAGTGTACTGATTCTGGCCGGCAGTGGCATGTCACATTCCGAAACAACGAAAGCCCCCTTCCTTCCGGAGCGGGGGCTTTCGTGTTTGTTTCTGTCACAGTGATCCCTCCCGTTGAAGAACAGAAGATTTCTTCAACGCTGACTGACCATTGGCAAAAACAACTTGACAACGGTGGCCACTAATTATAGTTTGGAATGAACGTTCATTCCGGGAGCTGTTTATGATGAAACTTGAAAAACGAGAAGAGATTTTCCGTGCCGCCCTGGAACTCATCGCCGAGCATGGATTCCACGGCGCCCCGATGGCCATGATTGCCGAAAGGGCGGGGGTCGGGGCGGGGACGATCTACCGCTACTTCGAGAACAAAGACGTACTCATCGCCGAGCTCTACCGCGAGGTGGAAGACAAGCTGTCCACAGCTATACAGGAGGGGTATGTAACGGAAAAACCGTTCCGCGAGCGATTTCTCCATATTGGTACGGCGGTGCTCAGGTTCTTCATCGAAAACCCCCGCGATTTTCGCTACCTGGAGCAGTTTCACAACTCACCTTACGGCGTGGAGCATCGTCGGGACAAGTTGCAGGGGAAAAAGGGGGAAGGCAACCTCTTTTGCATGCTCTTCGATGAGGGAATCTATCAGCAGGTGATGAAGGATTTCCCCCTTCCGATCCTCTTTGCCCTGGCCTTCGGCCCCCTTCTCTCCGTGGCGCGGGATCACATCCTCGGGTTTATCACCCTGGACGACGCCCTTATCGTCCGGACCGTGGAGGCATGCTGGGATGGGGTGAGGCGGTAAGGGCGTTAGTAACGGAGTATATGGGCTGATTTTTGAATGAATATTCATTCAGTTGGTCTCCTAGGCAGAGGATGATGCGGATGAACCTCTTTGTTGCTGTCACAATGGCGCTCTGGGCGCTTATCGTTGTTATCGCTTTTTTCAGAAAAGACAAATAAGGCTGGCTTCCAGCCAGATAGCTCCAGCCGGCTCGGCTGGTAATTCTTCAAATCCATTGAGGTGTTTATGCAAACCACGAGCAGAGCAAAGCTGATTGCCGTTGCAGGAATTCTGGTTGTCGGCGTGACGGTGACCGGATGCGGCAAGAAAAAATCCACCCCTCCGCCCAGCGGTCCCCCCGAAGTCGGCGTAATAACCATCCAGACCCAACGGGCTGCAGTTACTACGGAACTTCCCGGCCGCACTTCCGCTTATCTGGTAGCTGAAGTCAGACCTCAGGTGAGTGGAATCGTCCAGAAACGGATTTTCACCGAAGGGAGTGACGTCAAGGCCGGCCAGGTGCTGTACCAGATCGATCCGGCCACCTACCAGGCTGCATATGCAAGCGCAAAGGCGGCTCTTGCCCGCGCCGAGGCGAACCTGATCCCTGCCCGTCTCAAGGAGGAGCGCTTCCGCGACCTCGTGAAGATCAAGGCCGTGAGCCAACAGGACTACGACGATGCCAGTGCCTCGCTCAAGCAGGCCGAGGCGGAGGTGGCAGCTGCCAAGGCCTCAGTGGAGACGGCAAGGATCAACCTGGCGTACAGTAAGGTGACAGCACCCATATCGGGTCGTATCGGCAAGTCGACGGTGACCGACGGGGCGCTGGTGACCGCCAACCAGTCTGCTCCCCTGGCCACAATCCAGAATCTGGGTTCCATGTATGTGGACATCACCCAGTCAAGCGCCGAACTGCTCCGCCTGCAGCAAAGCCTGGCAAGCGGCCTGCTCAAAAAGGGAGGAGCGGCCGGCGCAAAAGTTAAGCTGCTGCTGGAAAACGGTGCGACCTATCCGCTGGAAGGAACCCTCAAGTTTTCCGACGTCACCGTGGAACCGACCACCGGATCGGTCACGCTCCGCGCCTTGTTCCCCAACCCGAAGCAGCAGTTGCTGCCGGGGATGTTCGTCCGGGCCGTGGTGCAGGAAGGGGTGAACGAGCAGGCGATACTGGTGCCGCAGCGAGGGGTTACCCGCAACCCGGTCGGCGAAGCCATGGTCATGGTGGTCGGGGCGGAAGAAAAAGTGGAGCCGCGGACCATCAAGGTCGCCCGGACCGTCGGCGACAACTGGCTGGTGGGCGAAGGCCTCAAAGCGGGTGATCGGGTCATCCTGGAAGGGATCCAGAAGGCGCGTCCCGGCACCACCGTCAAGGCTGTCCCGTTCGGCAGCAAGCCGGCGGAAGGCGCACCGGCGGCTGCTGCACAACCTGCGGCGAAAAAATAATAGGTCGTATTGGACCTACAGGTCCTATAGGCCTTAGTTGACGATTCTTTAAGGAGCTTTTCATGCCTCGTTTTTTCATTGAACGCCCCATTTTTGCCTGGGTTATCGCCATCATGGTCATGCTGGCCGGTCTGCTGTCGATCAAGACCCTGCCGGTCTCCCAGTACCCGCCGATCGCGCCCCCCCAGATCACCATCAATGCCATGTATCCCGGTGCCTCTGCCCAGACCGTGCAGGACACCGTCACCCAGGTAATCGAACAGAAGCTGAACGGCATCGACAACCTGATCTACATGTCCTCCACCAGCGACTCGGCCGGGGCCGTAGCCATCAACCTGACCTTCAAGGCCGGTACCGATCCCAACATCGCCCAGGTTCAGGTGCAGAACAAGCTCCAGCTTGCAACGCCACTGCTGCCACAGATCGTCCAGCGGCAGGGGATCCAGGTGGTCAAGTCCACCAGGAACTTCCTGATAATCGTCGGTCTGGTGTCGGAAGATGGTTCCATGGGACGGCATGAACTGACCGATTACCTTGTGTCCAACGTCCAGGACATCATAAGCCGGGTTGAAGGGGTCGGCGAAGTACAGATGTTCGGCTCACAGAATGCCATGCGGATCTGGCTGAACCCTTCCAAACTGAATAACTATCATCTGACCACCAATGACGTGATTGCAGCAGTTCAGGCACAAAATGCCCAGGTTTCCGCCGGCCAGTTCGGTGGCAACCCGGCAGCTCCGGGGCAGCAGCTGAACGCTACCATCACCGCCCGAACGCTGTTGCAGACGACGGAACAGTTCGGTGCCATCGTCCTGCGCACCAACCCCGATGGTTCCACGGTCAAGCTCAAGGATGTGGCTGAATGTAAAATCGGCACCGAGAACTACGAGATCGAAGCCCGTTACAAAGGGAAGCCGCTGGGGGGTATGGCAATCCGGCTGGCGGCAGGCGCCAACGCCCTGGATACCGGGGACCGGATCAAAGCCAAGATGGCGGAGCTGGAAAAATACATGCCACCCGGCGTGAAGGTGGTCTATCCCTACGACACCACCCCCTTTGTCAAGATCTCCATCGAAGAGGTAGTCCAGACCCTGCTTGAGGCGGTATTCCTGGTCTTTGTCATCATGTTCCTCTTCCTGCAGAACATCCGTGCCACCCTGATCCCTACCATCGCCGTGCCGGTGGTGCTTCTCGGTACCATGGGGGTACTGTCGGCGGCCGGCTTCTCCATCAACACCCTGACCATGTTCGCCCTGGTCATTGTCATCGGTCTTTTGGTGGACGACGCCATCGTCGTCGTCGAGAACGTGGAACGGATCATGTCCGAGGAAGGGCTGTCGCCCCATGACGCCACCATCAAGTCCATGGGGCAGATCACCAGCGCCCTCTGGGGCATTGCCACCGTGCTCACGGCGGTCTTTCTGCCGATGGCCTTCTTCGGTGGTTCCACGGGCGTCATCTATCGCCAGTTTTCCATCACCATCATATCCGCCATGATTCTCTCGGTACTGGTGGCGATGATCCTGACCCCGGCCCTGTGCGCCACCCTTCTCAAGCCGATCGAAAAGGGGCATGAGCCGGGGGAGTGCGGCTGGTTCTGCCAATTCTTCCGGTGGTTCAATAAACTGTTCGACTTCTGCAGGACGAAGTATGAAGGAATCGTCGGCCGCTCCTTCGGCAAGCCGGTGCGCTACCTGGTGATATACGGTGCCATAGTCGCCGCCATGGTGTTCTTTTTCCTGCGGCTTCCCACCGCCTTCCTGCCGGATGAAGACCAGGGGTTCATCATCTGCCAGGTTCAGCTGCCGGCCGGAGCCACTCAGGAGCGGACCTTGAAGCTTATCGAGCAGATGGAACATCATTTCCTGGAAAAGGAGAAAGATGCCGTAGAAACGATCATAACGGTTGCCGGCTTCAGCTTTGCCGGGCGTGGGCAGAATATGGGGCTGGCCTTTGTCAGGCTCAAGGACTGGAAACTGCGCAAGACGCCTGACCTGAAAGCGCCGGCCGTTGCCGGCCGGGCCATGGCGGCGTTTTCCAAGTACAAAGATGGTCTCGCCTTCGCTTTTTCGCCTCCGGCAGTTGTGGAGTTGGGCCAGGCAAACGGCTTTGACTTCATGCTGCAGGATCGCAGCGGTCTTGGGCATGAAAAGCTGATGGAGGCGCGCAACCAGTTGCTGGGGATGGCCATGAAAAACCCCAAACTGATTGCGGTCCGCCCCAACGGCCAGGATGACTCCCCCCAGTTCAAGCTGGATATCGATGATGTCCGGGCCGGCGCCCTGGGGGTCTCCCTGGCCGATGTCAACAACGTGCTGTCCACTGCCTGGGGGAGTACCTATGTCAACGACTTCATCCAGAACGGCAGGGTCAAGAAGGTCTATCTCCAGGCGGACGCCAGATACCGGATGCTGCCGGAGGATATCAACAGCTGGTATGTAAGCAACAAAACCGGCGAAATGGTGCCGTTTTCGGCTTTTGCCACCGCCCACTGGCGGTACGGTTCACCCCGTCTGGAGCGTTATAACGGTATTCCTTCGGTGGAGATCATGGGACAGGCGGCTCCTGGAGTGAGCACCGGCGAGGCGATGGCGGAGATGGAGAAGATGGCGGCCCAGCTGCCGGCCGGGATCGGTTACGAGTGGACCGGTCTATCCTACGAGGAAAAGAAGGCGGGAGCCCAGGCTCCGGCGCTCTATGCCATCTCGCTGCTGGTGGTGTTTCTCTCCGTTGCGGCACTGTACGAGAGCTGGACCATACCTTTTGTCAACCTGCTGATGCTCCCGCTGGGTCTGGTCGGCGCAGTCACAGCGGTTTCGCTGCGGGTGCTCCCCAACGACGTTTATCTCCAGATCGGCCTGCTCACCACCGTGGGACTTTCCACCAAGAACGCCATCCTCATCATCCAGTTCATAAAGGCCCAGTTACATGATGGCCATGAACTGGTGGATGCCACCCTGAAAGCGATCAAGATCCGGCTTCGCCCGGTCATCATGACTTCGCTGGCCTTCTTCTTCGGCACCCTCCCCCTGGCTCTTACCAAGGGGGCCGGTGCCGCGGCCCAGAACGCCATCGGCACCGCCGTCACCGGCGGACTGCTCTCGGCCACCTTCATCGACCTGATCTTCATCCCGTTCTTCTTTGTCATGGTCTCGCGGCTGTTCGGCCGGAAAAAATACACGTCGCACGCAGGAGAACCTGCCGTAGCAACTGTTGGAGAGGAGCACTGATATGACGTTCAGGAATTACTGTCTCGCCGGCACGCTGCTGCTGTTCACCGGCTGCACCATGGCCCCCGGCTATACCCGTCCCGAGCCGCCGGTACCGGCCAACTGGCCCGGCGGTCCGGCCTATACAACGGAAACAGGGACGTCAGCGCAGAAACCGGTAGCTGACATCCCCTGGCGCGATTTCTTCGTCGAGCCTCGACTGCAAAAGGTTATAGACCTGGCACTTGCGAACAACCGGGATCTGCGGGTCGCAATCCTGAATATTGAACGGACCCGTGCCCAGTACCAGATCCAGCGGTCCGATCTCGTGCCGCATGTCGACGCCAATGCCGCCGCTACCTTGCAGCGTCTGTCCGAAGACTTTTCCGGGAAAGGTGTGCCGGTGAACATTCATCAGTACACCGTCGGTCTTGGCGTCAGCTCTTATGAACTCGACCTGTTCGGGCGAGTGCGCAGCCTCAAGGACCAGGCGCTGGAGCAGTACCTCGCCACCGAACAGGCGCAGCGGAGTGTGCAAATAAGCCTCGTTTCCCAGGTCGCCACTACGTGGCTCGCGCTTGCGGCCGACCGGGAGCGGCTGAATCTTGCCAAAGAAACCCTTGCAGCCCAGCAGGAGTCCCTCAAGCTCACCAGGAGCCGCTTCGAGGCGGGCGTCTCTTCCGCCCTCGACCTCAACCAGGCCCAGACCAGCGTGGATACGGCGCGGGTCGACATTGCCCGTTATACCACCCTGGTGGCCCAGGACGAGAACGCGCTGAATCTGGTGGTTGGCTCGCCAGTCCCGACTGATCTCATTCCGGGATCCATCTCTGAAGCCATTACCGCCATGAAGGATGTGGCTCCCGGTCTCCCCTCCGACGTCATGCTCAATCGCCCCGATATTCTCCAGGCCGAAAATCTCCTCAAGGGGGCAAACGCCAACATCGGTGCGGCGCGGGCCGCGTTCTTTCCGCGCATCACGCTTGTTTCTTCCGTAGGCTTCGGCAGCGACGATCTGGGGGGGCTCTTCACGTCAGATTCCTTTGTCTGGAAATTCGCACCCCAGATTTCCCTCCCCATCTTCGACGGTGGCAGCAACCGGGCCAAGCTGAAGGTGTCGGAAGTGGACCGGGACATTGCCGTGGCCCAGTACGAAAAGGCGATCCAGACTGCCTTCCGGGAAGTGGCCGACTCCCTTGCCCAGCGGGGGACCATCGACGACCAGCTGGCGGCGCAGCAGTCCCTCACCGACGCCACCTCCGAAAGCTACAAGCTTTCCCAGGCTCGCTACGAAAAGGGGGTGGACAGCTACCTGCAGGTGCTGGACGCCCAGCGCGCCCTTTACGGCGCCCAGCAGAACCTGATCGGGGTCCGGTTGACCCGGCTGGCCAATCAGGTGACGCTCTACAAGGTGCTGGGTGGAGGGACGAAATAAGGATGGAGGCGAAGGATCCCGGCAAAGAAACCATGAAGCCGTCGAGAATAGCCCTTTACATCATCATCGGCCTGCTCGTCGTGATGATAGCCTACTCTATTCTGGTCAAGGAGCCACCGCCCGGCTGGCCCATAAATCTGATTCATCTGCTCTTCGGACACAGATAGCGGGGTCGCCATTGCATGTGAAAGTGTTGGTGCTTTACTATTTGAACATCAAAGCAAAAGGGGCGGTCCCGTAACGGGTTTCCGCCCCTTTTGCTTTGTGCCCTTGGTAGAAAATCCTATACCTTGACCAGTTTCACCTTCGTGTCATAGAAGGACACGCTGCCACCCACCGTGTCGATCATGCAGGTGTTCTTCAGGTGCGGGTCGATCCACATGGCGGCGTTGGCGTGAATGCCTGCGGCGCGGCGCTTGTCGGCCTTGACGGTCTTGCCGTCGATGACCACGTCCGCGGCCCCCGAATCCCAGTGGCCGTGGCCCAGGGTGAAGGTTATGACGCCAGGGCGGATGGTTTCGGTCACCTGGACCGTGCCGACCATCGGCTTTTTCGTGCCGTTCTGCAGGTTCCATACCCCGTCCGGGTTGGTGGAGGAGACCACCTTCACCTTGTCGCCGCTCTTCACGCCCAGTTTCTTCGCATCGCTGGTGTGGATGATGATGCCGTTCTCCGGCATGCTGTCGGTCAGGTACTGGTTGGTGATGGTCCTGGCTTTGCAGTGGCGGACGTCCCGCTGGGTGATGAGGTGGAGCGGGTATCCCTCCGCCTGCTTCGTCGGCGCGTTCCCCAGGGTGTCGGTTACCGGCACATAACGGGCCATGCCATGGAACGACTTGCCGGTGAAGGCGTCCTTGCAGCCCGCGGTCTTCTCCTGGTAGAGATTGATCTGCTTGCCGTACTTGTTGGCCACCTGATCGCCTTTATAGGTGACGGACTGGCTGTCGAACCGGCCGCCGCGGTTCAGCACCGTCACCACCTTGGGCCAGGCGGTGCCGCTGATCGCCTTCCAGCGGTCCGGGTCGAAGACATCTTTCGGCAGATGGCGGCGGCTCTTCAGGAACAGCTCCATCTCAGACTGGCTGGCGTCGGCGACCGGTTCCTTCCGGTCCAGGGCGAGGTTGACCACCATCCGGATATAGAAATCATCGGGGCGGTTGAAATCCTGTCCCGGGCCGAAGCCGTCTTTGCCGAACCCCTTCATGCCCAGTTTTTCCGCCAGGGCGAGCCAGAAGGTCTCGTAGGAGAGCGGCTGCTGTTCCCCGAATACGGTCACTACCTCGTTGGGGGAGGCGATGACCGGTTGCCGCACCGGCTGGATCCGCACCGGCATGTTGGGGTGGGAACCCTGGAACTCCCAGCGCTCCAGGTAGTGGAGGTCGGGGATGATGTAGTCGGCATACATGGAGGTGGGTCCGACAAGTATGTCGCTGGCGATGTAGAGCGGCAGTTTCTCCAGATTGGTGAGGGCCTCGATCTGGGTCTGCCCCGCCGGCAGCGAGTAGGTGGGGGCCCCCATGTAGGAGAATACCACCTTGGCCCCGTAGGGGTAGGCGTCGGCGATGGAGGGGAGGATCTCCTCGTAGACGTCGGAGGAGATCGGCCACCAGTTCCGCTTGGCTGGGTAGGAAGCCTTCCCCGCGAACAGCGAGGACTCCTCGTATTTCCAGTCGTGGCGGATGATGGAGGTGCCGAAGGTTTTCTGCCCCTTGGGGCCGATCTTCTTGAAGTTGAATGGCTGCTTGTCGGTGCTGGAGCTGGTGCCGTCGAAGTTGAAGGTGGAGGCGGCGATCATCCCTCCCTTCCAGTCGAAGTTGCCGATGAGGAGGTTCAGGTTCATGAGGGAAGAGATGGTGTAGAAGCCGTTGGTATGCTGGGCCGGACCGCGGTGCATGTCGACGCACGCTTTCTTGCCGAAGCTCGTGAACTCCTTGGCCACCGCCTCGATGGTGGCGGCATCGGTGCCACAGAGTGTGGCGTAGTCGGCAATGGACTTCTCCTGTGCCGCCTCCTGCATCAACTGCAGGCCGCTCTTCACCTTGACCGGCTTGCCGTCGGCGTCCTTCAGCTCAGTAGCGACGAACAGCTCCCCCTTGACTGCTTCCTTGTCGTCGTTCGGGTCAAAGGCAACCGGCTTGCCATCCTTCATTGCTACCAGGTATTCGAAGTCGAACTCCTTGCCGTCCTTGTCCTTGCGCTTTTCCGCTGGTTTCAATCCAATTTCGTGGGCGCGGAGGAACTTGCCCGGCTTGCCGTCCTTGTCCAGCTTCACCAGCCAGGCACTGTTGCTCCAGGTGGCTTCCTTCTCGGCTGAAGCCGCAGCCTTGTTGCAGTTGGCGAGGTATTTCGCGTCGAACCGCTTGTTTTCCAATATCCAGCGGGTCATCCCCATGGCGAAGGCTGCGTCGGTGCCGGGCTGGATCGGGACCCAGCGCTGGGCCTTCGCCGCCAGCTTGGTAAACCGGGGATCGAGGACGGTCATTTTCAGTTTCCCGTCGGCGAGCCGCTGGGTCATCCGCATGGCCCGGTTGGTGGGACCGTAGTTGCCGTCGAACAGGTTGGCGCCGACGAACAGGACATAGTCGCTGTTCTCCTGGTCCGCCTGCCAGTAGAACTTCTGGCCGTCCTTGAACCCGTTCCCCACGTACTGCTCGCTCATGGCCTTGCAGGCGAAGTAGAGGGATCCCTGGCAGACCGTGGTGTGGCCGTGGGTATTGACCGTGCCGAAGGCGCCGTTGAAGGCGGCGGCGAAATTGGAGCGGCCACCTTTCTTCCGCCCCCAGAAGTAGACGAACTGGTTGTTCTTCGGTCCGAAGTCCGGGTGGTCCGGGTCGATCAGCACCCCCAGATTGGCGGCGTGCTTGACCTTGAATTCGTCGATGGCCTTCTTCCGCTCTTCCGGCTTCTTCTTGCGCAGGGCCGCAATGTCTTTACCCATCTCTTCGAACAGCTTGCCGTCCTTCAGGGCATAAAGCTCTTTGAGTCCCGTAACCTGGCGGCTCTCTTCACCCGCTACGTTTTTGAACAGCAGGCCGCCATTGACGATCTCGGTGATGGCCTGATCGAAGGGGATCGACTGCCACCGGTTCTCGCCCCGTTTCCCGGCACGCTTCAGCACCCTGGTGATCCGGTACGGGTCATAGGCCCCCTGGTGCCCCGACTGCCCCTTGGGACAGAGGCCGGCATCCACCTTGACGGCGGTCTCCGGCGCATCCTTCATCTCCAGGTGGGGGTGGAGGTTGAAGGGGTTGTAAGGGTTGCCGTCGATCTTCACCGCCACCCCGTCCAGTATCTTCACCTTGATGCCGCAGCCGGTGTTGCAGTTGAGGCAGACGGTGTAGAGGGTGTTCTCGGCCCTGAGCAGTTCGTAGGCCTCGGCGGCGGTCAGCTCCCCCGCTTCCACCCGGGCGATGAGACCGCGGGCGAAATCGAGCTGGGAAGCGACGATGGCGCCACAGCCTGCCGCGGCAGTTGTCTTGAGAAAGTCGCGTCGCGACATGCCCTGCTTAGACATAGAGCACCTCCAGCTTTTCATTGGCAATGTAGTAGACGCGGGGAGCCGTCCCCTTGTTCGCCTTGAGGATCTGCATCTTCGCTCCCTTCTTTACTTGGGCGATAAGGCTCTGGGGGTCGTTCTCGTCGCCGAAATAGGTGGCGCGGCCGATGCAGGTGGTGACGCACATGGGAAGCTGGCCGGCGGCCAGGCGGTGCAGGCAGAAGTGGCACTTGCGGGCTTTTCGTATCGGCAGCCCCTTGCCGTCCCGGGCCAGCTTCCGGCCATACTCGAACGCGGGGAGCTTCTCGTACTGCTGTACCGCCGGGGTGCCGTCGGTGTGGAACCCGCCGGGGTCAAGGGTGCGGGCGCCGTAGGGGCAGGCCTTAACGCACTTGCCGCAGCTGATGCACTCGCTGTAGTTGACCGGCACGATGCCGGCGCCGGTCCCTTTCGTCTCCTTCCAAGTGGCCTTGCCGACCTTGGGGCAGACCGGAACGCAGGGGGGCTTGTCGCACTGCATGCAGGGGCGGGGGAGAAAGGTGCGGGAGACAAGGGGGTACTTCCCCTGTTCGTATTCGTGCACCGGTCGATACTGGAGCTTGGGAGGCAGCTTGTTCTCCGAGACGCAGCCGATGGTGCAGGCGTGGCAGCCGACGCACTTGCGCACGTCGATCAGCATCGCCCAGCGTCGCTTGTCGGTTGACTGTATGAGCGCCCGCTCCAGGTCTTCCTGCATGGTCAACAGAATGTCTTTCTGCATGGAACCCTCCTCCTCTGTATGTATGTCGCGCAATCGTTTGTCCGGTCGTTGTGTCTGGCGCGCCCCATGCCCCCTGGCTTGCCGCGGGAGGAGGGCGCCGATGACCTGTTTCACCCGGGTCCCCAGTCGAAACAGAGGGTACAGCGTTTAACTGCAGTGCACTATAGTCCCAAAAACACAAAATTTCCAGGAAATATATTCTTTTCGTTGTCCGGGCGGTGTGCATCGCAAGATTTTGTTTATTCCTGGGGGTGACGTTACTGGTGGCGGACTGATTGGGGCATGTCATTCCATTTTATTCCGATGTTTCAAATAATCTAAAACGGCTGCCCATTTTTCAATTTTGAAAAAAAATGCAGATTCGCTCTGGAGAATGATTTGCTATCAGTCCACTATTATCCAGGCGGGGATCAACGAGGGGCGCATCCGGATGGGGGACCGGCACCTTTCCATGTTCGCCCAGGACCTGGGGTACGGCTTTTACACCAAGGACAACGGCGGCCGGCTCGAACCGCGTCCTGCGGGGCGGTGCCGGAAATCGTCCAGATTGCCGACAAGATCGAGGCCTGTTTTGAAGCCCTTCCGGTCGCGGAAGGGCTTTTTTTGTGAACGCACGTGCAGATAACGTTAAAAAGGTAGCAATAAAATAGATAGTTTGCTATCTATATTACATGCGTGCCTTTAATTCGACGATTGACCGAAGCAATCTCATCTTCCGTCTCGCCCTCCTGACACGGCGCTGGCGCCAGGTGCTGGACACCGAAGCACAGGCGGCCGGGCTGACGGATGCCACCTGGCGTCCCCTCCTGCATCTCCATCTCCACGGGGACGGAATTCGCCAGAAGGATCTTGCGGCATCCGTGGGCATCGAAGGTCCCTCCCTGGTCCGCCTCCTCGATACCCTCATCGCCAAGGGGCTTATCCAGCGGTCGGAAGACAGTACGGACCGCCGGGCGAAACTGCTCGGTCTGACGCCGGAGGGGGAGCGTGTCGTTGACCGGATCCGGAAAACCGTGGCCTCCCTTGAAAACGAGCTGCTCGGTCCTTTCAGTGACAGCGAAATCGCACAGGTAGCTGACTTTATCGGACGCCTCGAATCCGCCGTAAACGACGTTCGGGAGCGAGTGAAGCGATGATGGCCCAGAACCTGCGCGGTCTGTTGTGTCGCGAGCGGCCGCGCATCGTGCTTGCACTCCGCGGTACCGCAGCCGCCCTCGTTGCACTGACGGTGGCCGTACTGTTGAAGCTCGAATGCCCGTTCTGGGCGGCAATGACGGCGATCATCGTCATCCAGCCGACGCGCGGGCTGTTGCTGGAAAAGAGTTTTTACCGCCTTGTCGGGACGGTGGTCGGTTCCGGGGCGGGGATACTGCTTCTCCTGTATGCCACATCGCCGGTAACGTTGACCATTGCCCTTTCCCTCTGGATTGCGGGATGTGTCGTCATCGGGAACCTGTCCTACGGCCTCCGTTCCTACTCGTGCCTTCTGGCCGGTTACACCTGCTCCGTCATCGCCATCCTCGGCTACCAGGATCCCCCCAATCTCCACGACCTAGCCTTCGGCAGAATCGCCGGGACCTTCATCGGCATCATCGTCGCCACCACAAGTACCCTCCTCTTTACCCCCCGCCAGTCGAAGGGGGAATTTGTGGAGCGCCTGCAACGGGCTGTCGGAGAAACGGTCGCATGGCTGGCGTTGGCGCTTCGCCAGGGGAGAGGGAGCAGATCGGTCCGGCAGGAGCGGGATATCCTCATGGAAATTGCGGACATCGAAAGTCTCGTGGATATCGTGGGGGCCGGTTCGTTCAGGTTCAAGAAAAGAAAGCGTCACGTGCGAAGCCTTATCGCCTCGCTCCTTGCTTTGTTGGCCGTTGGCCGGCTGGCCAGTGAGCGGTTCGCCCGGCATGGTGGGGAGCAGTGCCCGGACGATTACTGGCGTGAGCAGCTTTCCCTGCACCTGGAGAGGATCGCCGGGGGTCTTGAGGGGAGCGGGCCGGCGATAACGTGCGCAGACGAACTGCAGACGGTTGCCATCGAGGCAACTGCCCGTCTCCCCTTTCTGGGGGAGACGCTGGACGAGCTCGTCGCTTCCCTCAAGCTCGTTCTGGCGGATTATGGCGCCGTAACAGCCGCCCCGGAGACGAAACCGGAGAGCCGGCTCGTCGGCCATCGCGATTGGCGGGAGGCGCGGCGGGCGGGAATGCGAGCGGCGACGGCAATCCTTGCCGTCGGCCTGGTCTGGCATGTCACCGGATGGAAGCAGGCATTACCCCTGGTGATGGTGACGTCCATCATGGTCAGCCTCTTTTCCACCAGGGAACATCCATCCGCTACCCTGGCCCAGGTTTTCATCGGGGCGTCAACGGGAACCATGGCCGGTCTCTTCTGCCGGCTGGTCGTGCTGAAGGGTGTGGTCGATCCGGGGATTGAAATCGCCGTCATCGCCCCTTTCATCCTGCTCGGTGTCCTGCTGATGCAGTATCGAAAAACCGTGGCAGCGGCTACCGACGCCACCCTCATCTTCATGTTCGTCGAACAGCCGGGGGCGTCGCTCCTCCCTGAACCATTTCTCCAACTGCAGGGTGCACTGGCCACGGTGGTCGGAATAGGGTTTGCCTGGGCTTCATTTCGCTACCTGCTGCCGGTAAATCCTGCCAGTCGGTTGCGCTCCCTGTTGGCCGCCATAGTTCGTGATCTGGAAGCCATGGCCTCAGCGGATTCAGCAGCGGTGATAGAGAGGCTGCAGGCACGGCTCCAGCATCGTGTCATCCGCCTGGTGGTCATGGCGAGGAAATTCGATGCCGATCATCAAGGGATTGTGGAGGGGGGGCTCACGACCCTGGCCATCGGCAGGTGCATCCTGCGCCTGCAGGAAGCCCGTACCCGCAAGGATATCCCTCCCGCTACCGCGCGGATAATACACCAGGCACTGCGAACGCTGGCCGATCCCTCGCAGCGGCCGAAAAACGCCGAGGCGGTGCTGCGGGGTGCCTCAAGGGCGCTTCACGGTGTTCCGGAACCGGATGGGGGAGAGCATGGTGCGCCGGGAAGGTGCGCTGCCGAAGCGATGGGTGATGCGGCCGCCCTTTTCCACGGGAATGTCATCTTGATGAGAGGTCAAAGAACGCAATGCCCTACCTGAGATTCAAGGGATTCGATGAGGAGCCTCTGCGGCGGGCGCTTCCCGTGCTCGTGGAGGAGTTTTCCCGCATTGCCGCCGTGCCCCGGGAAATTGTCAAGGTCGAGTTGCTGAATATTACCCGGCTAACCGCAACCCCCCGGTCACTGGAGCTATTCATGTTCCCGCGGACCCAGGAAAAGCATGACCGTATTGCCGAAAACCTCTACAACCTGCTCAGCCATTTCGGCTGGGGGGATGTGCACATATTCTTTGTCCTGCTTGCCCCTTCTCTCTACTACAAGGAGGGGATGCCGTTGAAAGAGGTAAGCTGGTTGCCTTGAGCGACCGGGAGAAGAGGCCGTATCGCATTCGGCCATTAAGGGAAGGAGTCAACATGGAGATCAAGGGGAAAATCGTGCTGGTGACCGGCGCCAACGGGGGGATCGGCGGTGCTCTGGTCAGGGGACTGCTGGACAAGGGGGCCGCGAAGGTCTATGCGGCGGCGCGGTCCATCGCATCAGTCGCCGAATTGGCACAACTCGATAAGGAGAGGGTTGCCGCGATCCGGCTGGACATCACCCATGCCGCCAGCGTGGCGGCGGTGGCGGAGCAGTGCGGGGATGTGGCTATGCTTATCAACAACGCCGGCCTCAACCGCTGCGTGCCGCTCCTCGGTCCAACCGGCATTGAGAGCGCCCGTGAGGAGATGGAGGTCAACTTCTTCGGCACCCTGGCCATGTGCAGGGCATTCGCACCGGTGCTTGCCTCCCGGGGCGGAGCGATCGTGAACGTCTGCTCCATCATCGGCCTGGTCAATCTGCCGGTCAACGGAACCTACTGTGCCTCCAAGGCTGCTGTCCATTCCCTGATACAGGGGGTGCGGGCCGAACTGGCCCCACGCGGGGTCCGGGTGGTCGGCGTCTACCCCGGCCCGGTGGATACCCGGATGACCGCCGGCCAGGAGATGCCCAAGGCGACGCCGGATCAGGTTGCCGCCGCGATTCTGGCGGGTATCGACGCCGGTGACGAGGAGATTTTCCCTGACCCCATGTCCCAGGCAGTTCATGGCAAACTGCTGCAGGATCCCAAGCAGGTTGAGAAGGAATTTGCGACAATGATACCGGCCTGAGCCAGAAAAGGCGATACCCCGCAGGTAAGAGAGTAGAAATATTAAAAAGTCTGCCCGTGAAAAGAGAAATTTCCCTGCTCACGGGCAGACTTTTTTGTTTCCTGTCCCCTTGTCTGGTTCTGGTTTTCATGCCCGTCGAAAAAAATCTTGACAGAGCAAGGCTAAAGATATAGTTTAGCGTTAAATCATTTGATGTTGAAAGAAGGAGCAACCATGAAATCCACCGGTAACCCGACATATCGCGCCCTGAACTGTTACACCAAGCTGATGCGCGCAGCTGAGACCGTGACCTTACGCACCAGCCGGCAGATGGCGGCGGCAGGGCTGACCATCAGCCAGTTCGGCGTGCTGGAGGCCCTGCTGCACAAGGGACCCTTGTGCCAGCGGGACATCGCCGCCAAGATCCTCAAGAGTACGGGGAACATCACCATGGTGATCGACAACCTGGAAAAGAGGGGACTGGTGCGGCGCGAACGGGACAGCGAGGACCGGCGCTATCTGACGGTTCACCTGACCGATGCGGGGTCCCAGTTGATCGAAACAGTCTTTGCCGACGTCGAGGCGGCGATTATGGCCGAAATGGGTACGCTCTCCGCGACGGAGCAGGAACAGCTGGGTACGCTGTGCAAAAAACTGGGATTGAATAAGGAGGGAAGAAGCTGAGAAAAAAATTTGAAGAAATGGTTTAATGTCGAATCATGTCTACATAGAAGCTGCACACAAAAAAGGAGACATAATCATGAAACGCATTATCGCATCAATCAGCACTATCGTCGCCCTTTCCCTTCCGGCCTTCGCCTTCGCTTCTACCTGGGCCATCGACCCCGACCACTCCAATGTCGGTTTTAAAGTCCGTCACCTGATGGTGTCCAATGTGAAGGGGAGTTTTGACAGGCATACCGGCACGGTTGAAATCGATGACAAAGATATCACCAAGTCAAAGGTGAACGTCAGTATCGACACCAGTTCCATCAACACCAACGTGCAGAAGCGGGACGAGCATCTGCGCAGCGCCGATTTCTTCGACGTGGCCAAATATCCGACGATGACTTTCGTCTCGAAGAAAGTGGCCAAGGCCGGCAAAGACAGGTTGAAAGTCACGGGCGACCTGACCCTGCACGGCGTGACGAAAGAGGTGGTTCTTGATGTGGAGCCGATCTCCAGGGAGAGCAAGGACCCCTGGGGTAACATCCGGCGCGGTACCACCGCGACCACCAAGATAAACCGCAAGGACTTCGGCTTGGTCTGGAACGCAGCCCTGGAGACTGGCGGTGTTACCGTGGGTGATGAAGTGACCATCACCCTGGAAATCGAGATGATCAGGAAGTAAGGGACGCTGGGTTTTTCGACAAGGGGGGGGCAGCCAGGAGGCTGTCTCCCCCTTGTCGGTTGTGCAAGGGAAAAGCAGCCAATGGTGTAGCTGGTCCTCCCGTGAAGCGGCATGCGGATGATGGAGATGGTGTGTTGAATACGGGCGCGATAACGATACACTCTTCAAAGGTAGATTAGCAGGCCCGAAAGGAGAATCACCATGAACTACACAGAATTGCTCACTCCCCAGAACTCTGCCCTTATCCTGATCGACTTTCAACCCCAGATGACCTTCGGTGTCGCCAACATCGACCGGCAGACCCTCTTCAACAACGTCATGCTCCTGGCCAAGGCGGCGAAAATCTTCAACGTGCCGACCATCCTCACCGCGGTGGAGTCGAAAAGCTTCTCCGGCAACTTGTGGCCGCAACTCCTCGACCTTTTCCCCAACCAGGAACCGGTGGAACGGAGCTCTATGAACTCGTGGGAGGATGAGAAGTTTGTGGCGGCAGTCAAGGCCACCGGACGGAAAAAACTGGTCATGGCGGCCCTCTGGACTGAAGTCTGCCTTGCGTTCCCGGCCCTGGGCGCACTTAAAGATGGTTATGATGTCTATGCCGTGGAAGATGCCTCGGGAGGGACCAGCGTCACCGCCCACAATGCCGCCATGCGGCGCATCGAGCAGGCTGGCGCCGTGCCGATGACCGCGCTGCAGACCCTCCTTGAGTACCAGCGTGACTGGGCGCGCAAGGATACCTACGACGCCGTCATCGAAGCGGTGAAAGAACACTGCGGCGCCTACGGCCAAGGGGTGGAGTATGCCTACACCATGGTGCACGGTGCGCCACCCAGCCGCAAAGTCGCGGGGAAATGACCGGCTGGAGAGATTTGCCGAGCGGGAGGTAACGCTATGAAAGCACCCGACCTGATTCTGTATAACGGCAAGATCACCACCCTCGATAATGCCAAGCCCCAAGTCTCGGCCATTACCATGGCCGGAGGCCGTATAACCGCCACCGGGGGGGATGAACTTCTCGCCACCGCAACCGATAAAACAGCGCGGATAGATCTCAAAGGGCGCCGGGTCATCCCGGGGCTCAACGATTCTCACATGCATGTGATCCGCGGTGGTCTCACCTACAATCTGGAGCTGCGCTGGGACGGTGTTCCATCTCTTGCCGACGGCTTGCGCATGCTGAAGGAACAGGCGCAGCGCACTCCCCCCGGCCAATGGGTCCGGGTCATCGGCGGTTGGAGTGAGTTCCAGTTTGCCGAGCGGCGCATGCCCACCCTCGAGGAAATTAACTCCGTCGCCCCCGATACGCCGGTCTTTGTCCTGCACCTTTACTGTCGCGGCATGCTGAACCAGGCCGCCTTGCGGGCCTGCGGCTACACGAAGGACACCCCGAATCCCCCCGCCGGCGAGATCCAGCGGGATGTACATGGCAATCCCACCGGGCTCCTCATCGCCCGTCCCAATGCCGGCATCCTCTACGCCACCGTCGGCAAGCAGCCGAAGCTCCCCCCCGAACACCAGATGAATTCATCGCGGCACTTCATGCGGGAACTGAATCGCCTTGGCCTCACCTCCCTGGTGGACGCGGGGGGCGGCTCGCAGATCTACCCGGACGACTACGCCATCATCGAGGAACTGCACCGGCGGGGTGAATTGACCGTGCGGATGGCCTACAATATTTTCACGCAAAAGCCCAAGGAGGAAAAAGAGGATTTCCTCCGCTGCATGAAGCTGACCGCTCCCGGTACGGGTGACGATTTCTATCGCTGCAACGGCGCCGGGGAGATGCTGGTCTACTCGGCGGCGGATTTCGAGGATTTCCTGGAGCCTCGGCCCGATCTCCCGTCCAACCTGGAGAAGGAGCTGAAAGAGGTCGTTTCACTGTTGGCTGCCAATAAGTGGCCGTTCCGCATTCATGCGACCTATGACGAAAGCATCTCCCGCATGTTGAGCGTGTTCGAAGAGGTGAACCGCGACATCCCCTTCACCGATACGCCGTGGTTCTTCGATCACTGCGAAACCATCTCCGACAAGAGCATGGAGCGGGTCAAGGCGCTGGGAGGAGGCATTGCCATCCAGAACCGCATGGCCTTCCAGGGGGAGTATTTCCTGGACCGTTACGGGAAGCAGGCCGCGGAGCGGACCCCGCCGGTGCGAAAGATGCTCGATCTCGGCATTCCCGTGGGGGCGGGGACCGATGCCACCCGCGTCTCCAGCTACAACCCCTGGGTTTCCCTCTACTGGCTGGTGGCGGGGAAGACCGTCGGCGGCGCCTTGCTCTACACCGAGGCAAATCGCCTCAGCCGGGAGGAGGCACTGCGGCTTTATACCCAGGGGAGCAGCTGGTTCTCCGGTGAAAACGGCAGGAAAGGGGCCATTGCCGTCGGCCAGCTGGCGGATGTCACGGCGCTCACGGAGGATTACTTTGCGGTGCCGGAAGAGAGCATCAAGGGGATCGAGTCGGTCCTGACCATCGTTGACGGGAAGGTTGTCTACGGCGCGGGTGAATTCGGGAACCTTGACCCGACCCCGTTGCCGGTGCTGCCGGAGTGGTCACCCGTGAAGGTTTACGGCGGGTACGGGGCGCCACTGGACATGCGCAAAGCCGCCCTGCACGGCGTACCTGTTCCCCAGCACCTGCACACCGCCGAGTGCCACTCGCACGGTTGTAGCCATGCTGCCCAGCAACTCCTGGCCGGTTGTAAAGCCGGGGCTCCCCGGTACGGTGACTTCTGGGGCCTGGGCTGCGACTGCTTCGCGTTTTGACCCCTCAAAAGGAGAACCGCTGGGGAAAGACCATTCGAGTTATACAAGGGAAGGGGCTCCTGAATGTCCGAAACATTACCTTCGATCTTTCTCGGTCATGGCAATCCCATGAACGCCCTGTCACACAACAGCTACACCGACGCTTGGCGGCGCATAGGGGAACAGACGCCACGACCGACGGCCATTCTGTCGATTTCCGCTCACTGGTATGTGCCGGGAACCGCCGTTACCGTAAACGCGGCACCGCAGACCATTCACGATTTCGGCGGGTTCCCCCGGGAGCTGTATCAGGTGCAGTACCCCGCGCCCGGCGACCCGGCACTGGCCCAGAGGGTGCGGAACATGCTGGCGCCTTTGCAGGTCGCGCCCGACGATTCCTGGGGACTCGATCACGGGACATGGTCCGTGCTCTGCCACGTGTATCCCGACGCCGACATCCCGGTGGTGCAACTGAGCATCGACAAAACACGCCCTGCTCCCTTTCATTTCCAGGTGGGTCAAAAACTCGCGCCGCTGCGGGACGAAGGGGTCCTCATCGTGGGGAGCGGCAACCTGGTCCACAATCTCCACGCCTATGCGTGGGGAAGGCATATGCCCGATCCCTATGACTGGGCCGTCCGGTTCGAAGCAAACGCAAGGGAGCTGCTGCTCGCCGGTGACTACCAGCCGCTCATCGAGTATGAGACGCTCGGTCAGGATGGGATGCTGTCCATTCCGACCCCCGATCACTATCTGCCGCTGCTGTATGTCATCGGCACCAGACGGGAGAGCGATGCCGTCACGTTCCCCGTCGAAGGGGTCGATGGCGGCTCCATATCCATGCTTGCCGTGCAGGTGGGGTAGTATGACCTGCAGCGGCGGGCGAAAGACTGACCTGAGGACAAAAAAAGAGCATTATTGGGGAGTAAGGTTCGAGAAACAAGGAGGCCACATGTCTGACACGACTATCAGGGATCGGGCAGCCGGCGCCGTCATGGGCGCTTTCATCGGTGATGCCATGGGGCTCGGACCCCACTGGTACTACGATCTCGCCGAACTGCGACGGGACTACGGAGAGTGGATCAGTGACTATACCGATCCGCGGCCGGGGCGCTACCACGCCGGTCTCAAGGCGGGCCAGCTTTCCCAGGCAGGTTTTATCCTCAAACTGCTGCTGAGTTCGCTGGTTGAACGGGGCCGTTATGACGAAGCGGACTTCTGCCGCCGCATGGACACGGAGCTCCTGCCGCTCCTGGACGGCACCCCCATCTGCGGGCCGGGGGGCTATACCAGTCAGTCGATCCGCGAGCTGTGGCGACAGAGAGTGGAGCAGAAGCTCCCCTGGGGGGAGACCGGCGGCCATGCCGACACCACGGAGGCGATCGAGCGCACCCTGGTGCTGGCGGTGCGTTATGCGCTGCACCCCGCAAAGCTCGCCGGCGCCATCGCGGACAATACCATCCTGACACAGAACGATGACGTCATCGTCTCCATGACCGTTGCCTATGGCGCGGTGCTGGGGCTGCTCGTCCAGGGGAACCCCCTGGATGAGCACCTTTCGGGCCGGCTGATGAAGCTGGTGCAGAAAGGAGAGCTTCCCTTCCACGCCGTTACCAGCGAGAACCTCCAGCCACCCCGGCCGGGCGCCCCGGATCCGCCGCGGGCCGGAAAATTTGCCTCTCCCGATGCCCTGCTTACCCCTTCCTACATGGCTGCCGCCGCCGTGGACCTGGACATCCGCATCGAGCCGGCCTGGAAAGTTTCCCTCGTGTACGGCATGCCCTGCGCCATCTATCACCAGCTTCCGGCGGCCTACTACCTGGCGGCCCGTTTCCATGACGATTTCGAATCCGCCCTCCTCCATGCCGTCAACGGCGGCGGCCAGAACCAGGCGCGCGCCATGCTGGCCGGAGCACTGGTCGGCGCCCAGGTCGGGCTGTCACGGATTCCGCAACGCTTTCTGGACGGGCTGGCGGACTCCGTACCCCTCTGCCGGCTGGCGGTTGAGCTGGCCGCGCAGATGGAAAATCCGTAACAAGATCCCGGGGTAACCATGGGGGAGTACCGATGAAAACCGAGAGGATCACCTTTCCCAACGCCCAGGGGCTGCGGCTTGCGGCCCGCCTGGAACTTCCCGAAGACGGGCCGCCACTGGCCTACGCCCTGTTTGCCCACTGCTTCACCTGCTCCAAGGACCTGACTGCCGCGGTGCACATCACCCGTGCCCTGAGCAGCCGGGGGATCGCCGTGCTCCGTTTCGACTTCACCGGACTTGGCGAGAGCGAGGGAGAATTCGCCGCAACGACGTTCTCTTCCGAGGTAAGCGACCTGGTGGCGGCAGCCCGTTTCCTGGAGCAGGAATACCAGTCCCCGCGGCTGCTGATCGGCCATTCCCTCGGGGGGGCGGCTGTGCTGGCTGCGGCGGCGGAGATCCCCTCCATAACAGCCATCGCCACCATAGCTGCGCCCGCCAAGCCCGGCCATCTGCGGTTGCTGCTGGGAGAAGCGGCGAAGGGGATCGAGCAGAGCGGCCAGGCCACAGTCAACTTCGGTGGCGGCGATTTCATCATCCGCAAGAGCCTGCTGGACGACCTGGAGACCCACAACCCCCTCGCGGCGCTGCGCCGGCTCAAGGTCGCGCTCCTGGTGATGCACTCCCCCCGCGACCGGATCGTCGGGATCGATAATGCCACCGCCATCTACCAGGCCGCGTTCCACCCCAAGAGCTTCATCTCCCTCGACCCGGCGGACCATCTGCTTTCCGACGGGAGGGACTCCCGGTACGCCGGCGAGATGATCGCCGCCTGGGCCGGCCGCTATCTGGAACTCCCCGAGCCACTCGCACCTTCCCATCGATCTCCGGAGGAGGCCGGGACGGGGGTGACGGCGCGCACCGAAGCCGGGGGATTTCGAACCGACCTCTTCGTGAAGGGGTTCAATCTGGTGGCTGACGAGCCGTTGGAGGAGGGGGGAGGCAACCGGGGACCCTCTCCCTATGACTACCTGCTGGCCGCCCTTGGCGCCTGTACGGGAATGACGGTCCAGATGTATGCCCGCCGCAAGGGGTGGCCCCTGGAGGAGGCGGTCGTACGCCTCTCCCAGAACAAGATCCACGCCGAGGACTGCCGCGACTGCGACGAAAAGGACCGCCGCATAGACAGGTTCGAACGGGAACTGGAACTGCGCGGGGAACTGGACGAGACGCAACGGCAACGCCTGCTGGAGATAGCGGGGCACTGCCCGGTGCATCGCACCCTGACGGGTGAGGTACAGGTTGTGACCACCCTGCGGCCCGATTCCCCGATCTGAGACAGGGCACCGGAAACCCGGCCAGGAGATTGCCGCTACGGACTATTACGCTATGAACATCAGGAAAGGATACAACGCATGAATGCCACGCTGTCGTGCAATGAACTGATGCGGCACATGGGTGCCGGCGCAGTGGTGGTCGACGTGATGACGCCGGAGGAGTACGCGGCCGGCCACATACCCGGCGCCGGGAATGCCTGTATCTACGAGATGGTTTTTCTCGACCGCATCGCCGAACAGGTCCCCGCCCGGGATATCGACCTGGTCCTCTACGACGCCACCGGCACGACCAGATCGGCCGAACTGGCGCGGGAAAGGCTGCGTCAGGCCGGCTACACCCGTGTTTCCGTGCTTGCCGGCGGTCTTGCCGCGTGGCGCGGCGCAGGGCTCCCGGTGGAAGGGGACGGGGCCTTCGTTGCCGGACCGGAGCTGCGGGACGGCAGTTACCGGATCGACACGGAACAGAGCGCGTTGGAGTGGATCGGCCGCAACCTCGGCAAACGTCACCACGGCCGCATCGCCATTCAGGGGGGCGAGCTGGTCGTTACGGGAGGGAACCTGTCGTCAGGGAACATCGTGCTGGATATGACCGCCATTTCCTGTCTAGATCTGCAGGATCCGGTATGGCGTGACATGCTGATCCGCCACCTGAAGTCCGATGACTTTTTCGCGGTCGAAAGCTTTCCGACCGCCTCGTTCTCCCTGAACCGGTGGGAAAAACAGGGCGAGGTTTCTCCGGAAGCGCCTGAAGGGACCTTTACCGGGGACCTGACCATCAAGGACGTGACCCGGCCGGTCAGCTTCCCGGCCATAGTCGCTCCCCGGCAGGATGGCGGCATCCAGGCCCATGCGGCCTTCGACATCGACCGGACCCTCTGGAACGCCTGCTACGGGTCGTGCCGGCTGTTCGAACATCTCGGCATGCATCTGGTTCATGACATGATCACCCTGGAGTTGTTCGTCGTGACGCGCGACGTTAGAATGTGAAAGGAGCTTCCATGACCACGCGGCATATCAAGAAACTGTTCAAGAGTCGTCCCACCATCGAGGGGGCGGGTGTCCATCTCAAGCGGGCCTTCGGCTACTCCCAGGTCCCCCAGTTCGACCCGTTCCTCATGCTGGACGATTTCCACTCGTCCAATCCCGCCGATTACCTTCCCGGCTTCCCCTGGCACCCCCACCGGGGGATCGAGACCATCACCTATGTGCTGGAGGGGCTCGTGGAACACGGGGACAGCATGGGGAACAAGGGGGTGATCGGCGCCGGCGACGTGCAGTGGATGACCGCCGGCAGCGGCATCATCCACCAGGAGATGCCGAAAGAGAGCCCCACCGGCACCATGTGGGGGTTCCAGTTCTGGGCCAACCTCCCCGCCAGCCAGAAGATGATGGCGCCCCGCTACCGGGACGTGAAGGCGGCCGATATCCCCGAGGTCACGTTGGAGGGTGGCGTGGCGGTGAAGGTTATCGCCGGAACGGTCGGCGGGGTGCAGGGGCCGGTGAAGGACATTGTCATCGAGCCGGAGATGCTGGACATCAGCGTGCCGGCGGGAACCGTCTTTCGGCGCCCGCTCCCCGCGGGGCACACCGCCTTTGCCTACATCCTTGCGGGGGAGGGGTATTTCGACGAGTGCCGCGATGCCTACGCCCACGAGGCGGCCAGCGCCGGCTGGCTGGATACTGAGCGCCGTTGCATGTGCGGGCCGGAAACCGTGGCGCTGTTCGGCCACGAAGGGGAGGCCGTCCAGGTCACCACCGCCGACAGGCCGGTCCGCTTCATCCTGGTCGCCGGCAAGCCGCTGGGTGAGCCTGTCGCCTGGTACGGCCCCATCGTTATGAACACCAACGAAGAGCTGCGGGTTGCCTTCGAGGAGTACGAGAAGGGGACCTTCATCAAATAGGAATGGGCCGGAACGCCCGCGAAGAGCTGCGGAGGAGCGATGGGAGCAACGATCTGGAAAGGGTCCATTCACTTCGGGGACACGGATGTGCCCGTGAAGCTGCATGCCGCGGTCAAGGAAGAGCGTATCCAGTTTCATCTCCTTCACCGGCGTGACCAGGTGAAACTGCACCAGCAGATGATCTGTGCGTATGAAAAAATACCCGTGCCGACGGAGGCACAGGTCAAGGGGTTCGAAGTGGAGGAGGGGAAATATATCATCGTCGATGCGGCGGAACTGGAGCAAACCACTCCGGAAAGCAGCCGGATGATCGACGTCCACGAATTCGTCAGGACCGGGCAGATCGATCCCCTCTTCCTGGAGCGCGTCTACTACCTGGAGCCGGATGTGTATTCGGTTGGATATAACGAGCTTGCCGCGGCGTTACGGGAAATGGACGTGGAGGGCATCTGCACCTGGACCATGAGAAAACGGTCCTACCTCGGAGCGCTGCAGGCGCGGGGGAGGATTCTTCGCCTGACTACCCTGCGGCATGCCGATGAAGTGATTGCGGTGAAATCTCTCGGGCTGGAAGACATTCCCCTGTCCGAAAAGGAACTGAAAATTGGGAGCGATCTGATTGCCCAACTGACCGGTCCATTTCAGCCGCAGAAATTCGAGAACGAACATCAGAAAAAGCTGCAGGCGTTGATCGAGAAAAAGGCCCGGGGAGAAAAAATCGCGGTACTGCGCCCCACGCGCTTGAAACCGACCACGGCGGACGAGCTGCTCCAGGCCCTTGAAGCGAGCCTGAAGAAAGTCGCTTAAATACAGGCGCGAGGCGCTAGGCATCAGGCTCTGGGACTTGTCTGGAGCCCGGTGTCCAGCGCCTGCTCTTGGAGGAACGAAATGGCGGTACAGGGAATATGGAGCGGGACGATCAGTTTCAGCCTGGTGGCGATACCGGTTCAGCTAGTGAAAGCGGTCAATCCCGGCCGGGTCTCGTTTCGCCTGCTCCACGACAAGGACTACTCTCCCCTCGCGCGAAGGATGTTCTGTCCGAAACAGGAAGAGATGGTCCCCCCGGAGGAGATTGTCAGGGGGTACGAACTCGCCCCCGACCGATACCTACCCATAACCGACGAGGAACTGGAATCCGTGTCCCCCGAACGGAGCCGCACCATCGAGATCGTCGAGTTCATCGACCTGAACGAAGTGGACCCGGTCTATTACGATCACCCCTATTATCTCGTTCCCTTGAAGGGGGGCGAAAAACCTTACCGGCTGCTGGTCGAGATCATGCGCAGGACAAGCAGGGCCGGGCTCGCAAAATTCGTGCTTGCCGAGCGTGAGTATCTCGTGGCGGTCAAGAGCACGGAAGGAGCCCTCGCCCTGACCACCCTTCATTACCATGACGAAATACTTCCCGATGAAGAGATTTCTCCGAAAGAAGGCAAGGTCGAAGCCCTGGAAACGGGCCGCATGAAAAAAAGCATCACGACCATGATGGCGGACTTCAATCCGGGGAAATATGCGGACGAGCGCCGGGAAAAGGTCATGGCTATCCTGAAGAAAAAGGCCAAAAAGGGGGCCGTGGAAGCTCCTGCAGGAGAAAACGTGGAGGGAGAAGGTCCTCCCGATCTGATCGCCGCGCTGGAGGATATCATGCGCGACGTGAAGAAGAACCGGTGAGCCAGAAAGTCGTCGAGATTGCCGGGAGAAGGCTTTCCCTGTCCAACCTGGAAAAGGACCTCTATCCCTCCCATGGTTTCACGAAGGCCCATGTCCTGGAATACTACCGCCGGATTGCGCCGTGTATCCTGCCCCACCTGAAAGACCGGGCATTGACCCTGAAGCGCTATCCCGAAGGGGTGGAAAAGGATTTCTTTTTCGAGAAGCGCTGTCCTCCCCATCCGGCCTGGGTGGAAACGGCCGAAATCAGCCGGGATGACGGGGAGCGGATGACAGTCTGCCTGGTCAACAACCTGGAGACCCTGATGTGGGTGGAGAACCTTGCGTCCCTTGAACTCCATGTACCCCTGGCACGGGCCGGTTCCCCCGAAACGCCCGATTCCATGGTCTTCGACCTGGACCCCGGCGAGCAGGCTGACATCCTGGATTGTGCCCGGGTCGCGCTGATCCTCCGGGACCTGCTCTCCCGGTTGGGGCTTGCATGCTACGTAAAAACCTCGGGGCAGAAGGGACTCCATGTCTACGTCCCCTTGAACTGCGCGGATATATCCTTCGAGGATACCAAGACTTTTACCAAAACCATGGCAGTGGTCCTGCAGAAAAACTACCCGGACCTGGTGACCGAAAAAATGGCGAAAGAGCACCGGAAAGGGAAGGTGTTTATCAACTGGTCCCAGAACGATTCGTCAAAGACGATGGTCTGCGTCTATTCCCTGCGGGCCCGGGAGACACCGATGGTTTCGTTTCCCCTCGAATGGAGGGAATTGGAGCGCCTGGCCGGGGAGGGTGACCCGGAAAGGCTGCAGGTCAGCCATGGGGAAGCGTTGGGCAGGGCCGAAAAAGAGGGGGACCTGTTTCACGAGGTGTTGGTGAAAAAGCAGAGGCTTCCCCATCTATAACCGGCTTTGCCATCCTTGAACCGGACAAGCCGGAATATGAACAAATCTTGTTTTTCAGGCTTTTGCCAGGGCAAAGAGGCGGCTAGTACCGTGTAACAGCTAAAGCTAACCCCCCTCAATCCCCCCTTATCAGGGGGGAAGCCTTTAAGCCTCCCCTGACAAGGGGCGGTTTGGAGGCAGAGTTTCAGGCCATGGCGATAGTGGAGGCCATCGGCCCTTTAAGCCTCCCCTGATAAGGGGAGGTTTGGAGGGGTTAGCCGCGAATGAACAAGTGTTACAAGGTACTAGAAATTCTTGTGGTTACAGGGATGGATTTCCACGATGGGATTGAAGGATTACGCATCCAAGCGAAAATTCGAAAAAACCCCCGAGCCGAAACCGGCCGTCCTTCAGGGGGGGCACCGTCTCGTGTTCGTCGTGCATAAGCATGCGGCCCGGGCTCTTCATTACGATCTCAGACTGGAACTGGAAGGGGTGCTCAAGAGCTGGGCCGTACCGAAGGGCCCCTCACGGGATCCTTCCCAGAAAAGACTGGCCATCATGGTTGAAGACCATCCCCTCGAGTACAAGGACTTCGAAGGCGTCATTCCGGAGGGGAATTACGGCGCGGGGAGCGTCATCATCTGGGACCGGGGCTTTTACCGCCACCCTTCAGACGAAACCGGAAGCGAGAAGCGTCTTCTGGAGGGGTTGCGAAAAGGGGACATGAAGTTTGTTCTCGAAGGGGAAAAGCTCCAGGGAGAATTCGCCCTGGTCAGAACGGGAAAGGACGGGAAGTCGTGGCTGCTGTTGAAGAAACAAGATCGCCATGCGAACAAAGAGGAGGTTCTCAAGGAGAACCGTTCGGTCGAGTCCCATAAAACGTTGGAGGAGATGCTCGAAACCGGCGCGCAGAAATCGTTCCGGCAAAAAAAAACCGACCAGATCCGGCACCACGAAGCACTGGAAAGCGAAGCCCTGAAGGATGCACCGGTAACACCCATGCCCCACCGGATAAAACCGATGCTGGCGACCCTGGCCAGGGAGCCGTTCGACCATCCCGACTGGATATTTGAAGTGAAATGGGACGGATACCGGGCCGTGGCCGAGATCCGGGACGGAGACGTCGAGCTTTTTTCCCGAAACCTGATCTCGTTGAACCAGAAGTTCTTCCCCATCGTGGAGTCACTGCGCAAGTTCAGATTCGAGGCCGTTCTGGACGGCGAAATCGTTGTCGTGGACGACCGGGGCTATCCTGATTTCCAGCTGTTGCAGAATTACCAGAAATCCGGGAACGGCCACCTGCTCTACTACGTCTTCGATCTCCTGCACTTTCAGGGACACGACCTGACGAACCTCCCCCTGATCGAAAGAAAGGAACTCCTGAAAAACATTCTCCCGTCCACCCCGAATGTACGATTCAACGATCATCACGGAAAAGAGGGTATCCTGCTTTTCCATGTCGCCAGAGAGAAGGGACTCGAGGGAATAATCGCCAAGCATTCCCAAAGCGTGTACCAGCCGGGGAGAAGGAGCCGGCAGTGGCTGAAGATAAAGACGAAGCTCACCCAGGAGGGGGTGATTGCCGGGTTCACGGAACCGAGGGGGGGGAGAATGCATTTCGGCACCCTTGTCCTGGGGGTGTTCGACGGGGACGAGTTGGTCTACATCGGCCATGCGGGGGGGGGATTCGGGGAGAAAGATTTGCAGGATATCCGCGCACAACTGGACCTCCTGGCCCGGCAGGAATGCCCGTTCCGCGTGCAGCCGGAGACCAATGCGCCGGTTACCTGGGTAAAGCCGGAACTTGTCTGCGAGGTTGCCCTGACCGGCTGGACTGAGGACGCCGTCATGAGGCACCCGGTCTTCCTGCGGATGCGGGAGGATAAAGCCCCCCGCGACGTGACGCGCGACAGCGGCGGCCAAGGAGCGTAGGTATGGATATCCATGTGGGGACGAGCGGGTACGGGTACAAGGAGTGGAAAGGGATTTTCTACCCTGAGAAGATCTCGCCCAAGGAAATGCTCCATTTCTACGGGGAGCGCTTCGATGCGGTGGAGATCAACTACACGTTTTATCACATGCCGACGGTGGCGGGCCTCACCTCCTGGGCGGAACAGGTTCCCGACGATTTCACCTTCGCGCTCAAGGCGCCCCAGGTCATAACGCACTTCAAGCTGTTGAAAAATGTCGGCGAGGAGACCAGGTATTTTTTCAAGACGCTGTCGGTCCTGGAGAGGAAGGCGGGGCCGGCCCTGTTCCAGTTTCCCGGGAGTTTCCGCGCGAACCGTGCCGCGCTGGAGGAGTTTCTCCCCCTTATCCCCGGCACTATCCCCTGCGCGTTCGAGTTCCGGAGCAAGACCTGGCTCAAGGACGATATCCTGGACCTTCTCCGGGCGCGGAACTGCAGCCTGTGCATCGCGGATACCGACGAGAAGCCGGCAGCGGAGATCATCAGCACGGCGCCCTGGGGGTACCTGCGCCTGCGCCGCTCCGACTACACGGATGCCGACCTGTCCCGATGGCTGGAACGAATACGTGCACAGCAATGGGAGCGGGCTTTCGTCTTTTTCAAACACGAAGAAGAGGCCAGGGGACCCGAAATGGCGGCACGTTTCCGTGTCCTTGCCGATCACGGAGGGTAAAATCGGCAACATGAAGCATACTTGCATGAAGAGGTTCATCCAAAACCAAAACAAAGAGGAGGTCTCATCATGAAAAAGCGGATAACGGCAATGAGCTTGATGCTGACGGTAATGGCGAGCGGTTATGCCCTCGCCGTCGGGCCGGGGAAGACGCTTGAGTTCAAGGGAAGCCCGATGGGGACGGTGCTGTTCGACGGGGCAGCACACAAGAATGCCGGATTGGCCTGTTCCGACTGCCACAATCCGGAAGTTTTTCCCAAGATGAAGCAGGGGACCGTGAAAATGACCATGAACGAACTGTACGCCGGCAAGTACTGCGGCAGATGCCATGATGGCAAGAAAGCCTTCATGATCAAGGACAACTGTACGCGGTGCCACCATAAACCTGCGGGCACATAAAGGATTAATGAGGTGTAAGAAGGTCCGCCATCTTTTCCCTAAAAATCATATAAGTCGGGATGAGTCGTGTGAAACGTGATTTCGCACGGCTTTTTTTTGCTCAAACCCCTTTCCCTTCAGCGACCTCCTGTAGTACTATGCTCCCCCCGGTACAGGCCGGGACGACACACCCACAGGAGCGGCAATGAGCATCAGCGACGGCCAACTGGCGACCATCATCACCTTCATCATCGACGAGACCGGGCTCAAGCCCTTCCAGGTTCAGCAGACCGTGGCGCTGCTGCGCGAAGGGGCCACGGTCCCCTTTATCGCCCGCTACCGCAAGGAGCAGACCGGCGAACTGGACGAGGTGCAGATCCGCACCATCGAGGAACGCTACGGATACTTCAGCGAGCTGGAGGAGAGAAAGGGGACGATCCTCGCCACCATCGGGGAGCTGGGGAAGCTGACCCCGGAGCTGCGCGCCCGGATCGAGGCGACCCGCCTGAAGACTGAGCTGGAGGATCTGTATCTCCCCTACAGGCCCAAGCGCCGCACCAAGGCCACCATCGCCCGAGAGCGGGGGCTGGAACCCTTGGCCGACCTGATCGCCGCCCAGGAGCTTGCCAGCGGCTCGCCGGAGGAAGCAGCCGCCCCCTTCGTGGCCCCGGAGAAGGAGGTCCCCGACGCCCTGGCGGCTCTGGAGGGGGCCGGTCACATACTGGCCGAGCGGTTGTCGGACGATGCTGACGCCCGTGCCATGGTCCGGCGACTCACCTGGGAGCAGGGGGTGTTCTCCTCCCGGGTGGCCGGCGACAAGCGCGATCAGGTGACCAAGTTCGAGATGTACTACGATTACCAGGAGCCCCTGAAGAGCGTCCCTTCCCACCGGATGCTGGCCATGCGCCGGGGGGAGAAGGAGGAGGTGCTGTTCCTTTCCATCCAGGCGCCGGTGGAGGAGATCCTTGCCGGGCTGAAATGCCGCCTGGTGAAGAAGGAGAGCATCTTCAGACCGCTTTTGGAGGGGGTGGCCGAGGATGCCTACAAGCGGCTGATCTCCGTCTCCATCGAGGGGGAGCTGCGGCTCCAGGCCAGGGACCTGGCCGACGAAGCCGCCATCGGGATCTTCGCCCGGAACCTGCGCAACCTGCTCCTGGCGCCGCCGGCCGGAGGAAAGCGGGTGCTGGGGATCGACCCCGGCCTACGCACCGGCTCCAAGCTGGCGGCCGTGGACGCCACGGGGCGCTTCCTGGAGCATGCGACTATCTATCCCCATACCGGCGAGGCGCGCGTGCCCCTGGCGAAAAAGGAGTTTTTGCGGCTTCTGGACGCCCACGTCATCGAGATGGTCGCCATAGGCAACGGCACGGCCGGCCGGGAGATGGAGCTGTTCGCCCGGGATACCCTGGCCGGCGCGGGGAAGAACCTGCCGGTGGTGATGGTGAGCGAGGCCGGGGCCAGCGTCTATTCGGCCTCGGATATCGCCCGCGAGGAGTTCCCCGACCTGGACTTGACCGTGCGCGGGGCGATCTCCATCGCCCGCCGGCTGCAGGACCCGCTGGCCGAACTGGTCAATCTCGATCCCAAGAGCATCGGCGTCGGCCAGTACCAGCACGACGTCAACCAGGCCATGCTGAAGAAGGCGCTGGACGACGTCGTGGAGTCGTGCGTCAACTACGTGGGGGTCGATCTCAACACCGCCTCCTGGGCGCTTTTGTCCTACGTCTCCGGCCTGGGGCAGTCGCTTGGCAAGGCCATTGTCGCCCACCGCAACGAGCAGGGCACGTTCCCGACCCGGAAGTCGCTGCTCAAGGTGCCGCGCTTCGGGGCCAAGGCGTTCGAGCAGGCGGCCGGCTTTCTCCGCATTCGCGGCGGCACGCACCCGCTGGACAACAGCGCCGTGCACCCCGAACGCTATGCGGTGGTGGAAGCCATGGCCGCCGACCTGGGGGTGACCCTGGAACAGCTGGCCGGCGACCCGGCCCTTGCGGCCGGAATCGACCTCAAGCGCTACGTCACCGACCAGGTGGGACTGCCGACCCTGCGCGACATCGTCGAGGAGCTGAAGAAGCCGGGGCGCGACCCGCGTAAACAGTTCGAGACCGCTTCCTTCCGCGACGACATCCGCGAGATCGGCGACCTGAAGGAAGGGATGATCCTCCAGGGGGTGGTGACCAACGTGACCGCTTTCGGGGCCTTCGTGGACATCGGGGTGCACCAGGACGGCCTCGTGCATGTGAGCCATCTGGCCAACCGCTTCATCAAGGATCCCAACGATGCGGTGCGGGTGGGGGATGTGGTGAAGGTGAAGGTGCTTTCGGCCGACGTGCAGCGCAAGCGGATCGCCCTCTCCATCAAGGAGGCCGAACCGGGCGGGGCGGCGCAGAAGGAACGACCTCCGCGGCCGAAAGCGGCCGGGGAGCAGAAGGTGCCGGCGGCGGAATCAACGGGGGGATTGGACCTGGGCGCCCTGGAACGGGCGGGATTCAGGATGAAGCGGACGTAGTCCTAGGGTTTCCGGCAGACGAGAACTATCTTGTTCTGTGGCCGGAACGGGGAGGAATGGACGCGGACGACTGAGAAGCCGATGGTTTCCACGAGCTGCAGCAGCTGCCGAAGAGTGAACATCTGCTTGTGGCGGAAGGGGAGGGGGGAATAGAGGGATTCGAGAAAGAGGGGATTCGTGCCGCCACTGGCACGATACGACCACTCACCGATCCGGTAAAAAAGCGCATCCCGGCGGGGGGTGTCGAGAAACAGCCAGCCTCCCGGCTTGGTGACGTTATAGGCGTTGCGCAGGGTCTCAGCGGGAAAGTTGACATGCTCGAGCACATCCCAGAGGGTGACCAGATCGAAATAACCGGCGAACCCCTCCTGCCAGTGCCGGGCATCGATGGTCTCGCCATTCAGCTCGATGCCGAATTTCCGCTGGGCGAACTCCCGGAATACCCCTTGCGGTTCGATGCCATGGACTGAAGCACCCGCTTCGGCGAGGAGATGGGCGAACAGCCCGGCGCCGGCGCCGATGTCGAGGCAGTGCGTCCCCGACAGCGAAAGGTGGCGCTTGACGAGGAGCAGGTTTTGCCGGAGCTGATTCCCGTTTGCCGGGAGCTTTCCTTCGATATAGTCCCACGCCTTCTGGTCGAGGGCCGGGCTGGCATCGCCCGAAGTCCCGGACGGCATGGTGTCCAGGTGGTCGATGAAATGAAAGCCGCACGCGGCGCACGCATACACCGTCGTCTTCTTCAGTTTGTACGTCGGGCTGGCGGCATTTGTCGCGCACAGTTTGCAGCGGCTGAAATCGTACACCTGTTGTGTTCTCCCGGGACTACTCAAGAATTACTGGCGATGGACCCTTGACCCCTAAGACTGACTTTATCGTGCAGAGTCTGGCACAGGAGGTTTCCCCTGTCAATCGTCGGATTGTTCAGATGGTGAATGGAGGAGCCTTGACTTGACACACTGCCAGGGGTATTTTAAGGCGTATTAATGGTGTTTATTGTTCAAGTAACCTCTCTGTACTTTGGCAATGTGGAGGGCAATCTGTGAGTCCCACCGTATTCCGGGAAGGTGGTTTTCGTTTTTTCTTCTTTTCGCTCGAAGAGCAGCGGATGCATATTCATGTGCATGGCGAAAGCGGAGAGGCGAAATTCTGGATCGAACCCCGGATTGAACTGGCCCGAAATTACGGATTGTCGGAATACGACCTGGGCAGGGTCCGAAAGCTGATAGAGGAGCATGAGGATGACATTCGCAGCGCGTGGCGCCGGCACTTCGGTGGTTGAAGTCACGAACATCTCACAACACGGGTTCTGGCTCCTGATCGATGACCAGGAGGTCTTTCTCCCCTTCGAGACGTTTCCCTGGTTCAAGGATGCTCCGGTGGGGAAGATACTCCATGTCGAACTTCCTTCGGCGCACCATCTGTACTGGCCTGATCTGGATATCGACCTTGAGATCGAGAGCGTCTACCATCCGGAGCGTTATCCTCTTGCAAGTACGGTGCATGAAGCGAGGGAAGGGTATGCGGCTTCGGAACAAGTAGTGGATGGGGACCGGGACCTGATCGACGACTGCGTGCTTGCGCTCCTGCAACTGACCCTGCACCAGGGGGCACGGGCGTGGAAGGGTTTCGATTACGAAGTGATGGATCGGCTCTTCAAGAAGGGGTTCCTCCTCGACCCACGGAACAGGGCCAAATCCATTGTGCTTACTGAGGAAGGGCTGGCGCGGTCGGAAAGGTTGTTTGGAGAGTTGTTCGGGAAGAAGTAGGAGGCACTTCCTCGATTTAATCAATAAAGCTGCCTGTATCTTTTTCATGTATAGCCATCATTTTCCTGCCATGCACCATTGCCATCGAACATCCCGCTTTCCCGGTACTTTTCCGCGACCTTCCTGAAGTGGAACCCGTAGATGGCATAGGTTATGGCCAAAGGGAAGAGCCGCGGCTTCCTGAAGAGAGACCAGAAGAAGAGTTTCCAGAACTGGAATCTCTCCCTCCCCAATACCCCCAGAAACAGGATCGATTTGAAGAGCGCCCCCACATACCCCTGCTGGAGGTGGAATTTCCCCAGATGCAGCGGCCGGTACTCCCTGAGGAGACGTATCACCCGCTGGTAGTAGTTCCTGGGGGAGTAGATGGTTTCGAGAATGGTCCGGTAGCCGCCGATGAGCGCTTTGACCTCCATCCGGGGAACAAAGTTGAGCTCGCTGTCCATGTTGTTGCCGGAGCCGTCCCCCAGAAGTCTTCCCTCCCGCACCATGCGCTGGTGGAGCCTCGTCCCGCGGATGGCGGAAAGCAGGCCAACCATGGCGGTGACGATGCCGCTTTCCTGGATAAAACGGATCTGTCGGTCGAAGATCGAAGGGGGATCGCTGTCGAAACCGACGATAAACCCCCCATGCACCTGCAGGCCTGCCCGTTGGATACGCTTCACCGAGGCCAGCAGGTCCCGGTTCCTGTTCTGCACCTTGCCGCTCTCGGCGTGGCCCTCCTCGTAAGGGGTTTCGATGCCGATAAAGACCTCCTCGAACCCCGCCCTCACCATGAGTTCCATGAGTCGGGGGTCGTCGGCCAGGTCGATGGACGCCTCGGTGTAAAAGTAGAAGGGGCGTTCTTTCCGCTCCATCCAGTCGATGATGGTGGGGAGGACCTCCCGCTTCAGTTTTCCCTTGTCACCGATGAAGTTGTCGTCGACGAAAAAGATCGCCCCGCGCCATCCTCGGCGATGCAGGCTGTCCAGTTCGGCGATCAGCTGCTTCCGGCTCTTGCTCCTCGGTCTTCTCCCGAACAGGGCGGTGATGTCGCAGAACTCGCAATCAAAGGGGCATCCCCGGCAATACTGGATATTCATGGCGGCATAGTTCCGGACATCCACCAGGTCCCAGAGGGGTATGGGGGTGTCCGTCAGGTCCGCCCACCGGCCGTCGGCATAGAGATGCCGTGCCCCCCCTTTGCCCAGGTCCGCCAGGAAGGGAGGAAGGGTGAGTTCCGCTTCCCCCAGCACCAGGTGGTCCACGTCGGGGAAATCTTCATGGCAGGCGGTGAAAAGGGGACCACCGACAACGGTTTTCACCCCCAGCTGCCGGCACCGAGCGATCACCTCCTGCGCAGATTCCCGCTGGATGGTCATGGCGCTGATGAAGACGTAATCCGCCCATGCCAGGTCATCGTCGGAGAGAGCCTGGACGTTCATATCGACGAGTCTCTTTTCCCACTCAACCGGGAGCATGGCAGCCACCGTCAACAGCCCCAGGGGGGGGAAGCTCGCCTTTCTGCCGATGAATTTCAGGGCGTGCCGAAAGCTCCAGAAGGTGTCCGGATAGCGGGGGTACACGAGGAGAATCTTCATGTGACTGCTCCCTTGGGGGGATATGCAGGAAAGTGATTTTTAAAGTGTATAACTCTTTCTGCGACTGTCATCGATGCCAATGTAAAGGAATTGTAAAAGATGAGCCAACGTGGGTGGGACGTGCTGTCAGCTGACTGCCGCTCTCGGTAATCGCGCAGTGTGGGTACTATGGAAATCGGCGCAGAAGGTGGTACACTTTGCCGGTAAATGCGAAGAACGCAGAGCCGGCCATTGCGGCCACCGCTCAAGGGAATGGAGGAAAGAATGCGGAAAATACGTTACGGAATCATTGTGTTGTTGATGCTGTCGTGCTTGGCGACGCCCGCCGTTGCCCAGGTGAGCATCGGCATCGGGTTGCCCAACGTGAGCATCGGGATCAACCTGCCGTTGTTCCCGGAATTTGTCCGGGTGCCGGATTACCCGGTCTATTACGCTCCACGGGTGGATGCCAACTATTTCTTTTACGATGGCATGTACTGGGTTTTCCAGGGCGATAACTGGTACGCGAGTTCCTGGTACAACGGCCCCTGGTGGGTTGTGGATCCCTATGATGTGCCGGTGTTCATCCTGCGAATTCCCGTAAGTTACTACCGGCGCCCTCCTGTGTACTTCCGCGGATGGCAGTCGAATGCGCCGCCCCGTTGGGGCCAGCACTGGGGTCATGATTGGGAGCGGCATCGAGGGGGATGGGACAGGTGGAAACGCGGCTCTCGTGGTCCGGCACCCGCCCCCCTGCCTCTCTACCAGCGACAGTATTCGGGGGACCGGTATCCCCACCAGGTCGAGCAGCAGCAGAGGATACGCAGCGAGCAGTACCGTTACCAGCCGCGTGACAGGGATGTCCGCCGGCACTTTCAGCAGCAGGGGGAACAACGGGGGGGCGCACCCGGGCAGCGGGGAAGACAGGAAGAGCCGCGGGGGAGAAGTTCGCGGCCGCAGGATATCCAGCGTGCAACGCCTCCCCAGCAGGGAGGTCCGGCTGGCGTTCCTCAGAGGCAGCAACGGGGCCCGGAGCTAGAGGATCGGCGGCAGCAGCGCGGCCCGGCAATGCAGGAACAGAGGCAGCAGCCGGCTATCAAGCGTGAGCAGCGGGAACCGAGGTTGCAGGGCCAGGAACAGCGACCGCAGGGAAGGGGAGAGTCGCAGGGGCAAAGGGGCCAAGGGCAGGGACAGAGGAGAGATGAGGACCGGGGCCGGGAACGGGGCAATTAACCCGTTGGGACGAGACATTCAAGGGCGAAAGATACTGTAGCCCGAGACGTTCGGTTCACTAAAAAGGGGCGCACCACGGTGCGCCCCTTTTCGCGTTCCCCTCGCTGTCATGTGCGGGCCTTCGTGCAGACAACCAGGGCGGCAATCGCCCCGGGAACCCATCCACACAAGGTCAAAAGCGTAACAATCAATATCGTCCCGCAGCCCTGGTCTAACACTGCCAATGGTGGCAATAGAATGCAGAGCAAAGCTCTTCCAATACCCATGTTGTCTTCTCCTCTCTAGGTTCGACCGGGTTCCAAGTGCCCCGTCATTGGAACATACCGATGTTCACATCATAATGTATCATAAAGCCGGCGAACCTCTTCCTGACCATGAAGGCGCTCCAGTCTTCTGATAATAAAATGGCCTCGCCCCATATCCTGAAAATGGTCTATGAACAGCATGTTTATCGCTGCACCACCGAAGGCTCCAACCACCGGCACTGCTTGGACTGCTGTCTTTTCCGAGACGACGATTGAAAACCGCGCCGCGACCTGGGTGATCAGCCTGACGATTGCGGGAGCCCCTTTCTGGGACAGCCCTTTTTTTGCCAAATGCTCTGCGGCATCCGAGACAGCCCTGGCAAGAGCCGTTCTTGCAGCAAAGTACCCTGCCTCGGTCACATCGTCTGCAGGTGATTTTCCGCCAAGAGCCAGGACCTGAAGGCATTGAAGCCTGCCGTCAGGGTGACGCAAATCTTCACCTTCGCTGCGTGCAATGTCGGCAATGGAACGAAGCATGATTGTTGTGGAAATGGGTAATTCTATTGCCAGCGCCGGCAAGCCAAACAGACCGCCGGTGGCACCGGTCGCCCCAGCTGCAATTTTGTGCCACCAGTTGGAAGGTGGTTCTCTATCATCATGATCCATCGTCACCAGGGCAATATCGAGCGCCTTCTCAATTGATTTTCGCGCGGCAGTATTGATGGTTGCGTTCCACGATCCCGGCAGTTTTTTAAGTCCGGCTTCGATGGGAGAACCTACAAAATTGCTGACTTTGGCAACGAGTCCAGGATTTTCAAGGATAGACTTTGCGGTCTGAAGGTCGCGAAGTTCTGTGGATGATAGTGCCATCAAAGCGCTCCATGTGGGTTTTTCTCAAGATGTATCCGTCAGTATTGATCCTGCTGTTCTGACAAAATCCCCTCCGCGGACCTGATCCCGCTTGCCCAGGCGCCGGTTATGCCGCGGGATGTGCCGGCGCCGTCCCCCACCATGTAGACGTTGGCACTCACGCGGAAATGGGAGTCGAGAAAAGCGGGCTTGTTGGCGTACATCTTGATCTCCGGGTAGTACATGATGGTGCTCGGGTGGAGGACGCCCGGGACGATGGTATCGAGTTTCTTCATGGCGGCCCAGAGATGGCGCATGATCTTGGCCGGGACGGCAAGCCCCAGGTCGCCGGCCGTGACCGGGCAGCTGGGGGGGAAGTCGTACAGGTCCTCGTTGAAGGTCTCGGCGGTGGAGCGTTTCCCCATGCGGAAATCCCCCACCCGCTGCATGAGCGGCTTGCCGCCGCCGATCTCGTTGGCCAGCCGGGCAAGAAAGACCGCCATCTGCTGGCCGCTCCGGACCGGGTTCTTCAGGCCGATGGTCTTGAGGAGGGCGAAATTAGCCAGGTTGTTCCCTGTCTGCTCTTCCGAGAGGGCGTGACCGTTGACCAGGCTGAACCCCTGATACCGTTCGAGCACCACCCGGGCATGACCCGAGTTGGTGCAGAAGGTGCGTACCGCGTCGGGGAAGAGGAATTTGGGGTCGTAGTAGTCGTTGACGATGGGGTAGTTGCCCACGCTCGTCTCAACGCGGATCCCCACATCCACCACGTTGTCGATGTAGGTGATTCCCATCCGCTCCATCACCTGCTGGAGAAAGCTGAACCCCTTCCGCCCGGGGGCGACGATGACTTTCCGGGCGCGGACCTTTCCCGTGTCGGCGATGACGACCCCCGGCCCTTCGGTATCGTCGAAGACGTCGGTCACCTCCTTTTGCAGCATGAACTGCACCCCGCGGCGTCTGAGCTCGTCCAGGAGACGCTGGATAAGTACCCGGCTCCGGTCGGTCCCCACATGGGCCTGGCGGACGTCCAGCAGGGTTACGCCCAGCCGTTCCGCCCGCCGCCGGTAGATATCAAGGTTCTGCTTCTCCTTGACGGCCGGCTGCAGCCACTTCTCCACCTGGGGGAGAAGCCGTTCGGCCTCTTCCCGGGTCCAGTTCCCGGCAGCGAAACCGATGGGGTAGGTGTAGTTCTGCTTGCAGTCGTTCAGCAGGCCGCCGGAGCAGATCTTTTCCCGGTCGATCATGAGGATGGAGAGGGAAGGTGTCTGTTCGGCGAGATGGAACGCCGCGCCGAGACCCGCAGGGCCGGTACCGACGATGATGATGTCGTAGACTGGAGAGGACATGGGATGCTCCGTGGGACGATTTACTGCCACCAACACGAACCAGAAATAGGTTCATTCCTCGTTTCTTTTGCCGAAGAACCGGATCAGGAACTCCGCATCCAGGGGTGAAAGGTCAAACTTGAAGATCGCTTCCTGGACGAGGGGCTGGACAGGTTGGCCGGGGTTCTCCTGAAGGTTGCCGGACACCCATTTCACCGCGCGCCGCAGGTCTTCTCCATCGGGTAACAGGTCATGCATGGCTTTTGTCTCCTGATACAAAGTATGAATTATGAAGGATGAATTATGAAATTTCATCCTTCATGCGTTAATCCTCTGCATCCGTGTCAGGCTGCTGTTCATTTCCATTCGGATGTGCAAGGGGCTGAGGTGGCGGGTTGACGGGGGCTCCGCCATGTTTGGCGCAGTACTCGGTCGGCTCGGTCCCCGCAATATAGAATTCGTCCCGTTGTTCCGGGCACTCCCCATTGGCCAGGTAGCCGGTTGTGGGGTCGATGGTGACTGACACCACCGTATCCGGTTTTGTGAAATCCATGGCCGGTGCGGCGGCCAGGGCCGTTCGCATGAACCGTTCCCAGATGGGGGCGGCGATACCTCCGCCGGTAAAACCTTTCCCCCCCGGTTTCGGCTTGTCGTAACCTACCCATATGCCGGTTATCACTTGGGGGGTATAGCCGATGAACCAGGCGTCCCGGTAGTCGTCGGTGGTGCCGGTCTTGCCGGCGGCGGGATGTTCCTGGCTGAATTTCCTGAGGGACTTGGCGGTTCCGTACGTCAGTACGTCCTTCAGCATCCGGGTCGTGACAAAGGCGGCAGCCGGGGAAAGGGCCGGGGACACGGTGGTCGGGTTTTCCGACCAGGCCCGTCGGTTGTGCTCATACACCCGGATGATGGTCCGTGATTCGGCCCTGAGCCCCCCGTTTGCCAGGGGGGTGTATGCCTGCACCAGGTCGTGCAGGGTGACCTCGTCGGTGCCGAGGGCGAGGGAGAGATCGTTGGGCGAGCGCAGGGGCAGCCCCATCTTTCCGGCGAAGTCGACGAACGAGGGGACACCTATGGTATCCAGTACCTTGACCGTGATGACGTTGTTGGAGTACGCCAGCGCCTGCCTCAGGGTAAGCTCCCCGTACTGCTCTCTCCCGTAGTTCTGCGGTTTCCAGGCCGCATTATTTCCCCGGTTGTAGGTCACCGGCGTGTCATCCCAGATGCTGCTCGCGGTCACCCCCTTTTCCAGGGCGGCGGCATAGATGAGCGGCTTGATGGCCGAGCCGGGCTGACGCTTTGCAACAAAGGCGCGGTTATAGGGGCTCTTGGTAAAATCTGTCCCCCCTACTGCCGCCAGCAGGTCACCCGTGGTGGGGTCCAGACAGACCAGCGCCCCCTGCAGTTCGGGGGAAATCCCCGTCACCCCTTCGCGCACTGTTTTTTCCGCCAGCTTCTGCAGATTCAGGTCCATGGCGGCGGTGACTTCCAGCCCCCCCTGCTCGACGATACCCGCCCCGTACCGTTCGATCAGTTTGTTCCGGATGTGGGCCAGGTAATAGGGGGCCTGTCCGGGGGGGGTGACCGTTGCCCGGGTGGCTCTCACGGCCTCCCGCTGCCGGGGGGAGATTGCCTTGACCTCCACCATTCGCTTGAGCACCACGTCCCTGCGCAGCGCGACCTTGGCCGGTTTCCCCAACGGGTTGTAGGCTCCCGGATTTTTGGGGACGCCGGCAAGCAAGGCACATTCGGCGTCGGTCAGCTCTTCCGGGTTTTTGTCGAAATAGAGACGGGCGGCCTGGGCAATCCCCCAGGCACCGTTCCCGTAGTAGATTTCGTTGAAATACATTTCCAGGATCTGCTTCTTGCTGTATCTGCGCTCATACTCGATTGCCAGGCGGGCTTCATCGATTTTCCGTTCTATCGATTTCTCCCCCGACAGATGTCTGTTCTTGATCAACTGCTGGGTGATGGTCGAACCGCCTTCGGCCAGCCTCCTCTTGACAACATCCTTCACCAGCGCCCGCGCGATTCCCCGGACATCGATGCCTCCGTGTTCGTAAAAACGGGCGTCTTCAACGGCAACCACTGCCTTCTGCAGGAACGGGGGGATGCGCTCGATGGGGACCCAGTACCGTTTCTCGGGAAGTATCCGGCCGACGAACCTTCCCTGGCGATCGAAGACCTTGATCGTGGAGTAGCCGGCCGGCAGGGGGGGGTAGGTGGCGAAGTTTTCCTGGGTGCGGGCAGGCGGGGCCAGGATCAGGACCAGGAAAAGGCACAGGACTATGGAATGGGGTGCCTTTGCAAGGGGAGAGGGACAATGGGAAAACACGATGGTTTCACTCCTTCAAGGGACGTATCTGGCTGGGCATTGGCCGTGGGAAAGTCTGTCACACCTGTTACAGGGGCAAGTCCGGATAGGGACATTGTTTCATGCCGTAAAACGTTCGCTTCAACTGCGGGTGGCGACCCAGATCGTGTGCCGGTTCCCGCCGGCGGAGCCGCGCGCCCTCACTCCGAACTCCTCCACGTCAAAACCGGCCCGGCACAAACGCTTGGTGAAGGCCAAGTCAGGACCGGCCGACCATACGGCCAGTACGCCGGCTGGCTGCAGCGCGGTAAAGGCAACCTTGAGGCCGGCGTCGGTATAGAGCCAGTCGTTGCCTTTGCGGGTCAAGCCCTCGGGGCCGTTATCCACGTCGAGCAGGATGGCGCTGTAGGCCTGATGCTCCGTCCGCAGGACGAGGGCGACGTCGGCCTCCCGGACCGTGACGCGAGGGTCCCGAAGGGGGTGGCCGGTCAGTTCCCCAAGGAATTTCCGGTTCCATTCCACCACCGCCGGCACCAGTTCGGCCACTACCACCCTGCTTTCGGTGCCGAGCAGCCGCAGTGCGGCAGCGGTGGTGAACCCCATGCCCAACCCTCCGATCAGGATACGGGGAGACGGCCGGTTGCCGATACGTGCACACGCATACTCGGCCAGGGCATCTTCCGAGCCGTGGATGCGACTGTTCATGAGTTCACAGCCGTTCACCCGTATGGAAAACTCCTTGCCCCGGGCATAGAGGCCCAGTTCGGCGCTGTCGCCGGGTACCCGTGCTCTGTCAACAAACTCCCAGGGAATCATGACCATCTCCACGCGCTGCTATCGGTAATGTTTGGCGGGTGCATCAGGCAGAGGCCCCCCGGGCTGCTTTCAACCAACCCGCGAAGCGTTCTCGCGGCCTCTTGGATAAAATCCGCCCGAAGCGCTGCTGGTCGTAAAGATACAGGCAGTGCCTGATCGAGGTGTAGGGGCTGAAGGTTCTGTCGGGGTTTTCCGCAAGCAGATGGTCGCGATAATCCCGGACGGTTTTCAGATTCTCGGTCAGGCAGGTATGCAGTTCCGCCTTTTGAAAGCTGCTGTCAAGCTCCAGGATGTCCTGCACGAAGTCGTCGACTTTGTGGTCTTCGAATTCGAAATCCTTGAAAAAATGGCCCGCGATCCGCAGAAAATTGAAGGCATTCACGGTTTTTGCGCTGGCAGCCGCGGCTTTTTCTCCCGCACCACGGGCGTCATCGAGAGGATCGCTGATGGGGGCAACCGTCGCCTGTTGCATCAGTTCGGCCGTGGCGTTGCGGATTTCTTTGAATTCCCGGTCGGCCAGCTCGAACAGGGCGGAGAGGATGTTGATCCTCCGCTTGAGATCGTTGGGGATCGATTTTTTGTATTTGATCTTGTGGTCCAGCACGCTCCAGGCATCCTGGATCAGGGACCTGATCTGCACTTCGAAGGGGCGGTCCGCATAGGGCTGGTACTTCGGCTGGGACGCCATCTCGGCGCTCAGGGCCAGGTCCAGGTGCAGCCCCTTGTATCCGAAGGAGTCCTCGGTACTCTCCACGGCCGCTATCTTGTCGGTGACGTCGAGGGTCTTGAAGTGTCGTTGCAGTACCTCCGACACCACGGGGATCTGGTCTTCGTAGAGGCAGACGATCCGGATGCCGATCAGGTCGGAGATGAAATCCTTGATCTCGTAGGGCTGTTCATCGGCTTCCAGGGTGCCCTGGTACTTGCGATGGAATTTTTTTATGCACTCTTCCCTATCCTTGACCCGGCCTTCGATTTTCGTCACCTCCCCCACATCCGACCGCTTGAGCAGTGAGCCGATGACACGGACATAGGTGTCCCTCGCTTCAGCGAACTGCTTCCGGTTGCTTTCATAGTAGTTGCCGAAGACGCTTTTTTCCTGCTCAAAATCAAGAGAGGCCATGGTGAGTCCCTTTATTCTCCCTTCGCATTCCAGATCGGGTTTTGTTTGTCGTCGGGGTGCAGCTTTTCGAGTTCCTCCGGATCAACATGCCAGAAGGATTTGTCGATGGCCCCTTCCTCGTATTCCCGTTTCTGGTCGTGGGCAAACGGGCACCACCAATTTTCCACTATTTTCACCAAATACACAACATACCTGAAGAGGGCGACACTCAAGGGGCAGTAGAGCTTGCAGTTGAATATCCAGAAAAACCGGTAGTGTGCCGGATGAAACCGGGAAATGTTTATGGCTGGCTGCTCATGGTTTCCATACCGATGGGAAATCCAGGCGGGGATGAACTCATCATATGATTTGATGTCCATGCCGCCGACATACTTCAAATGTGTTTTGATGAGAACGACCCCGATGACCACGAACGGTACGGTCGTAATAATCGGCAGGTAGATGAGGGGGACTCCGAGGATCACTTTCCAGAAAGGTTGTCGTTCATAGTTACAGCCGATTTTTACTCTGTCCATTGTTTTTCCTGTTCCTGCAGGTGAATGCATACACGGCATGTGATCGTGAAAAGAGTCCAAAGAACTGAAGCGCAGTCCGTAACGCAATTCCCTGCGTCAGGAAACAGAACCCATACCAATTGAGATGACCGGAAAACAGGGGGGCGTCGAAATGACGAAGGGAAATGATTTCTGGTGACAGGTCAGTTGGGTAACTGTACGCGGTTATCGGGTTTATAGCCAGGTATTACGACTCCGTACCGGCAGAGACAGTGCTTTCCGGTAACGCCGCTTTTCGTGGCCGCACCTTGTGCAGCAGCCGGTCCATATAGTAGTAGACCACGGGAGTGATGTAGAGGGTCAGCAACTGCGACGTGAGCAACCCCCCCACGACCGCAAGCCCCAGCGGTTGCCGTGACTCTCCGCCGGCTCCCAGCCCCAGGGCAATGGGGATGGTTCCCATCAGGGCCGCCATGGTGGTCATCATGATCGGCCTGAAACGTACCATGGCGCCTTCATAAATGGCGTCCAGCGGGCACTTTCCGTCGGTTCTTTCGGCTTCCAGGGCGAAGTCGATCATCATGATGGCGTTCTTCTTGACGATGCCGATCAGCATGATGATGCCGACAAAGGCATAGATGTTCAGATCGCATTTGAAGGCCATCAGGGTGATCAGCGCCCCGAAACCCGCTGCCGGCAGCCCCGACAGGATGGTGATCGGGTGGATGTAGCTTTCGTACAGCACGCCGAGCACCACGTAAATGACGAAGATCGCCATTGCCAGGAGCAGCCACAAGCCGCTGAACGAGGACTTGAAGGCCTGGGCCGTACCCTGGAAGCTGGTGCTGACCGTTGGCGGGAGAACGGTGCCGGCAAGCTTGTCGACCAGCTTCATGGCATCTCCCAAGGCGACACCGGGGCGGAGATTGAACGAGATAGTCACCGCCGGCAGCTGCCCCAGGTGGTTGACCGCCAGCGGACCGATGGTTTTTGAAATGGTGGCGATGGTTTCCAGCGGCACCAGCTGATCTGTTTTGCCGCGAATGTAGAGCATTCCCAGCGCTGCCGGATCCCCCTGGTAGAGCGGGTCGAGTTCCATGATCACCTGGTACTGGTTGGTCGGGGCAAAGATGGAAGAGACCTGGCGCGAGCCGTAGGCATACGACAGTGCATCCTCCACCTGGAGCACGGAGAGCCCCAGGGCCGCCACCTTGTCCCGGTTGATATCCACATGCACCTGGGGATTGCTGATCTGCAGGTCGCTGGTCACGTCCAGAAGCTCCGGCAGCTCCCGCAGCTTCGCCTCGAACTCGGTGGCGGACCGGTACAGCTCATCCGTATCCTGCCCCTGCAGGGTGAACTGGTACTGGCTTTTGGAGCTGGTCCCGCCGATCTGGATGGAGGGGACGTTTTTCAGGAAGACACGGATCCCCGGAACCGTGGCAAGCTTGGGGCGCAACTCCTGGATAATCTCGTCGGCAGAGAGTTTACGCTCCTCGCGTGGTTTGAGGCGCATGAACAACCGGCCGGTATTGCTGCTGCCACCGCCACCGCTGCCGATGGACGACATGAACCCCTCGATATTGGGATCCTTGGCGATGATGGCCGCCACCGCTTCCTGGTGCAGTTTCATGTCGGCAAAGGAGGTCCCTTGGGCGGTCTCGGTGTCGGCGTTGAGCCGGCCGGTGTCTTCGGTCGGCAGAAAACCCTTGGGAACAGTGGTGAAGAGCCAGCCGGTAAACAGGGTGAGAACGATGGTCACCGCCATGACCGTCCGCCGGTAGTGCAGCACCCTTTTCAGGGAACGTTCGTACAGATGGAGCATGCCGTCGAAGAACCGCTCCATCACCAGGAACAGTCGGCCATGGTGTTCAGTTGCCGGCGGTTTCAGGAAACGGCTGCAGAGCATGGGGGTCAGGGTCAGGGAGACGAAGCAGGAGACCAGGATCGCCGCGCTGATCGTTATGGCGAATTCGTGCAGCAGGCGCCCCAGGATTCCCCCCATGAACAGGACCGGGATGAAGACCGCTACCAGCGATATGGTCATGGAGATAATGGTGAATCCGATCTCTTTGGAGCCCTTGAAGGCGGCCTCCATGGCGCTCTCACCCTTTTCCATGTGCCGGACGATATTTTCCAGCATGACGATGGCGTCATCCACCACATAGCCGACCGCCAGGGTCAGGGCCATCATGGAGATGTTGTTGAGGGAAAAGCCGAGGAGATGCATGACGGTGAAGGTGCCGACGATGGACATGGGGAGCGCCAGCGACGGAATGATCGTGGCGGAAAGGTTGCGCAGAAAGAGGAAAATCACCATGATGACCAGGCCGATGGTCAACACCAGGGTGAACTTTACGTCGTGCATCGACTCGCGGATCATGGTCGAACGGTCGTACAGGACGTTCAGATCGACCGAGGCCGGTATCTGGCTGCGAAACCCGGGGAGCAGATCCCTGACCCTGTCCACGACCTCGATGGTATTGGTTCCGGGCTGGCGGTAGACGGCCAGCACGATGGCTCGCGTGCCGTTGTACCAGCTGGCGGTCTTGGTGTTCTCCACACTGTCAAGAACAGTTCCGAGCTCTTCCAGCCTTACCGGCGAGCCGTCCCTGTACGCCACCACCAGCTTCCGGTAGGCGGCCGCCTTGAAGAGCTGGCCGCTGGCTTCGATGGTATAGGCCTGTTTTGTCCCGTCCAGAGTCCCGGTCGGCAGGTTGACGTTTGCCTGATCGATGGCGGTTGCCACTTCGTCGATGCCGATCCGGCGGGAGGCCAGTGCCTTCGGATCGAGCTGGGCACGCACGGCGTATTTCTGCGACCCGAACACATTCACCTGGGCCACGCCGCTGATGGTGGAGATGCGGCGCGCGATCAGGGTCTGGGCATACTCGTCCACCGTCGAGAGCGGCAGAGTCGGAGAACTGAGCGCCAGGTAGAGCACCGGCTGGTCAGCCGGGTTCACCTTGCGAAACGATGGCGGCGTCGGCATGTTTTTCGGCAAAAAACGGATGGCCAGGGAGATGGCCGCCTGGACATCCTGGGCTGCGGCATCGATATCCCGGTCGAGGTTGAACTGGAGGGTGATCCTGGTCGAGCCGATACCGTTGGTCGAGGTCATGGAATCGACACCGGCAATGGTGGAGAGCTGGTTTTCCAGCGGGGTCGCCACCGCCGCGGCCATGGTGTCGGGATTGGCGCCGGGGAGGCTGGCGTTTACCTGGATGGTGGGGAAATCCACGTTGGGGAGGTCGTTGACCGGCAGCCCGCGATAGGAGACCACCCCGAAGATCAGGATGGCGATCATGACCAGGGAGGTCATGATCGGCCTGCGGATGAAGATATCCGCGATATTCATTACTTCCCGCTCCCGGCAGGCTGCGTCTCTTTGGTTGCAACGGCCGCGCCGGGAGTCAGGCGCAGCTGGCCGTCCACGACCACGGTCTCACCCGCTGCCAGCCCCTTCTCGATGACGGTCTCATCACCCGTAGCAACTCCGGGAGTCACCTGTCGCATCTCTACCGTCTTGTCCTGCTTTACCACGTAGACGAACTCTCCCTCCTGGCTGGTCTGGATGGCATGGGTCGGAATGACCACGGCATTTTGACGGGAGGCGAGCGTCATGACCACATCGGTAAACTGGCCCGGCCAGAGCTTGCGTGCCTTATTGGCAAAAACGCCCTTGAGTTTGATCGTGCCCGTGGCCGGATTCACGGCATTGTCCAGAAAACTGATGGTGCCGGTTTCGGTGGTTCCCGGTTCATGGGGGATAACGGCCTCGATCTTCAGTTGACCGGCGGCCATGGCCCGCTTTATTTCGGCAAGCCGTGTTTCGGGGAGGGAAAAGGTGACATAGATCGGGCTCAGCTGATTGATGGTCACGATAGGGAGATCGTTCGCCTTCACCAGGTTGCCCGGTTGCAGGGCAACGGTGCCGGTCCGGCCGGAGATGGGGGACCGGATGGAACAATAGCCGAGCTGGATTCGGGCGTTCCTGATGGCGGCCCGGTCGGAAGCCAGGGTGGCCGCCAGCGATTCGGCGTTGGAATGGAGCGATTCATACTGGTCCCGGGTTACGATGCCATCCTTCAGCAACCCTTCGTAACGGTTCGCCTGTTCACGTGCAAATTTCGCCTGGGCCTGATCCTTGGCCAGAGTGGCCTCGTACTGGCTCAGTGTTGCCTGGAACGGCTCCGGGTCGATGCTGACCAGCAGGGCGCCCTTCTCCACGTCACTCCCTTCCGTGAAATGGACTCGCGCTATCTGGCCGGTCACCTGTGACTTTATGGCAACAGTGGTGTATGCCTCGATGTTGCCGATGGCCTTGATCTGGACCGGAACGTCTTTTTGCACCGCCTGAGCCACCTTTACCGGCACCGGCGGCTTTGCTTTGGGCTTTTCTTTCTTGGCTGTGCAGGAAGAACAGCAAAGGAAAAGAACGGTGATAATCAGCGTTAGGGGGGTTGGCTTCAAGAGGCCTTCTCCTGGTACACGAAAAATGGCGACAAAGCCGTAGTCTAAGCGTTTTGGGGGCAGCCGTCAATAGAGGACACCAGCTTGCTCATGTGGCCTGTAATTATCGGTGGAATCGGCGTTTCGCGGACACTAGAGTCGATTTTCTTGATGCAGGTCAAAGAAATGTGCCTGCAAGCATGCTATTTATGTGACCATGAGCATGCTTCCTATGACCATACGGAATGTTGCCATCCTAATGCTGGTGATCATTCTGATGATGCCTGCCGCTGTTCATGCCCACGCGCTGGAAATGCGGGGGGCTGAGACGTCCCCTGCGGCTGCTGGTGGTTGTCATGATGCAGACCACGACGCTGATCAGGACTCGACCGGCAATCACCAGTTCGATGTCCGCTGCTGCGAACTCGACACGCCTTACGCCCTGCCATCCCCCCAGTCCCTTGTGAAACCCGCCGTGACCGGGATTCTTGCCTGCACTCTCAACGGCAGGCAACTTGACGGTTATTCCCGAAGGATCTACAAGCCTCCCCGATAAACCTTATCCGGTTTCAGAATGAGAATTCACCGTAACGGCTTATCAACAACCACAATTCACAGGAGGCATTTCGATGAAAACAATACAGGTAGTGAAGATCACATTGACAGGAATCGCCGTAGCGGTGGCGCTCACCTTCGCAATCCCCCATAATGCCGCAGCCCATTGCGACACCCTCGATGGCCCCGTTATCCAGGATGCTCATAAGGCGTTGGAGGCGAAGGATATCACCCCGGTTCTCAAATGGGTGAAAGCGAAAGATGAGAAAGCGGTCAAAGCCGCATTTAACAAGGCAGTGGCAGCAAAAGGGGCAAACGCTGAAGCTGCCCACAACAAGTTCTTCGCTACCCTGGTGAAGATCCATCGTGCCGGCGAGGGGGCGCCCTACACGGGATTGAAGCCAGCCGGCGCCGTGGAACCAGCGGTAGCCGAAGCAGACAGGGCCCTGGCAAGCGGTTCAGCTGATGCACTGGTAAAGCTGGTTGCCGATGACATTACCGCAGGCATAAAAAAACGCTACGAACGGGCCGCGGCCGCCTACAAGCACAAGGATGAAAGTGTTGCCCAGGGGCGCGAGTTCGTTGAGGCGTATGTGGAGTTCACGCACTACGTGGAAAAACTCCACATGGATGCCACCGGCAAAGGCGCTCATGATGAGCATAAGGAACATGCCAAGCAACATGGTGGCCATGCCGGGCATGGCGCTGACAAGCACTGACAGGTAGACGAAAGGGGCCCATTTCCGGGCCCCTTTCTTGTGTATGCCGAAGAAATGAATTACATCGTTTTCCGGTCCAGACTCCGGTACTGGATCGCCTCGGAGATGTGGTTCTCCCTGATCCCCTCGCTTCCCGCCAGATCAGCGATGGTGCGGGCCACCTTGAGGATGCGAGTGTAGGAGCGGGCAGAGAGGCCGAGGCGGTCGGTGACGAGTTCCAGCATCCGGTGGCCGGCGGCGTCCGGCTCGCAGAATTTGCGGATGAAGCGGGGGGGCATGTGGGCGTTGCAGTGGACTTTCGTCCCCTTGAACCGCTCCCGCTGGATATCGCGGGACCGTTCTACCCGCTCCCGGATGGCCGTGGAGCTCTCCCCCTCCCGCCGGTCGGCCAGCTCGCTGTACTTCACCGCCGGCACCTCGATGTGGATGTCGATCCGGTCCAGGAGCGGTCCTGAGATGCGGGAGCGGTAGCGCTGGATCATGATCGGGGTGCAGGAGCACTGGTGCTGGGGATCGCCGCTGTAACCGCAGTGGCAGGGGTGTGTTAACCTTTCTCTACTATACCCACTTGAAACGGCACTCGTTCTCAATTCAAATTCCTCTCGAAAAACAGCAGGTTCCCGGTTATCCCGAATTTCCCATCACCGTTGGCGAACACATCCGCAAGAAACGAATGGATCTTGGTCTCCTCCAAAGAGAAGTCGCGGAGATCATCGGAGTCACCGAGTCCTCTATCTGGAACTGGGAACATGGCACCGAACCAGAACTGCAATATAATCCAAGTATTATCAAATTTCTAGGTTATATTCCGTTCGACTGTCCGGATGACACTGTTGGCAGGCTTGCGTGGTATAAGAGAGCGAATGGGCTCACCCTGAATGAACTGGGTCAGCAGATGCAGCGACACCCGGATCAGTTACAAGAATGGTTGAGTGGGACGCGATTCCCATTCAGAAAAAGTCAGGAAAGGATCGAACTGTTCCTGGTAAATCAGAAAACTTTCCTTCATCAAGGGAAAAAGCAAGGGCATATTACCCTTCCAGACGAATCAATGCCTTTTCCAGGATGACATTGTTGACTCCCATGCCCAGATAACCGGTCTGGCCATATGTGTCGTAATTCACCACCTTTTCCGCCAACTCATGTATGTCGGCTTCCCTGTCGTGGAATCTGTCCCGGTTTTCAATAATCCAATAGATACGCTTTGCCAAATAATCAGGCAGTTCCTGTTCATTCTGAGCAGTTTCAGTAACGGATTGCAACTTCTCGAATACGGTCATATCTAATCCTCCAGCCAGCGAAGTGTCCGTTTGATGTCTTCATGGTCGTATGCCCATTTACAGCAACCTGCTTCGGCGTAGACATCGTACTCCCGGACTTGCGCGGCAAGAATTTCGACCAGATACTCCTTACCCTGATAAAGCTCTGGGCTTCTCGCCACCAAAAGGACGGGATCGGCGAGCCATTTCGGCAGATCGTAGTGGTCATATTGCTCAACGGTTACCTCTTCCAGCTCTTTGAATATGTCGCTCATTTTGAACCACCTTTCTTATCCACGCAGTGCGCAGAGAATATTTTCCACTTCAGACCAGTCAACATCCGGGGTCATGTGACACCACGACAAGCGGATTGATTGTTCAATTTTTTCAGACGATAACCCCATTGCTGCAAGTACATAGCTTGGCGTGTGAGTATGTGAGGTGCATGCTGAGGTGCTGGATACGGAAATAACATTCTTCAGAGCTTTAATTGCCAGATCCGAGTTGATTCCTGGCAGCGACACATTGAGCACATGCGGCAACGTATAATCTTCTGCGCCGTTCCTCTGCGCGCCAAGTGCCAAGAACGTTGCCAGAGCCTGTTCCCGAAAAGCCCGGCATTTATGCGCCCGCTCATTGTTGTTTCGTACCGCAAGCTTTGCAGCCTCCCCGAGACCAGCAATCAGGGGAACTGGTAGAGTGCCGGGGCGAAGTCCCTGTTCCTGCCCGCCACCAAACATGAGCGGGCGCAGCGGCGGAAACTGTCGCTCATGCTTGCGGGCAATGAGAGCGCCGATGCCTTTGGGGCCGTATATCTTGTGACCACTTATGGAAATGAGATTGATACGCGGATGGCGGAGCTGCTCCAATCCCTTACCAAACCCCTGGGCTGCATCGACATGCCACCAGGCGTCATGGTTCGATAAAATCTCCGCAACTTCTGTCAACGGCTGGAGGACACCGGTCTCGTTGTTCACCTGCATGGTCGAAACCAGAAACGTGTCGGGGCGAAGCGCATCTGCGAATCTCTGGGGGTCGAAACGACCATCTGCACCTACCGGCAGTATATGCACATCAAAGCCCAGACGTGCCATCTCCTCAAACGGCTCAAGTACTGCCTTATGTTCGATGGCAGTGGTAATCAGATGGCGGCGGCCACTCCGAATTCCCTCCTCTGCGAGCCCGAATATCGCCAGGTTGTTACTCTCCGTAGCGCCGCTGGTAAAAATTACTTCATCGCGGCGTACCTTGACCACTTCGGCTACTTGACCCCTGGCATGCTCCACTGCAGCAAGCGCAAACACGCCGTAGTCATGGATGGGACTCGCAGCATTGCCAAAGTCCTTTTCCAGAAATCGCATCACCACCGATGATACTGATGGTTCAACCGGCGTTGTCGCGTTGCAATCCAGATAAATAGCCATATATCCCTCTCTCACCTGAATTTATTGCCAATTATACGCAGAGCATGTATATAAGAAAAATATATTGTTTTTATGGTTGTTATATAAATATCGAATAGCTCTGACGAGGTACCGCAATCATGGATGTGCGCCAGCTAAAATTCTTTCTGGGTGTGGCTGAATGCGAGAGTTTTACGAAGGCAGCAGAGCAACTACATATAGCTCAACCGGCCCTCAGTATAGCCATCAAAAAATTGGAGGAGGAGTTGGAGGTGCTTTTGTTCAACCGGCGGGACAGAAAAATTTCTTTAACTGCCGAAGGTGAAGCACTGCTACTTCATGCTCAAGGTATTCTAGAGGGGGTCAACAACGCGAAACGGGAGATTGCCGATCTGCGGGGTTTGCTCAAGGGAGAAGTGCGCGTTGGCCTCACCCCAATGTTAAGCAGTTTTTTCTTCCCGAAAATAATCGCATCATTCAAGCATAGTCATCCTGGCCTCAGGATTTCCATTTCTGGTGACAGTGCCTGGAACATTCAGCGAAAAATTGAATCCGGTGAGTTGGATGTCGGAGTTATCTCCGGAGAAGTGCCGGAGTGTTTGGACTCCCACCACCTTTTACGGGAAGAAATCGTTGCGTGCGTGTACCCCGGACACCCCTTTGCCGGGCGTAAAAAGGTTGCGCTGCGCGAACTGCTCAAAGAACCGCTGATTCACTTCAAGGAAGGGTATCACCTGCGCGAGTTGATTGATGAACTACATGTTGGAGAAGGGATAACACCTGTGGTTGTGGCAGAATCAAACTTGTTCACCTTGATCCGAAGTCTGGTTAAGGAGAGATTGGGACTAGCGTTTTTCCTTAAGATGGTGGTAGCACGCGATACCGAAGTAGTCGCCATCTCATCTGAACCGCAACTTTTTATGGATCTCCACATCGCGTGGAAGAAAAATTCGTATCTTTCGAGGGCAAACCGTGCCTTTGTAGATTTTCTTATCCGGGAACTGGATGAGTATTACATGATCACGCAAGCAGCTGGGTCGTTTCCATTACCTTGATCATAGAATTTCAAACCTCACGAAATGGTTTCATGGCTAACGATCCGCCAGAAAAAGCTGGCGGGTAAGATACAACCACTTTTGCATTGATCTGGTCCTTTATCGATGTACGAGCTGTTTCCGTGTGCTGGTAGTGCCACGGGAATATAATTCCAACGCAAAATCGATGCCTGTCTATTCCATAGGATTATCCTGACAATTAGATTGCGTCGAATTTAATCCATTTATTTATTTGTACAGGAGATGTGTATGCCATGAAATGCTCAAGAAGCCGTTGTGGGTTGTGTTCGATAATCAGCAATGAACGGTGCTCGTCTTTTATGAATTGTTCGCTGACCGCGTGATCCAAAAAAGTCGAGAGCCCATTGTAAAATCCAAGCAAGTTAAACAGTGCGCACGGTTTTGAATGTAAACCAAGCTGGGCCCAGGTTAGTACTTCAATTATTTCCTCCATTGTGCCAAGGCCGCCAGGCAAGGCAATGAAACCGTCTGATAATTCTGCCATGAGAGCTTTTCGTTCGTGCATCGAACCTACAATTTTCAACTCAGTCAAAGCGGTGTGGGAAATTTCCTTATCAACAAGACTTTGAGGAATAACCCCGACAACCTTGCCGCCAGCTTCTAATGCGGTGTCAGCAACGGCCCCCATAATGCCGATACTTGCTCCTCCATAAACAATCCCAATATTTTGAGCAACGATTTCACGAACAAGTGAACGAGCACCATCAATATATTCGGGGTCTTTTCCTGGATTGGAACCACAATAAAGGCAGATATTTTTCATTTTGGCATTTTCTCATTATATCAGCTTGTTAGAGTTGTTTTCTGCATACTGCTGGCATGACACGACACTGTCAGTAGCTGTAATTACAAATGATAGTCCCCTGCAGCTTCAGGCTGATAGTGCATGCTCTTTACTTTGAATTTCCTTGTCCCTGCCGGTACCTGCCATTTTATGATATCACCAACTCGGTAGCCAATCATGGCAGTCCCAATCGGGGCAAGCACTGAAATTTTACCACTCTCCAAGTTGGCATCTGTAGGGAAGGCGAGGGTATAAACCAGATCTTCTCCTGTCTCCAAGTCCTGCAGGCAAACACGTGAGTTCATGGTGATCACATCAGGCGGGATGCCGGCAGGAGGCACGACATCTGCCTTGGACAGTTCCTGTTCCAGTTCCTCAAGATGTTTGCCATCACGCGATGATCTGCGGCTTGTATTTTCGATGAGATTTTCAAGACGTTCCAGATCAAAATCCGTGATAAAAATTTGCCTGCTGTTGGCATGTTCTTTCATGATCATACCTCTGAAGTTTTTAGAACTGCTCTTTGTGATGCTTATTGAAACTATTGCCATTGATTGAGATACATAACAACTGGCACGATGGCCCGCGCTCCTTCAACTACCGCGGTACGAGGATTACTGACAACAGTGGTGGTGATGCCGGTTCTTTGTTCCAAATAATTTTTGACGCCGGGAATCAAAGCTCCTCCGCCGGTAAGAGAAATGCCGCTGTCAATGACCTCACACCCCACTTCATGAGGGAGGTCCTGCAAAAACGAATCAATGGTATTGGCGATTTCCTTGAATATCGGTTGAATTGCTGTAGCAGCGAACAAACTGCCTGCGTGTTCGGCCGAGCGAGCGAGCCCGCACCTGTGCAGCACAGTATATCTGCGTACGTACCGCCTATATGGACGTATCCATACTTAGGGCCTTCATTCTCGATAGCTTGGCGCATTCGACCACAGCCAATTTTGATTGCGCTGGTAACAAGAATTTTACTCGATCGAATGACAGCGCAATCCGTAACTCCCTCTCCAATATCAATTACCATCTGAGCATACGGAGAGGAGACGTCAAGGCCTGAGCCGATGGCAGCGGCAAGCGGTTCGGGTATGATTGATACCGAAAAGGCGCCAGCTTTCATAATGGAATCAGTCAGCATTTGCCGCTCTTCGTCTTTCGCGTTGCTGGGTGCGCAGGCCAAAACACATGGTTTTAAAATGCCGAACCGACGTGCCAGCGCAAAAAATGGTTCCAATATACTAGAAACTGCCTCGCCATCCACAACCACTCCATCGCGGAGTGCCCGTTTGCAACCGATCAACGAGGGTCGTTCCGCCAATGATGACTGCCCTGTTGCAATTCGTGTCATTGCAGTCCCAACATCGAGGGCGATATGCTGACGCCAGTGTGTGCTCTTGAACATTGATCTCATGGCTTCTCGTTGATCGGAAGAAACAGCTTACCCGCTGCAATCAATTGCTCCGGCGCTCCCAGCAACAATAAGATATCGTCTGCTTTAAGATCCCACATCGGGTCCGGGTTGGGAACCATTTCCTCTCCGCGCTTTATTACCATTACCGTAGCCCCGGACCGATTTCTGATGGTGCCATGGCTCAGACTCTGCCCTTCCAGAATTGACCCTTTCTGAACCCGGAACGTTGCCAGCTCTGCACCGGACAGATAACCGCTGATTCCCACGGCATGGCTGTGACGCCGGCTCATGGTCCGGAGCATTTCGTAGCCGTCACTGCGGATTTCAGTGATGCATTGCTCAATGTCATCGTGCGGGACAAGATAGTTGCGTAACACCCGTGAGAGAATTTCCACCGATGTTTCAAATTCTTCCGGTACCACCTCGTTGACTCCCAGCTTGTAAAGCGGCTCGACTTCAAGGATGTAACGGGTTCTGACAATGATGTGAATTGCCGGATTGAGTTGCCGCGCAAGTGACGCAATGCTTCTGCTGGCGGCGGCATCCGATATGGCAACGACCATCCCTCGTGCTTTTTCAATGAGGGCATGATTGAGGATTTCAGCCTTCGATGCGTCACCGAAAATTATGTGATGGCCTTTTTTTAACTCCTTTTTCACGGTGTATGGGTTGGTTTCAATGACGACATACGGAACATGCATCTTATTCAACACCCGAGCCAGGTTTTTTCCATTTACGCCATAACCGACAATGATCATGTGATCGTTCAGATCAATCGGTTTTTCATGCCGGGCGAGCACCCCTTTCCCCTTTGTCCAGTTGTGAGGAAGTAATCCGACCACATAATCCGCAAGAGGTGGCGAGAATTTGATGCATAACGGAGTGAGGCTCATAGTTGCAATGGATGCCGCCAGGAATATCTGGTAGAGCTCTTGTGTGAGCAGGCCAGCCTTGATGCCAACCTGGGACAGAACAAAGGAAAACTCGCCGATCTGGGCCAGGCAGAGCGCCGTAATGATGGCTATGCGCATGGGGACGCCCAATGTCATGGCGGCGCCGGTGGTCACCAGCGTTTTGATAATAATGATGGCGGCTACCAGCACCCCTATCTCCAGGGGATACTTCAGCAGGATTGCCGGATCGAGTAGCATCCCCACAGAGATAAAAAACAGGCTCATAAATGCTTCCCGGAACGGGATGATATCGCTCAGCGCCTGGTGGCTGTAGTCCGACTCTGAAATCGCCAGGCCGGCAATAAATGCACCCAGAGCCAGCGAAAGTCCGGCCAGCGAGGTAATCCAAGCCGTGCCCAGGCCGATGACGATGATGCTCAGGATAAAAAGTTCACGGCTGCGTGTCTTGACAACCTGACTGAATATCCAGGGGACCAGGAATCGAGCCCCATAGTGGGCTGCGAGAACCACCATGGTCGCCTTGGCAAGTACGGCCAGCAATCCTTCCACTCCACCGCTGCTGCCGGCCAAAATCGGCGTGAACAGTACCATCGGCACAATGCAAAGATCCTGGAAGATCAGGATTCCCATGGCCATCCTGCCGTGTGGCGAGTCGGCCTGCCCGGAATCAATCAATAGCTTGATGACGATAGCCGTGCTGGAGAGGGCAACCAGAAAACCGAAAAATGCCGCTTCCCTGACCTGATAGCCAAACAACGGCCCTGCAGCAAGCACGGCCAGAATCGTGACCCCTACCTGCAAACCACCACCCCAAAGAAGCAGATGCTTTATCCTCACCAATTCTTTGAGTGACAGCTCTATCCCGATGGTAAAGAGCAGCAGCACCACGCCAATCTCGGCCATTTTCTCTACGTCATGGGAATTTTTGATGACTGCGAGGGCATGGGGTCCCGCCAGTATTCCTGTCACCAGAAATCCGATAATCGAAGGGAACATGAGTTTACGGAACAGCACGACTGTCACCAGTGCGAGACAGAACAGGATCTCAATATCTTTAAGGACTTCATATTCCATTTTGTCGATATCCCCTCTTCAAAGAATGTCCGGCTTACTCCTTGATTTCCTGCCCAGGACTGACAAAAGAGATGCCTTGCCCACCGGTTGCCCCGATCATGACGCACTCGATGATGGGACTGTTCATCATCCTGTCTGAGTTCCATTTGACAATGAAGTTGGCTCCGAACCCGCCGCTGGTGTCTTTCTCCTCTATATGAACGAAGGAAGAAGCCAAAGGACCTAGGATCTGTGGTTTTTCAAGGTAGCGGCGAACCAGTTTGCCGCCCGTGTCGTAATAGTCAATGGCAGTGATCTGAAATGAGGCCGACAGGTCTGTGTTCCTGATGCTCAGCGTCGTGGCCAATTGAAACGGCAGTTTTCTGGGACCGGTAAATACATTGGAGTAGGCAGGCACGTAGACGGTCTGCCCTTTTGATAGCCTGACCTCAGATGATGCCGACCAGCTCGCTTCAGGGGTTGTCAGTAACAAAAGCAAAAGAAATAATATTGACGTTGAGAAGGATATTCGTGGCAGGTATCGCATAGTTTGCTCCTTTTCTAGGAATTTGTGAAATTTATTGGAGTCAGGGTCTTTGAACTGCCGTGTTCATCTCTCGTTTATTGCCAGGGGCTGTCGCTGTCAAGTGATGACAAATCTGATCTACTTTGAATAGGCAAATGACGTACTATCTCGACAGAGCAGGGTGCATAGAGAGCGACGGCCAATGATACCGAGCCAAGCACGAATCGCTTGATTGAACCATAGCCATTTGAGCCGATAACTATCAAATCGGCACTCCACTGTTCCGCTTCGTCGACTATGGCTTCTTTCGGCAACCCTTCCAGTAATCTGGGGGTGACTTGAAGGCCGGGGGCACGTTGAGCCAGGTCATCTACGATTTCACTTAGACGCTTTGCCGCTTCCATCCCCTGTTGTTCCAAAATATCGTCGAAGTTCACAGGGCTATGTGCTGCCTCTTGCATCAGAATATAATCTATGGGAGACAGCACAGTCACTACTCTGACTTCGCTCTCAGGAGGCCAAGGCCGACGACACACTTCATCAACAGCAGCTTCGCTACCAGGTGACCCATCCACAGCAAGCAGAATTCTCATTCCAGCACCATCCTTTCATAATTGATAAACATAGATTCTGTGGGGCGTAAAACTGAAACCTCTCAGGTGTTGAATCACCCGACAATTTGGCTCTGTCCTCTCCCGCTCGTGGTCTATCTTTACATCGGTAGCACCGAGTTTTCCGCAACATGCCGGTCATACATTCATTCGTTTAAGCGAACCGGGCAGCACCCTGCGGCAAGGCACCGCTCTACTTCGGCCAGCAACACTCTGTCTGCCAGCAGATGCAGACGATCGCCAACGCTGATCACCGAACTTCCTCCCGGCACAAGATATTCGCTCCCACGCTGGATATAGACAATTAGCACCCCTGCGGGGAGGCCAAGGTCCACCAGTTGTCTGCCCACCACGGGTGAATCCGGCGATACTGTCACGACGTGCAGGGTGCCAGGAGTTTCCGGCTCATCTGAGAGCAATGATTCCGGCTCGGCTCCGTGCGGAGTTGCTTCGAGCTTCAGCCAGCGGGCCACCAGAGGAATGGACGAACCTTGGAGCAGCGCCGAGGTGAGAACGATGAAAAAGACCATGTTAAAGAGAATTTCTGCCTTACCGATACCTGCCAGCAACGGAAAGGTGGCAAGAACAATGGGGACCGCCCCCCGGAGCCCGACCCACGATATCAAACCTTTCTCCTGCAAAGTGAGCCGTGAGAGTGAGAGTGCGGCGAAGACGCTGACCGGTCTGGCTATCAGCATCAGGAATGCTGCAACCGCCAGACCAGTGGCCACTACCGGCAGCAGGTGGGAAGGGAAAACCTGAAGTCCCAGCACGAGGAACATGGCGATCTGCATCAGCCAGGCCAGTCCGTCGTGAAAGCGGAGCAGGCTCCTTTTCTGGACAAAGGCGCTGTTGCCCATCACCATGCCGGCCAGATACACGGCCAGGAAGCCGTTGGCTTTTGCCAGACTAGCAAGACCGTAAATAAAGGGAACGAGCGTCAACGTCAAGACTGAGTAAAGCCCTTCATAGTCCAGGCGCAGCCGGTTAATGAGGATGACTGACGCCTTGCCGAGCAGGTAGCCCATTGCAGCGCCGGCAGCCATCTGCCAGATAACCATTGGTGCCAGGGAGAGTACGGAGGTGTTCGGTTCGGTCAGCAGCATGACCATGCCCAACGTCAGGAATACCGCCATGGGGTCATTGCTCCCCGACTCCAGTTCTAGTAAAGGCTTCAGGTTGCCCCGCAGATTGACGCCGCGCGAACGAAGCACCGCAAAGACAGCGGCAGCGTCAGTTGAAGAGACGATGGCCCCCAGCAGCAGACCTTCAAACCAGGAAAATTCAAGGGTGATATGGACGAACCAGCCGACAAGCAGGGCGGTCATTGCAACACCGATTGTAGAGAGGACCATTCCTTCGCGAAGGACTGGCCGGACACTGCGCCAGTTGGTGTCCAGGCCGCCGGCGAACAGTATGTAGGCCAGAGCAAAGACCCCCATCGTCTGCACCAAGCGAGGATCATCGAAGTGGATCCCTCCCGGTCCCTCGGAGCCGGCCAGCATGCCGACGGCAAGGAATAGAACCAACGCCGGAATCCCGAGTCGGCTGGAGACCTTACTGGCCAGTATTCCGAGAAGGAGCAGGACTGATCCGGCCAGCATGAGCAGTTCTGTCTGGTCCATTAGCGACTCCTCACCTTATTGAACTCCGTGCATGTCAACGGCACGGCGGCCTTGTCGTTTTCTCCGTTTTCGTTTTCAACCGTTCATCCGCCACTGACCGCGATCATACAAGTGGGGGGCAACTCCCTTCCGTATCCCCTCGATAATGACGGCAATCACACCAGGCATCAGTGTCCAACACAATTCGATCGCACTCAGCGGATGAGTGTGAAAGATTTTGTTGGCTAACGGTAAATAAATTACCAGTAATTGCATCCCCAGTCCGAGTACCATGCAGACCAGCAACCATGGGTTACTGAATATTCCGAGCCGCATAACGCCACGTTCTGTGGAGCGTGCCTGGAATGCGAACAGCCATTCGAACACGACAATTCCTGTAAAGGTGACTGTTTGTCTGATTTCATGGGCAGTCTCACCATCAATACCTACCGGCAACGGGGCATGATGGAAGATCCATGTGAATAGTATGCTCATGGACACGCCAGCTACTACTATCCTCATCAGCATACCGGGGTAGAGCAATCCGACACGGGAGTCGCGTGGCGGTTGCTGCAGCTCGTTACCGACTCCGGGCTCCATGCCCAGCGGAATCGCCACCATCGCTCCGGTGACGAGGTTCACCCAGAGGATCTGGATCGGCTCAAGCGGAGATTCGCCATAAAGAGCCACACTGAGGAACAGGGTCAACAGCTCAGCGCAGCAGGCCAGTAGAAGGAAAAAGGTGACGTTGCGTAGGCGATTGAAGACGATTCGACCCTCTTCGACTCCGGCGACGATGGAGGCGAAATTGTCGTCGGCCAGTACCATGTCCGCCGCCTCCTTGGCCACATCGGTGCCCGTGATCCCCATAGCCACCCCGATGCCCGCCGCCTCCAAGGCCGGCGCATCGTTGACGCCGTCACCGGTCATGGCGGCAATATGGCCATCCCGCTTGAAGGTGTTGACGATGCGCAGTTTATGCAACGGCTCGATGCGGGCGTAGACGTTGTGAGAGCGTGTGTTTACGAGCAATTGCTCGTCGGTCATTGCTTCGATTTCGTGCCCGACCAGGGCCGGGTCGTCCGGTAAGCAGATTCCGAGCTGGGAGGCAATGGCGCGTGCCGTCAGCGGATTGTCGCCGGTGATCATGGCGACGCGGATGCCGGCCTGCTTGCACTGGTGAATAGCCAGTTTCGCCTCTTCACGGGGAGGATCGATCATGCCGACCAAACCGATCAGTACCAGACGGCCTTCAAGGCTTTCCGGCTCCAACTTGCCGAGTTCGACCGGATAGGACGCCACGGCAAGAGCCAATACCCGGAGTGCCTGACTGGCCATGGAACGGTTGGCGGCCAGCACTGCCTCGCGGATCTCATCGGTGATTGGCATCTCCTTGCCTGCCATCACGACGCCGGTGCACATCGGCAGTACTTTTTCAACAGAACCCTTGATATAGGCCATACGCTGGCCATCTTCAGCATGCAGCGTCACCATGAACTGCTTTTCGCTCTCGAACGGGATTTCGTCGAGGCGTGGCTGGACTTCCTCCTGTTCATTCTTGTGCAGACCCGCCTTGCCGGCCACGGCAAGCAGCGCCCCTTCGGTGGGGTCGCCGATGATGTCCCACCCGTTAGCGCCTTGGTCCAGAATCGCATCGTTGCATAATGCGCCGACCCGCAGGACATGCATCAGCTCCTGGTCACCTTCCGGGGCAATCGGTTCGCCATTCAGGTCGAAACTACCTGCAGGCTCATAGCCGCTGCCGCTTACGGATATTTGCCGCCCTCCCGTCCAGATCCCGCGCACTGTCATCTGATTGAGGGTGAGGGTGCCGGTCTTGTCGGAACAAATGATCGTCGCGGTGCCGAGAGTCTCGACTGCCGTCAGCTTGCGGATGATGACATTACGACCGGCCATGCGGTTGACGCAGATAGCCAGCACGACGGTGACAGCGGCGGGGAGCCCTTCAGGGATGCCGGAGACTGCTGCAGCAACGGCCAGCAACAATACCTCGATCCAGCTCATGTCGCGCAGAAGCCCTGCGACCGCAAGCATAACGCAGGCCCCCACCACCACCCAGATCAGGGAATGCCCCAGCTTTTCCACATTTTGCTGCAGAGGGGTTTTATCCCTCTTGGCGCTCCGGATGGCATCGGCGATACGGCCGATCTCCGTATTCATCCCGGTTGAGGTGACGACTGCCACCGCCCTGCCGGAACTGACGGTTGCCCCCATGAACACCATATTCTTGCGGTCGTGTATGGCAGCATCAGGAGCCACCGCCTTGACACTCTTTTCTACCGGCATGGACTCACCGGTGAGAGTTGATTCGTTGACTCTGAAATTGGCGCTGTCCAGCAACCGGGCATCGGCCGCCACCCGGTCACCGGCCTCCAGAACCAGTAGGTCCCCCGGTACTATTTTTACGGCATCCAGCAGCTGTGTCGTGCCGTTGCGCCGGACCTTGGCCTTCGGTGCACTGAGCTTGAGCAGAGCCGCCATGGCCGAACGGGCTTTCATCTCCTGGGCAAAACCGATAATGGCCATGATCAGCAATGCCGCAGCAATAACCAGCGCATCTACCAGCCCCTTCAAATATCCTTTTACGGCAGCCGCACCGATCAGCATGTAGACTAGAGGGTTGGCAAACTGCTCCAGGAAAAGCAGATACCATGGCTCCTGGTCTTTGGCGGCAAGGGTATTGTTCCCAAAGTGAGTCAACCTTTGCCTGACGGCCTCATCATTCAATCCGCCATGACTCCCTCCGCTTTCTCGAAGAACATCCTCGCCAGGCATGGCCCAAGGGACAGTAATTTTATTCATGTGTAGTTTCTCCAGCAGCGGATCTTGATCACTCCCTGTAAAGAGCGCAAGTATTTCGATGCGGGCCAGCGAGTGCCACAGACGCTCTGGCCGCTACACCCGACTCGAAATATTCAACACGTCGATCCTGCATTTCCCGGCTCAGTCGAATTGTTTCCATGAGGACCATTCCGGAAAATTTCAGTTATCCATGACAGCCCCAATTCATTTGCTTACTCATCAATAATCAGTGAGCATGAGTAACTATCCCCCACCAGAGGTGGGGGATTACCTACAGGAATTTACCGTTCAACTGACGGGGAGTTCAACCCTGACGTAACCGTTACTCTCCAGATTAGTCATTATAGTGCTTCATCAATTTTTTTTTTCCAATTCAATAACAATTGGGCTCGCGATGAATATTGAGGAATATGTTGCCACAATAATACCAACAACCAAGGCAAAGGCGAAGTCATGAATCACTTCCCCACCAAAAAGCAGAAGAGAAATTGCAGCGAGAAATGTTGTGAGTGAAGTAATAACCGTACGGGAAAGAACTTCGTTAATGCTTCCATTGAAAACATCTGTTAAAGGTTCACTCAGTTTTTTATGCAGATTTTCCCTTACGTGATCCTTTCATCAATAAATTAATTTCACTACCCGTTGATCGACGTTAAAGGTAGGTCTATCAAAACCTCGGTCCCAAAATGTTTTTTGCTCGATATTCGAATAGCTCCGTCATGCGCCTCAATGATTTTCTTTGAAATCGGTACACCAAAACCAGTCCCTTCATTTTTGGTCGTGTATGTCAATGTGAAAAGATTATCAAGGGTCTCTTGCTCCATCCCCTCTCCATAGTCCTTGATTGTAATCGTCATTTTGTTTTTGTCCGAAGTCGCGGTAACGTTGACCTCTCCTCCATGGCACGAGGCATCTACAGAGTTGTCAATCAGGTTGATCAGCGCCCGTTCCATTTGGTAACTGTCTATATTGCTCAATATAGTTTCCGGCGGTAGGGTCACTATCAGCTTGATCCCTTTCTCTTCCGCTTTCGTCCAGCAAGTTTCACATGCCCGCTGGATACTCTGTCTTAGATCATCTTTTTTCGGATTTAATCGTACAGGTCTGGCAAATTCGAGTACATCATTCACAATTCTTTGCATCACTTGTGCTGATTTCGTGATCGTTAGCGCCGCAAGTGCCGTATCTCCCTTTCCCTCCTGAATTCGTCGAGCAAAACCCTGGATAGATATGAGTGGATTCTTGAGGTCATGCACGATTACAGTTGCGACCTGACCTATGCCGGAAAAATATCTTTCCTGTTCTGTCTGCCGATGTCTTTTCTTCAGGCGATCAACGAGAATACCGACGAGAAGTACGACCAGACCACTGAACACCAGGTGGAGTACCCTGCCAGTCGGTTGCGGCGATGCCGTTGCCCAGGCCCCCACAACGTATGCTGCAGAGACGAAGATATAGGTGGCAAAAGCACCTTTAAAATCAAATCGCAGCACCCCTAGGACCAGCGGAAGGTAATAAAGCTCGCTCAGAACAAAGTAATATGAACCCCACTGTGGCAGCAGCAAATGCAGTACCAGTATTAACGTCGTTACTGATACAATCGCGGTAATCTGAATAGTTTGCTTGTTCATGCTTGCTATCCTCTAAAGAAAAAACAAGTCAGCAGTAGTCGACTGAGAGTCACATTTCATTCCAGAGGCGTCCGAGTGTCCGTTTGAAAGTTGCAACCAGTGAAGAAGGTTGATCTTCTCGCGCAATTACTCCCTGGAGACCATTCAGGACCAACCCGATTCCAGTTGCAAACTGAGGTACGCGGCCATTATCGGTATATATTCTTATGTTCGTCGGCTCGCCAACCCTTACCGGCATGGAGAACATCTGTTCTGCCAATGTATCCATGCCGGTAAGAAGCGAAGAACCACCCGTGAGTACTGCACCGGCTCCAAGTTCGCTTTCGTACCCCGAGCGACTCAACTCTTTGCCAATGATGGTGAAGAGTTCGTGAATCCGGGCCTGGAGGATGGCGCATATACCCCGCCTTGTAACATTCTTATTACGACCGCCTCCGGTCATATTAAGTTCAACCGACGTTTCCTCGTTTAGCATATTTTCTAAACAGCACCCAAAAAGACACTTGACGCGTTCGGCCTCACGTATGCTGACATGCAACCCAACCGCCAGATCATTGGTCAAGTGGTTTCCAGCAACCGGGATCACCGAAGTATGTCGAACCTTTCCACCAGAGAATATGGCAATATCGGTAGTGCCGCCGCCGATATCAATAAGAACCACTCCCAAATCGCGCTCTTCCGGCATCAGCACAGCCTGTGCAGATGCCAGAGGCTGAAATACGATTCCATCCACTGACAATTCAGCCTTTCCACAGGCATTTACGATGTTGGCAATGCTTGTGGATGCTGCCGAAACAAGATGCACACGAGCCTCTAGTCTCTCTCCACTCATCCCCAAAGGTTGTTCGATTCCAGCGTATGCATCAACGATGAATTCCTGAGGAATGACATGCAGCGTTTCACGACCATCAAGCAACGGTACTGCCTGAGTCGCTGCAATAACCCGCTGTACATCAATCTGACCAACCTCACGCCCCTTGAGCATCACCATGCCGGTGGAGTTTTGGCCGCGAATAAACTTGTCAGCAATCCCCACCACCGCACTTTTTATACTATGCCCGGACATGAGTTCAGCCTCTTTGACCGCACTGCGAATGGACATTGCCGTGTCATCGATGTTAATCACAAATCCTTTGCGCAACCCATGGGTCTGACATTGGCCAATGCCAAGAAATTTAACGTATCCGCTACATTCCAACCCCACCACAGCGCATATCTTGCTTGTCCCCACATCCAACCCAACAATTATCTTTTCATTCTCATGCTGCATCATGACTCCGCTCTTTTGGTCAGGTACTCATTGAATTTGGATGCTAAACTGATCCTTACAACGAATCAACAAACTCAAAGCACCTCGTAATTCACCATCTAATACATAGAAATTTGCAGAGCAGCCAATCGAGATTGACTCTTTTTACGCGAAATTCAACCAAAATCGTCATTCGTTACTCTCCAAACAAGTCATTTTATTGTTTGAATCACTTTTTCTGATTTCTAATTCAATAACAATTGGACTCGCGATGAATATTGAGGAATATGTTGCCACAATAATGCCAACAACCAGGGCAAAGGCGAAGTCATGAATCACTTCCCCACCAAAAAGCAGAAGAGAAATTGCAGCGAGAAATGTTGTGAGTGAAGTAATAACCGTACGGGAAAGAACTTCGTTAATGCTTCCATTGAAAACATCTGTTAAAGGTTCACTCAGTTTTTTATGCAGATTTTCCCTTATCCGGTCGAAAACCACCACGGTGTCTGTCAATGAATAGCCGGCAATTGTCAGAACTGCAGTGACAAAGAGAAGATTTATTTCTTTGTTAAGCAAGTAAAACACCGCAACCATGGCCAATACGTCGTGAAGTGTGGCAAGCGTGGCGCCTACGCCGAATTTGAAATCAAAGCGCCAGGCAATGTACAGGATGATTCCCAACAGTGAGATCCCAACCGCGATCAAGGTGTCCTGTTTCAGTTTGTCACCAATGGATGGGCCAATCTCGGTAGAACTTTCCACAATAAAGGCATTCTCCGGAAATTCCTTCGTGAAAACGCCCTTTATTGTTTCCGCAACGTTTCCCGATGCCAATGTAGTTTTACCCACCTTGATGAGTAATCTGTTCGTGTCTTTAACTTCCTGCAGATTGGCCTCTTTTAGATTGTTATTCGCCAAGACAAGCCTGGCCTTATCAATAGGAACCGGTTGATTAAAGTTGAGCTGGACGGAAGTTCCGCCTGAAAAATCAATCCCCATATTAGCTGCGTTACGTGCTATCTGGACAATGCCAATAACGCCGATAATCGCGATTATCGCTGAAATAACGAAAGATATCTTCCTCTTGCCGATAAAGTCTATATTGGTCTTTTTTATGAGTTGCATCGCTGCCTCCTATATACTGAGCTTCTTCACATCGACACGGCGAAGGAAACTGTCAAAAATGACTTTGGTTGCCACAAGCGATGTAAAGAGGTTGATGATGATGCCAAGGCTTAACGAGACCGCGAATCCCTTTACCGGTCCGGTTCCGAACTGGAAGAGAACAGCTGCCGTAATCAGGGTGGTAACGTGTGAGTCCATAATTGTCATAAACGCCTTGTCGTAGCCCGAATCAATGCTCATTCTTGGCGTTCTCCCAAGCCTGATTTCCTCTTTGATCCGTTCAAATATCAGCACGTTTGAATCGACCGACATACCGACCAGCAGTACGATAGCCGCAATGCCAGGCAAGGTCAGGGTTGCGCCAAGCGCCGCCAGAGCGCCCATCAGATAAAGAATATTCAGTACCATCCCGAAATTTGCCACGAATCCCGCCAATCGGTAGTAAATTGCCATGAAGATTACGACCAGTGCGACTCCAGTCGCGCCAGCAAGTAGCCCCTTATGGATGGAATCCTGGCCGATTGACGGCCCTACTGTCACATTTTGAACGACTTTGACTGGTGCGGGAAGCGAACCGGCACGCAACACGATAGCCAGATCGGCAGCTTCTTTCTCTCCATATGATCCGGAAATTTGGGCGCTGCCACCAGAAATCCGCTCGCGAATCACTGGCGCCGAATACACGGTGTTGTCGAGCACGATAGCGAAGCGTTTCCCCACATTTGCAGCGGTAACCTGGTCGAAAAGTCTGGCTCCGGTCGCATTAAATTCTATCCCGACATAGGGTTGATTAAACTGAGAGTCGATCCGTACCTGAGCGTCGGTAAGAAGATCGCCGGTAATTATCGCCTTTTTCTTTACGACAATGGGGATATCCGAAACAGCACCGGTTGAAGGATTGGATATTCTCTCCATAAGAATTTCATCGTCTTCAGGTATTGTCCCGGGGGTGGCGGCGCTGGCATTGACACTTTCGTCAACGAGTTTGAATTCGAGACGAGCCGTTTTCCCAATCAGTTCTATGGCCCGCTTTGGGTCCTTGATTCCCGGAAGTTGAACGACAATATGATTGACGCCTTCCCGCTGGATTAGTGGTTCAGATACGCCAAACTGGTCGATTCTGTTTCGGATAGTTTCCAGAGCCTGCGCAACAGTCTTATCTTTTCTGTCTCGTACGGCATTTTGATCCATACGGAGTTGGAGACTTACAAATCCTCCGTCATCAACTGGTGCAAGTTGCTCCAATTCAGGATATTTGTTTTTCACCTGTCGCTGGACATCTTCAGCAGATCCTTTATCGAATAAGGTTATCTGCACAAGATCTGTACCGATACGAGCCACCCGTTTGAATCGGATGTTTTTTGAATTCAATACATCTTCAAGGTCTGAAGCGATCAAATCAAGGGTGCCTTCAATAGCTTTCTGCGTTTCTACTTCCATCACAAGATGGGTACCACCCTGCAGGTCGAGGCCAAGATGGATTTTGTCCTTGGGGAGAACACCTGTCCACCAAGAAGGGAGAGTGGTACATACTGTCGGGGTGAGATAAAGAAATGATAGAAATATGAAAATAAGTATCAGACTTATTCGCCATGCGAGATTCTTGGCCATAATAAATGCTCCTTGTGAGTTCCTTCTCTTTCAAGCTGTAGATAACCTGTTGTTCTCAATACACATTTGAAGTATCGATACTTGGGCAAACACCTTATTGACGCTCGTACAACGCAGCATGGGAGTGAGCCTGACAACAGTAGTTTCCGTTGCAGGTAATGCTCAAAACGCGAATAACCGCCCGCATCACCTCGATGAATTCGAGTGCGCGAGTAGTGAGAAAATCGCGAGTTGGCAGTACAACGGAGATTTCAGCAGCAGATTATTGAAAGAGGTTAGGCAGGTGGAGCTCTGGCGGGAACAGATGAATCTATTGACAGGCCAACAACGTGGTATTGCTGACTTAAAGCTGAACGGTACGATGGTTGCTGATTTGTTATTTCGACTTTGCTCTGAAGCGTAACATACGGGACAACTTTTACTATCCTGCATTGTGAGGATTTCAGCTGTGCCTTGCTGATGATACAGGAAAGCGGTTTAACTTCTTGCGGTTTGGAAAGCCGTGCTTCCTGTGGACTGACCAGATACGGGAGAACTATTCCTTGGGAAATAAAAAAAAGCGATACCGTCACCAGCAACGGTAGCAAATATCTCCTTTTTGAAATTATCTCTCCAAATGAATTCATAGTTTATACCATATACCAAACCAATTGCCATACACAAGTGAATACGAGCTGGCGCTTCACAGGCCTTGGTACGACAACGTAAGATGCGTCCTTGACAGGACAGTGACGCCTATAATTTACCAGTAAAGCAGAACAACATTGATTAGTAATGCATATGAAGATACCCGAGTGGCGACCAGACATTTTTTGTTGCAGTTTTGCCTATAGTCAATCCGATTTATCGGAGATTCTGTGCCGCTTGTTGCCAACTACTATCGAGGTGATTATGGAAATCGCCAGCACACCAAAGATGACCCCGAGTGAAAAAAGCACCGGTATCTCGAATCGGGTATCAACCAGGAGCATCTTGACCCCGACGAATGCCAGGACACACGATATCCCCAGCTTCAGATAGACGAACATGCCCATGACATTGGAGAGGAGGAAGTAAAGCGCCCTGAGTCCCATAATGGCAAAGACATTTGAGGTATAGACGATAAAAGGATCTCTGGTGACGGCAAATACGGCCGGTATGGAATCCAGGGCAAAGATCACGTCGCTTGACTCGACCATCACCAGAGCCAGAAAGAGTGGCGTAGCAGCCCGAACGCCTCTTTTGGAGATAAACAGCCGATCTCCCTGCACCCGTTTCGTGATGGGGACGAACCGTCTGATCAACCTGACCACCGGGTTTTTCTCCGGTTCGATTTTCTCATCTCCGCCGAACGCCATCTTGATGCCGGTCACGATCAGGATCGCACCGAAGACGTAGATCATCCAGTGGAATGCCTCCAGCAGTTCGATCCCCAGCCATATGAAAAGCGCCCTCATCACAAGTGCGCCGATGATGCCCCACTTCAGAATCTTCGGCTGGTAGAGTCGTGGCACATGGAAGTAGGTAAAGATCAAGATAAAGACAAACAGGTTGTCCACCGAGAGCGATTTTTCAATAACATATCCGGTGAAGAACTCCAGTGCCCTGGCCTGCCCCTGAAAATAGTAGATACCGGCATTGAAGATCAGCGCCAGCGAAATCCAGATTATGGTCCATGTAAGCGCTTCCCGAAAGGAGATCTCATGGCTGCTACGGTTCAGACCGAGATCGATGACCAGCATGACGGTCACCAGCAGTCCGAACACACTCCACAGTATCATTTGCTCTGACATCAGTTCCCTTTTCTCATGTTGTCAATGCGATTCTTTACCGCCATCAGACGCATTTTCGCCCAGAAGAATCAGTGGCAAGCAGTGCAAGTCCGATCGGGATCACGACGACAGCCGGTCCTGCCAGCACGACCATGGCTATTCCTATCGCCAGAATCGTGAAGCCGATCACGGTTATGGTCAGCCGTTTGGCCTGTTTTACCGTATGGATGATAATGTGATTCAATATTCAGCCTGCCGGTTAATCGAACAACTCCTCAAGGAATGACTTTTTCCGGTAGGGCTTGTGACCATGTCCATTGTGATAATCTGGAGCATGTTTTTTGTCATAGTGCGGCTGCTGTTGAGGATAGCCGGGTTGATTCAAATACTGCGGAGGGGGAGGCGTGCTGACGGTCTCCCGGGAGGCCGAACGTTCGATAATCTTGTCGAGCTCTCCGCGGTCGAGCCAGACGCCGCGGCATTCGGGGCAGTAATCGATCTCAACTCCCTGACGATCGGACATAACCAGGTTGACGGATGTGCAGACGGGACATTTCATGTGTTGTTCCTCCTTTTTGTTTAGTGCTATTCGTGTTCAAGTGAGTCCGTACAAATACGATTGTTAAACGTCGAGACACAACCTCTTCCGCTTCGCTATCCATAATTCAAGGGCTTCCCTGACTATTTCCGAGATGTTTCTGGCGCTTGATTTTGTAATTTTCTCCAACTCGCGCTTTTCCTGATCGCTGATGCGCAGGGAGACTACGTTGGTCAATGCGCTTTCATCCCTATGCCGCTTCGCCTTCTGTTTCGTTTCGCCGCGATACTGTTTCTGGTGATGCTGCATGGCCTCTGCTCCTTTCGTTTCAGGTTAATGTTTTGATATTGTCATACTGTCATCAGCTTGCTTTAGTACCGCTCAGGTGAGTAACGTTCACCACCTCGCTAGTCGGAGCATTTTTCAGCCAGGCATAGATATCCTCGATCTCCCGTTCCAGATTCAGCCGCTCCGGAGAACCGATAGCCAATGCTTTGGCTTTTTCCCCGATATCACGACTTTTAAGGCCCAACTCTTCGGCCTTCTTTGTAAGGCGGGCCTCTACTGCTCGCTTGTTTCCCGACGCGGTCAACACCAGTCGGTGCTCATCCTGCTCCTGTACCGTCAAGGCCTTGTTGCAGTAGGTGGTGCCCGCTGCCACATGAATGCCGTCCACCGGACAGGAGAGTTCATAGTATCTAGCGGTGAATCTGCCGGTCCCCCCTGCTTCTTTCAGCGCATCTTTTGCTGCCAGACCGAGACGTGCCCCAAATATGGTCCCGGCACAAACATGCCCGTGGAATGCCTCCAGTTGGCTGTAAAGCGCCGGGGGTGGGTTTCCATCACCGGCATACGAGTTGGTGCCCATGACCGCCAAGGCCATAACACCGGCAAATGCTACACAGGGAACGATCTTAAGATTCATACAATACCTCCGTGATTAGATTGTGGCGATTACCGCAAACCGGTTGCCAAGTTTTCCAGCCTGGATATGCGCTCTTCCATCGGCGGGTGCGTCGAGAAGAGCGACATCAGTGAACCGCCAGTGAGTGGGTTGACGATGAACATGTGAGCCGTAGCTGGTTGAGCCGCCTGCATCGGGATCATCTGCGAAGCGTTATGCAGCTTGCGCAGGGCATTAGCAAGGGCCAGCGGTCTGCCACAGATTCTGGCCCCGGTCTCGTCAGCCAGGTATTCCCGGGATCGCGAGACAGCCATCTGAATCAGCATGGCGGCAATGGGGGCGACAATAGCCATCACAAGGGAACCGATCAGCCCGCCGCCCCCTTCCTCGTCATCACTTCGCCCAGCGCCAAGCATGGCTCCCCACTGGAGCATATTGCCGATCATGGAGATGGCGCCGGCAAAGGTGGCGGCAATGGTACCAACCAGGATGTCCCGGTTTTGCACATGGGCCAGTTCGTGGGCCATAACACCTTCCAGTTCCTCCGGCGAGAGAATGCGTAGTATCCCCTCCGTGGCAGCGACTGCCGCATGCTGCGGGTTGCGGCCGGTTGCGAAGGCGTTGGGGCTCTGGTCGGGGATGATATAGACCTTGGGCATCGGCAGGCCGGCACGTTGCGCCAACCGTCGGACCATTCCGTAAAAGGCGGGATGGTCGTGCTCGCCGATTTCCTGCGCCCCGTACATCCTGAGGACGATCTTGTCGGAAAACCAGTAGGAGAAGAAGTTCATGGCGGCTGCCATGAAGAAGGCGAAGACCATGCCGGTCTTGCCGCCGATGGCGCTGCCCATCATCACCATCATGACAGTCAGCAGGGAGAGAAGAAGGGTTGTCTTGAGTCTGTTCATTGTTCATTACCTCCGACGATGCTGCCAATAAAATCTTGGCTTTTTTATCGCCGGGGGTAATAAAAAAGACCTTTACCCCCGGCATGGATGCCTGGATAAAGGTCTTGTTGGCAGGTGTCTGCCCCGGTTCCGGGTCTTTCGACCGTATTGACGGAATCCGGGTCGGCCTTTTCGGGTGGCCGATAACTACTCCCCTTTACGTTGATCTTAACGTAATGATTGGCGACTCAAATGTCAAGTGCTTTGATAAACAGCTTTGATAAAGAGGCGATATGCCACTCGGACATGAAGTAATTATCTTGATGCAGGTCAAAGTATTGCGACGAAACGTATGATATCCATGTAATCATGAGAATACTTCGTAAGGCCATAAAGAATGTTGCCATCTTGACGCTGATGGTAATTCTGATTATGCCTGCCGCTGTTCATGCCCATACCCTGGAATTGCTGGGGGCTGAAACGACCCATGCGGCTGGTGGCGGTTGTCATGATGCAGATAACGGCACTGATCAGGGAACGAACGACGACCACCAGCTTGATGTTCGCTGCTGTGAACTTGACACCCCTTACGTCCTCCCATTCTTCCAGTCCCTTGTAACTCCTGCCGTGACCGGTAAACTTACCTTGCATTTCAGCAGCAGGCAACGTGACGGTTATTCCAGAAGGATCTACAAGCCTCCCCGATAGCCTTTCCGGTTTCAGAATGAGAAATTCACCGTAACGGCTTATCAACAACCATATTTATAGGAGGCATTTCGATGAAAACGATACAGATAGCAAAAATCACATTAACAGGAATCGCCGCGGCAGTGGCGCTTACCTTCGCAATCCCCAATAATGCAGCAGCCCATTGCGACACGCTTGATGGCCCTGTTATCCAGGATGCCCATAAGGCGTTGGAGGCGAAAGACATCACCCCGGTACTCAAATGGGTGAAAGCGAAAGATGAAAAAGCGGTCAAAGCTGCGTTTCAGAAGGCACTGTCAGCAAAAGGGGCGAACGCAGAAGCTGCCCACAACAAGTTCTTCGCTACTCTGGTGAAGATCCATCGGGCCGGTGAAGGCGCTCCCTACACGGGATTAAAGCCGGCCGGTACCGTGGAACCTGCGGTGGCCGAAGCAGACAATGCACTGGCAAGCGGCTCAGCTGATGCACTGGTAAAGCTGGTAACAGATGATATTACAGCGGGCATAAAGAAACGCTACGAGAGAACCGCTGCCACCTACAAGCACAAGGATGAAAGCGTTGCTCAGGGGCGAGAGTTCGTTGAGGCGTATGTGGAGTTCACGCATTACGTGGAAAAACTTCACATGGATGCCATCGGAAAAGGCGCTCATGGTGAGCATAAGGAACATACCAAGCAGCATGGTGACCATGCCGGGCATGGCGCAGACAAACACTGACAGGTAGACGAAAGGGGCTCATCACTGAGCCCCTTTCTGTCTTTGTGTATAGGCCAGATTAAGGTACTAGGAGATCGGGACTTCGATATAAATATAGATATGGTCCGGAGAGGTGCGTCCGATATTGGAAAGCTTAACACTCCGTCGAAGTGTAACAGCCTGTTATTTCGGTGTTTACGTGCAAATCCAGGGGTGTGTTAACCTTTCTCTACTATACCCACTTAAAACGGCACTCGTTCTCAATTCAAATTCCTCTCGAAAAACAGCAGCTTCCCGGTTATCCCGAATTCCCTATCACAGTCGGCGAACACATCCGTAAGAAACGAATGGATCTTGGCCTCCTCCAGAGAGAAGTAGCAGAGATCATCGGCGTCACCGAATCCTCAATCTGGAACTGGGAACATGGCACCGAACCAGAACTGCAATATAATCCAAGAATTATCAAATTTCTAGGTTATATTCCGTTCGACTGCCCGGATGACACAGTGGGGCGGCTTGCGTGGTACAAGAGAGCGATGGGGATGAACCTGGATCATCTGGGTGAAGCGATGGGGCGTGATCCGGAGCAGTTATCAGACTGGTTGAGTGGAAGACATAACCCATTTACGAAGAACCGAGAGAAGATCGAGCTGTTTCTGGAAAACCAGAAAATCTTCCTTCTGCCAGAGATAAAACTATGATTATCTTCTCTCGTAAAGGGAAGCAATCAATTCCTTCACCTCCGGCACAACTTGCCGTCAAAAATCATCATTGACTTTAACCGCTTTGCGTACCCGCTTGGGCAGCAAGGCCAGTTTATCGTCAATGTGCCTCCCGAAGGTGTAGCGGATCGAATTAGCTTCGTCGCTAAAAAACTTCACTCCGACAATGTTGGCGACCTCGAACACCAGACCGATCTCACACTTCGGGTCGCCACGCTCGATTTTCTGCAAGGTCCTTCTGGAAATGCCGGCGCGTCCCGACAGGTCCTCCTCGGTCATCTTACGCTCTTTCCTGCCAAGTCGGATGAGTTTGCCCAGCAGTTCAACTGCATCCAGGGTCTGACGGAGATATGTGCGGTTCATAGGAGATGCCATAAATCACATTTTGCTTATTATCGTAGCCATAAGGCCAATTATTGATTACGATAATAGCCATATTGTGGCGATTGCGTCAACCGGATTACATCCGAGCGGTCACTTTCGCTCTGCTAACTGCCTCCCACCATGTTCGTCCACCCCAAGAGTGGATGACTATTTGTATTTGCGTAAATATTTTGCCAATCGTGTTGACATTTATAGAAGGTGTAGTACCATTCCTCCTAATCAGGAATGATTATTGACTGGGGTGTTATTATCAAACGGGAACAGTTCAAAAAAGCGATTGTTAAGGGGCTGAAAGAACGGGGAATGAAACTGACTCCCCAGCGGCGGACTATTGTCGACATCTTGACCCTTGACAATTGTCATCCCTCTGCCATGACCATCTATCGGGCGGCACGGGAAAAACACCCTAAAATCAGCCTCTCTACTGTTTACTCCACCCTGTCTCTACTTAAATCTCTCAAGCTGGTCAGGGAGTTGGAGTTTGAAGCTATGGATAATCGATATGATATGGATACAAGCAATCACCTCAATCTGATCTGTACCCGTTGCGGGCGGATTGAGGATTTCACCGATACTGCCATGATCCCCCCTGAAATAGTTGAGAAACTAACTGGCTTCAAGGTGCATGACGTGCGTTTTGAATATTACGGCGTGTGCAGCAAATGTGCTCAATAGCCTCGTATCAAAACGCATTCCAGGGCAAGAAACCATTTCGCTCACCATTTTTTTTGCGCATTAAGCAGGAATGATTCTTGATTGGTTGAGTAATATATTGCGGCACAATGCTTAATTCCACGTAAACACTATCCGGCATGCCCGGATAGCAGGAAAAGCTAAAACTATATTTTCAAAAAGGAGAAGAACATGGGATCGAAGGGACGTGAAATTATCGGTATGGATGTGAATGAATTGCTTGGGCTGTTACGCAGCGCATACAGTGACGAATGGCTGGCCTATTACCAGTACTGGTTGGGAGCCAAGCTGGTAAAAGGACCAATGAAAGATGCCGTGGGGGCAGAACTGTTACAGCATGCCACCGAGGAACTGGCACATGCTGACATGGTGGCCATGCGCATCATCCAACTGGGTGGAGCGCCAGTCACCAAGCCTGAAGAATGGTACAAGCACACAAACTGCGGCTACGATGCCCCTGACGACCCGTTTGTCAAGGTGCTGCTGGAGCAGAACATCAAAGGGGAACAGTGCGCCATTGGCGTTTACAAACGGTTAATGGATATCACCAGAGACAAGGACCCGGTCACATACAACATGGTGTTGACCATCCTGCAACAGGAAGTCGAACATGAAGAGGATCTTCAGTCGCTGCTGGAGGATTACGATCTGCTGGTCAGGGCGATGAAGGAATAGGCGGCAACGGATCTCATAAATCGATTCATAATAGCACAAAGGAAAGGAGAGCAGAGATGAGTGAAGAAAGTAAATGCCCGGTAACGGGAAAAACGGCCATACCCATGACCGGCAGAGGCACATCAAACCGGGACTGGTGGCCGAATCAGTTAAAGCTTAAAATTCTGCACCAGCATTCCACCCTATCCAACCCGATGGGCGAGACTTTCAACTACGCAGAGGAATTCAAGAAGCTCGATCTGGAGCCGCTGAAAAAGGACCTCTATGCGCTGATGACCGACTCGCAGGAGTGGTGGCCCGCTGACTGGGGTCACTACGGCGGGCTCTTCATCCGGATGGCCTGGCACAGCGCCGGCACCTATCGCCTGGGTGACGGCCGCGGCGGCGCCGGGTCCGGCAACCAGCGCTTTGCGCCGCTCAACAGCTGGCCCGACAACGTCAACCTGGACAAGGCACGTCGTCTGCTCTGGCCGATCAAGCAGAAATACGGCCGGCAAATCTCCTGGGCCGACCTGTTGATCCTCGCCGGCAACTGCGCCCTGGAGTCGATGGGCTTCAAGACCTTCGGTTTCGGCGGCGGTCGCGAGGATATCTGGGAGCCGGAAGAGGACGTCTACTGGGGGGCTGAAGAGGAATGGCTGGCTACGAGCGACAAGCCCAAGAGCCGTTACAGCGGCGACCGCGATCTCGAAAATCCCCTTGCCGCCGTGCAGATGGGGTTGATCTACGTCAATCCGGAAGGGCCAGACGGCAACCCGGATCCTGTTTTGTCTGGCATCGACGTGCGCGAGACCTTTGCCCGCATGGCCATGAACGACGAAGAGACCGTCGCGCTCGTCGCCGGCGGGCACACCTTCGGCAAATGCCACGGAGCCGGACCGGCGACCCATGTGGGGCCTGAGCCTGAAGCCGCTCCTATAGAGGAACAGGGGCTCGGCTGGCGGAGCAGCTTCGGCAGCGGCAAAGGTGGCGATACCATCAGCAGCGGCATCGAGGGTGCCTGGAAGCCAAACCCGACCACCTGGGACATGGGCTATCTGAAGGTGCTGTTCAAATACGAGTGGGAACTGGTCAAGAGCCCGGCCGGCGCGAATCAGTGGCTGGCCAAGGACGTGGCAGATGAGGATATGGTGGTTGACGCGCACGACCCGACAAAGAAGCGCCGGCCGATGATGACCACGGCTGACCTCTCGTTGCGTTTCGATCCGATCTACGAGCCGATCGCACGGAATTACCTGCAGAACCCCGATAAATTCGCGGATGCCTTCGCCCGGGCGTGGTTCAAGCTGACCCACCGCGACATGGGCCCGCGCTCGCGCTATCTCGGCGCAGAAGTGCCTGCGGAGGAACTCATCTGGCAAGACCCGGTGCCCTCAGTTGATCACAAACTGATCGACGAGAATGACATAGCAGACCTCAAGGGCAAGATTCTCGCTTCGGGGCTGTCTGTCTCTCAACTGGTTACGACGGCCTGGGCGTCTGCGTCCACGTTCCGTGGTTCTGATAAGCGCGGCGGGGCCAACGGGGCGCGCATCCGTCTCGCCCCGCAGAAGGATTGGACGGTCAACCAGCCGGCACAATTGCAGACGGTGCTGCAAACCCTTGAGGGAATCCAGAAAGCATTCAACACCACTCAACCCGACGGCAAGAGGGTTTCCCTCGCTGACCTGATTGTCCTAGGGGGCTGCGTAGGTATCGAGCAAGCTGCCAGAAGTGCCGGTCACGACGTGACAGTTCCCTTTACACCGGGACGCACGGATGCCACTCAGGAGCAAACCGACGTAGAGTCCTTTTCGGTGCTTGAACCGGTTGCCGACGGCTTCAGAAACTACCTCAAAGCCAGATACTCCGTATCTGCAGAGGAACTGCTGGTTGATCGGGCGCAGTTGCTGACGTTGACAGCTCCCGAAATGACGGTTCTCGTTGGCGGCATGCGCGTTTTGAATGCCAATTTCGGACAGACACAACACGGCGTCTTCACCAAGCGTCCCGAGACGCTCACCAATGATTTCTTCGTCAATCTGCTTGACATGGGCACGATGTGGAAACCAACCCCGGAAGACAAAGACCTGTTCGAGGGGCGTGATCGCGCAAGCGGTGAACTCAGGTGGACCGGCACCCGTGTCGACCTTGTCTTTGGTTCGAACTCCCAACTCCGGGCCGTCGCGGAAGTCTACGGTTGTCAGGACTCCCAGGAAAAGTTCCTGCACGACTTTGTAGCGGCGTGGAACAAAGTAATGAACCTTGACCGATTTGACCTCGCCTGATCCGGCTGAGAGGCTAAAACAGGTAAACCGTAGTGCTGAAGGATGTTTCACACAATTATCCCGGGTGCTCTTTAGATCACCCAATCTAAAACCAGGAGGTAGCACCAGTGTCCACAAAAGAGAATCTCGCCGGAGCCTTTGCCGGTGAAAGTCAGGCCAACCGCAAATATCTTGCATTTGCCAAACAGGCCGAGGTAGACGGCTTCCCACAGGTAGCCAAACTGTTCCGGGCAGCCGCCCATGCCGAAACCATCCACGCCCATGCCCATCTGCGAGCTATGGGTGGAATCAAGAAGACCGCCGAAAACCTGGTGGAAGCGATAGAAGGTGAAGGATTCGAATTCCAGCAGATGTATCCACCTTATCTGGAAGAAGCACAGAAAGAGGGGGATAAGATGGCGGAGATTTCGTTCCGCAACGCCCTGGCTGTTGAGGAAATCCACCACGACCTGTACCAGAAGGCTGCCGCTGCCGTTAACAGTGGCGGTGACCTGACTGCACGACCTGTCTATGTCTGTGAAGTCTGCGGCAATACGGTTTATGACGGGGCTCCGGACAAATGCCAGGTCTGTGGCGTACCTAAAGAACGTTTCACCCTGATTAACTGATCCGTAACCAATCAGAATTGATGAATCACCCGGCCACTGTCAATCCGACAGTGGCCGTCTATTCAGGAGGATTTTATGGCAGATACACGCTGGTGCTGCACGGTTTGCGGTTATATCCATGAAGGGAATACCCCGCCGGACTGCTGTCCGGTTTGTGGCGCAACGCCGGACCTCTTCGAACCATCAGCTCCCGCACCAACTCCTGTAAAGGCTGTGCCCTCTAAATGGCGCTGCATCAACTGCGACTACGTCCACGATGGTGTAGCCCCTCCCGAATGCTGTCCGGTCTGCGGGGTTGGCCCGGACCAGTTTGAGCCGGTTGAAGAACTGGAGAAGCGTAGCGCGAACTATGTCATATCGGGTGCCATTGTTATCATCGGCGGCGGCATCGCCGGTCTCTCGGCTGCTGAAGCCGCCCGCAGCGCATCGCCCGAAGCGTCCATCACCCTGATCTGCCAGGAGAACGATCTTCCCTATTACCGCCTCAATTTGACCCGTTATCTGGCGGGGGAGATCACTGTCAGTGACCTCCCTGTCCATCCAGAATCCTGGTATACCGAGCAACGGATCACCATTTTAAGCGATGCCGAAGTGACTGCCATTGATCGCTCAGCCAGAATTGTTACGCTCAAGCGACATGCCGATCTTTGCTACGACAAGCTTGTCCTAGCCATGGGCGCTCACCCCAGCATTCCGCCCATTCCGGGCGCAGACCTGAACAATGTGGTCACACTCCGCACCTGCCGTGATGCCGAGACGATCCTGAGGCATAGCCGGGCCAATGCCAGCTGTGTGATTATCGGCGGCGGCGGACTTGGACTGGAGGCCGCAGCGGCACTGGCCCGCCGCAAGGTGCAGGTTACGCTGGTGGAAGGGTTTGACTGGCTCCTGCCGCGCCAGCTCAACCGGGCAGCCGGGGAGCGTCTGGCTGAGCTGGCCATTGCGCTCGGTATCACCCTGATTTGTGGCGCCCGGATAAAAGAGCTGAAAGGTGATGCGCATGTGCGGAGCGTTCTGCTTGAATCAGGGGAATCAATCCCTGCAGATCTGGTGATAATTGCCGCCGGAGTGCGCAGCAACAGCTACCTTGCCCGTATGGCCGGCCTCGACGTCAACTGCGGGGTGGTTGTAAATCAGCATCTGCGCACCTCCGATCCGGACATATTCGCTGCGGGCGATCTGGCGGAACATTTAGGCACGGTTTACGGCACCTGGGCCCCGTCCCAGTTCCAGGGAACGATTGCCGGCATGAACGCTGCCGGCGGGGAGGCCATATTTGCCGGCATTCCCCGCTCCAATAGCATCAAGGTTCTGGGAGTTGATCTCTTCAGCATCGGTACGGTTCACCCTGACGATGCCAGCTACCTGACTTTTGAGGAGGAAGGCGATCATTACCAGCAGTTTATCTTCCGTGATTCGCATCTGGTGGGAGCAATCCTTTTTGGTGACACATCCATCGCCCCTAAACTGAAAAAGCTGATTGAGAAAAACATATCCTGTGCAGAACTTCTGTCAGGAACCAGTGACGCCAGGGAAATTCGCGCCGGGATCTCACTCATGGCATGAACGACTGAACAACTGATATTATTCTGAAAGGGATTCCATGCACTATCTTTCAATTATCTATCGCCTTGTAATTGCCTTCTGGGTGGGTGGCGCCGCACTGTTCACTTTCATCCTCACCCCGATTATATTCAAGAGCTATGACCGGGATATGGCAGGTGCCATTGTCGGTGCCCTTTTCCCTGGGTACTTTCGTTGGGGGCTGGTCTGCGGAATCGTTGCACTGATATGCCTGGCGCTGGCGCGTGTTAGGTTTCCCAAGACCTCGCTGGTAATACTTGTGGCTATGTTGATAATCACCGCGTTGCATACCTTTGTGATTGAGCCCAAGGCTGCATCCCTCAAAAAGGATATCCCCTCATTTGTCACCACTCCAGCTGATCATCCACTGCGCCAACAGTTCAGAAAACTCCACGCCATTTCACAAGCCGGTAATCTTGCCGTGATCGGTGGTGGGATTGCCCTGATAATAATGCTGTAATATCTTTAACGTCTTGAAAAGGAGTCTTCCATGAAAAATACAATTCTCTTACTCATCGGTTTACTGTTCTTCACTGGCATGGCGTACGCGGAAGGAACACTCAAAGTAACCATGAACATTGCTACTGCGGATGGTCCCGGTAATTCCGTCGGCACCATTACAGTATCCCAAACACCCTATGGTGTCCTCCTGACACCAGACCTGAAGGGTTTGGCCCCTGGCATTCACGGGTTCCACCTCCACCAGAATCCCGATTGTTCACCGAAGGAACAGGATGGCAAAATGGTACCGGCGCTGGCGGCCGGCGGCCATTACGACCCGGCAAAGACAGGGGTGCATGAAGGGCCCTATGGCAATGGCCACCTCGGTGATCTGCCGGCCATATTTGTGACCCAGGACGGCACTGCAATGTATCCAGTGCTGGCGCCACGGCTTAAACTTTCTGACCTGAAGGGGCACTCACTGATGATCCACGCCGGTGGCGACAACCATTCGGACCATCCCCAGAAACTTGGCGGCGGCGGTGCCCGTGTCGCCTGCGGGGTCATTGCCCCGTAACATTCCAGTACAGATAACATACCGCATTCATGAAAAGAGCCCTGTTAATCAAGGGCTCTTTTTGTTGTAAACGATTTTCAGCAGGCTTGTTGTTGGCCGTGATCTTGATGTATATAGACTCAGGATCTATTTGATGCTTTCTAGGAAATGGGATACTGTAGATTATGGGAATTGATACTGCTGAACAACGCAAGCTTTACACCAGAGCACATCTTCTGGCCATTTTGACGATTTACTACAATCTGGTCGAAGGCATTGTATCTGTTTGGGCCGGGGCCTCTGATGAGACCCTGGCTCTCTTCGGCTTCGGAGTTGATTCGTTCATCGAGGTCATCTCGGCGATAGGTGTCTGGCACATGATTCGTCGGATCAGGGCAAACAACGGCGAGACCAAGGATGCATTTGAACAGAGAGCACTCAGGATCACCGGTGGTTCGTTTTACGTTTTAACCGCTGGCTTGGTTGTCATGGCCATTATGAATATCTATCAGCAGCACAAGCCGGATACGACATTCTGGGGAATTGTCATATCCCTGCTATCAATTTCCTTCATGTGGCTCCTGATCCATTACAAGACAAAGGTAGGCAAAGCTCTTAACTCTTCCGCGATTCTGGCGGATGCTGCCTGTTCCCGGGCCTGCGTCTACTTGTCAGTTGTTTTGTTGGTGGCCAGTGTTGGTTTTGAGTTAACCGGTCTTGGCTATCTGGATGCGATTGGTGCGCTGCTTATCGCCTGGTTTGCATGGAAAGAAGGACGGGAATCCTTTGATAAGGCGAAGGGGTTGAATGATTCTTGTGGCTGCTGCAGGGTATAGATTGAATAACTGGCAGGAAATTCGGAACAGTAATGTTGGAAAGCTTAACACTCCGTCGAAGTGTAACAGCCTGTTATTTCGGTGTTTACGTGCAAATCCAGGGATGTGTGCACCTTTCTCTACTATTCTGACCCAAAACGGCACTCGTTCTCAATTCAAATTCCTCTCGAAAAACAACCTCTTCCCGGCTATCCTGAATTTCCCATCACAGTCGGCGAACACATCCGCAAGAAACGAATAGACCTCGGCCTCCTCCAGAGAGAAGTCGCGGAGATCATCGGAGTCACCGAATCCTCTATCTGGAACTGGGAACATGGCACCGAACCTGAGCTGCAGTATAACCCCAAAATAATCGAATTTCTAGGGTACGTTCCGTTCGACTGTCCAGATGATGCTATTGGACGGCTTGCATGGTATAGAAGAGTGAATGGCCTCACTCTAAATGAACTGGGACAGCAGATGCAGCGACATCCTGATCAACTACAGGAGTGGTTGAGCGGAACAAGGATACCATTTAGAAAAAACCAGGAGAAAATAGAGATGTTCCTTGAAAACCAGAAAACTTTCCTTATGCCGGAGAAAGAAACGTGATTATTTTCTCCGGAAGAGGGAAACATTCATTGCCTTCACTCCCAGTACAAGCCACGATCAGAAATCGTCATTGACATTTACCGGCCTATGAACCCGCTTGGGTAGCAAGGCCAGCTTATCGTCAATGTGTCTGCCGAAGGTGTAGCGGGTCGAATTCTCCTCGTCGCTGAAAAGCTTCACTCCGACTATGTTGGCAACCTCGAACACAAGGCCGATCTTACACTTCGGATCACCACGCTCAATCTTCTGTAAGGTCCTTCTGGAAATCCCCGCCCGTCCGGACAGTTCTTCCTCGGTCATCTTGCGCTCTTTCCTTCCAAGCCGGATGAGCTTGCCCAGCAGTTCAACTGCATCCTGGGTTTGACGGAGATATGTGCGGTTTACGGGAGAGGCCATAAAATCACAAAATGGGTATTATCTTAATCATAGAATGTCTTTAAGTATACGATAGTATCCTTCATGGTGAAGAGTTAATGCTACCCGTTTACAGATTCATGGGGAGCACGTTAGCTTAACCAACACGGCATGAACGGACGAAAGCGGCAAATTGTCGTATATCCCCACCATATGAAGCAGCATCCAGGGCTTCCATATATTCCCGGCGCCGTTCCACCGGAATGATGGTCCAACTGAAACCGCCCGAAGCAAGCATGGCATTCATCAGAAAACGGCCGATCCTGCCGTTGCCATCCATATAGGGGTGAATATAGACAAAGATGAAGTGGCCCAGTACACCTCTGACAGCCGAAGATGGCTCCGCTTCGAGCAGATCACATAACTCCGGCATCATCTCACGCACGGCCTCCTTCGAGGGGGGCACATGGGCAGCGTTACGGATATACACCTGTGCGTTGCGGTATCCCGCCAGGTCGACAGCTGACAGAATGCCGGCATCCACACTGGGCGAAAACAGACTGCGATACCAACCGGCATGGTCTGAACGGAATGCCGTGCCCGGGTTCGTGCCTGAAAAAATCCTTCGGATCGTGGCCATCACTTCATTGTGGGCCAGCCAGTAACCGCGGGCAGCCATGGCATTGCGTGACTCGGAATCCTCCCGGCTCTTTTCCGGATTCCAGTCACCACGGGATACACGCCTGATCAGTTCATCGGTTACCCGGTATCCTTCTATGGAGAGAGAGTGGTAGGCATCCAGTTGATACTGCTCTTCAATGAATGACATGAAGTGATCGACATCAGCAGGAATACCCGGTTCCTGCGGAAACAGTTCAAGAACCGACTGGCGCATCTCATGCCACATCAGACGTATCCGTAGGGCATGGCGGGAGTCGTTGCGCGTCAGCAAACTCATTGGCAGAAGTTCCGCGAACGGATTAGACTCCGTAACCATGTAACCGGCAGAACGCATGGTTGCCAGTATCTGATCAGCATGTTCCGTTCGCCCCACAGCCCGCAGCGCGCCGACAAGCCTACCAGCAATGGTGCTATGCCCCCCCACCAGAAGTTCCCGCAGAAGAGTGGATACATCCCTGACCCCGGACAGCACAATCTGCGCATCACGGGAATGGTTCCGGTAAAAGGAGGGCGGGGCCTTGATCAGTGCAGTTTCAGGCACGAGAACACGGAGATTCCCTATCAACGTCACTTTGTCGGCAGCCATGGATTCCGAAACTTTGTAGTCAAAGAGACTGCAACCGTTGGGCAAAGAGAGGGTTCCGTTCTTTGCCAAGGCGGAGTGAACCGTGACCTGTTTCGGCAACAGCGTGCTGCCGGCATGAATGGTCAGAGAGAGGTCGGGCGATACATGCCAGTTATCACCGAACCGTTCCGAGCAGTATCCGGCGATAAACTCACGCATGGCGGCAAACCAAGGGGTGCTGTCACCTTCCGATTCATCCGGGCGGGACGGCATATACCAACCCTTGAGGATCTGTTTCAGGAAGCCGTTCTTAACAAGCGAGGACAACTGAACCCTCTTGAGTTCAGTTGACTTGATGACACTCTTCCCGTTGTCCTGCAGTCTTTTCAGGACAGTCAGGGCATCTGCCAGATGTTGTTGGGCCGGACTGGTCTTCATGGTTACCTTGCTGTTACACTATTATTATGGTCGAGCATTACAAGATTATTGTTGCGATGACAAGGAAATAGTGGCACTAAACAGGCGCAGCAGTTGTTGGAACATTGAGAGTTGACAATCATGCCTCGATGCAGGTGAAGGGGCGAGGATATTCGATTGTCAGAGAACTTTGTCTACGATGTGCTGGCACATTTTTCTGTCCACGATGTTGTGGCACTCAACACGTAATGCATTGCTGACAGCAGACGTCGATGTCTGGGGAGCTCTTGATATTCAATATAAAAACTCAAGTTGACTGTCCTTGATGTCGATTACTCAACGAATAACTATGTGTTTTCAACCATTGAAGGAGGTTGCATGAAAAAGTTCAATTCAATGGGGGCAACAACAATTCTCGTGTTTTGTACGCTGATGGTTGTCAGTACCGCACCAGCCAGTGCAGTTGATTTAGAAGCTCTGAATACCCCGATCAGTATTCATGGTTTTGGCCATCAAGGGTATTTGATGCCTACCGGCAATAAGTTCTTAGGTGCAGATAAGCAGTGCCAGTTTATCGTCGATGTGCCTGCCGAAGGTATAACGGATTGAACTCTCATCGTCATTGAAAAGCCTCACTCCAACGATATTGGCAACTTCGAACACCAGGTCGATCTCACACATCGGATCACCCCGCTCGATCTTCTGCAAGGTCCTTCTGGAAATCCCCGCCCTTCCGGACAGTTCTTCCTCGGTCATCTTGCGCTCTTTCCTTCCAAGCCGGATGAGTTTGCCCAACAGCTCAGCGGCATCCCGAGTCTGACGGAGATATGTGCGGTTCACAGGCGAGGCCATAAAACACCAAATGAATACTATCGTAGTTATTACAAAGTTTATTGACTACGATAGTATCCACATTGTGGTGATTGCGTCAACCGCATACATCCGAGCAGTCACTTTGGTTCTGCCTTCTATCCTTGTGGTCATCCCCTCAAGCAAAAAGCTTCTCAAAAGCAAAATATGTCCTAACAATAATTGTCTTGACAACTAATATTGGGACATCTAATGTTTCTGTAAAGGAAATCAAAATGCAACTGGCAATGAACGAATCTATTGGCTTTACCGTCTACAAGACCGCTCTTAAGCTCCGAACTGAAATGATGCGCCGCCTCAAGCCATTTGGGCTGACCCCGGAGCAGTGGACGCTGCTAGGTTGCCTGGCGGAACAGGACGCAATAACTCAGCGTGAACTTGCAGAGCGTACATTCAAAGACGGGCCAACTACTACACGGCTTCTGGACAAGTTGGTGGAAACTGGGCTTGTCAGGCGTGATGGGTCTGCGTCCGACCGCCGCTCTTTTATTATTTCTATTACGGATAAAGGTCGAGCGCTTCGCGATGAAATACTGCCTGTAGCAGCACGTATGAACGAGGACGCCGGGAATAACATTTCAAGCGACGAGAAAGCATTACTGTTCTCATTACTTAATAAAATCCAAAAAAACATCGAAGCATAACGAAAGGAGATAAATGTGCAACTAAAAGGGAAAATAGCATTAGTGACTGGTGGTAATGGCGGTATTGGAACTGCCTTTGTAGCTCAACTGCTCCAGAGAGAAGTGTCAAAAGTTTATGCAACCGTTCGCAACGCGGATTCCGGCAACCATCTGAAGCAACTTGACCCGGAAAGGGTTGTGGTTATTGAGCTTGATATTACTGATGAAGTAAAGGTTGAGCAAGTTGCCAAAATGTGTAGTGATGTAAATGTTCTTATCAACAATGCAGGAGTTAATCGAGGTTCGTGGCTAATGGCACCTGATGGTAAGGCGGCTGCAAGAGATGAACTGGAAGCAAACTTCTTTGGCACGCTTAATATGTGCCTGGCATTTGCTCCGGTCATCGAAAACAATGGCGGTGGTTCTATCGCCATTGTCTGTTCGCTCCTTGGCCTTGTAAGTATGCCGGTGATGGGAACTTACTGCGTTTCCAAAGCAGCTCTGCACTCATTGATTCAGGGTCTGCGTGGAGAGTTGGCGTCAAAAAATATTTCGGTTAGAGGCATCTACCCTGGCCCTGTAGATACCAAAATGGCAGATGGTGTTGAGATGCCAAAAGCATCGCCGGAACTGGTAGCCTTAGTTTCTCTTGAGGGGCTAGAAAATTGTGTCGAAGACATCTTCCCCGATCCGATGTCCCAAGAGGTGCATACCATGTTGCTGGCAAGTCCAAAGCAAGTCGAAAAAGAATTTGCGAAGTATGTTCCCGCATAAGGTGAAAATGAATCGACCTGACAGTTTCTAAAAACTTATCCCTAAATTTAAGGAGATACACATGAAAACAATACTTAATAAGTTTACTGTTTCTTTGATGGTTATGTTCGTAGTTACAGCGGTGTCACTCCAGGCACAGGCTGCTGAGACTGTGGCAAAGCGAGGACCAATTCTGGTTCAATTCGACTTTTCTTACAAAGGGCCATTTGGAAAAGATATGACTGCTGCCATGACAGATTTAGCAAAGTCAATCACGCAGGAGCCTGGTTTCATCTGGAAAATCTGGACCGAAAATGAAAAAGCACAGGAAGCTGGTGGGATTTATCTGTTCGAGGATGAAAAATCAGCACAGGCATATATCAACAAACACTCTGCACGGCTGAAGATGTTTGGCATCAATCAGGTGAATGCCAAGGTATTTGATGTAAACGCTCCTCTCACAGAAATCACAAAGGGTACGTTAAGAGCACGATAATACATGCTTAAGAGCTTTTAGTATCTGAGCATGATGTTTCATGGGGAGGTTATACGCGGTAGTTATCGGTAATTTTGCGTTCTAACAGAATTTTGGAGTGATCATTATGGAGATGAAAATCACGTTTCCCGGTGGGAAAAAGGTAAATGCAGAAATGGATGGGGTGGTAATTCCCACGGACCGGACCTGTAAACTCGTTTGTGTAAATGCCAAAATTCGGTAAAACCAACCCCAAGGAGGGACCGACCGATGGCTACCACAGACGAATTGCTCGATGTCTTGATGAAGGACTACAAGAAACCCGAAGACCTAATTGGCGAGAACGGGCTTCTGAAACAACTGACCAAGAGACTGTTGGAACGGGCGATGCGAGCCGAATTGACCGAGCATCTTGGTTACGAGAAACATGCCCCACAAGGCAAAAACTCTGGCAACTCCCGTAATGGCTGCTACAAGAAAACCATTACTGGGGATTTTGGCAACCTTGAAGTTATCACTCCACGTGACCGCAATTCAACATTTGAACCGCTCATTCTTCCCAAAGGCGAAACGCGCTTTACCGGCTTTAACGACAAGATTATTTCCATGTACGCCCGTGGCATGACCACTCGCGACATCCAAGGGCATCTACAGGAAATATACGGGGTAGATGTATCACCCACCCTGATCTCCCAAGTGACAGATGCAATCAGCGAAGAAGTGCTGCTCTGGCAGAACCGTCCGCTGGATGAGGTTTATCCCATCGTTTATCTTGATGCCGTCCGGATAAAGGTGCGCCATGACAGCAGAGTCATCAACAAGGCGGTCTATCTAGCCATTGCCGTCAACATGGATGGCATCAAAGAAGTTCTCGGCATGTGGACTGCCGAAAACGAGGGTGCCAAGTTCTGGCTTCAGGTTGTCACGGAACTGAAGAACCGGGGAGTCAAAGATATTTTCATCGCCTGCGTGGACGGACTCAAGGGTTTTCCAGAAGCAATAGAGGCAATATTTCCCAAAACCCAGATTCAACTTTGCATCGTCCATATGGTCCGCCACAGCCTGAGTTACGTTTCATGGAAACAACGGAAGGAAGTGGCTGATGACCTCAAAACTATTTACCAAGCAACGACTGTAGAATTCGCAGAGAGGAACCTTGAAGCCTTTGCCACCAAATGGGATGCCAGCCATCCGTCAATAGCAAAATCTTGGCGAATCAACTGGGAGCGAATCATTCCATTGTTTTCCTTCCCTATAGATATTCGCAAAGCAATCTACACGACCAACACCATCGAATCGCTGAATATGTCGCTCCGTAAGGTCACGAAGAATCGGGGACATTTTCCCAGTGACGAAGCCATGTTCAAGCTTCTCTACTTGGCTCTGAGTAACATCGCAAAAAAGTGGACAATGCCCATCAGAGACTGGAAATCAGCAATGAATCAGTTCAGCATCATATTTGAAGAGAGGATGCCACATCATTAGAATATTGGACGCCCACTTTTTTCCAGATTTGTGATAGTAGTTTGCTGGAATAACTATATAGTTCCTTCGACAATTCTGTTCCAGAAGAGGTCCCAAGTGGCAACACTATTGCACAGACAGACAAATACCTCTGTCAACAATTATTCTTATTTAGGCCGTTATAAACGGGCGTTGCGGCTTTCCCGTGCGTAGGTTTTTTAATTTGTAAATGGTGGACCTCTTGACAACCAGAAAAAAAGAAACTAATCGTTACCCCTAATCACTTTGCACAAAGAATGGAATGCATGCCAATGGCCAGCCCACACACCTATCGTTTGATCTTCAGACACTTTAGTCGCTACATGGTTGCCCTCGGGTTGGTGGGAGCGTGTGTCCTGCTGTGCATGGGCATACCTCAATTGCTGGCCCCCCGGCCTTATCTGGCTTTTTGGCCAATGGTGGTAGTAGCGGCAGAATTTGGGGGCATAGGTCCGGGACTGTTAGCGGCCGTCGCGTCCATACTGTGTGTACATTTTATCCTGAATCCTGTCTTGGGGGGGGCGCTGAACCTGTTCGATTGGGTTGGCATTACCTCCGCAGGGATCTTTTTCGCTGGTACATCGGTAGTAATTATTTTCATCGGAAGGAAGTGGAATTTGCAGTCACTCCAGCGCCTGCAAGTCGCCGCAATGGAGTCCGCCACCAACGGCATAGCCCTTACTGACGTTCAAGGGGTTCTCCTGTGGGTTAACCCTGCCTTCTGCACCATGACAGGCTATACCTCTATGGAAATTGTTGGCAAGAACTATCGGCTGCTCGACAGTGAAAAACAGAATGAAGCCTTCTACAATAATATCTGGAGCACTGTTTTGAAACGGGAAGTCTGGCACGGTGATCTGGTTGTGAGGCGCAAGAATGGCACGACCTACATGGAAGAGCGGAGTGTGGCACCTGTGACCAATGCAGACGGTCGGCTCATTAACTGCGTTATCATAATGCAAGACATCACCGAGCGTAAAAGAACGGAAGTTGTGCTCCGTGAACAGGCGGATCTACTGAACCTTACGCATGAAAGCATCCTTGTCCGAACAATGGATAATATTATTACCTTCTGGAACAAGGGAGCCGTTATTCAATATGGCTGGGAAGCGGAAGAGGTAGTAGGGAAGATTACAACACATGATTTATTGCAGACCCAATTCCCACTTCCTATTGATGAAATTAATAACTTTCTACTGATCAATAACTTTTGGGAAGGTGAGCTGACACAAACCAAGCGTGATGGCTCCTTGATCACTGTTTTAAGTCGATGGGCACTGCAACGTGACAAAAGCAATGTACCTGTTGCGATTATGGAGATAAACAGCGACATAACCGACCGTAAAAGGGCTGAAGAGGAAAAGCTGATACTTGAACAACAATTCCAACAGGCACAAAAGCTTGAAAGCCTTGGGGTGCTTTCTGGTGGAATTGCTCATGATTTTAACAATATACTTGCTATTATAATGGGTCACTGTTCACTAATAGAGATGGATTATGAAAAAGCAAGAGATCACGTTCCAGAAATTGAAAAAGCAGCCACCCGTGCGGCTGAACTATGCCGACAAATGTTGGCTTATGCTGGAAAGGCACAATTTGTCCAAGCACAAGTGAATATTGGTGAACTGGTCAATGAGATGGTTAATATGCTGAGATCGACCATCAAACAGAATATTGAAATACAATCGACCATTGACACCGATATACCTGCTATTCAAGCTGACGCCAGCCAAATCAGGCAGGTTGCCATGAATCTGATCATTAATGCAGCAGAAGCCATTGGCGATGCTCAGGGTGTAGTTCAAGTATCGCTTGCTAAGACAAAAATAAAAACGGGGCATTCAATAAAAGATTATCTCGGCAAGTTGATACCTCCAGGCTGGTATGCCTGCCTGGAAGTGACTGATAATGGTAGTGGCATGAGTGATGAAACATATAATCGAATCTTTGAACCCTTTTATACAACAAAGTTTACTGGGCGTGGTTTGGGAATGTCCGCAATACTTGGCATTGTTACAACTCAAGGCGGAAATTTACAACTTTTCAGCCAGGTTGGAAAAGGAACTACCTTCAAAGTGTACCTTCCATTACTGAACAGTGACTCTGCTTTTCATGAAGCTCCGTCTTTGATTAAACAAGCTGAACAATGGCGTGGGAGTGGCACTATTCTGCTGGTGGAAGATGAAGAACCGATTATGCAAGTTGCTAAAGCTATGTTGATGGAATTGGGATTTGAGGTCATTGAAGCCAGAAATGGCAAGGAAGCTCTGCACATTTATCAACAAAACGCCTATGATATTATCTTGGTGATGACAGACATGGGAATGCCAGTAATGGATGGTTACAATTTATTCCTTGAGCTGAAGCGTCTTAACGCCGTACTCCCTATCGTTATTTCCAGCGGTTTTGGCGACGCTGATATAACCTCCAGAATATCCAGAGATGATATCGCTGGTTTAATAAGTAAGCCATACAACTTTAACTTGTTGCAGAATGTTATAAGAGATGCAGTTGGCCATGCAGTGCCGAAACATACTTAGAAGTAGAAAAAGTGACTTTTTTTTAAAACAGAATTCCGCCATACAAACAACCGATATTCCGTTTACACAAAAGACTGCACAGGTCCCACGGACCAGCCAATCGCAGATGGCGGAGATGGCAGCGCACCAAGCCCGTTCAGCTATTTCCTTGCCTCAATGGGCACCTGTGCGGGTATCTACGTTCTCAGTTTCTGCCAGCAGAGAAATATTTCGACTGTAGGTATGTCTCTAACCCAGCGAATGGAATTCGCTGCTGATGATTCAGGCCATAAACGACTGTCGAAAGTCACGCTTGATATCATGTTGCCGGTCGGGTTCCCGGAGAAGTATCGCAATGCCATTGTGAAAACAGCGGAACTTTGCTCCGTTAAGAAAGTGATCTTGAACCCTCCGGAGTTTGAGATCACCGCGCACTTGCCATAGTCGTTGCCAATACTTGCGATGAAATCACCGTCTCGGTTTATCTTTTTTCTTCTAGTCCTTGGCACTGCAACTCCCTGGTGTGGCCCCGCAATTGCCTTGACTGCCGGCATTCTTTTCAGCCTCATCATGGGGAACCCATGGCCAAAGAGCACCGCCGTCTGGAGCAAAAAACTGCTGCAATTGTCGGTTGTTGGTCTGGGCTTCGGCGTTGGGATCGTTGACGTCTGGCATGCCGGACGGGAGGCGGTTCTCTATACTCCGGTGAGCATCGGTGTCACGGTGGCTGTTGGGCTACTCCTGGGGAAAATGTTACGTACACCGACTAAGGCATCGGCTCTTATCTCCTTCGGTACGGCTATCTGCGGTGGTAGTGCCATTGCTGCCATGGCACCGGTCATTGAGGCCAGTGACGAGGACATCGCCATCTCACTGGCTACGGTTTTCAGCCTCAATGCAGTTGCTTTATTTATTTTTCCTCCTCTTGGTCATCTCTTCGTCTTGACTGAGCGTCAGTTCGGACTCTGGTCAGCACTGGCAATTCATGACACAAGTAGCGTAGTCGGTGCCGCATCGGCTTACGGATCTGTGGCTCTCTCTAACGGCACCACGGTCAAATTGGCGCGAGCAGTCTGGATCGCCCCAGCAGCATTGCTCACTTCCCGCTTTACCAAGACCCAGACAAAAGTTGGCATACCACTTTTCATCGTCGGCTTTATTGCTGCATCTGCCGTGCGGTCATTCCTGCCAAGCCTCAGCCACATATGGCAAATATTGTCGATTGTGGCACGCCAAAGCTTGGTGGTGACTCTCTTCCTGGTTGGCAACGGTCTGACACGGGAAGTACTGCAGAAGGTCGGCATACGACCACTGGCCCAAGGAGTTATACTCTGGATTGTCGTGAGTGCAGCCGTTTTGATTGCAGTTTCAGGTGGGATGATCCATTGATATTGATGACGAGGTTACCGATGTTACCCAAAACTTACCTGATCTATTTTTCACCAACCAGAACGACCAGAAAAATTGTTGAGCAGGTTGCAGCAGGGCTTGATTCACAAAGTATCGAACACCATGACCTGACCAGGATGGAGCAGGAGTTCACGCTGCGTCTTGATGACGGGGTCGCAGTCATTGGCGTACCGGTCTATGCCGGAAGAGTTCCGGAAATATTCTTGAAACGTATTGAAAAGCTTTCAGGGGAAGGAATTCCTGCCGTTCTGATAGCACTCTACGGAAACCGTGCCTATGAGGACGCACTTGTTGAATTACGGGATGTGATCATCGCTAAGGGGTTCAATGTCGTTGCTGCAGGTGCTTTTATAGGAGAACATTCATATTCAACTGATGGACGTCCTATCGCTGCAAATCGACCCGATACGGAAGACCTGAAATATGCCATAGTGTTTGGTGTTGCCATCGCCAACAAGCTACAAGGTGACTGCAATCTGGCAACTCTCGATATTCCAGGTAACATCCCCTATAAGGAAAGAGTTCCGCTGGGCGGTATTTGCCCGGAAACAATGCCAGAGTTGTGCACACTCTGTAAAACCTGTGCACGTATTTGCCCAGCATTCATTATCACGGTGGATCAAGAGGTCACCACGAAAGCGGAAAACTGTGTCATGTGCTGCGCATGTGTCAAATTTTGTCCGTATCATGCACGAGTGATGCGTCACCCAATGGTCGAGGCCAGGCGGGATATGCTGATAAAAAATTGTAGTGAGCGCAAAGAACCATCCTGCTTTTTGTAGAACTGGTACTTTAACGGTTAAAAAGTTGATACAATTCTGAGGAAACATACAAGAGAGGTGATGTAAGATAAGCTCTTCAAGTTACATCGTTTCCTGCCCCTCATGTGGCACAGGTAACCGTATCCCGGCCGATAAAGAGGGCCTGCGTGGGCGCTGCGGCAATTGCAAGTCAGCTTTGCCGTCGTTGTACTGTCATCCCCAGCAGATGACCGACCGGACATTCGACTCGTTCATAAATTCCTATCCCGGTCCGGTGCTGGCAGAGTTCTGGGCCCCTACCTGACCTCACTGCCATACCTTCGCACCGGTGGTGCGAACCGTAGCTGAAAAACTGGCCGGCCAGGCCGCAGTAGTGCAGATCAATACCCAGGATAATCCAAATCTGGCAGCTCGATTCGGTATCAGGGGTATTCCGGCCATAGTGCTGTTGAAACAGGGACGTGTTGTCGATCAACTGCCGGGAGCGCAACCGCTTGATGCGGTGCTGGCATGGTTCCGTCGAAAGGCATGATAAATTTTGAACATTACTTCTGCAAAACGGAGGGAAAATCTAATTGCAGCCGCTCCACGTCACACCAAAGGTCTGCATATTGTCGCCCTGTTCGAGGGAGCCAAGGGGGTGTTGGTCCTTCTGGCCGGCTTCGGACTGCTGGCACTCATCCACAAAGATGTCCACGAAATTGCCGCGCGCCTGATCGCGAATTTTCATTTCAATCCTGCAAGCCGTTATCCGCGGATCTTCCTCGACTTGTTGGAACGTCTCGACGACCATAAGCTGTGGGCAATGGCTTGGGCGGCACTGCTCTACTCGACAATGAGACTGGCAGAAGCGATCGGCCTGTGGTTGAGGAAGAAATGGGCCGAGTGGTTTGGCGTGCTGTCTGGCGGGATCTACCTTCCGGTTGAAATCTACGAACTCTCACTTGGCATTACCTGGCCCAAGGTTTCAGTATTCGTTTTCAATCTGAGCGTTGTGCTATATCTGCTGTTTGTATTGATCTGAAATGGCGAGAACGACAGATAATTAGCAGGTTGGAGTTGGAAAGCTTCACACTCCGTCGGAGTGCAACAGCCTGTTATTTAAGGACTACCTGGCAAATTCACAGTTTCAGTGTGACTAGTTTCGCTCGAACTCACATTAGTTGAGATGTAGAGCGACCCGGAAAGCGGCAGGCAGAGTTGAACCAGCAGTAATAGTACAGTCAGAATCCTGCTATGTCTGTTAGTAATAATCATAATCATTATTCTGTTGCATCATGTTCTGAAGTCGCTAATCCCGGATCGACGATCCCATAAGACGTGTGAAAAACTTTGATGCAGGCAATATTTGAGTAAATATTCTAAAGAAACCTAGGCCGTTGTTTCTGCTAGCTTTGTTTCGCAAGCAGCCAAACTCTCCTTCAATGACTTTTCTTTCATCCACCGCTCAGTCACATCACGCATGATTGAGGCACAGCCAGCCATGACACCATCTTCATCTCGTAGAAGAACCATGCTGAATTCCAAGGAAACACGGGAGCCGTCTTTACGAACCCCTGGTGACGAGAGAAGGCCGGTTTTGTATTTCGTCTCCCCAGACGCCATCACCCGCCAATAACCTTCCCAATGACGACTCCGCAGGTTCTCAGGGATAATTAGATCAAGTGATTGACCGGCCGCTTCGGCTGCAGTATGGCCAAACATCTGCTCTGCCCCGCTGTTCCAGAAGCGAATAATTCCTTTCTGGTCCGAGATAAGAATCGCATCCGGCGCATCGCTGACTAACTGCTTCAATAGTCTGTCCATATACCCTCCCGTAATCTGCCTGTATTGTGATTATACGTTACGGCAATAGAGTGTACGGATGATTGACCTATATCAAGAATAAGTTGAAATCTTCAAATACAAACTGGTTCAAGCTTTAGAGTAAATTCCGTATTACTGAACCATTAGAAGATCTTCCAAACTAAACTTACTGGTTGCATCTATTTTGGCAATTATGTTGTTTTCCTTATCAACCACATAAATCCACACATAATCTGTTCCAGGTGGCACTGACCACCTAGCGCTTTTGTGTTCCCAATCAAGCCAAATCGGTGGCGCGTTGCTCCATTGCAAGGAGCGTTTTGCACTCCCTTCCATAAATTTGGGGACAGCGCTTAAATTGGGAATCATCACTATACTGACTTTTTTGTGGAGGTAGGAACCCTGTATCACTGTTGTCACTTTTTTTGCCCTTTCGAAGCCCTTCCTAGTCATGCTTATAGCAATAAGATATTTTTTGTTGTTATGGAATAACGACTCCATGTTTAATTGCTTTCCATACTGATCAGTCGTATCCAGCGTGGGAAACGTGTCATAGCCAAATACAGGCTGGTGGATAATAAACGTGATTAATACCATCAAGCACCATTTCAATTTCACAACAAACTCTCCAATATAACGTTTTACAAATATTCTTCATTAACAAGTTGATAAATTTAATTCATAATCGTTAATTTAATTGTGCATCAGGTTATACATGTTCAACAGACTTGAACAGTTATCTATAAATAAGCATCTTTATCGCTCGTCTCTCACCCGAGCCTCTTCCTGAACCGAAGGGAGCTGGTCATTATGACTACTACACCAAGTAAAAGAAGGGCGGCCATCTGCGGCCAGAGAATATCGATCCCGTTCCCCTTGAGGAAGATCCCTCTGATGATGACCAGAAAATATCGAAGGGGATTCAGGTAGGTTCCATACTGAATAGCCACCGGCATGTTCTCGATAGGAAACATGAAGCCAGAGAGGAGGACGGCCGGTATGTAGAAAAGGAAGGTAGCCATCAGCGCCTGCTGCTGGGTCCTGGAAATAGTAGAAATAAAGAGCCCAACTCCTAATACCGAGAGTAGATAGATCGCCGTGGAGAGAACAAGAAGTGGAATACTCCCTTTGATCGGGATGTCAAACCAGAAGACACCGATGGTTGTAACAAGTGCCATGTCGAAATAACTGATGAGTGCAAAAGGGATAGTCTTCCCCAGCATCAATTCCACCGGTTTCAGCGGCGTAACCATCAACTGCTCCATGGTGCCGATCTCCCGCTCTCGCACCACTGCCATGGCAGTCAACAATAGGCAGGTGAGCATGATGATTATAGCGATGACCCCTGGCACATTGTAGTTTCTGCTCCGCAGATCAGGGTTGTACCAGGCCCGGGAGCGCAGGTCGATCCGTGCCGGTTTTACAACCCGTTGTATGCCGGCCCGAGTCCCGAATTCCTTGCCGAATCGGTTGATGACACGCGTAGAGTAGTCCATGGCAACGGATGCGGTATTCGAATCGGTTCCGTCCACAATCATCTGTACTTCTGTGGGAACACCTCGCGCCAAATCCCGACCGAATCCCTTATTCACCTGTAGCACGGCGAGAACCTTTCCCCGGTCGAGGAGGTCCCCCATCTCTTTTGCCGAAGAGGGGGTTCCAGTGATGATAAAGTAACCGGATGCTTCGAGCCGCCGGCCCAGTTCCCGGCTTTCATAGGAGTGATCCAGGTCGTAGAAGGCGGTATTTATGCTTTTTACGTCAGTAGTGACCGCATAGCCGAAAATGAGAAGCTGCAGGATCGGGGTAACAAAAATGATAGCCTTCATCCTTCGGTCCCGAAACACTTGACTGAACTCCTTGACCACCATTTCCTTGATCCGTTCGAACATATCACACGATCCTTTTCTTGAATTTTCTGACCGAAAGGACGAAGGTCAGCAAGCCAAAAATTGTAAGAAGAATCGTTTCCGTTGCCAGCTGTCTGAGAGTGCTCCCTTTGAGAAAAATTCCCTTGAGAATCGCTACGAAATAACGGGCAGGGATGATTCTGGTCATATTCTGGAGTGGCAGCGGCATATTGCTGATGGCGTACATGAACCCTGACAGCAGGAAAGCCGGCAGAAAGCTCACTACCATGGCGATCTGGCTGGCAACCAGCTGTGACTTGGCAACAACCGAGATGAGTATTCCCAGAGAAAGACCTCCAAAAAGAAAGAGGGAGGTAAGGAAAGCGAGCAGTAACAGGCTCCCCCGCAATGGGACGTCGAAGATAAATACCGTCATGGCCACGGAAACGGCCACGTCGATAAAGCCGATGAAGAAGTAGGGCAGCAGTTTGCCGGCAATCAGCTCTGTGGTTTTTACCGGCGTGGCGATCAGCTGCTCCATGGTGCCCCGTTCCCATTCCCTGGCGATGGTTAGCGAGGTGAGCAGTGCCGCAATGACCGCCATGATTACCGCAATCAGTCCGGGAATGATGTAATTGCGCGATTTAAGCTCCGGATTGTACCAGACACGCACCCTGGCATCTATGGGCGCGCGCGCTATTCCACCTGTAACCCGTTGGCCAAAGCGTTCCGTCACCCCCTCCAGATAACCGAGGGCAATGGTGGCTGTGTTGGAATCACTGCCGTCAACAACCACCTGCAGCGGTGCAACCTTTCCCCTTCGCAGATTCTCTGAGAAGTCAGCGGGGATCCAGAGCGCCACCTGCCCCCGGTTAGCGTCGAGCGCTGCATCAACATCCGATGGACGATCCAAGATAGTGACAATCGTGAAGTATCCCGACTCCCGGAACTGGGCTACCAGCTCACGACTCAGGCTGCTTTTGTCCAGATCGTAAACCACGGTCCTCAGGTTGTTCACGTCCATGGTAATGGCGTAGCCGAAGATCAACAGCAGGATCACCGGCATGAGGAACGCCATGGCCAGACTCAGGGGATCACGGAGCACCTGGATCAGCTCTTTTTTTGCTATGGCGCGGACGCGGATAAGTTTCATATCACGACACCTCGATCAGGGTTACAAACACATCTTCCAGCGACGGGACGATCTTTTCGATGCGGACGACCTTTAGCCCCGCTTTGACGAGTGATTCCCTGATCCGTTGGGACTCCTGCCCAGCGTCAGTCACGGTGGCATGCAGGACGCTGCCGAAAATGGCTGTTTCGATGCCGCTCTGTTCAAGGACTTCCAGCGCATCCACCACCTGCTCAACCTCGATTTCCAGAACATCCCTTTCCATATACTCCTGCTTCAGGGCGGTCGGTGTCCCTTCGGCGATGATCTTCCCCCGGTAAATGAGGGCCAGCCGGTCGCAATATTCCGCTTCGTCCATGTAGTGAGTGGTAACAAAGATGGTTTTTCCCTCCCGGGACATGGCATAGATGAGCCGCCAGAAATTGCGCCTGGAGATCGGGTCAACCCCCGAGGTCGGCTCGTCGAGAAAGATGATGGGAGGTTCGTGAAGGATGGCGCAGCCGAGTGCCAGCCGTTGTTTGAAGCCGCCCGAGAGGGTTTTGGTCAGAGCTCCCCGCCGGTCCGCGATCCCGGCCATCTCCAGAACCCATTCCTTACGCTCACGTTTCTTCTCCCTGGGAACCCGGTAGATACCGCTAAAGAAGTTGATATTCTCCTCCACCGTCAGGTCATCGTAGAGAGAAAACTTTTGGGACATGTAACCGATATTCTTCTTGATCTCTTCCGCCTCGGTCATGATGTTGAATCCTCCCACTGTCCCACTACCGGCGGAGGGGGTGAGGAGACCGCACAGCATCTTGATGGTTGTCGATTTGCCGGCTCCGTTAGGGCCGAGGAAACCGAAGATTTCTCCCCTTCCAACCGCGAGGCTGATCTGGTCCACGGCAGTGAAGTCGCCGAAAATTCGGGTCAACCCGGAAAATTCTACTGCTGTTTCGATATGGTTCATGGCTCCTCCACCATAGCGATGAAGACATCCTCCAGGGAAGGGAGGATCGATCGATGATCCCGGACAATAATCCCCTCTTTCTGAAGCCTGCCGATGACGCCATCCAGCGCTTTGCTCCGCTCCAGGGCGACATGAAGACGGTTGCCGTAGATGCTCACGCTACGAACCCCCGGACAGCCCCTTGCGATATCCTCGGCCGTGCGCGCATCCCCGGTCCATAGTTCCACCATGGGAAAGCCAAGGGAACCCTTGATCCGTGCCGGGCTGTCGTCGATCAGTATCTTTCCGCGGTGCATGAGACCAACCCGTGTGCAACGTTCCGCCTCGTCCAGGTAGGCAGTGGAGACAAAGATGGTAATCCCGTCCTTCAGCAGGCCGTAAAGGATACGCCAGAAATCCCGCCGTGAAACCGGATCGACCCCGTTGGTCGGTTCGTCGAGGAAGAGAATCTCAGGGGTGTGGATCAGGGCACAGGCAAGGCCGAGCTTCTGTTTCATCCCTCCGGAAAGCTTCCCGGCCAGTCTTCCTTTGAAAGGGGTCAGGTTGGAAAAACCCAGCAGCCGCTCGATCCGCTCCGGACGTTCTTTCTGTGGGACTTCGTAGAGGTCGGCATAGAAGATGATATTCTCCATGACGGTGAGATCTTCATAGAGGCCGAACTTTTGAGACATATAGCCGATCCGTTCCTTGATCCGCTCCCCTTCCTTCAGAACCGAGTGACCCGCTACCCATGCATCACCGGAAGTGGGTTCCATGATGGCGGTTAACAGGCGCATAGTGGTGGTCTTGCCGGCACCATCCGGTCCGACAAGACCGAACAACTCCCCTTTTTTGATCTCCAGGGTGAGGCTGTCGAGTGCAATGTTGCCGTTGAAGGTCTTGGTCAACGTTTCTGCTTTAATTGCTGCGGTATTCGTATCCATTTTGCAACGCCTACCTTACCCTGATCTTGACGTCCGCCGGCATGCCCGGTTTAAGCTCCTGGTTCGGATTATCCACGCTCACCTTGACGCCGAAGACCAGCTTCACCCGTTCTTCCTGAGTCTGCACGTTCTTGGGAGTAAACTCCGCTTCCGAGGAGATATAGGTCACTACCCCGTCAAACTTCTTTCCCGGATAGGTATCGACCGTTACCTCCGCTTTTTGACCCAGTTTGACCAAGCCCAACTTGTCCTCCTTCACATAGATCTTTACCCATGGATGTGTCAGGTCGCCGACGGTAAAGATGGGCGTTCCGGCAGTAACGGTTTCACCCGCTTCCACATTTTTTCTGAGGACCACTCCTTGCACCGGTGTTTTCAGATCCATATCCGCCAGTTGCTCCAGATAAACCGCCAGCTGCGCTCTGGGCTGTCGGACCTGGGCTTCAGCTGCCTTGATTGTTTCCGACCGCGGCCCTTCGTTCACCAGGCTCTCGTTTTGTAAAGCCTGATCGTACTGCGCCTTTGCCACCTCAAAGGTCCGCTTGGCGGAGTCGCGCTGTTGTGCCGGGATAGCGCCGTTTTTAAACAACATCTCGGCACGTTCGAAATCCTTGCCTGCTTTTTCCAGGTCAGCGGAGGCGGAGGACACGAGCGACCGGGCGCTCTTTTTTTCCTGTGGGCGCGAACCACGTTGCAACTCGAGAAGTCTGGCGCTGCTGGAATCGATAACGGCCTGCTGCGCCTCCATCTGGCGCAAAAGCTGTGTGCGGTCCAGCTTTGCCAAGATCCCGCCTGCCACGACGTTCCTACCCTCGTCGGTCAGGAGCGTTTCCACCCTGCCGGGGACCTTGAACCCAAGATCCACTTCGGTCACCTCGACGTTCCCCGAGCTGAGCAGTATCCCTGGATCATCGGTTTTTCGATGGAGCAGGAAGTAGGCAATAGACGCTGCGACAATTACCACCAGGCCAATTAGTATCAGTCTCTTTTTCATCGTGAAGCCACCTCCCCAGGTACATTACTTCCCAGTGCCTTTTCAAGGGCCGCCTGTGCCGTTAACAGATCGTACGAAGCCTGGTGCCAATCAGTGATCGAACGCAATAACGCTGTCTGGGCGTCAATCACGTCTTTGGTTGTCCCATCACCGGTTTCATACTTCAATTGCTCTACTCGCAGGTTTTCCTCGGCAAAAGAAATTGCCTCTTTAGAAACCGAGACTCTTTTCTCCGCATCGGTGACCGCAAGGAAAGCCTCCTTTACTTCCTGCACAATCAGCAGCCGAACGGCACGGAGCTCTCCGTGACTGCGTTCAAGTTCTATTGACCCTTTATTGATCTCCGCCCGCGTTATACCACCGTCGAAAAGTGGATATGAGAGCCGCAAACCAATATTCCAGTTATCCTTGAATGAAAAGGAGTCTCCTGCTTTTTCTGTGAAATCGCCGGCCAGATCCAGAGAAGGGAGACGCTTTCCCTTGGTCAAATCCAGCTTGGCCTGCTGAAGTTCCGCCTGAGCACTGGCCTTCCGGTATTCCGGACGTTGTTGCAAAGCTACCTTCACCCCTTCGGCCTCCTGTGAATGTACTTTTAAAAAAAGAGGTTCCCCGGCGATAGTGAATTGCGGATATGTCTCGTCCGCTCCCATCAATGTCCGGAGCAGCGCGTATGTAGCCGCCAAGGCGTTCTGTGCTTCCAGCGCCTGCTGCCTGGTATGGGCCAACTCCACATCAGTTTTCATGAGATCCACCCGCGCTGACCTGCCGGCCTTGACAAATTGATCAGTGACCCTGCGATGCTCTTCAAGCTGCTTTACCATCTGCTCGCGCGCCTTGAGAATCGCCTCCAACTCCAGTATCTTGCAGTACGTGCTTGTCAGGTTGTAGACGAGTTCCTGCTTCCCCTGGCGAAAGGTTCCCTCCGTGACCATCTTGGTGATCTTGGCTATATCAATGTTTTTTTCGAGTCGTCCGCCCCGGTAAAGGGGAATTTTAAGTGAGACTCCTGCATCGTAGATGTCTTTATCAAAGTCAGGGAAACTACTGTTTTGCGGCGAGCCTGCTATGGGGGAAATGGCGGTGGGATAGCGGTAACGCGTAATGCCGGCTCCCAGATCAACTTTTGGCCACCGCTCCCCTTTGGCAGCGTCGATAGCATATTCAGTCGCTTTGACATCCTTCCCGAGCCCGGTGAGCCTCGGTTCGTTCTTCAGGGCAAACTCGATCACTTGGGGAAGATTGTAAGATGGCACGTCACTTTCCGCAAAAAGCGCTGATGGTAATAAAAAAATCCCAAGCATGGCCAATTTCTTTTTCATTTCTGCCTCCGCACGATATTGTTATCATAAGTCAAAAAATCCTCATAACCATGCCACAGCATTATCCCTTCATCTACGAGAGGAAAGGAAAAGTCGCTTACCAGCCACTTTAAAGTTATCGCCTGCACCATTCCAATCAGCACCATGGCGGAGGCCTTTGAGTTCACAGTCTTCCTGATGTCGCCGATTTTCTTCCCTTTTTCGATGACGTTTACCAGACCGGCAGAATAAGTATCAAGCAGGTAATCAATCTTTCTCTGCGATGCACTTCCGGCTTTGAGGATTCCTCCTGAAAAAGCTAGACGTGCAATCCCTTTCCTGGTCTCCAGGAAATCAAGATGGAGGAGATAAAACCGCTTTAGGCTTATAAGTGGAGAAGGATCGCTGTCGTAGAGATACGTCAGGTTCTTCATCAATTCTAGGTGGACCTTCGTAACCATTTCTTCGATGATTTCATCCTTGTCCTTAAAATGCCGATATATATCGCTTGTTGACACTCCGGTCTCCCGTGCAATGGCGCCTATCGTTAGTGCATTTATCCCTTCACCGGCAGCAAGGATGTTAAATGCGGCACGAACGATCTGCTCCCGTCGTGCGCTATTTTGAACTTTTGAAACGATATGGGACATATACCCTCCGCAGGAAGTAAATGCTCACTTACCTATATCATAAATGTTTTACCACTTTATGCTTCAGCATTTAGTTGTTATGGCAGCAGCAAAGGTCATCCAAAGTATTTCTACCTCAGCGGACAAAGAATTGGAAAAGTCGTTCATGACCCACTGGATAGCAGTAAAGTTAATCGTACCAATAAACATGCTTGTCAAAACACCGGGATCCAGTTTCCGGTTAATAATACCGGCATCCTGCGCCTGAGAGATGATGGAGCAAATACCTCTGGAGTACTGTGCGATGTTGTGTCTGACCTTCGTCCGGAGGTTCTTGTCCAATACCAGCACTTCATCAGAAAAAATTAAGCGGGGAATACCGATATGTTCTTCTATGTAAGACAGGTGGCGTTTAAAGATTTCTGCCAGTTTTTGCAGCGGATCATCAATCTCTGAAGCTGCATCAAGCAGCGATTCCAGGTCTTTCCCTATCTTATCAATCACCGCAATAAAAATTTCTTCCTTGTTTTTGAAGTGGCGGTAAATATTGCCCTCGGAAATACCAGTGGCAGAGGCAATCTCCGCTGTAGTCGCCCCGTTTATACCCTTCTGCCCGATAACCTTCAAAGCAGCCTTAGTAATCTGGCTCTGCCTAACCTCAGTTGTTTCCCTTATTCTGACTGCCATCACATTTCCTTTCACTATGTGCAAGTGAGCATTTGCTTGCATATAACGATATAAAACGAATTCCCACCTTGACCTAGGTCAAAATTTGTAATTTATCACAACGATTTTCCTGACTCCGTGACGACAAAGACAAAGTAAATTGATTTTAACAGATGTAACTAATTGATGTCCTTTGACAATTGAGCTATTTTGCTACGCAACAAAAACTAACCCTGCAGTTGAATCCAATGAAGCGTTTCATCATAGAGCAGTCCGAAGATGAATTCTACTCCTCCCACTCTGGGCTTGCCCTTGTTGGCCTAGCCATGAACCGTTTCACTTCCCTTGCATCATCTCTTGCCGCAGCAGTCCCCGCAAATGACAGTATCTCTCATGCAGATGTCATCAAGAGTTACTGCGGGATTCTTGCCCAGGCTAAGAGTGATTTCGTCGCCGTGGAACAGTATCGAACCGACGACTTTTTCCGTGAGGCCCTTGGTTCTGCCCAGGTTCTCTCCGAAGGCACCATGCGCCAGCGGATGGACGTGCATGCAGAAGCGTTTCTCCCTGCCGTAAACAATGAGCGCCCCGCAGTTAACCGCGAGGCGCTCATTGTTCATAGGTAGTTATTTTTCAGTTATCCCAGCATGGCCTTCATATCGGCATCGACCGTGGTGATCGGACCGACGTTGAAGTTCTCCACCAGGAAGTTGAGCACGTTGGGGGTGATGAAGGCCGGCAGGGTCGGCCCGAGTTTGATGTTCTTGATTCCCAGGGAGAGCAGGGTCAGCAGGATGACGACCGCCTTCTGCTCGTACCAGGAAAGAACCATGGAGAGCGGCAGGTCGTTGACGTCGCACTCGAATGCCCCTGCCAGGGCTACGGCGATCTGGATGGCAGAATAGGCGTCATTGCACTGGCCTATGTCCAGAAGACGGGGGATACCGCCAATATCGCCGAAATCCAGCTTATTGAAGCGGTACTTGCCGCAGGCCAGGGTCATGATGACAGTGTCCTTGGGAGCTTTTTCAGCAAATTCGGTGTAGTAGTTGCGGCCTGATTTGGCGCCGTCGCAGCCGCCCACCAGGAAGAAGTGCTTGATATCGCCGGATTTGACTGCGGCTATGACCTTGTCGGCCACGCCCAGCACAGCGTTGTGGCCGAAGCCGGTCAGGATCTCCTGGCCGGGGTTTTCCGGCAAGGCTGGGCACTCCAAGGCCTTGTTAATTACCGGGCTGAAATCCCAGCCGTCAATATGCTTGACGCCGGGCCAGGCCACCAGACCCCAGGTAAAGAGGCGGTCGGTGTAGGAATCGGCTGGGCGCTGGATACAGTTGGTATTAAAGATAATTGCGCCAGGGAAGTTGACGAACTCCTTGGCCTGATCCTGCCAGGCGCCGCCGAAGTTGCCTACCAGGTGGCCGTATTTTTTCAGGCCGGGATAGCCGTGAGCCGGCAGCATCTCGCCGTGGGTATAGACATTGATGCCCTTGCCTTCGGTCTGCTTGAGGATCTCTTCCATCATTTTCAGGTCGTGGCCGGAAACCAGGATGGCCTTGCCGGCCTTGGTTCCCAGTTGTACCGGAGTCGGTACCGGGTGGCCGTAGGTATCGGTGTGGGCGGCGTTCAGCAGGCCCATGACGGTCAGGTTGTGCTTGCCGCACTCCATGGCCAGGCCGACAAAATCCATCAGACCCAGGCTGGAGTCAGTAGTAGCGGCCAGCGCTTTCTGGAAGAAGGCCATAACGTCATTATCGGTCTTACCCAGGATCATGGCGTGGTCCATATAGGCGGCCATCCCCTTCAGGCCGTACATCACGATCTCGATCACGGAACGGATGTCTTCGTTGACATGCTGGGTGTTGATGCCGTGCTGCTCGCCCTGGCTGGTCATGCCGGCTAGGTCATCGGCCGGTTTCCAGTCGGCTACCGGACCGGAAATGGTTACGCCGGCCAGCAATTTTGCTTTTTCTTTCAGTTCATAGCATCGCTTGATCAGGCCGCCGATGCGGGCTGCTTCGAAATCGACGTTAGTGACAGTGGTGAAGAGCCCCTCGATAGTGAAACGGTCGATCTCGGCGTTACGGCCGATCTCGTTGGCATACAGCGCCAGGCTTTTGAGTCCGTAGATCAGGTGATCTTGCAGGGCTGCCACGTCAGGTTTTTTACCACATACACCGGAAATGTGACAGCCGGTGCCGTTCGCAGCCTGCTCGCATTGGTTACAGAACATACTCATTTGTGTTTCTCCTTTTGTTTGTTGTTCCAATAGCCTGGATTGGTGAATTCTGAATTGGATGAAGACAAATGATACCGTTGTTTTCTACTATCCGTGTTTGACAGTAGTCAAAAATCAGGTAAAAGCCGGGTTCTCGCTTTTTCAAATAATCACAACTTGTAGCCACGTGTGACATAAGATAGCACTTTCCCCATAAGACTATTGATCTCTTCATAAGCAGGATTATTTACCGCCCTCATTTCCGATTCAGTCTGAATGTAAGGCCCTGGAATCAATTCACCACGACAATTCTTCAAGATAGCGTTAACATTTTCTGGTGTTGTTTCGAGGTGAAACTGCAATCCGATAACATTTTGTCCAAATTGAAAGGCCTGGTTTTCGCTGGCAGCGCTTCTAGCAAGGCAGACAGCTCCGCTGGGCAGGTCGAATGTTTCGCCGTGCCAGTGAAAGACTTTACATTTTTCGGGGAAATTAAAATTGTTAGTCACATTTTGATTTGCTTCAATTTGAAACCACCCTATTTCTTTCTGGGCATTCTTATATACACGAGCTCCAAGTGCACTGGCAATGAGTTGTGCTCCAAGGCAAATACCCACAACAGAGACACCAAAATCTATTGCTTCGCGAATCAGCTGTTTTTCCTGACGCAGCCATGGAATGCGTAACTCGTCGTTAACACTCATTGGCCCGCCCATTACGATTATAAGGTCAAAATTATCCGCTTGTGGCAAATCATGATCCTCGAAGAAACGAGTATAGCTAACGTCAGCTCCATGCTTCTCTAACCATAGCCTGATACTCCCGATACCTTCAAAAGGCACATGCTGAAGCACATGAACTTTCAATCTATTATCCAATTCACGAATGTTGATAAATACTGGGGGGGCATACGCATGCCCCCCCAGAGCTGATTTTACTTAACTTCAGGTGATTTTATCTCGTGTTCCGGCCTAAACATGATCTTGTTCACGCCTCGGTTGTTCGTGTATTTTGAAAGCTCAAGGTCAATCTTTTCCGGCACCTTCTCTCCCGCCTGCGCAAGCAGTTTGCGGAGCTGTGAATCGGCGGACGCGGCATATTTTGCTGCATCGTTCAAAACACGCATGGTTTCTGTTGGGTTGTGGAAACCGTTAGAGTTCTCCGCTCCTATGAATATAAGCCGATAGAATGCCTGTTCGTACTGCTCTCGTGCCTGAGCGTAAAGAGCCTTGTCGATCTTTTTACCGGATGCCTCGACCTTATTCGCTATCTCGAAAAGCTTGGCGTCGGTTGCCGTTGCGTAGCCCGCCTTCAGATACACGATCATGGTTTGATCCTGGATAGCAAAGATCTTATCGCGGAGCACTTGCGATGTCTCGGTATGGCAGGCGGCGCACGCGATCAGGTCATTTTTCAGCGGGCTCATGATTCTATGGTCCGAGACTTTCTGACCATCCCTTGTAACGGTCGGCATGTGACAATCCGCACAGCTTACACCGTTTGCCCAATGTGGGCTGTTGTTGGAGAAAAGCTCATACTCAGGGTGACGAATGAAGCCCAATTTGAAGCCGGTCACGCTCTGCGTCCACTCCAGGTTTGCAGGTGAACTCTTGATCTCGGCAATTATATTTTCAATGCTTATGTTGCCAACTTTGCTACCCTGCCAGGGAAAGACGACATCCGTCGAATGCATTTCCTTATCTTTGGTGATCATGTAACTGACATGACACTGGGCGCAGACCAGGGTCCGTTTTTCTTGCGCAGTGAGCTTTTCCTCATCTGCACCGATCTTCTTGAGCGCCTTTCCTAACGTGAAACCACGGGAAATCTTGAGAGCCATCCCCCTGTTGTCGTGACAGTCAATACAGGCGACACCGAGGGTCTGCTGATCCTTCGGAAGTTTCGCCAGCACTTCCTTGTAAGGAGTTGAGAAATAGGCTTTCCCCATCTGTTTTTCAAGTATCGGGGCGTAGGGAGTTTTGCATGTCAGGCATGAGCCCCCGGCTTTCACTCGCCCGGGGTCGACCTCAAGCTGATCCTGAACCATGAAGAAGTGTCCACGCGGTTCGCGGTATTCGGAGCCAAAACCCCAGCCGTTGTAAAGTAGCGCCAGAAACGGATACTCATCGAGCTTGTCACGACGGTCCTCGCCGACATCGTAGCCTTTTTTGTATTTGCTCTTGCCGGCGGGGGTCGGTTCACCAGTTTGCCGCCAGAGTTTATATTGAAGTGGATATACTTTACCCCACTCGGCCGGGTCAATTGTGCCGTCTTCAATGGCGACAGTCTTCATAGGCTCCACCTTTTTCGGCGAGCATCCTGACCAGACTGCCGTGGCTACCAGAATAGCCAGCACGGCGTATCCCCTTGTGTGTTTCATTTGCATATCCTACCTCCCTTGGCCGGTTTATTTGACTGCAACAGCTACTAACTTCTGCGTTAGTTATTACTCCTACATGCAATAAATAACTTGATCCACGTCAAAATTTACTTGCATACAACTTATTTGAATCTCATTTTTTAATATTGAAGCCTTCTCTGGCAGAACCACCTTGGATAAAAGTGGACTAACAGATACCAACAACCTCTTCCTGATCGTGTCTTGAGATGCCATCGCCAGATTATTAACTTCCACATTGGCAGTCATCTGCCAGTCGAGCCTCAAGAAACGACCGAAACACTACGGCATTGTTGTGCTCATTGTCATGGGCACTGTAGAGTAATGTAATGTCCTGTTTTCTTGCCATATCCAGGATGGGCCGCCAGGCAGCGCTGTTGTATTCCAGCTCAGCATCGTAACGACGACAGAACTCCTCCCACTTGGCAGGGTCATGCCCGAACCAGTGTCGTAATGCATCGCTGGGGGCCGCATCTTTCAGCCACCCATCCATACGGAGGTTTTCTTTCTTCATACCTCGCGGCCACAAGCGGTCAACAAGAAAGCGGGGACCATCGTCCGGTTCATACGGGTCATATACACGTTTGATTCGTATCATGATACTTTTACACTTTAGTCGAACTTCTTGAGGTTACTGAATTCGGCATTGGCGAGGTAGTACTTCGGTGACTCAACAAAGAAGTATATATGTTCAACAATGCTCAAATGCTTCCGCTCCTCGTCGGCGATCAAGAGCAGAGTCTCGCGAGTTCCCTCATCCTTTACCTGCGCAGCCAGTTCCTCGTAAAATCGGATGCCCTCTTCCTCTTCCTTTACAACGTTACGGTAAGCATCAGGGTCTTCCTTGAGCTCCTCCATGAGGTCACGCTTTGCCAGTAGAGGTTCGAAAAGGCATTCTGCATCCGGCAGTGTATTGAACTGGGACTTTAGGGGAGCAATACTCCCTTTCATTTCCAGCAGGGCATCGTGATGTCCCTGTTCGGATTTCGCCAATATGGTGAAAAGATTCTTTAATTCGGGAACAACGGAGAGCGTCGCAAGCTTTTCGTAATATTTCACGGACTCCTCTTCCCTTTTGATAGCACAATCAAAAACATTCATAGTGATTTCCCTATCTCCTCTTTCTTGATAATGATTTTTTGTAACACCTCCGTACTGCCACTCACACGTACTTGATCGCCTTGTTCGCTGCAATGAGGAGCGGATCCCAGACCGGCGAATATAGAGGTGAATAGCTCAGATCAAGTTCGGCGAGTTCGAACACCGTCATCTGTTTGTATATTCCGGTGGCAAGAACATCGAGCCGTTTTGCCACGACGTCCTGCCCGATCATCTGCCCGCCCAGCAATAATCCTGTCCCTTCTTCAAACAGGAGCAGTACTCGCATGGTGCCGCCTCCAGGAAATGCGCCCCTGGTCGAAGTGTCCACGTAGACCTTTACATAGTTTGCGCCGTTCTCCTGAAGTTGCCGTTCACTGAGACCGCTGGTGGCCACCGTCAGGTCGAAGAACTTGAATACCGCGGTCTGGTCAATGCCGTAAAACTCCTTCATGGCATTACTATTGACGATATTGCTGCCGGCAAGCCGTCCCTGCTTGTTTGCCACCGGGCCGAGCGGCATGTAGCCGTTCCTGCCGAGCTGGCGGACGTAGTGCTCGGCACAGTCACCGGCAGCGAAGACATCAGGAAGGTTTGTCCGCAAAAAGCGGTCGACCTTTACCGCTCCGCCAACACCCAGTTCGCCGCCGGCAGACGAGAAGAGTGCCGTATTCGGTCTTACGCCGATGGAAACAACCACCATGCCTGCTTCGAAGTCTCTGGTTGTAGTCCTGACCACGGAACCTTGCTTCTCAGTGATATCAACATTGGTATGGAGCTTGATTCCCTTCTCCTCCAGCTTTTCAAGCACCTTGGCCCGGATTTCTTCGGCAAACGAAGGGAGGATCGTGGCAGACTTCTCAAGGATGACCGGCTTGATCTTCATGTTGTAGAGGACATCAACCAGCTCAAGATTGGTATAACCGGAGCCTATGAGTATGACATTGGAAGGAGATTTTTCGTAGATGATGCTTTTGACCAATCGAGTGTCGTCCAGTGTTTTGAAATAGAAGACGTCAGCATCATCAAATCCGGGAAGGGTCAGCCTGTTCGGTTGATTGCCTGTGGCATACACAAGGTAATCGTAACTCTCACGATATTCCCGAGAAAGCTGGTGATCAACAACCGTCACCTCCTTGCGTAGCGGGTCGATAGTGACAACTTCATTGTGCAGCCGATAATCGATACCGCGTTCCTTGCGGATCGCTTCAAGGCTCATCGCATAGAGATCCTCGACCGGCTTATCCTTGTAGAAAAGATTGTAGGGCATACCACAAGCAGCGTAGGAAACATCGCCTGACTTTTCCAGGACGACCACCTGCGCTCCGTGGTCTTCGCGCTTGATCTGGCTGGCGGCAGACAGTCCACCGGCTATCCCGCCAATAATCACTGTTTTCATCTGATTACCTCCAACATCTTAATGTTGGCAGCTCCTTCCACTTAACATTCGGGTGCTGACAAATAAACGCATCTGGTTTAAACCGTTCCGGTATTGCAGTCACAACGGGTTTCGACTCGGTTTCTTCCTGCCTGCTTGGCGGCGTACATGGCATCATCGGCGCGCTTGATGATGGTCTCCGGTGTGTCGTCCGGATAAAACTGGGCAACGCCGAAACTGCAGGTCACGGTGCCCATCAGCGGGAACCGGTGTTCACCCACCGTGTATCTGATTTTTTCAGCGAGTTCCCGCCCCGTCCTAACATCGTTGTTGTGTACAAGAATGACAAATTCCTCTCCGCCGAAGCGGGCGAAGATGTCAGTCTGGCGAATCATGTTGGTAACGATGCGGGCAAGTTCCTGTAATACGGTGTCGCCGGCTTCGTGCCCATAGGTGTCGTTAACTGATTTGAAATGGTCGATGTCGAAGAAAATGAGCGCCAGCGGCATGCTGTAGCGCTTTGCCTCTTGTATTTCCGCCTGAAGCAATTCCAAAAATCTGCGCCGATTGCAGATACCGGTCAGAGAATCGGTAGTTGCCTGGTTTTCAAGAATTGCATTCACTCGTTTCAGCTCTTCTTCCGCACGGTCGCGTTCTTCAGTGCGCCGCCTCAGTCCCGTGTAGCCGACATACAGACCGGTAAGACCCATCAACCAGATGATGCCATGACCTGCCCAGAGCAATTCGATCTGTTTGCGTGTAGCTGACTCAAAGAGTGTCATCGGCAATTTTATACTGATGCCGCCGCGAATATCGCCTTTTCTATACCCTTGGTGGGCATGACAGGGAAGACAGCTCTCTTCTGTCACCAAAGGCCGCATGAGCCGCACGTAACCAGTTCTCCCCTCCGTTACCACACTGCTGACTTCCTGGACCCCGCGTTCAAAATCCCGCAACGCCGATTCCTCCCAAATGTCGGCCCTGTTCTCGGGTCGTAATGGTTTGAGACTCGTAATCCGTCCGGACACTTTATGTTCCTTGAGTGCGTATTCATAAATCTGGCGTGTCATATACGAAGGATTTACCAGTGTAAGGTGACGTCCGGATGGAGTTGTCACATCCCGCTCCAGGATCGACGGAGGGTAGAACGGATTGGGCGAGAGTCCCCGATCTGCAGGCACATAGATGCCGCCATGGAGGGCATTCCAATTGCGGTAGAGGATATCTTTATCTATATAGGCTCTGGCAACATTCTGGGCGATGGCCACGATTTCCTGCCGATGAACCGAAATGCTTACCAGAAGCGATACGGCAATGACGATTGTCCAACCAAGGGCAAGAATCAGGGAATAGGTTCCCGGCTGGGTTAGACGTAATTGTTGCTTGATCTGCATAGTGTTGACCCAAATACCACATTTAGTAGTTTCGGCCGCCAGAGATTGTTTTTCACAGTCTATCCCCACCGCCAGAGAGAAAGTATCAGGATGATGATAAAGACAATCGTAAGGTTCATGTGCGCCATGAAGAAAAACACCCGTTCGTGCAGTGGAGCTTTTCGGGGACCGGCAGCGATGACTTCTCCCGCAGTTGCCATGGTAGTCAACTTCTCCCGACCATGCGGTGCAAGCGACAGTGCCTCCGTCAAATCGTTACCGGCATTGTGCCGTCCCATGTGAACCCCTTGCTTCCAGAGTTTACTTTGGGTCGCATCGTAAACCTTTCCCTCGAAAGCAAAATAAGCGGGTCGACCATCCTTCCCATCGTATGCTGTCAAATCTTCAAGTGTCAGTCCACCTGCCGTATCCGCAGACGACAGCTCCTTCCTTTTTGCCTTGAGGCGCGGCCCGATGACGGTAATTACGAACAGGGCAGAGATCACCATCACCAGATAGAGGCAGACCTTTATAAACAGGAGAATGCCGAAGCGAGTGTGGAAGAGTGTGTCCAATGAATACACCCGATAGTAGGTCAAGATAGAGCCGGTTACACCCATGACAATCATCGAGACGATCCCGACTCTCAGTTCACCGCGTGGGAGACCGCTTGCCGCATAAGCCGGCTTAAGAATTAAGTGCACGTAGAGGATCGTACCGAACCAAAAAATGGCAGTCAGAAAGTGAAAATAGCCAATTACCAGTCGGAACCCTTTTACGAACGCGCTCCTTTCAGGATTTACTGTCTGAGCTCGGAGCGATTCGGCAAATGCCTTGCCTGTTGTTGTAAGTTCGCCGCCACCGCCCGGATCAAGGTGACAGGCAGCACATGCCTGGCCGGTCTGCTTGGCATACTCCTCGGTAGCACCAACCTGCTGGGGTACCAAAATCGCGAATGACGTAAAAAGAATTAATCCGATAAGGTGCTGTAAAACTATTTTAGACATGAGGTTCCTTCCTACTATCGTCTTGCGGACTGAAACCTGATTGCAGAGGGCGATTAGATTCAGCATTTATGCAGACAAGCCGTACGCACAACTTAAACCATTCGTCCTACCAGTTCAGAATGACTCTGCACTTGGAAAACATAACGGGGCACGTTGTGGCTGGCTGTCCTTGCCATAAACGGTTCTCCCCAAAAACTCAGCAAACATTCAGTTTTGCCCTCTTTGTCAAGATCGGAGATGACTGCTGAAACTCCTCCTGAGATGGAGGTCCAAATAGTATTTCGAACTTTACTCTTGCTTGCACAACGCTTGATTTTTGGCATAACTTCGCTTTCCCACATCTCTCGATCACTAGTATCGAGGATAAACTGGATCGACTTTACTGCGGGGTTTTCGATAGCGGTTTTGAGAAGTGCATCAAATAACTCCTGGCGCTTGAACATGACGGGGCAGACGTGGAACCTCAACATCTCATTGCACGCTCGGTGGGAAAAATCTTCCATCGTCTGGTGAATGCTCAGTGGCCCGACCAACACTGCATCCGGTGGGCTCAGCTGAGATAGAATATCCTTGACAGTTACTTCGGTCTGGTGAAGAGATGCTTCGATATGTTCGGATTGTCGCTCACGGCGTAAATCGCGCAGGAATAACAGGGCGATGAGAACAACGGAGATCATTAACAGGACTTCCGCTTCAACCACATGCAACATGTGCATGACAATTGCCGCAACTGCCGCAATTATTCCGGCAATAGCATCCCAGTCATATTTCAGGATCCTCTTCATGACTTCCTTTCTTGTACTGTCTTGGAACCAATCACAATAAACCCGGCACAAATCCCTCGTAAAGTAGCACGATATTAAAGTTGCGCCGCCTTCAGAAAGAGAATGTTATTCTCCAGATGAACATGCTTGTGGAGATCATCCTCAAACTCACTGAGCTTCTTGTAGGTTAGCATGAAGGTATTGCAGACATCGTCAGGGATCGCATAATTTTTTGCGAGATGGCGGATCTCATGGATGGCATCGCCGATCTCCTCATGTTCACGATGGAGCCTGATGAGGGATACACGGATAGTTTCCCGATCCGTGACATCCGGTGTAACACCGGCAATTCTAGCCGCATCGGCACGCTTGAGAGCTGGAAAGAACACCTCTTCTTCCTCCTTCAGGTGTCCAACCATGTCGGTTGCGATCTTCTCGAAAATTGTCGCGATCCGGATCACTTCAGGATGGTGTGCCCCATGAACACCGGCAATCTTTCGGGCATAAGCGGCAATCTGTTCATCATTTTCCTTGAGATAGACATGGTGGGTATTGACGATATAGTCGGCGAGAAACGGCAACGTCCATGATGAATAATTCTGGTCCCGTCCGACCGGTTCATTCTGCACTGCCTCAAGTTCGCTTGTTAGCGTGGCAAGATCGAGTCTTTTCTCTGTGCAGGTCGCCGCGAGAGCAACGTTGCCGCCACAGCAGAAATCAATGCCGTGGTTTTCAAAGACTGTGGAAGTCCGGAAATCTGCGGCGACAATCTCACCGATGGTATTGTCCCCTGTTATTGATTTTTTCATGGTCATCTCCTTTTTACGGTGAGGGGGGCTGCAATAAAAGCCGTTCACACTTTGCATTGATGTTGAACTGTTTTCAATCCAGCCTCTCTGTTGCAGCTTTTGGTGACAATAGATCAAACACGGTAATCAGCACGCCGCCCAAGAAAAACACCCCCAGCACAAGCGTGACCCCCATCCAGAGCCGCATGTAGGATTGGGCCGTCATGTACCCCATGCCAAGCACTCTCTCCAGGTAACTTTGCAGGACACCCGCAATGCCGAAGGTGAGTCCCATGAGCATCATGGCGCTGCACATGGTCCAGAAACCAAGTTTGGCGCGGGTCGGCTGGTAAATCTCGATCCCCCGCAGGCGGGGCATGGCAAAATAAAAAACCAACAGGTTAAGGAGCGCATAGGCGCCAAAGAAAGCCAGATGTCCATGGGAGACGGTGACCTGGGAGCCATGGGTATAGTAGTTGATCTGCGGCAGGGTATGGGCGAAGCCCCAGACACCGGCTCCTATCATGTGAAACACCGCGCACCCCACGGCAATGGTCCAGGTGTGGGGATTGATAATTTTGGCATGTCGATGACGGACGTGGTTCATGGTGTCAATGACCATCAGCAGTATGGGGAGCGGCTCCAGAGCGGAAAAGACTCCGCCGACCCAGAGCCAGTATTTGGGAGCGCCGATCCAGTAGTAATGATGCCCGGTTCCGGCGATTCCGGTAAACATGAACAGGCCAATCTCAACATAGAGCCATTTTTCGACAACCTGCCGATCCACGCCAGTCAACCGCATCAGGATGAAGGCCATGATGGCGCCGGTGACCAGCTCCCAGGCTCCTTCGACCCAGAGATGGATAACCCACCACCAGTAGTACCAGTCAATTACCTCATTGCGATAGAAAGGGATACCGGCCAGATAGAGGAGTGCCAGAAAAACCAAGCCGCCAAGCAGTGTCCCCTGGATGACGGTCCAGCGTCTGGCCTTGAACATGGTCATCCCGACATTGAACAAAAAGACCAGTGCACCAACCACCACCATGTAGTTAAGGGGCGGCGGAATCTCCAGGAGTGGCCGTCCCTTGGTCCAGCCAAATGCAAATCCGATTAGCGCAACAACTCCTGTTACAACTAGGGCGATCAACTGAAACCATGCAAGATTTGGTGACCAGATCTCGCTCTCGGTTTCCATGGGGACGATGAAATAGGTCCCCCCCATAAAGGCAAGCAGCATCCAGAGAACCAGGAGGTTGGTATGCATGGCCCGTGCTGTGGCGAACGGAAATACGTTGACGATCTCTTGCGGAATGGTGAAGACATAGTTGGATATCAGCCAGAGCCCCATGACTACCTGGAGGACAAAGAGGAACAAGGCGATTGTGAAATACCAATTGGCAATTTTCTGTGATTTATACACCATTACGTCCTCCTATTTCAGGTTTCCCAGGAATTTTGCCACTTCGTCCCGTTCACGGTCGGAGAGTTCAGTCTGCGGCGGCATCTTGGCATTGGGGTTCACACTCTTGGGATTATTGATGTAGTGTTCAATCTGCTCGACAGTCAACTTGCGACCGATGGTATCCAATACCGGGCCGAAGGTTCCGCCAACACCGTGCAGCGAATGGCAGTTCATGCATCCTTTTGTCTGAAAAACCGCTGCTCCCGGAGAGACCGCTGCTCCCAGTGACAGGCGTTGCTCACTGCGGGACAGGCGTTTTTTGCTGTCCTGCGGAGGCCAGTCGCCATTATCAATCTCACCGACCCAGTTGAAGAAGGCAACAAGATTTTCAATTTCCACTTCGGACACATGCTGCTGCGGCATTTTCCGTGCTGACTTGGCGAAAGCTTCTTCAGGATGCCTGACACGGTAGCGGACACCATCCTCACCAACTCTTTGCACCACTTTGGTAAGGTCGGGCGCGTAGTAACCGCCAAAGCCGAGGATGGTGTGGCAGTCGTTGCAGTTGTACTTTTCAAAGGCCCGCTTGCCGGCAACCACATTCTCCGACAGCTTGTCGGCGTGGGACAGAGAGGCAACCTGACGATGGGTGTCCACCGTCAGGCCAAGAAACAGGACTGCCGAGGAGAGAGTGCCCAGCAGAAAAATCCAAAAAGCAATTTTTTTGGTCATCGAATGGTCTCCTTAGAGGCTTAGTATAAATTCGTGTTGCCGCAGACATTAACCAGATTTCATGCATATGATGCCTTTGACAGTCCTACCTTTATAATTCAATCATTATGTCGTCGCCGACCACTTCTACCTGATACGTTTTCAGGGTATAACCCGGATGGTCCGTGCAAGTGCCACTTTGCAGATCGTAGTGCCAGCCGTGCCGAGGGCAGGAGATGACGCCTTCCTTGACTATTCCTGCCAACATCGTACTTCCCTGGTGTGGGCAATAGTTTTCACAAGCCGAAATAGTGCCATTGTCATTAATCAACACCACTTCTTCCCCGTTAACGGTGATGAGCTTCTTGCCCCAGAGGGGGACCTCAGCAAGTTTTGCGGCAAAAATCATGTCAGTATTCTCCTTTACTTCTTTAATGCCTGGCGCAGCACGTATGATAAAATCCCGCCGTGGTGATAATAGTCGAGCTCGTTGTGTGTATCGATGCGGACCAGCGTCTGGAATTCCCTGATGGTTCCGTCCATGGCCCGTGCTTTGACTCTGAGTGTCTGGGCCGGAGCAAGAGATTCGAGCCCCTCGATATCAAACAGCTCATCTCCGCCAAGTCCAAGAGAGCTATATGTTGCGTCTGGCATAAACTGGAGTGGGAGTATCCCCATCCCCACAAGATTGGAACGGTGGATCCGCTCGAAACTTTCGGCGATCACTGCGCGGACTCCCAGGAGTAGCGTTCCCTTGGCGGCCCAATCCCGCGATGAGCCGGTCCCGTATTCCTTGCCGGCAATGACGATGAGCGGGACAGCCTCTTCGCGATAGCGCATGGCAGCATCATAGATGGACATCTGCACACTCCCTTTGCCGTCTGTTGGCATCCAGACGGTCACCCCCCCCTCCACCCCCGGCACCAGCCGATTCCTAATGCGGATATTGGCAAAGGTCCCCCGGACCATCACCTCATGGTTGCCGCGGCGGGAGCCGTATGAGTTGAAATCATGCGGCTTCACGCCGAGAGAGATGAGGTAGCGACCTGCCGGTGACTCCTCTCCAAACGAACCGGCCGGGGATATATGGTCGGTAGTGACGGAATCCCCGAGGAGCACAAGGACCCGGGAGCCCCTGATGTCTGCGACCGGCGCCGGTACTGCCGTGAAATCGGCAAAAAACGGGGGTTCCTTGATGTAGGTCGATTGCTCCTGCCACCGGTAAAGTTCGCCGGTTGGTGTTTCGAGCCCGTTCCAGAGTTCGCCGCCATTAAAAACGTCCCCATAGGTGTTGTTAAATTGTCCTGCGGAGACATGGCTGTGGGCAAGCTCCGCAACATCTTCGTCCGCAGGCCAGATATCTTTGAGGTAGACGGGCTGGCCATTCGGGTCGATCCCAAGCGGATCGCGGGTGAGGTCAATGTTGATGTTTCCCGCCAAGGCATAAGCGACAACGAGCGGGGGGGAAGCGAGATAGTTCGCCCGGATGTAGCTGTTGATTCGCCCTTCGAAGTTACGGTTGCCAGAGAGTACCGCCGCAACCGACAGGGAGCCGTCAACGATGGCCTTGGTGATATGCTCGGCCAGAGGCCCGCTGTTACCGATACAGGTCGTGCAGCCGTAGCCGACCAGGTGGAAGCGCAACCCTTCGAGATAGGGCATCAGCCCTGTGGCCACAAGATAATCGGCTACCACTTTCGAACCAGGAGCGAGACTTGTCTTTACCCACGGCTTGACCTGAAGGCCGCGCCGTACCGCGTTTTTAGCCAGAAGCCCGGCAGCTATCATCACCGAGGGGTTAGAGGTATTGGTACAACTGGTGATTGCGGCAATAACAATAGAGCCATGGCAGAGACTGTACGCGGTGCCGTCAGGTTGCCGTAGCGGTACGCACTGGCCCAGAGCTCCGAGTTCCCGGTCGGGATGGAGTGCCGTCAATTCCGGGGCAACGGTCATCGGCGAGCCTCCCTCGCCAAGCCATCGTTCCCTGGTCTCCTTATCCAGCTTTACTGCTTCATGCTGCATGAGGGTGACCAGTGATGTGCGAAAGGAACTACGAACATCCTTGAGCAGCAGCCGGTCCTGCGGTCTGGAGGGTCCGGCCAAGCATGGTTCGACTGTACCGAGTTCCAGTTCCAGCGTGTCGCTGTATGCCGACTCAGACTGACCGGGCGTGTGCCAGAGTCCTTGTGCCTTGAAGTACGTTTCAACCAACGGTACTAGCGACTCCCGACCGGTAAGGCGCATATAAGCGGTGGTCTGCTCGTCAACCGGGAAGATGCCGATTGTGGCGCCATACTCCGGCGCCATGTTGCCGATTGTTGCGCGGTCGGCCACGGAAAGCGAGGCGAGGCCGGGGCCGAAGAACTCAACGAATTTCCCCACGACCCCTTTTCTGCGGAGCATCTGCGTTACTGTCAAGACAAAATCGGTGGCCGTTGCTCCAGGCTTGAGCCGGCCAAGGAGGCGGAAGCCGACCACTTGGGGGATGAGCATCGAACAGGGCTGGCCGAGCATGGCCGCCTCCGCTTCGATACCACCTACCCCCCATCCGACCACCCCCAGCCCGTTAATCATGGTGGTGTGAGAATCGGTTCCGATCAGCGTGTCGGGGTACACCCATGTTGCACCATTGAGTTCCGACGTCATAGCGACCTGGGCGAGGTACTCCAGGTTCACCTGGTGGCAAATGCCGGTTTCAGGAGGGACGACGCGGAAGTTCGTAAACGCGCCCTGTCCCCAGCGAAGAAACTGGTAGCGCTCATGGTTACGTTCAAACTCGATGGCTGAATTCGCCTTCAGCGATGCAACAGTGCCGTACCTGTCCACCTGCACCGAATGATCGATGATCAGGTCGACCGGCTGCAGGGGGTTGATGCGGGAAGGCTTCCCCTGGAGCCGATGCAGGGCCGCGCGCATGGCGGCGAGATCGGCGACGGCCGGCACGCCGGTGAAGTCCTGGAGGAGCACTCGCGCCGGCATGAATTGTATCTCCCTGTCCGGGACAGCCGCCGGGTCCCACTGGGCAAGCGCCTCTATATCTTCTTTCCTGACGGTTACCCCGTCTTCCCGGCGAAGGAGGTTTTCCAGGAGTATTTTCAAAGAAAAGGGGAGTCGTGAAAGATCAAAGCGGGCGGATTTGGAAAACTCCTGCAGGGAATGGTACCGATATTTTTTACCGCTGACCTCAAGGGTCATGAGGGAGTCAAAACTGTTCAGCATATTTCCCATAACCGCCTCCACATTAGTTATCAAGTGCTCCGTTCCAATTCTTCAGCACGCTCTTTGATCCGCTGCAGTTCAGTCTTGATTGCCAAAACCATTTCATTTTCACGGTCAACTACTTCTTTGGCCCATGCAGATTTTGGTACTAACACGATAAAAAATTGCAGATCAACAGGTGACATGGGGTTCTGCGCAGAATAGGGAGCAACCTTTATAGTGATTTGCCCGGAAAAGACAGGGTGATCGACCAGTTTGCGGCGGATATCCTTATACTTTTTACTTACCATATACTTTTCAATGTATGGTGTGCCCCGCACCGTTATTTTTCTAACAATTTCGCTTTCATACTCAAAGGACCTCAACAACCCGGGTTCATAATCGTTTCCATTTTTCTGAGCCTTGATTTCCCTGAGGGCCCCCTGGTCGAACACAAAATAGTCAAAACCGTCAGGCACGAGGCATTCCCAACCAATTTTTAGTTCCTTGGCAGTCCCCCCAACAAGTCGCTCCACCACACTGGAGCCGTCCACATCCGGCATGTAGCGCTGAGGGTCTTCAATACTGTCTAAAAGCACACTCCAAACAGTTACAGGTTGGGCATGGATCAACATGCTTAACGTTTTTACCATGGGTTCCTCACTATCTCAGTCACAGTGTTTGCTTGGGCAGATACGCCATAAATTCCTTTAAACGGTTCAATGCCTTTTCAATTTCGACAAGGTTTGCTTTCAGCTGCATCAAATCACCCGTATCCAATTGAGGTGCGAATTCTTGAATTATTGCAATTTGCTCCGACAACACATCATTCATTCTGAAGTGTTCCTCTGACAGACATAAATCTGGCTGCTTGTTTATTTGCTCGTTGCCTTTCATGTCTCCCCCCTTGAATATAAACAGTTACCTTTTATATCAGGCCCCGACAGTTGATCAGGGCCATCATTGGATAATACGTCGAATCAAAAACTCCCTTTATTATAGCTCCTCGAAGGAATCTTTTCCGGCACCACACTCAGGGCAGACCCACTCAGCCGGAAGATCTTCGAAAGCGGTTCCGGGTGCAATCCCATGCTCCATGTCTCCGACAGCCGGATCATACACATACTTGTCAATCGGCATTGAATTTTGACCCACCGCAGGCGTGCTTTTTGACCCACCCCCAGCAGTATTTTTAGTTAATGATCCTCGTTCTGATTCTCCAGCTTTCGTTTCCTGTTTCAACAATCTCGCAGTGGTGAGTAACCCTGTCTAACAGTGCCGTTGTCATTTTTCCATCACCGAACACTTGTGGCCATTCTCCGAAGGTCAGGTTTGTTGTAATGATCAGTGACGTTCTTTCATAGAGCTTCGAGATCAGGTGGAACAGGAGTTGTCCTCCGCTTCTGGAGAACGGCAGGTAGCCCAGTTCGTCCAGTATGACCAGATCGTGTCGGGCGAGGTGTTCCGCCAGCTTTCCACCCCGGTTGTCCATTTTTTCCTGTTCCAGCTGGTTCACCAGATCAAGCACATTGAAGAACCTGGCCTTCCTGCCGTTTCTGATGCTTTGCTTGGCAATTGAGATGGCCAAGTGCGTTTTACCGGTTCCGGTGCCGCCCACCATGATGACGTTGGTGTGGTCGGAGATAAAGCGCCCTTCGTTTAAGTTTCTGACCTGCATCTCGTTGACTGGCGAAGCGGTGAAGTCGAACCGGTCGAGATCCTTTTCTACCGGGAACCTGGCCAGACTCATGCGGTAACGGATGCTTCTGATTTTCCGCTCAGCCATCTCGGCTTCAAGAAGATCACAGAGGATCTTCTCCGGGGTGGCCCTGCTCTTGATTCCCGCTGCCAGTATCTCGTCAAGAGTGACCTTCATGCCATAGAGGCCAAGGGTTCCTATAGCTTCCATCAGGCGGTCACGCAGTACCATATGCGCCTCCCGACAGCAGACGGTCATAGCGGTAGCAATCCACCACCGGAATCATGGTCAGAAGCGGAAGCTGCGCCGATAGTGTGACCTGCGCCGGCTGCGGTTCATCATGCTGCCGGGAAAGTATGGAAAGGATGACGTCACTGCTGATCGTCTTGTCGGACAGAGCCTTGGCGCAGGCATCGGCCACATCCTCAATCCCGTAGCGCTTGACCACTGACAGGATGCTAACGAACTGGCGGTCGCCATCGGAACGAGCCTCAAGGAATGTTCTGACCTCCTTCATGGCCTCCGGCAGGTTCCATTCCTTGAAGGGTGCCCCATTGCGCAGGGCTCCAGGTTTTTGTTCCAGTACGGCCAGGTAATGCCAGGGATCGTAGATGACCTTGTCCCTGCCAAGATGACGGCGATGGATACCGACTACCGTGCCGTTCATAACAACAATGATCCTGTCGGCGTAAGCCCGTACCTCAACGCTCTTTCCTACAGCCATTGCATTGACGCTGTAGCGGTTGCGGTCAAAGCTAATCAGGAGTTGCGAACTGACCCTGGTGGTGTTGCCTTGGTAACCGTCGAAGGGGGAAACCGGCAAAGCCAGGAGATGCGTTCTCTCTTCGGCGAAGACCTGGTCGATGGTCCTGTCTTTCAACTCGGGATGTTTCGCCGTGGCAGCACGATTACGGCATTCACCGGCCAGCCATTCATTCAGTTCCTCAAGGTCGGCAAAGCGTCTGCGCGTGGCGAAGAAGCGGTGACGGACCACGCCGACCTGGTTCTCCACCTGACCCTTCTCCCAACCGGCAGCCGGGGTGCAGGCAACCGGGTCGAAGAGATAGTAGGACGCCAGGTTCTGGAATCTCCGGTTAAAGACTCGGTCCTTGCCCATCAGGACCTTGGTGACTACGGTTTTAAGATTGTCGTAGATGCCTCGTCTGCAGACGCCGCCGAAGAACTCGAATGCCCGGGAATGGGCATCGAGGACCATCTCCAGGGTCTCACGGGTGTAGGCGATGCAGAATAGCTTGCGGCTGTGGCACAGGCGGAACTGGGCGATCTTTACCTCGGCCGGCATACCGCCCAACTCGACCTGCTCATAACTCCAATCGAACTGGAAGGCATCGCCGGGATCATATTCAAGTGGAATGAAGGCTTTTGCCGGAGCCTTGCCTTTTTCTCTCCTCCAGGCACCGACATAGCGCCTGACAGCGTCATAGCCTCCGGCATAGCCCTCACGCTGCAGTTGCTCGAACAGGATCTGCGCACGGCGACGTTGTTTGACCGGCTTGGTTTCATCCTCATTCAGCAGTTCAACAAGACGCTCAATAACAGCCCCGAGCTTGGGACGGTGCTTGTCGATCCGGCAGTAGCTCTGATCGACTATTCCACTCCGGATGATGGTTCTGACGGTGTTACGGGAAAGATTTAAATCGCGGGAAATCTCGCGAATTCCTTTCCTCTCTACAAAATGGGCAATACGTACATCACGGATGGTATCCACCTTCAGCATCTCCTTTCTGTCTCCTCTCTCCGATAAGTTCGGAGAGTATGGAGCAGGCTGCTGGGGTGGGTCAATTTGGACGCCGATTCAGGCTATAGGTGGGTCATTTTTGCATGCCGATTCACACATACTGGCAGATGGTACATTGCCAACTCTTCATATTTTCTCCTTTGGCTACGATTTACACTTCACTCTTCCCAATGGATACACGATACAGGGCATATATCGATGGCATTGGCCTGGATTTCATCCTCGGTTGCAGCAGAGGAATCGAAACATTCCGCCTTGCCGCTATCATCAAAACGGAAGACATCGGGAAGGTTGTCAACACATAGTCCGCAACTGATACATTCAGCCTGATCAACCCATGCTTTTTTTGCCATTGTCGTCTCCTTGTGCTTGTGTCAGTTTTTCTTTCAAAATAATTATCTCAAACCAACTGCATGGTGCATGATCAATGGCCATGCTCGTGTTTTTGAATCTCATGCTTTTTGTGGGCAGCCTCCCCATGATGCGCCGCATGTCCCTCCGCAACCATCTGCAAGCGCTCCACGTAATGGGTATACTCGACGTAGGTCTCCACGTATTCTCGACCTTTCTGTACGCTCTCATCCTTGTGCTTGAGCGCTTCAGCCACCTTCTCGTATCTCTGGCGAATACCTTGGTTGACCGAATCGGTCACCATCTTTACCAAACTGTCGGGAGAGCCTCCGGCCAACGCTTTGTCCGCCTCGGCGATAACCGGCTCCACTTCGCCTGCGGGCTTCAGCCCTGTGAAGGGTGCGCCTTCGCCAGCACGATGGATTCTTACCAGTGATTCGAAAAACTTCTTCTCCGCGGCTGGCTGTTGTTTCTTACCTTGTGCGGCGAGTGCTTTCTTGAATGCATCTTTCACAATTTTCTCATCCTTGACCTGTATCCACTTGAGAACCGGTGTGACATCTTTAGTATCCAAAGCCTTGCGGGCATCCTGAACAACCGGGCCATCCATGGTGTCGCAATGGGCCGCGGCAAACCGTGGAGTCAGCAGACCTAAGCAGGCAACAAAAACAACCATGAGTCCGACAACTTTGTTAATCAGTTTCATTTTAATTTCCTCCTGTTATGGTGTGTTGATAATTTCAATCTTTGTGAGTTACTGCTCTTGCAAAGTTCTTCCAAAGCCCCTCCGCATCATCGGTCAGTTTCGGTGAAAAATTATTCATCAACCACCACGTGACAGCAAAGTGGATAGTGCCTATGAACATGCTGGTGATTGCCTGAGAGTCCATTTCAGTGTCAAGAACGCCAATCCTCTGTCCTTGTTCAACTATTTGCTTGATACCTTGGAAATACATTAAGATAGTGTTTTTCACCCTTGCTCGAAGATTTTCATTTGCCACAATTGTTTCTTCTGAGAAAATTGTTCTTGGTATACCGACATTCCCTTCTATGTACTTAAGGTGGCGTTTAAATGTGATTTCTAGTTTTTGTAGAGGGGCACTAACTTCTACCACGGCAGCCAGTATCGCTACCAAGTCGCTCCCGATCTTGTCGATTACCGATTTGATTATTTCTTCCTTGTTTCGAAAATGCCGATAAAGGTTCCCTTCGGAGATGCCTGCCGCAGAGGCGATCTCAACCGTAGTAGCACCGTTTATCCCCTTCTGCCCTATAACCTGTAAGGCTGCCTCGGTTATCTGCTTCTGTCTGACCTCAGTTGTTTCCCGCATTCTTTTAGCCACTTAAACCTCGCTTGCAAGTGCGCGCTCACTTTAGATTATCACAAAAAATAACAGCTGCAAGTGCATATTTCACGTCAATAAATTCAATATATTTTGCCATGACAACTAAATGAATTAATATCGATTCGTGAATAAAGGCCCGAGCGATGGCTGTGTACATTTGCCGGACAGATGGGTATTTCTGAAATAACCGGAGGATCACCTTATGGTGCGTCAACCATTACTGGCGGTCAAGGTGAACGGATGCCGAGTGATAACGAACTTGCAGGTGCGCGTTTTCAAGGAGCGCATGTCGCTGGTATCGCAAAGAAACTGGCCTGATGGGTAGTTAATGCTGACAAGACTGTCTCCTCTTAAAGAGGAGGCAGCCTTGTCAGTAAGTTATGTTGGTCAAGTTGATCAGAAATGATTGGAGCGAAAAATAACTAGCTGGATGGAGCTGGAAAGCTTTACACTCCGTAGGAAAGTAACAGTCTACTATTTTAAGAGTTGTGGTATTTGCACCGCTACGAATTTATTAGCCATTAATGCAAATTGGTCCCAGCCAATGACGATGGTTATTATTGAGCCTACAAATCCAACCAAGGTCACAAAAGTTGAAATGAATTTGAAAATGATATTGCCTGTCAAACGATCAATAACTGGTTCTTTAATAACTCCAAGCCAAAATGCTGCGTAGAGTGGGCTTGAAATCAATAGCTGCACTCCTTCACGGAACCAAATAATGGGGTTCTTCAATTTCTTCCTGTTGAATTCCTCAATTTCTTCTATGGAGCCAATATGTCGAATGATTACTTCTTGAATCGTTGCAGCATATTGATCTGCTAATCTTCTCAGTGCATATGAGTCACTGAGAGCATTTCTGAGTTCAGGAAGCATGTTCAAGATTATCGGGTAATTTGTGTACTGGAAATTAGCAAATGGTGGCTTGTATGCAGCCATGATACCCGCTGAACCCAACTGGTTTTGCATTTTATTTGACTTGAGAGTAAGCCAGCTATAGGCACCCCCATCACTGCCATTGCTTGATAGATACGTCTTTAATTTATCGAGGAACTCAATTGCGAATGTTTTTATGTCTGAAAGGTGTTTGCAATAATGATTCACCCGCAGGAAACCGATTATGCAGATGCATATTATTGCGGATGCAAGATACAATCTATCCATTGTCATCTATCCCTTGCCAACTTTGCCACATTTTAAAAGGTGGTAAAGCCTGTCTAGCTCTTTTAGTGGAAGCCTACGACCTACGGATAGCCACATAGTGAGCCATCTGCAAAGTTCAGTTGGTTGTACCAAGCCTCTCCGGTGAGCCTCCTCAACGACCCAGATAGCGCCTTTGAATTCAATCCCTGCCTCTTGACACTTATCTCGAAGAGGGCGATCTCCAGCAAAGACTATGCGATTCGTGTTTGCAGCGTAGCAAAAGGTAAGCTTGTCCTGAAGACTCAATAGTTTTGCCTGTAGAGAATTAGCTTCTTTCAGCAGGTCATCTGAGACTGGAATCACTGAAATCCCAGACTGTTTGATAGATGCTACCAAGCCAGGCTGACTTTCATGTTCGCATTCCATGAGTACCAGATCGAGCACTTCACAGGTTCCCAACTTGGGCAGGACATCAATTCCATCAACAAAACCCAAGTCAATGAGGATGCTTGCATCGGAAATGAGGATCAAGCAAACGCCTCCCCATCAATCCATTTGAGAAGATCTTTCCGGATATCCATAATCGGCCTGCCAAGAATCTCCGCGGCCCTCGAAGAAGATATCTTTTCATCAGCAAGGGCTTGGAAGGCAAGTCGTTCAAGGCGTGAAGGGATGCTTGGCTTCTCCAGACGTACACCTTCATCGTTTTTGCCATATTTATCTATCAGTTTACCCATCTGTTGGCCTCGCTGTTTTGAGGAAATAATGCCTGCCTGTTCAGCGCGGAACAAAACGGTCTTCATGCTTACATAGTATCGTTTCTTGATGTACTGAAGGACAGGTTCTGGTATCCAGCGGTTCTGGTAAAAGCCGAGTTCTTCCTCTATAACGGCTCTAGGAAGAATGACTGCGCCGGCAACCGCATCTGCAAACTTCTCTCTCGGATCTTTTCCTTTAACTGTTGATGCGGTCGGTCTACGGTATTCCATTCGGTGATAAATCAGATGGACAAGTTCGTGGATGGCCGTGAAGTATTGCCGTTCTGTTGCATGTTCTGCATTGACAATAATTACTCCCCCCAGTTCTTCTGTGTATGCTGAGAACCCTGATACCTGCTGAGGCAGAGGGCATTGAATTATCTTGATACCCCTGTCTTCAAGTAATGCGAGCACGTCACCCAAAGGTCCATTCTCTACTCCGAGCCAGTTTCTGATTCGTTCAGCATGGGTATCAATCGCATCTAGGGCCTGGTCTGGAACTTTCCGGGATTCTGGCAATACTGGTTCAGCGCCGACAATCTGTTCGATTGCCGCATAGTCTTCTACCTTTTGGGTGAGAATATGCCGTAAGTCCTGGGAAAGAGCTGAAGGCATGTCAGCCCTGAATAACAATACCGGTTCAGCGCCAGGTTCACTTTCGATAAACAGGCTAAGTGAAACACCAAGAGCTTTTGCCAAGCGGCCAAGTTGCTCAACTGATGGCTTCCTGTCTCCGGATTCCCACACGGCAATAGTCTGACGCGTTACACCAACCTTTTCGCCCAGTGTGTCCTGCGTCATTCCTGCCAGCTCTCTAAGCTCTCGCAAGATCATGGCGCTACCTACCTTTCCGTAAAAACGGCTGCATTTCATGTCTACCATAGTTAACATTATAGCTAAAAATACTCATTTGACAATATGTAAAATGTTAAGTAATATGGTCGCAATAAAAAAGGCCGCGAGGGTTGGGGAACCCTGTGGCCTTCCGCAAGTCCGGTATCGGTCACCGGACTGCTCGTATGAGGAGTGGTCGCACACTCTCTGATGAACTATTATCAGAGCTTTAGCCAAAATACAAGCAAGGATAAAGCTGCCCGGGAAAGGAAGGTGTATTCCAATGGCTGGAAAATCCATCAAAATTGGCAGAGATGCCAAAACCGGGCAGTTTATTCCGGTAAAAGTGGCCATAAAGCGGCCGAGCACAACGGTTATCGAAACCATTAAGAAGTAGTGCTCAACATCAGGAGGGGGAAATTCCCCCCTCCTGAGTCTTTTTCTAATGTATGAACAAGGTTGCTACTCGTAACGCAAGGCCATCACGAGTGGCAATGTTGCTCTTTTCCAGCTCTCTCCTTGTAAAATCACACGTGAATTGATAGAGTTACGCCTTCTTTTGGAGGTTTGCAGATGTGCATCAAAAGATTTATTCTTGTAGGACTGACAATATCCAGTCTTCTGTTGTCCGTTACAGGAATGGCGGCTCAAACAGGGTGCCCAGATCACTTCGCCAACGGTATAGCCCCTGACGTCATCAATCAAAATCTCACCACAAAAACGCGTGAAATCTGCTATTCGGGTTTTGCGGTCAAGCATTCCGGCGTGACCAGGACGCCGCTCTATGCAGCTGAGCACTTGACGCGAGAGTGGATTTTGCAAGGTAAAGGTCTAAAACGGCAGAGCAAGTTCCACCCCGACGAGAATATCCCGCGTTCGGAACGAGCTAAACTGCATCATTATGCCAGATCTGACTATGACCGTGGCCATGTAGCACCATCTGCTGACATGTTCGACATTAAATCACAGTATGAATGCTTTTCCTTGGCGAATATGGTTCCCCAGATACCCGAAAATAACCGCGGGCCATGGGGGGGCATAGAATCTGCTGTGCGGATGATGGCGAAGAGGTCAGGCGATCTGTATGTAGTGACTGGCCCAATTTTTCAGGGTGGCGAGGTTCAACAAATCGGTGGCGCCGTAATGGTCCCTACAAAATTGTTCAAAGCTGTGTACGACCCACTGAGAAAAGAAGCCGGTGCATACCTTATTGACAACGATGCTGATGCCCAACCCCAAAAAATCTCGATAACAGAGTTAGAAAAAGTGGCGGGTATCAGTATTTTCCCGTCAGTTGAAGAAAATGTGAAATCAAGACTCATGCGTCTTCCTAATCCCAGATCATTTAAAGATCGTAAACGTAAAGGAGGGCGAGTGTGAACAATAAAATTATCAACCCATTCAAGAACGAAAGTGAATGCCTTCAGATAGGCTCCCTTACTGTTGAGAATCGTATTGACCGGGTGTCCATCTATGGCAGCATAGATATTACTCGGGATAAAGAGGGGTTGGCTGTTGCGCGAGAACTGAAGAGTATTTTGGATCTGACCCTGACGGAACTGGAAAGCGCCGAGCTACCTGACAAAGTGACACAGAAACCGGCCAAGATCGTTAAGAACCCCTTTGAGTAGGCAGATCACAGTATGGAGCATGGAATTGCCGAAATCCATTGAAGTGACGATCGAACCTGATGATAACAACCCCCATCAACTTCAACCCGAACATGACGAGGATGGGGTAGATGTACCTTGGGACAGCATCAACCCGGAAACACTTCGCAACCTGATTTCCGAATTCGTCACCCGGGAGTGGCCAGACACGGAATACTCCCTCGAAATCAAAATTGATCAAGTGCTGAAGCAACTCCGCACCGGGCAGGCGAAAATTGCGTTCGACCTGGTATCCAAGACATGTAACATCATTCCGAGCAGGTGACCGCATCGATGGAGAAACGATTCTTTCCCCTCTCCGCTATCACAAAGCGGATCAATGAACTGCTGGAACCTGCCATCAGTAAGCAGTTCTGGGTCAAGGCAGAGATATCCACTGGCCGGGAACGAGGTGGAGCTTTTTACTGTGATCTGGTTGAAACGGATGCAAGCGGAAAAATCGTCGCAAAGATAGCCTGCACCATCTGGCAGAGAGAACTTTCCACCATAAAGGAGTTGTTCAAGACCAGGAATATGGATTTTGTGCTGACAAACGGCACGGTGGTCGGCTTTCTCTGTTCTCTTCAGTTTAGTCCCCAGTATGGCTTGTCCCTCAGAGTCATTGATGCCGATCCATCGATTGCTTTGGGCGAAATGGAGCTGAAAAAGAGGGAGATTATCGAGCGCCTGCAAAAGGAAGGGCTGTTCGAGACGAACAAGGAACGCTTCGTACCGATCCTTCCGATAAGGCTCGGCCTGATTACCAGTTCCGGGAGCGCGGCATACAATGACTTCATCCAGACCCTCACGGCGTCAGGCTACGGCTTCAAGATCTACCTGGCTGATGCTATGGTCCAGGGGGATCAGACAGAGAAATCGGTACTTCGAGCCTTGGATGCCCTTACCGGACTCGATGTCGACCTTGTGTTTATCATCCGGGGCGGTGGCAGCAAGACGGATCTCTACTTCCTGGACAATGAGGCCATTGCCAGGAAAATTGCCGGATACCCCAAGCCGGTGTGGACCGGTATCGGCCACGAAATCGATACGAGTATCCTGGACTATATCGCCAACCGCTCTTTCAAGACGCCGACGGCGGCAGCAGAGGAGTTGGTGGCCCGCTTTGTCCAGATGCGCCGGCAATTGGACGAGGCAACCAACACCTTGAAGACCGTCTGGGCCTACCGGTTGAAAATCGACCAGGACTATCTGGCAAGGGCGGTGACCGGCATCCAGCAGGGGCCGAGAAAGCTGCTTGATGTGACAGCAAGCAATTTGAGGGAGCAGGCACAAGAACTGCGTGCCCGAGTGCAGCGACGGTTGTCAACTGAACAGATTGGAATAGGGAGAAGAAGGGAAAAATTACGTTCTCTCCCGCTGACATTGACCAAAAATCACATGGAGCGCCTGGCAGCAAAACGGCAAGAACTCTCATCGGGAGTAACTCACTGTCTTACCCGAACAGGAGAGACTCTGTCCGGACTGAAGCAACGCTTTGAAAAGGAGCGCTTTTTGCGGCGCCTGGCAGTTGAGCGTGAGCGCAACGAGAAAAACCGGCAGCAATTGAAAGCCCGGTTCTTTTCGGTATTCAAAATGAAATCAATGCTTCTCGCGAATATCAAGGGTCGGCTCAAGCAAGAGCGGGTTTTGCAGAGGATTGCTTTGGCTCGTACCAGCCTGAATGACAAAATGGCCACCCTGAAAGCTATTGACCCGCAGACTGTTCTGAAGCGTGGCTTTGCCCTTGTCTACAGCCAACAGGGCACTCTTGTCAGATCCATTGCTGATGTCGCTGAAAAGCAGATAATTCAAACCCGCTTAGCTGATGGTTCTCTGATCAGCGAAGTTACTGCAAAGGAGATAAACCATGAGTGACACTACCGAACCTACTTATGAGCAGAAAGTTGAAAAGCTGGACGAGATCCTGACCAAGCTTGACAATTCAGAGACCCCCATCGACAAACTTGCAGAAGATGTCAAGGAAGGAACCCGGTTAATCAGGGAACTGGACAAAAAGCTCAAGCAGGTCGAGACTGAAGTGCTTGATGCCTTTAAGGAACTGGAAAGCGACTGATATTAATAAAGGACACAGCAAATGACCAAAGCAGATATTGTTGAAAAAATCCATACCAACACAGGTATGACCCAGAAGGAGTCAGCTGAAATGGTGGAGGCAGTCTTTTCCATCATGAAATCGACCCTTGAAACCGGCGAGACTTTGAAAATCTCTGGCTTCGGCAGTTTTGTGGTGAAGCAGAAAAACGAACGGCGGGGCCGTAATCCTCAGACTGGCGAAACGATCACCATTGAGGCGCGTCGTATATTAACCTTTAAACCAAGCACTGTGCTGCGCGATGCAATCAACAAGTAGAGATTGCAATCTCAGCGAGGACGTGACCTCATGAAGTTTGGTATTCGTACACCATCGCTGACGAAACGGATAGCCGCACGGACATCACTGAAGAGATACGTCCGGCAGTCGTTGGGGCTCAAAGCTCCGAGAGGATGGGGGTGGCTGACGAATCCCAAGAAGGCAGCCTATAACAGAGTCTACAATCGAACGTCTGTAGGTTGCCTGATTCCGTTGACAGTAATTTTCGTAATTATTTCCCTTGCGGTATTCGCTATGGCAAAGATTCGATAAGTGTAGAGGTAAGAGTTGGAAAAACCCTGCAAAGACATACCGATGAACTCCCTTGAAGCTGAGATTGCAGTTACTTCCCTTAATGCGACTGGCGATTACAAGGTGTTGCGCAGAATGAACCTGAGCCAGGACAACCGTTTCGCCGGCAAGGTTATAGCCAATCCCAGGATCGGTCTCTGCCTCGACACGGAAACAACCGGGTTGAACCCTGCTTGCGACAAGATAATTGAGCTTGGGATCGTGGCTTTTCAGTATGACCCGCTTACAGCAGGAATAATAAAGATCATCGACCGATATGCCGGATTTGAAGACCCTGGATTTCCTCTTTCAGCCGAAACAACGGCGATTACCGGCATCACTGATGAGATGGTGTCTGGCCAGTCCTTCGATAACGCCCAAGTATGCCGGCTCGCCGATCAGGCAAGCCTGGTAATTGCCCACAATGCCGCGTTTGACCGCAAGTTCGTCGAAGCGCGATTTCCGGTCTTCTCAAAAGTGCCCTGGGGCTGTTCCATGACTCAGGTCGACTGGCAGGCAGAAAGGATTTCCACCCGGGTTCTGGAATACCTATTGTTCAAGTTCGGCTGGTTTATCAATGCCCATCGCGCCTTGGACGATGCTGAAGGACTGCTCGGTATTCTCCTGGAATCTCTTCCTGTCAGTGGTACCCCAATATTCAAGGTGCTGTTGGAGAGATATGATGAGGTCACCGCGAAAGTCTGCGCGGTAGGTGCCCCCTATGAGAAGAAGGACGTACTGAAACAGAGAGGGTACCGCTGGAATGACGGAGCGCAAGGTGGCTGCAAGGCATGGTGGACAAGTGTTCCCGGTGATATGGAAAGAGAAGAACTTACCTGGCTTGCCAACGAGGTTTATCCTCGTGGCATAACGGACAGCGTGGAGATAACCAGAGTCGACGCACTTGATCGCTTCTCAATTCGGGAGAGATAATATTTTATGTGGAATGTCTCATGGCGATAACCGAGCAAATATTGACTGGTTCAGCCGTTGACGACTGCCTCAACGATATAGCATCACTTCGAATCGAGATTTTTAGAGAATTCCCCTACCTGTACGATGGCCGCCGCGAGGACGAACTCCACTATCTGAAGCTTTACTCCCTAACCCCTGATTCATTCGTGATCATCGTCAAAGAGGGGGAAAAGGTCGCAGGAGCGGCCACCGGGATGCCGCTGCGACATGAGGCAACGGAACTGGTCGAACCGTTCAGCGGCACATCCTATCCTGTCGAAGAGATCTTCTATGTGGGTGAACTGCTTTTTTATCCCGAACATCGCAATCGAGGTATGGGGATGCAGATAGTGCGAATGATCGAGGAGCATGTTCGTTCCTACAGTACGTACCGGTACCTGACCTGTGCCACTGTGGTAAGGCCTGACAACCACCCGCTGCGTCCGTCAGACCATATCCCCATTGACAGGTTTCTCGTACACACCGGTTTCAACCTCCTGCCCGGAATAACGACGAGCTTCACCTGGCTGGAAACGGATGGTGTCAGGCGCTCCCACCCCATGAACTTCTGGATCAAGGAGTTGCAGGTATGATCTGGCAATTGTGGCGTCAGGACGATAACGGCGGCAGGTACCTGGTCGGGACGTACGGCACGAAGGAAGCGGCCCAAGAGAAGATAACGGAACTGACCAGGTGTCACCATAAGCAGACCTACTGGGTCAGTGAAGCAATAGAAGCTATAACAGGTTCTGAATCATGAGAAAGCCGACGATAACCACAGAAAGCGGCAGGTACTTCCTGACAGACCGGATCAGGGAAGAGGTCAATTTCTATTGCACCCCGCAGTCTGAAGGGGTCGATCCGCCTCCAGTCCAGAAACCGGCGCAACCGGGCAGCCGGATCATCCCTCTACCACCCCGGCATGAATGGCCGATTAAGGCGTATGACCTGCAGACAGCAATCTCCGATCGTGAGAGCCACCGCCGCTTTACGGGCGAGCTCCTTTCCCTCGATGAATTGGCCTTTCTTCTCTGGGCTACCCAGGGTGTTCGTGCTGTGGTCCACGAAGCGGCAGTTCTGCGCACTGTCCCTTCAGCTGGTTGCCGTCACCCCTTTGAGACCTACCTTGGTGTGCTCAGGGTAGCCGGTCTCAACCCGGGCCTGTACCGCTACCTCCCTCTTGATCACGCTCTGGTGCATGAACGGGATCTCCCGAACCTGCCGGCCTATCTCACCGCCGCCTGCCGCGGTCAGGCATTTGCCGGGCAAGCAACCGTAACCTTCATCTGGACTGCGGTAATGGCTCGCACCGAGTGGCGCTACGCCGAGGCATCCTACAAAGTCATCGCCCTCGATGCCGGCCATGTTTGCCAGAACCTGTACCTGGCCTGCGAAGCGATCGGCTGCGGCACCTGTGCCATCGCTGCCTATAATCAGGGTCTGGCAGATGAACTGGTTGCCGTCGATGGTAATGAGGAATTCACCGTCTATATCGCTCCGGTCGGTAAGGTTCCCTTACAGCCGTGATAGATTTTCTGACTATCGGTATCATATTAGGCCTCTCAGCAGGCTTTGCTCCGGGGCCGCTTCTGACACTGGTTATCTCTGAATCCCTGCAACACGGCGTTAGGTCGGGGATCAAGGTTGCTCTTGCGCCGATTATCAGCGATCTGCCGATAATTCTTTTGACACTCTTTATCGCTTCAAAACTGTCCGGCTTCCAGTACGGGTTGGGTATCATCTCACTGGTAGGAGGTATATTTATTCTCTATACCGGGTACAACTGCATGCGCACGAAACCGGTAAAAGTGTCAATTCTGACTGAACCACCGAGGTCTCTATTGAAGGGTGTTGTGGTAAACGTTCTGAATCCTCATCCCTACCTTTTCTGGATCAGTGTCGGCGCACCAACCATGGGCAAAGCCCTCAAAGTTGGTATCATGGGGGTCACTGCGTTCCTTATGGCCTTCTATATGATGCTGGTAGGCTCAAAAATCATGCTGGCTATAGCTGTCGGTAAATCAAGGTCGTTTTTGAGTGGAAAGGTTTATCTATATACTCTTCGTTTTCTCGGATTGCTGTTATGTGTTTTTGCGTTCGTTCTTTTCCGTGATGGCGCTAGACTGTTGGGACTGATGTAGGAGTGCATACGTATGACCGACCCGATTCTTGATCATCCAACCCTCACGGCACGCTACTTCTACCCCTGGCCGAACCAGTTTGACGATCCTTTCTTCGTGCAGGGGGATGGTTTTCGTCTGGGGTGTCACTATCGGCACATCTCGGATGACCTGCCGACGATTATCCATTTCCACGGGAACGGAGAGACCGTAGCAGACTACCTTGGCGACTTCGAAGATCGGATCGCTGGCTTGGGGGCCAATCTGCTACTGGCAGAGTACCGGGGCTACGGGATGTCCGACGGCGAACCGGGACTGGCAGCCATGCTGGACGATGTCCGACTGATCACGGAGGCCAGCGGAGTGCCGCCGGAGAAAATCATCTTCTTCGGGAGGTCCCTGGGGTCGCTCTACGCGGTCCATGGTGTGTCCCTTTACCCAAAAGCCGCCGGTCTCATCGTGGAAAGCGGCCTGGCAGAGCCGCTGGAAAGAATTTTGGTCCGGATCGAACCGCATCATGTTGGTGCTACCATGGATTCACTCAAGGAATCGGTGGCCCGTCATCTCAACCAGAAGCGGAAGATCGCCTCGTTTCGGGGACGGCTGCTGATCCTGCATACTCAGAACGACGATCTGGTTAGCGTTTCACATGCCGAGAATCTTTACGAATGGGCGCAGGAGCCGAAAGAATTGCTGATTTTCGAGCGGGGGGACCACAACAATATCATGGCGGTGAATTCGGAATCATATTTCAGAGCGATAGCGAAATTCCTCAGCGCATGAACTGGTGCGTCTATGTCATCCTCTGTTCCGATAACACTCTCTACACAGGGATCACCACTGATATTGAGCGCCGGCTCCGGCAACATGCCTCTGGGATTGGCGCTAAATACTTCCGGGGACGGCAACCATTACGGGTTATGTATCTTGAAAATGGCCACAGCCGATCTTCTGCTTCCAGGAGAGAATCTCAAATCAAGACCATGGACAGGGCTGACAAAATGCAGTTGGTAGGGGGTTTAAATTCAGCCGCTTCTTTCTGAAATTCTTCACTTGTAGAATTCATCGATAATCTCATCCGGCAATTGGTCAAAATCATCAGACATCTTTATCTGACCCTTGGCAGTACCAAGTATTCTGATTGGGGCAATGCAATCAGCAGAATCGTTTTTCGGACTGTTAACCATAGGGGAGACGGGATACGCATTCAGGATATCTGATGGACAAGGTCGACAAAGCTCCTGCAGCAGGACGCCATCTGTCAGTTTGGGGTTGAGCCACGTTGCATGGTCATCATGGCTCAGAATAACCGGCATCCTGTCATGTATGGGTGCCATCAGCTCATTCGCGCTGGTTGTCAGGATGGAACAAGATTCTATTACCTGGCCATCACTCCCTTGCCAATGTTCCCACAACCCAGCAATCGATACGGGGCTTCCATCGGGCATCCGAAAATACCATGGCTGTTTTCTTTTCCCATCCTGCCGCTGCCATTCGTAAAACCCTCCTGCTGGAATGACACAGCGACGGCGCTTGAATGCTGACCGGAATGACGGCTTCTCCGCAGCGGTCTCCGAACGGGCGTTGATAAGGCTATTGCCGATGGAGATGTCTTTTGCCCAAGAGGGGATGAGTCCCCACCGGACAAAGGCAAGCTCCCGGCCACCTTCAACATCCACCCTGACAATGGGTACTGTCTGGGATGGAGTCACATTGTATCTGGGATTAAGCTCCCGATCGATTTTCCTGATGATCCCGTAGATCTCTATGATCATTTCCGGCGACAGATCGATTACCAGACGTCCGCACATTGGTTACCTCACCTGTACATTCCTGATCCCCTCCGGCTTCCAGGCCGGCGAGATCACGTGTGAACCCTTCTCCTCATTGTTGCCCAAAAGACTGCCATACGTCACGGTAAAATCGCCGAACCGGTCATTCACTGTATCCATGGCGTTGATCATGAAGGCTTTGCGGCGCTCCTCCTCAAACAGGGGTAACTGTTCGCGCTGGTAACAGAGATTGGTAATTCTAACCCCCAGCAGGCGAACGGGCTGTTCCAGTTCAATGCTATCCAGGATCTTAATGGCGCCCTGGTATATATCATCACTCTGGTTGACATGACAGGAAAGGGTTTCCTGTTTCCCGAAGGTGCTGAAGTCGGCATAACGAATGGTCAGATGAACCGTCTTGCCGGCCACCCCGCAGCGCCGAGCCCGACGCCCAACCATTTCCGAGAGCTGCAGCAGGTAGCGCAGGATCTCGTTTCGGCTGCTGATATCCCTTTTGAGGGTCATTGAATGCCCGACTGACTTGACCTCCTCGGCATCTTCCGCCGGGATTACCGGGGAATCGTCAATCCCCTGTCCCATCTGCTTCAAACGACTACCGATGATGCCGAATTTTCTCTTCAACCGACCCTCATCACAACGCCCCAAATCCCCGCAGGTATAGATGCCCATCATATTGAGATGTCGCTCCATTTTTTTACCAATGCCGCACAGTTCCTTGATCGGCATATGTTCCAGAGTTGAACTGACTTTATCAGGCGTGATGATGGTAAGCCCGTCAGGTTTCATCATTTCCGAGGCAAGCTTTGCCAGCAGCTTGTTCGGAGCAATGCCGATGGAACAGGTAATATCGAACTGGTGCTTGATCCGTGCCTTGAGCAGATAGGAGATGTTTTCAGCACTGGTGAAGATCGACAGAGAATGGGTCACATCCAAGAATGCTTCGTCTATGCTGAAAACTTCCACCAGGGGAGTGTAGTCCAGCATCATCTTCATGATTTGAGCAGAGGTGTGGGTATATTTCCGGTTGTCAGCCGGTACCATGATGACTTCCGGGCAGAGGCGTTTGGCCTCGTGCAGCATCATGCCGGTCTTTACCCCAAATTTCCTGGCCTCATAGCTGGCCGTGAGGATAACCGTTCGCTGCTGCGAACCAGTGACCACGATAGGCTTCCCTTTGAGGTCGGGGTTGTATGACTGTTCAACGGAGGCAAAAAAACTATTCATATCGAGATGCATGACAACCCGGTTGTCCATCACTTAACCTCGATTCCGTTCAATAGCCAGCTTTGGTCGAGCGTGTTATAGACCAGATCGTAGAGGGCCTCACCGTCGGTAACGGAAAAATGCATCAGTGTGGCTGCGCCGACATGCTCCTTCCAGTGGTAGGTTGTCTCCAGGATGGTGTGCTTCCGGTTGTGCCAGTCGAACCATACCGGCTTGATCAATCTGCCGGGAGTAAAGATCGTGGCTATCCGTATTTGTTCTTTAATCCGCTCCACGACTTACTCCAGCTGACGATAAATTCCGACTACTTTGCCAACTATCGAAACGTTTTGATCCGGTCCCACATATATCGGTTCCATATTGGGGTTGGCGGGTTGCAAACGGATGCGATTCGGTTCGCGGTGAAACCACTTGAGGGTCGCGTCCCCATCCACCATGACAACTACGGTATCGCGGTTCTCAGCCACCGGCTGAGGACGAACCAGTGCCAGATCACCATCAAAAATCCCTGCACCGATCATTGAGTTACCCTTCACCCGCAAAAAAAAGCAGCCTTCCCCTTTAACCTGCCCTTGATCCACAGAAAAGAATCCTTGGATGTCTTCGATAGCCGGTTGTAATTGGCCGGCGCGAACCGTGCCAACTATCGGTAGGGGAATCGACTGTCCTCCGTGTGAAGTAAGTACTATCCCGCGGGATGCCCCTGTTTTCTTGAGCCATCCTTTTTTTTCGAGAGCTTCGAGATGCCGATTCACCCCGGAAGGGCTGCTGACACCAAGGTGAGCCGCGATGTCACGCACTGTCGGTGAGTATCCATGCATCTGCGTAAAACGGGTAATGAAGTCTAAAACCTTTTGCTGCCGTTCAGTAAGGGCGATCACGGTGTTCTCCTTGTAATAGTGTACACCTGTTCACTATATACTCTCGATCATATCTTCTTGTCAAGACGGTGCCACCTTCCCCCCTACAAGATTATCAGTCAGGAGGAACGAATGTGTCGAATACCAGGTATCTGCCTGCTCATGATCAGTCTTGCCTGCGTGCCGGTCCAGGCCAGAGCTTTCTGCTTCGAGGAGGCCGGGAGTCAATACGGCATATCGCCACAACTGCTCTGGAGCATCGCCAAGACGGAGAGCAACTTCAACCCCCGGGCGATCAATCGCAACAGTAACGGAACCTACGATTATGGCCTGATGCAGATAAATTCTAGTTGGGCAAAAAGGCTTGGCAAAACATGGAATGAACTGGGAGAGCCATGCACGAATGTAAAGGTGGGAGCCTGGGTGCTGGCCCAATGTATCCAGGATTATGGCTACACCTGGCGGGCTGTCGGTTGTTACAACTCGCGCACCCCGTCGAAGGGGGACCGTTACGCCGGGAAAGTGTATCGCATCCTCGCTGAGCATACGAAGCCACAGGCGACGACACTCATCGCAGCCATCAGCACGTCCAGGATCGAATCACCATGGGATGAGGTGTTCGGCAATGCTGTCCGCTGATCTTCTCCACAAATACGGATTGCCGGAGGACGAGATAGTCGATGCTGTTGAATGCGCTGTGGCAAGGACACTGATGGCAGCTTTTCAAAGGACGGTTACTGTCCGGGCAGAGGGTGAACTGGAAATAATTGCCTATCCCAAACTGGGACACCCGGTCGAAATGCAGTTGAAGGACATTCCCAAGAAGCTGCGCCGGCATATCATTCACAATGTCGAAACGGAACTGCAAACACGCCAGATCCTGCTGGAAGCAAAAAAACTGCAGGAACTTCAGGGGAGGGTTTTTTGCGGCGCCGTGGGGCGTATCGGTTCCCGAGGGACATTGCACGTAACACTGGAAATTGACGACTTACTTAAGCCGCTGATCCTGTTCGGAGAATGCCCGTTACGCTATCAGCCGCCACATGAACGTTCCCGTTATCGCATAGGTGAGCAGCGCAGCTTCCTGGTGACAAGCGTGCGTCCCGTCATGGTGGGTGGCGACATCGCAAAGGTTCGACTTATTCTTAACCGGACATCCCGTGCCTTGCCGGCTTTGCTGCTTCAGGACCTGACCGGCATTACCGGGATCAAATGCCGACGTCGTATCGCCGGCGGCTTCAGTGAAGTTGTTACGCCGGTTCGGATACCGAAGGCCTCTATCAATAAAGTCGGAAAGGAGTTGAGGGAACATGTTCAGATCCTCATCGCCCCATAAAACCACCAACCCGGAATTCATGACATCCATCGGCAACGGAGTCCAGATGGAACGACCGACACGGATCGTTCCGATTTCGATCCCTGATGAATACCGAAAACGGCACATGTTCGTATTTGGCACTACAGGGGTTGGCAAAACGCGACTCTGCGAGAACCTTATTGAGCAGGACATCATGAAAGGCAACAGCGTGGTCTACTTCGACCCCAAAGGTGACCAGCAGATCTTCACCAAGATCTTCGAGGTTGCCCGTAAGGCAGAGAGACTCAAGGACTTGATGCTGGTAACGCCGATTTTCCCGGAATACTCAGCGGTCATCGATCCTATGGCCTATTACTTCATGCCGGACGAACTCGTCGGACATATCGTTTCAGGCATCCAGGGCGGACGTGAGCCATTCTACCGTAACATTGCAAAGGAAATCACTACGGCCATCATCTCGGCCAACATCATCATCGCCGAGTGGGAAAAACGTCTTCCCAGGCAAAACATGGATGCCATCAGACAAAGCATTCGCCGTTCATCATTGAGCAGCACAATGGGGCTACTGCAGGAAATCAAGACACCCGAAGCGCTGCTAAACGCCGGCATGATCCAGGATATCCTTGAATCTCCCCAGGAGTATTACTCAAAGGTGTCTTCAACATTACGCACCTGCTTGATGGAGCTTTCCTCTGGCAACATCGGCAAGATTATCGGCCAGGCCGACAGCAACCGTTTCATCAGCCGACTTGAACGAAAGAAAGGGGTAATCATGGTCGTGCACACCGGTACCATGATTACCAGGGAGGCAGCCACAACACTTGGCAAAGTCCTCCTGTCGATGATCCAGTCCTTCATCGGCAGGGTCTATCTCTCTGACAAGCAGAAAGTATTCCCTCCGCTGTCCATCTACATAGATGAAGCCCAGAGCCTGTTCTACCAGGGCATTGAGGACCTATTCGCCAAGGCTGGATCAGCAGACGTAATGGTGCATGCCTTCGCCCAGTCCGTGAACCAAATATATGCTGCCATTGGCGAGGAATACGGTAAATCGATCCTCGACAACACCAACACCAAGATCTTCATGCGCTGTTCTGATGCTGAAACATCCGAGTACGTCGTACGGCATTTCGGCGTGCGCAACGTGCTGACCGGAATTTTCGGGTCCAACCAGGTCACTACCCGTGAAGTGGAACAGGACATTTTGAAAGTGCAGGATATTCTGGGGCTGCAACCAAGGGAATTCTACATGCTGACCTACTCCGGTAGGTACAAGGGTGTGACTCGTGATGCCAGAGACCCGCAGTTGAAGATAGTCTTCCCGTCGGCGCCATCTTCCATAACCATGAGCAGAGGGACTGCATGATAATCCTGCTCTACTGCTGTGGTGTTATCGGTTTCCTGATGGTCGCTTACAACCTGTGGCGAATTTTAACCAGGCGTCCGGCTGAAGTAGAGCAAGAACCGTGGGTTCCACTGTCAATTTCGGAACTGGAACCGGATGACGACCTGCCGTGCACCGACCTCGCCACGGTATCTTCAGTATGGACAGGCCGTGTTGTTCACTTCACGGATCTGTCTCGACTCTGGCGTGAACCTACTCCAAAACAGGAGGAAGAAGCCGCATTTCCACGGCCGACATTCCGGCATTCGGAGATTGAAGAGTTCTACAGGGACATTGTGGAACCGGAACCGCTTATCAATGGGAACCGCAAGGTTGTGATCGTCTATCTGCTTAAGATCCTTGACGCGGAAGGGACATGCCCATCGGTTGTCGGAATCAAGAAATACGCAGCTGTCGGCAAGCAGATATCAGATCCGGATTCGGCGTACGGGGCAGCAGCTCTTGCTCAATTGGCTACCGTACCACTCTATCGGCATTCTCTGGGGGTTGCCCGCAAGTTCGTAGAAAAGAACTCTGAAAGAATCATGCTGCCTACGATCCTCATCGTCTCACTGGCGCATGACATCGGGAAAATTCCCTCTTTCCACAGCCAGTATTATTCGACTGCAGATCATCCGCAAATAGCGCTCCTCATACTCGCGAGCATACCGGAATACGTTGCGCTGTCGAACAGGGCTGAGCTCGACAGCATCATCCGCAACCATCACCAGATAACTCCGAACAACCCGCTCACGGCCTGTTTGAAACGGTGTGACCAGGAGGCCCGTAATGATGAGATGGGGGCTTTTATTGGGCAGATGGCGCAGGTGAGGGCTTCTGAAGAAAGTTCGCTGCCAATAGCTGAGTCGCTGCCACAACCTGATGTGCCTGTCGCTAAAGAAAACATTTCGCAGGAATGGGATCACCCGCTCGGATCTCCAGAATCGGGAAAGTACGTTCCCCAGAAGATAAAGCTTCCTGCATGGTTCAATGCCGATGCGATCCTTGGTGGCATCCACGGATTGATCAACCAAGTGGAGAAAACTTCGTCCGGAGTCAAGTGGCTGGCCGTTTCACTGCCGAACGGGTTGGTCTATGTGAAGCCAGAAGCACTTTGGCAGGTGATCCATCAAGTTAGCGATGGCGATCCCATGATCTTGGTGGCTGATGCTGATGAAGAAACCAAACGTAATCTTCTCTATACCGTCGTCTGGGAACTGAGTGCCTCCAGAGATGCCATTGCCACGGAACTCATGACCAATGCGTACTACACAACGAATGCATCCATCGTGTCGAATAACGATAAGTCATTCAACAAACTCCTGATCCCGTTCCGGGTCGATGCCTTCGGTGTGCTCACCTCCGATCTGGAAAGCACCAAACCCCCGGTCTTGAGAAAAATCGTCAAGGACATCAGACCAAAGCAGGCGGAGGATAAAGAATGAGGAGACTGATACTGGCTTCTATTCTCCAACTCTCCGTGACCACCGCTTCTGCCGGCTACTATACCGACTCGGCCAAGGGTTGGTGGTGGTACCAGAAAGAACCTGAGAAGCAGGCCGAAAAGCAGGAAAAGAAGAAGAAACCGCCCAAGAGTACGCCATCGCTCAAGGATTATTCTTATGAGCAGGTTTGGGAGATGCATCCCGACCAGTTCCAGGAGTTCGCCGAGGCATTGAAGAAGAAGGCTGTCCAGAAGCCGAGCGAAGAAAATGTGAAGGAGTACTTCGAGATCCAGGAGATCGCCCGCAAGAAGGCGCTGGCTTTTTCCAACGTGGCCCAGTTCGTCTGGCAGAAGTACCCGGAGCTGACCACCAAGAAGGACTATCCGATCACGACTCCCGGCAACCTGGCCAGGATCTCCCAGATCAATGAGGAACGGCAGCGTATCCTGCGGGACAACCGGGATGACTTTGCCCTGATCTATTTCCAGAGACCTGACTGCAGCTACTGCGATGAGCAATCCCGCATCCTTGACTGGTTCACCAACGAGACCGGCTGGACCGTGAAGAGGGTCAATATCAGTGAAAACCCGGGGCTTGCTGCAAAATTCAGTGTGGAGATCACGCCAACCCTGATTCTGATCCAGAAAGGGAATCAGGATTATCTACCGGTCTCGGCAGGCGTCATATCCGCAGACGAGATCGAGGACAAGGCATACCGGGCCGTACGGCTCCTGAAGGGGGATATCTCTCCGGAAGAATATTCGCTCTACGAATTCCAGAAGGGTGGCAGCTTCGACGTGAAGAAACGCCGTCTTCTTGAAAAGGAGCGGCCATGAGTCTGCTTGTCTTACAGCAACAGAGAGAAGAGGTGTCAGTGTGAAACGAACCGTTATTACCAGAACCACCGCCGCCTGCCTGGCGGCAGCCATAGCCTTGAATCCGGTCCTTTCCTGGTCCGGCTGGGTCGACGACTGGGTGCAGCAGAAAAGCTCCACTTCTCCCAGCTATTATGAAGGGTCAAAGCGTGGCTACTACACTGGCGGCAGTTTCTCTGCCAGGTGGGCAAACACCGACGACCATCTGTTCACCGCTTCTCTCCCAAAGCTGAAATCCGGTTGCGGCGGGATCGACATGTTCCTCGGCGGTTTTTCGTTCCTGAACGTGGATTACCTGGTCCAGAAGCTCCAGAACATTCTGTCAGCAGCACCGGCGGCTGCTTTCGATATCGCCCTGAAGACCCTGGCACCCCAGGTGGCCGACACCATCAAGACCCTCGAAGCCATTACCGATCGTTTGAACTCGCTGCAGTTGAACGACTGCAAGGCGGCCAAGGCACTGGTGGCGACCGCTGCCAGTCCGTTTTCGTCAGTCATGTCCGACAGCCTGAAGGCTGAGATGAAGACGGCCCAGACCGACTTCATGGTATCGAGTGGCGCCAAGGATCTGTATCAGGATGTCAGCAAGCTGTTCGAGAGCGAGCAAAAGACCAATGCTGGCAACAAGCCTGGCGTTCCGGGCACGACCCAGACCTCGGCCACCAGTGCCACTGCCGGTTGCCCGACGGAAGTCCTGCAGGTATTCGGGGACGGATCGGTCCTGGAGAATCTGGCCGGCAAGAAAGGGATGAGTAGCGAGTACGTCAAACTGGTGCGCGGATTCATCGGCGATGTGGTCATCCAGAACCCGGCGACGACCGGCACCACCTACCAGGCCCAGTACATTCCTCCGTGCGATAAGAATAACAGCTTCGATTCCTTCATCAGCGGCTCTGCCCAGGGACGGGATACCGCCGGGGCCTGTGCCGATATCACCGATGCCAACAAGAACCTGATGGTCTACATGGCCGGCAAGATGCAGTCCATCGCCACCAAGATCAAATCGAAAACGGCACTCACCGCCGACGAAGAGGCGTTTCTCAAAAGCACGCCGTTGTCGGTCGGCCTGATCCTCAAGAATGCCACGGCCACCAACACCGAGGGCGAGGTCATCGGTAAGCTGGCGGAACTGACGGCCCGTGCCTACGGCTACTACATGCTGCTCGACCTGTTTGGGCGTGCAGTCCAGTTGCAGGAGATGGCCCGCAACATCATGTCTACCCAGAAGGGGAATAAAGCCGGGGCTTCGCCGGAGACCTGCCAGTTGGCGCTCCTCGGCGAAGGTATGCAGCATATCCAGACGCTTGAGGAAAAGACGCTGCAACTTCTGAGCGTTGCCCAGCAAAGTTACGCCAATGCAGCCTCTGAGATCAATGCAGTGGATATGATCGTCCAGAATATGAAGAAGTTCGACGACACGGTGTTTTCGGAATTATCAGATCGGTTCGGCAAGGGCATCGCCATGCGGGCGACCGGTAGAATCTAACAACAATAAAAGGGAGGAATCATGGCAGACAAGAATACCAAGGCGGATAAGGGCAACAGCGCCCCTCCGGCTTCCAAGAAAATCGACTGGCAGGCGAGAAAACTGGAGAATGCAAAACGCGACGATACAAGTGTTGTTTTCTGTCGCGCTCGTGATACCGGCGACTTCATCAACATTCTCAACTCAAACGATAATCTCGTCTACCAGATGCGGATGAACATGGGGAGGAGGGAGTCCCTGACATTTGAGGTAGTGAAGAGCTACATCGACCGGAGCCGGCGGATCAAGGAAGAACTCAACCTCATGAATGCAGAAATGTGCCAGTTGCTCGACTACACGTACAAGCCGCCCCGGGGATTCGATCACCCTCTCAAAAAGCAGGAGAAGCAGGCAGTCCCTGGGGCAGAAACCGGCAAGAAATGATTACTCTGTTTCAGTCGAACCGGGACGATGCCAAATGGGTCGTCCCGGGTAAATCCTCTTGACTTGCAAGAGGAATATCGATAGCGTTTCAGTATTATAGACTCTTTCAAGAGACTCCGTGCGGCCTTAGAGCCCCGGACAGACTTTTTCGGATAGCCCGAAGAAGAAATGCCCCCGGCAGGGATGAACTACCTGGAAAGACAAGGCCGCAGTTGCCCCTTTCCGGATGACACCAGGAACGGCTTATGCCTTCCTCGATCAGTCGTATGGGTAATGCGACTTGAACCCAACCTGAAGGTGCGCCCATCTATGTAGCGCGTGCCTCTGACAACCAATAATCATGAAGAACAGTGACCTATTCTGGCAATGGCCGGAGTGGGTTTTTTGTTGTTCAAAATCCGCGACAAGCCTTGTAAGCGGCGGATACTTTCACCACATCCCGACCGGGAGACACTATGTTCTCTCCCTACGGGACAGACATCTGTCTCTTTGCTTCGGGAAAACCAACAAGGAGGCAGTATGGCAAGTTTGAACCGCGTAGAACTCATCGGCAATCTGGGTCGTGATCCTGAAATCAGGTACACACCAGGAGGCACCGCTGTCGCAAGTTTTTCACTCGCGACTAGTGAGAAGGTAAAGACCAAAAGCGGCGAATGGGAGATCCGGACCGAGTGGCACAACATCGTCCTCTACGCACGTCTCGCAGAAGTAGCTGGCGAGTACCTGTCGAAAGGAAAGAGTGTCTACCTCGACGGCAAACTCAAGACCCGCAAATGGCAAGATCGGGACGGTAAAGATCGCTACACAACCGAGATCATCGGCGACAAGCTTCTCATGCTTGGTAGTAAAAATGGCAGCATTCCCGACGGGAGTGACGAACAGCCATCAAGCAGCCAGGCACAAGAGGACATTCCGCATGATGACACTGATCCGTTCTAAGTAACAACCAGTAACCACAACTCAACAGTCCTACGGGGAGACATTACCAAATCCCCAAAGGGATTGGTCTGTCTTCCCTGTCGGACACAACCCACAGAAAAGGAGACAGACAGATGCACGCACCAGCTCAAATCATTCCCATCAGTCCCACCGCATCATCCCTCACTCACCACGCCGTCAACATCAGTGAACTGAAGGCCCAGGTAAACCTGATCCAGTACGTCATGCGTGACGTTATGAAATCAGGCGAGCACTACGGCACCATTCCCGGTTGCGGAGACAAAGCAGTTCTTCTCAAACCGGGCGCCGAAAAGCTCATGCTGACCTTCAGGCTGGCAAACGACGTGGAGGTGGAAACCATCGACCTGCATCTCGGCCATCGTGAGTATCGCATCAAGGTGACGCTCTACTCACCAGCAGGCCAGCGTCTTGGTACAGGTGTCGGTTCGTGTTCGACCATGGAAAGCAAGTATCGTTTCCGAGTCGGTCCAGTTGAACTGACGAATAAGCCGGTACCGAAGGAATACTGGGATCTTCGCAAGGAGAATCCGGCAAAGGCGCAGGAGATCATTGGTGGACGCGGCTTCAGCGCAAAAAAGGATGACAGCGGCAACTGGAAAATCGCCAGGCAGGGAGAAAAGGTCGAACACGACAATCCTGCCGACTTTTACAACACCTGCCTGAAAATGGCCAAGAAGCGGGGATTGGTGGATGCAGTACTCACCTCGACCGCTGCCTCGGACATCTTCACCCAGGACATCGAGGAAGATCCTGACCTTTACAGGCAGACGGAACACAACGGGGGATACAGTGCCGGCAGTACCAGCACTACCTCCGGGACATCGCAGACTGCCAAACCGGACAGCGACCCATCATCCCACGAAGCCGAACCAGTTTCGACTTCCGAGATCATCGGGTATCTAACAGCCAAAGGGATCAGGATGGAACTCTCCGCAGATGAATCGGAGATTTTCGCCTTCCCGGACTTCAACGACACCTCAGCCCGCCAATGGCTGAAAGACCACGGCTTCAAATGGGACGGCAAGGGCAAATGCTGGCAGTACCGGTAGCACCTGACGTACCAGACTGAACCTCACTCACAACCTACCTCAGCAGGGAGACAACGACTTTCTCCCTACCGGGGGTGTCTTGTCTCCTCTGCCGGGTACAACCCACAGACAAGGAGACAGGATCATGACTACCCACATCATCAAACACGTAACAATCAAAGGTTGTCAGATACCGGTCTATGCGCCCGTTAAGGAGCGACAGATCAGCATCGATGTCACCAGGATCATTGCCGGCGTTATTTTCGGTTCCCTGCTCACCGCAGTCGGAACTCTGCCGTTTCTGATCTGAAAGGAGACAGCCATGAGCAAGCTCGCTGCATTTCTGGGACGGGCTATTCCGACCCATCAGCAGAAACAATCTTCACATCTTGGTGACCGTACCGGATACGTCGGAGCCTCCGATATTGCCGGCTGCCCGCGTAAAGCAGCTCTCGGCAAACAATGCCCGTCCAGTCACGACATCACGACACTCCTGCGCTTTTCCCGTGGCCATGCTGCGCAAGCCATGTATGCCGAGTTTTTCAGGACTGGCGGCGCTCTCTTCGAGGAAGAAGTCGAAGTACGTCACCCGGACATCCCTGCAATCAGGTGTCACATTGACTTTCTGTTCTATGCAAACCGGCAGACCAAACGGCTGCACATCGTGGAGATGAAATCGACCGATGGCATCCCCGACGAACCCTACGCATCATGGGTGGATCAACTGCATGTCCAGATGGGCCTGCTGCATCTCACCCTCGATCCTGAAGTGGAAATCGGCGGCTCAATTCTGGTGGTTGACCTCAATGCGGGAACATATCGGGAATTCAATAACTATGCACCCAACAAGCTGGTGTTTAATCAGCTTATGGAAAAAGGTCAGCACATCCTTGCGGCAACACGAGGCGAGTGTGCACCTAAAACGGAACCTGGCTTTCTCTGCGGATACTGTTCGTTTCGCCACGGATGTCCCGCTCATGCGATTGACATGGAGCTCCCCCCGGAAATCCATCACGCTGGCAGGGCATACCTGGAACTGAACGAACAGAAAAAAGGGATCGAAGCTCGACTGGAAGTCCTGAAGAACGAAATCCTCACGTTTGCGGATGGAGTATTCAAGGGGGCTTCAGACGGAATCCTGGTCAATGTAACCTCGGTGGCTGACTCGGTGATCGTCGACAGCAAGAAGCTGAAGAACTCGTATCCGGATATCTATGATCAAGTCACGAAACCGAAATCCGGTTTTCTGAAGCTTGAAATCAAACCATTCATGCCGCTCGCAACACAGGCGGCCTGATCCAACCCCACAAGGGGGCGTTACGCTCCCCATGGGAAATCTCCATTCATGGAGGCGTGCGCCCCCATTGAAAGGAGATCCCCGATGAAAATCTATCGTACCGGCACGTTGCCCCCCGACCTTAAATCTTTCTCAAGTGAGAAAAGGCATGAAGACCTGAAAGAGGCCCTGCATGCCATCGCCTCACTGTTGCTGATCGCGGCCATGCTTTTCATGTTCATGATTGCCGCAGCAGCGCCTGAACCTCAGGTTCATCCTGTGGGGTGGGAGGAGGTGCGAGGATGACGGAGCCAACCATTGCCATCTATACGGAAGAGGAGACTGGCCCGTCTGATTCTGTTGTGAATGAGGTCAACCTCTCGTTGCACGGAGCCAACCGGGTTTTGGAACGTGACATCCCTCTGGAAGCTCTCGAAGGTGTTCGTCATCTTCTGCCTCTCCTCAACACGAAACCACTCAAATTCAGGTACAAGGGGGTTTTCGTCGTGGCCCGCCTGGTAAATGGTTCACCAAGAATCATCACCGCCTGGCGCCTACTTCCCCCCTCGTAGATGTCTTAGTAGGACAGCGAAATTAACCATCACCCTTGGCGGGATGCATGTCATCTCCGCAAAGGAGAGGTAACCCGCCGTCATTACAAGGAGGCATCCATGAGTCCTAAAATCCCACGTCCCAAGGCTGTTCCCGGCTTCACCATCGAACGCCGGTCTGCCTGCGGGAAAATTTACACTACCGTCACCCTGTCCCCCACGACAGCTGTACCAATGGAAGTCTTCATCCGCTTCGGCAAGGCCGGGGGTTGTGGTTCTGCCATGGCCGATGGCATCGCTCGCCTGGTCTCCTACGGTCTCCGTTCGGGACTGGAGCCAGTCGATGCGTTCAAGGCTCTCACCGGCATAGGTTGTCATCTCGGGGCCAATACCTGCCTCAATTGCGTTGCCGAATCCATAGGCATCGTTTTGGAGCATCTGAAAACAGGGCGCGATCTCAACGACCTCATCGAGGAAGCTGACTTCGCGGCACTTAACCAAATCGGACAAGGAGCTGATCACCATGAAATATAGCATCAAGGACATCTTCAATATTCCCGTGAAAGAGAGTCTCTGCGTAGAAGGTCGGCCTCAGACCGACAACCCCTTCATCCCTGAAGTTGACAGCGACTATGTGTTCAGGAAGGAAATCCTGTCGGATGTACTTTCCTGGTACATGATGGGTGCCAACGACGGTCTGTACCTGACCGGTCCGACCGGCAGCGGCAAGTCTTCGATCGTTTTGCAGACCGCCGCCCGGCTCAATATACCGGTCATGGTCGTCACAGGGCACAGCAGACTCGAAACCCCGGAACTTGTGGGGCATCACGTAATTGTCAACAACTCGATGGAGTATGTCTACGGACCGCTCGCCATGGCCATGAAGGAAGGTCACTGGTTCCTGCTGGACGAGATCGACTTGCTCGATCCCGCAACTGCAGCAGGTTTGAACGGCATCGTCGAAGGAAGACCCCTCACCATTCCGGAAAAGGGTGGTGAAGTCATCAAACCGGCACCGGGCTTTCGTTTCATTGCGACAGCCAACACCGCCGGCAGCGGTGATCGCTCAGGTCTCTATCAAGGTACCTTACGGCAGAACGGCGCATTTCTGGATCGCTTCTGGATGGTTGAAGTCGACTACCCTGACGAAGTCCAGGAAAGACAGATTCTGGCCAAAGCCATGCCCAGCTTAGCGGATACGGTCAGGGAAGCTTTGGTATCGTATGCCAACGAAATCCGCAAACTCTTCATCAAAGGGGAAATAGAAGTCACTTTCTCTACCAGAACCCTCGTCAGATGGGCCAAGCTTGTGTATCTCTTCCGCCCGGCGTCTGCCGAAGGGAAAAACCCGATCATCCATGCTCTCGACCGTGCTCTCGGGTACCGAGCAGAGCCGGAAAGCCGCGAGGCGTTGCACGAACTGGCGCAACGCGTTTTCGGCGGATAGGGGGTGCGGCATGGCATTACGACAGCATCTCCACCTCCAGTGCAACACTGCGGCTGGCGGCAAGTTCTGGATCGCCCAGATTCATGACGATCCGCCACGGGTTACGGTCAACTGGGGGCCAACGCGCAGCCAGGGGCAGACGAAGTCTTATGACGTCAACTCAATGTCCGAGGCTTTCACGTTCGTTTCCAAGAAGAAGAAGGAAAAGCTGGCCAAAGGGTACTACGAAGTCGCTTCATCGCCGCCTCGTGAACCTGTTCAGCCAACACCCCGGAAACAGACCGACAAAACAATCATGAAGGATCTCATGTCCGGTGCAGACACCAAGGACTGGTTCTTCTAATGCCCTTCAGGGGAGGCCTTCTCCCTGCTGGGGGCCTCCCTTGATCACACCATCAAACTGATCAAAGGAGAAAGAACATGAACGAAATACTTTCAAAGCTGGTAGTTGTGTCCCTGTCCATTTCACTCTGGACTGGCCGGAAGAAACTCTCGCCGGAAGACCTTGGACTCGACTTTTCCAAACTCCCTCCCGAAAAACTGGCCACTCTCGGTAGCAAGAAGATCTGCGACCCGGAGAAACTTGCCGTATTCAGTGCCCTGAAGCGTCGTGCCGAACGGCAGTGTGAAGCGGTAGGTGTCAGATTCCTCGGTGGCTACGCCATACCGGAGGGTAAAGCCGACGAGGTGATGAAGATCCTCGACGGTGTCCGGGATGAGTTTGAGAAGGAGAAGCAGGAATTTCTGTCGGAGTACGACCGCAGTCTGAGGGAATGGATTGATGCGAACCCCGAATGGGCAGCCATCATCGAAAAGGGAGTAGAACCAGCGTCAACAGCGGCACGTCGTCTGGGCTTCGCAGTCCAGGCGTTCAAGGTCAAGAACATCGACGGACTGGACAAGGGGCTGAACGAACATGCCAGTACCCTGTCAGAACGGCTGATCTATGAAATCAATCAACAAGCCAGGCAAGCCTGGGAGGAGTCGTACAAGGGACGCCCTTCCGTAACCCGGAAAGCGCTACGCCCGATCAAGTCCATGCTCGAAAAACTGCGTGGTCTTGAGTTCCTCTCTCCCTACCTGCTCACTCTGGCTGTCCAGGTTGAAGAAGTACTGGCCTCATTGCCAAAGAGCGGTCCCATTGAAGGACGGAATCTGACCTCTCTTATCGGGATATTGCATGTCCTCGGTGATTTGCCGCTGGATGAAGTCCCGGCAGAGGAAGAAGACGAGGTCGCCGAAACCATCCTTCTCGAAACCAGAACCGCTGAGCCGGTAAGCTTGCCCAGCGAATGGTTTTTCTAGGAGGCCGCCATGAAACACACGACACTGCCCCTGGTTGCCAAGGCACTCGGGGAAAAATACGACATTCAGGTACAGATCTCCGGCGACCAGGCATACACCAACGGACGGATTATCAATCTTCCGTCCCTGCCGGACAGCAAAGAGGCGGCACTGCTTGCCCGTGGCTATATCGACCACGAGAGCGCCCACATCCGGTTCACGGATTTCAGCGTTAAAAGCAGTACCTCCATGCACAAGTGCCTGACAAACATCCTTGAAGACATCCGTATCGAGAAGATGATGGGAGCGAAGTATCCCGGGTGCCGGTCGAATCTGAAAGATCTGGCCGAGCACCTGAAGGAACAGGGGAGTTTCACACCGTCACTTCAAGACCCTCCGCAGACCCTGCTGTCATGGCTATGCGCCAGGGGACGGCTGACCTTGAATCAGGACTTCAGTGACATCCTTGCCATGACCAGCAGTACGGTCAACGGTTTTCTCGGCAACGGATACAAAAGGTTGCTGGATCTGACCGAGAGAATTCCGAATCTCGTCTCCACCAGGGACTCACAATCCATGGCGGAAGAGATCCTGCGGTTGATCCGTGATGAAAAACAGCAACAGGAGCAGGAACGGAAACGTCAGCAAGGCGAGAAGACGAAAACCACCTGCGCCTCTGATGGGTCAAAACCTGATGGCAGTTCCGATGATCAGGAAGAAAACAATAAGACATCCGGCACTGACCAGCAGTCAGGGCAATCGGAACAGGGTGCCGGTGGTTCATCACCCGATGGTGATAGCACCGGTACTGCAGCTGGCGATGACTCTCAGTCCCAAGCTGCGGCCAATCCATCGCCTTCTGTTCCCAAGAGTGGTTCCGGTGGGCAACTGGATGGTAATCCCGAGGCCCTTCAGGAAATGCTCGATTGTGACCCTGGCGGGTTTGGCGATGTCGGTGAAATTCTCAAACAGGAACTGATAACGGAGGGTGAAACAGTCGGCAATCGGGGTGGCGTTCTGCTTCCACCGGAGGCCTCTCTGCGCACCTTTCCCATCGATATTCATGAAATCAGAAGACATACGGCGCTGCTCAGAGCCCGGCTCAGCGGATTGATCCAGGCAAGCCGGCTGAGGAGACGTCATGCACGCCGCACCGGTAGCAAGATTGATAACCGGGTGGTGCATCGTCTCGCATTACACGACACCAGGCTGTTTCTGCATCAGGAGGAGAAGACGGAGGTCAATACCGCCATCATGATTCTCGTGGACAGAAGCGGGAGTATGCAACACCAGAAGATCGAGGTGGCAACGAAAACCGCCTTTGTCGTCGCTGAAGCACTTGATTCCATCCCCGGCTGTTTTGCCGCTGTTGCCGCTTTTCCAGTTGGCAACAGCGAAGGGGTAGCACCTCTGGTGCGGTTTGGAGAGCGTCCCTGCTCGTCCAGATTTGGAATGTCGGCAGGTGGCGGCACACCTTTGGCCCAGGCGCTGTACTGGTCTGGGGTTGAATTGCTTAAAAGAGAGGAACCACGGAAAATCCTGCTCACCGTCACTGACGGCGAACCAGATGACCGGCGTACCTCCAAGAGGGCAATCAAGTGGTTATTGGAGCAAGGCATCGAGCCCATGGGGCTTGGTATCTGTGAAGAGTCGGTACGTACGCTCTTCCCGACCAACGGCGTCGTCTATAGCGTCGAAGAATTGCCACCTGCACTTTTCGGTATGCTGCAGGACAAACTGACACGATAAAAATTCGTTTACCCGGACGGGAGGTGATCCCCCGTTAGGGACGCCTCCCTACAACACCCAACAAGGAGGCTTTACGATGAAAAAACTGATCATTCCTGTTCATGACAACAGCGAGTTCTGCTCCGACAACGCGGACTACGCCATCATAGATCTTGACGCCAAGCTCATCGAGCGGATCAAGGCGCTGGCAGTCGCAGTCCGTGATCTGAAAGTCTACAAGGTCTCGGAGTTCAACTACGTCTGTGATTTCATGACGGCAGACTGGGACACCGACTCGGTTGACGGGAAGGTTGCCCTGAAGGAATTCGATGGGCGGATGGAGTGCCACACTCTGAACGTCACCGACAGCGATTTCTTCTGGTCGGGGTACTACAAACATACAGATGTCAGGTGGGAAACCGACACCGTGCTGCTCACGGTGCTCGATGAGCCGGATGTCTATGACGAACGGGAAACCTACGCGGAAAGTGGAGACAACGAATACAATCTCCACGGTTCCGGGGAAGGAGTGGCGCCATGAGAGGAAAGGACCTCAGCTGTCTCGCCTGGCAGCCCATGAACGACCCCATTGGTATGGCCGCCTATGAAGCCTTTGATGCCAAGGGCCGCGGCTACTATCTCGTACGGAACAAGCACCGCCCCGAGATGTTGTTCGTTGTCTCGGACGGCATGTCAGTTCCCCCCGGGTGGTATACCGACAAAGGCGGCACCATCAGAAGGGTTTCCTGATTACCAATTGCCAACCCCGCCGGGGAGACACGTCTCCCTACGGGGGATCTGTTTCCCCGCAGCATCAAGCAAAGGAGACTGACCATGGCAGACTATTATTCCCAAGCAATTTTTCAACCTTCCATTCCAAAACATCTGCTCACAGACGAGGATCGGCGTTTCATCGAGGCGTTCAGTATCACTCTCGAACCCGACGGCGAGGACAAGTTCTACCTCTACGCGGATGAGTGGTGCTGCAACGGCTACCTCGACTCGGAAGAACCCGACGGTGAAGAGATCGAACTCACCGAGGACGATCTTCTCAACCGGTTCCAAAAGATTATTCGCCGCTCCAACGGCGAACTTCCCTGGATCTCCAAGGAGAGCGCCTACACCTGCTCAAAGATGCGACCGGATGGCTTCGGCGGCGGAGCGATTTTCATTACTGCCGACGACATCCAGTACAGCTTTACCGGCCAGTGGCTGGAAGAGCGGATCAGTGAGACTGAAACCGGCAACATTGGCCCGGGAACGGATGACTCGCCCCCAGCAAAACCGATTGTCGGTGTCATCCTCGAAGGAGGACTGGTGCAGAGCGTTATCAGCAATGCACCGGAACGGATCTCGGATCTGGACCTGATCATTCTCGACTACGATGTCGAGGGATTCGAGGAGGAATGTCTCCTCAACGTACCCCAGAGCAGCGGCGAAATCGCCCATGCTGTTGGACACATCGAGAAGATTACCGAGTCCGGAATCGATCTGGAAATGGTTCTCAATCAAATGAACGCAAGGGGGTGGTGACATGAGCCCTCTTGAACAAGCGACAGACGAACCGACCAACGAGGAACGTGCCGGCAGGATCGACACGGTCATGCAGGCTTACTGCCTGACCCTTGAAGGTCGGGATTTCGATGGCGACGAAGACGACGTCAAGGACATGCTCACGGACCTGATGCATTTTTGTGAGCGGATGGAAATTGACTTTGAGGAGAATCTTTGCGTCGCCCGCAACAATTACGAACATGAGAGAAATACCGAAAGCGGTATACCTGATCATTTCGGCTGCCCGGTATGCGGCTGTTTTCTGGAAGTCTCACGAACCGACACCCTGTTGGGGATCGACCGGGAGATTTTTGAATGTCAGAACTGCGATGGAACCTTCATCCGAGAACTGACGGTAGCAGACAGCCCCATTGAACGGGCAGTGAAGTGCGTCGGCTGCGGCAACATGATTCCGCAACCCTCCGCACGCATCTTCTACCAGAGAGACGAATACGCTCATTTCATCGGCGAGTGCTGCTGGGACGAACGACTGCGCGACTGACCCAATAATCATAATCCATCCAGCGGGGAGACACGATACTCCCCGGGGGGAAGTCTGTCTGCCTGGCTAATGGCAAAGGAGATTGACCATGCCCACAAAAATCACTCTCAACCCCGGCTATGCCGGCGGTGTTTATGTTCTCGACCATGGCGAGTTCTATACCTGCCTGGGCTTCGATGTCGTCTTGAACAAGGCGGCAGCCTTGGCAACTGAACTGAACTCTCCTGAACATTCCCCTGTTCCAACCGAACGCGGCACCATGGCAGCTTATCGCAAGTACGCTGCCCTGGTTGATAAAGCTCGCCAGAAGAATATCTCGACCGGATGGCGCTCGCGTGTCGACCTGACAGCCGACCTGATCGGTCTGGAGGGAAAACGCGTGGAGGTCATCGACTGCTACGGGGATCGCCGACGTTTCATCGTCGGACGGTCAACCGGGTGGATACCATGCCACCTGGAGATCAAATCCCGGAGCAGTTCCGGCGGCGAAGCTGTCTGGGGGACTCCTTTTCGTTCGGTACGAGTAGTCGGAGGCACAGCATGAACATTAGGCCATCACACTACAGGAGGTACGAGAAGAATGACTGTGAAAACCGTCATCTCTGCGGCAAAGGAATTCGGCGTACCGGAACGCTATGCGATCATGCGCCGACTGGCCTTCCTGCAACCGCAAATCAAACATCTGGAGCGTGAAATCTGGGGAGCCCAACGGCGGATCGAGCGAAGTTCTGATCCGCTGGTCAAGGCCCTGACTGAATCCTTCATCAGAGACCAGGAAAAGGAGCTGCGCCCCCTGAAACGGGAGGCAACAGCGCTTCTCAACCACGTCAACGGCAAGGAGACGGTGCAGGCACCCGGTGGGATAACCCCGGAGATGATCGACCAGGCCCGTCAGTATCCCATCACCAGCATCATCGACTTTTCCAAGGGGCGGTACCGCTGCTGTCCGTTTCACAAGGACCGCAATCCGTCCATGGCGCTGTACGATAACCATGTCCATTGCTTTGTCTGCAACCGGTCATGGGATTCGATCAGCGCCACGATGGAAATGGATGGCGTGAACTTTCGGGAGGCTGTACTGGCTCTCCAGAGCTGAATCAATAACAATCAACCCTGTGGGGGCGAAGACTGCCCCCTGGGGGAAGTCCGCCCTCTCTATCGGAGGAGGACATGAAACTCAATCTTTTCGGTGAGCCGGTACCACCGGTCACCAAACGTATCATGATGAAATCTATCGAGGCCCGTTACCGTAACGAAGTGGTGCGCGATGATGCCCCTGAGTGGGTATCCATGCGCTTCACGAAACCCGAGCAGGTCTATGAGATGTTCCGGGATCTCCGGCGTGAGACGAAGGAGCATTTTGTGGTGCTGCATCTGGACGGCAAGAACCGGATCGTCTGTTTCGACCGGGTGTCCATCGGCTCACTCAACCAGGCCATCGTTCATCCACGGGAGGTTTTCAAGACAGCATGCCTGTCCAATGCGGCAGCCATCCTTCTCGTGCATAACCACCCGACAGGTGACCCGACACCTAGCCAGGAAGATATCGCCATTACCAGACGTCTCAAGGAAAGTGGCGAGATTCTCGGCATCAAGGTGCTGGATCACATCATAGTAGGTGATGACGAGTTCCTGAGTTTTGTCGAAAAGGGACTCTTATAAATAACGGGGGAGCGGTGCTATGCACCCTCCCTCGACTCTTCCCCCAGCCCAAAAGGGTTCCTTAGAGCCACCGTCCAAGCGGTGGTTGTAGGGAGCCCTTTTGGGCCACCATCAAAACGATAAGGGGGATAGAGTCATGTCAGTTCGAGCACGCATTAACGGTAGGGAGTTCACACTGAGTTGGGAGGAGTTTGAGAAGGCTCTGCAGAGAAGCAATCTTGCAGGAGGCGAATTCGAGGTTCTTGCCATTCTTTCTGGGGTGAAACCCTACTAGCATCTTCAGTCCGGATACCCGTCCGGTCTGGATAGAGGCGGCCCAAGTGGTCGCCTTTTATTCGTTGATGCACAGAATAATCTTGCCGCAACAACACGCAATAATCTAGCGTTGACAATGCATAATAATCTAGCTATTGTGAATCACAATAATCTAGCTATGAAAGAGGGAGTGCAATGGCTACAACTCCGGCACAACGCAGGCTTGCCGATGCTCTAACCGCCCTGAAGAGGTTGCAGGACGACGGTAAAACCGCCATAAAGTCGAGTGATCTGTCACGAATGCAGCGGGAAAGTCTAGTCAAGAATGGCTTCCTGCGACCGATTGTCAAGGGGTGGTATATGCCCTGCCGGCCTGGCGAAGAGACCGGTGACAGTACACCCTGGTATGCTGCGATGCGTGACTTCATCCAGGGCTATTGCACCGAGCGGTTTGGTGAACAATGGCATGTGTCAGCTGAATACTCATTATTTCTGCATTCGGGTAAGACTATTACGCCGCAGCAGGTTGTGGTCCATTCTCCGCTTGGACAAAACGGCCTGTTGAAGCTGCCTGATAATTGCTCGATCCTGGACTACAAGGCAAAGGATTTTGTTCCTGCCGCTAAAATCCAGATGGTGGAGCGAATCCGTGTTCTGACACTTGCGGTAGCTCTCGTCCGTGTGCCGGAAGCGTTTTTTACAACCTACGCCCAAGATGCCCATATCGCACTTCATCAGTTGCGGGACGCGTCGGATCTCAACAGGGAACTGCTTGAAGGAGGGCATAGCATTGTTGCCGGGCGCCTTGTCGGGGCTTTGCGGGCTTCGGGGCGTGAAGAATTGGCGGATAATGTATTGGCAACCATGAGAGCAGCAGGATATGTGGTCAACGAGACAAATCCATTCAGTGTAGCACCGCCGGCTCTGGCATTCACCAGAGCGCAATCGCCTTATGTTCTGCGGATGCGTTTAATGTGGCAAGCCATGCGAGAGACCGTTTCCGGATGTTTTCCGCCTGAACCCGGCATCCCGTCTGACATTGAGAAGTTTATGGACGTAGTTGAAGAAAACTACAAAACCGATGCATATCACTCTCTCTCCATTGAGGGGTATCGAGTCACTCCGGAACTTATTCAAAAGGTCGCTACCGGGGACTGGAATCCGGACAGTAATGACTCTGACGCGGAAATGAAAAATGCCATGGCGGCACATGGGTACTGGCTTGCTCATAATGAGGTCAAAAATACGATCAGAAGTATTTTGATAGGGGCAAACCCAGGCGCTGTTTTCCGGCAGGATCACGCTTCATGGTATCGCAAACTTTTCTCACCCAATGTAGATGCTGGTTTTCTCAAGCCGGCGGATCTGGCTGGTTACAGAACTGACAAGGTTTTTATCAGGGGAGCAACCCATGTTCCACCTTCACAGGATGCAGTCCGCGACATGATGCCGGAACTGTGCGACCTGCTGGAGGCTGAACCCAGCGCAGCAGTAAGAGCTGTTCTGGGACATTTTCTTTTTGTGTACATCCATCCGTATTTTGACGGCAATGGTAGACTGGGGCGGTTTCTGATGAATGCCATGCTGGCTTCTGGCGGGTATCCGTGGACAGTAATCCGAATTGAGCAGCGGAGTAATTACATGGCAGCACTTGAGGCAGCGAGTTCGCGTGGGGAAATTAAACCGTTTGCGGAATTTATCGCAAGGTCGACGCCATTACACTAATGTTCAGGCTTTTTTTGGTCTTGAGTAATGTTCTGGGTCAGCAATCCATGGCTCGACTCCTGAGTTCCCGCACCAGTGGACTCTGCCATCTTTTATCCAAAAATGACTGCAACATCCCTTGTTTTGCCATACTGACGGGTAAAGAGAAGGTCGCCCATAGTTACTTTTTTCTACGGTCCAACTTGGCTTATGGATTCTTTGTAACGATAGAGAAATAACAGTTCCGCATCCGCACGGGCATCTAAACATTGCCCAATATGGGGTATTTTCGTGGACCACAGCTATGAATTCATTTTCTTTGATAGCTGCATTCCCAGGAGTTTTGTTGGCGATTTGCAGGGAGTTATAATGTACTTTTGGCTCTGAGAAACTGCTTTCAGGGTAAGCATCATGATTTTTTGTCTGCTTTTGCGGAAAAACAAATTCATATATTTTACGGAAAAAATTATTCAGGCCCATTTATCTCACCCAATATTGGCATTTCCAATCGGTATTTACCTTCATTCCTGAGCAGAAGCAAATGAGTTCGACAACATATACAGTTAGGGTCGTCAACAGGTTCATTGCTATGAATTGTCATGTGGACAAAATCAATCCAGATGTTGTCCTGCCTGAGTTCTTCTGAAATGCTTCTATAAGGTCTGATCAGATCCATAAACGTCGCAACAACGTTATCCGCAGTTGCACTTGTAAATGGCCCAACCCCTGGTGCCTGTTCACCTCCACCTACCAAATAATATTCTCGCTTTAAGGTGTCAGGATCAAGTTTTGCCAGTTCCGGATTATCTTTAATTGCCTGTTCATACTTCAACTTTTCGTCAGTGACAACACGCTGGCAGCGAAGACATGCGCCATAATCAGGCAGAATACAACTAACCCTGCCACGATGGTCACGAAGGTACGGAAAGCCATCCTCATGGACGTCGACTCGTCCTGTCAATCCACAATCGATGTAGACTTGGGCATGATAATAGATGGCCTGGTTCATCAAATTCCTTCCAGCGATGTCATCCGTACACCCAAAGACCACATCTGCACTCGAAAGTGCGTCAATTGCTTCGTATGATTCGTTCAAGTAGCCATTAATTGCCGTAACAATTATGTTTAATTTGAGGCTGTCGATAAAGTCCTTAAGGGAGACGGCCTTATTATTCCCAATATCTTTAGCTCGATATCCACGAACACGGTTCATATTGGACCCGGAAAGGTCGTCACCATCTATAATGATCAACTCCCCAATACCAGCCCGCGCCAATAGTGTTGCAACCGCCGATCCAGTTCCTCCTGCGCCAACCACTACTGCGCGTAGCGAATGGAGTTTGGAGTTAAAGGGTTTTCCGAATGCTGCTTCCTGACGCAACAGAATTTCCGGGGTCTCATCAGGAAGCGTAATGCCATGGAGATCAATTTTGTCTGACAACACGCTCAGGTGCCGAACTGGCAATACTGATCTTGGTGAATGACCTTGACGTATCCTTGAATTCCACCTGCCATCAGTTAATGTCATGGCAACCAGAATGGATGCTTCCCCGTTGCAACCTGACAGGCCATGGAGGATGTTGAGTTCGTTGATTTCGTCCTGAGTTGAAAACTCTATGCTGCTTACGGGGTGATTATGGACGAACCCAAGGACAAGCCCTTCGGTCTCACATTTAAAGTAAATATCCGGCAACTTGCGCATGTTTATTGTGAGGTGGGTTGATGAACTATCAATGATCCAGTCACCAGTCAACTCAATCACATGAACTGCCAAAAAACGATCTGATGCAGGGATATGATTCACTACTCGCGCTAATCGTCGAAACAGTACGAGTGCACCACGTTCATGGCCATCGGGGTGACCGCAGAGCCACTCTTGTAGAGCACTGTCATGGCTACCCAACATTGTAATACGGTGGCCGGTCATCGTTTCGCATCCGGATTTTTCAACGCCCATTCAATTCGATCAAGAACCTTCTGGATGTTGTCGGATTTTGGTTTCCATGATGCGCTATTCCAATGGCGCGACCACCGGCAGTACTCCTTCCCCTTGAAATTACGAGCATCGCCACCACCAAAGCCGAAGACCGAAGGAATCTCTTTCCCGTCGGCCCGTGACAGGGCTGGATGAACCCAAAACATATCCCCACCACTTGTATTGTAGTCAGATGGGACAATCCAAAGGACCTCTACCTTCTCAAGGGTAACGCCTGAATGAACGTATAAGCCATTCGTGAGCGGGAAGTTCTTGATCAGAAGAAATCTTTGGGCTTCGTCCTCTTCGTATTCCAACCCTGATTCTTGGAGAATCAGGTAATCTTCGTCAAAGAGGAGTGGCATTAATTGGTACCTGCACTTGAACTGGACTCTTGGGAGTAGAATTTCTCGATCCCTGGATCAGCAAGGTCGATCACGTCTTCATTGGCCACCAAACTGCCAGGTTTCCCCTTAACCTTGATGAACAAGTCCATGCTCTCTGGAATTCCAGGGCCAACACTCCTGACCTCCGCCCCCGTGATAAACTGCTGATCCCACGTGTAGGGGGTGTTGTCAATTTTGAAATGATACTTTTTCTTGTCCTGCTCAGGATGATCTGGGTGGTTTTCCGTGCTCATGATGTACTCCTTTTTTCCTTGAAGTTTTCCGCCAAGACGGGTATAAAAACTGTACGCATAATATATATACGAATAGTTTCTATGTCAATATAGTTTTTATTCGCACCGACAGAAGGGGAGGCTAATATGGAAGATCAGTCAGTTACGATTCCATGGAGTACGCAGAAACGTCTTCAATTTCTTGAATTCAAGTTGTATTGGGAAGGAAGGGTTAACCGAGGTGACTTGACGGCAGAATTCGGGATATCCATCCCCCAGGCATCGGTTGACTTCACGAAATACCAGGAAATGGCCCCACAAAACATCACTTATAATTCAAGCGCTAAATACTACGTGCCAACCGATACATTCGCGCCGATATTCATCGAGTTATCAGCTAATGCGTATTTCTCTACCATTTTGTGTCCACCAGTCGAGAACATTGCCACTTGTGGATCGGATTATGTTGGTGTTGCTCCAAATCCTTCACGTGTCATAGACCTTGATGTATTACGGACATTGGTTCAGGCAATAAAGAACAAGAAGATCGTCTCGCTGGATTATCGATCATTCAACAATTCAAAGCCTGGAAACACTCGACTGATTTCTCCACATGCCTTTGGAACGGATGGATCAAGGTGGCATGTCAGGGCATACTGTCACGAAAGTAATATCTTCAAAGATTTTGTGCTCGGTAGGATAGCTTCAGCCTCTACGGCATCTGAATCTGATGTTGACGCGAATAGCGACTACAAGTGGTTTAACTATATAGATGTTATAATCGGACCTAATCCAAAACTGAACGAAGCACAGAAAAATATTGTCGTCATGGATTATGGAATGACTGATTTTGAATTGAAGTTTAAATGCAGGATAGCCCTTCTTTACTATTTGGTAAAAAAACTGGGGATAGATCGAAAAGAGAGTGATCGGGCTGGAGAAGAGCAGCAAATCGTGGCAATAAATTTGGATGAAATCAACGCTGCTATGCGTCAATGAAGTGATTATGAAAATGAGTATTTCCGAGCAACTTTCGAATATCGAAACCGCCCATGGCGTGCGTATTCTCTACGCAGTAGAATCCGGCAGCCGTGCCTGGGGTTTTGCCTCCCGTAACAGCGACTACGATGTCCGGTTCATCTATATTCACATACCGGACTGGTATCTCTCGATTCGAGACCGGCGGGACGTGATCGAGTGTCCGATTTCAGATGACCTCGACATCAGTGGTTGGGATCTGAGAAAAGCGCTGGGCCTTTTCAGTAAGTCCAATCCGCCACTCCTGGAGTGGCTCGGTTCTCCGATCATCTATAAGGATGCTTTCGGACTTGCCAATAAGTTGCGGGAAATGTTGACCACTTCCTTTCAACCGCAACGCAGCATGTACCACTACTTGCATATGGCACGAGGCAATTACCGTGAGTATCTGAAAGGAGAGGTCGTCAGGCTCAAGAAGTATCTTTACGTGCTGCGTCCGATACTTGCCTGCCTCTGGATTGAAAAGCACGGGACCATGCCTCCAACCGAGTTCAGCAAACTGGTAAGAGATTCCCGGTTATCTGTCACTCTCAATGCTGCCATCGATGAACTTCTTGCTCGGAAAATGTCAGGTGATGAGTTAGACACGGCGCCAAAGGTACCAGTGCTGAACGAATTCATTGAGCAGATGCTTGATCATTACAGCTTGTTGTCTGGCAAAAGGCCGACTCCGGTCGCTGACTATGATGCCCTAGATCAGCTCTTCAGAGAGATGCTGCAATCGGTGTGGGGTAACACACTGTGAATGTCCAACTGGAAAAAATCGTATCCGGCGGCCAAACCGGTGCCGACCGTGCCGGGCTTGATGCCGCCATGAAAGTCGGACTCCCTGTCGGTGGTTATTGCCCTAAGGGTCGTCTGGCTGAGGATGGCATAGTGCCCGAGCACTATCCACTAGTTGAAATGGCCAAGGGAGGTTATTCCGCCCGTACCGAAAGAAACGTCATAGAATCGGACGGGACCCTGATTTTTAATATCGGCAAGCTGTCCGGGGGAACCCGGCTAACCGTGGAGTGTGCCCATAAGCACCACAAACCTCACCTGGTAATCCAGTTGGATGCGGACAAACCGAAGGTGGCCACGCTTGCGGAATGGCTCAACCAGAACAAAATCAAGGTGCTGAATGTCGCTGGCCCGCGCGAGAGCAAAACTCCCGGGCTGCATCAGCTGGCCTGCCGCTATTTGGATGAGTTTTTCCAAAATAGTGACATAGAACCATGATCATAAACGTTACCCAGGTCCTATCGCATTATGGAGGAGTGACGTGATTTATACATATACTACAAAGCTAATCATCGGAAATCGCGATGCGGATTAAAATTCATCGTGGTGCCATTGAAATTGGTGGTACCTGTATCCAACTCTCAACTGGACAGAGCACGATTCTCCTTGATCTCGGTCTGCCGTTAAGCAAGGGCAGTAAAGATCTTGACGTTGCCAATCTTTCGCCAGATGCTGTGCTTATAAGCCATCCTCACCAGGATCATTTCGGACTGATCGAGGCTCTTGATCACGATATCCCAGTCTATATGGGGGAGTTGAGTAAAAACCTTATTAATGCCACCAGAATGCTTCTCGGCAATGATTTGCTGAAAAATGAAATCCAGTATTTCAAAGCTTGGCAATCTTTTATCATCGGTGATTTCACCATTACTCCATACCTGATGGATCATTCTGCCGTTGATGCCTATGGTTTCCTGATAGAATCAGAAGGAAAGAGATTATTCTACAGCGGAGATTTCAGGGCTCATGGCAGAAAGTCCATACTCTTTGACAAGATCATCAAGAATCCGCCCAAGGATATTGATCTCCTCTTTATGGAAGGGACGATGATTCAGCGGAGTAACGACGACTTCCCTACGGAAGCCGATGTCGAACGGAAGATATATGAAACCATAGCTGAGCAGGAAAACATAACTTTTCTCATCTCATCTTCACAAAACATTGACAGGGTAGTATCAGCCTTTCGAGCGTGCCGACATGCTGGTAAGACATTGGTTCTTGATATTTACACAGCCTGGGTTCTGGAAAAGCTCAAGTTGGTATCACATAACATACCAGCCATGGAATGGGATCAAATAAAGATCAAGCTTTCTTACAGCCAACACGAGAAGCTGAAAGATAATCCGGATTTTTTTGGAGACTTCCGTAAACGGGTTTATCAGCATCGAATTTCCAAAGAAGAGATTCAGGCAAATCCCGCTGATTACCTGTATTTCGGCAAGATGTCACATTATAAGACCATCAACTTTTATAAAGGAATAAAACCGGTCAATGTCATTTATTCTCAATGGCTTGGGTATCTTTCATACAAGGATGAAGATTATTTCGGTGCTGAAGCCATGGCAGGTTATCGAAGCGATGCGCAGGTCAACTTCGTGTATGCCCATACCAGCGGGCATGCAACAGTTGAGGATTTAAGGATGTTTGCAGAGGCACTGAACCCAAAAATGCTGGTCCCGGTGCATACGGAGCACAGTGGCCAATATGGCAAATTATTCCAGCATGTTGAAATTATTGAAGATGGCGTAGAATTTATTCTTTAAATTGGAGGTAAAATGCGACGGCTTGAATCTGAATTCATGGCAGCATTAAAGGATGGGGGAATACTCCATCCCATTGTGAATCGCATACAAAAAGATAGAACACTAGATTTTCAGATCCGATCAAACGAAGTCCATATTTATTATCGTGGCGGTAAAATATTAGGAATCAAGCCAAGTACTAATATTTATATTTGTGAGTTCGATGCAAACTATGACAGGTATAAGGAATTGCAATTACCTGTATTCCCGAAGAAAGTATCTAGTGAAAGTGATTCCAAAAGCATAGTGGAAGCATTCCCACAAATGAAACAGGCAATTGATTTTTATTTCGCGAGTCACAAAGATGGAAGTGAAAGAGAGTTTCAACAACTTATTGTGCGAGAAAACAACTACTCCATTGTTTCGAACGCTACTGATTATTTTATCGTTGATATTGAATATGATTCCATGGCGAATGACAAGAGAGCTCGATTCGATCTTCTGGCAATCAAATGGGAATCTGATGGAAGTCATCGTAAAAATCCCAAAAAATTCCTGCCTAAACTGGCAATTTGTGAATTGAAATACTATACACAAGCCTTGAGTGGAAAAGCGGGACTAATGGATCATGTTAAAGATGTATCCGCTTTCATTGCAAAACCAGGCAACGTTGAGCAACTTAAGATAGATGTGCTTGAGATGTTTAGGCAAAAACGGGAGTTGGGGTTAGTTGATTTTGGAGTGGGAGATAATAATAATCCTGTCGAGCATCTCGATAATTCAATCGAATTGATATTGATGCTTGCCAACCATGACCCGGAATCAACAAAGCTTAAAAACCTAGAAGAAATCCCTGATGAAAATGGATTAGTTGTCAAAGTCGCAGTTGCGAACTTTCTGGGCTATGGTCTTTACAAGGAGAGTGTTTATGACTTATCTGACTTCAGGGAGAAATACAAAAAACAAATATATTGCAAATTGACCGATAAAGACAAAGCAAGGCAACTCTTCCAAGACGCTGGTTTTGACCTGCCTGCAATTCCCAAAGAACTTGCAGTGCGCTTGAAAAAGCGGACAGATTTGGATTTTTCCACGCGGGAAATCCCTACGTCACCGAACTATCTACAGTTCTATGTGGATGAGGCCATCAAGAATCAGGTGGATGATTACGTTATCCTCTCGAGAGCAGTTAACAGCCCAACCAGATATGCAATACATTACTTCCTAGTTTTTGGTCCCTTACGAATGTTCTTACAATTATTTTGGGCTGCTACTTACATACATCATGGGGGTGATACCTACGTAAATAATGATGACTTTGAAGCTCAGATCCGGGAGATCCGGCAGTGCTTTATACTGGCAGACCAGATTGTTACGGCAACATCGGCGTGCAAAGCTAGCGATCGACTAACTATCGTTTGTACTAATGACGGCGGCAGTTATTGGGAGGCTCCAGATCAAGGTCCCCAAGAGGAAAAAAGGTATTTGAAACGTCCATCGGAGATACTCGGCGAGGCTCTACAATGGATTGAGAAGCAACGTGGGAAAGTAATGTGAAATTTCGCTACTACTTAGCAAAGTTTTTTCGAAATGAGACAACATTACTTGGCACAATGATTTGAGAGGATATTATGACATTCATGGAAGATGTGCTGATGATGGCGAAAGATATGGATGAGAAGGATAGAGCAGAATTTATAGCTATGGCTGAGCAGGTTGACAGAGAAGAAGACGCGTATGACCAGCGAAAGGTAATATATTTAAGTGACTATAGAAAACAACTAAACTGAAGAAACTATCATGATCCCAGATAGTATTATTATTTGACGTATTGAGTACTCAGAATTAATCATATAATGCGGATACCCCTAAATTATAGGAGTGCCCAATGCCTAAATATGGAAGAGGGTTAAATCGAGAAATTGTGGCGGCAGTCAATGCAGGGATGATCCTGGAGCCGTTCTCAATAAAAGATGTCAGAAAGTTGGTCCAAGCAAAAAACTGGAAGCCTGAGCCTAGTGAGAACCATATCAATGTCACGCTTGCAAACGGAGCCAGTGACAGCCACAGCATCACCTACAAAAAATTCTTCCTTTCTGTCGGTGACGGTCAGTATAAAGTCAAACCGCACTACAAGGGTGATGAATGGCTCTAAACATGACAGTTCAGGCGCTCAAAGCTGCGTTCTGAACCCAGCTTTGAACGGCTTCCCGTTTCCGAAAGTCTGTCAATTCCCATCGCCAGTGCATCATAGCGCATTCATCGGAACAATAGGATACAACCCGAATGCGCGGGTCGTCTTCCTCGGTGAACCTCACATGAATCATGCCGACCTTCTGCCGGGGCGAGGTGCAGGCTTCACAATGTTGAACTGCCGGGCCATTGAGTCCGTCATCATTGCTGACTGACAGGAACCGAGTGCCAGATGTGTTGATGAAGGTGTGGTGCCAATAGGCGTCTCCTTCGACAACCAGGATATTGCGTAGGTGATGGCATGACAATTCCTGGGTGTAGCTTCTGTTACAAAAAGGGCAAGTCCCACGATCGAAGTGGTCGCTTATCCCGGAAATCATGGTCAGCACCCCAGGAGTGAGATCCTTATGATCACAGACAACGGGCTTGCCTTCGTGGTCCCAGAGAATCATGGAGACTCCTCTGTCTCCTGATCAGGAGCCGATGGGATGCATGAATCACCAACCGGCGGTGTCGGCGCCGTAGTGATTGCCAGAGGAATTTTCCTGGTGAAGCGTTTATGCTCCCGGCCACTGGCGGCATAGATGGCGCTGGTGCTGATGTCCTCATGACGCAGCGTATCCTGAACAGCCCGGATGTCCTTGGTGACATCGTATAGCATTGTGCCGCAGGTGTGCCGCAGGGCATGGCAGGAAACCCGTTTCCGTTTCAGGCCGGCTTTGCTCAGGTAGCCGTCAATGACGCTATTGAGGCCGATACGCGATATCCGCCCCCTGCCTCGGCCATTCTTGCGCACGCTGAGAAACATTGGCGTAACAAACGCTTGCCGGTGATGGATGGTGGTTTCCTCGACGGTGACCTCACCCCTGGCCGCAAGGTAGGCCCGGATGGCGGCCACTGTATCTTCCCGGGGATAGATATAACCATCTTTGCGCTTGCCGTGGACCAGGATGCGCACACCACCCTCGACGTCTTCGATGTCTTCGACGTTGGCCCGTTTGATTTCGACACGACGGAGCCCTTCGAGCAGCATAAGGGCTATGATGGCCCGGTCGCGCAATCCCTTGATGCTGCCCAGTTCGGGAAGGTGCATGATTAGCAGTTCCGCCTGGCCGGCGGTAAGATGCTTTTGCTCAGATTTAGCTTCCCGTGCGACAGGGGGGCGAACATTGGCCGCCGGATTGATGGCGATCAACCCCCGGTTCATGGCGACCTGGTAAAATCGTCTGATGACGGTCAGCTTCACCGCGATTGACGATGCTTTCATGCCGGCCTGGATGAGTTCGTGGCGAAAGCTCTCCACATCGGCCTGGGTCATGGCAGCCGGAGTGATGCCACGGGCGTTACACCAGCGGAGCCAATGGTTGAGGTGGGACGTGTAGGTTTTGATCGTGTCTTCGCGTGGATCACCCAGGGCAACTTCACGTTCCAGCCAGTTTCGTACTGCGGCTTCAAGATCCGCTGGCAGGTTGTCGGGGATCTGGCTGGAGATCAGTGCCGAATGGGGGCCACCGGTCGGGATGATGTCATTATTCATGCGAATGCTCCGATTCGTTGCAGTTCAGGGAGGTTTGCGCTACGGCGCTGACAAACCCGCTGATGAAAGCCATGACTTCCCGAGGAGGGCCGTGGTAGAGCGATACACTTGGCACCCGGTCTGGCCGTGGGCGTCGATAAAGACGGTTAACGGTGAACCCGGTCCCGGTTCGCTCGACCTTCAGACCCGAGTCCCAGGATTTGAGCTGATTGTTGTTTGCTGAAATACACGCTTTGCTGAGAGCGCGTTCCGTGATCTTTGACAACCTGCCCCCCCTTGTAATTTTCTGTCGAAGTGTGACGTAAAACCGGCCAGTCAGTTGGCCGTTTTTTTGGGCGGAATACCTATACATAATTGGGGAAATGTATAGTTATCCGTCTAATTCAGCCGATTACAGATTCTTGTCGAACATTGACTGAGAAATAGACATCTCATTTCAGTGGCGTCTCCCGGTACCCCTTGCGTGTCTTCTCGCGATAAAGGCGATTAGCTTCCTTAATGGCATCCTCAATTTTAGGGTACCATTCCTCTTTACATCGCACCCGATAACCGATCCTGCCCCATGCCCTGAACAGGACTACATGGAATAGCCCCTGGCAGACCTCCAGGAAGTAGATCCGTCGGCGGTTCAGTGCCGGGTTGATCAGGACGAGTTGACACCGGGAGTAACCGGTGAACCTCGAAGTGACTGACATTAACGTCTCTGTGGCAGCGGAAATTTATTGCTTCTATTATGTATATCTATTGGGGGGGAAGGTGCAGCGGGGTTTTTCTTGTAAATACTGGGACTGCGTCAACTACTTTGGCTAACGACCATAATGTTACGCCGGCTTTTATCGATAGGCAGTCTGTTCTTCTCTGGTTGATTCAAAGAGTGAGACTATGTGCCGATTCGGGATGATCAGGCAGTGGCCAGGGGAAACGTGGTAACCGTCATAGATGGCAATGGCAGGGGGTATTGACCCTTAATTAATCTAAAGCTGTTTGAAGTGCAGAAGGGACAGCAGACTGTTTGTTATTACCATGTAATGTCACATTTTTTCGCAGACCCCATTATTATTTTCATATGCGCATTTGAACTAAAGCGTAGGTATATTGTTCGAGGAAGTCTTATATCCCTACTAACTCATTAACAACTCATTGCCCGAAACACAATAACTTGGTTTCACAAGGGCGGCTCAAGATTAATACTTAACTGTTGAGTAATTCGCGAAGCCTCGGATTCAGGAAACCTGGATAGCAGGTATTCAACCAGATCCTCTTGCCTTGCCTGACCAAAAACCATTCGATAGACAACAAGCGATTTACGCAACGCAATTAGGCGATCACGATCCCTGCTGAGTGGTAATGTTGGAACATGTCGCTCAATTTTAGCCCCACCCACCAAAGGGTAAATCCAGAATGGCACAAGATCAGTCGCATCGCCTGCACGATCTTGCTTCCCATGGTCAAAAATAGCCTCCCATGGATCATTTTTTTCTGCTGATCTGACTTTACTCACTCCATAATAACTTGCAAGATTCTTGCGAACGGCATGTCCTTTGTAACGATGAACACGTCCTTCCCGCTGTTCCATATCAACAGGGTTCGAAGGTAGATTCCAGTGAACAACGGCATGGCAATAGGTGTGAAAGTCGAGACCTTCCTGTCCCACTGAAGTCGTCGCCAAAACAAACGGCCAGAACGGAGAATTGAAAGCATCCCTTACCTGCCCCGCCCGGGTGATAACAGCGCCATCATCGTTTTTTTCCTCCCCAAAGCGGAGAGCAAAATGCCCACGCATTCTTTTTCCTTCCACCTTGACGGTATTGCTATCTATATTTACGACAACGTCATCTACCCCAAGGGTTGACGTTCGTAGACTGAGCGATTCCCCCATAACCATGGAAACTTGCCGGGCGATCTCCCCTGGCGCATGATCTACAAGGCCCAGCGACTCTCGCAGGGTATGAGCATATTCATCTAGAACCGACTGCAATCCCCCTGCCGCAGAGTATTCAACTACTCTCCGCCAGTAAGGTTCTTCACGATTCAGGCCTCTTATAAAGGCTGTCACTTCGGGGAGATTGAACAGGGATCGAAAACGCCAGGCAACCTGCCCGGCATACCCTTTAATGACCGAGGTAATGTTATTGACCCCTCCGGTAACCCTGGCTAGCGACCGGAGAGCGGAGACACCCGGTCCTGCAAGCGCGATTTGTGCAAGGACGCGGGATAAATCAGCCGGCTTTCGGCCTAAAGTAAGTTCGCCATTTGCCAGCTTCAGGGCATATTCCACATGAGAAGACCAGGCAGACTCGTCCTCGCCGCCTTCTTGCTGATCATGGGTGCCGTCAGACCAACTACCCGCTAGGTTAGGGGAACGCAACCATTCTCTTGACAATTCGGCATCAAATTGGAGATCAAGAAGAATCGGCGCTGCCCAGTACCATGTTTCGTCTTCGGGACCGGTACCTTCGCCCCCAGACTTAATACTTACCAGCAGTTGTTCAATTACCCGCTCTGCCCATTCAAGGACCTCTACCAGAGACGGCAAGTCAAGACTTGTTTCATACTGGAGCGGGTCGCAATACTTCGTAAGGGTTGTACACGGATAGAGGAGGCCGAGCAATGGCATGCCGGTTAATCGTTCGTCAGTGCGGGCAAAGCGAAGGAGGGGGCGTCGCCGCTTCCTGGCGTCCAGCGAATTCTCAGGATGTTCTTCGAAAGAGGAAATCATCCTTCTCTCGACAGCATAACTGAGCATCGTGGCCACGACCTTGGGAACCATCCGCCACGAGGAAAAAACCAGTCGCTTGGTAAATTTACGTAAGGCAGGATCTGCGAAAGGTCCCTCAAGCCGGTAATACGGAAGAGCCGGGGGAATCCAAAGTAACTGCCAGGCACCGGTCTCTATAACATCTGCATGCAATGCGCGCAGGCGAGAATTGTTAGGATCAATTTCGTGATATTTGACAATTTCACCCCAAGGAAGGAGAAGGTTATCAGCGGTAGTAAGGGCTTCGGCAAGTTCTTCATTTTTATTTGAAATGCAGATGGCGTCCACGAAAACCTGTTTCAGCTTGTAGTCATCCATGAAATTGAGCAGATACGGAGCTGACTTCCAGTACTCTAGAACATTACCCTGATCCAGAACTTTCGTTATTTTCTGCATCCCCAGGAAAGAATTCAGATCCTGAGTTTCGAGAGTTACGTTGACAGGGGGTATTTCCATAAGCATGCCATCACGGTCTTCTGTTGCTGCGAGCCGCTCTGTCCGAACCATGATTCGGCGAAGTTGCGCTTCCAGACCAAGTTTGGATTCTTCGAGCATTTCGCTGCTGCCGTTCCCAAGGCGATAAAGTTCCCGACGATAATTACCCACCAGCTTTTCGAAGAGAGGGGAATTCCCCGGCTCCAGGAAACGCATGGTACGCATGAAATCCTCATAATGGTCATCTTCGCCAGATTCCTCGGAGAGCGTGTACATCTTGTAGGGAGTCGCAGAAAGAAGAAGAACACGAGCACAGGAGTTTTCATCCGCATAATCAAATAGGCCATGGGCAAGCCGGCTCGTCTCGCTTTCCGCGTCCAGAAGATGCTTGAAACGCTGGAACTCGTCCAGAATGATAAGATCCGGCTCCAACGCGGCCAGACACGTTTCTGCAAGCAAAGATCGCATTTCCCCGACGAAGTTCAGACGCTCCCGTTTCTCTACATCAGGAATGTTTTCATATTTGCGTGCCCGAGCGAAACTGCTGCAGAGGCTATCAAAGCGAGACCTAAAATCTGTTCGACCAGCTTCCTTGTCATTCTTTACATACCTGGTCAGAACATCGGCGAACTTCTGGGCCAGGGATGAATCAATATGGTTTCTCTCGCGGTACCCATTAACAAGTGCGCGGAAACGGTCCTTGTCGGCGTATCCTTGCAGAACATTGAAAGGGCCGGTGCTCCCCTCAATCCCCCACGCCCTGTTCAGAAGCCAGTAGAGCAAAGCACGCTCATCGGCAGTTCCCAGACTCGATTTGAGGTCAAAAGATGTGCTCGGGGTAAACGAGATGAAATTCAGTTTGTTTTCCTGCAGGGACTTGATCTCAATCGGCAGGAGGGTTATCCGTGATGAGAGGGCGAACTCACTCTGCCCGCTTGGTTTGAGCCTATTGATATTCTGACGTGCGATGTCAGCATTGGAGCAGATGTAGACGATATCTATACGCGGAACCTTATCCCACAGATGCTCGATTGCCTTGGCAATGACCCCCCTTGCGACCATTGTCTTGCCAAGACCGACTTCATCGGCGACGAGAAACCTATGCGAGGGATCATCATTGCCATAAAGCCGAGAGAATACGTAATCAACCGTTCTGCGTTGGAAGTCCTTCAACCCAGCGAGAATGGATATTGTATTCGGCCGCACTGCGTTCTTTACCGACATTATCGGTTCCTTTCCCGTGCAGCCCAGATCGGTTTCCATATAGCGTCGAAACTCTCAGGAAGAAGCAGTTGTCCATCCTCGGTTTTTCTTAGGTCAGCAACAAGGCGCTCTATCTGATCCAGTTTTGCAGGATTGCGCTCCAGCGTGCGGACCATTGTTTCAAACAGGGGAATACCGGCGCCAGAGGAACCATTGCCTGCGCCTCCCGATAGCAATGCCCGACCGTTGAGAATCGCCTGATAGACGTCGCCTCCACCTTCTGCCAGCAGCATAAAAATGAACTTGATCACTTGGTCACGTGTTTTAAGCAGCGACTTCATGATGCGGTCTGAACGATCCTCAGGCGCTCCATCGAGCGGCAGATTTAAAACAAATCGGCAACCGAACTTTTTCTCGTTCCTGCTTGCCGTCACCTCAAAGGCGAAAAAAGATGTTAAAGCCTCAAAAGAAACCTTGATAAATTCAGCAACATTTCCTGGGTCCTTCTTTACTTCAATCCCCATGGCATCACTAAGAGTAATGGGCCAGCAACGTATCGAGACCCCGACAGGAAGAAGGAGACCCTTATTCCCTTGATGAACAAGCTGCAGCCGAAAAAGGTCTTGTTCCTCCAGACCCATTACGTTTACCGACAGTCCGATGGCGGCAAGGCTTCGGCATACATCAGTTGCAGTATCTTCCAGCGCTTTCATCTCCAGATCGACGGGAGTTGAATCAGGATTTGGGGAGTACTCCTGCAGCAGTTTCATGAAACCTGTTCTCTCGCCTGTCTGAGGCGTCAGGGTATTGATCCCCCATCGACTTTTCTTACCGGTCAATTGGACTAGAAATTCCACATTGTTTTTGAAGGCGGCATTGGTGGCATTCGCGGAACCGGTCCACACGTTTGCATTCCAACCGGCATCGGCAACGAAGAGCTTAGCATGCAAACCTGACAGAGAATTCCCCTTTTCTTTTTCAGGCTCCGCTCCCCCATCATCATCCGGATCTGCTGCAGGACTTAGCAGATAAACCCGCTCAAAACAGTTTAGGGTCGCTGGAGCAAGAGTGTCGAGTTCCTCAGTACGTGACACTAGAATATGCCCCTGGCCGACCTTGGCAATGCGGGAAAGTAGGCCATCCGAAACAAACGGAGAGACTATCAGCATGCGATCGATACGCGTTTCAAACGGCCAACGACGGGCTCCCTTGAAACCGAGTGGCCAGAAAGAGATTTCATCGAATCCGTCCGGCAGTTCGAAACTTACCCGGCGCAGTTCATGCTGGATCATATCAACGGTTGTCTTAATTTGGTCAGGAATCTGGCGGAGCGCTAATTCTGGGAGTGCTGCGACAAAATCACCAAGAGGATTGTTGGTACCAAATGCCCGCTGCCTGTCGGCTAACACGCCCTCAAGGACAAGTGCGGTGTCCCAGGATCGGTCAAAAGTGAGATTACGGCTCAAGCATAAGAGCCGGTAGCGGGTCTGAGCATCTGGAGCGGTGAACCGAAGCACCCAAATTTTGGGGTGGAAAACTCCTTGATCATTGGGTGGCATGACTTCGAAGATCGACTTTTCCAGATATCCGTAAAGCTGGTGACTTCCCCGCGGCACAGAAATCTGGCCAGCCTGGCAGAATATACTTACACGCCCGGCATAACGTCGTAGCGTCTCAAGCAAGGCCAGAGGGTCTGCATTCAGATTACCGTTCTCATCTTCCCAATCAAAAAGTGTGAACGCCAGCGGCGCAATGAGAAGTGCCAGCAAATCCAGTGAAAAGGTGGTGCCGATTGCATGGTCGAGTTCGTAACCAGGGGGTGGGCGCAGTGACTCCAGCAGGTGCCGACGGTCGTCTGGATCAAGCATCTGCCCCTCCTTTTGCCAATCCTTTCAAGATATCTGAAACAATTCTCTGTGTCACCGGCCACCGGTAGTTGAGCTGGGTTGAACCGGCAGCACCGGTCCACAGTTCGAGTGCCCGAGTATTGTCCAGCCTGGCGAGAGTTGTTTTGAGCGCCCTTTCCCGCTCATGAATCAGACGGCGCACCTGCTCATTGTCGGTGACGGTATCTCCATTAACTGAATTCAGTGTAATATCCAGCCAGGAATTTATGAAAAGTTTGGTTGGATAAGCTACCTGTTGCCCTGATGACTCGACAATTGACCAGAATTTTTTTCTATCCCATGAGATGAAGGCAGTATTCCTGTCTTTGATTCTAACAGCCCATCCATCGAGCTCCTCTCTGTATTCGTCAGTCCATTTAACATTCTCTGCTTTTTCGGCCAGCATAAGGTTATAAAGCAGTGAAGCACCATGGATTGCTTCCGAAAAATTACGGGCATGTTTCAATTGTTCCTTTATTTGGTGTGGAAAGTCGCCGTACTGGCTATGCTCCCAGGGGTACTCAACCGGCTCGGTCATCACTCCTCGATCCACCAGAAACGCCATCAGCGAATGAGTAACGCGGCTACAGATGCGCTCCCGGAGGTAATGCGCTTCATCAAAATTCAGCACAAATGTGGCAACCTTGGGGAAATCTTTCGGAGTGGGTGGGATAGTGGCATGCCAGTTTCGTGCAGCATGGCCTTCAGCGAGATCTCCATCATCAGTCCGCAAGGTCCGGGTGGACGATTGATAAAAGGCATCAATTGAACGATGATACTGATCCTGAGAACCTGGGAATAGTCTGATGCCCCAGGCTCCCATCCCTTGCCAGTAAACATTGCTGGGAAGCCTCTTCAATGAAGCCCGCGCATCTATACCAATGGTTCCTTCCTTGTCATCAGATTTCGCAAGAGCGTCAATGAGGGCAACCTCTAGCGATCTGGCCTGCGCGGCAAACTGGTTCGACGGAATCTTTCGTTTTTCTAGGTCACGATGTATCCAGGGAATAAAGAGGAAATATTTCGCACGAGTCTGGATGGTCGTTGTTCCAGGAAAAAAGAGATCGGCGAAGGAATCACGCACTGCGCCGATGCCAAGTTCGTCACGTGTCCCTTTTTCATCAAATAGGTGAATTACGTCGAGCATCTTGCGACGCTCTCGCTCGGAATAATCAAGCCAGGTGAATGTTGACGACACGGAAATATCCTCCAGTCAAACTTCGAGCCTACAAACTACATTGATATTGCATTTATCAGAAATCGGCAATTGACCGTTAGTTGGCACAGGCAAGAGTACTTGTACATCGGAGAGCCTGAAATGCTACCCCGCAGCAAGTTCCTCAGATGCTTTCTTTCTTGAAGCAGCTACCGCTGCCTGAAGAGAATCCGGAAGTTGAGCATACAGCACCGTTATATTTCCTGGCAGTTTCCCAGCACTTATCTCTCCAGCAACGAGTTTCCTCATTTCTGGGTCAGTGTAAATCAGCAATCGTTCGACATCTCCTCCTACCATCGATAGGAACAGAGCATCAGCACGAACTTTAGATAATTTACCTCTGCCTACTGAGCCGTTTGGAACCAGGGGGGTGCTAGTCGAAATAAACGCAACAATCTTACCATCATTGCTAACAGCACTAAACTCTACTTCCCCACCTGTGATGAGTCTGTAGTTTGATTTCTGAAATATCTGGTTGTATCTCTCCTTGAGAAACGAAGTTCTCACCCATTCTGCGGCACATTTTTGCAAAGATGTATCTGCCATGACACCTCCAAATATACGCGAGAATATGCTCGGTCAATTGTTGCTACGATTTTAAGCAGTTACGTTGGTTCCACCATCCCCCGAAATCAGCCAGACATATTATGACAAATCTACTCAGCGACTCTTTCCTGCTGGCCGGTCGTATTTGGTATGAGCCGAGAGACCGAGAAGCGCTTCAACTTGCCCGGCTGCTCGCATAATTTGGTAAAGGTCTACATCATTCACTGTCGTATTGTCTGTGACATAGGTTGAGAGGTATGTTTCGGATTTCGATTTTACGCCATTCCGTGCGCAGACCAAGAATGCGACCGACTCAGCTTCCAACTCAATCTGGGCATGTTTCATCGCAGCACGTTTAGGTACGCTGAGAAACGGATCCGATCCGAGGTGGCCCAAGAATAGATGTCCCAGTTCGTGTGCAAGCGTGGCGAACTGAACAGCCGCTCCATGGTTGCGGTTGATGTTCATTCGGTAGAATGTGGGCTCCTTATCCTTGGTTTCTCTCTCAAGGATACGAATTGCCCCAGCCTTTTGGTCGCCAGTATCAAGCCAGCAGCACTCGATATTTTTCTTTGCCATTTGAGGTACAAAGGAGGCGATCCGATTTTCATCAATAGACCCTTGAGCAAAAAAAGCCGACACGTCTTGTGGCAGTTCTTTTCCCTCTGTGTCCATGACATCATAAACCAGTGCAACAGGACCGAAAGGCCAGAGGATCAGGAGAGGACGCGCACCTTCCTTCGGCGTACGTCCAAAGCGCTCCCGCCAGTCCCATGTTGAGGCAGCATAACTGAGACCGGGTTTCTGCACCTGTAACAACATGGCGTTGAAGGGAGCAAAGTTACGCAAGCGCACAACGAAATCAAGTAATTCTTTGTAATCTTTGGTTCGTGTATAGAGCCGCGAGTCCGACAACAACTGATCAAGCAAGGATCGAGCGGCTTCGCTCTCAAATAGATCTTTCTGTTCCCATTCAGTTTGCATAATTCCTCCCGCGGCATGTCTTCTCTTAGCCACGTTGAGCTGGGTCTACTAGAAATATCATCATAGATCAGGTTATATTGCACTTTCACATGATGTTTCAAAATACTCAGCGTTGAGCTGTTCATTCGGCAAATAAGCAGAAGCCAAAGTTAATGCATCTTTTGTATCAATAACACCATCGAGTCTAAACCTTTTTTGATAGTATGATCCTTTCATTTTGATTCCATTTTCGAAGAGCATCCTAGCATCGTCTTCTTCATGAATCATTGTTGCTCCGTCAAGATGGTTGAAGGTTTCGCAAGAGCTATCGAGTAAACCATGGAGGTAATAAGTTATTGAATAAGCTCCGATAAATTGCCAAGCCTCAATTTGTATGTACTCTGGATCTTTTCGAATGTGCACAACTAACGTAGCGCACAAACCGTATTCATGAAATTTATCAGGGTCAATCAACTTGAACATAGACTTGAGGAGAAATCTTGGTCTAGCTTGTTTCGCCTTTTCAACTGCCAGGTCAAAGGAGAGACCAAATATCGGCACTCCCTTCATTCCAAGATCACTTTCATGCAACTGAAGCTTGGCAATACTTATTAAATCAGGTCGATTGAGGATTATATCAGCAACCCCAAATGCATTCGGCTCGATATAAACCTGTTGGTGATTCGTTTTTAGAAATAGCTTCCGAGGCCAAATCGGGTCGAAATCAACATTTTGAAGAGAAATGAGACCATCGTCATCTTGAAGCGATTCAAGCATTTAGATTGTTCCTAAAATATAGATCAATGATCACTGGCTTACGCATGCAGATAATCAACATTAATAACCAAACGCCTCTCTTATATCTAACCGTGTATTCTTTCCACTGGCGTGCAAAAGAAGCTCATAAAATTTATCGATTTCAGAAAAAGTTAACTGCGTAAGCGTGATTTTATCGCATACGTCAACATGACACCATTTTGCAGTCTCATCTAACATCACATGCCGCCTACAGACAAAAGGTCGGACTTTGTAAATGGCACATGCTCCTTTTTTCAAGAACGGACATGGGCCTTTATCTACGTTAACGAGCGAGGTTACCTTTGGCCGCTTTATATTTGTCAGCTTTATAATATATTCAACTTCAAGCTCAGATATTGACACAGGAATATGACAACAGTGATTGCAGCCTTTTTTACATGGAACGTGATTACCTACAAACCCATAAACATCTCCCATAAAGTCATATAAATATTGCAGTTTGCTATATGTATTTCCGTTGTGCCTGGCAAATGTATATGCAAACTGCTCTTCCTTATCTTTGAGAGAGGGAGGCATTAATCGTTCAATTTTATTAACAGTTTCCTTAGCTGTCAGTTGAGAGGCTTCAACTTCATTCTGATTCGCAATCACCGTGTGCCCCCTTCAGTGCAGACTCACCTCCATGTGATGTATTCTCCTGAATATGTTTCAATGTCTCGCCCTTACTGTTTTTCCATTCGATCCTTCCATTCGCGGTCCTTCCAAGAACAACGCCGGCAGCTGTAGATGGAGAGTTGAAAAAATAATCCTGGGTAAAGACAAGTGCATCTCCGGATTCAACAAGAACTCCTGTTTCCATCAATTCGCGTCGCAGTACAGACATGTAATGGTGGATAGAAGGAACTTCAGCTTTTACAGCCTGTGCCCCTTCCTTTACTATGAATCCCTCGGGAGACTCGTAGCCAGTTACTTTTATCCCCTTGGACTCAATCGTCAATAATTGCTGCTTCTTTACTTTGCTGAGACCGACTTTTTGAAAAGCACTTAGCCCCAGCAAAGGGAATATGCTCAGCATGTCCTCCAGAAAGCTTTCAACGTCGGCAATTTCTGCCTCCGAGAGCGACGGTTTCTGGGGTTCATTGAGATTGTCAAAAAATGAACGCTTTGCCTCCCGGGCAATACGAACCAGTTGAGCTTCAAGATGTTGTACGTGGGCTTTATTAAGAGAACGGTCTTTTGATACGAAGAAGACTCCCCAGGTCCAGAAGTCTTTCTTCGAAAAATGCTGCTCAAGGCGAGATTTTACCGGATCTCCTTCACCAATGTAGATTTTTGGCAATTCCCCATCCTCTGAAGGCCCCACAAGGACGTAGACACCAGTTTCCTGGAACTCGTCCCTCTTCTTGATGTCGGGGAAAAGAGAGCGAGGGAATACAATACCTCGACCTGTCCAGTTGGATTTATCTACGATTCGAAGACCATCCGGCTGTCCATGGGGAAGGAAAATTTTTATCGAAAATGGTCTATCGCCCATATTTTTAACCTCATTTTTTGAATCCTTTTCAAATGATGCCTGTAAATCCTTAGTGACTGTGATAACAAATATTATTTTTTAACAGCTGTCTTTGTGCTTCCACCATGCTGCGTTATACGAGGGCGGCACTTGATCTTCACAGCTCCACGGGTGAAAGAATCGTCCGATGCCTTGCTCGACCAGATGTATGCCTCTCCAGTACCAAGATGACTCATCTTGTCGGAAGTCAGCTCTCCAAGGGCAGCATTGGCCTTCTGAATATGCTTAAGCCAAGCCGGAGAGTTGAACTTATGCATGATTATCTGCGAGGACAGTTCAATTAATGAAACCGGGACGGATGGTGGATCTTGGGATGCCACCATAATACTGGTTCCCTTATGGCGCATTTCGCGAACGACTTCGACGAGCCCCGATACCAAGTCGTCATTCTCGATGTATTTGTGAGCCTCATCGAATACGACCAGTTTATTGAATGCACTTCCCTGGTAGGTTGCTTCTGAGAAGATCTGCAACATCACCACGAACAGTCCAAGTGCCTCGTCCTTTTCAATATATTCGTCGCGTAGATCAACTATGATTAGTCGTCCAGGACGGATCAAATCATGAAGGCGTTGTCTGTCATCTATGTATTCACTCGCGAAAAGCAGACGTGTTTGAGCCAACTCCTTCAAATGGTCAGATAGCCCCGAATTGTCGATACTGTTTCTCAGTGCATCCAGGGTTAGGTTTTCTCTGAGTCCGCGCATTATGAGATTGATCTGACGCATATACATGCTCTGGCTGCCAATCGCACCCATCAGGAATTTCCAGTGGGCAGCCTTCAATTCGGAAGCAGAAAACGCAATGGGAAGGACTTCGATATCGGGGTATTCAGCTCTGCGTTCGTCTACCTTGTTCGAGGGAGTAAGAATCAAGACATCCTTCAAAGCCTCAGGATTGGTCTTATATCGCTCTCGCAGGACTCGGACCTCCTCATCCACCGAGTTCGCATGGATCATTGATGTAAATTCAGGAGCATAATCTTGCGTCGGGCTGTAATGGAAAATCACTGTGGCTAGTGGGCTTGGAAGCACATTGATGTGTTCTAGTGGCATGGAAGCCATCTCGATGACCGTACCAAGTGTGTAGCTCTTGCCACCCCCTTGTACACCGAAGAGGCTGATAGTATGGGTATGGTTCAAGTCCAGAGCGATCTTTCTTCCGGACACTTCACCCAGTAATCCATACTGGGGTGAGTCCCCATTCACACCAAGCATAATGTCGTAGCTGACATCGGCAGCACTCATCTGCTCAACCACTGCCTCTCGTGGCTTAATTTCTTCAGGATCGGAAGGCGTTAGCGGTTCGACCGGCACTACTTCCTCCTCTAGTTTTTCGTTTTCTTCGGAATTATCCGAAGATTGCGACTCCTGAACCGGGATGTCAGCCCTCTCTTGAACTTCAGTAGTTACATGGGCTTTTTCTAAAGCCGAATGATTGTCCATTGCTACTGGCACAGGCAACACTTCCGGTTCTTCCCAGAGCTTATCCAAAGTCCAAGACGTGGACCGTTCCCTTTTGGGAGCGATAAAGGCGGCCGTTTCGAGCTTAGGAACATTCGGAATGAATTGCTCACTGATGAAATATTCTGTTGGCTCTTCCTCAATTTCCACCGAAACGGGCTTGCGGCAATTATCAAGTAAAGCGTGAATCAGATTCTTGCCGATGCGATGATATTCAATACCGACCTCGTTATCAGGAGCTTCAGAGCCGTTCTTGTCAAAATCAAAGATCAGAGCACAGCGCCGGAACTGAAGAGAATAGCCTTGTTCAACGGACTCGAGTAGGCCCCGAGCTTCCTGCGCAGCCGTCGCATCAAAAATGCCATAACGAATGGCTCTCTCAAGATAGAACCGAAGAATCTGGGCCAGCTCACGGCTCTTGAGCAAGCGGTCTGGCCGATCCGGCTTTTTAAGTGACGGGTCAAAGTGCCGCTGGAGTATGCGTTCACTTTGATTAATCTGCGAAGAGATCCGTTCCTTAAGTTGGTTGAAAGCAGCAAAGTCACCTACCTGTGAATAACATTTCACTTCAATCAGATTGCAGGTAATAATCCTTTTAGCCAAGTCAAGATCAAATAGTGCCAAATCGGTGCGCTGCAGACTGATTGCATCGTTGACGTCATCAGTTTCACTGCTGGAACGGTAAAGATCTGTATGCGCATCCAAAGGAACTATGACTTGATTGTTCAAAGCCCCTTGATATTCAAGGTAAAGCCTTGCCAATGCCAATCCGAGGGCTTCGGCCTGCTGTGTGCGCGCAGAAATCAGTTTCAACGCAAGCTGCCCAGAGAGAGACCGCAGGTTTGCTAAAATCTGAGCCGATTGCTCACCATCTGCCGATAGGCCGTGCTCGAGAAGAACCGGCTTTAACATCGCCTCAAGCTCGTCACTTGATCGTGAAGAAATAATTAAATTGTGAGTAGACTGTGAGCTGGCCCCCGGGACGTAATCAATTAGGTAATCAGGTCTATTCTTCCGGCCACCATGATCGAAGAACTCAATACCCATGTTGCGATCAATGGTGAACACCCAGTCGCTGATCTGATGGACTTCATAAATCAGTTCACGTTGTGCTACATCCAATCCAAGAGTAACCACGGGTACTGCTTTGAAGCTCGATCCGGATGCCGCGACGGCAGAGGTAGCAAAACACAGATGGCGACTCATGGAAGAAAGCAGGTCAAAACAGGCAGGCTGGCTATCCGCATTGAGTGGACGGCCAACCACTGGACGTTTGTTCCAGTAAGTTCCAGAATCATCATCAACAAACTCGGTGTCGAAATCCTGTATCAGGCCGTGCATCGGTGTAATTCCTTGAGGTCTTTCGACAATCGAAAGCTCCTCAGCCGGGAACACATCCAGCAAAACGCTAATGTGGGCAGAATAGTCCTTAGTGTTGGTGTGGAATTCTGACAACGCGTGTTTGGCCAGATTCAACTTTGAAAACAGGTGGCTACCAGTCGAAGTAGCAAAGGCATCTGCTGCTTCGTTTACAATAGCACCGGGGCGAACCATCGATTCAAGAGCCTCTCCCAAGACTGGCGAATCTGGATCCGTGGTAAATAGGCGTATGTCATAACGCAAGTCGGCATACTCTCTCCTCTGCTGTAGTGACAGCAAAGCATCCGCTATGACGGACCCGGCACCGGGATTAAAGATATTGAGTGACAGTTCACGGACGTAAGGATGCTGTGAGAGGTAGCGTTCAATCTTGTCTGCAATCACTTTGCCGGAGATGTCAGCGCCCGCTGCCGATGGTTCGGCCAGACCAAGTGCGGAACAGATTTCAGCCATTAAGCCCCGAGAGTTCTCTTCCGTCGTAGGGGCATAGAGTGCCCAAAACGGGTTCAGGTTATCGACAGGTGTGAATATTCGTCCGTCTGCGACAGGGACTCCCACGGGGTAAGCCGAGGGCACCAACCCCTCCAAGAGAGCTGATCTAACATGTGGGATATGATCTTTCCCGCCTGCTTTGACCTTTTCAATCCAGTCTTTTCCTAGCGTTACCCAGCTTGCCAGCCACAGCGCACGAAGTGGATGCGTCGGTGATACCAGAACAGCCTCACGATGCCTGCTCCGAAAATCGGTTACAACCACATGAATGGAATCCACAGCAAGTACATTGCGCAGAGTTTGGAGATGCTGTTGTCGCTCAGCCCCTGACGTTGTTTCTGCTTGTCGAATCAGGTTACGAACCAGCTCGAGATAGGCCTCAGCATAAGCCAAACTCTCCTTCTCGGCATCTCGGAAAGACATCCCCTGCGTAATCAGTTCAGCAGTACCCTTTCGAATTGTTGCAAACATCTCTTCACGAGCAGCCAGGAATGATGCCATGGCAGTTGACGATGGAAGGGTCAGTCCAACCTCCGAAGGTGGTTCGGCTGTGTCCATATTTATCTGCATCCTCCATCCGGAAGGATGCTTCGGTTCTGCCAGTATCCGCTGCTCGATGTTTTTGAGCATTCGTGACAACGGGATCTGAACAGCACCTTCACGACCAAACTTCGCCAACAGAATCTCCTGTCGTGAGGCCTTTTTCGAGCGCCCCCCCTCAGCCCACGCAACACCGGTCAAAACGATCTCCTCAGGGTCACGTTCATCACTGAGTGCTGTAAGTTGTAAACGAAAACGAGCGTGTTCAAGACTCAGCTCAATCGGAATTGCTCTTTGCGGCGGTTCTTCTTCAATGATGCCACCCGGAAGAACATAAAATGGTTCGCTCTCATTTGAACGCTTGGCCGCTTCAGAAATTGAGTCAGATTCTAGAGGTATTGGGTCACCGTCGATAGTCCAAGGGAGAACCCGTATAAAATGCCAGCCCTCTTCAAACTCAATCTTGTTTAGCTTGTCCAAGCTAATTGTAGATTGCAGTCGGTTCGGAGTCCACGCTTTGACTTTCTTGGATTTACCAACTGGGCCATCGTTCTGGGAAACGATCTGCACCGTGAAGTGATCCAGGCCACTAACTTTACCCGGATGAGGGGAGACCTCAAAAACTATATTCATCTTTCGGCGGTCATTAGGCACTAGAACCTGTTGACCAATCAGTTCGGACAGTTGATCATCGGTTTCATCTGTCTGTACCATGGGCAGATCAGTTTCCAGAACCGTCAGCAATACTTTGTCCAGAGAGATTTCTTCCTGAAAAGTCCATTTGTCGAAGGAAATGCTCCACCAGCTCTTGTCAGTCGCGATGGGTGCAGTCCAGACTTCCGGTTCTTGGACGTCATGCTTTTCAAAGTATGCAAACAGAAGGGACTCTAGGCCCTTGCTACTCAGCCCCAGATCTGCAATGCGGCCACGCACTGATTTATGCGAACCCATCAGATTTCTGACACTATTTAAATTCCGTCGGATTTTACCATTGACCATCCCGGGATCGGCAAAGAGCTTAAAGTCCGGAATCAGTGTCAATTCATACAGGCTGGCCCCCAGCGTTTCACCATCGATGCCGTTTTCCAGTGCAGTAAGCAGGTAGCTTACCCGGGCAACATCGTCGGCAAACAGCCATTCTTCTTCGGAGAGGATTCCAAAAATATCACGAACATGGCCGACCAAAGTTACTGGTAGGCGTTCAATCAACGAGCTGATGAGATCTTCATAGATGCCAGTAAAGGTCAGCTCCTCAAACGTGGCCACACCAAAGGAATCTTCGGCACTGGTGCGCAATGAAGTCGGAGTGAAAACCAGTAGCGGTTGGCGCAGTTCTCCATCGACATCGGGGTTTCGTAGTTCTACCAGTTTGGTGGAAGTAACCCGATGTGGCAGCCTTTCCTGATCATGGCTGCCTAAAATAAATATATTTGCATCAGGACGAGACCGGCGCAACTGCTTGCAAACTGACTCCATGACCTCGTCATCAAGGTCGGTAACTCGCATGCAGTGTCCCGGACCACGATCACCCAGGATCGCTTCAATACGTGGGCACAGCAAACCTGCAACTGCCGCGTTCAATTTCCCTTGAGTTAGCTTGGTGAACGCGTTACTCATGCGTGCCTCCCGCTCATATCTGTTCCGTTGTTTCTCTCAATAGCATAGCGTGGCGATACCTTCTGGGTCACGTAGGCATCTGATAGGTCCTCATAGAAACCAATTTCTCGTAGACGCCGTTTGAACGCCTCAAGGTTCAGGCGCAACGCTCGACGATCCAGTATGCTACTGTTGGTTTTGCCGTTTTCCGGCAACCGATCTATGTATAGGCCGTAACGATTCCTCAGGAAAGCGAGTAACTCTTCGATGCGTACTTCCCGTGTTATAAAGCGGCCACCATCCTGGGTCAAAACTGCTAACTGTAAGAGCACTTCAAGCAATTTGCTGCCCAGCATGAATCGACGCGGACTTCCCTTGGATCGTGATTGCGCCAACAAACCGTTATCCTTGTTCTTGAGAAGAAGGGAGTCCAAACACTCTGTAATGTACTGACGGTGATACTTGCCCCGGTAAGCCATCAGAATCTCAATGAACGACTCAAACTCATCGAGACCCATGGCATTTACTTCACGAATTTCCGGATCAACATCCTCTTTGCTCGCTGTGGACTCCTCTATCAAGCTTGCCAGGCGGAACTTAAAATAGGCCTGGCGATCAGCATCGTGCTCTGGTTTTAACAGCGAAACCAGATCACTGACAGAAAACACGCCGCTGGCTGGCGAGGCTAGCTTGCCGATTTTCTTGCTCAGGTATTCGGCCATCTCATCGAGTTTCTTTACTATGAAATTGGCCTGCACGAAGGCTGGAATCTGTCGGTACATGCGATCGGTCGATTTCCGCGCCAGCTCAGCCATGTGGGGATTGTTCACATCACCCATATCCACAACCAACGAAACCCGGTAAGGGCAGTTCTCAAGCGCATTGTCGAGCCCTGGATTGACAGGGCATTCCTTAGTGTTACAAAGGTCGTTACCAGCGCGTTGTTTTACCAGTTTGGGGAGCATCTGCAGGAGTTTTAGGTGATAGAGTGCCAGGTGGAACGCCATAAGGGCCTTGAGATAGTCTACCAGCACCGAACGTGGGATGTACGGTTCATAAGCCAAAAGCCTTAAAATGTCGTCAGCCATGATGTCGGCCTGACCAATACACAACGGTTGAAACCGAGAGGGTTCCTTGGAGTCTTTCATGTCCTGGGTGACCTGGTGATCCAGGCGCAGAATCGCCTGGGTTTCAACATCCACCGAGGCACTGGGATCGTAACGATCTGTGACCAGGTCAATCCCAGGGAAGAAGAATCGCTTCAAAGCATCGCGGGCCGCCTGACCTTTACCTCTACGGGCATAAAAAAGCATCCAATAGACTTGCTCTGCAGCACCGTAGTCTCTGGTGTGCTTGGCATTTCGGAATTTGTAAGTGTTGCCATGCAAAGGCCTTGGTGCAGCAACAGCCTGATTGGCCTTGCCCCGGTTCACCACATCCATGAGGTCGGTCTCGATCCAGCGATAAACCACATGCGGATAACGGTCGAAACCTGCAAACCACTCAGGATGTTCTAGAAAATCCTCCATGAACTCTTCAACTGTGAGGTCACCACCACGCGGCGGACGTCGACTGGCATAGCCATCGTACTTCAGGCGTGGGAAAAGCATTGTCAGCACTCGATCCATCTCGATGTGTTTGAAATCCACATAGGTGGATTTTGGCGTCCGAAACTCCTTGTCTCTGCCTTTGATACTCATGCTTCAGCCCTCCTGCTGACTTTCCCCAGATGCAGGATGCCGCTCTCATCACGTCGAATCTGGAAAAACTCGAAGCCGCTTTCCGTCAGGAGTACCTCCTGATACGGAGCCGCCGATAAGACATTTTTGAAGACAGCCAAGCTCAGGTAGAAGCCTTCTTGTTCCTCAATACTTGGCCGATAACCGTTATTTAAACGCATCAGCATCTCATATATGTCGAGGTTGATTCGCAAACTCGCTTTGTGGCCATCGCCCGAGACGTAGAAAAGGACAAGTGCTTGGGACAGGCATTCCAAAAAGGGATGTGCCACTGTTTCCTGCTCGGTGCGTAGTGTAAATTGGTCACCATCGAATAGCCGATAGCTCTGAATGGTGCCCTTTTCCACTTGGCGTACACGTAACGCTAACTGATTGCCAAGACGCGCCGGATCGTTCAATCCTTCACCCCGGTTGATCGCCCGGAGGATGGCCGTTACCTCATCAACACACTTCACACCGAGCTGTCTGATGGCGTCAAGGAAAGGATCGATGCTTCCGTAGGGCAGCATCTCTTTCCAGCCTATGTCACGGCGTTCGAAAAAATGGCGGCGACGCATGTGGGACAGGTAGTTTCGATGCTTGACGATCAGTCGAGCACGGTTCTTTGACGAGTAATCACGAGGCAGATTACTGAACAGCGTCTCAACAAGTTTGTCGTCATAGCTGGAACGCTCGGCAAACGAGAAACGACTCATGGCCTTGGTCTTGGGATTCAAGAAGCCTAACTCTCGATCCAGATCCGGATTGCTGACCTCGGCGACATCGATCTCGCGCAACAGCGAAATTAGCCGATCATTCGAGCCTTCACCGCCACCAAGCCAGGAATTGAAATAGAACCCATCGAGAATTCGATTTTGGTTCTCTTCACCACCATTGTGGTAAAGCTGATGGATACCATCGCAGTCGCGGGTGCCAACCAGCATGAATGCCAGAGCAGAACGCAGGTCGCGCATCGTAATGTGCAAACGGCCTCGTAGGTGGGTGATGGTGTAAAGCATCTTTAAACGCTCGATAACCTTTGGGCCGGCAATAAGGTCCTGAAAAGTTCTGGCATTGTGATAGGCGTAGCACTTGCCGCTGAGATCGCACTTATCACATGCCTGCCAATATTCCTGCTGAGTCATACGGACAACCAAGCGCTCCAGAATAGAGGGATGGTCTTCCACAGGCTCGGCAACTACAGAGCGCAAATTGAGGTTGATTACCGCCACGCCATTTTCGGGGACAGAGCCCGCCAACCCCTGCTGAATTTGCTGGGAAAGCAGCGGAAATTCTTCTTCATGCTCGAGGAAAAAATCAACCAATCGTCCCTCGTTGATCGCAATGAGGCGGGTCTGGTTTACAGGCCAACTCGTGTTGTCTTTACCCGCAAAAGGGCCAAAGAATTTCTTGAGCACGGCGTCATTGCACTCGTCGCCTTCATCCTGGCTACCGTCGTAGTTGCTCTGGTAGACGTGCCCCTTTACTTGGAAAACGGTACCATTTGCGCCTCGTTGCAGCTGTGCGCCATTACTCTCCGCAAAGGTCTCGAACTGCTGAATGAAGGCCGTTTTCCCGTCGCCGGCGTTCCCGCTGATGATCACCAAACGGAACTCGCCCTTGAGTAAAGCTGGCTTGAGCTTCTCGTCCAAGTAGGTCGGCACATAGGTTGCCTTCCCAACCTCATCCAGACCACGGGTTCCCGCGTTGGATACCTGGCTCTGGCTGTAAATAGTCAGCAGATGCGTTACGAAAGGATTGGTATTCGGTTTGGTTGGCTCAAAGCCCAGGTTCGCCACGATCTTCGGTCCTGCACCAATTTCACCAGTGGTGAGCACTGAGCGGTATTGCTTAACCTCGGCCAGGGTCGTCAGGAATTCCGACGATGACGCAAAGCGGTCCTTGCGCTCAGGAGCAATCATCTTCACCAACACGTTTACCAGCGATGGGCTAAGTTCCGCGCAGCCTTTGAACTGCTTGGGGTCCTTCGGTTGATCTTTGATGGGCGGCGTTGGTTCATCAAATGGGTATTTTCCGGTCAAGCACTCGTAAAAGGAGATGCCCAAGGCATAAAGGTCGCGATCCATCCGATCTGAAGCATCGGGTTCGTTCGAGTAGTCATAATCCGGTGGGAGATAACGGCGCGTGCCACCACCGCCTTGAACTTCGTCGTTCTCGGTAACAGCAACATTGAAGTCAATAATGCGAACGCCCTTGTCGGTCCAGAGTAGATTGGAAGGTTTAATGTCCTGATGGTAAACCCCGTGCTTGTGCAGATGACCCAGCCCTTCAGCAGATTCACGTACGATCCGCACGGAGTCTTCCAGCGATAGAGCCTCGGCATCGATTAAATCAGAAACGTCAAGACCTTCCACATATTCAAAAACTATATAAGGTGTCTGCTTGGCATCTGCCATACGATCCGCCCAGATCACTTTAACCACATGCGGATGGTCGGGCAGATTGGTCAAGGTCTTATACTCCCGACGCAGCCGCTCATAAACGCTGCGACGATCCTTGGTCACCAACTTGATGACCCGCACCACATCACCCAGGGAATCGAAGACCTTATAGGCGACACCAAAGCCACCGCTGCCCAGTTTTTTCTGGATACAGAAGCGATCAGCCAGGATAAAATCTTGCGGTAGATCGGTCAGGTTGTCGGGAAGATGCGTTAGCAAACCAGTCGGACCACTCACCTCTGGGGCGGAGTCATTCTTGGCTTCGGGCAAAATCAGGTCGTCGAGGGCCTTACGGGCAATAGCCGCGCTGGTATGACGATCTTCTGGATCAAACTCACAAAACTTCTGAAGCCATTCGTCGATGCCCTTGGGCAGGTCCGGCTTGTGCTCTGAAGGCTTCATCGAGAACTTGCCATCTGCCTCCATCATCTGGTCGATGTTTTCGAATGGCAGTTCACCGGTCAGCAGCTCATAAAAGATGAGCCCGGCTGCATAGAGGTCGGAGGCAATGCTGGCCTGGGTCGGATCCTTGAAGCACTCCGGTGCCTGATAAGTTACTTCGAGGTCATCAATAATTTGATCAGCGATTGTTGAAGTGCGGTTCTTGCCCACCCGGGCAAAGTCAAAGCCGGTGACGCGGGCTTGCCCACCTTTGGTCACCAGAATGGCATCCGGGGATAGGTTGCGGTGGATCACCTCGTGACGGTGGGCATGGTCCAAAGCTGACAATACATCTCGCATCACCTGAAGCTTTTGATCAAAAGTGAGCGCCAGTGAGGCTTTGTTGATGTGTAGCCGCAGGGCTTGTCCGGGAAGATCTTCGGTGACCAGCACCACCTTATCTTCATCGTCATTAACGAAGAGATCCTTCACCGCCAGCACATTGGCGTTGGTTGGCATGTGCGCAACTGCACGGTAAGCATTGCTGATCTTTTTGAACTCATCCTTGCGGGCAGCTTCATCCTGGTACGGGTCGGCCTTATACACCCGTAGGCGAGCCAATCCGCCGCTTTTGCCCAACAAGTTATGTTTGGCTCGGTATTCAGTATAGCGGTCAGTGCCGCCCAGTTTCTCCTCCACCTGCCAGTCGCGGAAAACGAGAGCCGCACTCTTGGGTTTGGCATTGCCAGTGATCGCTTTTGCAATCTGAGAGTGAAAACGGGTGATGTTATCAAGTCGGTTGTTGGGAATACGGCTTTGGTCTCGGAAGTATTTAAAGCAGTGTTTGAAGTCGGTCACGTCCGGACCGTCAATTCCGGAGGGATCATGGATTGCTGCACTGTCACAGGTGAGCAGTACCGTGGCATGCACATGGGCTTTGCGCAGTTCGATCAGGCCAGTGTTACTCTCCCGGATGATGGTAGCCATGGTCTTCGCGTGACTGCGCAGTTTTGCCAGAGGTGAGAAGAATGGTTGCCGTCCCTCAGGATACCACTTTGAACCATACACATCGATATTGCCCCGAGTACCCTTCACGTCCACCAGATAAACTGCGTGAGGCGCAAGGATGGCGATGTCGATTTCAAACACCTCCGCCCCCTGGCGCATCTCCAAGTTATGGAAGATCAGCCAACCCTCAGGCAAGAGATCCCGGAGAAAGCCAATGGCCTGACGTTCAGACTCGTTTGCTGGTTGCCCGATGGGTATAACCTTCGCCATTAGCGGCCTCCCTCCTCGATGGTGCGCTCGACGAGAGAAATGGCGGCATCCTCCAAAGATAGTGCGTGGTCTTGAAGGACTCCTGCAAGGTCCACCATTTCACCGATTTTCTTTTCAATCTTTTTATCAATTCGAGGTATAGGAAATGCTGCCATCAGCTTGGGATGCTGATACTGCTGTTTGCTTCCGATACTAATTGACCGCATCATTCTAAATGCAAATCTTGAACGTAAAAAAGCATACAGATATCCGGGATCTATTGATCCATTTGGAATACACCTATAAAAATGCCCTGAATATGCATATTGAGAGCACCTTTCAGTTACATAAACTGCGCGACAATAAACCTCAGATTCACCAAAAGTACCTTGACAAGGGATTACGGTTGTTTTTGGAGGAACAATAAGCCCAAGTCCTTCAATTGACTTACGCGAAATCCATCGTCCTCCTGGGCGTAAGAAAAAAGCTTCGCGTTGGCCTATCAATAAAGAGCCGTGCTCTGGCTCACAATCAATCCTAGAAAAGACGATATATCCTTCAAAATTATCTCTTTTAACGATGTCACCAAGCTTGTCATGATTTATCGACGAAACATAATTCCACAATTCTTTAGCCCGTGGGTCATAATTAAGTGCCCGTATAGTAAAGGCATTAGATGATTTCTCAGCCCAACCATTTCTTCTATTATCAGACAGATAAGATTCATTCTCTGATTCCGACAACCCAGCGGTTTGAAAAAGGAGAGCGGTCGCATCTCTCATAAGGCGAGAGGATTCAGTAAGTTCATCGGCGGCCTGTTGAACCAGATCATGTGCCTGCTTCTCTATTTCACTTAAGCGAGGAACCGGAAGGTTTGCAATATGGCTAGGTTCAAGATGAGTGATTATGGAACCATAAGTTCCTGATGTTACAAGAGGCAACCCAAATTTAGTTTTCAAGTATGCGAAAATATAACCTGGCAAAACCTTTTTCCTGTCAGGGATTACCCTCAACACATCCTCTGTGCATGCCATGCCATCCATTTCACCTCTGGCGTATGCCATTCTCCCGATAGTTCCGGACCTTGAAATAAGAGTCCACCCTTCCTTAATAAGTAGATTTTTATTTTTATTTGTAGCTGACTTTGCAATGAAGCTCAGATAACTGAGATCTGAATAAAGGATGTCTGTGCTAGAAAGAAATGGGTATCCGTATTCAGGACTATCAACCCAGATTCTTGCAATTCTACCAGCATTTATTATTCCAGAAATTCCCCCTTCTGTTAGTTCGCTAAGCCGATCCTTGGGAGCGGTAAGTTTTTCAAGATGATGTCGAGCTTCAATTGCACCAGACATGTAAGGGCCACAGTCAAGGCGGCGACCTTCTAGTACAATTAGGGCGCTGGATATGGTTTTTACCTTCATTCTGCCACCTCGCCGTTTTTCATAAATGCCGTAAATTTATCTGCTACTATGGGAAGCTCGTCGTTGATTCTGCGGGCTCGGCGAACCACGCGTTTCACTTTTACCTCACCACCTTCACGTACCCGCTCGATAACTTCCTCATCGAAAATCAGTTCATCACCATCGGGAGCACGCTGGAACAAGGGATTTCCCTTTCGGTCCATGCCTGCTCGATCAATTACCGCCATGAATACTTTGTACTCAGGGTGTTCCGGACGGATCAGTTCTTCTTGACCTCTCCTCCTCAGAATTAGCAATGAGCAAAGTGCTGGCGAAAGACCAAATTCTTTGACCGTGGTAATAAACGGTTCAATTGGCAAGTCCACGCTGGCATTCACCTCACAATGGCGAAGAATCCACCAGCGTATTGGTTCATCGCCGGGGTTACCCAGCAGACCGTCAGGTAGCAGAATTCCAACACGACCAGTGTTCGGCTTCACCCATTGCAGAGCTCGCTCTATGAACAACACTTCGGGTGGTACGCCGCCGGAGTTCAGGTTGCCGGTATTGCGAAAGCCGTCATCCTCGTCGCGCTCCCAAACATGTCCTAAGTCATACGCGCTCAAAATGGACGCGTCAGATATCTTGTCTTGGCTGGAGAACCACGGGTTGAGCAGAACCATGTCCATGCTTCCCAGGGGTAACGCCGGGCGGGCGGTCTCGATGCCATCTAAATCGCCGTCTGGGAACGTGCGGGCATCGATGCGGAAAATGCGGCCGGGGTTTCCGGTGGTAAACAACATGTTCATACGACTGGCCACCGCCAGAAACGGATCAATATCACAGCCCAAGGCATTGTTAGCGGCCCAGGCCACTGTGTAGTTTTGTGCTTGCCGAATCTGTTCGGCGCTGGCCTCTTCGGGAGTAGTGCCGAGGGCGGCCAGATGCTGCTTGAAAATATGGGCGGCAGTCATGGCCAAAAAAGTTCCGGTACCACTGGAGCAATCCATAATACGTTCACCCGGCTTTGGATCGAGCATCCGTACCGCCATCTCAGCAACGTTCAGTGGCGTAGGGTAACGGCCTTCGCGACCATCCATCACGCTCCTGGCAACTGCACGGAAGGCGACGGTACGGTATCTGGGCTGAGTCTCGCTCAAAGAATAACGGGCCAACTCGGTGACCACCCGGGCTGTTTCATGGGGCTCCAAGGTCAAATCCCAGCCGCGTGTCAGTAGGTTTGGCTGCCAGGCCTTGGCCGCGGTGATGCATTCAGCGATTCGCCGCTGAATGGCCTGTTGACCAGGTTCGGTAAACGGTTCGTCACCCTTAATCCAGAATTTGCGCTCAGCACTCGGACGGGTTTCGTCGTAGATCTTGGCGAGCATCAACACGGCCAACTGCTTGAAGGAATCTTTATGATCGAGACCTAGGTTCCGGTTCAGGTACTGGCGGCAACGCAGGAGAGCATCCTCAAGGCCTTCTGCCTCAGCACTAACCTGGATCACGCCACCAGTGCGGTCAAGATCGGCTGTGAGCTCTCCAGGCACCGGCCAAACGCCGAGAGGTTTCGTTCGAACTTCGAAGCGAGTTCGCTCAACCTGACAATAAAAATCTTCCTGGTCGTTAGTCCACATGCCCAGCGACGCGCCGGGAATCAACTCCAGCAGCTCTTTCAATTCACGCAAGTCGGCCTCGGCTTCAACGATGGAGCGAAGTTTGTCGCGCTTCTTTTGTGGCTTGCAGACGATGATCCGCTGAAGGTTATCGTTTGTATGCGCGGTGTCAGAACGAAAAATAGCGATGTCGATACGTTTGCGTCCCTGGCCGGGAATCTGGGGGTTGTAGCTCACCTCAAGGTCATTTCGGTCAAAGCCATAGCTCTCAATGAGCTGACGTAGCACCTTCTGCATCAGCAACTTCTTGGCAGAGGCGCTTTCCTTGTTGCCAGTCAAGATGTCGATTAAGAAGTTATCCGGGCCGCTGTCTTCCGCTGCATCCTGAGTTGCTTCAATGATGTCGTCGTTGTGATCGGTCATTCATTTTGCTCCTTAAGAAATTCGCGGTACTTTTCAGCGATGACCGGCAAGTCATTGTCCTCTATCTTTTCACTGCGAGTAAGGGTCCGTTCAACGAAGCGCCCGCCGATACGGATTCGTTCAATATGCTGGCGCGGTTCGACGATTTCTTCCCCATCTGGAGTGCGCTTGTAGAGCTTGTTGCCACGACGATCGAAACCAACCTTATCGGCCACAGCCATGAAGACAGGGTACTCCTCGGTTCCACCCAAAGCCTCTGCGCGTTTTTCCTCTTCGCTCTTGCGCCGCAGGAATAGTAGGCTGGTAAGGATGTTGACGTTGGCCTCGGCGATGAATGCTTCCACAGGGAGGTCAATGGAGGCAAGCACTTGCGTTTCGCGCATGATCCACCAGCGGATATATTCTGCAGCGGGATTACCAAGAACACCGTCGGGCAAAACGATACCCATACGTCCGGTGCCAGGTTTCAGCCACTTAATGCAGCGCTCGATGAACAAAATTTCCGGAGCGACGCTGCTCTTGGGTACTCCGGTGTTGCGGAAACCGCATTCGCCGTCCGATTCCCAGCTATGAGCCAGTTCGTATTGCTCCAGAATATGTTTGTCAGTGATCGGAATATCGGACCCGAACGGGGGATTGGTTGCGATGATATCCACGGATCCCAGCTGGATTTCTTTCTTTGCGCTTGGCAGGTCAGCCAGATGTCCAAGAGGAAACTCCAGTGAGTTGATATTGTATATGTGCCCACGGCCATCACCAGCCAGAACCATATTCATCTGCGCGGCACGTATCAGAAACGGGTCGAAATCTGCTCCGAAAACATTGGCTGCGGCATACTCTTTCAATCGTTCATGGACATTCAGGAATTCAGTGGTGTCTTCATTTCCAGGTTGGGTATTTTGCTCATGTCGGAACTTTTTCAGCATGTGGCCGAGGGTGGCAACAAGGAACCCGCCAGTCCCACACGCTGGGTCCAGTAGTGTTTCGCTTTCTTCTGGGTCGAGCATTTCAATGACCAGCTTTACCACACCTCTTGGAGTGAAGTATTGACCCCGGTCACCACGCAGGTTCACACCCACTAACTCCTGATAGGCGACGCCTTTGGCATCGACATCGGTGCGAGTGAAGTCGTATTTGGCCAACTCGGAAACGATAAATGACAGGGCGCGATCAGAGAGACTAATCTCTTCATTGCCCCGAAATATGTTCTTGTACTGTAGTTTGACCTCGGCGAAGAGCTCCTCGATACGCTTGCGGATTGCTTTACGACCCTCGTCTTCAAATTGTTCTTTTGGCCCAGCCCAGAAGCGGCGCTGCCAGGCTTGGCGCTGTTTGGCCCGCAAATTCTCATCGTGCATCTTGCAGAAGATCAGGTAAAGGAACTGCCAGAAGGCTGCATCCTTGGGCATGCCTTCGTTGCCGTGTATGTAATTATGGCAACGACGGAATGTGATCTTTAGCATCTCGTTATCGGCAACACGGGTATGTGCGTCGGAGAGGACATCTTTGGTACCGAGTGATTCTTCAGCCATCGGCCAGTCGCCAATAGGATTACACTTGGTCTCGAAACGTTTTTGTTCTTTTTCGATGAAAAAGAATTCCAGACCGTTCGTCCACAATCCGTACTGGATGGATTCAACCTCACGCATGATGTTTTCAATCTCGTCGAGATCCTTTGCGGCCTGTTCGAAATCGCGAATACGTGCGGCATTTTTGCCAACATTAGGCTCTGGACGGCAAAGCACTGCACGACCCAAGTTCTCAATCACGTGTACCTTATCGTGATGGAAAATAGCGACATCAACCTTCTTGCGCCCACCTATGGAAAAATCTATCTCCATGTCTTCTGGCGAAAAACCGTATTCATGAATCAGTGCTCGTGCAATTCTCTGGCGGACAAGCTCTTTGGGTGTCTCTTTAACCTGGTTACCAGAGACATAGTCGAGGGTGTATCCTGCAGGAATTGTATTCTCAACTTGTACATTCTTTGTTCTGCTCATATAAAAACTCCAATGCAACTGGTGGATAACGTTAGCTAAAATTTGCCAATCAGCTTCAGATAGACCTGTGAAATCTGACAGACTATATCAAACAATAAAAAAGAATTCCAGACAATAATTTAGTGTTGCAAAACACTAAACAGCTGGGTATATTACACTTATGAAAAACTTTGGTGAAATTATTCGTGACCTGAGAGTAGCTCAAGATCTGGGACTGCGCGAAACGGCGACCAAGGTGGGGATTTCTCCAGCCTACCTGAGTCGGATTGAGCGTGGAAAGGAAAGCCCCCCTCGACCAGAAATAATCAAAGAGCTGGCGAAAGTGCTGGCAGCGGATCCTGATGTGTTATTCCGACTGTCATCCTCCACAGACCCAGAAGTCGTTAGTTTTCTGCATGATCAACCCGAGATCATGAATCTTCTACGCTTTATCAAAGACGCGAATTTCTCTAGCGATGAAATAATAAGCCTCATCCAGGTGGCTGAAGGCATGAAGAGCAAATCACACTGAATTAGCCACTACAGATTGAATGCCTGCAATAATGAAAAAAGCCGCCTGTCAGCACTTAGCAGACAACGCGGCTTTTTTGTCCCACCTATATTTCTGAAGGGCACAAAGCCCATAGCCTCACCCTCCATAAATGCATGAAATTACGCCAAGTTAATACATCTTTTAGCCTCAAAAGTCAATTGATATGCAACTGCACGCAATATGATTCGAAATTCCCATAAACAACATACCCTGTCCGATCAGAACAGAGTGATACAACGCACTGTAATAATAGCATTTTGACACCAAAATGAGTTGACAATTAAAATTGAGCTGGTCAAACTATCTTATGAAATCCAATCGAAGTCAGACCGTCAGAGAAAGGAAAGAATTAGGTGAGAATAAAACTTAGAGCATTCGTTATATCGGTAGCTGGAACTCTATTTCCCTGCCTTCTTGCGGGAACAATTGTCGGCATATTCTTTCGGTCATCATTCTGGTACTGGACACTGGGTATCGCTGCCCTCGCGTTTTTTTATGCGTGCTTGGATCGTATACCAGTTCGCTTGTTTGCAGGGGTTATGAAAGGGCTGCCTTTGGGTGGGTTATTAAGGTATGGCTACGCAAGTACAGACAAAAGACCTGTACCCACTGACTACGAAATCGAAGACCGAGAACGATTCAACATCTATTCTTACGATCATTATTATGGTGATCGTGAAAAGTAATCCCATGCGCCTTTAGCTTTCAGCACTTCATCTCTTCGGAGAGTTATAGATCCCCTATATTCAGGAATTAACTCATACGGTGAAACGGCGTAGAAATAAATGCTGGTACCCTCAGCATTCTCGAAATGTTCAAGGATGGCTCCCGGAAGAGCAACCTCATTCCCTTTGACTGTTAATATAGCGCCGAAATCTTTGAGACTTACTTCTACGTCTGTATCACTCAAAGATTCAGGAACTGTAAAATCATCTTGCATCAAACATATGATGCCATCTGAAACAGGTATCAAACGTTCGACTATCATTGGCTATCTCCCCTTTCTAGTAGGTGGTGGCCCACCGGATTTCGGCAAATTGCTTGACTTGCTCTGGTGCTGCAGAATTTTTGATGTACGTTGGACTTCCTGTTGAACGTCTCTGGCTTTATCTGCTTTTACCCTCTCTATAGACCTGACAACTTGGGCTTCTTCACGGACATATTCTTTCGCTGCACGTTCTCTTCTTTCCGCCATCTTTAAGTTTGGCCCTACGACTCCTTCTACATCTCTGACTACTCCCGCCGTCTCATGCAGCGCACCCTGCCCAACAGCAATCATAGTGGCAGCCGTGCCGGCATCAATTGATCGCCCATCGGTGAATTCCTGAGTAGCTGCACTCCCAGCCAGATTCTGCTTGGATTCAACTCTCGTCCCAACCACCTGCGAACTCGAATAATCCGCCTTGACCCCACCATCAGCACGGACACTTCCGGTAATTCCACCTCCTGACCTGGTGCTGACAACAGCCGCCCCCTGCTGTGACGACTGAACAAATTGATCCTCGGTGATTTCGGAACGTTGTCCCGCAACAAGATTCCCGCTTTTGTCCATCTTCCCCTGAACCTGGGAATAATGAAGGTTGCCATCCTTGTCCTTGGCGTACATAAGGATATTTCCGTCGAGTCCGTTGGAGAACGATCCGCCGACTACCTCCATCTTTCCGGTCTTATCGTTCTTGGCATAATACCAGTCGCCATTGACCATCATCTGCTTGCCGGCTGTCTGGATCATATAGCTGCCTGATTTCCTGGAAACATTCAGTGACTGGTTTTCGTAACCAGTCTTGATAAAATCACCAACTGTCTTACGAAGCCCCTTGTCAGTAGTTGACACATTCCGGTCCAGGCGCTCGATATCTGTCCCGGTCTTGCTCTGACCGAGATCGAACTTCTGCACCCGGCCTCCCTGGTCAACGGCAAACGACGCGAGATTGCCGTTCCGGTCGTAATCAGCCTTGTAATCGAAGGCCTGGCCGGACAGCTTGGCGACATGGGCTGCAGCACTCTGGAAGCCGGAAGCACGAAGTTGCTTCTGCAGTTCGAGTGCCTGATTCCTGTCCCCTTTGGCCACGGTGCCGGAATCCGACGAATTGACGATCCCGCCATCCATGCCGACATTGACCGCACTCTTGCCGTCAGATGTTGTAAAGTTGATGTTCTGCCCCTCCATTGCCTTCTGCATCTCGGCAAAGCCCCGTTCGGTCAGGTGGCCGTTCTGGTACATCTCCGGATCGTTCTTGAGTTGTGGAGCAATCCTGCCAACCATTTGATCCGCTGCTGCGTGGACCAGTTGATTGCGGGCGATCCTCCCGGAAACATCATTGCTGGTCAGCTGCTGATAGTTGTCGTAACCACCACCTGCATAGATTCCCTGGATCTTGCCACCGGTTTCCGTTGCCAAGACATGACCAGCTTCCGTGCCGGCAGCAACCGGACCGCCCATTTGATTCGAGAGCCCGGTTACCTCTGAAGCGTGCTTGCTCTGCTGGAACTGGGCATTCATCTGCATGAGCTGCCCGGAAGAGATCCCGTAGTTATCGGCAATTCTGTTCACCGCATCGGCATTGGCAAAGTCCCCAAGGGCCGAAACCTCAGAACGCATGGCATGGAAATCTCGCCAGTTTCCGGCAAAACCCAATGACCTGGCAGCGGCATAAGCACCCATCTCCCCCTGCAGTTGCCCCACACTCTTGTCCATGTTGGCAGTTAGGAAGTCAGAGTAGTTTTCACCGGAGCCAAAGACATTTGCCAAGGCCCGGTCATTGGCAACTCCCATCTTGGCAAATGCCAGAGTGTCGCCGCCATAGCTGCCTGAAACAACATCTTTGGTCGCAGCCGACTTGTCGAGTCCCAACCGGCCATCAAATGATTTCAATTCATAGGCAGATGACAGACCGCCTTCCCGCATGGCCCTGCCACTTCCACCGAAACCGATTGATCTGCCAATCTCGCTGTCGGCAGAGATCCTGCTCGAAAACTCCATCCCAAAGTCCCGGATCATATCGCTCGACGCCGTGGTCTTGGCCGACATCCCGACCAGCGATTGCGCCTGTCTGGCCTGGAAGCTGTGCTCGTTACTCCATGCTTGAGTTGGCATAGCGGTGACATTGCGTTGCATGGCAGAAGCCCTGCCGGCAGGATCTTCAACCTCATGTGCCGCCCGGCTGCCAGCCGACTGCACCTGGTTGACCATTCCCCCGGCCATCATTGCCATGGCATGCCCGCCGAACCGGATCAACATCCCGGTGATAACCGTAGCCAGCATCATCCCGCTCATTCGGAGGGTGCCGAACATCCCGAGGATTTTTACAGTCTGATCGGGGAAGAAGTAGAGTGCATCCATACCGAGCTTGTTCTGCCGGACCATCTCGTAAGCCTGGTTGGCATAATCGACGGCAAACTGATGGACGATAGCATCGGTGACACCCCAGGCAGTGAGCCAGATGAAAAAGCCGGCAATGATTCCCACAGCCTTGCCGATCAGCGGCGTGGGTATGAATAGCGCCAGGAACGGCAGCAGACCAACTGCAATGGCTGTAAGCGCCGCCTTCATGATCGGCAACCACTCGTTGGCTGACTTCATGGCACCGGAAGCGCTAAGCAGGAATTGGTAATTGGTTGCACCGGCAGCATTGCCGCTGCGGAAAATCTCCTCCAGCCGCTGGGAGACGTAGGCCTGCTTCAGAAAGTCATCTATGCTCGCAGCTCCGAGGCCGGTTCCAGCATTGACGTTATTCAGAACCGTCTTGCACTGGGTCAAAGCGGCGGCATCAGTAACGTCGTAACCAAGATTGGCGCAAACCGATTCGATATTCTTCCCCAGGTTGGCCGGGGTGAGAGCAGCCTTTATGTTGGTCCAGGAATCAGTACAGGTAAGCGCTTGGCCCTGCGGGTTGGCGGCATTGAAGTAGACCGTCCAGATGGCCGGGTTGACCGCCTTATCCAGGGAGCCAACAAAGTTGGTGGTGGTCTTCCTCAGTTCATCCACCGTAAGGTTGGCATTGGGATTCATCAGAGCGTAGGAAACGCAATCCTTGACATAGCGCCGCATGGAGGCGTCCAGATTGCTGTCCACTGCTGACAGGGGAATGCTGGTGAGTTGGGCGAGACCCAGGAATCCTTTTCCACCGGCCTGCGTCTGGTAATTCAGGGGATCTCCGGCAGTAGTGACGATATCCACCAGTCCCCGCTCGATCTTATTCAGGATACCGGCCACTGCCACAACACCGTCCGGTATTCCGCCAACCGCCTGGTTCTTGTTGAAGACCGGGTCGTACACGTGAATTGTCCCCTTGGGGACGACCAGAGCGAGATAGACCATGACGCCGATCAGGGTCGGCACGATCCAGGTCATGACTGAGCCGTTGGCAGTTCCAAGCGACTTGGCAAAGACCGTCACCCCGCCAAAGAAGAGCCCGGCGGTGATGACCACGAAATAGAGCGATTTGTAAGCATTGTCACCGAAGATCAGTGCCAGCTTGCCGAAAGCGTTCACGACGGCATCGTGGCCACCCCAGACGTAGAACTCCATATCCAGAGCCAAAGCCATGGTTGGGATCAGCACCAACAGTGCCGTAAGAATGAGCCTAGATACTGTCCGTATCGACATGTACTACTCCTGCATCTATCAATTTACGGTTGCGCCTCCATGCGACCAGCATGGCGATAATGGGAATGATGATGAACACCGCCGTGGAAATCAGGACAAAGTAGGCGGAAATGAGGAAGATCCCCTTGAATCCCTGGACCCAGTTATATATCGAGGTAACGGTGCCTTGAGAGGTCTTGGTGTAGTAGAGCTTGGTCACTGCCCACACCACATTATTGTCTGTGAAGATTTTGAAATAGAGGAAATGGAAGGCAATGAAGGCCACAACTGCCTTGACAATTGCCCCGAAGATCATTCCGCCCAGGAGGTTTAGCACCATGGCACGAGTGTACTCGCCGATGAAGCACGTGGAGGCCTTTGCCATGAAGATGGCGTACCCCAATGAGAAGCCCAGCGCCAACAGGAAGGCGCTGAACTTGTCGAAGAAGGTCGGCGACGGGTCACCGAACATGGGGATGTACTGTTCGATCACCCCTATGGCAACAGGAGTCAGGAATGCCGAAACAATCCCCGAGGCAAATGAACTCCTGAATCCCACCTCCATGAATTCAAGTCGCTGCTTGGTGGTCAGGAAGCGGGACTTGATCATGCAGCCTCCCAGTTCGTTGGCGAAGTTCTGATCGATATACGATATTGCCTCCAGGAGTCCTCGCGGGTGGATCTCATTGCTTGGCGGTACCGGCATGATATCCGGTGTGCTGTTACTATCCTTCGACACGTTCTCTCCTATCCCGTGAACGATCTGATCAGGTTCATGATCCCGCCGCCATAGGCGACGATTGCCGCCAGTAGCAGGCAGATGGCAGCCAAGGTCGGATTCCGCTGTCGGACTCCAACCCAGAAGGCCGAGACCACGAGGGCAACGAAGAAGAAACGCCCCCAGAAACCGTAGAGCAGTGTCGCGAAGAGTTTCTGCCAGAAGCCGGTATATGCAGCCTGCCCCATGTAATGCAGGGGGTTGAGTTTCTCAATAGGCACGTAATTCCTCTCAGAAAATCGGGTAAGCTTTCGCCAGGATGCGGTTCTTGTCCACGAAACCGAAATAGCGGGAGTCGTAGCTGTCTTTGTGCTGTCCCATGACGAACATGACTCCCTTGGGGATTTGACCATTGAAGACGAAGTGCTGCAGCGGCTCCCCCTTCAGCGAGATGTCTTTGGCCCGGACCATATACTCGCCGTTGCAGTAGAACTTCTTCTCCGCATCGACGGTGAGCTGATCCCCTTCGTTGCAGCCGAGAACCTTCAGCATCTCCTCCGACTTTTTCATACCAACCTTGGCCGCAAGTTCCTTATGGTGAAACAGGACGTAATCACCTCTCACCACCTTGTCCGGATTACGCGTGAGCCAGTAGATCCTGTGCTTGAGCGAAGGCGTGAGAGTAACACTGAACTTGTAAGGGAGCAGAGTTCCCGCAACGAGCAGGCAGGTGATAGCCATCCAGAGCCGCCAGTTATGGAAATCAAGGTTTAACGGTTTCGGCATTGCGCACCACCGCGTCACCCATGATGATCACCCGGTTCTTTGGAATTGCCGTGATGACGGTTTCCAGTCGGTCGAAACTCTTTTTCAATTCGTCATCATTCAGTTTGCCGGCCAGATAGTTGTCCCGCTGCTGGGAGATGTACCCCTTGATATCGACTGCAACTACCTTCTGGGCGAACCAGCGGTCATAGCCAACTATGGTTGCCAAAGATGCTCCAATAGACACCGCCACACAGATCGCTATCATGGAAACAAGGCTTGGATGCTGTTTGGGATGCTTTTTGGGATACTCTTTGGGTACCGAAACGGCATCCTTGTTGTTTTCCGATTCCTGAGAGATGTTAGACTCCATGCTGGTTTCATCATTCATGCGAATGTTTCCTCTTTCCTTTTTCAGTTTTTGTTTGCCGGAGTGGAAAGCAAAGCGGCCAGGGACTGCGATCCAGTTTCCCTCTGGATCTGATCAAGCAGGTACTCCAGGCGGGCGTCACCGTATGCCGTATGGTAATCCGCAATAGTGGTGTTCTTGGCATCTCCTTCACTTAAGCCGGCATCCTCAGCTTTGAGCCCCCTGGCATAGACCACGGCGGGAACCCGATCGATCTGGTACCGCCGGAACAACAGAGGATCGACTGCCAGGCTTGCCGGTACCATCTCGCATTCCCCTTCCTGTGGGCGGCACGACAGGTCACGCTGCAGTACTGAGGCGATGAAGCTGATGGTCGGCTGGATCTTTGCCATCCCATCGATGAACCCGCACATGACCAGGGTGATGTTCGGATCTCCCAGGCGGGCCACCGAAGCGGCGTAGTTCCTGATCGTCTGGAGCGGCATTGCCGAGGATACGAAGACATAGATTCGTTCGGAGTTGGTGAGTTTCCCTTTGCTTTCCTGTTTGGCCTTATCCGCGTAATAGCTGGCGACCTTATCTCCAAAGACCTCAGTCTTGATTCGTTCCGTCTCACTCAATACGTGCAGCTGGAATTCATCCGAGTGGTAGTAGGAATCAAGCGTTCCGGCCAAATCCGACATTTCGCGTTCATTGCGGTTTTTGGGAACTGTCATTCGCTCTGCGAGTTGGTCGGCCTTGGTCAGGGTATTGGCAAGATCCGGTACACTCAGTCCTTCCACATCAGTCTCCTTCCACACGGTTCCATTCATAACGACCTTCACCTTTTTAAGCTTTGTCTGGATGAAGGCTCTGCCGGGTTTGCCGCTACAAGTGCCCACTTTACTGAGATACACCGTATCCTCGACGATCTTGTCGACGATGCAGCAGGTATCAGGGGTAGTGATGTATCCAGGATTACCGGCAGCAGATACCACCCAGGGCGCAGCGATAAATAAACAGGACATCAATTGAGTGCATAGCCGACGCAACAGACCCTCCTTCGTGTAAGTGACCAGAGAAAATTATCCGGTGAGGTGTTGGTTGTGCCAAAGGGCGGATTCTTTGCCGTCCCCCAAATCAGCGACGGCCTGCCAATGGGTATGCAGTCGTTTCCCCGTACCGGTCTTGCTATCTGGAGCCGGTAATTGCTTTTGACGAGAATCGGTGTCACGACCCCGGCACTGGCACACTGGTTGATGCCGGTATCATAGAGGAGCGTCTCTCGCCCGAGCTTGAACAGCATCCGAGCCGCCAAGCCCGCATTCACATTGAAGGGGTTGTTCTCGATCATGCTCCCCGAAAGAGGGTAGAACGATCCCCAACTACCCATGCACCAGAACAGGGGATCGATTGGGTAGGACATGGTTGCTCCAACGCTGTCGGCAACGCACGCCAACTGCGATACCGGATTGCCGAACAGGAGCGCCTCCGGGTTTATGATGAACGACAGACTGTCATCGTTCCACATCGGGTCCACTTCCGTCATGTAGGCCAGGTCGAACGCCCGGTTCTCGGCGCAGGGGAAATCCATGAACAGTTTCAGAATCGACCAGGCCGGGAAGTAGAAGTAATGAGCCTGCTGGAAGGCAAAGTCCGAATCGCCATACTCCTTGCTACGGATCTCGCCTGAAGAGAAGCCGGGTTTCGGGTTGGTCATGCCGGTGCCCATGACCGGGAAACAGAACGGGTCCTTGACCGTCTCGATCAGACGGGCATGCTCCCAAAACGCGGTTGACACGCCAAGGATCAGTATCCCTTTGCTGTCCGGACAGGCACAGACCGGCGAGGTAATGTTGCCTGGAGCCGGCTCGGCGCCATTGCCGTAGGAGACGCTCCCCATCTTCACCGGGAACATGCACTGCCAGCAGATATCGGTAACCGGGTTGAGCACCTTTCCCTTGCAGGAACCGCCTGCCCCGTAGGCAACCGGTACTGTCAGAAAAAGCGTGACCATTGTAATGATCGTTATGTTATTGCTCAGGTTCATCCTCATACCGCACCTTGAATTCGGACCCTTCGTCCGTGATGATGATGGCCGCTCCCTTGCTTCCGGTCGGATATCGACCGACAGATCCTTTGCCACGATTGGAACTGTTGTTGCCCTGTAGTTGCTCTGGCGAAACAGCACCCCAGTCATGGGCACGGAATCGGCTCTGCACTGCTTGCAACTCTTCCATGAATTTCCCGTCGTTGCTGAAGTCATCCATAACTCTGCGCGACAGGACAAATTGCTTACCTCTATCTGTATCTGAAGATTCCGAGGACTTGCTGGTGACAGCCCTCCCTGCTTTGGCAACCCAGTTGACCGGTGCCAGAATGGGTGCCGCCACGGACGGTAGCCGAGTAGTTTCTTCGACGTTTGTCCAGGATTCGTGTGAGCAGCCGGCGCAAAGCGCCAAGATGCCAGCCATGCAGAGTGATTGAGTAATAAGTGAATTCATTGGGCTCCTTTCTTGTCTTGTGACGATCTGGACGCAGCTTTTGCCTTGCCAACCGGCAGCGCCACTTCAGTTACCTCCATCAACCGACCCTTCTGCTTGATGACCGATGGTACGGCCTTCAGCTTGAGGCGTTCGATCATCTTACTGTCGGCATAGAACAACGGACGGCTGATCCGCTTCGACACGGCCCCGAAACTCCCCTCGGTCAGAAGTAGCGTTACATCGAGCCGCTTGTCATACTCGGATGCGGCAAACCACTTCACTTGCTCCGGGTCGGTGCCGTCGATGACCACCAGCGTTTTCGGGTAGATCACGTAGTCGAGCGGGTTAAAGGTGTAACCCTTGGGGTAAAGAATCCCCCCCTTGCCGTCAGGCACATCGATCTCGGTGGTATAGGTCATGTCAACCGGGAAGCTCCGGTTCCGCTTCGCTCGGGGCAGGCTCGCCTTGTCCGGCGGTCCCTGGTAGTTCTCGACCTTGCGTTTGTCCAGCACCTTGTTCCAGTCCACCTGCCGGGCACGCTCCTCGATCTCGGCCAGGGCATCCCGTTCCGTGATTCGGTATGTGGTTCCGAAAGTGCCAATCACCTTGGCTTGCACCGACGAAACGCCAAGCACCAGAGCTATCGCTGCCAATCCTGTGCGCCTGATCATTTCGGCGTCGCCTGGTACTTGTTCTGGATGTTTTGCATGATGGTCTGTTGTGAACCATCAATCTTGGTAGCAAGATCCTTCTGTACGTCTTCGAAGTATTCCGAAAGATCGATCCTCGAAAAATCCAGTGCCTGGAATTCGTCTGGCGTAAAGCCGCGGCAGTTGGGTGCTTCGGGTACGCCCCAGCCGCCGTTCGGCTGAAACGATTGAAGTTGCGGTCTCCCCTGTTCATGTATGATCCTCGCCATTTTCGAGTTGAAGCAGCAGAAGCTTTTAGCCTTCTGCACACATCCCACCAGCGGCCATTTTTTATAACAATAGTCCCCCACGTAATGACAATCTTTGGCGGCATTCTGCATCCCGGTCTGAATGTCACCCTGATCGCATCCGCTCCCCATCAGCACCTTCATGACTACCAGGACGACTACCGCGATGATGATGGTGGCCGGGTTGAACAGGGCAGCGGCATACGCCTGAAGTCCGGCACCGATAGCCGATGCCCCTGTAGCACCACTGGCCATGGTTGCGTATGCTCCAGTTGCCGCCGCTCCCGAAAGTGTTGTCGTAGTACCGGCAGCGGAAACAACTGTCATGGAGGTGACTGCACCTGTAGCGGTGGTAGATATCGCCGAAATCTGCGCAGCACCGGTCACCAGTGCATTGCCGTAATAGGCGACCTGACCGATTTCATAGGCCATCTGGATACCCTGAACCGCTGTCGAGATGCTGGTGCCGGTATCCTCCGAAGCCACCTTGTCGCTCTCGCAGCAGTTGTTGAGGTACCCGACCGTCAAGCCGGGGGGACGGCAACGCGACGCCTTGCCGTTGAAAATGTAGATTTGGCCGAGGCAGTTGCCGTTCGCATCTTTCGGCCCGTCATTCTGAAGCATGGACTCGTCAAGAGTGGTCGTTACCTCAGATCCGGGCGCTCCGGGATTGAAACAGGGGTTCGGGGAGCACTGCATCTTGCCCTGGTATTCCATGCAAGCGTACTGAGTCCCGAGCGGACAGGTATTGAACCCCTCAAAGCAGCTGTCCTTCTGCGGATTGTAAATGCCGGCGCCACTGCAGATCGGCACAGCCTCGCACTTGCCGATAGGAAGTGGCGTATAGGTCGTTCCCGCCGGACAGTCGTGCTGGACTTCTGATACGCACTTGTCGAGCGTGGTTGAGAACGTAGTGGTAGCGACCTGTGAGAAGGCAGCGTCCTTGGGACAGGTAACCGGCTGAAGACATTTGAAGTCTGCCTGGCTCCAACTGTAGGTGCCACAATTACGGGTCAGCGTGGCCTGACAGACATTGAGAGCCGCGTCATAAGCACCATTGGCGCATACCGGTGAAGAAAAACAGAGATTTGCGGCAGCATCAAAGGAGTAGGTGCCGCAGTCCCTGGTGATGTTTGCCTCACAGAGGTCAGTTGTGGTGTTCAGGGTGCCATTCGGGCAGGAAGGCGCAAGAATGCACAGCCCGCTGGCGCTGTCATATGTCCCCTGGGAGCATGTTGGTGTATAGGCGGCCCAGCAGACATCCATGTTCGGGTCGAAGTTACCGCCTGAACAGGTCGGGTTGGTGGCGGAAAGACACTGATTACCATTGATGAGAGCCTGACCGGCTGGACAGACCATCTGTGTCGAGGCCATCGTGAATGAACCGGACAACATCCAGGCACTGGCCGGTGACCCATCGGCACAATAACGGTCCATGAAATAGTAGCTGCAGTTGCCGACGCTGTCGCATTGCAACGCCGACAGGGCATAACCGGTACTGGTCAACTCGGTTCGGGTCAGAAGGTCGAGGGGTGACTGAATCGTGATGGCGTCAGAACCGAGACAACAATAATTAGCTGCAACACTCACCTGTCCTTGTGGGCCGTTGGGGCAGGAGATACTTACATTGCAGCAGGAGTCGGCATAGGGTGCGCAAAGAAACGATTGAGGACTGCAGGATAAAACCTGTTGTGCGCTGGCACCGGTGATAGCGTCACACTTGTTTGTGACCACATTGTAGGTAGTGCCTGCCGGGCATTCGGGTGCTTTTTCGCAGCGCCCCCTGGAACTGTTATAGCTGTAGCCGCTTGGACATGATGGCACGAAGGGCTGGACGCAGAGATTGTACGAGGCGTTATAACTGCCATAGGTACAGATCGGCGAACGTTCGCACTTGCCGGTCGCGCCGTTGTAGGCATAGCCATTGGCAGTGTCGCAGACCGGCATCCAGGCTTTTTCGCACCGATCCTTGGCCGCAATGAACGCACCTCCGTCAGTGCACGTTGCCGACTTCACACAACGGTCGTATGTCTGGCTGGCCGGGTTGGTGTCATAGGTATAGCCAACGGGACAATCGTTTTGAACCAGTTTCTCACAGCGGTCGGCAACCGGACTGAAGGTACCGTTTTCCGGACAGACCACAGTCGCGATGCATTTGTCGATACCAGAGTCCCAGGTATAGCCGCTGCCACACACGTTCTGGGCGGTGGCCTGGCACATATCACGGGTTGTCTCAAGAGTAGAGCCAGCCGGACAGACCGGTGCGGTATAGGTTTCGACGCATTCCGTGGAACCGACCGGGCAGAATTGTCCTTGAGTCGTCTGAATGCAGTTGGCTGTTTCCCCCGGATCACCGGCATAGCCGTTGTTATTCAGATCCTGACCGCACATAATGTTATTGATGGCATTGGGATCAGGTGGTGGCGGAGGAGGTGGCGGCGGTGGAGGGGTGATCGTGCCTGGGTCGATGTACGACAGGGCACAATCGAGCTTGCCGGGAAATTCGACTATCTGTGAGCTTCTTGTCCCATCAAGACCGCTGGCCCAGATCCCGTCACTTCCCATGACGACTGCCTGCGGGTCCTGTCCGGTATAGGCACCAGCAGCCGGCCATTTTGTGAATGGAAGTCCCGATCCGTCAATGGCGTTGAATCCAACGGGCCCGAACTCTTTCCAGGCGTCGATGTAGGTGCTCTTATCCGAGGTTGCTGTCCCCAGATAGGTGCCATAGCGCTTGATCAGGAAATCCAGTGTCTGCTGGCTGTCCACGCTGACCGGCTTGGCCGCCCCGAACTGTCCGAGAGACAGCATTCTCTTGAGCGAGGCCGTGTCAGTACCGGTCATCAGGTACTCCCGGCTGATGTTCGCAGAGAAGTCGAAATAGATGTCGGGAAGCGACTGGCTGCCACTGACGGCTGATTTGGCAATGGCGTAGGTCTTGCCGTTGAATTCGGTGAAGAAAGCCAGGGCATCAATGTAGCGATAGGTGGTACCGGTCGAGATGGTGTCCTGGCAACTGACAACTGCCTGCGCCGTGGTGGTTACCCCGGAGAGGGAGAGCAGGAGAACGGCATAAAGAACTGAATAGGCGATACGGAATAGCATCTGGTTTACCTCGACTGCATCGGCTGTTTCTGGCCGCTCGAACAGATATTGTCTTTGCCTGCCAGCCTGAGCGTCTGGATGACCGTGGCAGCCTCGGCAAACTCGTTGATGCACTGGCAATCGATGACGATTTCTTCGCCCGGGTCGGCAGGACAGCTATTGTTGATGCAGGTCTTGTAGAAAATGTCGTATGACTGGGCGGGAACACGCATGTCGGTGACGGTACCGGTCGTCGTTACCTGGGTATCGGTCTTGGCGATGCGGGTTTTGCAGGCTACTTCGCATTCCGAGGCCGGGTCCCGTTGCGGCAGGTTGATGCTGCCGTTGGCAATGTTCCAGCCCGTGGGGCCGAGACGTGGGTCCTGGAAGGTCAGATTAGCTGTGTTGTCGCTTGCAGAGGAGACCACCTTCCCGAAACGGGTTGCCACATCAGAGAAGTCGTATTGCTGACTGCCGCAAACGTAAGTACGCTTCTTGTGCCACCAGTCGCGGCAGATCTTGTTAGTACCCACCTGTCCGGTAAAATTCTTACAGGAAGGAAGTGGGTTGAAGCCGGTCGGATTGAAGTTCTGGTAGGTCACGACACCATCGATATCCTCTTCCTTCAGACGGCAGTCCGGGTCGTTGGCCAGGGTAGCGCACTTATCCTCAACGGCTTCCGTGTAGGTATCCTCTTTGAAGTCGAAGAAATAGCTCCAGTCGAACGACACCCCTTGAGCACCCTTGGCTGGACAGACAATGCCGGTCTGAACGGAGGTATCGAAACCGTTAATGACCCCGTCGACCGAAGCCGAAGCGGAATTGCAGCCGCCGCCGCTCATATTGTTCATGTTGAAGGTCGCTGACATGAGCTGACCGAGCTTGGCCGGGTCAGGTGTGGACACGGTGACGGTTTTGACGTTATGCCAGCCATCGCCTCCAGGGCTTCCGCCGCAGTTGTTGTGTGCTGCTCCCGGTCCTCCAGGTCCTGTATCCAGGTATTCCAGCTGATAGGTCAGGTCATCGACCTTGTGAACCCGTATGTAGACCAGGTGATCGGTACAGAGTGCGCTGTTCCCTAAATCGTTGAAGGACTTGGTGGTGGTATCAACACGTCCAGCCCGGTCGACAGTACAGATGCTTGATTTGCCTTGGGCCTCCCGGGCCGCACCTGAGTTGGAGATCATGTAGTAGAAACTGCTCGGATCGGATGACTGGGAAATGGCAGCGGAATCCCTGGCTGCCGTCAACTGGGGCCAGTTGGTGTAGTAACCGGACAGGGTGGAGACAGTCGGCGAAGATGAAAAGGCCGAGACACTGGAGGCGGCGTTATTGGTCTGGGTGGTAACCTGGCCGTAATAGGTGATAGTGGTAATGTCGGTATTAACGTTGGTGATGGTGAAGGAGGTATTGCTGGTATGAACAGCATTGACAATACCCCCGCCGATATCCTTCAGCACAATGGCACTGTTGACCCAGACCAGGTTGCTGCCGCAACTGCTGTTGATACAATAGCAACCGCCGAGATCAGTAATGGATGCCGGAGCCTCAGTGACCCGGCCATCGGCATCGGCGGCCCATGTGTAGTATTTGCAGTTTGTCCAGGTACCGGCATTACATGAGATGAAGCCGTTGGCGCAGACCCCTGACACAAGCGACGGCACGGCGTGGACATTATCGATAGTGCCATCAGTATTGAGATCCTGGCTGATGATGACCTGCTGCAAGTCACCGGTTCCTGACGGCTGTATCATCACCTCCAGGAACTTTGCTGAAGAAGGAGCACTCAAAGTTGCCGGAAAACTATTGGCACCGTTGACGGTCTGCATAAGGTTCGATGAGTTGGTCATCGGCAACGAGATGTTGCTGTTGACACCATTTTTACTGCCGAACCTGGAGAGCGCCGTCTGACCGGCATTCTGGCCAGCGGTCTTCCCATCGACTCCGAAGGCAGACGTGCTACCCAATGCAACAGACATCATCAGGCTAACTACGGTATTTCTTGACCATCTCACGGATTGCATCCTCATAACTCACTCCGCCATCAACCATTGCCTCTATTTCAGTTATCTCGCTCGCATCAGACGTAAAGACGTAGTAGGAGAAGGGATCTACGGCCAATCTGCCAACCCCGACGCCAAAAGGAGTGTCCATGAAGATCTCTGAGTACTTGGGCTTGTTGCTCTTAGTTGACTTGAGAATCCTCATGGTAAATTCGTCGTAGTCCATCAGCTTCTCGTCCAGCGCCTTCTCGAAGTCAGATGACTCCAGATAGAACTTGAAGGCCGAGTTATTCCGGATGACATCGCCAACCCCGCCGAAGAGCTTCATGTCGAGCACCGACTGGGTAATTATGGTGAAACTGCCATGGTATTTGCGGGCACGACGGTACCCTTCCTCGATGACCTCCTTCAGGGTCGAACTCTCACCAAGGAATTGCCACGCCTCGTCAAAAACGATCAGCCGCTGATCTGACTTGTCAGAGAGATAGAGATCCTGGGTGACTGCATTGATCACCTGAAGGGTGACGACCCGGAACAGTTCCTTGCGGGACTTGAGGTGCTCCAGTTCCAAAACCACGAACTCGTCATTGGAGATGTCGAGGCTGCTTTTGCCGTTGAAGAAACGGCCAAAGGTTCCGTCGCTCTTGAAGTCGGCCAGGTTGAAGGCAAGTCGGGAAGCAGCCTCCTTGATCTCGCCACCCTCGGATGAGTACTGGTCGAAATTGAACAGGTACTCGTAGACGGTATCGATATCTGCATCGTTGCCCTCCTGCTGCCAGGCCCAACGAACTGCCCCCTTGATCAGGGTCATCTCCGTCTCGCTGGGAATGGTCTTGCCGGTGGAAAAGACCATCTGGGCAACGATGGGGGCGATAACCGGTATGTCGAACTCGGGATCGATGATGTTGGTGAAGGGGTTAAGACAGACCTGGGAATCTTCGCTGAAGTCCAGATAGCGGGCTCCGAAGAGCTTGGTCATCTTCTTGTAGGAACCGCCGATGTCGATAATCCGAATCTTCGATTTCATTGCGAAGTAGTTGTAGACCAGATAGTTGATGAAGAAGCTTTTGCCGGCGCCGCTGGAGGCACAGACCATGGCGTTATGGTTGTTGACCCCTTTGTTGAAGATGTCGAGGCCGAACAGATTCCCTTTCCTGCCTGCGAAGAGCATCACCGGCTTGCCTAGTCCGGAGAAGTCCCCCTGCACCGGCAGGGTGACAGCAATACTATCCACCGGAAGAATATGGTCGCGGTCGAGAGTGTCGATGTTGCTGCCGTGGTCGTAGAGACCGAATGGCAGGGAAGAGATGAACAGGATGGGAAGAATCCCCTTATCCTCCTGCATGACGTACCCTTGCCCCTCCCAGACCCGCTTGGCCCTGGTGACGGACTCGTTTACCAGCCATTCGTCGCTGCCGTACACCCACATGATAGGAATGACACGGTAGAACTTCGTGCCCCGTTCCAGTTCATCGACCGCCCAGAGGTACTCGTCTTTCTTTCTGGCCAGCGATGGGGCGAAACTGCCGACACCCTGCTGCTGCAGGACCAGGTTGCACTTGGTGTGAAGCTTGTTCTTCTGGTTCCGTAGGACGATATTCAGCGTAAAGAAGAATGGCGTCCGGATCTGATCAGAGTCGGTAGCCATCCCCATGATCCCGCCGAAGAGCTGGTTGGTCTGGATCGGATCGCCGTTCAGGGGGAATGACTTCGGGGTGACGCAGCGGAAGTGCCGGGAACCGAACTTGAGAGAAGAGAACCTTTTCTCTACCTTGGTCCCGAGCAGTACCTGCTTACGGATGATATTGCGTTCGTCATAGTGGGTTGAATTCGCAGACGGGTCCTCATTCAGCATGCGCCGCAGCCAATCCAGCAAGTTACCCGGATTGACAACAACCGGTGAAAGGCCGGCGCCACGCAGCACTTCCTGGATCGTGCCGAACACTTCTTCAAGATTTACATGGGCACTGTCCTTCACCGGAAACTTGACTGTAAAAAACATCCTGAAGTTCCGGATTGGAATACCGCTCAGACAGCCGAGACCTTCCACACCTTCCTGAAAGAAGCGGGACACGTTGTCAGAAACCTCGCGTACCAGTTTGCTGTCGCGCAATTTCATGGAAGTATAGGTATCCACAATATGCTTAACAAAAGGGTCGGCGAATAGAATGAACTGCATGATCGAACCGTCAGGCAGGTTTACACGGAATATCCCCTCTAGGGTCCTGATGGTAGTCTCACAGGCAAAAGCCAGTGGAGCACACTCCCACATCATCCCGAAGGTGTTATCGGTATTCAGGTAGATCTGATTCTTGGGGTCATGGGCAATCCACGGGAAATATTCGGAAAAATTGTCCCGTTCGGAGAGGCGGCGTAACTCGCTCCTGGTGAAGCCCCCTCCACTTCCAAACAACGCTGACGCTACGCCCATGTCTAGTCCTCCTCGCCGGATGTAACGGAGTCACCCATCAACCAGCGCGGTTCATCAACGAAGAAGTAGACATAACGCAGCATGTAGAATTCATTGTCCTGGCCGGTGTATGGCAGAAGGAGCACCCGCATGGTTTTCGGGGGAGCAACAACCGGTGTGACCGGTTCTTTCAGGAGTCCGCTGAATTTGTCGAACAGTGCCGATTGGTAGCGGTTGTAGGTACCGTTCTCTTTGGCCGACGGATGCAGGGAGATATCCTTCTTGCCTTCGGTGCAGAGACCAGCTGCAGCACTGTCAGCATTACAATCGTCTTCCTTGTGTTCTGCAGGTGCTTCGCTTGATTTGCCAGGGCTTGCTGTCGATTCCTTGTAGGCGGTTTGCACCGAAACGCACTTGCCGTTGCTGGTTTCAGGGCAGCTAAAGCTGCTTTCGTAGGGGTTGAGCAGGGCACAGCCGCTCATTGTCAGCATTCCTATAGTAATAAGGGCTTTCTTCACTTTCCGCCTCCCTTGGCAATTTTCTTGATGTCCAGATTGATTCCTTCGCTGATGACCAGTGTCACCGGCTTTGTGGCTCCGACTTCTATGACCGGCATGGTTTGCCTGGCCAGTTCCATGTAAAACTTCTGGATCTCTTTGAAGCCACTCGACAGGCCGGACCCAAGCCCAGACATGGCAATGTCTTTGGGGTCAACGGTTTGTGTTGTACCGAGAGGGCTTACGGACATGGTCGTGGCCGCAGACTTAATCGCGTCACCGGCACCGCCGAAAAAGCCGGCCAACATGCTCCTGGCGATCATGGAGCCCATCTTGGCAACGACCCGGCCTCGCAGGCCAATTTTGCCGTCTTCATCAACGACGAACCCTTTGATCTTCTGGTCGACTACCGCCTGCCCCTTACGGTCGAGACATGACAAGGAAACGAGCAGCAGTTCCGCACGCTCGGTGGCCAGGTTCCCCTTGCCGTCGGCTATAACAAAGCACCCTTTGAGGTTTGCTTTGACGCTATTGGGCAGTACCGCTGGAGTCTTTACCCTGAGCAGCACCGGTACCGGATTTCCTTTGGCTTCCGAAGTGGTTGGAGCGTCCAAGCCACTCAACAGAGTCGCCTCCATAAAGGAAGGTGGCAGATAGACCGAGACGGTCCCGACGTCTTTTTTTTTATCTTCCGCATCAGCCTTGGCGTGCTTGCCTGATCCAGGAGACGAGACGATGGCGATATCGCCGATTTCGGTTTCGGGTGGAGATTGCAACTGGCCTGCAGCCATTCCTTGAGGTGCGGCAGGTGGGGGAGGAAGCGAAAAGCTGCTGCTTTGCGGCATCGGTGGAAGTGGCGGCAACGGCTGTTTTGATATCACTGTCCTGCCGGAACCGGCCTTTTGCGTCTGGCCCTGCTGTTGAGCAGTGATGGCAAGATGATTGTCACCAGCTACAGCGGGTGTAGTGCCGGCCTGAAGCACCGGTGCTGGAGTCGGGTCACCCTTTTTCTCTCGGGTGATCTCATCGAGTTTTTTCTGGAGTTCGGCAACTTTGTCGTCACGCTTGGCAATCTCCTTCTGACTTTCGAGGAACTGTGACTTTTCCAGGAGTTTTGGCTCGATGCTCAAGGGCGCTTGTTTCACACTTTTTGTGGAAACGGAATCTTTCCCCCTGTTCATGGCGTAATATCCAATCGCGAATACGGACACAAGAATGCAGCCTGCCGCACACCAGGCAAGATTCCGACGCTGACTGCCACTGAGTCCGTTCCAGAAGGACAGGAGCTTATTTTTCATCGTCTGCCTCCTGGACATCTGACTCGGTACGGTTTTCTGTGGGCTCTTTTTGGTTTCCCGACTTGTTTGCTGGCAGACTCTGCCTTGCCTGATCCATTACCGGCAGGTCACCGGTCAGTCTCCGAACCCCCTGTTTCTCGGCACGCTGCTCCACCACAAACACTCTGGAAGAGTCACCTGTTCGCAGAACATGACGTTCAAGTGTTACAGCTATTGGGTTGTCCACCAGCGCCGTACGCAGAAACATCTTCTCGTTCATCTTGAACTCGGGAGTTTCGCCCCGCAGCGATGCCTCGAACTCCTTGATCCGGAGACCTTCACCCTCGATGTCCACGGTTCGTTTGAGGGTCAGAAGGATTTCCCGGAACGTGAAGAATCGTTTTTCCTTTTTGCTGATGGTGTAGGAGTCAGGAATGTTCTCGGTGTAGACTTCCCTGATCGCCTTGAGTACTTTCTTCTCGAAGGGTAAGCCGGCATAGAGAGACAGGTTCTCTTTGATCTTCTTCTCCTGGCCGGAAGTGAGGCGAATTGTTTGGGATGGTACTCTTTGGGGAAATGCGACCAAGCTGAAGACTTTTTCGCCACATACGACATAAAGCTCGGTCGGTGTAGATGAGTAGAAGAACTTGTCCCCCTTCTTGGTCACCTTGAACTTCACGAAGGCATCCTTGCCGGTGATCTTGATCGTTATCCCTTTCTCGGTTGAGGTCAGGACTTCTCGAATGTCACCTGGGCAGGAGATCCGATTTATGTCGGAACTCGACAGCCGAATACCGGTTGACGATTCGGGTAAGACAACGGTCGGAAACTCACCCTCGACCGGCTTTTCAATAGCCTGGTCAATTGCAGTCTTCTGTTTCTGGATAGCACCTTGTTCCAATGCATGCGCCAATGTCGGCACCAGCAATGCGGTTAGTAAAGCTATTGTTTTGCGCATCACGCCCCCTTGTTTTCGCCTAACGCCGGCTTTTCATAGAGCCGCACCAGGATGAATTTTCCGTTCTCGAAGCGGTATTCGATGAGGTAGACCTTCAGAACGTCCTCTGCCTTCTGATCCACCATGTAGGTCTTCTTGGTACCGGTCACTACGAGACGCCGCTTCTCGGCGTCATTGATGATTGAATGAATGTAAAAGGCACTGGAGGCCTTGGTGTTTTCGATTTTGTCCGCCAGTTCGTACAACTCTTTCCGTGATGCCTGGAATTCGGCGGGGTCGTAGACGGCTAGCAGTTCGCTGAACTGCGACCGGACGTTGACCGGGTTGTAGGTAAGCGCCAGACTCAGGATGTAGCGGGTGAATTCCTTGAGGTATTCATCCGAGGCTTTGTCGCCGGAAACCGAGATCTTTGAATTGATGGTCGGCGGCACGAGAATCACCCGCTGACTGTTCAATGCAGTGAATAGTCCGGCTGTGTTGATGACAACGGCAATGCCAAGTGCTACGACCACGAACTTGAGCAGCCGGTTTTCGGCGAAAATGTTGGAACTTTTCTGTAGAAATATGTCGAGGTTCACTTCTTTCTCCCTCTGTTTGTGGTCATTCCAGAAAATCTCTTTCGAAGAACTGCGGGTACCCCTTCATCGGTGCCAGACCGATGAAATAGAGAACGTGGCGCAGGAAACCTCGCGGGTACTGACGCTTGAAGCGGCTGTATGCCCACGGTACGATGATCATTGTCAGCCAGAGATATCCCCCGAACTGCTGGGCGAAGATAAAACTTGCCGTCATGATGGCCAGGTCATCGGGTTCGAACCAGAGGACCTGGAACGGCTGCGTCAGATATTGGGGAAACTTGCGGATCAAGTACGCCTCCGTTCATGGCTACAAGATGGTGGGGGGGCTTTCGCCCCCCCGGTTGTGGCTAGATGATCATCCCGAGTGAGGTGACGATCTTGTCCGAGTTGATGACGAGTACTCCTCCCAGGATGCAGAGGACTGCCGGGACCATCTTCTGCTGGATCATGACAACGACGCCGGCGATGATGGAAAGGACACCGGCGATGGCGCCGAAAGGTCCCTTGAGGATGTTGTTGATGAAGAAGTCGTAAGCCTCGAAACCGAATGAACCGGCTACGGGGGCAACGAGGGCCATGGCCTGGGATGCCGCCAGCGTTACGATCATCGCAACGAGGGTCATCAGAAGCATTTTCCGCTTGTGCATTCATTTCTCCTTTGAGCTGTTGGTGTGATGGTCAGACGATGTTGCGAAATAGATTCAGTGTGATTGCGGCTTGCTCACCTCCTTTCCCTTGTCCAGCAACCCGGTGATCCGTTGGATGTCTGCACCATTCACGTGAGCACCTTCGATCCAGAGTGCCGGTGTTCCACGTACGCCAAGCCCAGCGGCAATTTTCTCCATCTCCTCCAGTTGCTGTTGCTGTGTGTCATCGGTTATGGAGATTGGCTTTCCGTCCAGCACTCCCTCGAATACATCATGGAATGCCTTGTCCCTGTCAGATTGCGACAGGATGTAGCGAGCCTTTTTCTCTGCGTCGGGATGTATCCTACGTAGTGGGACGAAATAGACGTAACGTGTCACGTCAGTGCGCTTCGAGAGGAAGTTGTCAACTTTGCGGCAATAGGGGCAGTCAGGGTCGGTGAACTCTATGACCTTTTTCGGGCCGTTGCCGATTTTCAGGGCTTTATCCAGAGGGAGAGTGTTGATTCGTTCTGCAACAACCTTCTCCCGCATCTCGGCTGTCAGGTTCTTGCCGTCTTTGGTCCAGATTTCACCAAAAAAAAGGTATCCTTCGGGGCTGAAGTAAAATACCTGTTCGCCTGCGGTGATCTCATATAGGCCCTTGAGCGGCGATTCCCTGAAGCCATCCAATTTCATATTTGGAAAGGTCTTCATCAGAGTCTCTTTCTCCGTTCTCAGATTGTCGTTAGCCATAGAGAAACCCGCCGCAGTCACGATGAACATCATCAGCCCGCCGACCATAAGTTTCTTGTTATTTGCGGTCTTCACATCTCCTCCTTTTGTAATCCGATGATTTCTACTCTTCTGTTCTGTTGCTTGTCCTGCGAGGCGGGGCAGCATTTGCCTCTGCCTTCAATAGTGTTGATGTTCACCCCCTTGGCCTTCAGTGCCGTGGCGACGGCCTCTGCTCTTCTGAAGGACAGTTTCTTGTTGTAATCATCCGTACCGATTGTGCAGGTGTATCCGGTTACATTGACGGCATTACCTGCGGGAATATCCCTTGATATCCTTTCCAAATTGCCCTGCTCTAATTGGGAAAGCCTGGAACTGTCGAACTGAAAGTGAACCGTCCCGAGTAGCCCCTTGATTTCAGGCTGCTCATTTCTGGGTGCAACGGCAACAACCTCAGATTGAGTAGTAGTCGGCTGTATTGGCATGGATTCGCTTATTCTCACTGCAAGCTTTGTAATGGCAGGGAGGATGGTCAGCTTGCTGTCCGGGCAATTTGAACAGACAACAAAAGTGTCTCCACTCTGGGCTGATGCTGCATCAAAGGAATACGCGAACGGTCGTTGGCGTATATCGGAAGCGAAGCTTGACAGTGGAACGAGAAAAACGAGCGACGCAGTGGTCATGAACTTTGCCAGCATGTGTCCTCCGGAAATTTGATCTTCATATTGATTATCTTCTGGGGGGGAAGGTGCGAGGGTGGTCTTTGCGAATTCCTCTTTGACGAGGTAGGAAAATTCTTAAGATAGGCCACGCACTGGCGGCCACGGCCATACACTTGCCGTTACCAGTTGTGGCGGGACAGCGAGTAGCGTGAATTGTTCAAATATGAGGAGTTCTGAAAAAGGATTGGGTTACAGAAGGAAGGGGGTCTTTATAAAAAAGCCGCAAACTCCAGAAGAAGTCCGCGGCTTTCAGTCTCATCCTCGCTGGTGCCGTCTAGCGAGATCTTTTAGGGGCCCTGGTTCCAACCCCTCGAAAACATATGGATTCAATATCTGATTCCCCCACATCAAATTTCGATCAACTTCGCTTAACGATGCATCGTCACAGACAGTCGACCAATTTTGTTCGATGCACGCTATCTGTTTAGCGATAATGTCGACGGCCTCCTCTTCAGAGAGGAGAAATTGCGGAGCGGCAGCAATGCATGTGGTTATCCGACTTGAACGGTCGTCTCCCATAACCAGCATTGCTTGAGTGGCGATCTGCCCATGGCGAGCCTGTGGGCAGATATCGTATGCCGGGGTTAACGTCAGCATCTGTCCGTCCCAGAAAGCTGCATGGTTGCGGGCATGGTCGTCAGTATTGCCAACCAGAATATTGAACACGATACGGGAAAACAGTTCGCGCAATGTTCCGGGAGCATTTGTGAATTTACTCCGGATAATTTCAGCCAACGTTTCATAGCTTGCGTAACGGGCCATCATCTCATCCAGAGTCAACATCGTCAGAGCCGAAATAAGGCTCTTGCGCTGCCACCCATTAGCCGTTGCCTTCCGATCAAAACGATCGACAAGCAGCACATCCTTGCCGGCGGCACGTTCTAGTGAGACCGGCGCCACATCAATGTCAGCCATGGCAGCTAGTCTCATTGCGACATACTCTGCTTTGACGACGGAGTAGAGATCGGTGGAAGTGGAAAATTTCGCTATGAATTTCCGGGATTCACTTTCAATGAGGGCCTTGGGTCGTGCTCCACCGATAGAGGTGCCATGCTGAAGTGCCTGGGCAAGCTCAGGAGTTAACGGTATACCCTTCTCGACACGCTCGGTCGCCTCAATCAGTTCTTCAATAGGGGCTCCGGAGGCATATCGTGGCTCGTACTGCGTAGGCGATAACTGGAAATCAAGGGCGCCTATCCGGTCGGACCCAGACTCAATAAGGTAACTGAGTTCGTCGAGTGCTGCCGGGTCGATTCCAGACGCTTTATTTCCGAACTTCTTGTTGAGAATTACCCTGCGTCCCCAGGCATCAGGAGCAGCGTCCCTTAAACACCCCGGGATGGAAAGCCCAGAAAGGAGAGGGAGTAGCCCCTGACGCAGGGGAAGTTCAGCGTCGTAAATCGAAATAGCATTGTCGCGCTGCAGGTAGCTTTTACCGTAGTTGAAGACATATGTCGTCCCTACGGTTGTAAGCATTCCAGCCACCACCGGATGTGTCTCTCCAGGGAGCCAGATCCAGACATATAATTCTTTGTACTCAGAATTCATCGTTTACTTTCATAGAGCTGCGAACCAGTTGGGGAAGGAGAGCCAGCTTATCGTCAACCCGGCTTATATTTCTGGAGATATTCGCGTTCCCTTCATCCCCAAATAGGTTTACCCCAACCAGGTTGGCTACCTCAAACACCAGACCAATCTCACACTTCGGGTCGCCACGCTCGATCTTCTGCAAAGTCCTTCTGGAAATCCCGGCCCGGCCAGACAGGTCTTCCTCGGTCATCTTACGTTCTTTCCTGCCGAGCCGGATGAGTTTGCCCAACAGCTCTGCTGCATCCCGGGTCTGGCGGAGATATGTGCGGTTCACTGGAGACGCCATAGATCACCAATTGAGTATTATCGTAGTCATGTGATAGCTTCGTGATTACGATAATAGCCAAAACATAAAAAGACGTCAATAGAATTTCTGTTTAGCTGTTGACTCACCATGACTCAATATCTATCCAAATGAAGCCAGAAGTCATTCCAGTATTTTACCAAGGACCGAGGAACAATAGTCATCCGTAACTTCCCCTGATGGGATGATATGCCTTTCTACTACCGCTGCCGGTTTTGGCAGCATTTCTCTTGGCTGCTCCGTGGCTATCTGGGGTTTGGTACGTGTTGGCGGAGTTTCGCGGGACATGAGATCCATGACCTGCATCCCTTGCTCTGATGCAAGAAAGTATTTGAGTGCTTCGTGAGTGTATGCTGACTGCTTCCGACTTTTACGGAGGCGTGCGAAAGCATTGACGATGTCGGGATCATAGGTTTTGATCTTGAGCGTGAACTGGGCCATGACTCACGCTCACATTCCGCCTGCAAGTGATCGGAATCCGCGGGCATTCGCAAATTCCGGAACCGGCAGGACGATTACCTCGATATTCTTTGCTGGGAAGCCATCTTTGAGCAGTGCGGCACCACCACCAAACAGCAATACCCTGTCGAAGTCGGCATGCATTCCAACGTGCGCCTGCAGCTCTCCCTGGACATCCCGGAGGATGTGCTCGATGTAGGCAACGCCGGCATCATTGATTTCTTTCCTGACGTCGTGTCGCTCGAAACCGTATTGCAGATAGCCTTTCTCGATCAGGAAAGCTATTTCTACCGGGGTGAAAGTGCCGGAAGGTGCCAGGTCCTTGATGCGTGGCAGCAGATAGCTGGTTGCCATTTGGTGAACACCCCGTTTGTTGAGGGTCTTGCCGTAGATGATCTGTCTTTTCTGAGGAGAAAAGAGCGTAAAGATAATCGTGTTGAATCCGATGTCTATTCCCAAGACGTTTCCATCTGGCCGTTCCTCGACATTGTCCAAGTAATCCCTGAGTCCACCGAGACCTTGCGGGAATATGGCGACATCAGTGACGAGTGCTCCAGACAATGCCTTTGCTAAGGCCGGAACCGCTCCGCCAGGTTTGTTTTGATCCTGCCAATAGGAAAATGGCAGACCAACCGCGAGCGTGACCGTCCCTTCAGCCTTGGCTGCCTTGAAGCAGTGGCCAACAAACTCTGGATAGAACCTCACAAGCTCTTCCATCGTTTTCAGGTAGGACGAACCCGATGACAGAAGTGCTTCTTCTCCCACCATCAAATTATCTCCGTCATATCTGAATGCGGAAATAATTCTCCCCTTACGATCCTCATACATCCACTTTGCTGACGAAAAACCCAGATCACAAACCAGCACACTCATGACTGCCTCCTTGGAGAATATTTTGGGGAACAAAACGTCCCCTACACCTATAATCTTGCGGGGGGGAAGGTGAAGGAGACGTTTTGGGGGAATATTTCGGGGAATATTTAGGTTCCTTCCGATTATGGACCCTGTATAGGTACCTATTTATTCCCCCAAAAAGGTTCCTTGTCTCTGTTTGTAATACATGGAGAGCTATTGTCTCCATGTTGCGTTATTGGTTTTGTCTCTGAGCGATCAAGAGTTCTAGTCGTTTGATTTGCTCATCATAACGGAGCGCCACCTGGAAACGCTGCAGTGCATGCTCCAGATCGATGCCGCCGGCATTTATCGCAGGATTGCCGATCATCTCGGCAACATAGGCATTGCGGTCGGGATGCCAGACGATTGTTACTGATGGATGTGGATCGTGTATTCTGGTGGTTGGGACCCTCTGCGGCGGATCTTCGCCAAACATCCGCGCATAAACGGCAGGAAAGTCTCTCTTCAATGCTTCATGAATGTCGCCCTGTTCACCTAGTGCCAGTTCTCGTGCTGCTTTTACAGGATCAAACCCCCATCCTATGCACCAACGCGGGAAGGAATACCCTATTTTTTTCAGTGCTGATTCCCACTTGTCATCGATTCCGTATGAACGGCGTAGTCCAACTTTTTCAAGGGTATCAATGTCGCCGGTACCCTTGAGTAGGTTATGGATATGTGCGACCCAGCTTTTATTCACCGCCCTGCTTATTTCAATGACGCTCAAACCGGCGTTAAATGCCTCAACGATTCGCGAGTTGAGCTTTTCTTCCAGATTTTCTACTCTCATTCCGATTCTCCTTGCGTTGATGAGGTACAACATATCTAAAAGAACAAGTTCTTATAGATATGTTTAGTTGTCGACTCTGACAGATGTTTATGACCAAAAATTATCGTGGTTACCCTCCAACATGGCCAGCTGGATCAAAGTATGTTTGCGGCTTCCGATACGAGAATGACGGCGAAGGTTATATGCCGCCTGTCGAACCCGGTGGATTTTGAATTGCGGATACTCGACCTCGAAGTGCTGCTGGATGCGACTTGCCATTTCTCTAACGCTGAGTTTTGCTCTAGGTTTGAGATTGAGGTAGCTACTAAGGATGTATCGTTCAATTTTGCCGAAATCGGGGAAAGCCAGCATGACCGCCCTTTTGTCTGGTTTGAAGGTCTTATTCATTTGGGCAACGTACCATTCGTCTGTCCAGACTCGACAGAGAGCAGAAATAAGCAGCTGATTACTGTCAGTAAGCGGGAATTCGATGATGCGGTCTTCAGCAAGGCGCCTGAGCACCTTCTGGGATAATGGTTTGAACTTCGTGATTGCAGTATTGAGTTTCATAATGGCTCCTTTACAGGTTGTAATAGTCAACTGCTGTTGCCGTGAAGATCCTAAATCAGGAAGGCGGGCTTCTTGCTGAAAAACCCAAAGGCGTGAAGTCCTGAATGGCTACACAGCCAGACATTATTTCCTGGTGCTGTTGGGTCACGAGCCTCATGCGGTCAACGACTATGGTTCCGTTGTCTGCGAGCTGCTTTATTCGTCTGAACGCCCTTTTCAGAGTGTCTCGGACATTAAAGTCAGAACAGCCGTAGAGATCAGCGATCTCGTATGTGGATAGTTTCCCTTGGTCCGCAACCCCCAGGGAGAGAGATAGAGTTTCCCTTTCCTTTTCCGTCAAGTGGTGGGAAATAGCCTCGAATATCGCCTCGATGTCAGCACCATCATCACTCCCGTGAATCGTCTGTTCGACTGCCTCAATGTCGCCATAACAGATATGCGAAGGAATCGAATTGGACCCATGGGTGAAGTTAGGGTCGGGAGTCAGAACGCTGATCTTGTTCCGGAATGTGGTCCAGAAGGCAGCCTCGAACGGGATATTCTTCTCCTGACTGCGAAGAACCGCGACGAATGCAGCCTCGTATGCCTCTTGCTGAAAGTCGCACATTTCATAGGGGGTGAATTTCCGATACTGCCTGATCTTGCTCTTGATCGTGGGTTCGTTGTCCTGCACCCATTGCATTGCCTTGAAGAAATCCATGTGACCTCCGCTCAAACAAAAAAAGCCGGTCACGGAAGTTTTCTCCGTAGACCGGCTTTGCCAGCACATTGAAGTGCCCGGCCGTGCCAGATTGAATCTGTGCTATTAGGTTGTCGTACTACTACTGGAGACCGGGTGTTCCCGGATCACTTTACGGTTTCAGAAAGTCTTACTCCTAAGCATGAAGCGATACGGATGATTTCCTCTGTAGAGGAGATCTTCCGAAGATGATCTTCAACCTTTCTCCTGATTCTCACGGTGTCCCATCCTGAAGGAAGGTAGACGCCAAAAAGATGAATGGTACCGTCTTCAGCAATGCTGATGGTTTGATCACGGAATGCCTTGATGACGACATTGATGTTCGGCAGGCCTTCATCCAGGCGGTATGCATTTCCGGTATGGGTAATGGTGAGTCCTTGCTGACGTAAATAAGCGATGACAATTGTCACAGCGTCATCAGGAACTGGGCAGTTCATGGGGGTCCTCCTTGATGTTTTTCAGCCCCTAATGGTTATAAAAGGTTAAAAGAAGGTTAGGGGGTTGTGGAAAACTCTGTAACATCGCGTGCTGCAAAACGAATTTCCGATGTGCTTGTCGGCCAAAGGTCAATAGTTCTGCCGGTCTAAAGTCAATAGGTTTGCCGGTCAAAAGTCAGTACCTGTAGGGCTTAGGTCTATACTTTGTCGGTCAAAAGTCAGTAGTTCGCCGGTCATAAGTCAATACTTGGTAAGTCATAGGTCAATGCCTCCGTGCGACGGTAACCAGGTCATCCTTGACCTCCCAGGATTCGAGGAAACTCACTTTCACGAGAACATCGAGCGCTTTTCTCAATTCGATACGGAAATGCCTCAGCTCCATTTCGGAACCGCACAGCTTGATGAGAGTCTCAGCCTTTACCGGGAAAGGTTTCCGATGACTTGACCAGTAACCAAACAACTTGGATGCGATGCCGTCTGGAAGCGCTCGCCTCGTTTCCCAGTTCACTCTCGTCAGGAACTCTTCGTCAAATAGGAGGCGCATTTCCTCGCCAACCCAGACTTCCCATCGGGACAGATTTTCATTGTTATCGTTTCTGGATCTGAACTTAAGGATCAGAGAAACACTGATGAAGGTATCAAGGCGTTTTGATTGGAAGCGGATTGCTGTAGCCTGCATCCTGCTCAAGCAGACACGGAGTCGGTCGTAGCTTTGGCCCTTGATGGGCCAGCCAAGCATTTTGATGAAAGAATAGGGGGTGAAGTCGATGCAATCGCCAAGATGGGTCTTTTTTGCCAGGTGCATCAGGTGCAACCAGACAAGTTCATCATCCTGGCGCAGTTCCTCACCACGATAAATTACCTGGCCGTCTCCGATCACAGCTATTTCTGCGTCCTTCATGAAGAGACGAGCTTGATTACGGTTCCGGCAATTGAAAAGTGCCGAACGAAGGATTTCATTCGGCATTGCTCTTTGAGTATCAGGCCACTCTGGAAGATACTTCGGTCTCGCTACGAGGCTTTCGAGAATGCGTTCGAACGAATCAACAGGGGTTCATGGCGGAGACGAGCATGAGGCGGGAGGGATAGGTGATGGAGGAGAGCGCCCGGGAGATGGTGACCCGGCCATCCTCCAGGGGCTGACGCAGGACTTCCAGGACGTGTTTCTTGAACTCCTACTGGGAAAATCCAATAGTACTTGCCAATAGTTCCAATATTGTTTTACTTTCCACCTGATTTCAATAGGTTATTCGATAGTGATGATTTTTGGTTCCGATCCGCACAATAAAGCTGCTCACAACTGACAAAAAAGGGCCTGGCAATTGCCAGGCCCTTTAAGGCAGTCATTGTTTCGTTTACCAGTTCCCGACCACCGGGACAACGTTCTGCAAGCCCATGCCGAAAGCGCCATAGGTGTCTGTCGGCTCACCCTCCCAGGCCCAGTTGTTGCTCTTGTCCAGGTACCAGTTCCCGTCGCTGTACACGCCGATCTTGGTGATACCATCGCCGTTCCAGTCACCAGTAACGGGAATCACGTTCGAAAGGCCGGCCCCGAAGACGCCATACGTGTCGGTGGGGGTGCCGTCCCAAGCCCAGTTTCTGTTGTTGTCCAGATACCAGATGCCGTCCGCATAAATACCGATTTTGGTCTTGCCGTCACCGGTCCAATCGCCGACCACCGGTTTGGCATTGGGAACGCCACTGCCGAAGTACCCCTGTACATCGGTCACTGCGCCATCCCATGCCAAGTTCTGGTTCATGTCCAGATACCAGATGCCGTCTGCATAAATACCGATTTTGGTCTTGCCGTCGCTGGTCCAGTCGCCGACCACCGGCTTGGCATTGGGTATCCCGACGCCGAACACACCTTTGATGTCAACCCCTTCGCCGTCCCACTGGCCGTTGCCGTTCATGTCGAGGTACCAGATGCCATCGATGAAGACTCCGATCTCGGTCTTGCCATCGCCGTTCCAGTCCCCCACCACCGGAATCGCTCCGGTAAGGCCGATACCGAAAATGCCGAGGCTGTCCGTGGGGGTACCGTCCCATGCCCAATTCCGGTTCGTATCCAGGTACCAGTAGCTATTGCTGAAGATGCCGATCTTGGCGGCAACTGCAGAGACGAGAGGTGAAGAGGCATCAAGGTTTATCAGCGCCGGGTGGGGTGTGATGTTCACCGCGACCCCCAACTGGCCGTTGCCGTTCTCCCCGCAGGCCCAGACCGTGCCGTCGATTTTCAGAGCCACGGTGTGGTACCAACCCGTGGCGATGGCGCTTATGCCGATGAGGTCGCTTGCCTGCACCGGGTTCGTGCGATTGCTGGTGGTGCCATCCCCCAGCTGGCCGTTGCCGTTATACCCCCAGGCCCAGACCGTGCCGTTGTTTTTCAGTGCCACGGTGTGTTGTGCACCCGCGGCGATGGCGGTTATGCCGGAGAGGCCGCTCGCATGCACGGGTGTAGTGCGTATGCTGGTGGTACCATCCCCCAGCTGGCCGTAGTAGTTAAACCCCCAGGCCCAGACCGTGCCGTCGTCTTTTAGCACCACGGTGTGTTCTGCACCCGCGGCGATGGCGGTTATGTCGGAGAGGCCGCTCACCTGCACCGGGGTCGTGCGGTAGGTAGTGGTGCCATCACCCAGCTGGCCGTAGTAGTTATACCCCCAAGCCCAGACCGTGCCGTCGTTTTTCAGCACCACGGTGTGGTACCAACCCGCGGCGATGGCGGTTATGCCGGAGAGGCCGCTCACCTGCACCGGGGTCGTGCGATAGGTAGTGGTGCTATCCCCCAGCTGGCCAAACCCGTTATTCCCGCAGGCCCAGACCGTGCCGTCGTTTTTCAGCGCCACGGTGTGGTATCCACCTACGGCGATGGCGGTTATGCCGGAGAGGCCACTCACCTGCACCGGCGTCAGACGATCGGTGGTGGTGCCATCCCCCAGCTGGCCGTAGTAGTTACCCCCCCAGGCCCAGACCGTGCCATCGTTTTTCAGCGCCACGGTGTGGTCTCCACCCGCGGCGATGGCGGTTATGCCGGAGAGGCCGCTCACCTGCACCGGCGTCAGACGAACGGTGGTGGTGCCATCCCCCAGCTGGCCGTAGTAGTTATCCCCCCAGACCCAGACCGTGCCGTTGTTTTTCAGCGCCACGGTGTGAAAGGCACCTGCGGCGATGGCGCTTATGCCGATGAGGTCGCTCGCCTGCACCGGGGTCGTGCGTATGCTGGTGGTGCCATCCCCCAGCTGGCCATAGTTGTTACCCCCCCAGGCCCAGACCGTGCCGTCGTTTTTCAGCGCCACGGTGTGGTACCAACCCGCGGCGATGGCGGTTATGCCGGAGAGGCCGCTCACCTGCACCGGGGTCGTGCGTATGCTGGTGGTGCCATCCCCCAGTTGGCCGTTGCTGTTATAACCCCAGGCCCAGACCGTGCCGACGTTATTCAACGCCATGGTGTGGTGTCCAGCCGCGGCGATGGCGGTTATGCCGGAGAGGCCGCTTACCTGCACCGGCGTTGTGCTGCTAGTAGTGGTGCCATCCCCCAGCTGGCCGTAGTAGTTATATCCCCAGACCCAGACTGTGCCGTCGTTATTCAACGCCACGGTGTGTTGTGCACCCGCGGCGATGGCGGTTATGCCGGAGAGGCCGCTCACCTGCACCGGCGTTGTGCTGCTAGTAGTGGTGCCATCCCCCAGCTGGCCGTAGTAGTTATATCCCCAGGCCCAGACCGTGTCGTCGTCTTTCAGCGCCACGGTGTGTGATTCAGTTCCGGCGATGGCGGTTATGCCGGAGAGGCCGCTCACCTGCACCGGTTTCGTGCGGTAGGTAGTGGTGCCATCCCCCAGCTCGCCGTTGCCGTTACTCCCCCAGGCCCAGACTGTGCCGTCGTCTTTCAGCGCCACGGTGTGTTTATAACCCGCGGTGATGGCGGTTATGCCGGAGAGGCCGCTCACCTGCACCGGCGTTGTGCTGCTAGTAGTGGTGCCATCCCCCAGCTGGCCGTAGTAGTTATCCCCCCAGACCCAGACCGTGCCGTCGTTTTTCAGCGCCACGGTGTGGTCTCCACCCGCGGCGATGGCGGTTATGCCGGAGAGGCCGCTCACCTGCACCGGTTTCGTGCGGTAGGTAGTGGTGCTATCCCCCAGCTGGCCAAACCCGTTATCCCCCCAGGCCCAGACTGTGCCGTCGTCTTTCAGCGCCACGGTGTGCGCATAACCCGCGGCGATCTGGGGAGTGACAGCGGCCTGTGCCGGATTCAACAGCGCAAAGCCAAGAAGCAGTATGACGACGCAAATCAGGGAATGGACAGCTTTCATCTTGGGTAACCTCTTTAAATATCAATGGAGAATGTATCGAAAGGTAGTGGTGTCGCTGCTCCAGGCGTTATTAACGAAAAAACGCCCGCCTCCGGTTCTGCCGAAAGCGGGCGTCTATTCGTTCCAGGGGGAGTAGGTGCCTTGGGAAACGGTCCGAATAATGCAGTTCTCTTCGGCTACTGGGCTGCCTCGATGGCGAGGCCCCTGGCTTTGCGTCCCCGGATCGCTCCGGGTTTGCTCTTGTCAGAAAACTATTATAATTTTTTTACAAGCTACCATTTGCTTGAGCGTAGTGTCAATAAAATTGCTACGCAAAATACTGCACTGGATGCAATAAAGCCCCACAGTCTATGCGGTTGAGAAGGCTTTTCTGTTTAGCTAACTGTCTGAAATATTGTAACTTTGGGAGCTCGTCGAGGAAGAGGACGCCGTTGTGGGAAAGGGAGACCTCCCCCGGTCGGGGGGTGTTGCCGCCGCCGATCAGGCCGATGTCGGAGATGGTGTGGTGGGGAGACCGGTAAGGGCGGTGGGCGATGAGGGAGCGCTCCCGTTCCAGGAGCCCCATGACGCTGTAGATCTTGGTGGTTTCCAGCGCCTCGTCGAAGGACATGCGCGGCAGGATGGAGGGGATGCGGCGGGCCAGCATGGTCTTGCCGGAGCCTGGGGGGCCGAGAAGCAGGATGTTATGGGCACCGGCGGCCGCCACCTCAAGCGCACGCTTGGCGTGCTCCTGCCCCTTTACCTCGGCGAAGTCCTCGCTGTAGTCGGAATTCTGCCGGAACAGCTCCTCCACGTTCACCGTGCAGGGGGGAATGGCCCGGGTTCCGTTGAGAAACTCCACAACCTCAGCCAGTTCCCGCACCCCGATGACCTCCACACCTTCCACGACTGCTCCTTCGGGAGCGTTGTCCAGGGGGACGATGATGCCGGCGAAGCCTGCCGTGCGGGCGGCGACGGCCACGGGGAGGCACCCCCGGACCGGCTTGACGCTTCCGTCCAGGGAAAGCTCACCCAGGATGAGGTAGTCGGTGAGGCGCGGGCTCCTGACGACACCGGTGGCGGCGAGGATGCCGATGGCGATGGGGAGGTCGAAGGCGGTCCCTTCCTTTTTCAGGTCGGCGGGGGCGAGGTTGACGGTGATTTTTCGCTGGGGAAAGTCGTAGCCGGCGTTCTTGAGGGCCGACTTGACACGGTCCTTGCTTTCCTTGACCGCGCCGTCCGGAAGGCCGACGGTGGCAAACTGGGGGAGCCCCTGGGCGATGTCCACTTCCACGTCGACCGGAATGGCGTCGATGCCGAGCAGGGCGCTGCTTAAGACCTTGGCGAGCATGTCACCTCCCTGGAATACAGTTAGAGGTGGCTAATGTATACCAGCAGGGTTTGTTTGCCAAGGAATTTTGTGGGGCAGAGGGGGTAAGACTGCGCCGGCATGGAAGATGTTGTGCCGGCGCAGGTCGGATTCAGGATTTAAGCATCTCCAGGTAACGGTCGGCGTCCAGGGCCGCCATGCAGCCGGTGCCGGCGGAGGTGATGGCCTGCTTGTAGAACTGGTCCTGCACGTCGCCGGCGGCGAATACGCCGGGGACGCTGGTTGCGGTTGCGTTCCCTTCGCCACCGCAGAGGGTGCGGATGTAGCCGTTGTCCATGTCGAGCTGGCCGTCGAAAATCTGGGTATTGGGCTGGTGACCGATGGCGATGAAGCAGCCATGGACCGGTATCTCCTTGGTGGAGCCGCTGGTATGGCGGATCCGGATGCCGGTTACCCCGGTCACGTCGCCGAGCACCTCGTCCAGGGTGTGATGCCATTCGATGGTGACGTTCCCCCCCTTGGTCTTTTCGATCAGCCGGTCGGCCAGTATCTTCTCCGCCCGGAACTTGTCCCGGCGATGGATGACGGTGACGTGGCTGGCGATGTTGGCGAGGTAGAGGGCTTCCTCCACCGCCGTGCTTCCGCCGCCGATGACCGCCACCGGTTTCCCCCGGTAGAAGAAGCCGTCGCAGGTGGCACAGGCAGATACCCCTTTTCCCATGAACGCCTTTTCCGAGTGGAGCCCCAGGTAGCGGGCAGAGGCGCCGGTGGCGATGATGAGGGCATCACAGGTGTAGCTGCCGGCGTCTCCGGTCAGGACGAACGGCCGCGTGGAAAGGTCTGCCTTGTTGATGTGATCGTAGATGAAGGTGGTGTTGAAGCGCTCGGCGTGACGGCGCATCCGCTCCATGAGATCGGGGCCCTGGACGCCGTCCGGGTCGCCGGGCCAGTTGTCCACCTCGGTGGTGGTCATGAGCTGTCCCCCCTGCTGGAGACCGGTGATCATAGCGGGTTCGAGGTTGGCGCGGGCTGCGTAAACGGCGGCGGTATAGCCGGCGGGGCCGGAACCGAGGATTATCAGGCGATGGTGGGTTGTTTCCATGGGATGTCCTCCGGGATGTGTCGGGTGCCACGTGTCGTGTAAAGATAGCAGCAGGGGGGGCAAATTGCAAGACCGCTCAACGGGAAAGGATTGACCCGCGGGGAGCGGTTTGGTACACTCCACGCAGAATCCACGCGCTGAATCAAGGAGTGAAAAGATGGTGAGAGTTCTTGCGGTCCTCGTTCTGACCCTGCTGGTGAGCGGCCAGGCCCTGGGCGCCGATATCGGCTTTACGTCTGCTATCAGCCAGGGTGCCTTCAACAGTCTCAGCAAGGAAGCCGGTGTCGCCCTGGCCTACAAGAATGTGGCTCCGCCCCACCCCCTGGGAGTGACCGGCTTCGACATCGGCGTGGAAGCGGAGGCAGTCGATATCAACAAGGAGAGCGCCTACTGGAACGCGGCGTTCAACAACGACGCCCCGTCCTATCTCGTCCTTCCCAAGCTGCGGGTGCGCAAAGGGCTTCCCTTCGGCATCGACGTGGGGGGGATGTATTCGAACGTTCCCGACAGCAACATCCAGCTCTACGGCGCCGAGGTGAGCAAGTCGATCCTCGACGGCGGTGCCGCCACCCCCGCTCTCGGCGTGCGGGCCACGTACACCAGGCTTGCCGGACTGAACGACCTGGATATCCAGACCTACGGCGTGGATGCCTCCATCGGCAAGGGGATTCTCTTCCTGACCCCCTATGTCGGGGGTGGCTACCTCTGGGTCAACAGCAAGGCGTCGGGAGATCTGCAGCGCCTGGCGACAGCCGCCGGTGCGCCCCTCAGGGCAGAGAAGCTGTCCCTGGGTCGTGTCTTCGCCGGCGTGGAGATCAAGCCGTTCCCTCTCTTCCGGATCACTGGTGAATTTGAGTATGCCATCCGGCCGATCTACTCGCTGAAGGCAGCCATAGGGTTCTGATGAAACCGGCGGTACCGATGTCATTGTAAGGGCACCCGGTGCCCGGAGTAATTGCATGCACGCTGAAGCACACCTGGACAAAAGCATCGCCGGTCGGTTCAAGTACGCCATAATCCTGACATCGCTCACCCTGATCGCCGAGGTGATCGGCGGGTTCTGGACCAATTCCCTGGCCCTCCTCTCCGACGCCGCCCACGTCTTTCTCGACCTGTTCGCGCTCCTGCTGTCGCTTCTGGCCATAAAACTCGCCGCATTCCCGGCGTCCGATACCCGCACCTTCGGCTGGCACCGGGCCGAGGTGTTCGCCTCCTTCATCAACGGCGCATCGGTGTTCCTGATGGCCATTGGCATATTTTACGAGGCATGGGGGAGGCTGTTCCGTCCGGAAGAGGTGAAGAGCCTTCCCATGTTCATCATCGCCGCCATCGGCCTGGTCATGAACCTGGTATCGGCATCGGCGCTCCACAGCCATTCCCACGACGATCTCAACGTCCGGAGCGCGTTTCTCCATGTCATCGGCGACGCGGCCGCATCGGTGGGGGTCATTGCCGGCGGCATCGTCATGTACTTCACCGGCTGGTTCGTGCTGGACGCCATAATCTCGGTGGGGATAGGCGTGGTGATCTTCTGGGGGGCCTGGCGTGTCCTGCGGGAATCCACCCATATACTGCTGGAAGGGGTGCCGCGGGGGATGAGCACGGCCGAGGTTGCCGACGCGATCCGCTCCGTCGCGGGGGTGAATGACGTCCACCACCTCAATCTCTGGACCATCTGCTCCCACATCCTGGCCCTCTCTGCCCATATCGACGTCGAACCGGAGTACAAGGGAAAGCAGGCGATGGTGCTCCGGGAGATCGAGGAACTGCTCCTGGCGTCGTACCATATTTCCCATACCACCCTGCAGGTGGAGTGCACCATGTGCATCGAGACGCCGATGCTCAAGGAGTTGCGCCACCGGCCGCGCAAGGGGCTCCACGGGCATGGACACGGTCATGGGCATGGACACAGCCATGGCCATGGCACGTGCAGTCATGACCACCATGGCCATGATCATGGCCACGGGGACGACCATGACCATGAAAAATGAAAATCAGCCGTTGCTTGCAACCGCACTGCGAATCTGACTACGTGGCCAGGGGACCGTCCCCGGAGATTTCATGCTTGATTACGTCCTCATCCAGGAAGCGGCCGACCGCCTGAAGAAGCGGGTGCGGCGCACCGAACTTATCCATTCCCACCACTTCAGCGATACGCTCGCCTATCCCATCCATTTCAAGTGCGAGAACCTGCAGCGGACCGGTTCGTTCAAGATCCGCGGTGCACTGAATTTCATGACCTCCCAGCCGCGGGAATCCCTGCGGAATGGGGTAATTACCGCTTCGGCCGGCAACCACGCCCAGGGTGTGGCCTTTTCCGCCGACCTGCTGGGGGTGAAGGCCACGGTCTACATGCCCGAGGCGACCCCCCTGCAGAAGGTGCTCGCCACCCGCGACTACGGGGCTGAGGTGGTCCTGACCGGAAAGAATTTCGACGAGGCGTATGCCGCGGCGGTGCAGGCGGGCAAATCGAGCGGCGCGCTGTTCGTCCACCCCTTCGACGACCCGCTGGTCATGGCGGGGCAGGGGACCATCGGCCTGGAGGTGCTGGAGGAAATTCCCGATCTGGCCAACATCCTGGTCCCCATCGGCGGCGGCGGACTGATCGCCGGGATCGTCACCGCCATCAAGGAGACCCACCCTCATGTGCGGGTAATCGGCGTGGAGTCGGCGGCGGCCCCTTCCATGCACTATTCCCTCAAGAAGGGGAGCATCATGGCTGCTCCCCTGACGGTCACCCTGGCCGACGGCATAGCGGTCAAGCGGGTCGGGAAGAAGACTTTTCCCATCGTGCGGGAGCTGGTGGACGAGGTGGTGCTCGTGGAGGAGGAGGAGATCGCCCAGGCGATCGTGGCGCTCCTGGAACGGACCAAACTGCTGGTGGAAGGGGCGGGAGCGGTTACCCTGGCGGCGCTCCTGAACCACCGGGTCAGGGATATCGCCGGCAAGACCGTCTGTGTCCTGTCGGGGGGAAACATCGACGTCAAGACCATCGCGCTGGTGGTTGAGCGGGGGCTGCTGGCGGCGGGGCGCTACCTGAAGCTGAAGGTGGAACTGGACGACGTCCCCGGCTCACTGGCCCGTCTCTCGACAGACATCGCCGAAACCCGTGCCAATATCTCCCTCATTACCCACGACCGGCGTTCCAAATCGCTCCCCATCGGCCGGGCAGAAGTCCTCCTGGAGCTGGAAACCCGCGGCTTTGACCACATCCAGCAGGTGGTTGGCTACCTCAACAGCCAGGGATACGAGGTCGAGGTAATGAAATAAGGCAAGGCAAGGGGCGATAGGTAATAGGCGATAGGTGAATTTTCCTAAAGCCTCGTGCCTCGTGCCCCGAGCCTGTTTTCGATGAACTCCCTCGTCAGGGGGGCGTCGTTTTCTCTGTCCCGCAATTCAGGCCTCTGCAGGTCTTCAATCGTATCCACATCGTACCAGCCGGGGAGGAGCGCCACCCGGATCCCCGCTTCAGCTGCTTTGCCAAGGCTCTTCGCCAGTACATCACTCCGCGACCATTCGATCCCTCTGAACAGCTCAGCATGCATCTCCCCCAGGGCGACGAGATAATACCCGCCGTCCTCGCTCGGGCCGAAGACCGCCGCCTTGCCATTTGTCAGGTTGGCGAAGGCGTTTTCGATGAAGGCGAGGGGGAGGTCCGGCGAGTCGCTGCCGATGATGGCCACACCTTGGTAACCATGGGCGAAAGCGGTGCTGAAGGCGTTAGCCATGCGTTCCCCCAGGTCTTTCCCCTGCTGGGGGAAGAGAGGAAGCGATGGGGCAAGCTGGCGGAAAAAGGGTTCTGCGCCCGGTTCGTCCACGTAAAAAAGCATGTGATCGATGCCTGCCAGGCGGGAGGTCCGGCAGAGGGTATCCCGGAGCATGCATTCGTAGAGCCGGCCAGCTTCAACAGCGGTAAGAGGGGGGATAAGGCGGGTCTTTACCCGGCCGGGAACGGGGTGTTTGGCAAAGATGATGAGGGCCTGCTTACGGGGTTGGGGCATAAGATGTTGTTTTGTAAGGAAATGGCAATATGGCGGTGAAAGTCCGTAAAACCGCTGCTGTCAAGGTTTTGACAAGGGGCTGACAAACAAAAAGTCTAGCGTTTTCCACAATTTCGGAGCTTTTCAACAGGGTTTTGAACAGGTGCTGTTAGTCCGCGGTTGATAACGACTTACGGCCGGCGGCATCCGTTTCCCCCCGTTACGGCGCTAACTCCAGGGATTCATTGCTGTTATGCCGCTGTTACCGCTTATCTCGCTCCACTGCCGCATAGGCAGAATGGTTGTGGATCGATTCGAAATTTTCCGCCTCGACCGAGAACCAGCTGATGTTCTCGTCGGCAGTGAGGCGCAATGTCGCTTCCCGGACCATGTCCTCCACGAACCGGGGGTTTTCGAACGCCTGCTCGGTGACGAATTTCTCGTCCTGGCGCTTGAGGAGTGAATAGACGGGGGAACTGCCGCAGCTCTCCATGAGCGTCACCAGGTCCTCGATCCAGATGAATTCCCGGTAGCGAACCTGGACAGTCATGACGGAGCGCTGGTTGTGGGCGCCGTACCGGGAGAGCTCCTTGCTGCAGGGGCAGAGAGAGGTGAGGGGGACCCGCACCTCCAGTACGAAATCGAAGGTGTCGTTCAGGCTCGCCCGGAAGGCGCAGGTGTATTCCATGAGGCTCCGCGCGCCGGAGACCGGGGCCCGCTTCTCGATGAAGTAGGGGAACTCTATCTCCAGGTGGGCGCTGGAGGCCCCCAGTTTCTGCTTCATCTCCTCCAGCATGGTCTCCATCTTGTCCAGGGCGATCTGCTCCCGGTAGCTGTTGAGGATCTCCACGAAGCGGCTCATGTGGGTCCCCTTGAACTGGTGGGGGAGGTCCACGTACATGTTGACCCGGGCCACCGTGTGCTGGACCTTCTTCAGCTTGTCCATCACCACGATGGGGTAGGAGATGTCCTTCACTCCCACCTTGTTGATGGGAACCCGGCGGGTGTCGCGGGATTTCTGGACGTCGTGGAGGATCGGGGACCGGGGATCGGGGACCGGGGACTGAGAAGCGGCAGCCGGCGAATGATCGCTGGTGGCTGGTGTTGTGCGATTGGAGACAGAGGATCGGGGTTTTCTGGTTTTCATGCCGGTTCCTTCCTGGTCCCTGGTCCCTGGTCCCTGGTCACGTATTTCACCGGATCCGGTATTCCCGCCTCGGCGAACCCCTTGAGCCGCAGCCGGCAGGAATCGCACAGCCCGCAGGCAAGCCCTCCCGGGGTCGGGTCGTAGCAGGAATGGGTCCGGCTGTAGTCCACGCCGAGATCGAGTCCTTTCCTGATGATCTCGGCCTTGGTGAGATGGATGAGCGGGGTGTGGACCGTGAACCGTCCCGTTCCTTCCACTCCTGCCTTGGTGGCCAGATTGGCCATCTGCTCGAAGGCGGCGATATACTCCGGCCGGCAGTCGGGATAGCCGGAGTAATCCAGGGCGTTGACGCCGATGAAGATGTCGAAGGCGCCGAGCGCTTCGGCCCACCCCAGGGCGAAGGAGAGGAAGATGGTGTTGCGGGCCGGCACATAGGTGACCGGGATGTCGCTCCCCACCCCTTCCTTCGGCACGGCGATGTCGCTCGTCAGGGCACTTCCCCCCACCTGCCGGTAATCGAACTCAACCACCAGGTGCTCCACGGCGCCGGCTCCCCTGGCGTTCCGCTTCGCCAGCTCCAGCTCAACGCTGTGCCGCTGACCGTAGGCGAAACTCATGGCATAGGGGGCAAACCCTTCCGCCTTTGCGATAGTCAAGCAGGTGGTTGAATCGAGCCCGCCGCTGTAGAGGATGACAGCTTTTTTCGTCATGCGGGAGTTCCTTCCCCCGCAGGTTTCTTTTTCCGCGGCCGGCGGCGCTTCTTCTTCACTTCCCCTTCGCCCGCTCCGGCCACCGGGCTGGCTTGAGCCGCTGCAGGTGTCGGGGAACCCTTCTTCTCGTGCCGCGTCCGTTCGCCGCTCCTGCCCCGGTCGTTGCCGCGTCCCTGCCCGGGCTTTCCCTTGCCCACCGGCTTCTCAACCCGCGGTCGCGCCTTGACCCTGATGTAGTCGTGGACGAACATATCGTCTTCTGCCCATTCGACCGGGACCTTGTGCTTGATGTACTCCTCGATCGCTTCCAGGTAAAAGGCGCCGTCCTCGTCGGCCAGGGATATGGCCTTCCCCTCGGCGCCGGCCCGGGCGGTGCGGCCGATGCGGTGGACATAGTCCTCGGCGTCCTGGGGGAGGTCGTAGTTGATGACGTGGGAGACCCCCTCGATGTGGAGGCCGCGGGATGCCACGTCGGTGGCGATCATGATGGGGAGTTTGCCGCTCTTGAAGTCCTCCAGGATCTTCAGGCGTTTTCTCTGCTCCACGTCGCCGGAGATGACCTTGGCCGGGAAGCCGTTGGCGTTCAGCCGGTCGTAGAGGAATTCCCCCTCCCGCTTGGTGTTGATGAAGATCATGGTCCGCTCCATCCCTTCCTTCCTCAGGAGTCCCAGAAGGAGCGGGAACTTCTCCTTGCGGGAGGCGTGGTAGAGAATCTGCTCCACGTTGTCGGCGGTCATCTTTTCCGGGGTGACCGAGACCTTGGTGGGTGCGTTCATGAACTCATAGGCCAGTTCCATGACCCGCTGGTTGAGGGTGGCGGAGAAGAGCATGTTCTGGCGTGCGTCATAGGGGGGAAGGCGGCGGAGGATGAAGCGGAGGTCGGCGATGAATCCCATGTCGAACATCCGGTCCGCCTCGTCGATGACCAGCGCCTCGACGCTCTTGAGGTTGTAAACCTTCTGCTTCAGGTAGTCGATAAGCCGTCCCGGTGTGCCGATGACTACGTCCGCCCCTTCCTTGAGGGCGTTTTTCTGGAGCATGTAGTCAACTCCGCCGTAGATGGCCTGGATGCTGAAGCCGGCATGTTTGCCGAGCGCCTGGGCGTCCGCTTCGATCTGCACCACCAGTTCCCTGGTAGGGGCGAGGATCAGTGCCCGGGGCTGGCGATCCTTTCCTTCCCGTGGCGTTTGGAGGAGTTTGGTGAAGAGGGCAATGAGAAAGGCGGCGGTCTTTCCGGTGCCGGTCTGGGCCTGGCCGGCAACGTCCTTGCCTGCCAGGGCGAGGGGAAGGGTCTGTTCCTGGATCGGGGTGCAGTCGGTGAAGCCGGTTTCGGTAATTCCCTGCTGTACCGGTTCCGGCAGGTTGAGTTCGCTGAATTTCATGGATGACGTTTCCTTTATTTCGTTATTTCAAGAGGATAGCTATAGCACAGCGGGCGGGAAATAGCAAGCCGCGCCGGGACAGTTGATGGGGTACCTCAATCATGCAAATTACCCTGATATCAGCAGATTGCCACTGCTGACACTAAAACGCGAATGTTTTTGCGGCATGACGGCGAGCATATTCGTGAAAATTTCGGTTATCGATTTTCTTAAGATTTTTCTCACTGCCAACACTTCCATACTTCCGCTTTTCTGGGCAGTTGTGCTATGGTACGCCCACAAATATGTTCCAAGGACACCGAGATGCAATCCTTCATCCACATCGACTCCCCAAACTACCTCCGCGAGGAGCAGCTGCCCGCACCGCTGAACTGGTCGGCGGTGTTCGGCAACGATCATCCCATAGCGCTCGAGATAGGCTGCGGTATCGGCGACTTCATCGTCAAGACCGCCCTCGAAGCCCCGGAACGGAACTTCATCGCCATCGATTTCTACAACAAGGGGTGCTACAAGACCTGCCGTCGTATCGATAGCCACGGGCTGACCAATGTGCGGGTGCTGCGGGTCGAGGCGCGCCAGTTCATTCAGGAACGGTTGCCGAAGGGGCTTTTGGCAGCGGTTTACATAAACTGCCCCGATCCCTGGCCGAAAAAGAAGCACCGCAAGAGGCGGCTGGTCAATCGCCAGTTCCTGGAATTTCTCCGCGACTACCTGGTGCCGGGGGGGGATTTCTATTTCGCTACCGATTTCGACGATTACGGTATCGATGTGGCGGGGCTTCTGCCGGGGATGGCAGGGTACGGGAACTGCCTGACGCCGGACCTCTACCGTCATGAACTGGAGGGATACCATCTTTCCAAGTATATGCGGAAGTTCATGGCAGAGGGGAAGAGGATTTACTTTGTCCATTACCGGAAAATTTCATAGACCGGAAGTACTGAAGATCGGAAGCGCGGAAGTCAAAGTTTTTTCTTCGGACTTCCCCGCCTGTACCCTCCGAGCTCGAGAGGCCTGATTTGACCACGTATCTTACGGCAGATATCCCCGGTGCCGGCGGGACCATCAAGGAGTCGCCGGAGGATTTCCAGGTGACGGAGCTCCCCCTCTATTTCCCCTGCGGCGCCGGCGAGCATACCTATGCGGAGATCGAGAAACGCGGAGTCACCACCCTGGATGCCCTGCGCCGGATCGCCCGGGCTCTGGGGGTGTCCGATCGGGACATGGGGTACGCGGGAATGAAGGATGCCCGGGGGATTACCCGCCAGACCGTATCTATCCCGCGGATGGATCCCCAGTTGGTGCTCGGCCTTGCGCTCCCCGGCATCAAGGTCCTGACGGCGGCGCGCCATACCAACAAGCTGAAGCTCGGTCACCTGGCCGGCAACCGGTTCCATATCAGGCTGCGTGATGTCGAGTCCCACGCCCTGGAGCGGGCCAGTGCGGTGCTTCAGGTCCTTGTTGAGCGGGGGGTCCCCAATCGGTTTGGCGAGCAGCGCTACGGTGCCCAGGGTAATTCCCCTCTTATCGGCGGCGCCTGGCTGCGGGGTGACTACCGGGGCGCGGTGGACGCTCTCATGGGGAACCCCGAACTGGTGCGGGACGAACGGTGGCGAACCGCCATCGCTGCCTACCGGCGGGGGGAGCTGGAGGAAAGTCTGCGGCTCTTTCCCGGCCACTGCCGAACCGAACGGGATGTCCTGCAGCGCCTGGCCAAGAATCCCGGGGCGTGGGGCAAGGCCCTCAATGCGGTCCACCCCCGCCTGAAGAAACTCTATCTTTCCGCCTACCAGTCCTTGCTGTTCGACCGGCTGCTGGAAACACGGCTGGCAGGCTTCGACCGGGTAGTAGCCGGCGACCTTGCCTTCAAGCACGACAGCGGCGCCTGTTTTCTCGTTACCGACCCGGCGGTCGAGACTCCCCGTGCCGAACGCTTCGAAATATCCCCTACCGGCCCGCTGTTCGGCTGCAGGATGAAGTCTCCGGAAGGGGCGCCGGGCGACATGGAAGCGTCCATCCTTGCCGGGGAAGGGCTTACTCCTGCCAGCTTCGACCTGCCGGGAGGGATGCGGCTGGAGGGGGAGCGGCGTCCGCTGCGGGTCCCACTCCGAGAACCGCTGCTGGCGGAGGACGGGGCTGATCTGATTCTTGAATTCTCGCTTCCCAAGGGCTCCTACGCTACGGCGGTCCTGCGGGAGATTATCAAGCCGGTCTGTATGGACACGTGAATCTTTATTGCTAGAATCAGTAGGAGAAAAACGTTGGGTGGCGGACCCAGCCACGGCGGGCGATCACGGGGGTCGCTCCAGCAGAGCGCACTGCTCTTGGAGGCTTACGCATGAACCGGCACGAAGAGCACGAAGAGAAGTATGTTGTCAACCTGTTCAATCCCAAGCAGGGGTACATGCGTGGAGAGGTGGTTATCATTCTGGCGATCTTGGTCGGCTGGGGGGTGATGAACTTCGGCTTCCAGGCAGTGCTCTGGCTTCTGGCTGAAAATCCGCTGGGAGAAGGGATTTTTACCCGGCTCACCTTTTTCAATCTTCCCTACCATTTCTGGTTCACCGCCCAGTTTCTTCCCCTCTGGTTCATCATTCTCTGCGTGATTTTCAATGTCTACCTCGATCGTCTCACCGAGCGCCACAGCAGAAGGAGAGACAGGACCTATGAGTAACGATCCGGTTAAATTCTGGCCGCTTCTTATCGTCACGGGGGTGCTGGTCTCCTTTGTCGTGGCCGGTCTGCGCGCAAAATCCCAGGAAATGTCCGACTACGGATTTTCCGGCCGCTATATCGGCCGTATCGGCGGCGGGGCGGCAATCGCCAGCAACTGGATGAGCGCGGCCAGCTTTCTCGGCATGGCGGGTCTCCTCTATCTCCAGGGGTACTTCGCCCTCGCCTACGTCATCGGCTGGACCGGCGGCTACGTCCTTCTTCTGGTGCTCATGGCGGGCCAGATCCGGCGGTTCGGCAAATATACCGCCCCCGATTTCGTCGGCACCCGCTACGATTCCGATGTCGCCCGTCTCCTGGCGGCGCTCATTTCCATCACCATATCCGTCATATACTGCGTCGCCCAGTTCAAGGGGATCGGCATGCTGTTCGGCTGGCTGTTCGGCATCGACTACGGGCGGGGGGTCGTCCTCGGCGGCAGTATTGTCGTCTGTTACGTGGTGGTCTGCGGCATGCTCGGGGTGGCCCGCAACCAGCAGTTGCAGTACTTCGTAACCATCGTCTCTTTCATCCTCCCCCTCATGTACCTGGCCCACCGGTTCGGCTATTTCTGGATACTTCCCCAGTTCGGCTATGGTGAGGGAATTCAGGACCTGGCTACGGAGTTCAGCATCAACTTTTCCGCCCCCTTTGCCAGCGGTTCCCCGTTCCAGTGGGTCGCTCTCTGTTTTACGCTCATGGTCGGCACGGCCGGGCTTCCCCATGTCCTGTCCCGTTTCTACATCCTTCCCAACATCCGGGATGCACGGTGGAGCGTGGTATGGGGACTGTTTTTCATCGCCCTCATTTACTGGTCCGCGCCGGCCTACGCCGTATTTGCCCGGCTTCTGGAAGCACGGGGGGGGTATATCCCCGATCCTGGGGCGGCCCATAAGATGGCCGACATCATGGTGCTCAAGACGGCGGTCATGGGTGGGGTGCCGGTCTGGCTGACCGGCCTGCTGGCAGCCGGAGCGGTCAGCGCCGCATTCTTTACGGTTACCGGGCTCCTCATGACCGGTGCCGCGTCCCTTTCCCACGATATCTATTACCGTCTTATCAACCCCCGGGCTTCGGAATCGCGAAAAATGACGATCGCCAAGGGGGGGACCCTGGTGCTGGCAGCCCTGGTGCTGCTTATCGCCCTCAAGCCCCCTGCTCTCATAGCTGAAATCACGGCGGTTGCCTTCGCCCTGGCCGGCAATACCATCTTTCCCGCTTTCCTGCTTGGCATCTGGTGGGGACGTGCCAATCGTCACGGGGTCATAGCCGGCATGGTTCTGGGGGTCGTGATAACCTTTGCCGCCCCTCTGGCGGGAAATATGGTTCCCCTGATTGCCACCCTTTTTCCGGCAACCTCTTCCGCATTCTGCGGAGCTCCACTGGTGATACTCGTCATGGTGGTGGTGTCGCTCCTGACGCCTCCCCCATCGGATGAAATGAGACGTTTTCTGGCCGAGCAGGTCCACGGCCATCTCGATTAGGAGGATAAATGCCATGTCGATGTTTCCGGTGAACAGGGGGGGCGACATCCTTGCCTGGCATGACACGGTGGAACTGATTGATGGTGTGAAACGTCAGCTGGCTCAAAAGATTGCGTACCTCACCGGCGGGGACGAGATTGTTCTGCTGCAAGGCTTTCAGGGGCGGATCGAGGAGGAACTGGCAGTTGAATCCCGCTTTGCGGAAGATGTTGAACAGGTTCTGTCTGCACTGGAGACGGCAGGCACGGCGGACGAGGTGGCTGCCGGTTACCGGCGGGGCAAGCAGCTGGCGACCGACTATTTTCAGCGGCGGGGGTCGGTACTGGTGGTGCAGTCGCTCTGCGCAACCCTGCAGGACCGGCTGGTCTCTCGTGCTTTGGCCCTTGCCGGAGAATGGATGGCGCGGAGCGGTTTCGGCCCGCCTCCCGTGCCTTATTGCTGGTTTGCCTTCGGCGGGGCGGGGAGAGAGGAAGGGACCATTGCCGGAGAGTGCGACGCACTACTCGTGCATGGCGAACTGACTGGAGACCATGCCGGGTATTTTGCCGGGTTTTCCCTGAGAATAATGGCCATACTGGAAAATTGCGGCGTCAAGAGTGTGGCGGGCATTACGCCGGCACATTCTTCATGGCGGGGGAGCATCAACGAATGGCGAATGCGGCTGATCGAGGGGGTTTCCGGTGAAAAAACGCTCGAAGACCACTCGTTCCTGGTGCGATTTGCCGACTTGCGCCTGGTCGGCGGGGATTCGGGCCTTTGTGGCGAGACGATGAACCTGGTTCGCAGTCTGTTCGATTTCAACCGTCGCGGATTTGACGAGGTGGCCCGCGGTGCGGCGGAGATGACGACAGGGCTCGATTTTTTCGGCAGGCTGCGGGTGGCGAAAGGGGGAGAGCACCGGGGTGAATTCAACCTGGAGCTGTTTGCGCTGGGACCGCTGGTGGAAAACATCCGGATACTGGCGGTGCGCACAGGCCTGCCGGAAACTGCGACAGTCGAGCGGATCAAGGCGCTGCTTGGGCGGGGGGAACTCGGAGTGGACCTGTCCCAGCGACTGCTGCGTGCCTATCACGATTTTGTGAGCCAGAAGCTGCGGCTGGAAATTGGTCGCAACGGTGAGGGATCATTCTTGAAGCCGGAAGAGCTTGGCGAGTCCGAGATCGAGTCTTTGAAGGAGGGAGTGGAAGCGGTGGTGAACCTGCAGCGGATAGTCTACCAGCGTTTCGTCGCTAACGGCTAGGAGAGCTATGCGGATATCCCTCTCCTCAGGAACCCTGTTCACCTACCCGCTTCACAGGGTGTTCGAGATAGCCCGCGATGTCGGCTTTGACGGACTGGAACTGATTATCAACCAGGATTTCCAGAAGGTCAACCCGCGCTCGGTGGTTCGGGACCTTGCCCCGATCCTTCCCATCCTTTCCATTCATGCGCCATTCATGCCGCTGGACGGCTGGGGAGGGCCGGTCGATTCCGTCAGGCGTTCCGTCGAGATCGCCGCAGACTGCGGTGTGCCGTTGGTCAATTTCCATCCCGCATCCTGGCTCGGGTTCGAGCTTGCGTTCTGGCGCTGGATGTACAGGATAATCGACTTCCAGAAGGAGGTAGGGGATGAGGGGGTGATCCTTACCCTGGAGAACATGCCGTGGGTCGGAAGGTTCAAGATCAATCAGTATATCCTTTCCCATACCGGCAAAATGATCGACTTCCTCCAGGAGCGCAATCTCTACATGACCTTCGACTGTACCCACATGGGGTCGGGCAAGACCAACTTCATCAATGATTTTTATCTGTTCTACAACACCGGCCGGATTCGCAATGTCCATTTTTCCGACTATGGTCACGGCCGTGAGCATCTCCTCCCCGGTCACGGTATCCTGCCGCTGACACGTTTTCTCAATCACCTGCGCAACACCGGCTACAACGAAACCCTGACCCTCGAACTGTCTCCCCATGAATTTTCCCGGGACGAGCGGGTTATGATCGAGAGTCTGCGGGAAATTCTCCGGTACCTCCGGCGGGAGACCGCGCCGGTTACCCCCTGACCACGTAGACCGAGCACTTTGCGTTCTTGACGACCTTGTTGGAGACGCTTCCGAGCAGGTTCCGCTTGAGAAAACCCTTCCCCGTGCTCCCGATGATGATGACATCGATCTCTTCCCGTTGTGCGAAGGCGATGAGTTCGTCGGCCGGGTCTCCGTAGACCACAATTGTCGTCAGGGGAATATTCTGTTCGGATGAGTTCTTCTCTATAACGTAGAAAATGCGCTGCCGGCGCTCTTCCCACTCCTTCGCCTCGGTGATGGGGGGGGCCGGGACGAAGTCGGTAAAGGTGGTCCTTGGTGCGTTGGGGAGGACCAGCATGGCGTAAATGCTGCTTTTGAACTGGCTTGGGTTGCCGGCCGCCATCCGCACCGCTTCCTCTGCTGCCTTGTCGGAGAGGGGAGAGCCGTCGATGGCCACCAGGATTTTCTTCGGCAGGTTAAGCATGGGACGTCCTCCTCGCGTGCTTTGTCATTAGTTAAACTCTTTTGCCGGGGAAGTGCCGGTTCGGGTTGTCGAACCAGGTGAAAACGCCGTGCCTGGGGTATTTCGAGCCCTTGTATACAAATTATAACCACATAATATTTCTTCCTTGACAATTATAAAACATTATTCTATATTTTACGAAGTAATTTTGCATAATTTTTCAAAGACATCAGCTGGCATGTGATCTCCATGTCCCCAATCTGAAAGTACTGCAAATCTCTAATAGAACAATAAACGTGTTGTTTTTTTGCAGGATAAGAAATTGGTTTGGAATAGGCAATCCCAATTTTCGAGCACCAAGAAACCCCTTGACATATTCGGCCGAAGAGCTTATTTAAAACGGTTGGAATCTAACTAACTACAGGTGTAACCATGGCCAAAAAAGAAAAATCGGAGTACCTCATCCAGGCTGTTTCCCACGCCCTTGATCTTCTCGAGCAGTTTCATGACGATATCGACGAGCTTGGCGTGACAGAACTTTCCAAGCGCCTCAAATTGCATAAAAACAATGTTTTCCGGTTACTGGCGACCCTTGAATCGCGCGGTTATATCGAGCAGAACAGGGTGACCGAAAACTACCGCCTCGGTCTTAAGACTCTGGAACTGGGGCAGACCTTCATCAAGCAGATGGGGCTTCTTCGCCAGTCCCGTCCCGTGCTGGAGTCGTTGGTCAGTGAATGCAATGAAACCACCTACGTGGCGATTCTCAAGGATTTCCACATCGTCTATCTCGACGTCGTGGAGACCGACCTGACGGTGCGGGTGGTCCCGCGGGTGGGCGCACGCCTTCCCGCATACTGCACGGCTGCCGGCAAGGTACAGATCGCCTACATGACTGATGAGGAGTTGGAGAACTACCTGCCGACCAAGGAACTGAAACGCTTCACTCCCAACACGATTACCGATCGTGATGAGTTGAAGAAGCATCTCAAGGTCATCGCCGAGCAGGGTTACGCCATGGACAACGAGGAACTGGACATCGGCGTACGCTGTGTCGGGGCGCCGATCCGCGACTACACGAGACGGATTATCGGGGCGGTGAGCATATCCGGTCCGTCCATGCGCTTTACCGACGAGCGGGTGGAAAAAGAACTGATTCCGATGGTGAAGCGGGCGGCGGAGGAGATTTCCACCAAGCTCGGCTATCACAAATAAGGAAAGTTTCGTGATCAGCGAATGAAAAGGCCCTCGATCTCCGGGGGCCTTTTTTGTCGCCGTAGTCTGAAATCAAGCTGCTAATCCCCGGTTCTCCCCAGGATTTCCCGTTCCCATGTTTCACGTATCGTCCGAGCGAGATCTGCTTTTGTCCCCCGGTTGTCGATGACCACCCGTGCCAGCTTCCGTTTTTCCTCCATAGGCATCTGGCTGGAAATTCGCTGCAGGGCATCGGCCGCGCTGAGTCCTTCCCGCTGCATGAGCCGCCGTACCTGGGTGTCACTATCCACGTAGACCACCCATACCTCGTCAACCCGGCCGGTGATCCCTGCTTCGATGAGGAGGGGGGCCATGTAGACAGCCAGGCGGGTCCCCCGGCGGCGCAGTTCGGCCAGTGAATTCTCCGCCAGCCGTGCGATGGCCGGATGGGTGATGGATTCCAGCCGCCTGCGGGCTGCCGGGTCGGCGAAGACGATGGCTCCCAGAGCCGCCCGGTTGATGGTTCCGTCTTCGTTCAGCACGTCGGTGCCGAAGGCCGCAACGATTGCACGGTAGGCAGGTTCTCCGGGGCGGACCACGTCCCGCGCCAGCTGGTCGGCATCGATTACTTCCGCGCCCAGCTCGGCGAGAATTTTCGCCGCAGTGCTCTTTCCCGATGCTATTCCGCCAGTAAGACCGATGACCCGCACCGCCTCACCCCCCTCTGCACTCATATCTCAAGCTTGCCATCCTTCAGTAAGACCTGCTGGTTTCCATCGTCCATGATTGCCGTCAGGGTAGGTCTGTAGAAGACGTAATCTTCGTGGAACGGCGTCTGGACAGTGCCCCCGAAGCCCGAATTGTCCCCCAGGGCGATATGGATGGTGCCGAGGATTTTTTCCGCCTCAAGGATGTTATCCGGTCGGGAGGCCTTGTCGTTGGTGCCGATTCCCAGTTCGGCTATGTTGCGGTTGTCGGCATTCTCCGCGAATTTCTGCTCCAGTTTGCGACGATGGGGCTCATCCCCCTGTATTTCGACAACCCTGCCGTCGGCGACGGTGAGGGCAAGTGGAGACGCCAGCTTGCGGGTCGGCCCGTACTCGAGCACCATCACCCCCGAACTCGTCCCCTCCAGCGGGGCAAGGTAGACCTCGCCGGCAGGGAGATTGCCGAAGCTTCCCGGACTTGTCAGCATGCCGTCATCCCCCTTTGCCGTTCTTCCCCGTTTGCCGAAGCGCATCCGGGTCCCGTTGGGGGTTTCCACCACAATCTCCGCTGCCAGGTTGACAGCTGCTGCCAACCTGGCGGTACGTTCTGCAAGGGCCTGCCAGTCAACCTTCATGGAGGTGAAGAACATGTCCGGATCAAAGGCGGGGAGACTTGCAAACCTCCCTTCCGCGGCGTTGACGAGGGTACGGAACCTGGTATGGCTCGTGGAGTTGTTGGAGAGGGCGATTACCACGTCCGCCACCTCCTCTCTGGCTGCCGTGACGATGCCGGTTGCTTTCCGGATATCGTCCTTGTCGGCCGTCTTGGCCAGAAGGCGACTGAAGATGCCCGATGCGATGAGTTGACTGACTATGTTCTCGCCCAGAACGGCGCGCCAGAGAATCTCCGGCGGTTCTGCTCCCGATGCAGCGGTCGCCGGGAACGAAACAAATGCGGCATTACCGTACGTGTCCTGGGCAAACTCCCCTGCCTTCCGTGCCACGTCGAGCAACCGCCGGCGACGGTCTGCGTCTGCAGGCAGGGGCGTTTCGTCGGAACGGATGGTGTCGCCGAATACTACGATCCGTTCCCCCTTTCTTACCCCCATGTTGGTGGTGAACAGTGATGTAAAAGCGTCGTCCAGCTGCGACATGGTTTTCCCTCCCGGATGGGTTCTGTGCTCTCCCTCTTCTCCCATGAGATATAGCAGAGCCTTCACCTGTTTACAATCTTTAGTAAAATCCAATTAGTGTATTTTTCCCTTGATTTCACGGGGATGGTTGTGGTACTTATTGCATACTGTATACAATTGTGACGAGTGAATTTGTTCAATAAAAGCGAATGGTTAGCCGCATTTTGCGGCTATCTTCACGTTCGCGCGGAGGCTGAAGTGGCACAGGTGGTTTTTTCCAGCTGGGGGAGAAACGTAGTCGATAATCGCTCTGGTGGCGAGACAAAGGAGGCGACGTTCCGTCTCCCAACAACCTTTGATGGAGAAACCGTACTCGGTGCCTTCATGGGGTGGGACGGGATAATTCTCTACGACAAAGAGGTGGATGTCCCCGCCATGGCGGCTGAATATATGCGCAGGCTCCAGACCCTTTACGTCTGCGGCAAGTGCACGCCCGGCAAAAAGGGGACCAGGGTGGCGATGGATGCCCTTGGTGCCATTGTGGCCGGCAAGGGGAAGGAATCGGACCTGGCGGTCATCGAAGAGCTGGCTGAGCTCCTGAAAAACTGCAAGTGCACCCTCTGTCCCACCTCGATGGTTCCGGTCTTCGACGCGGTCAAGCATTTCCGTGACGATTTCGTCGCCTACATCAACGGCTCAAAATCTCCGGCCAACAGGCATCGTCTGGTACACAAGTACACTGCTCCCTGCCAGGACAAGTGCCCCGCCCATATCGACATCCCCGCCTACATCGAGGCGATCAAGGAGTACCGCTATGACGAGGCGCTGGAGGTAATCCGCGACAACATGCCACTTCCGTCGGTCTGTGGCCGCGTCTGCCCCCACCCCTGCGAGACTGCCTGCCGCCGCAAGCAGGTGGACGAGCCGATCAGCATCATGGTCCTGAAGAGGACCGCGTCCGATTACGAGTGGCAGCACAATATCAAACCTCCCATGGTTCCCAAGCCCAGAAAGAACAAGACTGTCGGTATCATCGGTGCCGGCCCGGCCGGCGTCGCCGCAGCCTACTACCTTGCCCTGGAAGGTTACACCAGCACCATTTACGAGGCACTTCCGGAAGGTTTCGGCGGCGGCATGATCGCCGTCGGCATCCCCCCGTACCGCATGCCGCGTCACCTGCTGCAGCGCGATATCGACATCATCTGTTCCATGGGATCGGAGATCAAGTACGGCGTCCGCGTCGGCAAGGATATCTCCCTTGCCGAACTGAAGCAGAAGCACGACGCCGTCTTCATCGCACCGGGCGCCCACCGCTCCAAGCCGATGGGTGTCGAGGGTGAGGACAAGGGGTACAAGGGGTTCCTTCGTGGTGGTATCGACTTCCTCCGTGAGGCGTACATGAAGCAGCCGACCGGGATGGGGAAAAAGGTCTGCGTGGTGGGGGGCGGGAACACGGCCATCGACTGCGTTCGCGTGGCGCTTCGCGAAGGTGCCGAAGAATCGACCCTGCTCTACCGTCGTTCCCGGAAGGAGATGCCTGCGGATGTCTGGGAAGTGGACGGGGCGGACGAGGAAGGGGTACGGTTCGAGTTCCAGGTGCTCCCCACCAAGATTCTGGTTGACGCCAACGAACAGGTGACCGGCGTGGAGTGCGTCCGGATGGCGCTGGGCGAGCCGGATGCATCGGGCCGTCGTCGTCCCGAGCCGGTTCCCGGCAGTGAGTTCGTTGTCGAGTGTGACACCGTCATCCCGGCCATTGGCCAGGACCCGGACCTCTCGTTCATCCCGCCGGACCTCGGCATCGACATCACCAAGTGGAATACGGTTGTCACCAAGTATGTCCCGCTCAAGGGGGCTGACGGCAAGGGGCTCCTCGACGGCATGGGCAACCCCCTCTCCCGTATCCTGATCACCGACATGGACGGTGTCTTCGCGGGCGGCGACGCCGAGATCGGCCCGCTTACGGTCGTTGCCTGCATCGGTAACGCCCACCGTGCCGCCAGGGTCATCCAGCGCTGGCTGGAGGAAGGGAAGGCGTATCTTGCCGACGATGACCTGATGGAAGATATCCTCAACTACCTGCCGGTCTACGACAAGAACGAGCAGGTTCCCTGGCTCGACTCCGTCGCACGTGCCCATCAGACTGAAGTCCATGGCAAGGAACGCGCCAGCAAGGGGAACTACCAGGAGGTCGAACTCGGGTTCAAGGATACCCAGGCGGTCAAGGAAGCCGAACGGTGCCTCCGCTGTTACCGCATGGCAATGATAGCTGTATAGGTTCACCGATTCATCGGGTTCAGGACTTCAGATTTTTCTCTTTCAGGGAGTTAAGAATATGGTCACATTGACAATCGACGGCAGGGACGTAACCGTACCGAAGGGTTCTACCATTCTGGAGGCTGCCCGTCAGATCGGTATAACGATTCCAACCCTCTGCTGGCTGGAGAAAGTTTCTCCCACCGGCGCCTGCCGTATTTGCGCGGTCGAGATCGAAGGGATTGACCGGACCATGACCGCCTGCAACACACCGGTCAAGGAAGGGATCAAGGTTACCACCCAGTCGGAAAAGCTTGCCGAGATCCGTCGCAAGGTCATGGAACTGATGCTGGTCAACCATCCGCTGGACTGCCCGGTCTGCGATGCGGCAGGCGAGTGCGACCTTCAGAACTGCACCTACGGCCTGCAGGCGGCCAAGCCCGAATACGCAGCCAACCTGGAGAGGCACAAAATCCGCTATGACTGGCCACTCATCGAGAGCGATCCCAACCGCTGCATTCTGTGCGAAAAGTGCGTCAAGGTCGACCATGAGGTGGTCGGGTGCGACGCGATCCATGTGGTCAACCGCGGCGACAGCACCATCATCGACACGGTGGACGGCAAGCCGCTCAACTGCGAATTCTGTGGTAACTGCGTCGGTGTCTGCCCCACCGGAACCCTGATCTCCAAGCCGTTCAAGTTCCGCGGCCGTCCCTGGTCGTTCACGGTTACCAAGAGCGTTTGCGGATTCTGCTCCACCGGCTGCCAGATCGAATACCATTCCCGCAACAACCGCGTGGAGCGTGTTACCAGCGATGACAGCACCTACAACAGCGGCAATCTCTGCATCAACGGCCGCTTCGGCTACAGCTATCTCAACGCTGTCGGCCGGCTCAACGCGCCGCTGGTCGGGGGGGCCAAGAGCGACTGGAACGGTGCCATGGCCTTTGCGGTCGGCAAGCTGCAGGAGATCGTCAAGACCCACGGTGGGGGAGCCGTTGCCGGTATCGGTTCCCCCCGGGTTACCAACGAAGAGAGTTTCCTCTTCCAGAAGCTCCTGCGTGAGGGGGTTGGAACTGGCAACATAGATTCAGAAGCCCGCCTCGGTTACGCGCAGACGAAAACGATCCTCTGGGAGCGTCTCGGCAGCAGCGGGGCCGGCTCGTCCATCGATCGGCTCGACCGCGCCGGTGCCATACTGGTGGTGGGATGCGACCTGAACGCCGAATCCACCGGCATGGAGTACCGGGTCATCAAGGCTGCCACCAAGAATGACGCCAAACTGGTGCTTGCCAATCCCCGTGCTGTCAAGTTGAAAAAATACGCCAATGTTCATCTCCAAAACCGACCCGGTGCCGAGCTTGCCCTGGTTTCCGGTCTTGTAAAGGCAATTGTCGACGAAGGGCTTGAGAACAAGGAATTCGTCGCCAGCCGGACCAGCGGTTTCGACACCCTGAAGAGCTCCCTGGCCGGTCAGTCTCTTGCAGATCTGGCTGCTGCCGCGGGGGTCACCGAGGCTGAACTGCTCGATGCTGCCCGCAACCTGGGTGGCAAGGCCGACGTGGCGATCGTTTTCGGCGCCGATGTGATTCGCGGTGTCGCCCGCAGCGAGACGGTTCGTGCCATAGCCGATCTCGCCCTTGTTCTCGGCGCACCTGCCGGCGAGCAGGGGGGCGTTTTCCCGGTGGAGCAGAAGAACAATATTCAGGGGATGCTCGACATGGGGGTCAGTCCGGACTTTCTCCCCGGCTACAAGCCGGCCGCCGCACCGGGAAAGGATCTGTGGCAGATTGTCGAAGGAATCGAGCAGGGAAGCATCAAGGCACTCTATCTGCTTGGTTGCAACCCCCTGGTCTCTTTCCCGGAGAATGCCCGTATCAGGGCCGCCCTGGCAAAACTCGATCTGCTCATCGTCCAGGACATCCAGAGCAGCGACCTCTCTTCCATGGCCCACGTGGTTTTTCCCGGTGCCGCCGCCGCCGAGAAAAGCGGTTCGTTCACGACACCCGATAACCGGATCCAATGCCTGAACCGTGCCGTTACCCCTCCGGGTGAGGCCCGGGAGGACTGGGATATTCTGGCCGAGGTCTACAGCCGCCTGACCGGCAAGCCCCATGCCCGCAACGTCGCCGAGGTCACTGCCGAACTGAAGGTTGAAACGGGTATCTACGACGGCAGCTGCCAGATGAACGACGGCCGTTGCTCCGGACTCATCAAGGCCATGCCGCCGGCGCCGTCCGTCTATGGTTTCGGCACACTGCCTTCGATTCCCCCTGCCGTTGCCGGCAAGCAGCCGTTCACCCTGATCGTCGGCGCCATCGGTTTCCACAACGGTACCATGTCCACCGCCTCGGAGAACAACCTGACCGTTTCGGCCGAGGGGTACATCGAGATCGCTGCCGAAGATGCCGCACGGATCGGTATTGCCGACGGTGCCCGCCTGAAGGTCAGCTCACCTGCCGGAAGCATGAACGGTCCGGCCAAGGTGAGCAACAAGCTCCAGCCGGGCATTCTCTTCGCTCCCCACCACTTTGCCGGCCTGAACGCCAGTGCCCTTCTGCCGGCCGGGTCCAGTTTTGTCGGCGTCACGGTGGAAAAAGGTTAGACAGGATAGTGACCATGTAATGAAAAAGCCCTCGGGACCTCCCGGGGGCTTTTTTTTTGTAGATGTGATGTGATGTTTAACCGAAAATTTTCCGGAAGAATCCTTTGCTTTCCGCTTCCCGTTTCTCCGTTATCTGTCTGATCCCCTTGCCTGCGTAAGAGTCTTTTGGGTTTATGCGCAGCGCCTTCTGGAATTCCCCCTCCGCCAGCCCGTCCCTCCCCTCGTCGAGAAGCATCCATCCGCGGAAAGCGAATGCCTCGGCAACCTTGCCAATCTGGACTGACTTGGCCAGAAGCATGCGGGCCCTTTCCTGTGCCGCCTTGGAGTTTTTGCTGGCCGGATTGTTGTAGATGGCCCAGGCAAGGTAGGCGCAGTGCTGCGGGTTGTCCGGTTCCAGGGTGAACGAGTCCTGGAGTGCCTTCTGGGCGTTTTCGAATTCCCCCATTTCCAGGAAAACCTTGCCCGACTGGAACTGGATCTTGGCTTGCAGCTTGTCGTCCTGACGGCCGTCGAGTCCCACCCGGTCGGCGTTGAGCATCTCGTCATAGCGCTCCTTGGCGACGACGCTGGAAAGGGTATTGTAGGCGTTGGCATAGACGGCGAGTACGTCCTGGGCCAGGCTCTGGGTCGCTCCCGACAACTCCATGAATTTTTCCGGAGAATACTGGCGCGTCTTGGAAAAATAGGCCTCTTTCAGTGCATTGAAGCTGAAACTGTTGGGAGAGAGCCCGAACAGCTCATAGTAGTTCTTGTCCTTGATGAACGCATGGTCCCGCTGTACCGTCTGTTCGAAACCGATCTCGTCGCTCGAAAGAGGCGAGGCCATTCCTTCGTTCCCCACCGCCAGTTCGACGGTGCCGGAGAGTTCTTCGACCAGGTCGTCGAATCCCACGGCCTGCCCGTCATCGGCGGCGATTTCCTCCAGAGGGCGATTGAACAGGTCCTTCTGGGGGAAGTCGGGGGTGGCGTTGGCGGTTGGCTTCGCGTGCATGGCCAGCATGCCGAGAGAATGGAGGAAATGGAAGAAGGCGGCCGCTTCATGGGGAACCGTTCCCATGGCGATGATCTGCTGCAGGGTTTTCTCACCGTCCACCAGCTCAAGAAGCTCGATGTCTCCCTGGCGCATGGTGACGAGGTTGGCGCGCCGGAAGAACAGTGGAGTGCGTGCCGGATAACAGCTTGCGAAACGTTCCATGAAGGCTTGTCCGTGCAACTGGTTGCCACGGCCCTTGCTCGCTTCATAGATGAGATGGGGAATGGAGATGGGAACGAGGGGTGCCTCCAGTGGCGGCATTCCCTCGCTGAAACCGATACCGCTCTTCATGTCCAGTGCATCCACCAGTTTCTTGGTGAGAAAGAGGCGGGACTCCTCAACGAGTTCATCATAGGTGAGGAGACCTGACTGGGTGAGGAACAGTCGTTCTTCGCCTCCGGCCAGAAATGTCTTCCGGTCGGCAAGGGTGATTTTCCCCCGTGCCACGAGGTGGTCGCGAAAGTCCTCCTTTCCCTTGGTCATGAAGGAGACGGGCTCTCCCTTGAGGAACGCAACGGGCGACCCTTGGGGAAAGGCGAGTAAGCCGCTCTTTCCCGTTTCGTAGACATCTACCAGAAGGTCGCGCAACGTCGCAGCTTCCTTCGCGGGAGGGTGGGCCTGGTCCTGTAACGTCGACTGAACGGCAGTTAGGAATGCCTGCTGGGTGAACGGTTTTTCAAGGTAATGCCTTACGCCGAGGCGCCGGGCTGCTTCGGCGTATTTGTCACCCTTGTAGACGCCGGTAATGACGATCACCGGGAATTCTGCCCATTTCTCCGACTTGCGGAGTTTTTGCAGAACATCTGCACCGCTCAGTCCGGGGAGGCGCAGGTCAAGAACGAGAAGGTCGAAGCTGCCGGCAGTAAGCGACTGCAGGACTTCCAGTCCGGTCCTGACCGCCACAACGGCGTATCCCTGCCCAGACAGGAACTTCTGGAGCATCTGGGACAGGGATTCGTTATCTTCTGCCAGTAAGATTCGGGCGGTCATTCCGATACCCCGCAACGGAACCGGTGGATGGTGAGGACGCGGTCGCTGCTGATTTGAGATACCTGTCTACGGCGCGATTGTGTTCGGCGAGGGTGGCAGAGAAGTGGTGGCTGCCATCCTTCTTGGCCACGAAATAATAATAACCGGTCCGGGCGGGGGTGAGCACCGCCTCAATGGAGTCGCTCCCGGGGTTGCCTATGGGGCCGGGAGGGAGTCCCTTGATCTGGTACGTGTTGTAGGGTGATGCCCGAAGGATGTCCCGCCTGCTGACGGGGCCGGCAAAGGCCCGAACTCCGTAGACGGCGGTCGGATCGCTCTGGAGCGGCATCCTGCTCCGGAGCCGGTTAAGGAAGACCGAAGCGATGAGGGGGCGTTCCGCCGGAATGACGGCCTCCTTTTCAATCATGGATGCCAGGGTCACCAGTTCCCCCTTGCTCATGCCGGCCGCTTCGAGCCGCCCCGCGAATTTTTGGTCGAATACCTTGTCAAACTGCTCGACCATCTGGAGGATGAACTGTTCCGGCGTGGTCCGGGGGGGTATGGTGTAGGTGCTCGGATAGAGGAACCCCTCCACGCTCCGGCCGGATATCCCCAGTTCCTTCAGAAGCTGCCGGTCGGCGCATGCCCGAAGGAACTCATCTTTGAGAAACAGCCGACGGCTTTCCAGCAGTTCGGCTATCTGGTAGATGGAATACCCCTCCGGCACGGCGAACCGCTGTACGTAGACATCACCGTGTACCATCCGGTCGAGGATTTCCTGGGGGGGCATCCCATCGTTCACCTGATAGGGGCCGGCCTGGACCTTCCCCGTGGCACCCCGCAGCCTGGCGAGGATCACGAACAGTTTTCCGTTGGTTATGATCCGCTTTTCTTCCAGTTCAACGGCAATCCGGCGGAAGGGTGCCCCCGCTGCCAGTTCCACCAGGGCAACGCGTTTGCCGGTGCCGGCCGGTCTGAACACGAACATGCCGAAGCTGCAGACCAGAATGAGCAGGACGGTCGCCAGGGCAAAGATTGCCAGCCGGTACCTTTTCTTTCGCCACGATGCTTTCATTGACAGGGTAACGCAATGCAGTGTTTCAAGGTACACCAAAGAAAGAGAGATACATTGTAACCATATCTCTAGGCCATAACGCGTTCCATGTCAAGCCTAAATCCCCGACTGGCGCGATGGTGACTTCTTTCCGTCACCTTGTCGGCCGGTGATTTCACGGCAGGAAACCGGTTTCGTCAGGCCTTGAATTTACTTTCGGTGCCGTTTCTGAGACGGTCGATGTTTTCGCGGTGTTTGTAGATGACGAGGGCTGAAATCAGCAGGGTCATGACAACGATGGGGGGGGGATTCCCCAGGAGGAGGATGAAGATCGGCATGGTCGCCGCAGCGGAGATAGAGGCGAGGGAAACGTAGCGCCATGTCAGGATCACTACGATGAAAACAGCGAGGGCGCAGAGCACCGCCAGGGGTGCCATGGCAAGGAATACACCGAGTGCGGTGGCAACCCCTTTTCCCCCCTTGAAGCCGAGGAAAATGGTGTAGACGTGTCCGAGGAAGGCGGCGGCACCGACCGCCGCTGACCATTCGACGGAAAGCCCCATCTGTTGTGCAATTACGACAGGAATGGCCCCCTTGAGACAGTCCCCCACCAGGGTCATTATCCCAACCTTCTTTCCCAGTGTGCGGTAGACATTGGTTGCGCCGATATTGCCGCTGCCGGTGGTCCGGATGTCGACACCCCCCAATGCCTTGGCAAGCAGCAGGCCGGTAGGAACCGAGCCGACCAGGTAGGCACCGATGACGAGAAGGATTTCTTTCAACACGCAAGACTCCGTGGCTTGTGGTTAATGAAAACGGCCCGCATACTACACCATTTCCGGCCAAACTTCAAGCGCCGCTCAGGGGGACCGCTGACGGTCCTTCCTCAGCAGGGTGAGGGCCATGGCAATGAGTACGATGTCGCGCCCCATGGCCGACCAGGCGGACGTTTTGTCTCCCCCCTGCTGGAAGCAGCCGCAGTCGATGTCCAGTCCCCGCAGGATGGTCGAGGCGAGGGCGACGATGAATACCCCGTTCAGAATACAGGTTATGAGGGCTGCGGTTCTGGCCCGCCAGCCGATGACCAGCAGCAGGCCGCAGATAGCCTCCAGCCAGGGGAGTGTGGCTGCCACTAGGTAGTTGCCGAAGTAGGGGAGTATCCTGTAGGCGGCGATGTTCCCGGCGAAGGCAACCGGATCGGCGATTTTCAGTATTCCTGCATAGAGGAACACCAGCCCCAGGACGACCCGGACAATGGTCGAGAGGTGTTTGCCGGCGGTGCTGGTCATTGGTTGCCCTCCATAACCGGGTAGCCGGCAGCCTGCCATTCGGGGAAACCCCCTTCGAAGACGAAGACCGTCGGGTAGCCGGCGGCCAGAAGCTTGTTGGCCAGGTCATGGCTGTCGTGGCAGGCATAACCGTTACAGTAGACCACCAGCAGGGTAGTGGGGGGGTAACGTTTTGCGAAATCGGCCAGTCGACCATCCGCTTCGCCGAGGGGGAATGAGACCGCGCCGGTTATGTGGCCGGCGGCAAAGGCAGTTTCGTCCCGTGCGTCCACGATGACCGCTTCCTTCCGGTCGTGGAACTCCTTTACCTGCATGAGGCCGAGGGGGAGGGGAACGGGAACGGCCTGCTGCGCCTGTCCCGATTGGTCAGGCGGTGCCGATGCCGCTACCGGTGCGGTGGATGGTGCGTTGCCGGTCCAGGCGTTGTAGAGGAGCTGGTGGTTCCAGACCAGCCCGATGGCGACTGCCACGAGGCAGATGCCAGCCATTTCCCGCAGAAGTCTGATGGTGCTCTGGTGCATGGGTACGTTTCCTTTCAGGCCTGACGGTCGTCCCGCAGGTGCTGGCCGACCCGCTTGAGAAGGAGCGAGTTGGCGACGACGGACACCGACGAGAAGGCCATGGCGAGACCTGCGTACTCGGGTTTCAGGGTGATGCCGAACGGGTAGTAGAGGGCGCCGGCGGCGATGGGGATGCCGAGGATGTTGTAGAAGAGCGCCCAGAAAAGGTTCTGCTTGATCCGGGCCAGGGTCGCTTTCCCCAGGCGAATGGCCGCCACCACGTCCATGAGGTCGTCCCGCACCAGGATGATATCGCCGGTCTCCTTGGCCACGTCGGCGCCGCCACCGATGGCGATTCCCACATCGGCCTGGGCCAGGGCGGGGGCATCGTTGATGCCGTCACCCACCATGGCGACGTAATATCCCTTCTGCTGGTATTCCTTTACCACCTGCTGTTTGCGGTCCGGCAGCACCTCTGCCTCGAACCCGTCCACCCCGGCCTGGCCCGCCACCGCCGCTGCCACCAGCCGGTTGTCCCCCGTAATCATGTACGTGGCGATCCCCATCTGCTTCAGTGCCGCCACCGACCGGATGGAACTGTCCCTGACCTGGTCGGCGAAGGCGGCCACCCCTGCCAGCCTGTCTTCCACGGACACGTAGATGAGCGATTTCCCCGCGTTGGCCAGCCTGTCAGCCTCCGCAGCGAAGGGGCCGATGGTGATGCCCGTATCTTCCATGAACCGGGCGCTGCCGGCAAGGACCCTGTTGCCGCTGTAGCTGCAGGACACGCCGAATCCCTCCCGCTCCTCGTAGCCGTCAACGGTGCCTGGCTGTATCCCTCTGGATGCGGCAGCTTCCAGGGCGGCCTGGGCCAGGGGGTGGTTGGAGCGGGATTCGGCCGCTGCCAAGTATTCCATGAGCCGGTCGGATTCCCCCGGAGAAGCGGGCAACAGGTCGGTCAGGACGGGCCTGCCGCTGGTGATGGTGCCGGTCTTGTCGAGGAGGACCGCCTGAAGTCCTGCGATGTTCTCCAGTACCGACCCGCGCTTGATGAGAATTCCCCGGGCGAGGCCCACGCCGCTTCCGACCATGATGGCGGTCGGGGTGGCCAGCCCCATGGCGCAGGGGCAGGCGATGACCACTACGGCGATGGCGAGCTTGAAGGCAAAGAGGAAATCCTGCTGGAGTGCCAGGAACCAGACTAAGAAGGTCAGGATTGCAAGGGCGATCACCACCGGCACGAATATCCCGGATACCCGGTCGGCGAAGCGCTGGATCGGTGCCTTGTCCGCCTGGGCCTCGCGCACCATCCGGACGATCTGGGCGAGCATGGTCGCCTCGCCGACTCTGGTCGCCTGAACCGTCAGGGGGGCCCGGCCGTTGACGGTGGCGCCGGTGACGGCGGAGCCGGCATTTTTTGCCACCGGCAGTGATTCGCCGGTCACCATCGCCTCGTTGACGCTGGAGTTTCCTTCGAGGACGATGCCATCCACCGGGATGGTTTCTCCCGGCCGGACCAGCACCACGTCACCGACCTTGACCAGGGAGGCGGGGACCTCCCGCTCCGTACCATCCACCAGGAGCCGTGCCTTGTCGGCCTGAAGCCGGAGGAGCTTCTTGAGAGCTTCCCCCGCCTTCCCCCGGGCCCGCGCCTCCAGGTACTTGCCGAGACGGATGAAGGCGATGAGCATGGCGGAGGTCTCGAAAAACACTTCGCCGTGCCCGCCGAAGGCGCCGAAAAAGGCGGCCAGGGAGTAAAAGTAGGCGGCCGAGGTGCCGAGCGCCACGAGGACGTCCATGTTGGCGCTCTTGTTTTTGAGTGCGTACCAAGAGCCGCGGTAAAAGGTAAGGCCGGCGGAAAACTGGACTGCCGTAGCGAGGACGAGGTTAATCCAGCCAACGGTCCGGTTGCCGTGGAGTCCCATGGTGAGCATGATGGGAATGGATGCGGCGAGGCTGGCGATGAACCAGTTTCGCTGGCTCCGGAACTGGGCGGCAGAATCGTCGGGTGCCGCCGGTTCCACCGGCTGGTAGCCCGCCTCGGTCACCAGGGCGAATATCTCGCTCTTGTCGAGCCGGCCTGCGTCGAAGCGGACAAAGGCCTCTTCCTGGGAGAGGTTGACCACGGCGGCGGATACCGCCGGATGGCTGAGGAGCCTCTTCTCCAGGGTTGCCACGCAGGAAGCGCAGTGGAGGCCGCGCACGCCGAAGCGGATTTCTCCAGGCTCCCCGCGCGGAACGGCACCGTAAGCGAGTCCTTTGACCAGTGTTTCGATGGTTTCCCGGCCGACCAGGGTTTCATCATATTCCACCGTCAGCTCTTCAAGGGGAAAGTTGACCACCGCCCGCGTAACACCGGTTGTGCCGGCCACCCCCTTTTCAATGCGGGTGGCACAGTTGGCGCATGACATGCCGGAGATGCTAAAGGTCGTCGTTTGCATGGTCGTTCCTTGATGCCATGATCTGTCGTACCTCGGTGGAGCAGACCTTGACCACGGCGGCGCAGGGGATGGCGAGCACGATGCCCCAGAAACCCATGATCTCGCCGAGGGCCATTACCGAGAAGATGACCGCCAGCGGGTTCAGTCTCAGGGTGCCACGCATGACAAGCGGCTTGATGATGTATCCGTCAACCACCACGTTGATGAGAAAATAGATGGCGCATACCTTGGGGATGATGAGGATGTCGCCGCTCTTGGCATAGCCTATCAGGGCAGGGGGTATGACGGCAACCAGCGCGCCGACGAAGGGGACGATGGTGGCGAATCCTGCAAACATGCCGTTCAGGAGGGGGAATTCGATGTCGAGAAGGGCCAGTGCTGCCGCACAGAGGATGCCCACCAGCAGGCAATCCACGACCATGGCGAGAACGAAACGTTCCAGGGTCCGGTTGATGCGGTTTCCCAGCTGTTTCAGTTCCTTCCGGACTTCGCGGGGGGTGATGCGGAGCAGGATATCCTTGAACTCCTCCTTGTAGTAAAGCATGAAAAAGACCAGGATCGGGGCAAGGAGAAGGTCGAACAGGGCGAACAGTATCCCTTTGAGCTGCTCGTATCCCATGCCGGAGACATCGGTTGCCAGCTTGTTGAGGGACCCCTGTATCTTGGCCATGAGCCAGTCCAGGTCGGCGGCGCTGTAATAGGGGAGGAGTTCGTCTTTCCAGTCGTCGAGAGCCTGCTTGATCCCCTGGACGTAATCGGGAAGGGCCGAGGTGAGGGCGTTCAGCTGGTGGCCGATATAGGGAATGAGGAAGAACGACGAGTAGAGCGCCACCAGGGCAATGATGCCGTACATGAAGGTAATGGAGAGTGAACGGGAAAAACCCCGTTTCTCCAGGTACTTCAGTAGGGGGTTGAGAAGATAGGCAAGGGCCAGGGAGGTGAGAAGGGCCGAGAAGGTGTGGCGAATGAAGATGCTTGCCAGGAGGGCCAGGACGAAGCAGCCTGCCAGGAAATAGTACATGCGCCCCTTGGCGCCGACGCTATCCATGAATTATCCCTCTTCGGCAAATTTCCCCTGCCGGATGTAATTCGTGACGATCTTGCCGGCGGCGGCGATGGGTATGGCCAGCAGTATTCCCCAGAACCCCATCAGTTCGCCGAACGCCATGACCACGATGACGGTGACGAGGGGGTTGAGGTTCATCGCCTCCTTGAATACCAGCGGTTTGATGACGTATCCTTCCAGGAAATAGATGACGGAAAAGGCGGCGACTACCTTGAGCATGACAATGCCGCTCTGGAACTCGACGTAGGCGAAGAAGAGGGCGGGAATAGTGGCCAGAATGACGCCGATGAAGGGGAGGATCGAGGCGAGGCCGGCGAATATGCCGTTGAAGAGGGCATAGTCCACGTTCAGAAAAAACAGGGCGATGCTGGAGAGGACCGCCACGATTGCCGACACCGCGAACTGGCCCCGGATATAGCCGCCGATACTGCCGTTGATCTCCCGCCCCAGAGAGAGCAGTGTTGCGCGTTGCCGGGTCGGCAGCCAGGAGGTTATCCCGTCCATGATGGCCTGTTTGTAGAAGAGCATGAAGAAAACAAGGATCGGCGCCAGCACCAGGTTGAAGAGATTGAAGACCATCCTTGTCAGTGCCGCGTATATCCCGCCACCGATTTTGCCAAGTATCTTGTCGAGGTGGCCGGTGCCCGATTCCACCAGCCAGCGCCACTCCTCTGTGGCTGCGGAAGGGAGGAGCTGGGTCTTCCACCCTTGGGCGAGCACCTGAAGCTTCTGCATATAGCCCGGAAAATCGTGGAGCAGGTTCTGCCAGCGCAGGGTCAGGAAGGGAACGAAAAAAGCGAAGAAGACGACCGACAACAACGCGAGGACAATGTACAGGATGGTGATGCCGTAACTGCGCCGGATCCTGTTCCGTTCGAAGAACGTCAACAGCGGGTCGAGCAGGTAGGCAAGCACGAAGGAGAGGAGAAAGCAGGAAAGCGTGTGCCGCAGGGCGTAGCCGGCGGCACAGATGATGGCCGCAAGCATCAGCAGAAGCAGGTATCGGTTGGCAGCCGGGTGGGCGGGCTTCATGGTGGTTCTCCAGGGGAGCCGTGGGGCGGATTGTTATTCCCCAAGTGGTCAGGGTTCGTGGAAAGGGAAAATATCGTGTTCCTCAAGCCATTGCTTGATCCGCTCGGTGGTCAGTTCCTCTTTCAACGCCTGCAGCCGCTCCATTTCCTCGGGGTAGAAGGAGAGTATCTCGTCCATCCTCCCGTAGGGTCGCTTGCCGATGAAGGCCCTTTCCAGCAGGTCCTTCAGGCTGGTGTTGCTGATGCCCTTGATGAATTCGTTGAGCAGGTGCCGTTCCTGGTCGTAGTCATAGCCGGGAATCGGCAGGAATCGCTCTTCGTCTTCTTCCATTTCTTCCCAGAAGGCATCATCCTCGTAGTCGACCGGGACAAAAAATACTTCCCCCGTATCCCTGTCCAGAAAATAGACCAGCTCACCGTCCGGGTTTTCAAATGCATCCAGGAGGTCGTCCCAGACTATTTCCACATCCCGCATTACTCCCATCAACCTGACACTCCGAAGCGGCTAACGGTCAAGGGAGACCCGCAGCGGTTTCCCCCAGCTCCACCTTTACCTTTACCCGCATTTCCTATATAGTTGCCGCCATGCGTACAGTATTCATTGCCGATGCCCACCTGCAGGATCCGGACGACGCCAATTACCGGCTATTGCTGCGGTTTCTCGACAGCCTGGCGGGAAATACGGCCACGCTCTTCATCATGGGAGACCTGTTCGAGTTCTGGCTCGGTTACCGGTCCAACCCCTTTCCCCACTACGTCCCGATCCTCGACAAGCTTGCCGAACTGCACGCAGGAGGGATCAAGATCGTCTATTTTGAAGGGAACCATGACTTCCACGTGGGGGCGTTTTTCACGGAAACCCTTCAGGCCCGTGTGTTTTCCGGTCCGACAAGCCTGGAGCTGGAGGGGAAGCGCTTCTATCTCTGCCACGGCGACCAGATCAACCGCCGGGACTACGGCTACCATCTCCTCCGGTTCATCTTCCACAACCGGCTGACCCGTGCCCTCGTCCCCCGCGTGCCGGCCGCCGTTGCCATCGCAATCGCCGAGCGACTGGGGAAGCGGAGCAAGGGGAGTCACCCGCAGCGCCAACAGCGCTGGGACTACCCGGCGATTCTGCGCGAATTCGCCGCAGCCCGGTTTCGGGAGGGGTATGATGTGGTCATATCCGGCCACTTCCATATACCGCTTCTGGAAACGGCACCCGATGGCAAGGTCCTCCTTTGTCTCGGGGACTGGCTTACCCATTTCACCTACGGCGAGCTGGTGGACGGCCGGCTGACGCTCAATACCTACCGCTGACCGCACTGCATCTCCTCTTCCAGGCCGAACAGTTGCAGGTAGTTGGCCACCCGTTCCGCAAGGGTCGGGGCCTTTACCCGCAGGCAGATTTCATCGGGCCGGTAGTTCTGGCAGATGGATGGCCGCATCGCATACATTCCGCATAAGCCGTCCGCACCCAGGTGCGGGCACGTCACTCCTACCGGCTTCCGCAGGGCGCTGATATCCGGCGCCGTGCAGCATGTCCCGCATTTCATGCACTCCATCGAAACCTCACCATTTGGCAATATGACGTTTTTCGATCTGATGGTAGCTGGAAACGTGGATATTGTGCAAGGTCAAGGCGCTTGAGGGATGACACGGAGGCGTACCTGATGGTACGCCGTACACGGAATCCCGAAGAGCAACGCAGAGATTGCGCAAAAGCTGCGTTTCCCTCATTTGAAAAAAGCTTCCAGTGCCTGCTCTCCCACATACGAAGCCTTGATCCGCCACTTGTCACTGTTGACGACGAGCGCTACCAGGGCAATCTGCGGGTCGTTGGCAGGGGCGTAGGCGGCAAACCAGCTGTAATGGCCGGTGGGATTGATGCCATTAATGGAGCCGGTTTTTGCGGCAATGTCGACTGTTGCCAGTTTCGGTCGACCTCGCCGGTCGTGAAAGGCCTTCCGGGATGTGCCGCTGCTGACGGTGGATGAAAGCATCTTCCCCAGTTCGGAGGCGTTTTCGGGGGTGACGAGACGCCGCAGGGGCTGGGCCTTGGGACTGTAGATCTCTTCTCCCTTGCCGTTTCGTATCTCTTCAGCCAGAAACGGTTTCATGAGAGTGCCGTCATTGGCAATGGCAGCCATGAGTGCCGCGGCGTGGAGTGGAGAAATTTTCACTTCCCTGCTGAGACCGGCACCCATCCGCCTGAGATCCAGATTGTCCCGGGGTTCCTGGGCGACGCTCGGGGTTACCGGCGTTTCGGGGAAGAGGGGCTGGTTGAAGCCGAAGAGGACAGCGGATGCCATGAGGGAATCGCGTCCGACCACATCGCTGGCTAGCCTTCCGAAGACCGGGTTGACCGATTTTCCCATGGCCATGGTCAGGTCCATCTGTTGCCCCTGTCTCCCCTTGCGGGGGGGCGGGGCGTCCCAGTATTTGGGGTTTTCCGAGGTGAGTCTTCCACTGAACGGCATGACCGTCGTGGCATTGACCTTCTTCTGTTCGAGGGCGGCGGCTGCCGTGACGATCTTGAAGAGGGATGCCATTGGGTAAAGATTGTAGCAGGACTGGTCCGCCCATGACGGATCGGCCGCCGAATAGCCGGCCATGGCGAGGATTCGACCGGTTTTCGGCTCGATGGCGACAAATGCACCGTAGGGGACCCGATAACTTTCCAGGACTTTCATCACCCGGGTTTGCAGTTCCTGGTCAAAGGTGTAGACCATTTTGCCGCCGTCGGCGAGGGGGGCCACCAGGCGCTCCCCCTCATATCGGGAAGCGTGGAGGGCTTCGGTTCCGAGACGGAACGACTGGCCATCAGTCAGTTCCCCGTAGGGTTTGACCTTGGTAACCGGCGGCGGTGTCTTGTTGACGCTGGAGACGGCGTTTCGCGCGCTGAAGAGGAGGCTGCCCACCGGATAGGCCGCAAGAATGACGGCCAGGCATGGCAATACGTAGCGAAGCCACTTTCTGTCCGGTTTTGGCTCGACCTGCATCTTGAAGGAGTTCAAGGAGTTTGTCCGGTGACGACCGAACAGTCGCAGCCTGAACGGACGTTTCCGCCCCGCTATATGTTTGAAATCCCGCATGGACCGTATCTCGCAAGTGCCTGTTTTTAGGCCCACTATATGTTATTCGTCCCGCTTTGTCAACGCACAGCCTGTCGCGGTATGGTTATAAACGGCTAATCTGGCGGGGCCGAGGCGGCAGGTGTGGCAGGAGGTTGGGTGGCGACCAGGTCGTGGAGGGTCATTCCTGCCAGGGCGTCTTCTCCCCCCTTTTCCACCCGGTCCAGGATTGCCCTGAGCCACTGTTCTCTACGGGTCAGGCGCGTGATGCGGCATCCGATGCCGTGTTCCTTGATGGTCTTCAAAACCTCTTGCAGGGGGATGCATTCCAGGTCTCTGGCGGGCTGCCAGCCTGGGTGGGGGCTGGCCGTTTCCGCCAGGTAACCGGCGGTCGCCAGAAGGTCGAGCAGTTCCCGTACCACCCGCAGGGGAACATCCAGGTCCTCTGCGAGCTGTTCGGCAGTCCAGGCCGCATGACCTTTATGGAAGGCCGCGGCAATGTCCTGAAGTATGGCCAGCGCCAGCAATTCCCTGACGCTGTGGCTCATGGATCCGGCCCGCTGTTCGCGGAGGAAGGTCCGCAGGTTCTGATGGGCGTAAACCATCTCCACACCGAACAGCACGATGAGCCAGCTGGTATAGATCCAGACCATGAGAACAGGGAGGGCGGCCATTGTCCCATAGATGGCGTTGTAACGGGATACGCCGACCTGGAAATGGATATAGCCCCACTGGGCAATCTGCCAGGACGCACCTGCCAGGAGGCCACCGATGAGGGCCGACCTGAAACGGACGGTGGTGTTGGGGATGAAGATGTAGAGGAAGACCAGGGCGAGGGCGATGCTGAGATAGGGAACGAGCTGGAAACCGAACAGGAGAATGTCGCCGAGATAGGTGGTGCTGATGAACCGTTTGACGAGAGCCTGGCTCTGCAGGCTCGTAGTGATGCTGGTCGCGGCCAGAAGCAGCAGCGGACCGCTCACCACCACGCTCAGGTAGTCGCTGAACTTGCGGTAGAGGGAACGGGTTTCCCGCACCCCCCAGATGACGTTGAAAGCTTCTTCGATGTTGGCCAGCAGTGCTATCACCGTGACAATCAGGCCCACCAGTCCGACTGCCCCCATGGAGGTCATGTTGGTGTTGTTGATGTAGAGGACGATGTTGCTGATCATCTGTTGGGAGCCGGCGGTCACCTGCTCCAGGATGAGGGGCTCCAGCTTGTTCTGGACTCCCAGCCCCTTGAGGACGGCGAAGGTGAGGGCAAAGAACGGCACAAGTGACAGGATGGTGGTGAAGGAAAGGGCTGCAGCCCGGAGCGGGCACTGGTCGAGCCAGAAATCCCGCGCGACGAGGGCAATGATCTGCAGGTATCGCAGCCCGTGCCGGCGCACGCCGCGGTAATGGTCGGGCTCCAGTTCCCACAGGGTGGTGGAAAAGAAGGTCAGTAAACCGTTGTGACGTTCGCTGTTTCCCATGATTTCTTCCTGCAATCGTCAGTGTGGGACAAAAAAAGCCCACGCGAGGTGGGCTTTTGGCAAACAAAGGGGAGGATCATGCTTCCTTGTACTTTTCCTTTTCCCGTTCCATTGCCTCTTTACCCGCTTCGATCGCGGTGGAGAGGATCGACTTCTTCTCCTTGATGATGTCCTTCCCCTCTTCCAGGGTGGACTTGACTTTTTCCTGCGCTTCCTTGGTGTACTCCTTGATCTTGTCGACCGCATCTTCGGCCAGATCCGAGATCTGCTCCCGCAGTTCCCTCCCCGACTTGGGGGCGTAGAGGAGCGCCAGTCCAGCGCCTACCGCCGCGCCGGCCAGAAAAGAAAGCATAACAGTACCCGTGCTTACCCCGTTTTCGTTGTCTGACATGTTATTTCCCTCCCTTCCTTGAAATTCTTTCGAGAATGAATTTGCCGGCGACCCTGGCGCCGGTGAGCCACATGGAGGAGCTTGCAAGCACGCCCGAGACCGACCCGACCACGCCGTTGATGGTCCGCAGGTTGCGTCCCGCATCCCCCAGCGCCTCCATAAAGCACTTGACGTCGTCGGTCCGGGTCGATGCTTCGCCGGTGATGGCTTTTAAATCGGCAAGGGTCGATTGCAGGTCCCTCAGCAGTGGTTTCAGTTCGCTGTCCGTTCCGGTGATGAAGTCGCGCAGGGCGGAGGCGGTTTTCCTGATTTCTATGACGGCCGGAATCAGGAAGGCGGCCAGAACCACCAGGGTTAATGCCACGATAACCGCGGCAATGCCTACAATGTCCATAGAGGCTCCTTGCAGAGTGAAGTCAATCCAGTATATACGAAACGTAGAGGAATGCAACCGCCAACGCGCGGGAAATCCCGTTCTTCCGGGGAAGAGTGACGTACATGAGGGGAAAACGCCGGAGGGTTCTCCTCCGGCTCGGTGGGATGTCTCTTACTTTCTTTCCAGAGCGGCCAGCATTGCTTCCCCCATGCGGGTCGGGCTTTTCGTTACCATGACGCCGCACTCTTCCAGGGTCTGTATCTTGTCCTCCGCCTTCCCCTTGCCGCCGGTGATGATGGCGCCGGCGTGCCCCATCCGTTTCCCCGGCGGTGCGGTGACGCCGGCAATGAACGAGGCCACCGGCTTCTTCATGTTCTCCTTTATCCACCAGGCGGCTTCTTCTTCCGCCGTGCCGCCGATTTCACCGATCATGAAGACCCCCTCGGTCTTCGGGTCCTCGTTGAACAGCTTCAGGCAATCGATGAAATTCATGCCGATGATCGGGTCGCCGCCGATCCCGACGCAGGTGGACTGCCCCAGGCCCGCTTCGGTCACCTGCTTGACCGCCTCGTAGGTAAGGGTGCCGCTGCGGGAGACGATGCCGATCTTCCCCTTCTTGTGGATGTAGCCGGGCATGATCCCCACCTTGCATTCGCCGGGGGTAATGATGCCGGGGCAGTTGGGGCCGATGAGACGGGTCTTGCTCTCCTGGATGATCCGCTTGACCGGGACCATATCCCGGACCGGGATCCCCTCGGTGATGCAGACCGCCAGGTCGATGCCGGCGGAGGCCGCTTCGAGGATGGCGTCGGCCGCCCCCGGCGGAGGTACGAAGATCATGGAGACGTTGGCGCCGGTGTAGCGGACAGCCTCCTCGACGGTGTTGAAGACCGGGATACCCTCGATGTGGATCCCTCCCTTGCCGGGGGTGACGCCGGCGACAATGTGGCTCCCGTAGTCACGGCACTGCTGGGTGTGAAACAGGCCGCTCCTGCCGGTGATCCCCTGGACGACGATCTTGGAATCCTTGTTGATCAGTATGGACATGATTCATCTCTCCTGAAAAGTGCGATGATTATAGACGTAAGCCGGAACCGCGATTTTTTCGCCAGATCAAGGCGTCGAGGGAGAGCGCGGAGGCGTAGTACCCGAACACCGGGCATAAACAGCGCTACGCTGCACAAGCGATCCCGAAGACTTACGCAGAGCTGGCGGAAAAGGCGCGGTTCATCCGAGCATCTTCACGATGCGCGCGGCGCCGTCTCCCAGGTTGTCGGCGGTCTGGACGTTGAGCCCCGACTCCGCCAGGAGCCGCTTCCCTTCCTCAACCTGGGAACCGTCCATCCGCACCACGATGGGGAGAGTGCAGTGGACCTCGGAGGCAGCCTCGATGATCCCCTGGGCGATGACGTCGCAGCGCATGATGCCGCCGAAGATATTGACGAAGACCCCCTTCACGTCTCCGTCTTCCAGGATGATCTTGAACGCCTCGGCCACCTTCTCCCGGGTGGCTCCCCCCCCCACGTCCAGGAAGTTGGCCGGTTCGCCGCCGCACTCCTTGAGCACGTCCAAGGTGGCCATGGCCAGGCCGGCCCCGTTCACCATGCAGCCGATGTTGCCGGCGAGCTTGATGTAGGAGAGGTCGTACTTGCCGGCGTTGATTTCCAGGGGGTCGAGCTGGGAGTAGTCCATCATGTCCGGATATTCCCGGTGGCGGAAGATGGCGTTGTCGTCGAAGGTGATCTTGGCATCCATGGCCATGAGCCACCCCGCCTTGGTCACCACGAGGGGGTTGATCTCCACCAGGGCGCAGTCCTTTTCCAGGCAGACCCGGTAGAGGTTGAGCATAAGTTCCACGCAGTCTTCGCAGAGGGTGCCGGTGAGCCCGAGGGCCAGGGCGATCTTGCGGGCCTGGAAAGGGCGCAGGCCGGTGAACGGATCGATGAAGAGCTTGTGAATCTTCTCCGGTGTCTTCTGGGCCACCTCCTCGATCTCCACCCCCCCCTCGGCCGAGGCGATGAGGCAGTAGCGGGAAGAGCCGCGGTCGAGGGTGATGGAGAGATAGAATTCGCGGGCGATCTCCACCGCCTCTTCCACCAGGATGCGGCGCACCTTGAGCCCTTCCGGGCCGGTCTGGGGGGTGACGAGGCGGCGACCGAACAGCTCTTTGCCGTAATCCTGGGCCTGCTCAGGATGGTGGACCAGTTTCACCCCGCCTGCCTTGCCGCGCCCGCCGGCATAAATCTGCGCCTTCACCACGCAACGCCCGCCAAACTCCTTGGACGCCCGCTCCACCTGGTCCGAGGTGAGCGCCACCCGCCCACGGGGGATCGGGATGCCGAAGGCATTCAGAATCTCCTTTGCCTGGTACTCATGGATGTTCATGGCTACTCCGTTTTTTAGCGAAAGTAAATTTTTTTACTTATATCATATTGAAGGTAAAATACAATGACAATTACGACCCATGAGGGATGGGTGTTCCGCGGAGCGAATGTGCCCGAGCGCCAGTCGCTGTAGGCGAAATTGAGCAAAGCCGACCGATCGTGTTCGAACCCGTCAGGGTGAGTTGATCGGTCGGCGCTCAATGAGCTGTACAGCGGCGGCGCGAGGGGACTCTGAGCACAACGGAACACCCATCCCTCACGGCTTCAGGTTAGTTTCACTCAGCTTTCTCGAAATTCCCCTTCGACTGACACTGGGGGCATTTCTGGGGCTTGCAGCGCCCTTCCTTGGTATAGCCGCAGGTTGTGCATTTCCAGGTTGCCATGTTCTCTTCCTCCTTTGTGGGGTTATGGGCAACTTCAGGCGTATCCCTGAAGCGCAGCTTTGCATCGAGCACTATGGCGCCGGCAGGGTAGAGGGTCACCGGGTTGAGGTCTATCTCCTCCACCATGCCGGTGGCCATGATCTCGGAAACCGCTACCATGATCCGTACCAGCGCCGGCATGTCCAGCGCCGGCCTGCCACGGAACCGGTCCAGCAGTTGGGCACCCTTCGGCTGACGGACGAGGCGCAGGGCATCTTCCTCGGTCAGGGGGGCAAGACCGAAGGCCACGTCCCGGTAAAGTTCCACCAGGATGCCGCCCAGGCCGAACATGACGATGGGGCCGAACTGGGGGTCCCGGCTGCCGCCGACGATCACCTCTAACCCCGGCGGTGCCATCTCCTCCACGAGCACCCCCACGGCACCGGGGATGGCGGAGAGTTCCGCCACGCTCCGGTACAGGTCGGCACCATCCCTGATAGCGATACGGACTCCTCCCACGTCGCTCTTGCCGGCAAGACCGGGTGCTGTCACCTTGGCCACGAGGGGGAACTCCAGGCCGAGCGGTTCGGGGAGCGGCCGGCCGGTGGTGATAAAACAGCCGCGGGGAACCGGCAGTCCCAGTTTCGCCAGCATTCCCTTCACCTCGTGCTCCAGGCAGGAACCGCGACCGAGAGTGGCGGTGCGGAGTGTCAGAAGTTGTGCACGTGCCCGGTTCATCCCCCTCCCCCCAGAAGCAGTCTGATCCCCCGTGCTGCCCGTTCCGGCGTCGGGAAAGCCGGTATCCCGGACTTCACCAGGAGCTTTTCCAGCTTGCCTGCCAGTCTCCCTTGAGCCACGTGGGCGACAAGGGGTTTGGAGATGCCAGCTCTGAATTTCACGAGAATGTCAGCCAGGCCGAGGGTCACCCCCGCCACACCGGTCAGGGCAATGACCAGGAAGGCGTCATAGTGGTCACGGAGAGCCGCGAGAGCTTTGCCGTAGTCGGCGTCCCGCACCTGACCGGTCAGGTCGAGTGGGTTGCCGACGGCATAGAACGGAGGAAATGACTGGCGAAGTCCTTCCAGCACATCACGGGGAAGGGGAGGGGTTTCCAGTCCTCCCCGCATGCAGGCGTCGACGGCAAGCACTCCCGCCCCGCCGGCGTTGGTTATGATGCAGACCCTCGCTCCGGAGACTTGCCGTTGCAGGGAGAGGGCCCGGGCCCCGTCGAGAAGTTCCTCGAATTCACCAACTTCCCGGAGGCCGTTTTGTTGCAGGATGGAGCTGAAGACTTCGTAGCGTCCCGCCAGGCGGCCGGTGTGGGAGAATGCGGCACTCTGGCCGCTCCGCTCCTTGCCGGCCTTGAGGAGCAGAAGTGGCTTGCGTCCCGCCAGCCGCCGGGCCGCCGCAATGAAACGGCGGCCGTCTCCCACCGATTCCAGATAGGCGAGGACTACGTCGGTTCCGCTATCTTCCGCCAGGTAATCGTACAGTTCGGGGGCATCCAGGTCCACGGCATTGCCGTAATTGACCGCCCGGGAAACGCCCGATCCGATCTTTGCCAGTCCTTCCAGGAGAGAGACCAGGACGGCGCCGCTCTGGGAGACCACCGCCACGTTGCCCCGCCGGGGCCGCCGCATCCGGTCGGCAGGGAGAAAAAATGTATCGAGCTGCCGGGCGGGGTTGAACACCCCGAGGCAGTTGGGACCGAGGAGTCGTATACCTGCTTCATGGCCGGCCCGTGCCAGTTCCTCCTGCAACGCTCCCCGACCGGTTTCGGCAAAACCGGCGCTGACCACGATGGCATAGCGACACCGGTTGCGCAGCCCCGCTACTACTGCCGGCACCTCGGCAGCGGGGCGGAGGATGACTGCAAGGTCGACGTTTTCCGGCAGCGCCGCCGGTTCCGGGTAACAGGTCAGCCCGCGGATTTCCCGATGGGCAGGGGTGACGGGGTAGATATCTCCACGGAAACCGGAGAGGTTGTGCAGCAGTATCCCTCCCGGGCTGTCGGTGCGGGGACTGGCGCCGATGAGGGCGATGCTGCGGGGCGCAAAGAGCGGGTCGAGGGAGTTCATACGCTTTCGATGAAGAGCAGTGCAGGATCCTCCAGGTACTTCACCACTTTCCGGAGGAAACGGGCCGCGTCCACCCCGTCGGTTACCCGGTGGTCGAAGGTCAGGGAAAGGTGGAGTATCCTGCGGATGAGGATGGCGCCGCTGACCACCCAGGGGCGTTCGGCGATCCGGCCGCATCCGAGGATCGCCACGTCCGGGTAGTTGATGATGGGGGTGGCGTAGGTGCCGCCGAAATGGCCGTAGTTGGTGATGGTGAAACTGCTTCCCCGCATCTCCTCCAGGGTGATGGTGCGTGCCCGGGCACGCTCTCCGAGACGATCCAGTTCCTCGGCCAGTTCCAGCGGTGATTTGTGGGCCACATCCCGGAGGACCGGTACCATGAGCCCGTCGGTCGTGTCCACAGCAATGCCGACGTTGCAGTATTTCTTGAGGATGATCTCGCCGGCGGTGTCGTCGATGGAGGCGTTGAGGTAGGGGTGTTCCTGGAGGGCGTGCTGCACCGCCTTGATGATGAAGGGGAAGAAGGTGAGGTGGATACCCCGCTCGTGCATCTCCCCCCGCTCGCGGACGCGGAGTTGCCAGAGCTCGGTGACGTCCGCCTCCTCCATGCCGGTGACGAAGGCGGTCTGCCGCTGGGAGAGAAGGAGGTTGCGAGCGATGGTGCGGCGCACCCCGCGAAGCGGTACCCGTTCCACCTCGCCGAAGAGGTCCGGGGGAGAAGTCGCTGTTCCCGTCGACGTGAGGAGGTCTTCACGCGTAATGCTTCCCCGCGGCCCGCTTCCCGTGATCCCCTCCAGATCGACCCCCATCTCCCGGGCCAGTGCCCTGACCGCCGGGGTGGCGAGCACATCTTTCCCGACCTTCGGTTCGATCCTGACCTCTTCCGCCTCGGGGAGTTCTCCCACGATCCCCACGGACCGCGGCCGGGGTGTCGCTTCTTCCCCATCGAGCGCGATGGTGAGCAGTACCGCGCCCACCGGCACCAGTTCCCCTTCCTTTCTCAGGAGATGCACAACCTGCCCGGCACGCGGCGAAGGGATCTCCACTACGGCCTTATCCGTCTCCACCTCGGCAATCCCCTGGTGCTCGGCGACCCGGTCCCCCTCCTTGACCAGCCAGCGGCGCAGCTCTGCCTCGGTTATCCCTTCGCCAAGATCGGGGAGTTTGAATTCAAAGGGCATGATCTACTCCAATTCCGTTATAGAAGTCAAAGAGGTGCGAACCCCTCTCCCCGTCCCTCTCCCACGAGGGGAGAAGGAGCTAGATTGTTGGGGGAGGGTGAACATGAGTCACAATCAGCGAAATTGTCAGTGCAGTCAGTACGTCAGCACCTCGTCGAGCGCCTTCCCTATCCGTTCCACCGACGGGATGTAGTGGTCCTCCAACTTGGGGAGCGGCATGGTCACGTCGAAGCCCGCGACCCGCACGATGGGGGCGCGAAGGTGGAGGATCGCCCGGGCGGCTATGGTGGCCGACAGTTCCGCACCGAAGCCGCAGGTCTCGGCCGCCTCCTGGACGATGACCACCCGGCCGGTCTTGCGCACCGATGCCAGGACAGCCTCTTCGTCGAAGGGGGAGAGGGTCTGGAGGTCCAGGAGGTCGACGCGGTACCCCTCCGTTGCCTTGAGGGACCGCTCCACCATGCTTCCCCAGGAGATGACGGTGATGTCGTCCCCTTCCCGTGCCAGTCGTGCCTGGCCGAGGGGAATGGTGTATTTCTCCTCGGGGACCTCTTCCCTGATGAGGCGATAGAGGCGGGTCGGCTCCAGGAACACGACCGGGTCGGGGTCGCGGATGGCGGCGGCGAGGAGCCCCTTGGCGCTATAGGGGCCGGAAGGTACCACCACCTTGATCCCCGGCATGTGACAGAAGAACGCCTCGGTGCTTTCCTCGTGGAGTTCCGGTGCCTTGATGCCGGCGCCGTAAGGGGTGCGCACCACCAGCGGGCAGGTGAAGCGGCCCCGGGAACGGGAGCGGATCCGCGCGGCGTGGGAGCAGAGCTGATCGAAGGCGGCGTAGATGAATCCCATGAACTGGATCTCCGCCACCGGCCTGAGACCATAGAGGGCCATGCCGATGGCGGTGCCGACGATCCCCGATTCGGCGAGGGGGGTGTCGATGACGCGATCCGCACCGAACTCCTCCTGGAGCCCTTCGGAGATGCGAAATACCCCGCCGTCCCGCCCCACGTCCTCCCCCAGGAGGAGCACATTCGGATCCCGCTCCATCTCCTGGCGAAGGGCGAGGTTCAAGGCCTGTACCATGTTCATCTGGGGCATGGGAAATCCTTTAGCGAGGAAGCCGGAAGCGGAAGGGGGAAGGGAGCACTAACCGGTTTCCTTTCTCTGGCGTTCCTGACGCGGACTCAGCTCTGCGTTGGTGTAATCGAATATCTCCGTCGCTGCCGGTTTCGGAGCGCTTTCCGCCCGGCGCACCGCCTCGTCTACTGCTGCCGTTGCCTCATCCAGCACGCGCCGCTCGTACTCCTCGTTCCAGAGGCGGCGTTGGGTCATGAAGCGGCGGAGGCGGAGGACCGGGTCCTTGTCCCGCCAGTCGGCAACCTCTTCGGGGGGGCGGTAGCGGCTGGCATCGTCGGCAGTGGTGTGGTCGGCCATGCGGTAGGTGTGGCATTCGATGAAGGTCGGACCGCCGCCGCTGCGCGCCTTTTCAAGGGCGGCACGGGTGGCCCGGTAGACGGCGAAGACATCGTTGCCGTCCACCTGGATCCCTTCGAACCCGTATCCCCACGCCTTCTGGGCCAGGGAGGGAGCGGCGGTCTGGTGGTCGTAGGGGACCGAGATGGCCCACTGGTTGTTCTGGCAGATGAAGACCACCGGCGCCCGGAAGACCCCTGCCATGTTCAGCCCTTCGTGGAAATCCCCCTTGGAGGTGGCCCCGTCGCCGAAATAGCAGACCACGGCGTTCCTGTCCCCGCGGTAACTGGCGGCCATGGCCGCCCCCACCGCGTGGGGGATGTGGGTGCCTACTGCCACGCAGACGGGGAGGATATTCAGGTCGTCAGGGGAAACAAGGCCGCGCTCGTCGCCGGCCCAGTACTGGTAGAGGAGGTGCATCGGGTAGCCGAGGGTGATGTGCATCCCCATTTCCCGGAAGGAGGGGAAGACCCAGTCGCTCTTTTCCAGGGCAAAGGCGCTTCCGACCTGGGCCGCCTCCTGGCCGAGAATGGAAGGGTAGGTGCCGAGTCGCCCCTCCCGCTGGAGCGCCAGTGCCCGACCATCGAAGGTGCGGGAGAGGACGAGCAATTCGTAGAGGCGACGGATATCCTCTCCCCTCAGGGGAGGGAGAAGGATCTCGTCCGCGTTCCCCTGTGGATCCAGGATACTCAGTCGCTTGACGGTACAGGAGCCGATAGTTTCCTCGGGCATGGGGCTTCCTTCCTGTTCTGGCTGGACAGGCCACTAGGGGAAGTTTATCGGACTGCATCCGACTGTCAACGGCGGGTCGTGCAAAGGAGGAGGATGTCGTGCAGGTTTGAGATGGGGTGGGGGTGGAGATGCCGGGCTGTGGGCAGGGGAAAAGGCGGGTTTCCGGGTTTGCGCAGACGGATACGCAAACCCGGGTCGGCCGGCCGGCTTACCAGTGTCTCTCGGGAGGAGCGACCCGCTCCAGGAGGATGATCTCGCCGTTTCTGACCTCGAAGACGTCACCCAACTGGTTGATCCACCGGTCTCCTTCCTCCAGGGGGTAGGGGACTTCCCTCTGGCCGAGATAGACCTCTTCGCCGCCGATGTAGGCGAACCACTCAAGGCTGCCGGTCATCCATATCCTGTTCTTCAGTTCCATGGAACGTCTCCGCTTTCGTTTAGTGGTGAATTCGCGAGACATGAGCATCACTCACGGATTCACAGTGTCGTATGATAGCGGAAAAGGTCGGGCCCGGTCAAGCAGGGCGGTTTTTTGTTGTTGCCTTCGGGAGTTTTTGCTATTACTGAAACTTATTCAAGTCCTCTGTGATAAAGGAGATAGAGCATGAAATTCACCAAGATGCACGGTGCCGGCAACGATTACGTTTACGTGAACTGCTTCGCGGAACAGGTCGAGAATCCGGAGCAGGTGGCCATACGGGTTTCCAACCGCAATTTCGGCATCGGTTCCGATGGACTCATCCTCATCATGCCGTCGGACAAGGCGGACGTGCGGATGCGGATGTTCAACTCCGACGGTTCCGAGTCGGAGATGTGCGGCAACGGCATCCGCTGCGTGGCAAAGTACGCTTACGACCACGGCATCGTGACCAAAAAGGAGATATCCGCCGAGACCGGCGCCGGCATCCTCACCCTGCAGCTCTTCACCAACGGCGTCGACAAGGTGGAGAAGGTGCGGGTCAACATGGGCCCCCCCCGCCTCACCCGCGCCCAGATCCCCATGCTTGGCGACCCCCAGGACAGCCAGGTGGTGGGTCTTCCCCTCAATATCCTCCACGAGACCTTCGCCATTACAACCGTCTCCATGGGGAATCCCCACTGCGTCATTTTTGTGGACAATGTGGAGCACTTCCAGGTGGAGAAGTACGGGCCGCTCATCGAGAACCACCACATGTTCCCCCGTCGTACCAACGTGGAGTTCGTCCAGATCATCTCCCGCACCGAGGTGCGCCAGCGGACCTGGGAGCGGGGCGCCGGTGAGACCCTGGCCTGCGGCACCGGCGCCAGCGCGGTCTGCGCTGCCGGGGTCCTCAACGGCCTTACCGAGAAGAAGATACTCAACCACCTCTCCGGCGGCGACCTGGAGCTGGAATGGGCAGAAGACGGCAGCGTCTATATGACTGGGCCGGCAACCGAGGTGTTTTCAGGCGAAATCAATCTGTAACCCTGTAGGGGCAAACCTTGTGTTTGCCCTTTTTTCGCGCGATCACGGGGATCGCCCCTACGAGGTTTGCCATGAATGGTTGCCCGATGTGCAATAAATGGGAAGTGGAGCCCGATCTCCGCATCGCGGAGCTTCCCCATTGCTACGTCCTTTTGAACCGGGACCAGTTCTTTCCCGGCTACTGCTTCGTTTTCACCAAAGATCACGTCACCGAGCTGTTCCACCTGGAGCAGGAGGTCCGGACGGCCGTCATGGAAGAAGTTACTTCCGTGGCGGCCGCCCTTTACCGGCTGTTCCAGCCGGCCAAGATCAACTACGAACTCCTCGGCAACATGGTCCCCCACATGCACTGGCACCTCATTCCCCGCTTCGCCACCGACTCCCTCTGGCCGCGCCCCATCTGGGCCGAACCCCATGCCGAGGTGCACCTCACCCCAGCCGATTATGCCGAGCGGATCGCGAAAATCAGGGAAAATCTGAAGCTCTGACCACAGAGGACACAGAGAAAAGCTGAGGACAAACAACTCTGGACACGGATTTAGCATCAGGGCGCATTAGGTTTTTCCGACTTAATCCGTGGTTCCTGAAGGTTTTGCTTTACTCCGAGTCCTCTGTGTCCTCTGTGGTAAAGAAAGGTTCTTATGAAAGATTATCTCGGTGCCCACATGTCCATCGCCGGTGGACTCCACCTTGCCCTTGAACGGGGAGTGAAGGCTGGCTGCGGTGTTATCCAGGTATTCACCCAGAACTCCAACCAGTGGCGGGGGAAAATGCCCACCGATACCGAGGCGGCGCTGTTCCGGGAAAAGTGGGCCGGGTCCGGCCTCCACGAGATCGTCTGCCACGACATCTACCTCATCAACCTGGGGGCCGCACCGGGTGAGGTGCGGGACAAGAGCCTTGCCGGCTTCGCCGAGGAGATGCGGCGCTGTGAACGTCTTGGCATCAGCAAAATCGTCATGCACCCCGGCTCCCACAACGGCGATGGGGAAGAGGTGGGGATCAAGCGGGTCTGTGCCTCCTTCGACGAACTCTTCGCTCTGGTTCCCGAGTATACGGGAAAGGTGTTGCTGGAGACCACCGCCGGCCAGGGGACCAACCTGGGGTACCGTTTCGAGCACCTGCGCGCCATCATGGACGGCACTGCCTATCCCGACCGCTTCGCCGTATGCTACGACACCTGCCATACCTTTGCCGCCGGCTACGACATCACCACCGAGGCGGGATACCGTCAGGTCATGGCCGAGTTCGACCGGATCATCGGCCTTGACCTGCTTCAGTGCTTTCACATCAACGACTCCAAGAAGGGGCTCAACTGCCGGGTCGACCGCCACGAGCATATCGGGCAGGGGGCCATGGGGCCGAACGGTTTCCGCTTCATCATGAACGACCCGCGCTTCGTGAATATACCCAAGATACTGGAGACCCCCAAGGGGGACAATGACGAGATGGACGAGGTGAACCTCAAGGTTCTTCGGGATATGGTGAATACATAGCACTATCAAATTTTCTGAATTCTGATATACTGAATTCAGAAAAAGGAGGTGCTCCATGAAAGCGGCAAGAAGCTGTGTCACTGAAATAAGGCAGCGGGGACAATTGACCATTCCCAAGAATATCCGTGAGGCCAGCCGGCTGGAAGAAGGGCAGGAGGTTTCCATCATTCCTCTTGGCGACAGCATCCTGGTGACACCCAAGCGGCTTGAACTGGACGAGGCACGGCGACAGATCAGAACCATTATCCGGGCCACGGGCCTTGCCGCCGATGATGTGCTTGCAGGGTTGGAAGAAGAGCGAGCCGCGCTGTTCGAGGAACTGTATGGCAAAAAAACGGCCCGCTAGCAGGGTGTTCCTCGACTCGAACGTGATCATCTCCGGCCTGCTGTCCGACCGGGGGGCGCCACGCATCATCCTCGACCTGCTCTGCCTCGATCTGACTCCACTGAAGGGGCTAACGGGCGCCTATAACCTCATGGAAGTGGAGCGTAATCTTTCCCGCAAGCTCCCAGCCGCCCTTCCCCTGTACCAGGAATATCTTCCTCGCCTGAACCTTGAAGTAGTTCCGCTGCCAACCTGGCAGGAGCTTGTTCCCTATCTCGGCATCACGGCGGACAAGGATGTGCCGGTGCTTGTGTCGGCGGTGAACGGCAAGGCGGATTACTTGGTGACAGGGGACAACAAGGATTTCGGGGTGCTGAAAGAGGAGGAGAGATTCCCGTTCAGGATTGTTTCACCGGCTGAATTTCTGGATGTTTTCAGCGAGGTTATCGCGAGCTGATCTCAGCGCCCAACCGAAGGTTGCTTGAAATGACCGAGTTTCTATTAAAATACGGATTTCTGATTATAGCCGTGTTGTTTTTCACAGGGTTTATTATCTGGATCATCCTGAGAAATGACTCAACCAAAGAAGGCCAAGAATTCAAACCGACAATATGGAGTTATCTGTTTATTTGGCCTTCACTGCTTACCAGAAAAGAAGGAGACAGAACCATCCAGCGTGGGTTCACAAAACGAGAATGGATTGGCTGGCTGATCTTTGCCTTAATAGCCCTGTTTGCAATCCTTTTCACACCGACAAAAAAATAGCACATACATGGCTTTGGACGCCGACCGGGGCTGAGAAGTGCGCCAGTGCGGGTCAAGCCCGGCCCGTTATTCAATCTTTCCCCAGGAGCCACCACCGTGAAAGAAAAAATCGAAATCATCCAGGCGGACATCACCAGGCTTGCCGTGGATGCCATTGTCAATGCGGCCAACAATACGCTGCTGGGGGGCGGCGGAGTGGACGGCGCCATCCACCGGGCGGCGGGGCCGGAGCTGGTGGCGGAGTGCGCCACCCTGGGGGGGTGCGCCACGGGGGATGCGAAGATTACCAGGGGGTACCGACTCCCGGCGAAACATGTCATCCACACGGTGGGTCCGGTCTGGCACGGGGGGAACGAGGGGGAGCCGGAGCTCCTGAAAAACTGCTACCGCCGCTGCTTTCAGGTGGCCCACGAAAAAGGGCTCACGTCCATCGCCTTCCCCGCCATCAGCGCGGGGGTTTTCGGCTACCCCATGACGAAGGCGTGCGAGGTGGCCCTGACGGAAGCGAAGGGGGCGCTTGCCGCCTACCCTGAGCTGGAACGGGTGGTGTTCGTCCCCTTCAGCGCCGAGGCGCTGGCCATCTACCGGGAAACGTTCGCGAAGGTATTCGCGTGAAAGCGGTCATTCAGCGGGTTGCCGAGGCGCGGGTGGAGGTGGCCGGCGCGACGGTGGGCGCCATCGGCCGCGGCATGCTCGTGCTGCTCGGGGTGGAGAAGGGGGACGGAGAGCGGGACGCGGCCTGGCTGGCGGAGAAGATCGTGGGACTGCGCATCTTCGAGGATGCTGCCGGCAAGATGAACCTGGCGCTGCAGGACACCGGCGGTGCGATGCTGGCGGTCTCCCAGTTCACCCTGGCGGGGAACTGCGCCAAGGGGAGGCGCCCTTCCTTCGATACGGCCGCCCCTTCCGACGAGGCGAACCGGCTCTATGAACTGTTCGTTGCGAAGGTAAAGGAGCTGGGGATTTCGGTCGCCACCGGCATCTTCCAGGCGGATATGCAGGTGCATCTGGTCAACGACGGGCCGGTGACGTTCATTCTAGAAAGTCGTGAAAAGTGAATCGATAACGGCAATTGAACGCGGATGACGCGGATGGACGCCGATAAAACAAATAGACAGATAAACAACCTGATCAACCTTTTGGGTTAACCCTTTGAAAGGTTCTAAATCCGCGTAAATCCGTCAAAATCAGATTTGATCTGCGTTAAATGTCTTTTTTCCAGGGTGAATGGTGAATAGCAAAAATCTGAAAACCATCCTCGACGGTCTTTACGCCGCCCGCTCGTCGCGGCACCTGGCCAATGACCCGCTCTCCTTCTGCCACCGCTACCCCGATCCGGCGGACCGGGAGATCGTCGGTTTCATCGCCGCGGCGTTCGCCTACGGCAACGTGAAGATCATCCTGAAAAACCTGGAAGCCGTCTTCGCCCCCATGGGACCGTCGCCGCGTCGCTTCGTTGAGACGTTCGAGCCTGCCGGTGAGCTGCGGAGCTACGCCGGCTTCAAACACCGCTTCAACGACCATCGCGACCTCTGTGCCCTGTTGCTGGCGGCCCGCACCATGCTGGAGGAGGCGGACTCCATCGGCGACTACTTCCTCGGCTGTTACGACGCAACGGCGGAGGATATCACCCCGTCCCTCATCGAGTTCACGGCGGCGCTCCTTGCCATGGACTACACGCCGGTCTTCGGCCCCGCAGGCATCCCTGCCGACTCCTACTTTCCCTTCTTCTTCCCGTCACCCGCCGCCGGCAGCGCCTGCAAAAGGCTTTGCATGTTTCTGCGCTGGATGGTCCGCCCTGCCGACGGGATCGACCTGGGGCTCTGGCGAGAGGTCTCCCCGTCCAAGCTGGTGATCCCCGTGGATGCCCATATCCAGCGGATAGGGCGCAACCTGGGGCTCACCTTCCGCAGGCAGGCGGACTGGCGCATGGCCCGGGAGATTACGGCGGCCCTGCGGAAGCTCGATCCAGCCGACCCGGTGAAATACGACTTCTCCCTCTGTCATCTGGGGATTTCGGAGGGGTGCGACGGAACGGTTCGCCCCCTCTGCGGTGAGTGCCCGGTGACGACCGTCTGCACGGAAAGATCGTCATGAGCACTACCCCCATCGTCCTCCTCGATTCCTTTGCCACGCGTCATCACCCCGCTTCGTACCGGTTCGACGGCTTCGTGGAGGAGATCGTCGCCCATGCACCAGATGAGGTCATTCCCGCCTTGCGCCGGGTGGAGGCCGCCGTGGCGGAGGGGCTGCATGCCGCCGGCTTCGTTTCTTACGAGGCAGCGCCGGGGTTGGGAACCGGTCTGACGACCCATTCCCCCGGCCCTTTCCCCCTGGTCTGGTTCGGCATCTTCCGGCGGCGGTATGGTCTTGCGGCGCGACAGCCTTGCGGGGTGGAGAGGGCGCATCACGCCGGTTACGGAACGGCGGACTGGACCTCGTCCCTCGGCCCGGAAGCATACGGCGGGTTGGTGGGGCGGATACGAGAGTACATCGCCGCCGGCGACACCTATCAGGTCAACTTCACCCTCCGCCAGCATTTCCGGCTGGACGGCGATCCCCAGGAGTGCTACCACGACCTCTGCCGCTCCCAGAAGGCATCCTACTGCGCGTTCATGGATACGGAGCGCTTCCAGATACTTTCCGCCTCCCCCGAGCTCTTCTTCGAGCTGAAGCGCGGCGTGATCACCTGCCGCCCCATGAAGGGGACGGCGCGGCGGGGACGGTGGCTCGGAGAGGATGAGGCGGTCAAGGAGCAGCTGAAGGAGAGCGAGAAGGAGCGGGCGGAAAACCTGATGATCGTCGATCTCCTGCGCAACGACATGGGGAAGGTGGCGGAAACCGGGTCGGTTCGGGTGGAATCGCTCTTCGACGTGGAGACGCTGGAAACGGTCCACCAGATGACCTCAACCATCACCGCCCGTGTGAGGGAGGACGCGGGACTTGTGGAGATATTCCAGGCGCTGTTCCCCTGCGGTTCGGTGACGGGGGCTCCGAAGAAACGGAGCATGGAGATCATCCGTGAGCTGGAGGCGAGCCCGCGCGGGCTGTATACCGGCTGCATCGGCTATGTCTCGCCGTCGGCGGGTAATGCGACCCAGAACGAGGCGGTTTTCAGTGTCGCCATCAGGACCGCCGTCATGGACACCCCCGCGGGGAGGGCTGAACTGGGGGTCGGCAGCGGCATTACCATCGGTTCAACCGCACATGCAGAGTACGAAGAATGTCTGGACAAGGGGCGCTTTGCCCGGCACGTGATACCGGAATTCCAGCTCGTGGAAACCATGCTCCATGAAGAGGGGAAAGGCTATTTCCTCCTGGAACGGCACCTTGCCCGCCTGTCCCGTTCGGCGGACTATTTCGGGTTTCCCCTTCGACTGGGGCAGGTTGCCCTGGTGCTGGAACGCCGTGCGGCACCCCTCACCGGTCTCACGAGGGTCAGGCTCCTCCTTAACCGGCGGGGGGCGTTTTCCATCCAGACGGAAGCGCTTCCCCTGTCTGCAGCGGAAGAGCCGGTACCGGTCGCCATCGCGCCGATGCCGGTGGATTCGGCCGACCCGTTCCTCTACCATAAGACCACCCATCGCCACTTCTACCGTTCGGTCCTGGACCGGTATCCCTATTGTGGAGACGTGCTGTTCGTGAACGAACGGGGGGAGGTTACCGAAGGTGCGAACCATAACGTCGTTGCCCGTCTGGATGGCGAACTGGTCACCCCTCCCCATACGGCAGGCCTTCTTTCCGGCACCTTCCGGGCGGAACTTCTGGCGAGGGGAGAGATACGGGAAAGGGTCATAACCCCCGTGGATCTGGCCCGGGCGGAGGAACTCTGGCTCATCAATTCGGTACGGAAATGGCGGCGGGCAAAACTACAATAATACAGGGGAGCAGCTATGCAGACATTCGGCTTTATCGGCCTCGGCATCATGGGGAGTGCCATGGCGAAGAATCTGATAAAAGCGGGGTTCACGGTAACGGTCTGGAACCGCTCGGCGGACAAGTGCCGGGAGCTTGAGGCCCTCGGCGCCACGGTGGCGGCGACGCCAAGGCAGGTGGTGGAAGCATGCCCGGTCACCTTTGCCATGCTGGCCGACCCGGCTGCCGCCCTGGCGGTCTGTGACGGCCCGGACGGGGTGCTGGCGGGGGTATCCGCGGGGAAAGGGTACGTGGACATGTCCACGGTCGATGCCGCCACTTCCGTTCAAATCGCCGCCGCGGTCACTGCCCGGGGAGGCCGGTTCCTGGAGGCGCCGGTATCGGGGAGCAGGAAGCCGGCCGAGGACGGGACGCTCATCATCCTTGCCGCCGGCGACCGCTCCCTCCACGACGAAGCCCTTCCCGGGCTGGAAAGGATGGGGAAGAAGATGCTCCATCTGGGGGAGGTGGGGAACGGTGCCCGGATGAAGCTGGTGGTGAACATGGTCATGGGGGGGATGATGACGGCCTTCTGCGAAGGGCTTGCCCTGGGGGAGAAGGCCGGTCTCCATCAGGCCGACATCCTTGACGTCATAGACTCTGGCGCCATGGCCAACCCGATGTTCAGGCTGAAGGGGGGGCAGATCGGCCAGGGGAAATTCGCTGCAGCCTTTCCCCTCAAGCATATGCAGAAGGATATGCGGCTTGCGGTGGCCCTGGGTGACGGGGTGGAACAGCCGCTTTTTTCCGCTGCCACGGCCAACGAACTCTTCAAGCGGGCCAAGGAGATGGGGTTCGGCGACGAAGACTTCGCGGCTGTCTTCAAGGCGATCCGTGCATGAAGGGAGCGCTCCAGTTCCTGTCGGTCGTTCTCCTTACCTGGTCGTTTCTCTATCCCCTTCTTTTTGGTGGTATCGGTCGGCGGGTCGCCTGGGGGTGGGTCGCCGGCATGGCGGCGGGAGGAGTGGTCTGTCTCTATCTTCTCGTCAGGTACCGGCGGGAACTCTAATGCCCCCTTCGCCGTCGGCCAGGAGTGCGGCTCCGTTATGTTGTGGCATTCCCGGCAGTATGGATAGTCACCCGGTTCTTCCCTTCCTTTTTACTCAGATACATCGCCTCGTCCGCCTTCACGATCACCGTCCTGATGTCGGCACCGTCCTCGGGGAAGGCTGCAACGCCAGCCGATATGGTGGTGGAGAGTCGTATCCCCTCGTAATCGAAGGGGGTATCGGCCAGGTTGGAGACGATGCGACGGATGGCGATGAGGCTTGACTCCTTGCTGGTGCCCGTGAACATGACGAGGAATTCGTCTCCGCCGTAACGGGCCGCGATGTCGCTCGACCGGATGTTGCGATTGATGGTACGGGCGACATGCCGGATCATTTCGGTCCCCGCAAAATGGCCATGGCGATCGTTGATCTGCTTCAGGTTGTCGGCGTCCAGCATGCAGACGGTCAGGGTCGAACCGTTCCGTTGTGCCAGTTCCTTGTGGGCTGCTGCCAGGTTGAAGAAATTGCGCATGTTGTGGAGGCCGGTGAGGTCGTCGGTAAGGGAGAGCTGCTCCGCTTCCTGGCGGGCGTTCTCCGCTTCGCTGGAGAGCATGGCACCCAGATGGGCGATGAACATGAAGGGGAGTATCTCCAGGATGTTGGAGACAAAGGTCTCTTCGAAGATGTTGAGGGAAACCTGATCTGCGGCGAGGAAAACGTAGGCTGTCACCGCCAGGGTGGCCATGAAGTACGTGGCTTTGCGCCCCTGGGTCAGGGATGTGGCCATGAGGATCAGATACATGAGGGAAATAAAGGGGCTCGCCACCTTGCCGGTCAGCCAGCATACCGCGACAGTGAAAGCAAGGAAGACAATCAGGTCGATGAAGGTCTTGAGTGATTCCCGTGACGGCATGGCATAATGGGCGCCCACCCTGTATGCCAGCAAGAGAAAACAGAAAAACACGAGGTACAGGGTTGTTGTCATGCCGGGGGGGAGAAGCAGAATGTTCAGGGCGACCAGGGCAATGAGGAACCAGGAAATATTCCCCATGATACGGTTGTACCTGGCGTAGCGGGAATTGGCACCCGTTCTGGGCCTGCTGTAGATGTCGAAATCTTCCATGGCTTGCCGTGCGCCCTGTTGACAGTGATTTCGCAAGCGGGTCTTTGCCGTGCAGGCATGGAATGTACTGTATAACAAATTACGTAATTTTTCAGCGAAATTGTTGCAGTTCACCTGGTGCCGTGGGGCACACAGGGTTACGGGCCCTTGTACGGCATTTAATGTTTGATGGGTGATAAAAAAGCTTGTTATTGTGCGGATAAACAGGCATAATCACAGATTGTCAAGGCGGGCGGTTGCCCGTCTTTTTCTTTTCAGCCGCTCTGTCCTTCGCTGCCGGCGTCGGCCTTGCAATTTTCAGCAGTTTGTAAAAGAGGAGAATGTCTATGCAGGAACGTATCAGAAATATCGCCATCATCGCCCACGTCGACCACGGCAAGACCACCCTGGTGGACGCCATGCTGCGTCATGCCGGGGTATTCCGCGAAAACGAGCAGATCACCGAGCGGGTAATGGATTCCAACGACCTGGAAAAGGAACGGGGGATCACTATCCTCTCCAAGAACCTGTCGGTCCACCATGGCCGCTACAAGATCAACATCGTCGACACCCCGGGCCATGCCGATTTCGGCGGCGAAGTGGAGCGGGTCCTCAAGATGGTGGACTCGGTGCTGCTCCTGGTGGATGCCCTGGACGGCCCCATGCCCCAGACCCGGTTTGTCCTCAAGAAATCCCTCGACCTGGGGCTGAAGCCGATCGTCGTCATCAATAAGGTCGACCGTCCCGGCGCCCGCCCCGCCGAGGTGGTGGACATGGTCTTCGATCTCTTCTGCGAACTGAACGCCACGGACGAGCAACTCGACTTCGCCATCGTCTACACCAGTGCAAAGCTTGGCTACGCCATGCTCGACATGAACGCCGCTTCCACCAGCATGGAGCCCCTTTTCGCGGTGATCGAATCCAATGTCCGGCCGCCGGCCGGCGACCCCAATGCTCCGTTCCAGCTGCTGGTCACCAACATCGATTACAACGACTACATCGGCCGGATCGCCACCGGCAAGGTATTCAACGGCAAGGTCATTGCCGGCGAGACCATCGCCCACGTCAAGCGGGACGGGAGCATCGTCAAGGGGCGGATATCCAAGCTTCTCGGCTACGAGGGATTGAAGCAGGTTGACGTGCCCGAGGCCTGCACGGGGGACATCGTCACCCTGGCCGGCTTCGACGAAGTAGGGATCGGCGAAACCCTGGCCTCTGCGGAAAACCCCATCCCGCTCCCCTACGTCTCCATCGACGAGCCGACCATCTCCATGAACTTCATCGTCAATAACTCCCCCTTTGCGGGCCGGGAAGGGAAGCTGGTCACCTCACGCAACATCCGCGAGCGCCTCGACAAGGAGCTGCGCACCAACGTCTCGCTCCGGGTGGAGGACACCGCCAACGCGGATACCTTCAAGGTCTCGGGCCGTGGCGAGCTGCATCTCTCCATCCTCATCGAGAATATGCGCCGGGAAGGGTTCGAGATGGCGGTCTCCAAGCCGGAAGTGATTTTCCGGGAGGTCGACGGCAAGAAGCTGGAGCCGATGGAGTACCTGGTGGTGGACGTACCGGCCGAGTACCAGGGGGCCATCATCGAAAAGATGGGGCCGCGCAAGGGGGAGATGGTCGCCATGAACCCCATGGGGGAGACCATCCGGCTCGAATTCATCATCCCGGCTCGGGGGCTCATCGGACTGCGGGGTGAGGTGCTGACCGAAACGCGCGGTACCGGCGTCCTTACCCATACCTTCCATGACTATGCACCGTTCAAGGGAGAGATCCCCGGCCGGAAGAACGGGGTCCTCATGGCCATGGAGCATGGCGAGACAACCGCCTACTCCCTGGACGGACTGCAGCCGCGGGGCGTTCTCTTCATCGGCGCCGGCGTGGAGGTCTACGGCGGGATGATCATCGGCCAGCATGCCAAGGACAACGATCTGGACGTGAACCCCTGTAAGGGGAAGAAGCTCACCAACGTCCGTGCCTCCGGTTCCGACGACGCCATCAAGCTGACCCCTCCCCGTATTCTCACCCTGGAGCAGGCGCTGGAGTTCATTGACGACGACGAACTCGTCGAGGTCACCCCCAAGTCCATCCGTCTGCGCAAGAAGGAACTGGACCCGAACAAGCGGAAGCGGTCGAGCAAGTAATTCCTTTTTCCAGGAAATAGAAGCAAGGAAGTCGAGGCGGAGAGGAAACTCTCCGCCTTTCTTGCGAGGGCAACTTTGCATTGACATCGCCACCCGTTTCCACTACTTTTTCCGTAATACTCACGTGCCAGGGGAAACAATGTCCTATCTTACATCACACAATCTTGCCGCATTACTCTGCCTGGGCTTTGCCCTTGCCCTTGCCGGCTGCGCTTCGGCGCCCCAGCCGATCAAGACCCCCGAGACCTACCTCAAGGAGGGGGATGCGTTCTATGCCAATCGCAACTATGAGGATGCAATTGCCGAGTGGAAGAGGGTGAAGGAGAGCTACGCGTCACCGGAACTTACCATCATGGCGGAGTTGAAGATCGCCGATGCCCAGTACGACAACGGCAATTACATCGAGGCTGCAGCCTCCTACGAGGAGTTCCGCAAGCTCCATCCCGCCAACGAAAAGGCCGACTATGCACTCTACCGGCTCGGGCTCTGCAATTACAACCAGATTACCGGCATCGATACTGACCAGACCCCGGTGAAGAACGCCGTCACCCTCTTCGAGTCGTTCCTCCGTCTTTACCCCAAATCTTCCTATGCCTCCGAAGTCCAGGATAAACTCGACGTCTGCCGGATGAAGCAGGTCCAGTACGAGATTTACGTCGGCCGGTTCTACCTGCGCAACGGCAACTACCAGTCTGCCATCAAGCGGCTCGAGGAGGCCCTGGCAACCTTTCCCAAGTCCCCCTTCCACGACGAGACCCTCTTTTACCTGGGTGAAGCGTACCTGCGGGCCGGCAACCGGGAGAAGGGGCGGGGTGCCTTCACCCGGCTGTTTAGCGAATTCCGCACCAGCAAATACGTGGAAAAGGCCCGCAGCGTCATGGACAGTTATTACTGATGCACCGTTTTTTTCCCCTCCTCCTTCTCCTCATTTTCCTTTCTGCCTGTAGCGACACGTCCGACCGGGATGCGGTCCTGGCCGTGGCCGTCAAGCGCCAGCAGGCGCTCACCAGCAGGGACATCAGTCTCTATCTCCCCCTCATTTCACCCCACTACCAGGACAAGGGTCGCGATCACGCCGCCAAGGCGCGGGAGTTGGCAGACATCCTGGCCTCCTTCGACAAAATCGACTACCGCTCCCTCGACCGTCGGGTTGAGGTTCATGGCGATTCGGCCACCGTTACCGGCAGCTATGAACTGCGGGTGACGGGGAAGGGGAAGGAGATGGAACTGGCGGGGAAAGAGGAGCTGCGGTTGCGGAAGGAAGCAGGTGTCTGGAAAATAGTCGGCGGCCTGTGAGGTCGCACTAGCTGTCAGAAGCTTCCTTGATTTGTTCCTGCCGGGCAAGCTTGTCTTCGTACATCAGTTCGTCGGCCCGTTGCCACGCCTCGATGAGCCCTTGCCCGTCCAGGGCGGTTGCGCATCCGAGGGACAGGCTCAAAACGGGCCTGCCGTCATCACCGAGAATGGCCGCCAGACTCTTCCTGATCCGCTCGATGACCTCCTGGGCCGCGCCAATGGCCGTTCCGGGAAGTATGACGGCGAATTCGTCCCCGCCGATCCTTGCCACCAGGTCCTCCGTCCGGAACGCCCCTTTCATCACCTGTGCCGTCAGTTTCAGGAGTTCATCCCCCGCCGCATGCCCCTGCCGGTCATTGACCAGTTTCAGCCGGTCCACGTCGGCCACCACGATGCTGACGGGGAAGGTCCTGCCGTTCTTCAGACGTTCCAGCTCCTCGTCGTAATATGCCCGATTGTAGAGCCCGGTCAGCATGTCGTGGGTGCTGAGGTAGCGGAGCTTGGCCTCCGTCTCCTTCCGTTCCGTGATGTCCAGGATGGCCCCCGCCACCCCACCCACCGATCCGTCGCTGTTCAAAAAGGGTGCCTTGTAGAAGACTACGTCGTGGCGAGTTCCGTCGGCGCAGACCAGTGAGCTCTCCTGAACCTGGACCTGCCTTGTCTCAATGATGGCTCTGTCCGTCTGCTGGAAGATGTCCGCCAGCTCGCGGGGGACGAGATCATGATCGGTTTTGCCGACGATCTGTTCCCTGGTCAGACAGATATGCTCCTGAAAGGCGCGGTTGCAGCCAAGATACCGCCCATCGGCGTCCTTGTAGAAGATCGGGACGGGGATGGTAGTGATGAGAACCTGGATGAAATGGAGTTTGTCCTGAACGGTCTGTTCCGCCCGTCGGCGGTCGGTGATGTCCCGTACGACACAGATGATCCCACCCTCTTCGAGAGCGGTGAGGGAAAGTTCCTGGGGAAAGGTGCTGCCGTCCTTCCTCCGTCCCGTTGCCTCGCCCCGCCACCTCCCGGTCTCCAGAAACAGCGGCATGATGACTTCGTCGAACCATTCCAGCCCTGCTTCGTTATAAAGGCTTCGCCAGCTTTTGCCGATCAGTTCCGCCGGTGAGTCGTAGCCGTAGATGCTGGCGTGGGCCTGGTTCATGTAGAGATAGGCGCCTTGCTCGTCGAGTATCGCCATCCCGTCCATGGCTTCTTCCATGGCAGCGAGGTATTTGTGGAGATCTGTTTCCGGCAGCGGCTTGTTCACGGAGTACCTTTCGAACGGCTTCGGCATGGTGCGTTGCACGTCAAGGTAAGCTTATACCATTTGGCTGGCGCTGCAACCCTGAGCCAACTGGGGGTTACAGTAGGCGCAAGGACAGAATACGCTGATCTCCGCTGGGGATTTTGCTCGGCAAGTGAATTGCCATAGACTCTTCTAATAAAAACCTGTATATGATTCTGCAGCGGCTTGGAAGGTTGTCGTTGTAATGGGCTGATAGTCGGATGGGAATTGAGATGCGGCAATATGATGGGGGCTGAACGGGAAAAGCATATAGATGTAGATGCAAAGGACAAGCAGCAAAAACTCAAAAAGCATCTACAGGTAGATGCATCATTCTAACTGGTCAATAACGAGTTAGACATAAAATGAAAACAAAGAGACAAAAATGACAAAATCCATTTTGAGATGGGGCTTGATGGGCATTCTGATTTGGATTGCGCCTCTTATTTTCGTAGAAGTACAAGGATACATCACCATCCATGCGGCCTTTCCTGTACTAAATGCATTCTCAGCCAAATCAATAATGGCACTAGCCATATTCACAATTTTCAACTTCCTATGTGCAATTTTGACAGCAATTCCCACGGCACTGCCGTGTGGATACTTAGCAAAAAAACAATCTAAAATTATTGCCATACTTATTATAATTTCAATTCAAAGCATTCCAGTTTATCTCTTCTTTCAAGAACCAAAAGTAGGGACTTTTGTCACAGTAGTCTGGATTGGACAATTTGTCGCAGTAGTAATATCAGCCTTTGCTTTTGCAGAGATAGGCCGCCGTATGGCAGCAAAGAGGCAAAATAACGCGGCTGTCTAACACGCGAATAGACCTGTTTCGCTACACTCACAGGTCATCCGCATAACCGTTGGGCCAAGAAAGAAAATGAAATCAATTCAAAAGAAAATTACTCCGCACTTTTTCAATTCAATCATGTCTTCTTCTCTTCAGGAGGGAGCAACCCGATTTACTCTTTGGTTTTACCCTGAGACAACAGAACGAGAGAGGAAAAGGATTATTGGACGATTGCAAGGCTTTATTCGTAGACGAGAATTGGTAGAACCAGTCACACTTTACTGGGATAACTGTAACGACGAAGGTGCGCCAGTCGAGGAAATGCCCATTACCTTCAAACTGTCTTCCGCTTCTATTGACAAGTTAACGACTCACTTTAACAAATTGATCCGGACTTGCGATAGCGTTGCGACATACTGCGATGACAATCATTCTTTTCGCTGCGCCGTGATTTTCCATGAGAGGCAAGTGCTTCTGCCGGAATTGCTATAAAGAAAAGCCCAACCAGAAAAATACACCTGACCAAAAGACTGTCAGGTGATTTTCCACAACGTTGAGCAGAGAATGAGATTAAAATGAAAAGTGCCTGGAAGATAATCACCTGCTTGCTGCTCACGGTTTCTGTTTGCCATGGAGAAGGCATCACTCGGAAAATCAATCATAAGACCGAGGCAAGATATGACGGCGGTTATAACTTGACTCTTGGCGGCACAATACAGAGTCTGATGCCGATCACGGCTGAAGGCTTTTTTCCAAAGAGCCCAATCAACTACAAAATCATACTCAAGGGAAAAGGAAAAGAATGGAGCTACAGGAATCAGCCAGGATATTTCTATTCATTCCCTGAGGACATCGATGCGAAGCCTCAATCGTGGGATGTGGGCTACGCATGGGTGGACAAGAACCGAGAAACAATCTACCTGAATTTTTATTGGGTAAAGTCGCCTGACTCTCTTACAGAATCAGAAATTAACGGGGCATACAAAGTAAAGCCATAGCTCAACAAGGTGGCGGCACACAGGCGTTGACGCGCTGGTGCCCGTTGTAACGGAAAAAAATAATAACATCCAACAACAAGAAAGCCCGGACTTCCGAAGAAGTCCGGGCTTTCTTGTGTGTTTCCCTGCCTGTTCAGGGCACGTCAGTGTGCTATTTGGCCGGTGCGGCTTCCTTCTTCGGCTCCATGGCATCGTTCAGGATCTTTACTCCTGCCTTGGAAGCGGCGATGGAGTGGGTGAGGGTGTCGCGGGCCAGGTCAGGGTTGTGGAAACCGTCACTGTTTTCGGCGGTCCACCACTCCCAGAGCACGTGGGCCTCTTCGTGCTTTTCGCGGGCCTTGGCGAGGACGTCTTCGCCCACTCCCATCCGTTTGGCGGTGGCATAGGTGTCGATCAGCTGGCCGAGCCAATATTCCGCCTTGCGCATCTTCCCCTTGCTGTAGTTCTGAATGGCGGTGATCTGGTAGAGCTTCTGCTCGGCAGTGAACTTGGGATGACAGCGGAGGCAGGCCTCCTTCACGTGGTCCTTCGGCTTGATGACCATGTGAGAGGTAAAGGCTTTGCCCTGTTTGTTTTTCAACACCGGCATGTGGCAGTCCTTGCAGGTGACCCCCGCCTTGTCGTGCACGCTTCCCGCGAAGGTCTCCGCTTCCGGATGCTGGAGTTTCACGAGCCGGGCGCCGGTGACCGCGTGCTTGAAGTCATAGAAGTTCTGGGTCTTCTTGTAGTGCTCCAGGAGCTCTTTCGGTCCGGTGAGGGGGAAGTGGTTGGTGCGCTGGTCGTCGTAGCCGACAGGGTTACCCGTGCTGAACTCGAATCCCTTGCCGCAGGCGTATTCCACGTGGCACTGGGCGCACATGAGGCGTCCGTCTGCCTTCTGCATCACACCGATCTTCCGGAAGCCGTCGCGGAACGAAATCACCTTCAGGTCGGTCTTGCCGTCCTTTCCGGCAAACATCTTCGAACCTTTTTCGATTCCCTGGATGAGGGCATCGCGCACCACCCGCGGCTGTGTGCCGTGGGGATCGTGGCAATGGATGCACCCCACCACGTGATTGGTCTCCTTGGCCACGGCAATGACGTCAGAGGTCCGGTCCCACTGGGCCTTCGGATCCTTGTCCCCCATGAATTTCCACTTCAGTATATGATCGCTGGTTTTGCACTGGATGCAGGTGGGGTTTCCCGCCTTGGCGGTCTCGGCCATCTTGAAATCGGGGCCATTGTCCTTCAGGATGTCCCAGGTATTGCCGGCCTTATCCACATCGGTCCAGCCGTTCTTGTACTGGAAACGGCCGCCGGCGAACCGGTCCACCACGAACTGGTCGGTCACCATGAAGGCGTGGCCGCGCGGCTCATTATGCTCGATGGTGAAACCATAGGGGGCGAGGAGCTTGTCCATCATGGGGGAGCGGCCGGTCGGTATCCCCTTCTCCTTCCTCGCCTGGGAGTCGTAGTTTACCTTGAAGAAACTCTCCACCTGGTCTTTGTGGCATTTGCCGCAGAGTGCCTGGTCGATGACGGTGCCCGGTTTGGTTTCGCTGTCGGCCAGATGCTCCTTCAGCTTGCTGTGGCAGACGTCGCAGGCCAGTTTTGCATGCTTGGAGCCTTCCTTGAGGGCCTTGACCTCCTCATGGCAGGCGTAGCAGTCCTCCCTGCCGTCCTTGGTCTCTTTTGCCGCCGGTTTCCCCTTGGCGGCGGTGGACATGGCCGGCAGCGAGACAGCCAGCAGGGCACCCCCCACGATGGCCAACGTTGCGATACTCTTTTTCCACATAATTTCCTCTCCTTTCCGGTGATGGTATCAGCTGCAATAAAACCTGGATGGGCGACTGCCGCATCCAGGGAAATTCTCGTGGGCGTACCAGTAAAGCTAACAAAATTGATGTAGATAGCAAGCTGGCCCTGACCCGGTTTGTTGTGATGGTACCGTTTCATCAAGCGACGAGGGTTCAGCATGGCACCTCGGCGCTCTTGCGTGCATAGAACCACCAGGTCAAGGCGATGCAGCTCACGTAGAAGGCGACAAACCCGTAGAGGGCCGCATCAGGACTGCCGGTGAGGGAAATCGAGCTGCCGAAGCTCTTGGGAATGAAGAATCCGCCGTATGCCGCGAAAGCGGAGGTGAAGCCGAGCACGGCGGCCGCTTCCTTGTTGGCGTCCTTGATCGCCTGTTCTTCCGCCGCCGTTCCTTTGCCTGCCGCTTCCCGCTGCCGCTCGGTGAGAAAGATGACCGGGATCATCCGGAAGGTGGAGCCGTTGCCGATGCCGGTGGTGGCGAACAGGAGGATGAACATGGCGAGGAACCCCCAGAAATTCCCTCCCGCACCGCCATGGGGGAGGAATGAGAGGACGCCGAAGACTGCAGCCGCCATGATGATGAAGTTCCAGAAGGTGACCCTCGCGCCGCCGAGCTTGTCGGCCAGCCAGCCGCCGACGGGGCGGACCAGGGCACCGACGAGAGGGCCGAGGAAGGCGTACTGGGTCGGGTTGATACCGGGAAACTGGGACTTGGTCAGGAGTGGGAGACCTGCCGAGTACCCGATGAACGAACCGAAGGTCCCCAGGTAGAGCCAGCACATGAGCCAGTTATGCTTGCGCCTGAAGATGATGGACTGGTCCTTGAACGAGGCCTTGGCGCTGGCGATGTCGTTCATGCCGAACCAGGCGGCCAGGGAGGAGAGTGCTATGAACGGTACCCAGATGAAGCCGGCGTTCTGCAGCCAGATGGGGCGGACTTCACCCTTGATGACGCACATCTGCGGATCGCCGCAGAGGGCACTGAAGACGCCGGTGGTGATAATGAGCGGTACGATGAACTGCATGGCGCTCACTCCCAGGTTGCCGAGCCCTGCATTCAGCCCCAGGGCAGTTCCCTTCTGCGCCTTGGGGAAAAAGAAGCTGATGTTGGCCATGCTGGAGGCGAAGTTCCCACCCCCGAAGCCGCACAACAGGGCCAGTATCAGCAGGGTCGAGTAGCTGGTATTCAGGTCGCGCACGGCAAAACCGATTCCCATGGCGGGAATGAGCAGCGTCGCGGTGCTGATGGCCGTCCACTTCCGCCCGCCGAAGATGGGGACCATGAAGGAGTAGAAGATGCGGAGCGTTGCACCCGACAGCCCCGGCAGCGCCGCCAGCCAGAAAAGCTTGTTGGCGTCGAACTTGAAACCGATGAGGGGGAGGTTCACGCAGACGATGCTCCAGACCATCCAGACGGCGAAGGCGAGAAACAGGGCGGGTATGGATATCCAGAGATTGCGCGTCGCGATGGCTTTCCCTTCCTTTTCCCAGAATTCCTTGTCCTCAGGGTTCCATGTCGTGAGTACTCGAGCCATCGTTGTCTCCTCGTCCGGCGTTAATTAGTGACTGCGTTACTTGGTTTCAAACTGCCGCATATCTTCGGGATGTTTTTCATGCATCATTTTCTCCACGATATAGTGCAGCGAAATCAGGCAGGCAACGGACAGTGTCAGCATGAACATCCAGCAACTGGTCCAGAGACCGGTCCATTCCAGTAGGTAGCCGAAGACGATGGGGCAGACAAAACCACCCAGGCCCCCCAGGACGCCAACCATTCCGCCAACGACTCCCACCTCTTCCGGGAAATAATCCGGTATCAGCTTGTAAACCGCCGCCTTGCCGATTCCCCAGATGGTGCCGAGCACCAGGACGAGTACGGCAAAGATCCAGACGTTTGCCTGGAAGTAAATCCTGGTAACTCCTTTTGCGAGGAGTTCCTTTTTCTTGACGGTCTGCCCGGCCGTGACCACCGGTTCCTGCCAGGTCTGCTTCCCGGGCAGCACCAGAACTCCACTGTCAAAATTTTCCAGAGTTGCCGGTTTTCCCTTGAGGGTGTAGGCCTGATCGCTCATCACCACGGCCGCGGGGGTCACGTCCTTGACCACGCCGGCCCGCTTGGCCATCACCCCGCGCCCCGGGGAATAGATTTCCATTTTCGGCACGATCAGCATGAAGCAGATCAGCGTGGAGGAGCCGAGCACCCAGTACATGATCCTGCGCCCGCCGAACATGTCGGACAGCCAGCCACCCAGGGCGCGAATCACCCCCGAGGGGAGGCTGAACATCGAGGCGAACAGTCCCGCGGTGACCAGCGGCAGGTAATAGACATTGACGAAATAGGGGACGAGCCACTGGGAGAAGGCCACGAAACAGCCGAACACGAGAAAGTAATAGAGGCCGAAGCGCCAGACGCGCATGTGTTTGAGGGGCGTCAGCATTTCCGTGAACGACTTGCCGGAGCTCGCCGGTTTCCTGTTCTCGCTGAAGATAAAGAAGATCACCCCCATGCCGGCCAGCATCAGTGCATAATATACCGGCAGCTGGCGCCATCCCTCGATGTTGGCACCGTTGTCGGTCAGCTTGTTGAGCATGGTCGGCGCCAGCAGCGTGGTCAGTGCGGCCCCGGCGTTACCGGCCCCGAAGATGCCGAGCGCCGTTCCTTGCCGCTCCCGGGGATACCAGACCGAGGTGAAGGCGATGCCGATGGAAAAACTCACGCCGGCCATGCCGAAACCGAAGCTGCACAGGGCAAAGGAGGTAAAGCTGTCGGCCTTGGAGAGCAGGTACATGGGAATGGCGCAGAGAATCAACAATGTTCCGTATACCGGTTTGCCCCCGAACTTGTCGGTGAGCATGCCGGCGGGGAGGCGGAACAGGGAACCGGTCAGGACCGGAATCCCGAACAGCCACCCTATTTTCACCGGGCCCCAGTTGAAGACCTGATTGTCCACCAGGTAGGTCACCAGTACGCCGTTGAACATCCAGGCGGCGAAACAGACCGTGAAGGCCAGGGTGTTGAGAAAGAGGATCTTATGTGATTTCCACGTTGCGACTTCGAGCATGGGAAGTCCCTGTCAGAACATGTAGTGGTGGCTCGTCTCTGGCCGGCCTGTCCCTTATGGCATGTGCTTCGCTCTCCAGCGGTAAAGAATGGGAGGCTCCTTGATAAAGCCGATCGGCAGGAAGAGGAGGTGGACCAGCTTGGTGAACGGAAGGAGCGCCACGATCAGGAACGCCCCGGCGGCGTGCAGCTTGAGGACCATCGGGAAATCGGCCATGTAGTCGACCCGGGGGCTCATGGCTGCCAGCGACCAGAGGTAGGGGACCGCCGTGTGGAGGTACCACTGGGAGCCCCAGCGCATGAATGTGGCGATGTAGATGCCGGTTGCCGTCTGGAGTGTCAGCAGGATGAGAAGGATATAGTCGGAGGCGAAGGTCACCCGCTTCAGGAGCGGCGAGTTGACGCGGCGCGGCAGGAGCACCAGGCAGCCGAACAGGGCGAAGAGGCCGAGGCCGAGGCCGAGGCTTTCGAGGATGATCAGGGTGTCCTGGTTGGCGAGGAACCCCTTCACGGTTCCGGGGGCGACGACGCCGACGACGTGGGCCGCCAGTATGGGGATGATGCCGTAGTGCCAGGGATTGATCCCCCAGAAGAGGGCCTTCCGTTCCAGGAACTGGGTGGAATAGGCCGACCAGGTGAGCCGGTTCGTGAGGTAGCGGTAGGGGGTCACGAAGATGAGGAGCGCCAGCGCCACGTAGGGGAGAACGACAAAAATGAAGGTGTTCAGCATGGTTGTACCTCCTCGCAGGTTGCGCTGTCGGCAGAGCACAGGAGTCTTGCCGCATCGACCGCCGACTTCCAGGGAGAGTGCGGCCTGCTGGCGAACCCGACGGCCAGTTTTTCGATTCCTGTCAAGACGTAGTCGGCGATGAACGAGCGACGCTCGCCGTCGTTGCTCTGTTCCGCCAGGTGCGCAAGGAAGCCGAGCACCAGCGGAAGGTGGTCGGGGAGTTCGTTGCCGGCGGGAGCATAGCCGTACCGGCCGAACTCCTGCTTGAGCCTGATCAGGTAGGCACCCTTGTTCTGGTTGTCGCCATGGAGATGGTGTCCCAGGTAGGGGGTGACCGCCGGATTGAAATCGAAGGTGGCGACGTAGTCCTCCTGAAGTTCCGCCAGGGTCGAGGACGCTACGAATGCGGCGAAGGGGGCAAGAGGGGGGTCTATGTCGCGTTCCCGGAGGAAACGGTTGACGCTGTCGCTGGCGGTCAGCAGGATTTCCTTCTTCTTGGGGTACTCGAGCATCCGGGCGAGGGATGCATAACTTTCGGCGATGGTCATCTTCCCCTCCCGGTCTTTTTGAGGATGCCGAAGCCGCTCGCACCCTTCCGGGTGTGGGGATCCTGCTCCTCCCGCTGCTGGGGCGGGATGATGTTCCGCTCGTCGTGGCCGCCGATGGTGAAGAGACGGTAGAGGCGGCCGGCCGCAGCCTCGTCAAGCCCTGCCCCTTTGAGAATGGCTTCATCGGCGGGCTCGTTGAGGTTCCTGCCGCGCATGTATCCCCGCAGGGCGATGAGCTTCGCCAGTACCGACGCCACTACCTCCCGATTGCCGCCGGCGAGGAGGCTGGCCAGGTAACCGATGGGGGCTCGCAGCTTTTCCAATGCGGGGAAGGTGCCGTGCTCCGCCAGTTCGTGGGTATCGCCGAGGGTCGAGAGAACCGGCGAGAGGGACGGGATGTAGTAGGCCATGGGCATGGTCCGGAACTCGGGGTGGAGCGGCAGCGCCAGGCCGAATTCCTTGACCAGTGCGTACACCGGCGATTTCTCCGCCGCCTCCAGCCACTGTTCGGAGACGCCGTTCTTCCTGGCGGCATCGCGGATTGACTCATCCCGCGGGTCGAGGATCACTGCCCGGTGCGCCTCCACGAGCTGGTCGTCGGGCTTGAGCAGTGCCTGCTCCACCTGCTCGGCGTCATAGAGGAGAACCCCCACGTAACGGATCCGGCCGACGCAGCTGTGGGCGCAGGCGTTGCACTGACCCGTCTCGGTACGGGGGAAACAGAAGATGCACTTCTCCGCCTTGCCGCTGTTCCAGTTGAAGTAGACCTTCTTGTAGGGGCAGGCGCTGGTGCAGAACCGCCACCCCTTGCAGACGTTCTGGTCCACCAGGACCACGCCGTCCTCTCCCCGCTTGTAGATGGCGCGGGAGGGGCAGGAGGCAACGCAGGCCGGGTTGAGGCAGTGGTTGCAGATCCGGGGGAGGTACTGCATGAACATGGTGTCGTATTCCTCGATGATCTTCCTGTCGTCGAGGTTGATGTCCTCCGCCGCATAGAGCGGGGAGCCGGAGAGGTCGTCGTCCCAGTTGGGGCCACCCTTGATCTCCGCCATCTTCTCCCCGGAGATCTGGGAGAAGACCTCCGCCACCGGCTGGTCGTTCCCCTCCTTAGCCCCGTAGAGGTTGCCGTAGTCGAAATCGAACGGCTCGTAATAATCCTCCAGCTTGGGCATGTTGGGCTGAAAGAACATGGAGAGGAGGGTTCCCCCCTTCCCCATGGCCCTGAGCCGCAGGTTCTTCCCGTCGGCGACCCATCCCCCCTTGAATACCTTCTGGTCTTCCCACTTCTTCGGGTAGCCGACCCCGGGCTTGGTCTCCACGTTGTTCCACCACATGTATTCGGCACCCTTGCGGTCGGTCCAGATGTTCTTGCAGGAGATGCTGCAGGCATGGCAGCCGATGCACTTGTCCAGGTTGAAAACCATCACCAGTTGCGCTCTTACGTCCATCGTCTCACCCCCTCAGCTTTCTGACCACCACATAGCAGTCCCGGTTCACTCCCGTCGGTCCCCAGTAGTTGAAGTAGTAACTGAACTGGGCGTAGCCGCCGAGCATGAGGGTCGGCTTCAGGCGGATGCGTGACAGGCTGTTGTGGACCCCCCCCCGCTTGCCGGTCCTGTTCGATTTGCCGATGTTGAGGGTCCGCTCCGGCGCATGGTACATGAACGCCGTCCCTTTCGGGATGCGGGAGGAGAGGACGGCACGGCAGACGACGACGCCGTTGAAGTTGTAGACCTCAATCGGCTCGTTATCCTCGATGCCGGCGCCGGCTGCATCCTCGGGGTTGAGCCAGACCACCTGCCCGGCGCGGGAGAGGGTCAGCATCCGGAGGTTGTCGCTGTAGGTGGAGTGGATGCTCCACTTGCCATGGGGGGTGAGGAAGTTGAGCACGAGCCCCGTTTCCCCTTCGGTCTCGTCCAGGAGTGCCGGGTTGAGCTTTGGCTTGAAGGTGGGGAGCCCCTCGTGGAACTGGCCGTAGTAGGGGTGATCCAGGTAGAGTGACTGCCGGCCGGAGAGGGTCCGCCATGGCACGCCGTGCTCCACGTTGAGGGTGTAGGGGGCGTAGGGGCGGCCGTTGTTGACCAGGCCGCTCCAGACCGGGGTGCTGACGAAGCGCCGCGGCTTCTGGGTAATGTCTTCCCAGTTGATGCGCAGGTCGCGGCTGCCGGCGGCAATTTCGCTCAGTGGCTTGCCGACCCGTTTCTCCAGGTTCCGGTAGGCGCGCCAGGCGAGCTCCCCGTTGGTTTCCGGCGCAAAGGAGAGGATCACGTCGGCGACCACCTTCTCGTCTTCCAGGTCGATGAAGGATCTTCCGTTCCAGCTGCGGGTCGGCATCTCTTGCAGGAGCTTCTCGTGGACGTCGTCCGCTTCCCAGCTGACGCCATGTGCACTCAGGTGTCCCATCTGCGGCCCGACCGACACGAAACGGTTGTACAGGTTCACGTAGTCCCGTTCCACGATGGCCAGGTTCGGCATGGTCTTGCCCGGCACCGGCTCGCATTCGCCGAGCTTCCAGTCCTTTACCGTCCGCTGGGCGATCTCCCCCGGCGTATCGTGGAGGAGCGGCGCGGCGATGATGTCCTTCACGGGGGTGGGGAGGTGCTTGGCCGACAGCTCGCTCACCTTCTTGGCAATGAGGCTGAAGGTCTTCCAGTCGGGTTTGGATTCCCAGGACGGCGGCACGGCGGCGTCCATGCAGTTGACGAAGGAGTGCATGTCGGTGCTGTTGAGGTCGGACTTCTCGTACCAGGTGGCCGCCGGGAGGACGATGTCGGAGTAGAGGGTCGAGGTGTCCATCCGGAAGTTGAGGTCCACCACCAGGTCCATCTTCCCTTCGGGGGCCTTGTCGTGCCAGACGAGATCCTTCACCTGCCCCTTGGCCACTTCCTTGGCGGTGCAGTTGGCGTTGGGGGCACCGATGACGTGCTTGAGGAAGAACTCGTGCCCCTTGGCGCTGGCGGAGATGGCGTTGGCCCGCCAGATGAACCAGACCTTGGGGGAATTCCCCGCGCCGTCCGGATCCTCGATGGCGAAGCGGGTATCGCCGCTCTTAAGGCGGCCGACGAGCCAGGCGCGGATCTCGTCGTCCGTCTGGGCCCCCGCCGCCTTCGCCGCCTCAACCAGCCGCAGGGTGCTGTCGTTGAAGTGGGGGGCGAAGGGGAGCCAGCCAAGCCGGACCGCCTTGGCGTTCATGTCGGCGGCGTGGAGCGGCATGTTCTCGCCGGTTTCGGGCTTGAAGTAGTCGACGAAGGTCCGGTCGTAGCGCCACTGGTCCGAATGGATGTACCAGAAGCTCGGCGTGTTCTGGAGCCGGGAGGGCTTGACCCAGTCCTGGGCCATGGCGATGGAGGTCCAGGGGGCCAGGGGGACCACCTTCTCCTGGCCAACGTAGTGGGCGAGCCCTGCGCCGTTGCGGCCGACGCTTCCGGTGAGGATCAGGGAGGTGATGGCGGCCCGGTATATCAGGTCGTTGTGGTACCAGTGGTTGATACCGGCACCGACGATGATCATGTTCCGGCCGCTGCTCTTCTCACCGTTCTCCGCCCACTCGCGGGCGATTTTCAGCATGGAGGCGGCGGCGATACCGGTGTACTTCTCCTGCCATTTCGGGGTGAACGGTTTGTCGGAGTTGTAGTCCTTCGGGTAGTCCCCCCCCAGTCCGCGGGAGACGCCGAACTGGGCCATGAGGAGGTCGAAGACGGTGGTGACCGTCACGTCACCGTTCTTCGTCGTGACGCGCCGGACCGGCACCTCGCGGATGACGTCCCCGTCCGCCTCGAAGCGGAAGCGGACCCTGCCGGTCTCGCCGCCGAGGAAGCTGAGGCTGCAGTCGATGGGGGCGCCATCGACCAGGTCCGTCATGTCCAGGTTCCAGTTCCCCTCCTCCTTGCTCCAACGGGAACCGAGGCTCCCCTTGGGAATCCGCACCTCTCCCGTATCGTTTGCCACGCAGAGGGTCCAGTCGGCATGTTCGAGCCCCGCGCTCCGTTCCAGTTCCGCCGCCCGGAGAAACTCTCCCTGCTTGAGGACCCCGTCCTTCTCCTCCAGTTTTACGAGGAACGGAAGGTCGGTGTACTTCCGGGCGTACTCCTGGAAGAAGGGGACCTGCCGGTCGGCGTAGCATTCCTTGAGGATCACGTGGTTCATCGCCATCCAGAAGGCGCCGTCGTGCCCCTGCTCCACCGGGAGCCAGTTGTCGGCGAACTTGGTGGCGATGTTGTAGTCGGGGGACATGACTACCACCTTGGCGCCGCGGTAGCGGGCCTCGGTGAGGAAATGGGAGTCGGGGGTCCGGGTCATGGGGACGTTGGAGCCGCAGAGGACGATGTAGGAGGCGTTGTACCAGTCAGCCGACTCGTTGACGTCGGTCTGTTCCCCCCAGACCTGGGGCGAAGCAGGGGGGAGGTCGCAGTACCAGTCGTAGAAGCTCATGCAGACGCCGCCGAAGAGCTGGAGGAAGCGGGTGCCGGCCGCGTAGCTTATCATGGACATGGCCGGGATCGGGGTGAAGCCGATGACCCGGTCGGGGCCGTACTTCTTGGCCGTATGGATGGTGGAAGCGGCGATCAGCTCCACGATCTCGTCCCATTCCCCCCGCCGGAACCCCCCCATGCCGCGTTTGCCGGTATAGGCCTTGCGGGATTCGGGATTCTCCACGATGCTGGCCCAGGCGTCCACCGGGTCGGCGTGCCGTTTTCGCGCCTCCCGCCAGAGGTCGATGAGGGCGCCGCGTACGTAGGGGTATTTCACCCGGAGGGGGCTGTAGAGATACCAGGAGTAGCTGATTCCCCGGGTGCAGCCGCGGGGCTCATGGTTGGGGATGCTGCCGTCGAACTGGGGGTAGTCTTTCGCCTGGAGTTCCCAGCCGACGATGCCGTCCTTGACGTGCACCATCCAGCTGCAGCTCCCCGTGCAGTTGACCCCGTGGGTGCTCCGCACCACCTTGTCGTACTGCCAGCGGTTCCGGTAGAACTCTTCCCAGCTGCGATCAGCGGAGTGGTCGTCGTGTATCCGTTCACGGGACATTTATCTGGTCCTCCTCTTGTAGAGAATCATGCCGGCAATGAATACGATGAAAATCCCGACTCCGCCGACGGGGAACAGCGTGGCAGCGGTTACGCCCTTAGTGCCGGCCGCATCCTTGTAAAAGGCGATGAGAGCGGATATTTCGTCCTCGGTCAACGGTCGGTCCCGGTAGATATTTTGCATCACCGGGAATTTGAGCGACTTAAGCGCGCCCCCCATGCCCCGCTCCCCCATCTTTGCGTAGGAATCGCTCAGGTTGGCGATGGACATGTTTCCACCCGCAATTCCCGGGGAATTGATCCTGTGACAGGCGATGCATGGAGCTCCCCCCTTTGCGAACGAGGCCTGTCCGGTGAAGAGCGCTTTCCCCTTGGCAACAAGGGCCGGTGTCACCACGACTTCCGTATGTTCGCCCGCCGGTGCGGCGCCCGTCTCGGTACCCGCCCCGGCGGCCCCGCCGAGATAGCCGATGATCTTCAGCGCATCGTCATGGCTGATCCCCAGACTCGGCATTTCGTAGCCGTATTTCTTGATCAGCTCCAGCTGGACCGGGTCCTTGGCCTTAGTCAGCTTGTCCGGCTCCATGATGATCGTTTCGAGCCACTCATGGGGACGTGCGGCAGTTATCCCCTTCAGGTCCGGCCCCCCGCTATCACCGCCGCCGATGGTGTGGCAGGAGGCGCACTGCTTGTCGAACAGGTCCTTGCCGGGGTCGGCATGGGCAACTGAAAGAGCGGCCGCCAGGAAAACCGGTACCAGGATGAAACGGTTCAGTCGAGTACGTTGAGTCCCCATTCGTAACTCCTTTGGTCCTTGATCCATATTTTGGGGGGCAAGGACCGGCCCGGGCAGCAAAGCGGAGCCGGTCGTCGATCGTTGGTCATATCTAATGATGCAGTCGAGCTGTGGAAAGTGTATCTCAATCTTTTGATGCGACAAGTTAGAACACTGTTTAATAAATTGTTCTTTGACTTGAGTCAAAAAATGACGGGTTGGTTCGGGCAATACTATCCAGGAGAGCGTTTTTTGTGGAGGTTCATGGGTGAGATGGTGCAACCCGAACGACAAAGCCCCGACCATGACGGCGGGGCTTTGTGAGCACTGCTTCCGTTGAGACCGGGGCTTCCGGTGAAACCGCCTACCGGTGACGCTTCAGGACGAGCCAGCTGAAAGGGGGGGGGCCATCTCTTTCCTCGCGCAGCACTTCCCTGAAATCCCCTGGTATCTCCGGGAAAAAGGTGTCTCCCTCGTAGTAACGGTGGACGACCGTGAGGTAGATCCGGTCCGCCCGCGGTAGTGCCTCCCGGTAGACCTCACCGCCACCGCCGATGAAGACCTCATCCGCTCCGGTGCAGGCGGCCAGGGCATCTTCCAGGCTGGCGAATACCTCCACCCCCTCTGCCCGGAATCCCGCGGTCCGGCTCAGCACCAGGTTGCGCCGGCCGGGGAGGGGACGGCCGATGGAGGCGAAGGTCGTCCTCCCCATGATGACCGGGTGTCCCGTGGTGAGTTCCCGAAAATGCGCCAGATCGGCGGGGAGGTGCCAGGGGATGCCCCCCTTGCTGCCGATGACCCGGTTTTCCGCCATGGCGGCGATGAGGGAGACGATCATGGCGGATCCCCTCCTTCCGTATCTCTTGCGGAGATATATTCCATGGTGCGGCCGGTCAGAGTGGTGACCAGTATTCCCAGGTAGGTGCCGGCGACCAGGTCGCTGAGGAAGTGGTAGTCGGTAAGTATAAGGGCTATTCCGAGGATGAGCACCGCCAGGACAGAGGGGACGCGATACCGGGGGAAATGGTACCAGACGGCGGCAAAGAAGGCGGTAAAGACCAGCATGTGTCCTGAGGGGAACCCCCCGTCTCCGTGAAACCAGGTGAAACCGAAGGAGCCGTGGTGGTGGAGCCAGCTCCGCGTATACCCCCTGCCGAAAATCCCCTGGAGCAGCTTTTTGAAAACATAGGCGAGGGGGATGGCGGTGGCGGCGAGGAGCAGGAACCTCCCCTTTCCACCGTCCCGCCCGCTCCGTTGCACGAGGAAATAGTCGATCCACATGGCCACCGTGGCAACGCAGACCAGGGGGAAGAGGAGGTCCGGCATCCTCCTGGTGCCGAGGAAGGAAAGGTTCCAGGATCGCAGAAAATCCAGGACAGCACGGGCCAGCCATGCATCCACGTAGTGATAGCTGATGCCGACCACCAGTGTCGCCAACAGGAACAGTCCCGCCTGGTAGCCGAGGTTGACGTACCTGCTTGACCGCATCAGGGAGTCCCCCTGTTCCCCGTTCTCACGGTCATGGCGTTGCCGGTGGTGCTGGTCACTCCCCTTGTGGTTTCCCAGCCAGTAGCCGACTCCGGCAGCAACAACAGCGATAAGGATGACGATAAGGAGGGTGGCTGCCGATTTGCGTCCGAACTCGTTCAAGATGAACATGCCGTGGGCGCCTGCCTGGCTAAGGGGATCCCGGGTGGCCAGGTAGATGCCGAATATCTCCAGGCTGGCGGCCGAAAGGGCGAAGAGGAGTACCCTCGTCCAGCTCCAGCTGCGGCTGAACACGCCGAGCAGACCGGCGACCAGCACCAGCGCCAGTCGTTCCCCCCAGGGGATGAACGTCATGGCGGCAAAGGCGAGCGCCACGTATCCGACAAGGGCGGTCAGTGCCGCCAGAATATCTTTTCCCATCGAAGCTCTTCCTTTCAGGTGCTCCAGGCAGATGACGTTTCGTCCCTGGGTGCCATCCCCTTACCGGAGCGTTACCACGGTCACGCCGCTTCCCCCCTCGAACGCCTCTCCTTCCCGCACCTCCCGTACCAGCGGGTGACCGTCCAGAAACTGCCGTACGCCGCGCATGAGGGCGCCGGTCCCCTTGCCGTGGACGATCCGCACCTCGCCGTACCCCGCCAGGGACGCATGGTTCAGGAATTTCTCCAGGTGGGGGAGGGCGTCGTCCACCCGGCTGCCGACCAGGTTGAGTTCTCGCGTCGGCGCTTCCTCTTCCGGCGCCGGACGCTTCCCCTTTACACCACCCTTGGCGGCCTTCCCCCGAGGCGGTGCAACGCCGTCCAAGGGGACTTCGATCTCCAGGGCGCCGGCCCGGACCCGCAGCCGCCCCCGCCCCGTGTCCAGCGCCACAACCTGGGCGTCGTACCCGAGGGAGCGGACAAAAACCGTTTCCCCCACGGCAATTTTGTCGGGGGGGAGTTCCTCCTCGGGATGGAATTCCCGCAACCGCGTCTCGGCCTGTTCTTCTAGTTCGGCGACCTTCTGCCGTGCCGCCTTATTCTTCTCCCGCCGTGCTTCGTCCAGAATGGCGTTCACCTCCCGGCGTGCCGCCTGGATGACCTCCTTCGCCTCCCGGTGGGCCTTCTCCATGGCATCCCGCTTGTCCCGTTCCGCCGCTGCCAGCCGTTCCTTCAGCTGCGTCTCACGGGTGGCCAGGTCCCGGTTATGACGTTCCTGTTCGGCCAGGAGCAGGTCCTGGCGATTGCGCTGCTCCTGCAGTTCTCCCAGCAGGGCATGGAATTCCGATTCCATTCTACCCAGAAGACCACGGGCGAAGTCGATGAGCCGGTCGGGGAGGCCGTAGCGGCGGGCGATCTCCAGGGCGTGGGACTGGCCCGGTTCCCCGCTCTTCAGTTTGTAGAGGGGGGTGAAGGTCTGTCGATCGAACTCCATGGCGGCGTTGACCATCCCCTCCCGCTGGTGGACGAAGCCGACGATGTCGGTCAGGTGGGTGGTGGCGAGCACCAGCGCCCCCTGCTCCTGGAGCTCCTTCAGGACGGCGCAGGCGATGGCCGCCCCCTGGAGCGGTTCGGTGCCGGTCCCGAGCTCGTCCAGGAGCACTACGGTGCGGTGGTCCGCCTTGCGGACGATGCCGGCGATACGGTTCACGTGGGAGGAGAAGGTGGAGAGGCTGGCCTCGATGGACTGCTCGTCACCGATGTCCACCAGCAGTTGCGACGCCAGGGGGAAGACGGAGGTGGCGGCAGCGGGAACCGGGATGCCGGAGAGGGTCATGAGGAGAAGGAGCCCTGCGGTTTTTATGGCGATGGTCTTGCCCCCTGCGTTGGGACCGGTGATAACCATGACCCGGCTCGGCGTTTCCCCCGGGGTTTCACTTCCCAGGTCAAGATCAAGGGGCACCACCCCCCGGCCGCTCTCCCGTGCCTGGAGAAGGAGGAGGGGGTGGCGTGCCCCCACCAGCCGGAGGCCGGTTCCCCCCAGGCGGGGGACCTCCCCCTGCACCAGCTCTCCGAAGCGGGCGATGGCGTTAAGGAGGTCGAGGAGGACGAGGGAGGCAAACTGGGCGGAGAGGGGCTCGGCCTCCTCCCGCAGCCAGCGGCAGAGTTCGCGCAGGATGCGGATCTCCTCCACCTTCTCCTCGGCGACCAGGTTCTCCAACTCGTTGGCCAGGCCGATGATCTCCAGGGGTTCCATGAAGGCGGTCTCCCCCGAGTTGGAAACGTCGTGCACAACCCCGGGGACCATCCCCTTGGAGTCCATCCGGACCGGGATCACCCACCGGCCGTTCCGCTGGGTGATGAAGTCGTCCTGGAGGAAGATGGCGGTCTGTCGCTCCCGGACGATCTCCTCCAGCCGTCGGCGGATCCGCTGGACCAGCCCCCGTTTGCGGCCGCGCAGGTCGTGGAGGAGGCGGGAGGCGGTGTCGAGGATCGCCCCTTCGCTGTCGAGGGAGCGCTCCAGGGATTCCAGCAGGTCGGGAAAGCCGGTGACGTGGCCGGCCAGCTGCTGCAGGCGGGGGATGTCGGTCCGGTAAGCGATTTGCCGGGCGATGGCGGTCATGATGCGCAGGACCGGCATGAGCAGCGCCAGGTCGCGGGGGTCGAGCACCGCCCCGGTGGGACGGACCTGGGCCAGCACCGGCCGGATGTCGGCGAACGTGGCAAGGGGGAGGGTGATGCCGAGCTGGGCGAGGCGGCGGATCTCCTCGACCCGGGCGAAGCGGGTTTCTATCTCTTCGCGATCCGCCAGGGGAGCGAGCCGGTCGATCTCATCGACCGTGGCGTCGCTGTGGGCAAAGCCGGCGACGAGCCGGACGATGCGAGGGAACTCCAGGGTGCGGAGGGTTTCGGTGGTGATCATTTATTAAAGCCTTTGTTCAAACAGAATTGGCAAGATAAACCCAAAAAAAGCAATAGAACGCGGAAAAAGCGGACAAGGCGGATAACTGCGGATGTGAAACCGAAAAACTTGCTTTTGTTTTCTTTATCAGATTTTTCCGCCGGTACCGTGTACTATTCGCCTTGGTTAGGGGCTTTCCTGACTATCCTTGTCAATTTCGGGTTTGGTGTATTTCGTCGTTGCCTTGCGCTTGCGTCGCGCCTTCTGCCGGCGGAGCTTGTCAGCCTTGTCGTCCTTCGTGGTGGGGAGCCCGTTGAAGGCTGCCAGTTTCTCCGCCATCTCCCGCCGGGCCAGGAAGCGGTTCAGGGACTGGCTCCGCTCCGCCATGCACTTAACCTCCAGGCCGGTGGGGCGGTGGCGGAGCCAGATGCAGGTGGCGGTCTTGTTGACGTGCTGTCCCCCTGCGCCGGAGGAGCGGACGAACCGTTCCTCCATATCCTCCTCCCGGAGTCCGACCGCGGCCATCCGTTCCCGGAGCCAGCGGTTCTTTTCCTCGCTGACGGCAAAGTTAGTCATGATTCCTTGTACCACGAAACGGAAGATTGGGCCAGTTCCTGGAAAGGTTAATGCTTTCGACGCAAAAAAGCCCGCATCCGCGGGCTCTTGGCGTGCTGCCGTTTACAGATGGGCTTGTTCACGCTTCCACGGGCTTGAACTCGATCTCCAGGTTGTTCTTCTGCATGGAGGAGCGCCCGTCGAACTGGCCTCCCTCGGCAACCGACAGTCGCGTGGTGACGATGTCGCCGCACAACTCCCCCTTCGGCTGCACTTCCACGCTCTCGCTCGTGCGGGCGTTGCCGGTGAGCTTTCCCCCGACGATCAGCGCCTTGGCCGTCACGTCCCCCAGGACAGACCCCCCCTCGCCGATGATGATGCAGTCGGCGACGAGATTCCCTTCGAACCTGCCATCGATCTTGACCGTCCCCTTCGAGGTAAGTTCCCCCTTGATGGTCGTTTCCGGGCCGATGAGAACTTCCAGTTTCGGGTGCTTGGGGCTGAACATGCGGTCAGGCTCCTTTCTCTGCAGTGCGTATCAGTTGCTCGCCTCGATGAACGGCTTCGGGTTCACGCTCTGGCCATTCTTCCAGACTTCATAGTGGACATGGGGGCCGGTGGAGGCGCCGGTGGATCCCGAGTGAGCGATGACCTCTCCCCGCTTCACCGTCTGTCCGGGGCGGGCCAGGTTCTTGGAATTGTGGGCATATACCGAGCTGAAGCCGTAACCGTGCTCGATGACGACGATATTGCCGTTGCCGGCGTTCCGGCCGGCGAAGCTTACCACCCCATCGGCCGTGGCGTGCAGGGGGGTTCCCTTGGAAAGGGTGATGTCGATGCCGGTATGGAACTTCCGGCCGCCGTAAAGGGGGTGCTCCCGCATGCCGAATCCGGAACTGACCTCTCCCGTCGCCGGCCACCCATGGGGGGTTGCCTGGAAGACGTCGTGCTGCTTGGCGAGGTACGACTTTATCTCCTGCACCGATTCCACCGATTCGGTGATCTGCTTCTTGAGCGCCTCGACGTCGATGGAGCCCCCGTCGTCGGTGGGGAGGTTGCTGAGGACCTCCTTACGGGAGCCGAGGGAAAAGAGCTTCCGGAATTGGGATTCGGACTGCTTGAGGGACGCCATGGTGGATTCCATCTCGTTGAACTGGCGGGACATGGCGGTGTACTGCTTCTTCATCCGGTAGTAGTCGAAGGCCTGCACGGTGAGGGAGGCGGTGTAGACCAGCCCCAGGCAGGAAAAGGCACAGAACGCCAGGGCGAGAATGAACGGGATCCGGATGCTGCGTGCGCTGAAGCGTGTGTGTGGCACCAGCATGATGGTGATCGGCGTGTGTATCTTTCTGATCAGCAGGCGGAGCTTGTGCATCGGCAACATCCTCGACCGGTCCAGCCGTTCATTAAGAATGGAGAAAAAAGGGAGGCAAGTTTATCCCGTTATCGGGGTAAATTCAACAAAAAATCATGGAAAAGACCGTGTAGAGCGGCTTGGAGGGGGACGAGCGGGCTGGTGGAATAGCAGTTTTATCTCAACCGACTGCACATACAAGAAAGGCCACGCCAGGCGTGGCCATGGGGGGGTGGTAATAATCTCAAACTGCCAGGGGAGTTATTTGGAGCGGCTCCAGTTGTTCTTCCACCTTGCTCAGTCGCGCCCCCATCCTGGCAAGCGTCTTGCGCATTTCGGGCAGATGGGGGAAAACGGCGGCAGCCTTGAGCCTCGTCTGGTGTGGGATGGCCGGGGTGCCGCTCAGGATCTCGCCGGCTGCCACATTGCCGAAAACACCCGATTGACCGGAAATCATGGCGTTGTCACCGATCACGGCATGGTCGACGATCGCAGCCTGCCCCCCGAGGGTTACATGCCGCCCGAGTTTGACGCTGCCAGCAATGCCGGTTTGTGCCACGATGATGCAATCCTCTCCGATCTGGCAGTTGTGAGCCACCTGGACGAGGTTGTCGATTTTCGTGCCGCGTCCGATGCGGGTCGTCTCAAGGGCTGCCCGGTCCACCGTCGCATTGGCCCCGATCTCCACGTCGTCTTCTATGACGACGTTGCCGATTTGGGGAATCTTTGCCCAGGAATGGCCATCCGGCGCGTAACCGAAACCATCCCCGCCGATGACCGTGCCGTTGTGGATGGTTACCCGGTTCCCGATATGGCACCCCTCGCGCACCGATACTCCCGCGTGCAGCGTAACGTCATCTCCCACGACGACACCTTCGTAAAGGGTTACATTCGGATGAAGCGTCACCCGGTCGCCGATACGGACACCCTCGGCAATAAAGGTACCGGGATAGACGGACGCCTCCTCGCCGATGACGGCGCCAGTGTCGACAAAAGCCCCATCCATTATTCCCCTGGCCTTTCTGGGCTTGGCGGAGTACAGGGCAAGCAGTTTGGCGAAGGCGAGGTAGGGACTTGCCACGATAAGGGCATTGCGGTCAAAGTGGTCGGCGTTGGGGGGGATGATAACCGCCGTCGCCCGTGTCGACTTTACCTTGGGGGCATACTTGATGTTGGCAAGAAAGGTTATCTGCCCCTCAGTCGCGGTATCGAGCGTTCCGAGACCTCCGATGCTGACCGTAGGGTCTCCTATAACGCGGCCGCCCAGATAATCGGCCAACTCCTGCAATGTTTTGTTCACGCGAATTCCTTTTCTACACTTACCACGTTGTGAGAATGGTGAGCGGGTTCAGTCTTGCGGCGGAATGGGGCCATTTCTGCTTTCCCCGTTCGTGGTGGTCGGTGTGTGGACTCGCTGGTGCGGCCTCGGTGAGGTCAATAGGATGTCGCCTTATGCGGTAGGAGGCAGTGGCTGTTGGAGGAATTTACGGCTGGTATTGTCACTGATTGAATGGCTTGAACTTGATACGAGTATGCATGGTACCAATAATGCTTGTAAAAGTATATTAAATAGACGGACGGATTTATTATATAAATTCAATGCATGGCCTGTGATCTCATGTCTGGCGAAAAAGCCCGCTGATGCGGGCTTTTTCATGTGCAGAAATGCATGTGACGGCAGTTACCCCTTTGCCGCAAAGCTGCCGGTGCAGAATGATTCCGACCGTTCCATCTCCACCCCGTGATCGGGGTTGGCCGCCAGGTGGAGGAGGATGCGGAAGACCGTCTCCGTTTCCTCTTCGCCCAGTTCTGCCGCCAGTTCTTCGGCCGTAAAGGCCTTTCCCGCGATCCTGCGCAGGGCGGCAAGAATGTTCCCCTGCAGGGCCAGTACCTCTCCGGCCGCTTTTTTTCCCGCTTCCACCCCCGGCTGGTGGTAGGCGTTGATGTTGACGAGGCTGGCGTAGAGGCCTACGGCCCGCTCGTAGAGGGCAATGAGAGCGCCGACAGCCCGGGCATCAAGCTTTTCTACGGTGATGGTCATGGATTCACGCCCGTTGTCGTAGAGGGCGGTGCGGGTTCCCTGGAGGAAGCCGGCCAGGTAGTCGCCACTGGTGACGTCCGGTTCCACCAGGAGCGACCTTCCCTCCCGGTCGGCGAGCACCTCGATGAAGGTGGCGAAGAAGTTGGGGATCCCCTCCCGGAGCTGCTGGACGTAGGCGTGCTGGTCGGTGGACCCCTTGTTGCCATACACCGTCAGCCCCTGGTTTACCACCCGCCCGTCCAGGTCCGTCTCCTTGCCGATGGACTCCATGATCAGCTGCTGCAGGTAGCGGGAGAAGAGGAGGAGCCGGTCCTTGTAGGGGAGGACCACCATGTCCTTTGTTCCCCTTCCGTCCGTGGCGTAGTGCCACATAAGAGCGAGGAGTGCCGCCGGGTTGGCGCGGGCGATCGGGCTGCGGGTCGTTTCGTCGCAGAGCCGGGCACCTGCCAGCAAACCGTCGATGTCGAGCCCCTGGAGGGCGGCGGGGAGGAGCCCCACTGCCGAGGTGACGGAGGTCCGCCCTCCCACCCAGTCCCACATGGGGAAGCGGGCGAGCCATCCTTCGGCGACAGCGGTCGCGTCCAGCTCGCTTCCGGCACCAGTGATCGCCACGGCGTATTTGCCGAAGTCGAGTCCCGCCTTGCGGTACGCCTCCCGGGCCTCCAGCATGCCGTTACGTGTCTCCTTGGTGCCGCCGCTCTTGGAGATGACGAGGGTGAGGGTCTCGGCAAGGGCCGGCCCGATTTCCGCCAGCACCCGGTCCATGCCGTCCGGGTCGGTGTTGTCGAAGAAATGGACCTTAAGCCGGTCCGCAGCCGATCCGAGGGAGTCAGCGACGAACTGGGGGCCGAGGGCCGAGCCGCCGATCCCCACCACTAGGAGACGGGTGAAGGGGCGTCCGTTCGGCGCACATACCTTGCCGGCGTGGATGTGGGCGGCGAACGTCTGCACCCGTGCCAGCGTGCCCTCGATCTCCGTAGCGATGGCCGGGGTGGGGGCCAGGGACGGGTTGCGGAGCCAGTAGTGCCCCACCATCCGCTGCTCGTCAGGATTGGCGATGGCACCTCCCTCCAGGGCGGCCATGTCGGTGAACGCCTTCTGGATGCCGGACTCCATCCGATCGAAGAAATCGGGCGGAAAGTTCATCCGGCTGATGTCGAGCATGAGCCCCAGTTCGTCGCTGACGTAAAGGTATTCCTGGTAACGCTCCCAGAGCTGCCGTTTGTCCATGTGTCCCTCCAGAAAATCTTTTGTTAACCACGAGGATCAAATAAACTTAAAAGAAGAAAATCCAACAATCATTAACGCAGAGACGCAAAGACGCAGAGAGCATCAAAACCTTAAACCCGTTATTAACTTTGAAGATTTGTCTTTTGTATTTCTTTGCGTCTCTGCGCCTCTGCGTCAAAGCCTTTGTTTTTAGCCCATTTTGGCTCTTCGTAGAGACATGTCTTTCACGGTTATACCGCCAGAGCCCCGGTACAGCTCGATCCCTCGCCGGCGGTGCAGCAGTAGCAGTGCTGGGCGAGGAACAAGTCGGTGCCGGTCCGGGCAGCCGACTCCAGGTCGTCGATCTTCAGGATGCTCCCGTCGTCGCCGGTGATGGGGAGGCCGATGGCCTGGTTGAAGTCGCAGTTGTAGAGAAACCCTTTCCAGTCCACGCTCACCAGGGTGCGGCACATGATGTTGCCTGCCGCATCGGGGTTGAAGCGGGTGGCGAGCTGGTTCAGGTAGCGGTCGTAGGCTCCCTGGGCCTCCAGGTACTCCCGGAAACGGCCGATGGGGGCATTGGTGATGGTGAAGAGGTTGTTGAAGTGGATGCCGTACCGTTCCAGAAGCTCCTTCTTGTAGGCGGCCTCCAGGTGTCGCTGGGAGCCGGCGACGAAATCACCACCCGGGTTGTAGACCAGGTTCAGTTCCAGTTCCTTGCCGTACCCCATGGCGTTGAGCTGCTGCAGGGCGGCGATGCTCCGACCGAAGACCCCTCCACCCCGTTGACGGTCAACGTTCTCCTCCTGGTAGCAGGGGAGGGAGGCGACGATAACCAGCCCCTGTTCCCGGTAGAACCGGGTGAGCCATTCCATCCCCGGTTCGTCGATAACCGTCAGGTTGCTCCGCACCATGCGGCGCGGGGAGAGGCCGGCGGTCATCTCCACGAGGTGGCGGAAAAGGGGATTCAGTTCGGGGCAGCCGCCGGTGATATCCAGGATGGTCCCCGGACGTCGGGTGAGGAGGGCGGCAACGGTCTCCATGACCTCCCGTCCCATGACCTTTTCCCCCCGGGGAGAGGCCCCCACGTGGCAGTGCCTGCAGGAGAGGTTGCAGCGGTCCCCCAGGTTGAGCTGGAGGGTCTGCAGGGTATGGAACTTCACATAGCCCGGGTTGATCTGTCTGAGGCGTTCCTTGAAAGCGGCTACCATCTATGGCTCCGAGAATGGTGAAAAGTGAATCGTGATATGTAAAAACTGCTTTTGTGCATAAATAGGGTTTTCCCGGTCCCGGATCACTGGTCCCGGGTTCCGGTTTTTTTCATTTTACCATATACCACCGGCGCCAGGGCGAACAGACCGAGGAGGGCGAAGGAACCGAGCACCCGGGGGGAGGCCACATCCCCGGCGGAGGTGATGGTGGCGAGGCTGGCGCCGGCATTGCAGTAGACGAATCCGCCCGGGATGATCCCCACCAGGGTGCCGATGACGAAGGTCCGGAGCGGCAGGCGGGTGATTCCCGCCGCCAGGTTGATGAGGAAGAAGGGGAAGACCGGCACGAGCCGCAGGAAGAGGAGATAATGGAGCCCCCGCTCCTCCAGTTCACGGTTGATCCTTTCCAGTTTCGGGCCGAACCGGGTGAGCACCGCATCCCGCAGCAGGTAGCGGGTGACGAGGAGGGCGAGGGTGGCACCGACGGTGGCGCCGATGACGGCATAGAGCGTTCCCAGCACCGCACCGAAGATCGCCCCGGCTGCCAGGGAGAGGATCGCGGCGCCGGGAAGGGAGAGGGCGGTCTGGACAACGTAGATTCCCATGAAGCCGGCTATCATGCCCACCCGATGATCTCCATAATAGTCGAGGAGAGCCTGGCGGTTCTCCTTCAGCGCTTCCAGGGTGAAGAACCGCCCCAGGTCCAGGACGAAAAAAAGCACCAGGGCGGCAATGATGGCCAGTGCGATGGCAAGCTTTTTCCCGTTCACCGTCACCCCCTCTGCCAGGCGAGCCAGGCGGACAGCATCCGTTTCACGAAGGGGGTGAGACGGGCCCGGTTGTGGGCGTCGGCCAGCTTCCTGATCGCATCCGCCTGGGTCGGGTAGGGGTGGATGGTCCGGGCGATTGCCGAGAGACCGAGACCTTCGGTGATGGCCAGAGAGAGCTCGTTTATCATCTCGCCGGCATGGCGGGCGACGATGGTGGCGCCGAGGATGCGGTCGCTCCCCTTTTTCAGGTGCACCCGGGCGAACCCTGCCGTTTCGCCGTCCAGCACGGCCCGATCCACATCGGCGAGCGGGACCGTCAGGGTGGTTACCTCGATCCCCTTCGCATCCGCGTCCTGCTCGTACATTCCCACGTGGGCGATCTCCGGGTCGGTGTAGGTGCACCAGGGGATGGTGAGGGCCGATGACTTCTGCCGTCTCAAGAAGAGGGCGTTGGCGATGACGATCCGGGCCTGGGCGTCGGCGGTGTGGGTGAATTTATAGGGGGAGCAGATGTCGCCGGCGGCGTAGACCCGGGGGTTGCTGGTCTGCAGGGTGTCGGTCACCGTGACGCCCACCTTTGCATCGTAGGCGATACCCCCCCGTTCCAGGTTGAGTCCCTCGACGTTGGGGGCTCGGCCGACACCGAGGAGTATCCGGTCGACCAGCACCTCTTCCGTGACCCCGTTCCGTTCCATGATGATGGCCTTGCCGTCGCCCCGCGTTTCGACGCGCAGGATGTTCACGCCGAGCCGCAGCTCTATTCCTTCCCGGATGAAGGCGGCGTGGAGGATGTCTGCTGCATCACGGTCTTCCCGGCCGAGAATCCGGGGTGCAGCTTCGATCAGGGTGACTTGGCTGCCAAAGCGGGAGAAGCTCTGGGCAAGCTCGCAGCCGATGGGGCCGGCGCCGATGACCGCCAGCCGTGTCGGCAGCTCGGTCAGGGAGAACACCGTCTCGTTGGTGAGATACCCCGCTTCCTTCAGGCCGGGAATGGGGAGGGCAGCCGCCCGGGCGCCGGTGCAGACGACAGCCCGGTGGAAGAAGAGCCGGGTGCCGGCAACCTCCACGCAGTCCGATTCCGCGAAGGACGCCTGCCCGAAGTAGACATCCACCCCCAGTTCGTCCCGGAACCGGCGGGCTGAATCGTGGGGACTGATCTCGCTCCGGAGCCGGCGCATCCGCTCCATGGCGGCGGCAAAGTCGACGGTGATGCCGACTCCCCCCCGGGCACCGAAGCCGGCACCGGTACGGGCGTCGTGCACGGCCCGGGCCGACCGGATGAGCCCCTTGGAGGGAACGCACCCCACGTTCAGGCAGTCTCCCCCCAGCAGATGCCGTTCGATAAGGGCCACCTTAGCACCCAGGCCGGCGGCGCCGGCGGCGCAGACAAGGCCGGCGGTGCCGCCGCCGATCACCACCAGGTTGTACCGACAGGTCGGCACCGGGTTGACCCAGTCGTCGGGGTGGACGTTGGCGACGAGTGTGCGGTTATGGTCGTCGTCGGGGAGAAGGGGGGTGATGTTGTCCATGGGCTGCTCCTGTCCGGTGTGAAGCCACATAGTAGCAGAATTGCCCCGATAATCAAGCCACCAGGGAGTGATGGCGATTCGGGGTGCAAACTGCCATGAAGCATGCTATATGAAGGTTAAAACAGCCTTGGAGGTCCCATGTCCGCAGCCGACAAACTCATGGAATTCCTTGCTCCGCAGCTCGACACCGAGATACATGTCGGCCCCTGGCTCGCAATCGACCAGGAACGAATCGACCGCTTCGCCGCGGCGACCGGCGATGTGCAGTGGATCCACACCGACCCGGAGCGGGCCCGGCGGGAGTCACCCTACGGTGCCACCATCGCCCACGGTTTCCTGACCCTGTCACTTCTCCCCTACCTGACGGAGAGTAACCATCCCGACTTCTTTCCGCGGAATTATCCGGGGATGCGGCTACGGGTGAACTACGGCCTCAACCGGCTTCGTTTCCCCACGCCGGTGGTGGTCGGTTCCCGCATCAGGGCGCGCACCCATCTCTTGGCCACGGAAAGGATCGAGGGGGGCGCGCAGATTACCTACCGGCTTACTGTGGAGATTGAGGGTGGGGAGAAGCCGGCCTGTGTGGTCGAATCGCTCTACCGCGTCTACGAGTGAGTTTCGGCCGGGAGTCGCCCTTCCTGTCAGGGAACGCCGAATAGCCGTTGACAGGCTATCCGCACACGTGTATGTTGAACGCCATTGATTCGAAAAACTGAATGTATCAGCAAAGGAGTGCCCATGAACAGAGTAGTCATCATCTTCCTCTTTGTCGTTGCCATAGCCGTGTCGGTCGTGACCAATGCCGTCACCGCCACTTCCGCACCGGCCGAGCCCGCGGCGACGGTGGGAAAATGTGCCAACTGTCCGAAACAGATGGATTGCGCAAACTGTCCGAAAAAAGCCACGTGCGACTGTGCCAACTGTCCCGGTCCGAAGGATTGTCCGCAGATGAAAGGGGCACAAGGAGAGATTAACTGCGCCAACTGCCCGCAGAAGGAGTGTCCTAACAAGGAGTGCCCCCAGCAGGCGGCGACCGTGCCGTGCGACAAGTGTCCGAAAAAAGGGGGCAACTGACGGACCATCCGTCGAGCCCCACCATAAAAAAGCCTGCCGATTTCCGGCAGGCTTTTTTTCGTTGTGAAGAACGGACTTACTTCTGGCTGGTCGCCAGGGCCTGATCCACATCGGCGATGAGGTCATCGATGTGCTCGATGCCGACAGAGAGACGGATCAGGTCGGCAGTGACGCCGGAGGCGGCCTGCTGCTCAGGGGTCAGCTGGCGGTGGGTGGTGCTGGCCGGGTGGAGGACGCAGCTGCGGGCATCACCCACGTGGACCACGAGGGCGACAAGTTTGCACGCCTCCATGAACTTCTTGCCCGCCTCGGCCCCCCCCTTGATACCGAAGGTGAGGACACCGCTGCATCCCAGCGGCAGATATTTCAGTGCTCGGTCGTGACTCGCGTGGCTTTTCAGCCCCGGATACTTGACCCAGGAAACGGCGGGGTGACCTTCCAGGAATTGGGCCAGGGCCAGGGCGTTGTCGCTGTGCCGCTGCATCCGGAGCGGCAGGGTCTGGAGCCCCTGGGTGAAGAGAAAGGAGTTGAAGGGGCTTGGCGTCGCCCCCAGGTCGCGCATGAGCTGGACCCGTGCCTTGATGATGTAGGCGAGGCTGCCGAAGGTCTTCACGTACTGGAGCCCGTGGTAGGATTCGTCGGGTTCGGTCAGTTCCGGGAAGCGGCCGTTTCCCCAGTCGAAGTTCCCGCCATCGACGATGATGCCGCCGACGCTGGTGGCGAGGCCGTCGATGTACTTGGTGGCCGAATGAACGACTATGTTGGCCCCATGCTCGAAGGGGCGGCAGAGATAGGGGGTGGCGAAGGTGCTGTCAATGACCAGCGGCACTCCCTTCTCCCGGGCGATGGCGCCGAACTTGGCGAAATCGAGGACGTTCAGCCCGGGGTTGCCGATGGTCTCGGCAAAGAGCGCCTTGGTGTTGGGGCGGAAGGCCTTGAGTATCTCGCTGGCCGGGGCTTCCGGATCGACGAAGGTCACTTCGATCCCCATTTTGGGGAAGGTGCAGGCGAACAGGTTGTAGGTGCCTCCGTAGAGGGTGCTGGCGGTTACGAAGTGCTGGCCCGCCTGGCAGATGTTGAAAATGGCGAGGGTCGTGGCTGCCTGGCCGGCCGAGGTGGCCAGGGCTCCGACTCCCCCTTCCATCATGGCGAGTTTCTGTTCGAAGGCGTCGGTGGTGGGGTTGCCGATGCGGGTGTAGAAAAAGCCCGCCTCCTCCAGGTCGAAGAGTTTCGTCACGTGTTCGGCGCTGTCGTACTTGAAGGTGGTGCTCTGGCAGATGGTGACGACGCGAGGATCCCCCGGCTTGGGGGCGTACCCCCCCTGGATGGCCTGGGTCTCGATTTTCCACGCTGGTTTCATGGATGCAGCTCCTTTCGGCGGGTTTCAGGCAGGACGGGTTGGTTCTCCACAGTGACCTGCTTGGTATCTGTAGTGACAAGCCGGGAAATCATAGCAGATTAGACCTGCTTTGTCACACGGTTCATCGTGGCCAACACCTCCATGCCGGGTTCCCTTGAGCGGCCAGCCCGGTCAATGGAGCGCAAGCACCGCGTCACCCACCATCCGGCGGACAGCACTTTCCTCCACGAACTCGAACAGCCCCCCCCTGCCGAAGGCCACCTCCACTCCATTTCGTCCGCGCCGGACTTCCACCGCCACTTCGCACACCCCGTTCCCCAGAAGGCCGTAATAATGATGCTCGATGGTTCCGGCACGGCGATGGGGTTCCCTCCTGCGCAGGTCAAAGTAGACTGCCTGGTCATGGTTGTCGTTGGTCAGATAGATCACGGCATACCTCCTTCTGTGTTATAGTGCCATGCTATCAGAGTATTGCGACAAAATATGTCTCACACCAGTATCTGGCTGCGCAATTAGCTGCCGATTGGGTGCTTGCGGACATTATGGAAGGAAGATGACGACGAATGGGATCCTGGATGCACCGGTAGCATTCACGTTCCGTGGAGAGGGTCAAGCCGATATGGACAATCCAGTGGTGCGGGGTGGAATCAGAGTGTTGATACGGTGGCGATCAGGCGCCGCCGGGTACTTCTTGGCAGGGGCGCTTCGTGGTGCTGCGTCGTTTTCCCGAGGTTGACCCACAAGCCTTCACGGAAGAAAGCGGTGATCAGGCCGTCGCGGATGAGATCGGAAAGGCGGGATTCCAGCGCAGGGACACAGGTGTCGTTCGAACAGCGGACAAGTACGACCATGACGTTTTTCTCCTTGTGCATCGTTCTGCGGTTGATGAAAAGAAAACAGGTCTCAGTTCGCGAACAAGCCGATTAGGGAGTGTTAATATAGCTAAAAGCTGTGGGCGTGGCAAGGAAAAATTTTACGCAGGTAAAATCTACCCTGAAGATTTATACGGCCGCTTGGCTAACTGGGCGCCTTTGACCTGGGTCAATTGCATTCCCGTCGTTGCGCTGTAGAGTAAGAGCATAAAATGACAGGAGGTACATTGCACTATGGCAGATTATTCTTTTGACCATCTCAGCCGGGAAATCGTCGCTGGCTGCAGCGAGGCGGTGCTCTTTTCCGACCGGGAGGGGCTCATCCGGTTCTGGAATCCTGGAGCCGAGAAATTGTTCGGCTTCAGCCGGGAAGAGGCAATCGGGCAGTCCCTGGATATCATTATTCCGGACAAGATGCGGGAAAGGCACTGGGACGGTTATTACCGGGTCATGGCTACGGGGGAGACCCGGTATGCCACCGAACTCCTCACTGCACCGGCGCTCTGCAAGGATGGCCGCCGTCTTTCGACCGAGTTTTCCATGGTGCTCGTGCGGGATGACAAAGGGGTCGTGCAGGGGGCCGGGGCAGTCATACGGGACGTAACCTCCCGCTGGGAGCGGGAAAAAGCACTCAAAGAGCGCTTGTCCACCCTGGAAACCCAGGCTGTGCAGGCTAAGTCTGCATAAACAAAGATCTGCCGGCATGCCGGCTCACGGAAAGAGAGGATGACCATGAGCGAGGAAACGACGAATCTTGCGGCCCGGGCGCTGACCATGACCGAGCTGATCGCCTACCAGGAGGGGGCAGTGGTGAGCCGCACCCTCATCGACAAGAAAATAGGTACGCTCACCCTGTTCGCATTTGGCGCCGGGCAGGGGCTCTCTGAGCATACGGCCCCCTATGACGCTGTCGTCCAGATAGTGGACGGGGAAGCGGACATTACTATTGCCGGGACGGCCCACCATCTCGTGGCGGGGCAGATGATCATCATGCCCGCCAACCAGCCCCACTCCCTGCGGTCCGATCAACGCTTCAAAATGCTCCTCGTGATGATACGCGCCTGAAATAAATATAAATACTTGGTCAGGCAACGGTTTTTGCCCCAAGTCATTTGCCGCTAGACCGCCTTTCCGGGAAAACCCCAGGAAGGCGGTTTTTTTTGTATGGATTTACCATTCCAGGATCGGTGGATGCAAACAGTCGGTAATCATTACAGTAAATGAATAATCGGGTTGATGGCACATAACTTGCTGTTAATCATAGGGTTTTGTTGTCTTTATTCTGGGCGTGTTATGGGGGGTTGCGTCAAAAACCGATATGATTTGGCGTGGTTCATATGTTTTATGATTAATTAATAACTTCTAGGCAATAGCCGTCATAGCACGAGCATGACAGGTTATATAACTGGTATAAAAACATACAGGAGCCAGACCATGAAAAGACACTGTGCATACATTATTGGGCCGATGGTGCTGGCCCTGCTGGTTGCAACAACGGTCTTTGCGGTCGACTATCCCCATAACACGGCCAACGGCTACACCTGCAGCGGCTGTCACCAGAGCCACAGCACCCTGGGGACCCAGGGGTACACCAATCTCTGCCTCACCTGCCACAATCCCGCTGACGGCAAGGGGGGGAACAAATCCTTCGTTCCAGGGGACGCCGCCAACCCGTTCGGCAACGCCACCTCGGCGCGGCCCGGCACCCTCTACCAGACCTCCCATAACTGGGCAGGTTCGGACAACGTTCCGCAGGCGGGGGCGCTGCCCCCCCTCAACCCGCAGATGACCAAGGACAACATGCGGGGAACCATCAGCTGCGTCCGCTGCCACAACGTCAAGAACCCCCGTTCCTCCGCCTTCAACTCCGCGCCGTTTCTGCGTTCCCTCAACGAGCGGGACGAGATGTGCCTCGACTGCCATCGGCAACGGAACAGCAGCAGTCACTTAAGCGGCTCCCACCCGGTCACCGTCAGCTACTCCGGGGCGACCAAGGCGCGGCCGGCAGCGTTTTACAGCGAACCGGTCAACAGCAACCTGGGCAATCCGACCTCAGCCCTGAAACTTATTGGCGGAGAAGTCCTCTGCACCACCTGCCACCGGGTGCACTTCGCCGACTCCGCCAGCGCCACCTACGACAGCGCCACCAGCGCCCGGCAGGGGAGCCTCGTTCCGTCCGGGGGGAAACTCCTGCGGACCGACCTGCGGGGGGCGAGCGCCGCGGCGCCCAACATCTGCAGCGACTGCCACGCCGGGAAGGGTTCCCACAACAACAAGGGGCAGAACGTGCAGTGCGCCGACTGCCATAGCGGACACGTGGCGTACGACGCCAACGCGGTGAGCGACGAGGAAAAGCGCCCCAACGTCTTTCTGATCCGGCGGTACATGAACATCTCCAGCAGTGCGGGAGCGGTGCGCAACGGGCGAGTGTTCTTCCAGTACACGGGGAGTAGCCGCAACTACGTCGACTACCGGGGTACCGGGGTCTGCCAGGGATGCCATGCCGTGCCGCAGGGGGCGGGGTATCCCCCCGAGCATGCAAGCAGCGAAGCCAACGTCTGCGCCAGCTGCCACGGCCACCAGAGTGCCATCGGGTCCTTCTCCGCCAGCTGTTCCAGCTGTCACGGCTATCCGCCGCCGGCCGCGGCAGCCGGTTACGCGGGGGTGAACGAGACCACCTCCCCCCACCGGCGGCACGCCGGTGGGGGGGTGAACTACCAGTACAGCTGCAACGAGTGCCACAAGGGGAACAGCCACAACACCGGCACCTTCCAGGATGTGTACCTCGACCGGACCGGCATCCTGGCCGGCTCATCTGCAACTTACGATATCGCGACCCGCACCTGTTCCGGTACCTACTGCCATGGTGGCAGTAGCAGCTGGCAGAGCAACGGGAGCCAGCCGTCTCCCCGCTGGGCGAACCCTGCCGACGCTGCCTGCGGAGCGTGTCATTTTGCTAGTAATGCAAGTGCTAACAACGCTTCACCAAGCCACGTCATGCATGCATATGTCTATGCGATATCCTGTACCACCTGCCACCCTTCCCGATTTTCGGGAGATCGCCATGTTGACGGCTCGGTACAGTGGCGCTTCTCTTCGGGCAAGGCAACAGTTGGCGTACTTGGTGGTAAATATGACCGGGCGGGTGCCACCACAAGCGATGGTGGAAAGTCTGGAGCATCCAATAACCTTGCGGGGACCGGTAACGGTACCTGCACGAACCTTTACTGTCATTCGACGGTCCAGGCCGACGGCGGGGTCGATGCCCCCACGTATGGTTCGCCTGTCTGGGGTACGGATCTTGGCTCATGCAATTCGACCTGTCATGCGGTTCAAGCCGGTAGCCATGGTTCAACGACAACCATAACAACCGGCAGCCATACAAAGCATCTTGCGTATAACTTTGGTCAATCACTTACAAATTCGGTACTTAACTGTCCGACCTGCCATCTGTGGAATCCTTCTCCCACACCCGGTTGTGGAGGCTGCCACATCTCTCACGGACCAGGACCACAACCTCTGTTCCCAGCGGAGATATTCACAACGCATGTGAATGGCTCAATAAACGTCGCTTTCAGTCCTCTGTTCACTCCTGGTACTTACAATGGCAGTTCTATTCCCCGCAGCGGTTACGGCAACTGCACCAGCCTCTACTGCCACAGTAACGGCACCTCCGTAGCCACTGGTACCGTCCCGGTCACCACCACACCCGCTTGGGGTTCCGGCAGTCTGACCTGCTCCGGATGCCACGGCAATCCACCTGCGTATGCAACCGGTTTGCCCAAGGCCAACAGCCACCAGCGACATAACTTTACCTGCAACAGTTGCCATAATGGCACCACCAGTGACGGTACCACCATCACCAACGCAGGCAACCACGTCAACCGGGCCTACAACGTCGATCCGGGCGGCGGGGCATCCTTCAGCTATACCTTTAACACGACAGGAGGCTCCTGCAGTGCCATATCCTGCCATGGCGCCACCAGCGCCCAGTGGGGGGCAAGCTCCTGCCTCGGCTGCCACTCCGTAGCCCAGGGTAGCCGTGCAGCGGTCACCGGCCAATTCGGGGGGAGCTCCCACCATGTCCAGGGAGAGCTGACCGACGCCAAATGCTACCAGTGCCACTGGGAGGCCAACAGCAACGGCACCATCAACAGCGCCTATCATGGCGGAGCGGCCGCTTCCGGCTCGCCGGTAGACCTGGTCATCTACGGTGCCGCCGCCCGTCCGACCACCTTCACCGCCGGGGCCACCGCGGTCCAGTACACCGCCGACGGGTCGCGGGGACAAATCGAGAAAGTGACTAGCCACTGCCTGGGATGCCACAGCGACCAGAACAATACCACCGACCCCTTCGGCGACGGCAAGACCCCCAAACAGTACGCCTGGGACGGCACCAGCGTCGCTGCCCGCTATGCCCAGACCGGCAAGACCACCTGGGGCAAATACTCCACCGTCGGCAACGCGGCCCAGAAGCGGATTGCCAAATCCCTGTCGGCCCACGGCAACGCGGCGGGGAACCAGCGGGGTTGGAACACCAGCACCGGTGTGGATGGCGCCATAACGAACACCAGCGGCGGCACCGGTGTCCAGTGCTACGACTGCCACAACTCCCACGGCTCCAGCGTGGCGGGGATCACCAGCCGCTACTCCAGCGCCACGGGCAAGAAGCGGGGCGGGCTGCTGAAAGAGACCGTCACCGGTCAGGGGGGCTACGCCACCAGCTACAAGCCCCAGGCGGGAGGGAGTGCAGCGGACAAGAACGTACGCAATCCTGGGGCCAGCATCTGCCTCGACTGCCACCTCAACCAGACGGCAACCACTACTCCCTGGGGCTACGGCTCCACCTACGGTGCGACTCAGGCGATCCTCGGCTACTGGGATGCGCCGAAGTACCAGGATTACAGCACCTCCGGCGCCGAACGGCGCTATCCCTTCAAGAAAAAGAACCCGGTGATGGGTGGTCACTACGGCGCCTCGGCACCGCTGTCCAGCACCCCGACAGGGTCCATCGACGGGCTCTGTACCCCCTGCCACGACCCCCACGGGGTGAGCCCGACCCTGGGGGCCAACCAGCAGTATGCGGTGCCGCTCCTGAAAGGTACCTGGCTCACCTCCCCCTACAAGGAGGATACGGCGCCGCAATATGATATTGGAGGCACCATCCGCGCGGACTATGGTTACGAAGGTGCCACGTACCGTATCGACCAGAACACCTTTGCTTCTGGCAACATCACCCAGACCGCCAGTCAGTCGGCAGGTTTGTGCCTCGGCTGTCACCCCAAAACCGCCCTGACGAACGGAACGACCCATACCTGGAAGAGCAAGGACAGGGTTCACGAGTCGGTGATGGACTGGAAAACCGCTCCCGGGACAAGGCAGCACAGCTATTCCTGCTCAAAATGCCATACCTCCCATGACAACTCGGTACTGCCGCGCCTGATGGTCACCAACTGCCTGGATGGGCGCCACAAAGGGCGGACCGCATACAATCCAAATCCGGCGATCACCGGGTCCGGTGCCGGAGACTATGACGGCTGTTACGGCCCGGCATGTTCTAGCCCGGCCTGGTACTACTCTTATGACTTGTGGGCATCCGGAAGCGGCCGCATCCCCGGAAACTATTACGGGGGAGACGGGAGTAATAGCCAGATAAGCTGTCACGAAGGAAACACGGGCAGTGGCACGGACCAGGGTTGGAATGTGGTTACGCCGTGGGCCATTGTTTATCCTCCCTCGGCACCGACCGGCATATCGGCTATCTCCGGCAATACCCTGTTGACATTATTCTGGACTGCCGGTACGGGTTCCTCCTCGTCGCTTATCCTCTATGGCACTGCCAGCGGAGTCTACGGGACCACCATCGATCCGGCCACATCCCCGCGGACAATCACCGGGCTTACCAACGGTGTAGTCATCTATTATCAAGTCGGCGCCAAGAACCCGGCAGGCACTGCCTGGAGTAACGAGTACAGTGCAACGCCTGCAGCTCCACCGACCGTTATCTCGCCGACCGCGACGGCAATTGCCAGAACCACAGCGACCCTTGGGGCGAATGTGGCCTCTAACGGAGGATCGGCACTTACGGCCAACGGCACCTGCTGGGGACTGACCGCGAATCCGGTTACCAATTGTGTCGACCAAGGCTCTCATGCTATCGGGGTATTTACCCAGGACAGAACCGGTCTTACCGAAGGATCGCGTGTCTACTATCGTGGGTATGCGACAAACTCGGCAGGCACAGGCTACTCTCCAGGAGGTACTATTTACACAGAGCCGACACAGCCCACTACCCTAAGCTTTACAAGTGTGGGTGTTGCCGGGATAACGGTTAACTGGGCAACAGGCAGTAGCGGTAATGCGAAAAATGTGATCGTGGTGATGAGATCCGGTTCGGCAGTTAACTCCGATCCAGTCGACGGCGTTACCTATACGGCCAATGCGGCATTTGGCAGCGGCACACAGATAGGCACCCTGAATTACGTTGTCTATAAGGGGACAGGAACCACGGTTGCAGTAACCGGCCTTTCGCCAGGCACCACCTATTATGTAAAGGTTTATGCGTTTGCGGCAGGCGCAGCTGGAACCGAGAACTACAACATCACGTCTCCACTTGCCGGCAGTCAGGTCACCAGCACGCCAACGGCACCGACCCTCACTTTGCCGACCGCGACCGCAATCGGCACCACCACGGCGACCCTTGGGGCGACTGTGGCCTCTAACGGAGGCGCAGCCATTACCGCGCGCGGCACGGTCTGGGGAACATCAGCGAATCCGACTGGCAATGCTGTGGCAGAAGGGGGGACGGCAACGGGCATCTTCACCCTTGGAAGAACAGGACTGACAGCCGGCACGAAACTATACTACCGTGGTTACGCGACAAACGGCACAACAGGATATTCCCCTGATGGCAGCTTCTATACGGAACCGTTGACACAGGCGTCGGGGGTGAACTTCACCGCAGTTGGCTCAACGGGTATGACCGTGAACTGGACGCGGGGGAGCGGTGACGGGGCCATAGTATTGATGAAGCAGGGGTCAGCAGTGAATTCGGACCCGGCAGACGGTACGTACACTGGTTATACATCGAACTCGGTATTCGGCGGGGGCACGCAGATTGGCGCAGGCAATTATGTGGTGTACAAAGGTACAGGCGCCAGTGTTGCGGTAACCGGTCTGGCTGCCGGCACCTCATATTACGTGGCGGTATATGAATACCAGGGGACTGTGGACACCTTCGGCACGAACCAGGGAACTAACTACAAACCAACCCCGGTAACTGGAAACCAGTCCACCAACTCAGGGGCAGCGCCGCCAGCGATTCCCACGCTTTCATCGCCATACTCAGGATTTAACGGTCAAGTCGGTTTTGAGGATGAGTACACCCCGTTAGAAATTTTAGTTTGGAATGCAGCCTCGGGGGCCACTGAGTATTACTGTGAAGTCTTGAACTACGGTGTCGTCGTCTCCAACAGCGGCTGGACTACTGCCTTATCGTACGACCCGGGCGACCTGCCCGACAACACTGATTACGATTGGCACGTCAAGGCGCGCAACGTAGAGGGTGAGAGCGGCTGGAGCGAAACCTGGACCTGGTTCGACCAGTGGTAAGGGTAAACTTTGAATTCAGCGCATAAACCAGCTGCACGACTGGTTGAAGTGCAAGAAGCTATTAAGTAAGCGCTTCACCGATGCTCCTCGTGATGATATGTCATGAGCTTTTCATCTTCTTTGCAGTACATAAGCCCGCACCTGCGGGCTTTTTTATGTCCGCAGTCTTGGAGGTAGCAGCTACGGGCGACAAAAATCTTGTTTGTTTTGCCGTATCAGTCATATGGCGGAACACATTTCCTGACGCAAAATATTTCAGATATCTCTTCCCCCCTTGACGGATAAATCCGTTGAACCCATCTCACTGTAATGTATACACAAAATTACATATTCGTATTTCTTTGAAATATTATATGGATTGTTGGCAATTTACGTGGTTTTTGGCGTTAGTTTTGCTTAATTACTTATTGGATAATTGGTTTCAAGATTGAAGATATAAGCGCTAACGTTCGGGATCCCGCCACCAGCGCTTAGTTGTTCGATCTGGATAACTCCATCATCCGATCTAGTGGGATGCCAACTAAAAATAATGTGTCTTGGACGGTATGATAATGATGAACCTCAAGGGGGGTATATGCCATCCGTAATGAGAAACCTCTTTACCGTAACGGTGATAGCGCTAGTGGTGCAGGTGATATGGCAGGGGGGTGTTGCGAGT